>NZ_CAMXBP010000001.1:0-1124290 GCF_947179475.1 Wolbachia endosymbiont (group A) of Cydia splendana
CATGATCTTTATCTATTTCTCTTTGTTTTTTGCTTGCGGCTTCAGCGCTATATATATCATAACTATTAAAAAGGTTGCTTTTGCGATATTTCGCTCCTTCCATTAACACAGAGGTTAAAACTGTATCTATAATCTTTCCATTAATAACAAAGTTCATTCTTGGAAGATCGAAATACATTGTTTCACCAGAGTGTGCTGATTTATTGCTCTCGCCAGCCTTTAATTTACTAAAGCTAAATTCTTTAATTTTAACCTTCAACGTAACTATTGGATTTGCTTCTGTCATAGTCCGTACTTATTAAAGCCCCTAAACTTGATTATAACATAAGAACCATTAATAGATTATTAACAACACCTAAACGCAACAAAGGCCTTACACCATCTGTACAACAAATACGCAAAGACAATAGAACTTTATTATATTCTATCTATAATGATTCAAAATAGCAAGCCTCAAACTAGAAGCCTGCTACCACTTACTGGTTACTTTACATCAATCTTCTTGATGTGTTTCTCTGACTTAGGTATGGTTACATGTAATACTCCATCTGAAAAACTAGCAGATACTTTATCTCGCTCCACATTTACTGGAAGCTGAATAGACCTATAGAAAGAGCCATAGTACCTTTCTCGATGATAAAACTGCTTATCTTTTGACTCGTTATCACATGTCTTTTCACCCTTCACTATTAAGCTATCGCCAGATATACTAATATCTATGCTTTCTTTGGAAATACCTGGTAACTCTAATGAGAGGCAATAGCTTTCCTTTGTTTCATAAAAGTCACAAGCTGGTAATAGACTGTTGCTTCTTCTGGAAAGCTCTGGATTCCATCCTGTAAAGAAGCTATCAAATATGTCATCAACGGCCCTTTGTAACCCTCTTACACTAAAGTTATCACGGTTATTGTTTTTATTTGAATGAACTATATTACTCATGTTGTACCTCCTTTCACTAATATGTGCATTATGTAATCATTCCACTTGTTAGTTTCAATACCTTATACCAAATATCATAAATAAGTAGGCAAATAACTCACAGAACAAATAGTTTTGATCGAACTTTCCGTAATATTACGAATGAATGCACATATAGTATCCTCCAATAAACTAATACCAATTCCTAAAAATAAATAGACAAATAAAGAAAAATTTCTAAAATAGAACAATTTAAGAATTAGTGAGGAGTTATGGCAGGAAAAAGTAAAGCAATAGGAGAAGAATGATATAATAAGTGTAACCTGGAATTAAAGAAGCACGGAATAAGAGGAGAGATAGGAAGAAGATTACAGGCAATAATATCTGGAAAAGAATATGGAATAACAAAAGTTGCTCAAATATACCGAATTACTAGAACTACATTGATGAAGTGGATTACAAGATTTAAGGAAGGAGGAGTCGATGCGTTTAAAATACAACCAGGACGTGGAGTAAAGCCGAAGTTGAGCTACAAGCAGCAAGAAGAAATTAAAAATGTCATAGCAGAAGAAGGAGCCAACCTAACGGCTAAGAAATTAAAAATCATAATTGAGAAAATGTTTTCTATTGAGGTAAGTAAGTCTACAGCACATGGACTGATGCAAAAGTTAGGTTTTTCGTATATTACTCCAAGGCCTGTGCACAATAAACAGGATAAAAATAAACAAGAAAAGTTTAAAAAAAAATCTTAATGAAACTATTGTCACGTATCCCGAAAAAGAGCTATTTTTCTTCGATGAATCGCGGTTTGGCACACATTCAAAGATTGGACACGGGTGGTTTAAAAACTTACTATTACCCACAAATATAAATGTTTGTTGCATAGCTCTTAATGGCATAACTTTTGCTTGAAATAACTGTTTATATGGTGCAATTTACAGCTTTTAGTTGCTAAAATTATAACTCTTAGTTTAATAATTTTAATCTAATAAGCTTTCAGGTTAATAAAATTAAATTATTTGAGTAAATACAATACTATGTTTTTATTTGTGGGTAATAGTAAGGTTTAAAAAAGGCATTAGGACACAGGTTAAGGTGAAATTAGGTAGGCAAAACTTTTATCTCTATAGTGCAGTTAATCCTAGAAATGGAGAGACTTCTAGTTTATTCGCACCAAACGTCAATACTGATTGTATGAATATATTCCTTGAGCAGATGTCACAATATTTAGGAACAAGGGAGGCATTTCTTATTGTGGATTGTGCAGGATGGCATAGATCCAAAGGTTTAAAAATACCACAAAATATTACCTTAATCTACTTACCTCCATATTCACCAGAGTTAAATCCAGTAGAGCATTTATGGCAATATTTGAAAGACAATCTCATTAAAAATAGAATATATGACTCTGTTAGTTTATTGGAGGATACTATATGTGCATTCATTCGTAATATTACGGAAAGTTCGATCAAAACTATTTGTTCTGTGAGTTATTTGCCTACTTATTTATGATATTTGGTATTATACCTAAATTTTGGATTAGTGATAAAAAAGCTAGAGGAAGAATGGACTATGGATTTGTCGAATTGGACTTTGAATACTTGATATCTTCTTTCCAGATAGATTGAAAACGAAGTTGTATAAAAAATGCTGCTTTGAATGGTTATTTTTGAAATATTTGAGCCTGATTTTTAAATTCCCCTTTCATTTACTAACTGATTGCAATAAGCTTCTTTCATAAAGCTAGATGGAACATATGATTTTTCTATTGTACAATCTGACTGTTTCATAGTTTTAGCTAACTCTTCAGAAACGTCACTGTTTATTTCAAAATAACCATCTTCTATGCCTATAGAAACATTTTTTCCTCCTAAAAGACAGCTCCCCCCTAAACTTGATTTATCCTCCAACTTACTAAAACGTGCTATGCTTTCTTCGTTGGCGAGCTTTACTTCTATTTTATTATTATCTCTATCACTAGGAGATAAATAAACACTGACCTTCCCAAAGTAAGTAGTAAAAGACATTTCAATTCTACCCTCCGAAATGTCGGTGTAATTCCTAACTCCTTCTTCATTTTCAACTCTAACTATACTTTCTCCAACTTGAAGCATACCAATTTCCAGACCTAAATTTTTAGCTTTTTTATTGTTGAATATTCTTGCAACTTCGACAACACTATCTTTTGGATATTTTATACAAAAGTGTCCATTGTCCATCTCTAACTCAAAATCATGATCATCAGTTTTTACACTTACGTCTACGATACTTTTGTACACCAAGTCCTTAAGTTCTAAAAGTATTTTTTCTCGTTGATCTAGAGCGTATCTATCTGAGCAAATTATGTTCACGAAATCGCCATGTTCTTCATCGCTAAATCTATTTAAAGACGCACCTCTTGATACTATTTGCAATATCTTTTTCTCATCTAAAAATCCATAAATTCGGGTAGTATCGTAAGAAAAATATAGCTTTTGCAATGTATCAATTATGCGATCCACTAAAGATATATTAGCTTTATACGGAAGAGTGAACATTACTCTTTGTTTCAGCGCCTCGCTTACAATTTTATCAAGTCTTTTATTGCACTCTTCATAATCCTCTTCATTACCATAGTTACCCAAAGCATCCAATTCATCATGAATATTATCTATTTTTTGCCAAATACTTTCATATTTTTCTCTTTCTCTTTCTCTTAATTTTACTTTTGCTAAGGAAAAAGAATCTTTTTTACGTATTATGTTTGCATTGTAGACTAGTTGACCGTAGGTCCTACCAACAATTTCATCATAATCAAAGCAATAGCTAACATTATAGTCACTTTCACTAGTTGATTCCTGATCATTGCTACTTTCATCGTCATCTTTATTCCATACTTCAATATCGTAATCAGTGTTTTCAAGGTTTTTGTCTTCACTTGTTCGATAATCTTGATTGTTTTCTACTTTTTCGTACAGCCAGGTTGATTTTTGATCATCGCTACTTTCATCGTCATCTTCATTCCATACTCCAATGTCGTAGTTAGTATTTTTAGGTTTTTTATCTTCACCTGTTTGATAATCTTCTGCTTCTCTATATAGCCATATTGATTCCTGGTCATCATTATCATTGATACGCCTCATTTCCACTTTTGTTGTAGACTGAGGTCTTACTATTTCTTTTCTTACGTTTTCTTTGTTTAATTCATCTTCAAGAGACACTTCATTACTAATATAGAAGTTTTTCTGTTTTAAACTCTCATTTTCATTCTGCAATGAACTAAATTCTGCAAACAGTTCTTCACGCTCTGATAAATAAACATAGAGCTGGCCTATTACATCATTAAGTTCCTTATCTTTTTCTAATATCTGGTTTTCATAATTACTCTTCAAATCCTCTATACTGTCTACCAGCACTACACTTTCTTTTCTTAGTCTACTTGAGTTAGATTCAACCAAATTTAACCTTTGCTGTAACTCTTCATTTTTTTTGTCTATCATCTGTATTTCACTCTTCATATCTTCTAATTTGCTGTCCAAGTTCCCTATTATGTCATTTTTATTCTTCACGTCCAATAATACTTTTTCTATTTCTTGTTTTAGCTGTTCAATTTCTTGGCCATTTTTAGTTAATTCTCTTGTTTTTCTTTGTAATTGAGCTTCAAGCTCTTTAATTTTCTTTTCTAGGATCTGATTTTTCTTGCTGAGCTCACTCACTTCTTGATCATACTCTTCCGCTATACCTTTATAGCATTCCAAGAGCTTTTCATTTTTCTTGAGATCAAAGTTTTCTTGTTGCAGCCTTTCTATTTCACCATCTGAATTATCTATTACTTGGTTACCCTCACTACCAATCTCAAATATCTCTTCAGAAGCTTACTATTACCCACAAATAAAAACATAATATTGTATTTACTCAAATAATTTAATTTTATTAACCTGAAAGCTTATTAGATTAAAATTATTAAACTAAGAGTTATAATTTTAGCAACTAAAAGCTGTAAATTGCACCATATAAACAGTTATTTCAAGCAAAAGTTATGCCATTAAGAGCTATGCAACAAACATTTATATTTGTGGGTAATAGTAAGCTTCAGAAGTAATCGTAAAATCTTTAAATACGCAAGGCAAAGTAGTGTCTTCAAGGTTATTACTATCAAATGAGTTATATTGTACTACCTGCCTTGAACCTTACTATTACCCACAAATAAAAACATAGTATTGTATTTACTCAAATAATTTAATTTTATTAACCTGAAAGCTTATTAGATTAAAATTATTAAACTAAGAGTTATAATTTTAGCAACTAAAAGCTGTAAATTGCACCATATAAACAGTTATTTCAAGCAAAAGTTATGCCATTAAGAGCTATGCAACAAACATTTATATTTGTGGGTAATAGTAAGGCCTTGAACTAGGCATACTTATACCTTTCTATTAACAAAGGCACACAATGCATTATATTTACTATATACGCAACTGATTTAAACATAATTTATTTACTAATTCATATTGTGAATTTTTATAAAATAGGTTTATATGCAAAATATTATAATAACGTTAAAGCACGTAGCTAATACCATTATTAGTACAGTATAAAGGGCCTTTTTGCCTATAATTGAAGAGTTTAAGCAAATTCATAATATACCTCATTTATCTTCTAATAACGAAAATTTGTATCGAAACAGATAAGACCATAAGTATGAAATTCAAAGAGGAATGAATCAGTTAAATCAAGAATAGATGTTGTGTTATAGTAGTGATTATGCTAATTATTGGGTCGTTTGGTTAAAAGGTAATTGTGAAAAGGGGTAAGAATTTGACTGAAGATAAAAAATTAGCATCTGACATTCTAAAAGAGGTTGCAGGTACTGGTACTGCTGATAGTGATAAAGTGACATTGTTTGACATTAAAACAGCTTTACAAGAACGTGGTTTTGGTATTTTAATAATCATCTTCTCCTTGCCGCTATCGGTGCCTATACCGGTTCCACCTGGTTATACAACTATTCTTTCTATACCTTTAATCTTGTTTTCATTACAACTTCTGCTTGGGTTTCATTCTCCCTGGATGCCACGTTGGTTGGAAAGGAAATCCTTTAAACGTTCAACATTAGCCCTTGTGGTTAAAAAAACTTTACCTGCATTAAAAAAAATAGAAAAGTTCATGAAACCGAGAATGTCTTTTATCTTCTGTGGGCCAGGTGAAAAGATTTTGGCATTTATAATGCTGGTTTGCGTATTGGTGATAGCCAATCCGCTTCCGTTGACTCACTTCATTCCAGCAATCGGTACGACTCTTATTTCACTTGGTATTATGAATAAAGACGGGCTTGTCTCGATACTTGGAGTGTTGGTATCCTTGTGTGGAATATTATTTGCTCTTATTGTAATAGTAAAAGGTCCACAGCTTATAATTAGTGCGTTTTCTTTTCTCAAGAGTTTTGCATACGGTTAATCTTGAGCTATTAGCAAATTAGATATTCTATAGAAATACCATGGCAACCAGTGTGGAAGCAAATTCTTTTGTTTACTGTTTGTGTCTCAAAAGCATAAAAAAGTACGTACTGTTGTGAGAACAATTTAAACAAAAGCGGCGTTTTAAAAGTAAAAGCTTGGAATTTTTACAACAAAGTTAGGCAAAACAGTTCATATGTAGATTTAGCGAAAGTAAGCCAATATAGGTGATTTCAGCGTATAATAAAATCACCATATAAAAAAGTTCGTATGTATCGTTTGGAAGACCATGCCATCCCAAAGAAAAGTGTTCTCACGGCCCTTGGTTTTTAATGCTGGAAATGGTTATATCACTTAATTTCTTAGCAAAATACAATACTAAATTAATAGCAATTCATTTGAGAGTAAAAACTAAGGCGAATTTATAATATGTCCTATTTGTCTTTTCAGTAACGAAGGTTGGTATAATTTTTTTCTTTAATAAATAGAAAATCATGATATATTAAGCATTTTAGTGAGGCAAATAATGAATTACACTTTAACGCCATCGCTTGAGCATATAACTCTAGTTAAGATAGCTATCACATTGTGGAACCAGGACGACATTAGGGCCTTGACGGCAAGGTTCTATTTTCGATCGTTAATTCTCAGTGAAAGACGGAAAGAGTGGCAAGTAGTAGAAGATAAGGTAATAGAAAAAATACCAGAGCTCCTGTTACCAGAACCCCTAAAAAAGAAAGTATTGAACTTTATCAAACCAATAGGCCTGGAGATATTAAAGTGGAGGGAGTATCATGATCAAAACTCCTATCTTGGTATAGATCTGCCAAATGAGCTTTGTTGGACACCACAAGGGACAGTAGATAAAAAGGAAACAGCAGTGGTGTTAATTAAAGATGAGAATTTAGATATTACCAGACGCTATAGACTGGCATGTATTTACTGTTTAGAGGATGATATTCGGGAACTATGGAGCAAGATGCCTGAAAATCGCAGAAAGTCTTTTTATAGCGAAGAAGATCCAAGAAAAGTTAGGCAGCAGGAATTAGTGGTTCTTTGGACATATTATACAAAAGGAGAAGTGAATAAGCTGGATAATATGATTGAAAGAAGATGGCAAAGTAAGTGTTCTCCTTATCAATATGCATTTGAATATGCAGCAGTTGGTGGTAATAAAGCGGCAACTGAGTATTTTTTGCAAAAACTAACTTCCAAGGAAAAAGAAGAGTCGTTAGTAAGATCTGCAGGATATGTAGCAGATAGACGTTGTGACTCTGCTCGCAATCGTACTGACCTTCCTAAAGAACACTATGCTGATGTTTTATGTTTTTTACTCTCACAAATGAATGAAGAGCAACAAACAGAAGTATTTAAAAGCTACCCTTATGAAGTGTTAAAATGCTTGTTAGATTGGCCTTGGCAAAGTTTCTTTATGAAAACGGTGAGTCGTATGTGGGATTTTCTTTCTGGAAAGGATTGTAATTATTTTTTGAGGGAAATGGTCGATAAAGTGATAGAGGGCCACAAAGATTATGACTATCAAAAGCTTTTTGGGAAATTTTGGCAGCAAAGCCCAGATGCTCATAAAAGGTATGTTATAGATGAATGTTCTAGTGGGTCTCTATTGTCAAAGTTACTTAAGATTGAAGATAAAGAGAATGTTAAGCTAATTTTAAAAGATGCAACTCTTATTGAAAAAGAAAAAATCATTTTTTACCGTGAAGGTAAGGATATCTGTGAGAGTTTAATTTATAACAATAAATGGGATTTACTAAAATTCTTTATTCAGGAGTGTATATTGTCCAAAGAAGTAATAATTAAGTTTAAAGAAAAGTTCAAGGAACGTATCATATGCCGTCGCTCGGAAGAAAAGTTAGAGAAAGAAAAGGATATGTGGAATAAGGCTTTTCAGTTGCTGGATGACCTTATTCACAAAGGTAACAAAAAGAGAAGTATGGAAGAAAGTGATAGTAGTCCAGCTAAAAGGCTTCATAGTATAGAATTTAAAGAAGTAGCACGTAGTATGAAAAAATAGGTGGAAAAGTGCCAAAAGCAACAGCTAAAACAAAACACATTAAACATAAGCCTGAATTAATAGAATTGTTACTTACAGAACCAATTAACTTAGGTAACGATAAAGGTAATCCAATTCTTGCGGTGGATAAAGAAAAGCCCGTAGGGTTTGCTGAAAAGTTTAGTTTATTTCTTAGTGAGACTCCAGATATTGGCTCGACGTCTGATCCAGAGTTTTTTATTCATGGTATTTTAGGTTCAGTTTTAATACTTCCTGAAAGTGGGCTAGTAGAAAAGCTTGGTATCGATAAGGTATATGTTAAGCATACTGAGGTTGGTGTACAAGATAGTAGAAAAAAAGGTAAAGCTAATGTTGTAAAGCTATGTTTTTCTCTTAAAAAAGATGGAAAGAAGCAAGTAGCCCTTAGAGTTTTTACGAATGATGGAATTACAGGTGGTAGAAATCCAGAAGATAAGTATCGTTATAGTGACGATGAACTTAAGGAAATAGCGGGAAAATTGGGTATTTCTGATATAGATAACGTAGATGAACATGTGTTCCGTATTTGTACTGAAGGAGAACCAGGCAATAAATCATTCAGACTACATAAATGGCAGATAGGTAGAGTAAAAGAAAAATTTAAGATAGCAGCATCTTCTCAATCTCAGGTTAATAACGAATTTAAAGAGATTAGTGTAGCTCAGTCTATAAACTTAGAAGATTCATTTAAAGAGCTTTCTAATGGAGATATAAAGGAAGTAATAGGTAGTACGGAAAAAATTTTCAAAGAATTTGCTAGCGTATATCGAGATAATCAAGAAAAATTTTCGCTAAGCAATTCAGAAGCAGCGTATCATGGGTTTCACTATGGAGCTTTAGCATTAAACTTTAAATATCGCTATGATCTTAACTGTTACGCTGAACGTACCGCAGGTAATGGACGTGCAGATCTGATATTTATGTCACGTACGAGAAAAGGTACAAATGACAGGATGAACCCAAAACCTATTCCAGTAGTTGTTGAGTTTAAAGGAGAAGGTCATACTGCTGATGAAGCCATAGCACAGATCAAGAACAAAGGCTACCTATATAACCTAAGCGTTAGAACTAAAGCAGAAGAGGCGGTTATATTAGGGATGAGTTGTGCTGAAGTAAAGACAGAACAAGCTAAGATTTTTCAATCGCAAGGCTTCCTGCAGCGATTATTAGAAGAGATGAAAAGGTTCAATCAGAATCGTATAAGTGAAATTAAAAATGTTTTAAAGGGTGAATTGAAGAATTTATATCATTCAATTCAGAGCCATAATCGCCATTATTTGAGTAAATTAGTATTTGGGCAGGTTTTAGCTGTAGACGATGATGAATTAGATAAATATATTTTTACTTATACGAATCAAGATGAAAGTATAGGAAGAGAAGCTACCACACTTGTGCTATCAAACCAGGCCAAGAGTGAGGCAGTAATATTAAATATTATAGAACGTAGTGGTGAGCAGAGAGCACTTAGGGGGAAAAAGGAATCTGATAGTAAAAGGACTCCCCCAATTGATGGGCTGAGAATCAATTCTGCAGTTAAAATTGATGTAACAATAAACACGGGAGTACAGCATAAACCAGATGGATTTGAAGTAGAAGGGGAAGAAGATAAATCTTATTATCAGGGTATAAATATAGAAAAAGTCTCTGGTAGTTCTCAAGGTAAGTTTCAGGGTCAATTCGAAAAGATAGAGAATGTTAAGGTTGGTAATTTAGTTAAAGGTCTACGGAAAAGTATTGACATAGAAAGAACAAGTGGTGACAAAAAAAGAAGTGATAGGAAACTAGGAGAATCATTGTCTCCTTTAGCGGAAGTCTTGTTTCCTTTCAAGGGATTAATCAAAAAAGAAATAGACTTTCAAGCAATAATACAAGGCTTATTTATAAATGAAGAAACTGAAGATGGTAAAGAGATTAGAGTGTATATGGAATCTAATGCATCTCCACAAGGGAGGATAGACCTAGCGTTATCTTTTACACAACTATCAGAAAATGATGACTCTTTCATAGAAGATGATCCAATTATCATAGAGTTAAAACTTGCTAATAGTGATAACGATGCAAATAGTAAACTAAAGCAAGCAAAAGAACAGCTGAGTGAGAAATATAAAGTTCTCAGGTCCTTCACTGATAAAAAGACAGCTAAGCATGTAGCTATGGTTTTCAATATTAGAGCCAGAGACAAGAATAATGTAATCAAGGTAAGCGCGCAGGATGTTAAAGTTGACCATACTTCCAGTAGCTCTCCTGAAAAGAAAAGACCAGGATCTCCACTTGCTGGATGCCCCAAGAGAAGGAGAGTGAGAAATGTGGATGTATTATGCATAGACTCGAATGATGAAGAGAGCATTGAAGAGAAAGAGAGAAAAGAAGAGTTTATGAAAGAACTATTCAATACTGATAAGATGAGGGAAAGAGCAAAAAGCATTGAGTTTTATGATCAACTTTTTAAGGTATCTGATCAGATGTTCAAAGAAGGAACTATAGATCCAAGTATCAAAGAAGCTCTTATAGTAAAGCTCAAAAATATAGATCTAAATTCAATAGATCCAGAGATTAGAGATATTGTGAAGGAAATGAAGAACAATGTAGAAAATAAAGAAGAAATAGAAAATATCCTGAGAAGATATGGAGTAGCAGAAAAAATAGGAAAAGTAGCAGAAGGTGCAGGTTTTGCCTTTACAATGTTTTTAGTTGGTAAACATATAGTAAATGGAGACATAGAAGGATTAGGCTATGATGCATTAAATCTCTGGGTAATGCCAAAGATTGGCGAAAAAATCTCTGGAAAGATATTAGAGTTAGGAACAAAGCTTGATTCTCAGATGCTAAAGGGGTTTGCGCCAGTTATGGGACGTGCTATAGGTAATTTTGCAGCATTTTTAGGGTTAGCGGAGTCAATAAAGGCTCATCAGAGTGCAACAGATCCAGTAGATATAAAGATTGCTGACCTAAACATTGCAACTAATTCCATTTTTATAGCTGCAGATGTACCTGCGGTTGTTACTGAGACAATGTCAGCTATAGGTATGGAAGCTGGAATAATAGGAGAATTTGCTGGTCCAGTTGGTGCCGCTGTTTCAGTTGCTGTAATCATTATAGCACAGTTTGTAGAAGCAGGACTTGAAGTAGAAAAATTAACAGAACAAATGAATCTTACAGATCAGGAGAGACATGATCTTTATTGGGATTTCTTTCTTGGTAAAAAAGTACCAGATTATATAAAAGATGACATAGAAGCAGAAAGTATATATAAACAATATGTATCAAAGCTTATAAGCCAATATAAAAATAATTATGATAAAATAGTTATGTCATTGCCTTATATATTGGCTACAAAGGAGGAGCGTGGTGATGCGGAAATACAACTCTTCAGAGTTTACTGTCGTACTAACACAAAAATAGTTGATACTAAGTTTGGTTTTGGATTCAATACAAATGTTACACATCCATTTCATATCAGTGATATTAATTCTAGGGTGGTTCCTACAAACATTGAGAGTTATAGTGTCGTTTGCGGACCACGTGATAGTGATGTTAAAGTACAAGTTGATAATCCTTCATGTACTGACTGTGTTGTAAATGGAATTGGTTCAGGATGTGATAGTTTATATGATCATAGCAACGTATTATTGAATAGAACATTTGAAAAGTGGTTTTTACAAGAGTATCCTAGCGACTGTTATAATGCGGTTATATATAGAAATACAAATTCCCGTGGGTATGGGAGCATGTATCATATACTATCTCAAGATGCTAATATTAATGTTGTTTTTCAAGAAAAGGATATTTTAAATGGTGATCGAGATAGGAGAGATAAGATAGAAAATAGGTACTATTTTGAAAAGTCGCTGGATAGCTGTAAGGTACATAATCCAGGTAGAAATTTCTTTTACATAGCAGGAAAGTTTTCTTGTGATTTAGGGGCAGATGGGCAAAAGAACATAGTCATAACACAAGGTAATCTTACTACAGATTCAATAAACATACATTCTATTGTTGGCAGCAACAAAGCTAATCATATAAAAGTTTCTTATGCAGATTATACAGACGGTAAAGGTGGCAATGATGTAATAACAGCAAAGAACTTTACTACAATAAAGGGTTATTTTGGTGATTCTATTTATGGAAAGGGTTTAGTATTATTACCAATAAATCTTAGTGATATAGGTAATATCACTCATACTAATAATATAACAACCATCTATAATAAAAGTGGAGCTTTTATAAGTATAGATAAACAGATATTGGTAAAAACAGCAGATGGTTCGTTTGTAACTCCGACAAAAGTAGACAATAAAACTGGTGTAGTAACAAACTTACATGTAACAAAAAGCGTAGGTAATGACGTTGTGTTAGATGATGAATTGGATAATTTAAGAAAAATAGACAATTCAAACTTTAGTATTACAAAGCAATTATCAAGCGCCAATTATCATAGCACTATAGGTGGCTCTAGCAATCATATTTTTTATCCTGATAAAGAGCATCATAATTTTTACTGGGAAGCTCCAAGTAATATAAGTCATCTTTATCTCTTCGATAACAGAAACGCTAATATTACGATTGCTCAAGCAAATGGTATACTAGATTTTAGCCAATTAAATTGTACATTAAGCGATATACAATTTATAGGAAATGATAAAGGAGAAATAAAGGTTAACAAAAATGATTTACATGTAACTTTGCTACCAGATTATAAAGATGTTACAGTTACATTTGACGGAAAAGAATATTACAAATTTCAAAATGGGGAACTAGAGCGTGATTATTGTTCTCATAGCTTTAAAGTAGATGGAAGATTCAGTGTTAATGGTACTGACCTGTTAAATCATCATAATTGTTTCACGTTTGATTCAGATAAAGTGCTTTTTTTGAAGCTAAATAATGATTTGCTATTGTTATCAGATAGAGGGGCATTATCAATATCGAATTATTATTCTTTTGTTCATAAAAATTGGGATTTATCCATAAGGCTAAATAATAGAATTGTGGAACCAGGAGAATTTGGAGAAAGAGCTGATAAATTTAGTTCTTTCAGATATTATAAACCAGATGAGCAAGGGTTACAGATTTATCATAACCAACCTGTTAACAAAAATGATATTGGTTTAGTTGATTTAAAAGATAAGTCTATATTAAATTTCGATATGAAAGTTATGAATGATATCTTATTGCTATCACATAAAAATAACACTCTTGTAAAAGTAGAAAATTGGAATACTTATCAGCCAGCAAAAGAAATAATGTTTGCTTTTAATGATGCAGTGGTTTCTAACTCAAAATGTATAACTTCTATTTGTAATCCAGAAGATGTTATAGTGGAGTTTAATAAGGAAAAAGTAATTTTATTAAAAAAACTGGTGCTCAATGTTATAGCGAAAGATAATTTTAATAAAGCTAAACATTTAATTAAAAGTACTAATTTTGAAGGTGGGGATGAATTAAGGTATTTATACTTAACTATCATTGCTATTCAAATGTGTAGACTGCACTCAGTCATAACTCTTTTTAATAGAGGGTATTTTAGCATCAGAGATAAAGACATTCATGTTCTGCGCTGGGCTATTCAGGAGGGTAAATTAGACATAGCTAAGTTTCTTATTGATCAAGGCGCTGATATTGAGTCTCGAAACGCATACAATGAAAGACCCTTGCATCTTGCTGTTAAAGCAGGCAGTTTGGATATAATAAAGCTTCTTTTTAATAAAGGTGCTAATGTCAACGCTACAGATATGTATGGCCAAACGCCTTTAAGCTTGGCTATTCGAAGGAATTGTAGAGACATAGTAGAGTTTTTAAGACAAGCACAATTGGATTTAGATAGAGAATTGTCAAATGCGACACAAGATAGCTGTTCTGGTAAAATTAAAAGTCTTGTAAGTCGAGGTGCTAATATTAACATCAGAAATAATGATCGTAATACTCCTCTGCACCTAGCAGCTAAAAAGGGTTACTTGTGTATGGTAAAAGAGCTCATAGAGAACGGTGCTAGAGTTGATGTTAAGAACCGCTTTGATGAAACTCCTCTACACTGCGCTGCTGGAGAAGGTTTTTCAGATGTAGTAAAAGAGCTCATAAGGAGAGGGGCTAATATTGCTGCCCGAGATGGCAATTTTTATCGTACTCCTCTGCATTTGGCTGCTAAAGAAGGTCGCTTAGATGTAGTAGGGAAGCTCATAGAGAACAATGCTGATATTAATATTCGGAATGACTATGGTAGCACCCCTCTATATAAGGCTGCTGAGGAAGGCTACTTGAGTACAGTAAAAAAGTTCATGGAGAATGGAGCACACATTAGTATTAAGAATAGATATGGCAGAACACCACTAGATATTGCTAGAGATAAAGGACATGATAGTGTTGTGCAATATTTAGAAGGGATCGAAAGAGAAAGAGGAAAACCTGTACAACGTAAACGCCGTCATCATCATGGGGATCACGATCGTCATCATAGTCACTTATCACATAAACCTCTTGCTATAGATTTAAGTAATCAACCTGAGATAGTAGCTAGGCAAGATGTGTCAAAGAATTCATTGCAGGGTGATGATACAGGCTATAACAAGGAAAAAGCTACAAGTGTAGGGAATAAGCCATCTTCATGGATAAATGATTTATTTGGTTGGGTAAAGAGCTCTATAGGTGGGTTATTAGGTTCTAGAGCTGCTTTACCTGAGAAAACATTCACTCAAAGTTCAATCTCACAAATTAGTGCACCAATTGATGTAAATGGTACAATAATGTTACTTGATTTATTAATTAGAAAAGTTACAGGTCAAAAGTATATTTCTACAGTAGGTCAGTCTATATCCCCACTAGAGGCACAGGGATATACACTCAATATTACAAAGGAATTTGAGAAAGTAGTAGAGCAAGCTGGATTAAAAAGTGGTGTATCAATGCATCGATTGAATATTGATTTTGTGGAAATACAGAAAGAAGTTACAGGGAAAATCATGAGTGGTAAATTTGATGAGATCTCAGGAGTTTTAAGTTCGTATTTAGAGAAAGCATGTCCTGGTAGAGAAGCAGGATGTCCTGGTAAGTTAAGTTCGAAGAAGCTTGACAAGTTTATGGTAGAGTTTAATAGCAGGCTAAATGTTGTACTAAATCAATCAATACAGCAGATATTACACAATGGAGATGGTACATTAGAAGTTGATGGTGCAAAGCAAATGAGTTTAGAGCCTCAAAGTTATTTAAGTAATGCTTCAGTTCACAGCCATTCAAAAGTATCAACTTGTCTTTCTGAGATAGGAGTAACTAAGCTTGGAGGTAATATCAATAGGTAGGTTATAATATAAGAGGTGCAGCTATAAAATGCCAAGTAGTGGAAAATTTAAAGTGAAGGTAGCCAAAATAATTAGGGATACCAGACCAAGTTTGATGGTCCTAATACTAAAATGGATGAAGTAGACATTAAATGCTAAGTGGTTAATGTGTTTTCCATATTGAACTTATAGCACATAGCTTTGATATAGAAGTTTGGGTAACGTTATGATAGTAATTTATATAATTCTATGTGCAATCTTTATAGCTGTTTTAGACAGTTCATTAGACTCTTAATTATAGGATATGTTTAACTGAGGAAAGATTTTCATAAATGTTGAAGTGAATAAGTTGTAGTATTTATGTTTTTTCCCTGAGTTGTAAAATTTCAGAATGAGAGAGACCGGTAATTTGAGCTATAACATCTATAGGGACACTGGCCTTGAGTGAGTTTTTGGCTACTTCAATATCCCTTTCTTTGCGACCTTCCACTCTGCCTTTTTCATGGCCGATTTGGATGCCTTCTTGTCTACCTTTGTGAGTAGCATCATCGAGTTTTTGTTCCAAGATAGCAGCTTCTTTCTGTAAATCCATTACCCTTTCTTCATAAGCTAGGAGATCCTTCTCATTCCAATGAAACTTATCTAACTCATCATATGCTAATTTTATTATTGGTGATTTTTCTGCTATTCTTCTCAAATCTTCATCAGTTGTTTCTTCTGCATATTTAAAGAAAAATAGCCAACGGTCTATTACATTTTCTAGCTGCTCTTCCCTGCTTTTAGGAAACTTTGGCAGCTCAATGAAGATAAATTGAAAATCTTTTAAGTCATGCTCGTTAGTTTTTTCATCTCTTATGGTATGGCTAGATATATAATCAAGCTTATCAGGAAATAAATTACAATTAGAAATAGCAATAAAGAAAACCTTCTTTAAATCAATATACTTACCACCTTTATCAGCTTGCCTCGAGTAAGCCTTAGCAGCATAAAGTTGAGCGCGTTTTTCAAAGCCTCTATCACGAGCGAGTTGCATCTCAATCACGTATCTGGCCCCAGTGGAATCTCTGCACAGGACATCAACAATACTCTGCTTATCAGAGGCAATTTCATGATCCATAATGGTGCTAAGGAATTCGACATCTTGTATAGTATTTATTTCAGTAAATCCCAAAATATCATTCAAAAAATGGATAAGGATATTCTTATTTTTTTCAGTACCAAAAATTTTCTTAAAGGTCAGGTCCAGCTTTGGATCGAGAAACTTAGAAAGAGCCATGAGAAAGTAAGATAAAAAGCATTAATAATTATACACAATTGTGAAGAAATATTCAACTAAAATGCAAACATAGAAGTTTTTGTATATCTTTGTTTGGTAGTATTAACATGTATAATATTTATGGCAAACATCTCAATAAGGTATCAGATAGCACAAAAAGTAAGGAACTGGAGGTTAAAGCGAGGATATACTCAAAAAGATTTAGCGAAGAAAGTCAGTGTAACGTATCAAGTAGTACTACAATATGAAAAAGGAACACGTAAAATTTCGATTGAAAAGTTGTATGCTATAGCAGAGATATTGTCGATTGGTATTGTAGACCTAATTCCTGTATCAAATGAAAAAATCTGTCTTGAAGATGAGGGAGAAGAAATACTAAATCTAGTAAGAGAATATAAAAAGATTAATGATCAAGAGTTACGTAAGATATTTTGTTTACTAACCAAGTTTGTTCAAATTAGTGAGAAAAGTAGTAAAAAAGCAGAGAAAATAAAAATTGCAAAGGGTCTGGTTAAAGGAGGAGTTTCTGTTGATATTGTTGCAAAAACAATTGGTCTCTCTGCTGATGAATGTGTTGAAGAAAAAGGAGGTTCTATTTACTGCCAAATAGGAAAGAAGATAAAAGAATGGAAGAGAGTATACTCAAAAGGATTTGGCTGAGAAAATGGATACAACACGTGACGAAATAAGCAACTATGAGCAAGGACGTGTGGCCATTCCACTGGAAAAATTATATGCAATAGCAGAAACATTATCAATTAGCATTACAGATCTGCTCATAGAGGAAGATTGTAAGTTAAAAACATGATATAAATGAAGTAAGAGGGAAGATAACTCTACTCACTATAGGAATAGAGTTATCACGGGCGTGTGCGACCGAAAACCAATTGGTATTACAACCGTTTGTATCAAGGTACACTAGCCCTATCTCTCGATACGTTTGAATAGTTGTTTGGGAAATATATATACGCCCGTTTACAATCTTAAATTAACTAAAACTATCGAGGTTTATTATGGTTACATCTTATCAAAATTTTATTGGCATTGACATCGGAAAATTTAAAAATGTTGCTGCAGTTTACAACCAAAATAACATTATCAAGTTCGACAATAATGCTGATGGTTGGCAACTGTTGTTTAAAAAGTTTTCAGATATCTTACCTAATTCTTTGGTAACTTTAGAAAATACGGGCAAATATGAGCTTGGTTTATCACATTTTCTTGTTGGCAAGAATATTGCAGTACATCAAGCAAATACTCGAAAAGTAAAAAGTTTTATCTTGTCTCACGGAACTTTAGCAAAGTCTGATAAATCAGATGCGATGGCTCTTGCTCAATACGGATGTGAACGCCATAAAACTCTCTCTCTATTTGTACCTACTTCAAAAGAACAATCAACTCTAGCTGCACTGTGTCAACGTCGTGATGACATTACGCAAATGAGAACTCAGGAAAAGTGTAGACTGGAAGCTCCTGAAAATGACCATATAAAGGAAAGTTGCCAGAAGACCATTGAATTTTTCAATAATCAAATAAACGAACTCAATGACACTATACAAAAAATTATTGATGAAAGCCATGAGCTACAACAACGTCAAAAAATCCTTAAAACAGTTCCTGGAATAGGCAAAAAGTTATCACAAGATTTTTTGTGTTTAATGCCAGAGCTTGGCTACTTAAGTAGAAAAGAAGTAGCAAGTCTTGCCGGAGTAGCACCTCATCCTAAGGAAAGTGGTAAAGCTGTTGGTTACCGAAGGATTATGGGCGGTAGAAGTAATGTTCGTTCAAAGCTCTTCATATCAGCCATAGCTGTTACAAAGTCAAAATCTGTACTTGGTGCCTTTTATTCTAAGCTTGTTGAAAGTGGTAAGAAGAAGATGGTGGCTATAACAGCTCTTATGCGTAAAATTATAGTAATTGCTAATGCAAGACTTAAAGCAGCAATTACTTCACACAGTAGCAACTGACAATGAATATTGTGAATAAGTACGTCCACACAAACTTAAAGTACTTATTCACATATTCATTGGCTTAAGCAGGCAATAGCTGTTTGACATAAAATTCTATTCCTATGACGAATGGATTTTTATTACCTACATGATTGGATCAAGTTGCAAAATTACACAATAAAAAATTTTTTAAAAAACATAGTTGATGAGATAGTAGAAGATGAGCTACCTGATTTAATAAAAGAATACAAAAAAATTGGGAGTCAAGAATTACGCTATGCGCTAATAAAATCTCTGTTTGAAAGCATACAAATTTGCGAAGAGAAAGTGAAAAGAGCAGAAAAGATGAAAATTGCAAAAGATTTAGTGAAAGGAGTAATTCCAATCAACATTATTTTGCAAACTGTAGGAATCTCTTTAGACGAAATTCAACAAGTTTAAAATAAAAAAATCATCATATATTAATATATTCACTTCTTAATGAAAAAATAAGCAAAAAAGATTGAAAAATTGATTTGACTTCACTCGAAAGCTATGGCTTTATGCCAATGCTGATAAAAAGACAGCAGTAAATATCTAAAAAAAGTTTGTTGTTAGTGAAGGGTAAATTATATGAATAATAATAAGAATAAAGAAGAAATAGAATTCAGAATATTAGAAAGCAAAGGCAAAGCACTACTTGATCGTGAAATAATGGAAACATTTTTAAGTGCAGTACATGAAAGGCCGCAAGCTCAAGAAATTGCTAAAAATCTGGTGAATACTTATGCAGGAGTAGGAAGGATTTTAGGTAGAGAAATGGATGACCTGAAAGTTATAGAAGGAGTAACTGATTCTGCAGTAGCAATGATTATGTGTGTTAAGGAAACACTAGAAAGGGTACTGAGAGAAAAGCTCAAAAGTGAGCCAATAATGGACTTACAAGGGCTAGTAGAGTACTTAAACGTAAGTATAGGCCACTCAGAAAGGGAATGTGTAAAAATACTGTACTTGAATAAAAGGCGTCAACTAATTGGAGAAGAATCCTATATTGGTGAAATGGAAAAAGCACCAGTATACATAAAGGAAATTACAAGAAAAGCATTAATAAAGAATGCAACATTAGTAATAATGTCACACAACCACCCTGGGGGAAGTTTAGAACCTTCAGAAGAAGATCAAGAAGTAACAAAGAGCTTAGCAGCAGCATGTAGTACTGTAAGCGTTAGATTATTTGATCATATTATCATTACAAGTGGGGGTTATTTTAGCTTTAGAGAAAACGGATTGTTATAGCAGAAAGTATTTGCAAATCTACTCATATTAATTTATAATGAGTAATATAATGTATAATAACAAAGTTTATTGTACACTTAAAAAGTATTTTTAATATGAGGTTTATATGACTAGTAAAGATCAGAATAAAAAGACTAATGTTAATCACAAGAAAATATTTGGTGCTCTTGAAAGCGTTGATATAGAGCAGTCTAAATTTGTGAGTAAAATTAATAGCCAGAAGGAGATAAAACTGGAAGATACAATGCCTTTCCCTAGCAGAAACGTTCGCGAAAACAAAATCAACTATGGAAAAGGACTTGATTATATATGGCACAAAACCTGTAAGTGATCAAGAAGATAAAAATCTATTTGCCTCAGCTTTGCAAAAAATAAAGCCAAATACAGAGAAGCTGAGCTGGTTTAAGAGTTCTATAGTAGAGGCAAAAAACGTAAATGAATTGCACAAAGTTATAGACAAAGTACTAGCTTCTGGAGCAAGGCTAAATGCATGTAATGATGGAGAATGGAGCTTCGCGGAATATGTGATACTGGGCACACATTTTCATAAATTTGATAAGGCTGATCGTAAAAAGCTAATACGTAAATTAATGCTAAGTGGTGCAGAGTTTCATGATACTCTACTGCAGAATAAACTGATAGGTGAAATCTATAATGAGCTACAGCCAGAAGTTCAGCCACAGATAGATAAGCAACTAGAAGAGCTAGAGGAAGCTGGCGAAAATGCTGTGCAAGAAGGAGAATTAATAGATGTTGAGATAGATAATACAACATCGTATATAGAATTTTCTGGGAATAGTAAGGTAGAGGTAGCCAAAATACTGGAAGCAAACAGAAAGTTAGGAAGTAATATTTTAAAAATTGGCAATGATGCAGTTGAGGTTAGAAGCTTACTATTACCCACAAATAAAAACATAATATTGTATTTACTCAAATAATTTAATTTTATTAACCTGAAAGCTTATTAGATTAAAATTATTAAACTAAGAGTTATAATTTTAGCAACTAAAAGCTGTAAATTGCACCATATAAACAGTTATTTCAAGCAAAAGTTATGCCATTAAGAGCTATGCAACAAACATTTATATTTGTGGGTAATAGTAAGGGTTAGAAGGGAGCAAGGAGGTGCAAGAAATTACGTTGATGTATCAGATGGTAGCTCTGTTGTGTTAGAATTTCCTACAAGCATTGGTAAGCTAAATGTTATATTGTACCACGATGTAAAAAAATATGATCAAGTACAAGTCAGAGTAGAAAACAAGGAAATGTGGGCTGAATTACAACAAATAGGGGAAGAAATTGGAAAAAATTGCCTTTTCGGGGGAGTAAAACTTAAAGAAGCAGTAGAGAAAGGTAGTTTCACTAGATGTGGCATATGGAGTGAAAAGCAGAAGGAAGTAAGTGAAAAATTGTTTTCATGGGCAGACAAAGTACGTGAAAATAGTAAAGAAACTTGTAGGGCACTTTAATTCATCAATTTAAAGGTTCCAGAGTCTAGCTATTATATCTGGAGCCTTTGAGCTATAATAGAAAATATTATATGCAAGGTTCTTTTTGTGGAAAGAAGTTTAGACTATGAAGTAGGGCAAAAAGTAAAAAATTGGAGGTTAGAGCGAGGGTACACTCAGAAAGATTTAGCAGAGAAACTTGGTGTAAAGTACTGGGTAATACTTCAATATGAAAAAGGGAACCGTAGAATTTCAATCGAAAGGTTGTACGCTATAGCAGGTGCATTGTCAGTAAGTATTACCGATCTCATTACTGCATCAAAGGAGAAAATCGGCTTTAAAAATGAGGAAGGAGAAATATTAAATCTAGTAAGAGAATATAAAAAGATTAATGATCAGGAGTTACGTAAGATGTTTTGTTTATTAACTAAATTTGTCAAAGTTAGTGAAAAAAGTAGTAAAAAATCAGAAAAAATAAAAATTGCAAAGGGTTTGGTTAAAGCAGGAGTTTCTGTTGATATTGTTGCAAAAACAATTGGTCTGCCTGCTGATGAATGTATTGAAGAAAAAGTTGGTTCTATATACTGCCAAATAGGAAAAAAGATAAAAGAATGGAGGCTCGTGAGAGAGTATACTCAAAAGGATTTAGCAGAGAAAATGAATACAACACGTGACGAAATAAGCAACTATGAACAAGGAAGGACTGCTGTTCCACTTGATAAATTATATGAAATGGCAGAAGCGTTATCGATTAATATTACAGATCTACTAATAGAGAAAGATGAAGGTAGTACAGTGGAAAATGAGCTACCGAATTTGATTAAAGAATACAAAGAAATTGAGAGCCAAGAACTACGTCATGCACTAATAAAATCTTTGTTTGAAGGGATACGTATTTGTGAGGAGAAAGTGAGAGAGATAGAAAGGATTAAAGTTGCAAAGGATCTAGTAAAAGGGGGAATTTCTATTGATACTATTTTGCAAGCGGTAGGTTTATCTATTGATATGGTTTTAGATGGATAGCTCGTAAAAAAATTATAGCAATAAAGTTTTTTTCTTAAATGGAGGATAAATGTTTGTTTCTGCAAGCAATGTTAGTTACGGAATAGGGCAAAGAATAGAAAATTGTAGGTTAATGCGAGGGCATACTCAAATAGGATTAGCAAGTCAAATAGGTTTAACATACCAAGAAGTAAACAGCTATGAAGATGGGTATATTCCTATTCCAATTGAAGTACTATATATAATAGCAAGAGTATTATCAGTTGACGTTGTAGATTTATTACCTGAACCAGTAATAGTAAGGGAAGACAGCTATGAAGACGAGGAAATACTCTATCTAACGAAAATATACGAGAATCAAAAGTTAGGCAAAATAGTACCTTCATTAGTCAGGTTTGTTCATATTAGCGAAAAAATTAATCAAGAAGAGGCAAGGTTGGAAATAGCAAAAAATCTAGTGAAAGAAGGGGTTTCAGTTGACATAATTTCCCAAGCAACCGGCTTATCTATTTACGAGTATGATAATACAGAGAAAGAAGTCTGCACTGATTCTATATACTACAGAATAGGGCAAAGAATAAGAGAATGGAGATTGATAAAAAGGTATACTCAGAAAGATTTGGCGAATAAAGTTGATTTAACGCTCAAGGAAATACACGAGTATGAAATAGGATACACTGCCATATCATTTGACAAATTATATCAAATAGCAGAACAATTATCAGTGAATATTAAAGTTCTGCTACCTAAAACAAATGAAGATAGTGAACTACTCACTTTACTAAGAAAAACTGAAGAGCAGGAATTAGTGAATGGATTAGTAAAATTTTTATCTAGGAGTATGAAGGATAGTAAAGAAAAGGTTAAAAAAATAGAAAAAATCAAAGTTGCGAAAAATCTAGCAAAGGCAGGTGTTTCTACTGATGTTATTTTGCGAGCAAGTGGCCTAACTGCTGATGAGTGTGAAAATTGAATTGTGTTAAAGACGGTACTGAGAAATATTATATTAAGATATAAGTAAAGATAGTTATATATTTAACACTTCTATGCAGAATTTCTCTATCACTTTTTGATTGTCCCATACGCGTCAAGTTAAGAGATTGTGAGCAAATTTAGAGAGGTTAAAGTGGATACTCTAGCCCTTCTACGTTTGTCTTTTAATGAAAATCGCGACCAAGTTATAGTGAGTTTTTTAAGAAATGCTTTTAAACTATTAATTTTGGTTAATACTAAAAATAACTCTCTAACCCGCCTTTTTAGCTCAATAAATGCCTTTGTTAAGCTAAGTTCTGTATTCTTTTTCACTTCTGTGCAACCAACTATGCCGTGAAATATAAGAATTGCGCACAATTTAGCATATAGTTCACATAATACTCTGCATGGCTTTCCTTTTAGCTTATCAAGCCTGATATGGCTTTTATACAATTTAAATAATAACTCAATTTGCCACCTTACTCTGTAAATCGTTAATACTTGCTCAGCACTAATTTTATTTTCTGGAACATTAGTTATAAATATTGACCAGTTCAACAATTTTTGATTTCTTTTAGAGGATGTATATCCCTGCGATCTTGCTAATCTATTAGCTTTCCTTCTTCTGGCCATAGACTGTTCTTCAGTTAGTTTCTGACATATAATTCTTACTCTAATTTTTGCTTCTTTTCCTAACAATACCTCGTTTTCTAAAAATAACTTATCCTCTAAACATTCTAATAACTCCATTTTTTGATTTGTTTCTACATCATATATGTTGGTATCGGATTTATAACGACTTATGAAATAAGCTCCTATTTCATTGATTTGTTTAAAAGAATTTGGCACAAAATAACCGAGATCAGATATTAGCAAATCATTGCTTAATATATTACTTAAATGTTTCCTATATCCCTGGTCTGATCTTACCCCCTCCGTTAAATTAAGTTGGTCTATTATCTGATTCATGTAGTCGAAAACTAATTGTAACTTTATTCCAGACTTAGTATTGCTTTCATAGCCACTGTAGCTAGTACCATAACCTTTATACATCTCTTCCATACTGTTAGGTAGAGTAATATAGCTACTGTCCAATAATTTAACACTATTAAATTGCTGTAAGATTTTGCAATCAACTTGCAAGATATTTTTAAAGAGAATCACAGATTCATTATACATCCTTTTCATAAATTCCACTGCTTCTTCAGTAAATCTAAAATCCAAACCTTGTTTTGTTATATCTATCGAGTCCTCGTTTAGTAATTGACACATTGTTTCTACGCTACAATTATCAACTCCTATATTACCCAAGACCATGGCTTTTACGAATGATGAACCTTTTAGCTTTCTCTTTCTTTTTATAAACCTTGTTGTAATTGAGATTTTCTCTGCTTTTTCATTAAAAAATTCTTTGAGCTTTTTTGATAAGCAAGTTATTTTATTCATTGGTTCTCTCACTAAAAGTATATCTGGGAGAACTTATACCTTATTATTCTATCTCTTTCATACCTTTATTTCCTTAACTTGACGCGTATGATTTGGCGAAGAGCCTGTGAACTGGATTTTGTTGACAAATATAAATATTAATAATTTTGAAGAAGCAGTAGAAAAAATACAATGGTATTGCTTAAGATGGAGAATAGAGGTTTTTCATAAAATTTTGAAATCTGGTCTTAAAGTTGAAGAATGTAGGCTCCAAGCAGCAGATAGATTAATCCGCTTTCTTACAATAATGAGTATAATTGCATGGAGAATATTTTTTATCACACTAGTAGCTAGAACAAATCCAAATCTTTCTTGCACTTTCATACTGACTGACGACGAATGGAAGGTTTTATATACCAAAATGCTTAAGACAAAAAACTATCCTGAGACACCACCACCTATAAGAGAAATTGTGAGGTGGGTGGCCAAGTTAGGAGGGTTTTTAGCTCGCAAAAATGACTTAGAACCAGGCCCTATAGCTTTGTGGAAGGGATGGAAACGTCTCTTTGATTTAGCAGAAGGATGGAAACTTGCTCATGAATTTTATACTTGTGGGTAATAGTAAGGTTTTGAAGCTTACTATTACCCACAAATAAAAACATAATATTGTATTTACTCAAATAATTTAATTTTATTAACCTGAAAGCTTATTAGATTAAAATTATTAAACTAAGAGTTATAATTTTAGCAACTAAAAGCTGTAAATTGCACCATATAAACAGTTATTTCAAGCAAAAGTTATGCCATTAAGAGCTATGCAACAAACATTTATATTTGTGGGTAATAGTAAGGTGTTAGCGGGATCTAGAGATACCGCGAATGAATCGCGGTATGACGTAGGGCTGCACTAGCTATATCATGCATTTTATTAACCGACACTATAAACAATATCCTTACAATTATGAGATTGAACCACAACTTGCTCAAGCGTTAAGCTGCTGCGTTTAGCGTCTTTACTGTGATTTTCCCCAAGAACATTTGTTCTTTCTCGTTTTATTTCCTCAATGAATTTCCCATTAACATCTTTAGGATCAATCTCTTCTTCAGAATATATAAGGTTAGTGCAATTTGTTTTTCTATAATAATGCACGCCAAGACATATAATTGATAATGCAAGTATACCAGAACCTATAAGTAATGATAATCCTATGTTATTAGTCAAAGGGTTTTGGTAAAATTTTTGTACACCATTAACACCATGTGTTGCAAGTAGCCCTAGAGGAAACGCTATATTTGCAGCAACTACACCAGTAAATAATGCAGTAAATATTGGTCTGTCGTTAATTACTGATTTTATTTTATTAGTTCTAGTAATTACTTTTTCGTCAATGTTAGTGAAGCCTTGTTTAGCTTCCCAAGCATTAAGTACAAAATTTGAATGAGTGCCATTGCTATATTCCAGTCTTACAGATTTTATAGCTTTATCTTTTGGCTGGTGCTCCAACACCTCAGCTAAAATTTTATCCGCATCTTTTTTTTGAATGGAATGTTCTTCAGTATCTATAAATTGCCTTGTTGCAAAAAATATTGGACCAATTGCAAGCAATGCAGCAAGTGCGATAACTGGTATAGTGATATATTTTGGGCTGTTTGTAAAAAATGCAATAAATTTTGCTTTATCTTGTAAATATAATAAAGCTGCAGATATACTGAGTATAATAGCACTTGCACCAAAAATTATAAAACCCTTCTGCTGCATGGCATACTTTGCTCTTGGCAAGAATCTGTTTGTTTTTTTATTTTTTAAAATTGCATCGTCATTTATGTTAAATTTACTATTTGTAAGCAAAGACTTTTTAGAGCCATCTGCTGCGCTTGTGTATGATGGTAGTGAGCCAGTTGGAGGTATACTTGAGCTGTTAGTTCTTTGTAAATCTTCTAATATTTCACTATTCCAAGGTGGACTAAATACTGTCTCTTGAGAAGGTGATCTGCTTAGAGTTGAATTTTGTGGCACGTCAACATGAGTTTCTTCACCTTTTGTTTCTTCTAGGGAAGGAGGTGATACTTGAGTCTCAAGAGTTAACGGATCTCTTGAATTAGCATTGCTGTTTTTTTTCTCTTTAAATTCTTCCTCTAACAAAGCTTCTAAAGCTGTATTTTCATCATTTTTTTTCGGAGTACTTGTCCTAAGTGCTGGTATTGGTAAAATTCCTGGTGTTATCTCGCCATCTTCACTTATTGATGTGGAAGAAATTAATGTTACTGTTTGTTCTTCATTTACTGGTCCAGGCATATTCACTCCAAAATTAATTACTATGCTGCATTGATTACGCTATAGTTATTAAGATATAGTAAATACCAATTTACGGATAATTATTAGTATAGAAATTGTCTATCAAAGATTCTTTCATTCAGAGGGTAATCTTTGTCAAAAAGCAAAGTGATTGTGTTCTCATGGTCTTTTTGTATTTTTATCTGTGATATATCATGAAATTCTTTGTAATCTGATACTACAAGTGCTGGACGGTTTTTTGTGTCGTTAATGTCAATTTGTACGATTGTATCGTTTGATATTAACGCTCCATTCCAATGCCTTGGGTAATAGCTATTGATAGAGGTTAATGCAAGTAAATTTGAATTTAGCGGCAAGATTGGGCCACCGGCAGAGAAGTTATATGCAGTGCTACCTGTGGGAGTAGATAATATTACTCCGTCCCCTCTAAATTTTTCTACTTTTAGCTTATCATTAATAGTGATATTCATTTCTACTATTTGGTTTGCTTTTCTAAAAACATATACTTCGTTTACTGCTATGTAATGATATCTCTTGCCACTTGTGTCTGTTGCTTCCATTTTTAGCAAAGTTAACTGAGTTGAAGTTGCATGCTCTATATGATCAATTAAATCTTCACTGCAGCTAAAGCATTTATTCATCAAAAACCCAACATTGCCAGTGTTTATCCCATACACATGCATGTTTTTATTTTCTATGACGTAATTGTGCAAAGTGCGTAGCATAAAGCCATCACCGCCAACAACTATCAATAGATCGATTTCGGACTTATTTTCTTCTGTTATATTGATAAAATTAAGTTTCTTTAATAGTTTAGATACTTCCTGCGATTTTGGTGATGGAGAAGCAACATAGCCTATATTTTTGTATTTATGCATGCTTCAGTAAACTCTCTAAAACTTAAAGAGGAGGAGAATTAGAAAATGCTTCCATATTTATCGTTAAACTTAGCTAATTTGCTAGTTTTACTTGCTAACCCGCTTGTCAAACTTCCAGTCCATGCAGGGTGAGTAAGAGGATCTCTATCAAGTTTTACCCTATCTCCCTCCTTTCCATAAGTGGAACGAGTTTCAAACTCTTGACCGTCTGTCATAACTATAATAATTTTATGATAATTCATTGTTGTTTATAAACTTTTAGTCAGTTAACATTCTAGTGAACTTAATTCACTAAGTCAATCATTATTCTAAAATATTGACAAAAAATAAATAAAATCTTATACTTAATAAGGAATAAGTAATAATTATCATGATTTTCGCTTTCCCTGGTCAGGGCTCTCAGTTTGTAGGAATGGGAAAGAGCTTATATAGTGAGTTTTCCGTTGCAAGACAAGTATTTAATGAAGTAGATAGCATATTGGATAGAAAGCTGTCTCATTTAATCTTCAACGGTCCTATTGAAGAATTAACCATTACAGAAAACGCTCAGCCAGCTATAATGGCAGTATCAATTGCAATGCTACGTGTTATGGAGCATGTGTTTGGCAAATCTCTTTTCACTGATCACAATGTTAAATATGTTTGTGGGCATTCAGTTGGCGAATATACAGCGCTGTGTGCTGCAGGAGCGTTAACGCTTGAGTCTGCAATCAAGCTGCTGAAAGTTCGCAGCGAAGCAATGCATGAAGCTTCACTGAAATGTAAAGGCGGAATGGTTGCGTTGCTTGGAGCAGAGATAAATGAAGTGGAAGATATATTGAAATCAGTTCAAATTGACGGAATTTGTGAAATTGCAAACGATAACGGTGGCGGACAAGTGGTTATAAGTGGCACTAGAGAAGCTCTTGAAATGTTACCCGATTTATTCAAAAACTCGAGTGTGAGGAAACTAATTAAATTACAGGTTAGTGGGCCTTTTCATTCATCTCTTATGAAACCTGCTGATGAAAAAGTTTTGGAGTTTTTGAAGGGTATTAAAATAACCCGTCCTATAGTTCCTTTGATATCAAATGTTACAGCTAAAGAGGAGAGTGATCCCAAAGTTATAAAAACTTTACTCGCCAAGCAAGTTGTAAGCAGAGTGAAATGGAGAGAAATGGTTTTGTATATGTCAAGCCGTGGCATTAACAAATTTGTTGAAATTGGCCCTAATAAAGTTTTATCTAATTTGGTCAAAAGAATTGACCAATCTATCAGTACAAAAAATATAGATAGTATTGGTGATATTGACAGCTTCTTTAATGAATCATTAGTACTAACAGCGAAAAATTTAAAAGTTGGATTAAGTTAAAACACATCTATTTGATGTCATTCCGGTGCATAACGCTGCCTAGCTGGAATGACAGAGGGTAATGCAAGAAATCAACGAACTGCCTGTCATTTCGTTTGGTTTTTTAATTCCAAGTAGCTGTAAAATAGTAGGGGCAATGTCAGATAACCTTCCGTCTCTTAGTTTTAGATTATTGCAAGACACAATAAATGGCACTTTATTTAGAGTGTGTGCTGTATGAGGTGTATTATTTTCTTCATCGAACATACATTCCACATTACCATGGTCTGCAGTGACAATTAACGCGGTGTTGCTTGACTTTTTAACAGCACTCAGCACTTTTGCAAGACAATCATCTACAGCTAGCACAGCTTTCTCGGCTGCTTTTATATTACCTGTATGTCCTACCATATCAGGATTAGCGTAATTTACAACTATCAGTGCGAATTCTTGGGAGTGAATTTTTTCTACAAGCTTTTCTGTGAGCTCGAAGGCTGACATTTCGGGCTGCAAATCGTAAGTTTGAACTTTTGGTGAGGGAATGAGTATTCTTTCTTCACCAGAGAAAGGTTCTTCTTTTCCACAATTGAAAAAGAAAGTCACATGAGCGTATTTCTCGGTTTCGGCGATACGTAATTGTCGTAATTTATTGTCTTCTATTGTTTGTCCTAGAGTATCAGCGAAAGAAGTAGGAGGAAAAATATAAGGAATTTTGAGATCTTCTTTATACTTCATCATACTTAAAATTGAAGAGAATTTTGCTACCTTAGCGTAATCTGTTTTGCCAAGCAAAATACTTGCTAATTGTATCATTCGATCAGCACGAAAGTTAGCCAACAGCACTCCATCTTCTGGTTTTATACCTTGATAATCACCTATTACTGCGGGCCTGATAAACTCATCAGTTATGTTATTTTGATAGTTATTCTCAATCAACGATACTGCATTATCATGACAAGGTGCCTTTGCAAATGCGATAGCCTCATAAGCTTCGATTGTTCTCTTCCACCTGTTGTCACGGTCCATAGCATAGTAACGCCCAGAAACAGTAGCAATTCTTGTGTCATTTCCCTTTATACTCTTTGTAAATTCTTGAATGCATTTTTTTCCTGAATTTGGCAATGTGTCTCTGCCATCTAAAAATGCATGTATCACCACTTTTATTCCATGCTGTGATATTTTATTTGCTAAAGTTGAAATATGCTTTTGATGCGAATGAACACCGCCATCTGACACTAATCCCATTATATGGCATACTCCGTTCTTACTTTTTAGATTACTAATAAAACTTTGTAGATTTGCATTGTTTTCTATTGTTCCAATTTCTTGATTAATGCGCTGAAGGCTTTGCATTACTACTCTACCACTGCCAATATTCATGTGGCCAACTTCTGAATTACCTATTTGACCACCAGGTAACCCCACATCAGCTCCACAGGCGGATAAACTGCATTTTGGATAATTAGAGCTAATATATTGCCAACAGGGTGGATTTGCGTTGCTAATAGCATTGTATTTACTGCTTTCTACTCCATTTCCCCAGCCATCTAGTATACATAAAACGACTGATTTAATGTTCATACAAAATCAATACTAGAATTTCACAGAGAAGAGCTCCCCGAGCCGGATTCGAACCAGCGACCAATTGGTTAACAGCCAACTGCTCTACCACTGAGCTACCGAGGAATAAACTGGTTTCAATTTATCATATTGAGCGCTGATTGTAAATGGTTTTTGTATACAATTATGATCAAAACAATGTTAAATGCGCGAAAAAGTGTACATTGACATGAGATACAAGCCTAATGAAAAAAGCTACGAATGCCGGTGAAAAACATAGCAATTTTATTTTCATTTGCAGCTTTTATCACATCTTGATCTTTCAGCGAGCCACCGGGCTGAATTATAGCTGTAATTCCATGTTTTGCGCTTTCTACTATGCTATCTGGGAATGGAAAAAATGCATCTGAAGCAAGCACTGCACCTTTACATTTTTCACCTGCTTTTTTCACTGCAATGTTCACACTATCTATTCTGCTTGTTTGCCCTGCACCGATGCCAATAGCACAACCATCTTTTGCTATAACTATTGCGTTGGATTTCACATGCTTACATATTTTCCAGGCAAAAATAAGATCTTTTTTTTCTTTGTCTGTTGCAGTGCATTCTGTTACTTGTTCTGCTTTTATTGTGTGGTCATTATTTTCTTGCACCAAAAACCCACCAACAACATTTTTAGTTTGGTATTTCACATTTTGTTGAAAAGATTTATGAATAATCACTCTTAAATTTTTCTTTCTTTGTAAAATTTTTAGTGCCTCATTGTTTACCGATGGTGCTATCACTACTTCCAAAAATATCTCGTTTAATTTTTCTGCTAGCTTTAAATCTATCTCCCGGTTTAAGGCAACTATACCACCAAAACTGCTTACTTCATCGCACGATAGAGCTTTTTCATATGCCTCCAAAGCATTATTACCAATAGCAGCGCCACATGGGTTATTATGCTTGATTATCACTGCTGCAGGTTCTTCGAATTCAGAAGTTATGTTAAGTGCGGACTCTATATCTACTATATTATTATAACTCAACTCTTTTCCATGTATTTTTTCCAGCGGATATTTGGTGAATTGATTGCTATAAAATGCAGCTTTTTGATGAGGGTTTTCACCATACCTTAATTCTTGTGCTTTATGCCCATATAGTGCGAAAAACTCTGGTAACTCATTATTTTTACTCTGGGATAAAAACCAACTGTGAATATTAGAATCGTAGTGTGCAGTGAGAGCAAATGCTTTGGTTGCTAAGTGTTTTCTATATTCCAATGTTGTTTCATTGTTATTTTTTATCATCTCAGCTTTTAGTGCTTCGTAGTCTTGAATGCTAGAAATAACTGAAGTAAAACGAAAGTTTTTTGCTGCAGCTCTAATTAACGCCACTCCGCCGATATCAATTTGTTCTATAATTTGCTCTTCATTTGAGCCGCTACTTACTGTCTCCCAAAATGGGTATAGGTTAGTTATAAGCAGGTCTATTGGCTCAATACCTAGATCTTGCACTTCCTTTTTATGCTTTTCTCGATCATAAAGTATTCCTCCATGAATTTTAGGGTGTAAAGTTTTCACTCTACCACCCAGTATCTCTGGAAATTGTGTGTAATCTGAGACCTCTTGTGTTTTTATTCCTGCACTAGATAGCACTTTATAAGTATTGCCCGTTGAAAGAATTTCTATTTGTTGCTGCGTTAAAAACGATGCAAGATCAATTATATTCGTTTTATCGTATACTGATATTAAAGCTCTTTTTATTTTCATTTTTATATGGAAAGTTTTTTAAGATTATATCTAAGAAAAGGAAATTTAGCTATTACATTTCTACACTAATTTAAAGCAGTCTATTCTATAAATTTTTTTACCATGCTTGATTTCAAGCCACGAATAAAATCTTCAATACTGCAAGGATTTCTTCCTTCCATTTGTACAACTTTAGGAATTAAAGTGCCACCTTTTAAACTTATGTGCATATTATCGTTAACAATCTTACCTTGTTCTGAAGCGAGAGCTTCAAAGTCAGCATCAAGTATCCTGATACGTTTACTTTCTATCTTAATGAATGCTTTTGGGTAAAACGCTTTAACCTTTCTATAAGCAACTTCACAGGCATCACTTGCATAAATTTTATAGTCTTCCACTTTGTCAGCGTAACATGCATTGTTATCGTTCTGTTTTAAGGGAAGCTGTTTTTCAATTTCGTTTAGCACTTTCAGCAGTAAATCACTGCCTAGCTTAGATAATTTATCATGCAATGTCTTGTAATTATCGTTCTTTTCGATAAGAAATTTTTCCTGTTTTAAAATAGGGCCGGAATCTAATCCTTCATCCAATTGCATAATGCTAACCCCGGTTTCTTGATCTCCTGCTAAAATTGTGTGCTGTATCGGGGCTGCACCACGCCACCTTGGTAGTAATGAAGGATGAATATTAATACAACCATATTTTGGAATATTCAAAATTTCTCTTGGAAGTATCAACCCATACGCGGCTACAACTGCAACGTCTGGTTTGAAATTTCTAAATTTTTCTTGCTCTGCCGAAAACTTTAGAGAGATAGGAGTACATACCTCTATGTTACTTTCTTCAGCGATAACATGTACTGGAGATTTCGTTGGCTTCTGTCCACGCCCCGAAGGTTTTGGAGCCTTGGTGTATACTGCCACCACTTCGCTCTTTGATTTCAGTAACAAGCTCAGAGAATTAACAGCAAATCCTGGTGACCCCATGAAAATAATTCTCATGGTGTCTTTGCTTTAAGAATTCTCTGCTAATTTACCACTTACAGCTTCTACTAATTTGGCAAAATCATCCTTATAATTAACGGCCATCTCAGCAAGAATTTTTCTATTTAAATCAATGCCGGCAAGTGTAAGACCATGCATAAACCTACCATAAGTAAGCCCATGCTCTCTTGCTGCTGCATTAATACGTATTATCCATAAGCTACGGAAATCACGTTTACGGGTTCTTCTGTCTCTATAAGCATATTGCAGTGCTTTTTCAACTCTTTGTAATGCAATTCTATAACAACTTTTTGCGCGCCCTCTATAACCCTTTGCCAGTTTCAATATTTTTTTATGACGAGCGTGAGTAGTGACTCCACGTTTTACCCGAGCCATTTTATTTTACCCCCATTTTGTTAAATACCGTAAGGCATATGAAGCTTAACTATACGCGAGTCAGATTTACCAAGAATCGTTGTACCGCGCTGATTACGAATATTAGATTTACTTCTCTTTACCATGCCATGCCTTTTGCCTGACTGAGTAGAAATAACTTTACCCTTAGCTGTAAGGTGAAAGCGCTTTTTCACAGAAGATTTGGTTTTTAATTTTATTTTCTTCATATTCCAAATAAATTTACAAGCACTACTATTGAGTTCTTTAATAGTAATTAAGCATTAGTATAAATAATTTTATTAAAGAATCAAATTAAAATTGTATATTAAAGGAGTTTAAAAGTAATTACGCCCAATATGTGTGTTATACCTTCTTTATTCCCAAGTGGCAACAATACTTGCCTCATTTTAACACTTTCACTTTCTTCCTCTTCATTGATCGGGCATTTACTCTCTATTACAGTATCAAGTTTATCAATAACTGCATCTATTTTATATAGTCGCAAAAATGGTGCATCAATTGCATACTTATTATCAATGCGCGTCTTTTTCTCAAAACCATAGAATTCAACAGCCTTTTCTCCTGCATTTTCACAAATATAACCTTGATCCTTGACTTCAATGACAAAACAATGCTGCCATGATTCCATTATTTCTGCAGTGTCTATTTCATGCCTTTCTGGCCAATCTCTGTCTGATCCTTTTATGTCATTCCAGTGTTGAGTCACCACATTTGCTATTCTTTTTTCTTTGCCTACATAAATTTCCATTCCAATTTCCACATATAAAACACAGATATGAGGTAAATTTATCGTGAATATATTGATTTTTTCTTACCACAAGGTGCATGTCACTAGAAGTTCTGAGATCTAGAGAGTGGTATTGATTTTATTTCCATTACAACTTATTATTTATAGATAACCTCAATAAAAACGATGAAGCTAAACGAAATCAGAGAAAGATTTATAAAATTTTTTGTAAATAATGACCACGAGCAGGTTTCTTCTTCTCCTTTGATTCCAGAACATGACCCAACGCTCATGTTCACAAATGCTGGTATGGTGCAGTTTAAAAATATTTTTACTGGTGCTCAAAAAACTGAAATGAAACGTGCTGTCTCAAGTCAAAAGTGCCTAAGAGCAGGCGGTAAACACAATGATCTGGAAAATGTTGGCTATACAACTCGGCATCACACATTTTTTGAAATGCTCGGAAATTTTAGCTTCGGTGATTACTTTAAGGAAACTGCGATAGAATTTGCGTGGGAATTTATCACTAAAGAGTTATCTCTTGATAAAAACAGACTATCCATAACCGTCTACCATACTGATGATGAGGCGTACGAGATTTGGCGTAAGATAAGTGGCTTTTCAAGTGATAAAATCATAAGAATTACAACGGATGATAACTTTTGGAGTATGGGAAGCACTGGTCCGTGCGGTCCATGTTCTGAAATTTTTTATGACCATGGGAGTCCTAATTTACAAGAGGGCGATAGAATTGTTGAAATCTGGAATCTGGTATTCATGGAGTTTAACAAAGATGAAGAAGGTAATTTACACAAATTGCCAAAAAAATGCATCGATACTGGAATGGGCCTTGAAAGAATAGCGGCTGTTATGCAAAACGTCCATGATAACTATGATATTGATCTATTTTCTGCTCTGATAAGTAAATCACAAGAGTACTGTGGAAGAACGGAAAATAAAATAGCGCATAAGATCATAGCAGATCATCTTCGCGCGGCTGCATTTCTCATCGCAGAAGGAGTGCTTCCTGGAAATGAGGGCAGGAATTACGTATTACGCAGATTAATTAGGAGAGCCACACGTTATATTCACCTGCTTGGATATAATGATTCCCTACTCCATCGTATTTTTCCAGTGTTGATAGATAGCACGAGTTCGGCTTATATGGGAGCTGAATTAGTCAGAGCTAAAAGCTTAATAGAAACGACGTTAAAATCAGAGGAAGAAAACTTTAAAGACACTTTGATGAAAGGTATCAATCTCCTGGAGAAATTCACTACAGATTTAAAATCGGGCGATACTTTGCCTGGAGAATCAGCGTTTAAGCTATATGACACCTACGGATTTCCTTTGGATATTACACTTGATATTTTAAAAGAGAAAAAAATAAATTTTGACCAGAAGGGTTTTGATGATGCAATGGGAGAACAAAAAGAGAGAGCACGTGCTAAATGGGCTGGATCTGGTGAAAAATCTGTTGAGCAAGTATGGTTTGATTTGATCAATAAATTTGGCAAAACAAAATTTGTTGGTTATGAGTTCAATGAAGTAAGTGATGCGAAAATACTAGCTATAGTTTCCTCTAAAAATGAAGTAATTGATTCTGCAAAGGAGGGAGAAAAGATAACCATTATACTTGATAAAACACCTTTTTATGGCGAGTCAGGTGGACAAGTGGGAGATACTGGCAGTCTGATCAAATCTGATAGAAGTATTATTATAGTCGAGAATACCAATAAGGTTAATGACCTATATTTGCACAGATGCATAGTTAAGTTCGGTTCAATTTGTAAAGGTAACACAGTTGCAGCAAGCATTGACAAGGAAAGAAGGCAAACCTTAAGAAGAAATCATTCAGCTACACATCTTCTGCACTTTACACTCAGAAAAATTCTAGGTGATCATGTCACTCAAAAAGGTTCCCTAGTTGCACCAGATAGACTGAGATTCGACTTCAGCCATAACACTCAAATGACTCAAGATCAGTTGTTTTGGGTAGAGGATATGGTAAACTCTCTAATCAGAGAAAATCTTTCCGCATCTACAAAAATTCAAAGCATGAATCAGGCAATAGACGAAGGAGCTATGGCGTTATTCGGCGAAAAATATAGCGATCAAGTAAGAGTAGTGAAGATTGGAGATTCAAGGGAACTGTGTGGTGGCACGCACGTTGAACATACTGGAGAAATCGGTTTATTTAAGATAGTAACAGAGAGTTCTGTTGCTTTTGGAGTGAGGAGAATTGAAGCTTTAACTGGTCAGGAAGCAATCAATTATGTACGTGATAATGAAATTAACTTAAAAAAAGTTGCAGAATTCGTAAAAGCGCCAGTGAGTGAAATAACAAGCAGATTAAGTATTTTAAGTCAAGAACACAAAAAATCCGAAACCAAAATAAAAAACCTATATAAAAAGCTTGTGAGTGCAGAGAATATAAAAAGCACCGAAATAAATGGAATAAATTTTATAAGCCACACTTTCACTGATATTCCAGCAAATGTAATAAGAGAGTTTGTTTTGCAGCAACAAAAACCAAAAACGATAATAGCTTTCACGGCAACAGAAAAAGATAAAACAGTCTTGATTATTAAAGTAAGTAAAGACTTAATCAATAAGATTAGCGCAAAAGAACTAATATCCATAGCAGTTGAAAAGAACTGTGGTGGGAATGCTGAATTTGCACAAACAGGCTGTGATAGCAATAAAATAGATGATGCCATTACAGCCATTTATAGCAAAATAGCAGCTTCTAAGCACTCTACGTCATACCACCACGAACCGTCATACCGCCGCGGCGCTAACAAGCAGCGGGATACTTAACCATCGTCTACACCGTCATACCGCGATTCATTCGCGGTATCTCTTAGCCGCTAACAAGAGATCCCGCTAACAAGCAGCGGGATGACGAATTACTATGCCGCCGCGAACCGTCATACCGTTGCAAACCGTCATACCGCGATTCATTCGCGGTATCTCTTAGCGTAGATCCCGCTAACAGGTAGCGGGATGACGGTTGTCAGGCTAGCTGTCATCCAAGTAGCTCGACTACTTGGATCCAGGAAAAAGAATGGTGTCATGAAAGTAGCTGACACTGATTCCTTTATGATGGTGTCATCCCAGTGCCCAGACACTGGGATCCAGGAAACTTAATTGCAAGTAATGCATTGGATTTGGTGAGTATGGGTTTTGCGTTATAGAATGAAGCACTTTTGGTGAATTTATAAAGAAAGCTGGATCCCAGTGTCAAGCACTGGGATGACAAGGTATAAACCTTATCGTCATGCCGCCGCGAACCGTCATACCGCGATTCATTCGCGGTATCTCAGCCGCTAACAAGAGATCCCGCTAACACGTAGCGGGATGACGGTTGTCGTTCAGCCACAAACATTAAGAAATTTACCAAATGAAAAAAAAGGCAAAAGAAGCCCCGTGGTTATTATCCGCTTTAAAATATTGGCGTTTTTTATGTTTTAAACGCTTGACAAGCGAAATTCAGCTGCTTTTAATTGCAACTAACTTACGCTGCAAATGTTTAAGAAATTTACTAAGCAGAAAAAAAGACAAAGAATCCCCGAGTTAGCTAGTCTTTTACTATCTCTGTCGAGTATTGGCATTTTTTGATGTCTTGTAACGCTTTATAAGCGCGTTCAGCTTATTTAGATAAAAATCTAGATGTAGATGAAGTTTTGTAAAGACATACAGTATCTATATACTGCAAAAAATTGAACATAAGACGCCGATACATTAAGTAATCCTTACCTTTTAATCTGCAGATTGGCGAAAGCAAATACAATAGCTTCAGTTTCATGATAAGGGGGCTAGCGGAGTTTGTCAAGGAATTCTTATTAAAACTAAAGAGCTCAAATGAAAGGAGGTAAACTCTAAAGTATACATTTAGTAGCGCTTTCTATGAGAGAAATCGTATTACCTATTCCGTAAAGCTTTATGAAAGATCCCATTCTTGGACCGGTTTTTTGGCCAAGTAACGTTTCATATAATAGCTGAAACCAGTCACGTAAGTTGGTGTAATCATATTTTTTTCCAATAGAAAATACCTGAGATTGAATTTCTTCAGCAGTAGCAGTTGTAGATAGAGAATGTAAAGTGTCCTTCAAATCTAGTAACGCTGCTTTTTCTTTTTCATTTGGAGTTTTATATGATTTTGTTGGCTTGATAAAATCGTGATAATACTTTACTGCAAAGTCTGAAAGTCTATCAAGCATTTTATTATTTTCTGGTGTAACGTTTGGTGCATAAGAGGATATAAAACCCCATAGGATCTCTTTGTTTTCAGCATTACAAGCTGCTGCTAGGTTTAAAAGTAGTGAGAAATTTATGCCTGAAGTTTCTATACTGGGAACATTGCCCTGGTGAATGTGCCAAGCAGGATTATTTATATCCTTTTCTTTGTTCTCATGATAACGCTTTACAAATTCTAAATATTCATCAGTTGATTTTGGTATCACATCAAAATATAAACGTTTAGCTTTTTTAGGACTCTGAAAAATGTACAATGCTAAGCTCTCTGTTGGTGCGTAAGTTAGCCACTCTTCAATTGAAATGCCATTTCCTTTTGATTTTGATATTTTCTTTCCTTCTTTATCAAGAAAAAGCTCGTAGCAAAACAGAAGTGGTGGCTTTTCTCCAAGTATTTCACATATTTGACTTGAAAGCACAGCAGATGGAGTTAAATCTTTTCCGTGAGCTTCGTAATTTACTCCAAATGCGGCCCACCTCATTCCCCAATCAGGTTTCCATTGCAGTTTACATTTTCCTTTTGTCACTGGAACTTCTATTTTTTCCCCGTTTGGGTCTTCATATGTGATTGTTCCTTTCTCTGTATTTGTTTCAATTACTGGAACTTGTAAAACTTGAGAAGTTTTTGGGCATATTGGCAAGAATGGACTATAAGTCTGCTGCCTTTCTTCCCGAAATGATGGAAGCATTACGTCCATCACTTTATCATAATTTTTCAGCAGTAGTAAAAGTTTTTCATCGTAAACGCCAGATTTATAACACTCTGTTGCACTCCTGAACTCGTATTCAAATTCAAACAAATCAAGAAATTTACACAACAATGAATTCATGTGATGACCATAACTCTGATGAGTGCCAAATGGATCAGGTATCATAGTCAATGGTTTATTTAAGTGCTCTCTTAGCATCTCTTGATTTGGCACATTATCTGGTATTTTTCGCAAACCATCCATATCATCTGAAATTGCAATGATTTTGGTTTTTATACCAGGAGCTATTTTTTTTAATGCATTTACAACAACTGTAGTGCGGAAAACCTCTCCAAAGGTTCCTATGTGGGGTAAACCAGAGGGTCCATAACCAGTTTCAAATATTATTTCTTTTTTATTAGGAAACTCTTGCAATACTTTTTCTGCTTCTTGAAATGGCCAATTTGTCATTATCGAGATTAAATAATGTATCTTAACTTAAAGTGCTACTAGTTTCAATGGATTTTTAATATAATGATATAGTATTAGTGTTAGAGCTATTATTAGAAGGTTAAAGATATGTCCACAGGTAGTATACAAACAGATCAATTATTTAAAGGTCTTACAAGACCTGCAATGCTCTTTGGTGTGAGTTATATGTTTGCAATATTAAACGTCCTGATTTGCATGCTAATTTTCATTAATTCAAATGATTTAAGAGTGATTCTCTTAATGTTACCAGGTATACATGGACTTGGTTATATAGCTTCTGCAAAAGAACCGTTGTTTATTGAATTATTTATGGTAAAATTGGGAAAGTGCTCGAAATGTTTAAATCGTTTTTACCATGGAGCCAATTCTTATGATATTGCTTAACGTTGTGTGATGCTGAGGTTTAGGGCTATTCAATCAAAGAATAAATCTACTCTGAACAGGGAAGTTCACGCTGCTGAATTTATTCCTTATTCTTGCTATTGGAATAGCACAACCTTGATGACAAAAGAAAATTGGTTGGTTAAGGTTATAAAATTAAGTGGTTTTGCATTTGAAACTGCCGATGACGAGGATTTAGTCATACAGAACAACATCAGGAATCAGATGCTAAGAAGCATTTCATCTCCGGCATTTAGTTTGTATTTTCATACTATCAGACGTAAGAAAAATATTTTTTCTGATGAATTTGCAAGTCAAGGTTTGCCGAATTTTTTCGCTAATCACGTAAATCTAAAATGGAGAGAAAAACACGCAACAAGGCAATCATTTATTAATGACCTATACATTACGATTATCCGTAGAGCGGACACAAAAGGAGTAGAATTTTTGTCACATCTACTAAAAAAATTCGGACATGTAACTTCAAAACATGCTTGGGAAAGTGATATACGTGCCACGTATGAAGATTTAGAGGAAACGACAAATCGTGTAGTGACAAGCCTTAGAAATTATTCGCCTAAAATTCTTGGAGTAAAAGAAACTCCAGATGGTTTGTTCTGCGAAATAATGGAGTTTCTATCTAGAATCGTAAATTGTGGCTTCGTTACAAATACGCTTTTTCCGCTAAGAACTGAAATATCAAGATACTTACCAGTACATAGGTTATTCTTTGGCCGTAAGATGATACAGGTTGTGACTCATAATGAGAGTAAATATGCTGGAATAATTAGTATCAAAGAATATGGAAATCATACTTCTGCAGGAATGCTTGATTCGTTTTTACAACTTCCTTACGAGTTTATAATTACGCAATCTTTTCAATTTATAAACAGGCAAATGGCGATTGGAAAAATGCAGATACAGCAAAATCGAATGATACAGTCTGCAGATAAAGCTATTTCTCAAATAGCAGAAATTTCTCAAGCGCTTGATGACGCAATGAGTGGTAAGATTGCGTTTGGTCAACATCACCTGACTATTTTATGTATAGAAAAAAATCCTAAATCATTGGATAACGCTCTGTCGTTGGTAGAATCAGAGCTTTCTAATTGCGGTGTTTACCCTATACGTGAGAGAGTTAACCTTGAACCAGCATTTTGGGCGCAAATTCCTGGTAATTTCGATTATATAGTGAGAAAAGCTACAATAAGTAGTCTTAATTTGGCTGGATTTGCATCTCAACATAATTATCCTACTGGTAATAAATTCAATAACCACTGGGGAGATGCCGTTACAGTTTTTGACACGACATCTGGTACTCCATTTTTTTTCAACTTTCATATAAGGGATGTTGGACACACTATGATAATTGGCCCAACTGGTGCTGGTAAAACTGTTTTAATGAATTTCCTGTGTGCCCAAGCGATGAAGTTTTCTCCAAGGATATTCTTTTTTGATAAAGATCGCGGTGCAGAGATTTTCTTAAGAGCACTTAGTGGTATCTATACTGTAATAGAACCAAGAACTAAAACAAATTTTAATCCTTTACAACTTGATGATACCTCTGATAATAGAACATTTTTAATGGAGTGGATAAAGTCTTTAATTTCGGTATATAATGATAAATTTACTTCAGAAGATATTGCACGAATTAATGATGCAATTGAAGGAAATTTTAAATTAAGAAAAGAAGACAGATTCTTGAGAAACCTCGTACCGTTTTTAGGGCTTGCAGGTCCTGATACTCTAGCTGGGGCAATATCTATGTGGCATGATAATGGTTCTCATGCTGCAATATTTGACAATAAAGAAGATTTGCTAGATTTTTCACGAGCAAGAGTATTTGGTTTTGAGATGGCTAGCTTGCTCAAAGATCCTGTTGCTCTTGGACCGGTCTTGATTTATTTATTTCATAGGATTAGTATATCTCTTGATGGCACTCCATCTATTATCGTTCTTGATGAGGCATGGGCGTTAATAGATAATCCAGTTTTTGCACCCAAGATAAAAGACTGGTTGAAGGTACTGAGAAAACTAAATGCTTTTGTGATTTTTGCTACTCAGAGTGTTGAGGATGCAAGTAAAAGTACTATTAGCGATACGCTTGTACAACAAACAGCGACACAGATTTTTTTGCCAAATCTGAAAGCTACTAGTGTCTATCGGGATGTTTTTATGTTAACTGAACGTGAATATATATTAATTAAGCACACAGATCCGAGTACTAGATTCTTTTTGGTGAAACAAGGAGTCAATGCTGTAGTAGCTAGAATAGACTTAAAAGGCCTGGATGATATAATCAACGTATTATCCGGACGTGCAGAAAGTGTTCTATTGTTACACGATATATTAAATGAAGTTGGGGACAACCCAAAAGTATGGTTGCCTATATTTTATCAGAAGGTAAAAAATGTTTAAGACTAAGCTGTCATTGCTATTAATTGCGATATTTTTACTAAATATAGACTTTTTACTCTCATATCCAGTGCTTGCAGATGGAGTAAATGGTACTGACAAGACAGAATTTGTTAGCAGATTTAATTCCACTGGCAGTTTTAGTCGTGCCTCTAATCCTGATTGTGGAGCGTTTAAAACAGCTGCAGCACTTGCTGGAATAGCGATTGCTGTTGGCGCAATATTTACTGGCATTGTTTTGATCGTTTCTTCTGCTGGTTTGTTTACCGCTCTTGTTATTGTTGGAATGATAGCTGCAATTGTTGGAGTCTGGAAAGCGATAGGAGGGCTTGTTGTTTGTGAACATAGTTTTGTTAAACACCCAGTTGCACGTGATCATGATGGAAAATACAAAAATTTTAAATTAGAAGACACAGGTTATAGTGGCTGCACCAATGAAAATTACCAAACAGAAGAGGAATATTTTTCTTGTTTGCAAAATAAAGCTCGGGAAGACGTGAACAAAAAAGATTATGACGGGAAAAGAGCAGAAAAAGAAGCCTTAAATTCTAACGTTCAGGAGAGTACAGAGAGTTATTACTGGCCAAAAAATGGTGTGCAATACAGTGAATATATAGAAGTATGTCATCGAAACCCTTTAACTTTTGGTAATCTTTTTAATAAGGTAGACTTTAATTCCAGAGGAAAACCTGGATACATAGACTTTGATGTCAGGGAGAAAGACACTGGATACGTAGATGGGTCATGGTCCTCGAAGGTTGATGGTGGTCTGGAATGTAGAGTTCTCAAAGCAGGACAGAGCGAACCCATACATGGAGCTACATTCAAAGCAGTGAGAAAAACGGGCAGATTATGTGTGGAGTTAGCCAATGTTAGCATGCTTGGTATCGAAATGACTCCTTGGCCGCAAGGGGTTGATATGGGGTGCACGGAATTGCCACCTGACCCACTTGCTCCTATGTGTGAAAAATCTGTGATGATATTCAAAAATAAAGATGGTACAGGAGAGGAAAAAGTTCCTATTGGTAATAATGATGACTATAAAACTATTATCAGATCTAAAGAAAAAAGACTCAACGGACAAGGGGGGAAAATTTTTGTAGGTTATGATAATGCTGGCTGTTTTAGCTCGTATGTTTCTGAAGCTTGTTATAACCAGGCAGGGAGTAAATCATTAGCTCCTATTCCCGTAACTTCTATGATAGTGCAATGCATTAAGGAATCGTTAGATAATTTAGTTGCAGGTAAAGGTGCACCAAATGGTGAGAGTTTTATATCTGTAGCACAGAAAAGGCTGAAAAACACTGTAACTGCTGTTTTAGTTTTAGCTTTAATACTGTTCTCTATAAAAGCCATGTCTGGTGGAGTTCAGAGGCCTCAAGAAATGTATATGTTGATCATAAAATTCGCTTTAGTGATTTACTTCACAACAGGCAGTACCATGTCTCATTATTATGGAGAATTAACTCGTCTCTCAAATGGTTTGTCAGAGATAGTGCTAAAAGCATCATCTGAAAGTAAAGGCATATGTAATTATAAAGCAGGTACAGATTATGAATATACTCGTGCAGGAAAGAGGGTATCTTACAGTTATCTTGCACCTTGGGATAGGCTTGATTGTAGAATTTTATTTTATTTAGGTGCCCCTTTAGATGGAATTGGTGGCAAAATTGGTACTGGAGGTGTTGCAACGTTAGCAGTCTTGCTTGGTGCTGCTCCTGTCTTATTAGTTGCAGGTTCGGTAATCGGTATTATTTTTGCTGGTGGACAAATTTTAGTAGCTCTTGTCTGTATATTTATGGCCGTTCTGATGATGATGGTTATTTTGTGGCTGTGCTATGTATTTATTTTATCTCTAGTTGCTTTAAGTGTAATCATCATTTTATCACCTTTGTTCATTCCTATGGTTTTATTCCAACACACCAAAGGATATTTTGAAGGCTGGGTGAAAGAGTTGATTACCTATAGCTTATACCCGGTTATCCTTTTTGCGTTTTTGTCCTTTATGTTCATAGCATGTGATAAAATCTATTTTAAAAATTTAAATTTTGAACTGGACGAGTCATATAAAAATGAACAACCGGACAAGTCATATGAAAAGAAACAAGCAGAAATCTCATATAGTAAGAAAAAACAGTGGTTTAAATTGAAAGATGGGGAATGTGATAAAAATGAAACTACTCTTGCATGTATGATGCAAAATTATAGCTTTAAAAAGAGCAGCATACTTGGTCTATTCGACTTTACATACATGGAGTTTGGCAGCTCTCTCATCGGAGAATTATTAAAATTGTGTTTAGTATTATTCCTCTTTTACCACTTTTTAAACATTCTTCCTGGCATGGCTGCTGAACTTGCTGGTAACCATAGAGCAGCACTTGGCTCAGGTCAGACACCTGGACAAATGGTGGGCAAAGCTTTATCTGCTGCCAAAGCTGCTGCTGGGGGTGTTGCTGGAGTTGCTGGTGCTGCTGCTAAGAAGTTGAGTGGTGGAGACAAGAGTAAATCTCGAGGTTCTGGTTCTAGTAGCTCCGAGAGTGTTAACAAAAGCACTGAATGAGTTGGATTTATGCTAAAATTTTTGCTGATAATACCGTTTTTTTTTCTGTCAGGCTGCGGGGAACATCACTGTATTAAGCCAGAAAATTTATCAGGTTTGCGTGAAAAACTAGATATAGTGTCAACAGAGCAGAAATGGGTTGATTCTGGTGTTAATATCTCAGATAGAATAAGAGTAACAGAGATTGATATAGTGCCTAGTAAGGTTAATTTTTGTCCTAAGCAGTATGCAGATTTTGCAATTGGGCCTGGGAGAAATGACGTTGCATTACCATTTGCACTTAAAAAAGGCGATACGATAAGCTTTAGTGTGATTGGAAGTAAAGTGTGTAAAGATAAAGAGAGTGAGACAAAAATCAGGTATTTGAAAATCGACGAAAAGTGTAGCGAGCAAGAAACGGAACATTTTGCACATGTTTTAAATCAAGAGAAATGCCAAGGTGGCAAGGATGGGATATGTCCTAATAAATATATAATAGGCGATGCGCAATGGTTGAGTGGAAGAGAGTACTGGTTTTCGAAGTTAGATCAAGATGAAAGAAAAAAGGAAATTGAAAATATTATTAACTCTATAAAACAAGGAGAGAATATAGATTGCAGCAAGCTTTCAGAGAGCAGTGCAAGTAAGATAGATACGCACATTTTAAATTCACTCTGTAGACGTATATGTAAATTTTCTTCTGGTCGTAGAGGCGAGGATTGCGTTTATATTGAATATAATAATATAGAAATTGAGCTATTCAATGCTTTAAATTCTAGTGGTGAATCTGTTGTTGCTGAAATTATTAGTAACGTATTAAAGGGAAAACAGGTAAAAACTGACATTACATTTCTAAAAGTTGGTATGGATAATGAAACTCTTGAACACATTCCAGGTGGTGGTTTATGTACTAGTTGTGATCATAAGATGGAGAATGACCATCAAATACCAAGTTTAACTTTTAGTCTATGTAGCAGAAATGACAAGAGCTGCTACAATACAAATGACAAAGGCGGGTTCAACATAAGAGTAACGAAGAACCATAGTCTGGAAAATAGCTTGTATATAAGTGTTTCCGATAAATTCCCTGAGCATAAGCCTGGTGAAAATCAAGCGGATATATCTGTAGATATCAGCAAAGTTCATGACATGGAAAACTTGAAAGGAAAATTAAAAGACAAAACAGGCACCATATATTACGGAATAAGAGACCATGGCTGCGATTACAAAAATGAAGGTCAGTTTAGCATTAACCTAACAACTCAAGAGCCACCTACAAAAACTTTTAGTGCAATATATAATTTCTTTGATGAAAAAGTGAAAACTGCATTTTTCGGCTCTAATTATAAAGACCCTAACGCAATTCACTCTGATACTAGTCCTGTAAAGTCTCTTTACGAAAGTTTTATAAAATCAAGCAGAACAAATACCATTAGATCTACTATAATATCACTATTAGTACTATATATAATCTTATATACTCTTTATTACTTTTTTGGATTAACTCATATTTCTATATATGAGTTTTTAATTATATGCGTAAAGATAGGAATCATCGCCCAGCTATTGCAGGATAATAGCTGGGACTTTTTTTATAACAACGCATTCTCTATATTTATTAACACTCCAAAACAACTAATAGAAATAGCAAATTTTAGAGGCACTACTTCAAATGTTTTTGAGTTTCTTGATTTGCCGCTCAATAGGTTCTTGTCATCGCATTCAGTATTGTTAATAGTATCTCTTATATTTTCTGGCCCTTTGGGCATTGTATCTTTTTGCTTGGTGATTTGGGGTTTAATCACAGTGAGCTTATCTATTTTTAATGCCTTATTTTCTTTTATTACATCTATAGCAATAGTTGCGTTATTACTTTCTTTAGCACCTATTTTTATTATTTGTCTTTTATTTGCGTATACTAGGCAGATGTTTCAAAACTGGGTTAAAAATTTAGCAAGATTTGCAATTCATCCAGTGGTCCTTTTAATTTTTATATCACTGATAAGTCAGGTTATGGATTATATTGTGTATTCAGTATTTGATTTTGAGGTCTGCTCTACATGTATACTTAATATTAACCTAAAGATTTTTAACCCTTGTATTTTTTATGGTTATGCTTCCAAATATACACCTAATATTACCGCTATGATGGCTTTTGTTATTTTGGGACACGCTATGAAAGCTTTAGTTGAAGCTTCTTCGGCAATATCTGACTCGTTGTTTGGTGCTTATGTAGCAAGCGAACCTGGAAGACAGTATCAACAAAGCTTAATGGGAACAGTAGGGTTAGATGAACAAAGCGTTCAAAGAAGAGAAAGAGGAGATGCCTCTCAACAATCAGGTACGTCAAGACCTCAAATACCACAAGGGACTCAAAGGTCAACGCCTCAGATACCACAACCAGGAAGACAGCAATGATAAGTAAAAGATCACTATTATTGATACTGTGTCTTGCAATCACTGGTTGTAATATGGATTGTGTCGAGCCTGGGTTGCAGAGCAAAAACACCAGCGTTAATGTGGATGTTCCAGTTCGTAAAGCCGATAAAATTCATTGGGTTGATTCTGGTCAGGTAATTAGTCAGGGTGAGAAAATCAAATTCACCCTCGATGGATCAGTAAATTTTTGCCCTTTTAAAGAAGACAAAAATCCAAGGAAAGTACTTGTGCCAGCTAGCTTTTGTGCTGATGGCTCAGAACCAAATTATAGTAAGGCTGCGGATATTAATAGTGTACCTAACAATTATGGTGTTAATGAAAGTAAAAACGAACTATGTGGTGGCAAAGGATTTGGCAGCAATAGACGTTATGTGGACACTGGAATTAAAGTAAATCCTGGTGACAAGTTAAGCTTCAGCTTAGTTCCCAGAAAAATAACAATTGATTACGACAATCCAGAAGGGAAAGGCATCAATTTTGATGACAATTGTTATAAAGCTGTAGAAAATGATCGTAAGGAAACTGTATATAAGAAAGCTACAGTGAGTGAAGTACATCAGGGGGGAGAGTTTTTTTGTGATGGTAAAGATGGTACAAAAAATAAAATACAATTTTTACCTCTTGATAAAACAAAAGCAAAGGAAAGCAAAGTGCTAGTTGGCAATTGGTATACCCCATATGATAATAAGGTGCATTTTAATAAAGGTTATATTCAAGACAACGAACCATGGGTATATGGTTCACTACTTGATTTACGCCGCGCTAAAATAGGATTGAACGAGTTATGTGATGGAAAAAACTGTAGTCTTGATGAGAGAAAAAAGTACTCCTCCTATGAGCTTAACTGTTACCATCAAAATATATGCTATACTGAGAAGGGTATATGGAACTATGGTTTAGGTCAAGCAGGAGAACGGAACTGTGTCTCCTCTATAAGGTATAAGAAGTACGATAAAGGAAATAAATGTGATATGTATTCTTATCTAGAAAAAATGGAAGGGAATGTTAAAGTAGGTAGTTTTACTGGAGATGATAAATCTTGGGCTGAGGCTCTTGTTGCAAAAATTGGTGATCCTGATGATAAAAATACCGCTAAAGGTATTCAATGTCTTCCAAAGAAAGAGGGTGCAAAAGGGGATAATATGTGTTCGCAAATTGGCGATAACAATAAATTCGAGGATTTTTCTCTGGAATTGAACAATGATTATCCAGTAAATGACGAGGTAACGCCCGGTAGCAGTGTGATGCTTGCCATTGCAGATTATGGTCACTATGGAGCTAATAGAGGTGGGTACCATGTTAAAGTGACTAGATCGTGTGAATATATCAATGGCAAAAAACTGTATGTGTATTTGGGTGATAACCCGCCAGGGGATCCATCTGCTCCAAAGACTAATGATTTCAAAAAAGTAGAGAACTTAGATAAAACAAAGGATAAGGTATATTATATAATAGATGGAGGTCTTTTAACAGATGAATGCAAAGACAAAAAACCTATAACAGATGAATGCAAACCTAAGAAGATATATTTCGGCATCAATGTAAGCAACGTAGAGAAAGATGACATTACGGACAAAAATGGCAAATATTACGAAAACAATAAGTATAGTGTAACTTTATTTGTCAAAAGAAAAATTAATGATTTTATTTCATCGAATATAAACAAGATATTTGATTTTATGAAAAAAGAAGTAATTGGTGACAGCGTTAAAGATTCATACAAAGGATATATAAAAGGTCTTCTTCAGGGAGTAAGAGCTTTGCTTACTCTATACGTTATATTTACTGTCATTGGCTATATGCTTGGAACAATACAGCTAAGTAAATTTGATTTCATTGTAAGGATGTTCAAGATAGCATTTATAGCTTTTGCCTTTAGCGATAGAAGCTGGGAACTCTTTGGTACAACTTTATCCAGACTTTTTGTAGATGGTAGCATTTATTTAGTTGATAGTTTTTCTGGCTATGTAGGAGAAGGGGAGAGAAAATTTGCATTCTTAGACTTGACAGCAGGAGTATTATTCACAGCAGAAACTTGGTTAAAGTTTTTATCATTGATGCTCTCTGGTCCTTTTGGCTTTATTGCATTTTGGGTAATATTCTGCGCTACTTATGCGTTTTTAAAATGCATTATTAGCGCTACGTTTAAATATGTAATATCTACTGTTCTAGTGGCGTTTTTACTGTCATTAACACCTTTATTTATCGTATTTATTCTATTTCAAAAGACTAAACCCTTGTTTGATAATTGGATAAAAACGTTGGCTCATGTTTCATTAGAACCAGTCATTTTATTTTCATTTTTATCTCTTTTAAATCAGTTGATGTATTCAGTTTTATATAACCTCACAAATTTTTCTGCATGCTATCAATGTTTAATTAGCGTAAATTTCTTATCGTATGATCTGTGCTTGATGAAATCAATACTGCCTCTTGGATACAGTCCTGGCACTAGCGTTGATGTTGCACTCAGTACCGGAGAAAGGGCTGGTGGACACTTTGCAGCATTACCTATAGACCTAATCCAGGCGTTTATATACCTCATTATTGCCGGTGCAATGGAAGCTTTTGTTTCTATATCGGAAACTATGGTACAAACACTATTTAGCTCTGGTTATGGAGTTACTGGCGGTGTTGGTACAGTTGCTAAGAGCGCATCGCAAGCTATGCTGTCAACCGTTGGCCTTGATGATAAGACCCAAAGTATGATACAGAGTATCAAGCAGAAAATGAGTAAAGATCGGGGAAAAATTGAGGCTAAATTACCTAACACACCAAAGCAACCAGACAAAAAAGAAGATTCTAAAGGAAGTTCTGATAAAACAACGAGTGATAGACCTAAAACATTAAAACAATCAGATCAGCAAAAAAATTATGATGAAACAATAAGAAGTGATCCTAGTGCTAAAGCTAAAAACAAGGAAGAAAATGGAGAGGAGTAAGATATGAATGATGTTATGGAGTAACTAATTAAAAAGATATTTTAAGTAAAGTTTTAGAAATTTATTCTGTATTTGGAAAAAGTTTAGATATGCAATCACGTTTAGGCAAATGTTGGTTTAGGGTATTACTTCTTGCAGCTTATGTGCTGATCACAGGTTGTAGTAAGAACGATATGCCTTTTCCAAGGTGCATATCTGCTGACTATTTTGGTCCTGAACCTATTGCAGTAAGCGCTCATTTTTCAAGCGATCATGATGCTTTTATTCCAGAAGGTGAAGATGAAAGCGTTATTGATCCTGACACTGGTGAAATTAATTCTGGTTTTCACCATAACCAAGTGGTGAAGTGGAAAGATACTGGATTAGAAACCAATGGAGATAGCTTAATAGTGCGAGTAAATGGTGCATGGACATCTTGGAGTAATAATAACAAGAAGGAATCTAAAAAAGGCAGTTATACCTTACAAAGCTTGGAGCAGTTAAAATATGCAACTAAATTTGAAGGTAAACAAAGTGATAATAGTTTACCTAATTTTCACTTAGTTTGTAATGATTATAAACCTAGCATACAAAAATTTTCAAGTAAGTCTGATACAAGTTGCACTGTAAATTGCAAGTGCATTAATGAAGATGATAGCGCAAATACAGTATCACGTGGTGCTCCATGTTGGTTTACCAATGGTCATGGTGCTTATCTTTTGTTTCAAACGGGGAAAGATGATCCTAACGAAAATCTAAAGTTAATGCGCGATCCTCAATATCCTACTGTACATCTAGGTTACAACTCCGTGGCAGAAAATGGGAGCGGTCTTTTTACTTTAGACAGAGATAGCACTAAATTAAAAGACAGAAATTGTAACCCGGTGAAATTAAAAAAGGGATGGAAAATATATGTAAAAATATTAGATAGATATTACTTAGATAATGTAGGTGGCTACTCTTTTGAGTTCTTAAGTGGAGTGCAGCAGCCAAGTAGCTTTGGGTTTTTTGATTACATTTATAACTATCTAAAATGTGTATTATTGATTAACGAAAATTGCAAAGAACATTTTAATAGCAATGATCCTGCAGTTGCACAAGCTATGTTCGAAAATATAGCTGAAAAAAGTACGAGCTTTCACAATTTTGTTCTTTCCTTGCTTGTTCTATTTGTAATGATTTCATCGCTTCTTTATCTTTTTGGCATGATACGAGAAACTAAGCATGATATGCTCATCAGAATGATGAAAATCACTCTAGTAATAGTGCTTATATCTCCTGGAAGTTTTAGATTTTTCTATGATCATTTTCTTGTTTTATTCGTTAAAGGTCTTGAACAATTAATAAGTGTAATTACTAACTTTGCTCCCAACATGAACACCGGAAGTATTGCTCAAGGAGATGAAGCTAAGTTGTTTAGCTTCATGGAGGACATGTTCAATAAATTTTTTGCTTATTCTGTTTGGAAAAAGTTTGCAGCGTTTTTACATTACCAAATGTGGGCAAGCCTTCTTATGATACCGGCAATTTTCATAGGGATTGTGCTATACTTCTTGCTGTGCTTATATGCTTACATAATATTTCTCTCTGGTTTTATGGGTATAGCTTTTCTTATAGCCATTATGCCACTGTTTCTAATTTCTATTTTATTTTCACCGCTGAAAAGTCTATTTGAAGGTTGGATAAAATTCTGCATCAGCTTTTGTTTACAGTCGATTATGATATTTGCTCTCTTGTCATTACTGGCTTCCATTATAATGAATACCTTTTATAGGCAGTTAGGTTTTACTGTATGCTACGATAAATGGTTTGAGGTAAGGTTATGTGCTCCAAAATGGGTGTTTGGTGGTTTTTGTATCGTTGATAAGCAGTACTTTGGTTGGACCCCAGGGCAAATTTTTGTACCTTACACTCTTGGAGAAGCTTCTTCTCTTAACATAGATAAAAGTATAGAAGGTATAGAAAAGATAAGCAGAGAAGGTGGTACAATAAAATTTACTGGAGGCGCTGGATATATCCCGCTTCCACCGGATTACCCTAAAGATAAAAATGGTGAACATATAAAAGGGTTTCGTTATATAGATTATCCTTTCTTTAATCCAATGCCTGGAACTAAAGATAATCCAGCAGACCACTATATTGCAGAAAGTGATATGGTAGTTAGTAATGGCTGCAGTGCAAAAGATCTAGTACGCTTAACAAATAGTTTATCCCATGCATCAGAGAGGGCTGACATTATATTACTGATCAACAATATAGAGAAAAGGATAGGTGATGTTAGTGAAATAATAAAACGCTACTGTCAAGATATAAATAAATGCAATAGTTATAGGGAAATAATTAATGAAATAAGATCTTTAGTGCGGAGTGCGGTAGAAAAACAAGGTTGTAGAATACTGAAACTTCATGATTTATATAAGGATCCCAACAGTGAATACTGTCAGAAATGTAAAGATTGTGAGGATTGCAAAAATTATCAAGAAAATAGCGATTACCAAAGGGTGCAAGACATACAGAGAGGTTATTTAATCAATGCAGGGGAAATCTTTATACTATTCTTGCTTTCATTTTTAATGTTCTCCTTACGCACGTTCGTACAACAAATGGGCTCAAGTATCGCTGGTGGTGGATTCAGCGTTTACAATATATCTAGTATGTATCAGGCATCGCCTTTGACTGGCATAATGGAAGGATTCAAACAGCAGTGGCAAAATTTTGCTGGTAGAGGACTTGAGTCTTTAGGCAGTTGGGCTACTCATTTACCGGATAGATTAGCCGGAGGTGCAGCTAATCTGCTGGGGAGAGTACCAAGAGTTGGAGGAGTGCTGAAATACGCTATTGATGTGCCACGTAAATTTGTAGGTGCTACTATTGAAGCAACAAAATTTGCAACATCACCTAAAAATGACGTTGATAAACTTGAGGAAAAGATCTACAGGGCATTTGGAGTTGATAAAGAAGATATTGTGCATAGAAGAATTGATAGATATTTAGAATATTACAAAGGGTATGTAGGATCACATTTGGGCTATACAATAGAAGATGCTATGAAGTTTACTTGGGAGCATGGCCTTGATTCTATAGGAGTTAGCCGCCGTACAGGAGAAAAAGATGGTTATCCAAATAACTTACTTTTTAGAGCAAAATCGCATAGGCAAGATTTCTTGAATAAGCTTCATGATGACACCATAGGCCGTAAGAGAGAACCAGAAAAAGACAATCCTGATCAATCAAATAAGGTAGAACGAGAGTTAGGCACGGAACTAGTAAGAGATAACCATGATCAGCCACTAGAAGAAGGCGACCCTCTTCGACTACGAGGGGGAGGTCAGCCAGATAAGGTAGTACGAGAACTAAGCACAGAACAAGAAGACAAGCCTAATCAACTACAGCATGATCAGCCAACAGAAGAAGATAAGCCTGATCAATCAAATGAAGTGACACGAAATTTAGGCACGGAACCAAAAGGTTCAGATGAAATTGATGATTTTGGATCTGCTTTTGAAGGTATGGAAAAACGTGCTGAAAGAGAAGGCAGAAGAAATCAAGATAAAGTTTACAACCTCTCACCACTTTTTGAAATGAACACTCCAGAAGCTGTAGAAAAACGTGCTGAAAGAGCTAGAAGAAAAGAAGAAAGAGATCGAAAAGACGAAGTTTATAATCTTAAGCCTTTATTTAAAGAACCAAAAAATCCAGAAGAGTACGTTAAGGCACTTTTTGAAATGAATACCCAGGAAGCTATAAAAAAACGTGCTGAAAGAGAGGAAAAAAGAAATCGAGAAGACAGTAAAAGGAAATTACCGGAACCAATGAGGAAACCAGATGCAAAAGGAGATGAGAAGAGGATTGAAGATGAAGACTAATAAAAATTTCAAAGGCCTTGATTATTATAAATTGCAGCAAGACAAAGATGGCAACATAAAGTTAAATGACTACGACGACATTTTAAATGCGCGTAGGGCAAGGGTAGACTTGTTGCGGGATAACACATCACTTGACAAGGATGTCAATTTTGCTAAATTGAATAAAGCTTTGAGTGAGAAATTTGTAGATAATCATAGTTTATTGTCTGAATTTGATAAGGAAGACAAAGAGATTGTACAAGAAAGGATTAAGGTGTTTAGTATTTTAGAAAGTCTTGAAGACCTTAAAAGCGTGAAAAGTGAAGATCTGTTAGAGGTTAGCTTACTGCTGTCAGATCTTAGCTTCATAGAGAGAAATGTTGTACTAAATACCGATCAGAATTCTGATCTAGCAGGATTTAAAAACCTATTTATTGAAAAAAAAGCATCTGGTGAAGAGTATAGTGAAGAAGAATGTAGAGGCTTTCTTGATAATATAGATAAAATCAATACTATAATTAAGTTAGAGTTAGAAAGCAGAATTGAAGGGCTAAATCATGATAAAAAAAATGATCATGATGATTTACAAGATGAGATTGGTCAAGCAATTAATGCAGCAGGCAAATCAGAAAAAGATAACTGATGAGTCTTGTGTTTGTGTTTTTCTTACAAGCGACTCGATAGCTTCTCTCTATTAAACTGCTAAAGCCATATTGACATTAATCATATAGTATAAATAATTAATTATTTTGGAGCTTATTTAATATGCTACGCATCATTGCAGGCAAATATCGCGGAAGAAAAATAACTACAGGTAAGCATTTAGCTGCACGGCCAACTATGAGTATTGTCCGAGAAGCAATATTTAATATGCTTTCCTCAAGAAAACCTATTTATAACTTGAATGTACTTGATTTATTCTGTGGTAGTGGTTCTTTTTCATTTGAAGCGCTTTCTCGCGGCGCTAAACATGCATTTATGGTAGATTCAGATTATTACAATTTGCAATTGCCTAAAAAAACAGCAAAAGATTTTGGAATTACGGACAATGTTACGCTAATTTGCTGCAGTGCTAACTGCTTACCACAACCTATTTCAAAATGTGACATAGTTTTTATAGACCCACCTTACAATAGCAATCTAGTTGAATCAACGTTGAATGGACTAGCTCACTCAGGCTGGTTAAGTGATGATGCATTGATAATTCTAGAGATTAGGAAAAACGAAGATTTTGAGTGCAATAAAAACTTCAGTATAATCTTGGAACGCACCTACGGTATAGCGAGAATAATTTTTCTTTCTCTATTAACTTGAACTTGCATATACTTTTCATTGATGAGTTCCAGTTCTATTTTCGTCAAGTTTCCGGAGAAATTACTTATTCTGTACTGCCCTAGATCAAAATTTTTATTAAATTCAGAGTCTATTAAATATTCATGTGCTTCTTCAATAAATTTATTTTCTTTTTCTTCGTAACTGGTGTATTTTGTTGTACCATTATTATCCTCACGATAAACTAAATGTTCTTTATGATCAGCATGAATATTTTTATTTTCACAAACCTTTTCAGGATCGTGCTCAAGTACTTTTCTACCAACAATCAATAGCTTATAAGAAATTTCCTATGATTCCTTTTAAGCGAGTTTTGAATTTTTGAAATGTCATGACATTGTTGATACGGTTATCAAGAAACGATAAAGTATCCACAAAATCTTCTGAATAATCATTGATAAAAAAAAGTATCGTACTTAAGTACACTCCAGCTAATATTGCTCTTTTTGTATAGTAGTTAAAATCTGTTGATTGGTCATGAATGCCATACCAAATCGCACTAATAGTTCTGTATAAAAGTTTACTAGAAAAATATGTATTTTTTGGTGATACGGAGAATGATAAAACATTTTTTAAAAGTTCTCTATAATTCGGTAGCTTAGCATAGTTTGAAAGGTGTATTTGAATAGCTAACTTTACTCGCTCTCGCACTTTCATATCTTCTAAATTAGAATTTCTTAATTCAGCTTCCATTGAGCTATTTAAGTCCTCTGCTATGTGCTCCAAAGCGCTATATATTCCATTCTGAAATTTGCAAAAGCTATTAGCTAGATTAAGGTCAGTGCACACCTTTAATAGGGTTTCATCGCTTATCCCTTCAAATGGAATAACCCTAATTAGCTTATCTATTATTAACTTTTGTTCCACGCAACATCATACTAAACAGCATGTGTGATTGTACCTGAGATTTTCACACATTCTACAAAATGCTTCACCACGTTCCTCGAAATTTTTCCATTGATCAAAAGAAGCACACGCGGGAGAAAGTAATATTGTTACTTCTTCTGCGCTATTTAAGGCCTCTTCAAAAGCCAATCTGAATGCATCTTCTAGATTGCAACATTTAACATAATCTACTTTATTCTCCATAACATTTGCAAAAGCTTCGGTTGATTCTCCAATAAGAAAAGCTTTTCTAACCCTTGTAAAATGCTTGCTTAATGATTCTATTCCACCTTTTTTGCTTCTTCCACCAGCGATCCAATTTATGTTTTCATAAGATAAGATCGCCTTTTCGCTCGATTTTGCATTAGTTGCTTTGCTATCGTTCACGAAAAACACATTTCTTATTTTGCCAAGCAGTTCATTCCTATGCCTCAGTCCTGAAAAGGACTTGATTCCATTGATAATAGTGTTGCTATCTACTCCAAGTACCTTACATACGGCATATGTGGCTGCTATGTTTTCTGCGTTGGATATTAGGTTTATTTTCACGTCGCTTACTGATAAGCTATGATTCTCTAGTTTTAACGAGATCTTCTGGATCCCAGTACCCCTTTTGTCATCCAAGTAGCTGACACTGGGATCCAGATAATTTCGATCTATACCAGTAATCTGTTCACTATAATCAAGCAAATTGTTACCTGCCAATGATATTAGATCTCTTGCACCACCCTCTGTCATCTGAGTAGTTGGCAATGGTTTTTCTTTTCTGGATTCCAGCGTCACGCGCTGGAATGACATCGGGGAATATGTTACTGAGATTGGAATTTTGTCTCCAGTGAATTTGTTGAATATATCAGCAGTAATCTCATTGTCACATCCTATTACGGCAACCTCACTACCGTTTATCAGTTTTAATTTAGTTGCTATGTAGTTCTCCATACTTCCATGCCTATCTATGTGATCTGGTGTAATATTGAGCAGTGCTGAAATGTCCACGTTAATTTCATTCATCAACTCCAATTGAAAAGAGGAGAGTTCGATTACATAAATTTCTGCATCTCTTTCTAGATCCAAAACAGGAACGCCTAAATTTCCACCAATAGCTACTTTTTTCCCTGCAGATTTTAATATGTGCCCTATTAGTGATGTAGTGGTTGATTTACCATTTGTTCCTGTGACGCCTATTACCTTCTGGTTCGTAGTTTTAGCTTCAAGAAATAGCTCAATGTCTGATTTTATTTTGCAATCAAATCTCCTTGCAAGTTTTACTATCCAATGTGGCTCTGTTGGCACTCCAGGGCTTAAAACCAATGCACTGATCTCATGCCAATTGTATTCCTTGGGATGAATAAAATTACATTTTTTATACATCATTTTTGCATTTGCTATTTGCTCTTCATGATCATCCCATGCATATATTCTTGCACCACTCTTTGTTAGAGCGTTAATGGCGGATAAACCAGTTTTACCAAGACCAAAAACCGCGACGTTTTGATTTTTATATTTGTTTAGTTGCACTGCTAGATAACTTATGCGAACCATTTTATAAAGATATCGTACAAATTACAACAGACTTCTTTCGTAGGTTACAACTGTCATTCAATAGAAACAAAAAACTTCCTTGACAAACTCCGCCAGCCCCCTTATCATGAAACTGAAGCTATTTATTTATCTTCGCAATCTGTGCAGGTTAATGACAAAAAACTTAGGGTATTTGGCGTCTCATGTTTAATTTTTCGCACTACGTGCATCGCATGTCTTTAAAAATTTCTGGGTTTTTACCTATATAAGCCGAAACGCGCTTACAAAGCGTTTAAGACAGCAAAAAACGTCAAATTGACAAGGGAGAATTTGAATGCTAGCTACTACGGGGTTTCTTTGCCTTTTTTCCTGCTTAGTAAATTTCTTAAACACTTGCGGTGTAGGTTAGTTGCAAGTTAAAAGCAGCTAAATCGCTCTTAATCAAGCGTTTTAGAATAAAAAAACGCCGATATTTTAGTACATGGTAAATAGCCAACCACCACGGGGTTTCTTTTGCCTTTTTTTTCATTTGGTAAATTTCTTAATATTTATGGCTAAACGACAATCGTCATCCCGCTGCTTGTTAGCGGGATCTCTTGTTAGCGGCTGAGATACCGCGAATGAATCGCGGTATGACGGTTCGCGGCGGTATGACGGTTCGCGACGGCGTGACGATAAGCTCGTTATCCCGCTGCTTGTTAGCGGCTAAGAGATACCGCGGCAGTATGACGGTTAAGTGGGGTGTCATCCCAGTGTCAGCTACTCGGATGACAGGAGAAGGAGGCTACTTGCATGACACTATTCTTTTTTCTGGATCCAAGTAATCAGGGCACTGGGATGACAAGAAGAGGGCACTGCTGTCATAAAGGAACCAGTGTCAGCTACTCGGATGACAACAAAGAGCTACTTGGATAACAAGAAATATAGGCACTGGAATTGCAAAGAGTTTGCAAATATTAGTTATTACCTGTAGGATATAGAGAAATTAGTAAGGATTTTAATAGGAATAATATGCCATCTGTTACTTTTATTTTACCTGATGGGAGTAAGAAAAGCTATGAAGCTGCAGAGGGAGAAACTCTGCTCAATTTAGCCCACAGAAGTGATCCAGATCTGCTTGAAGGTGCATGTGAAGGTTCTCTTGCTTGCTCTACATGCCATGTAATTGTTGATCCAAAGTTTTATAATGCTGTAGAAATACATAACCCTATATCTGATGAGGAAAATGATATGTTAGACCTAGCTTTCGGCTTAACAGAGACGTCGAGGCTTGGATGCCAAATAAAAATCACAAAAGATATCGACGGCTTGTGTGTAACCATACCAAGGGGTACAAGAAACATATCATTAGATAAACAGGGGAATCATGCGTAAGATTTTTATCTATATTATCGTCTCTTTACTTTTGTTTATTCCTGTAGCGTATAGTGGTTTTTGGTATTTTTCTGCATATAAGGTAAAAAATCTTTTAGCTGAAACAATACTATACATTAACGACGAAAAATTTGATATTCCACATGATTTTAGTGGATTTCCTTCTAACCTAATTTTCCGTGTGACAAACCCAAAATTTTCCAATGAGCAATTAACCATCTCATCTGATGCTTTATTGATAAAAAATAGATTGTTTGATAAATCAGTATATATCTACATACCAAGCAATGAAGTCAATATTGCTGTTCATGGTGATGAGAAAAAGAATATAAAATGCCACACAAACGATAGCAGCCGCTTTGTTGTTAGACTAAACGATTTACCATCTTCATTGCGATTCAACAAAAATAGTACCGTGATAGACTATATAGATACACTTCGTTACGAAGATTATGGATTAAAATGTGATGTTTCAGAAAATCAGCAAAGTGTTATAACTGAAGTGAATGATAAAAGTAATTACATTCAATTTTACCTCGATAAAGAACTGAGTGGAAATGCTAAGCTAGGATTTGATTTGTATACTTATCGGTATAAAAATACTGCAAGTCCTGAAAGTTACCTTAGTATCGACACTAAATTTGATTATGAATTTGTAAACGACATCTCAGCTTCCAGAATTAATTTCAATATAGAGAAATTTTTGATTCAAAGTAATAATTTTTCTTTTGCTGCAGATGGTGGGGTAAACAATTACAACTTAGTTACATATTCATTTAAAGACAAAATCAACGTGGCTATATCAAATTATAAAGAATTAATCGCGTTTATGATTGGTGACTCAAAAACTTCAGATGCGTTCGAAAAATTAGTACCTTCCTTATCAGAAAAAACAACTGATAATGGCATTCAATTTTCAATAAAGTACGATGATGATGTAGGGTCAAGCTTTATTGGAAAGTTATCCATCACTGATTTTATGAACCAACTCAGTAAAATAATCCAATTAACCAAGAATGAGAATAGTAATTAGCTTACTTTTCATATTGATATTCCACTCAGGCGTAAACGCTTTTACTCTGGATAATAAACTCAGAGATAAAAGCATGGAAAAACGAGCAACCAGTTTATTTGAAATAATAAGGTGTCCAATATGTTCTGGCGAATCATTGTCTGAATCTGGATCTCAGATCGCGTATGATATGCGAGAAGCAATTCGTAAAAAAATCAATGATGGATACACAGATGAAGAGATAATCTCAGAGTTAAAAAATTCTTACGGCAATTCAATTATAATCGTACCACCTATAAAATCTAGCACTTACATTTTGTGGTTTATTCCACTTACAACTCTGCTTATTGGGTGTTTTTTAATACAAAGATACATCAATACAACCACTTAAACCTTTTATATATAGCTAAAGTGACTTAGGTTCTCTAATTGCACATAAGTCAACAATAATTTTCACACAAATCAAAACAGCATATCTTCTCCATAATCCTTGGTAATTTTACATAAGTTAAAAGTAGCATATGGTTCTCTCCGCGGTCTGAGATGACAATAAATTTGTCAAGCCGCATCATACTTGTTAGGCGGAAGTGGACGGCAACATGTTTACCACGAAGTCTAACTAAGTTCTTGCTTGTCCCTTCCATCGGCATTGCTATCTTTATTTTCAATAAAATTATTGTCCTATGCTCTTTTGATGTTTATTGATAATAAAATTCTGTTTTATCAACCAACATCCTATGCATAATTACAGCTAATTTTCTTGCTACTGCTACAATTGCTTTTTTCATTCCTTTTTTCTTCGCAACCCCAGTTTTTTAATTTAAATGTCCTCTTGGTAACTGTAAGCATTGTTTGTGCAGATTCATATAACATACTTCTACATTCCGCTGGTCCCATCTTTGATATGCTGCCATGCCGATCAACTTCTCCAGAAGAATATTGCCTTGGTGTCAACCCTATATACCCCAGTTGCGGATTAGCCAACGAAGTAAAGCTTAGAAATGCAGCGGCTGTATGGAATATGAAACAAGCGTAGAAAAAATGTGTACCAAAAAATTTATCGGTGATCTGTGGCGAGTATGCTCAATCTCAAATTTGTTTTTCAGAGAGCCAAAAACTGTCTCAATAATCGATCTTTTTCTTAACAAAATCTTCTCATTTAGCGCCATTAATGAGTTTTTCATACCCTTTTTTATACTGGTTACAAGCTTTAACCCTCTATCGAATAATTCGTGAAAAAGATCTTTTTTGATATATCCTTTATCTCCAAACAATAATCCAGTCAATTTCTTAGTTAAATTTGGCACAGGTATCAACGTTGCCTTTTATCACCGTAACCCCTTGAATTTCGCCAGTTTCATTGATTACTAGATGTACCGAAAAACCACCCATAAGTAGTCTTTCCAATCTTTGCCAACCCTTTGAAAACTTTGTTTCTCGAGGTCCTTTTTGGATGGCAAACAGCGATAGATGTTGCATCTATGTACGAAATCCCTGTCACTTTTGACTGTTCGCAAAACCATTGCATTAAGAGCGCTAAATACCATAAAACCCGCGATTTTAACCTGATAAACCTACTATAGGATGGCAATTTTGGAAACGCTGATTCGTATAATAATTTCAAATAATGCACATAGAAAATTTTAAAATTGTCGCACTTGATATAGCAATATTATGGTAAAAATCTCTGAATGCGTAATCTCTGGCGTCCTGGTTGGTTTTTTGCCACTTGGTAGAAGTTTTTCTGCAAAATTTTCATCGACTGTATTGCAAAAATCATCGACTATACAAAAGATTTCTGTTACTTTCTCTTTCATTGGTAACCTCCTATTTTAGGAATGAATATCAAATACCTTGGAGTTTACCCTATTTCCTTACCTTTTCTATTTTTTCTAATTTACAACTGGGGTTAGCAGTGCTGTGAGAATGGTTGAAAGCGCAAAAGAAAACCTCTCGGAAGTTAAAAATATACTGGTCGATGCAGGTTATACAGGAGAAAATTTTGCAACTCAAATAAAAACGATTATTGGAGCAACTGTAGAAGTAATAAAACGAAGTGAATTACATTCCTTTGCTGTATTGCCACAAAGATGGGTTGTGGAGCGATCTTTCGCTTGGTTAGAAAAATGCAGACGATTGTGGAAAAATTGCGAGCGAAAACTTAACACTAGCCTACAAATGGTCGTTCTTTCCTTCATTTCTCTTCTATTGAGAAGATTTTAAACAGGTTCTAAATCTTTATTTTAAAAATGTCATATTGACCACCGGTACCTGAAAATACTATTCCAATTGATCAGAGCTATCCATTTCCTTAATTTTTGTAACGTTGTCATAGGAGTACTATAACTTTAGTATCAACTATGTTTTATTGTTTTTGCATCTAAAAAAATTTAGCTTATTCAAGCAGCATTTTGCCTTTTTTTGGATGTAGGGATTTTTTAGGAATTGTCTTCTTGAATTCTATGGTATTTTGTTTAACATTGAAACAAGATTCCAGTGTCAGCTACTTGCATGACATTGTTGGTTAATGTTTTATGGCTTTACGATAGCTATACAACTTATCTTAAAAGCAATATAGTGTTTACTATACAATGAATCAAAGATAGTAAGTAAAGTCTATGGAATTTCAAATCGCTACACATTTTCAACCGGCTGGGGATCAACCACAGGCAATCGATAGCTTAATTGCAGGGCTAAATAGCAATAAAAGAGATCAGGTTTTGCTTGGAGTTACTGGTTCTGGGAAAACTTTTACTATGGCAAATGTTATTGCAAGGACAAACAGGCCTGCATTAATTATGGCACACAATAAAACTTTAGCAGCACAGCTTTATGAGGAAATGAAAGGATTGTTTCCCCATAATGCTGTTGAATACTTCATTTCTTATTATGATTATTATCAACCTGAAGCCTATTTACCACAAACTGATACTTATATCGAAAAAGATTCTGCAATTAACGAAAGAATTGAGATGCTGCGTTATTCCACCGTCTGCTCCCTTTTGGAGCGCAGGGATACGATCGTAGTTGCCAGTGTTTCCTGCATATACGGTCTTGGTTCGCCTGAGAGCTACCGCAGCATGATCATACCGCTTAGTGTTGGAAATAAAATTCGTATTAATGATTTCCTGAGCAACTTAACTGATCTTCAATACAAGCGCTCTGATGCCAGGTTTGAGAGAGGATATTTCAGAGTGCGCGGCGATATTATTGATATATTTCCTTCCCATTATGAAAATAAAGCTTGGCGTTTATCGTTATTTGGCGATGAAATAGAAGAAATTTCTGAAGTTGATGCTATAACGGGCAATGTTACCAAAGGCGTAAATAAAATCACCATTTTTCCAAATAGCTATTACATAACCCCGCGTGAGGCTTTGTTGCAGGCAATTGAACTAGTCAAAAAAGAGCTGCATGAACGCTTGGATTATTACTACTCGCAAAACAAGATTGTTGAAGCAAAGCGCCTCGAGCAACGCACTAATTTTGATATCGAAATGATGAGAACAACAGGAATATGTAAAGGTATTGAAAATTATTCGCGTTATCTCTATGGAATGGAAGCTGGGGATCCACCACCTACTTTGTTTGAATATTTACCCAAAGACGTAATTTTATTTGTTGATGAGAGTCATGTCACCGTTCCTCAGGTTGGTGCGATGTACAGTGGTAATGAGGCGCGTAAAAAGAAATTGATTGACTATGGCTTCAGGCTCCCTTCCGCTTTTGATAATCGTCCATTAAAATTTGAAGAGTGGGAGGGAGTTAGGCCGCAGACTGTTTACATTTCAGCCACTCCCGGAAAGTATGAGTTGGCAAAGACCAGTAATGTATTTATAGAGCAAGTTATCCGTCCAACAGGGCTTACGGACCCAATCTGCATTGTAAAACCAATAGAGAGTCAAATTGATGATGTAATTCATGAGGCACAAGTGACAATAGGGAAGGGATTTTGTGTTTTAATCACTACATTGACGAAAAAAATGGCTGAAAATTTAGCTGAATATATGAGTGAATTGAATATGAGAGTGAGTTATTTGCATTCTGATATTGCTGCGCTGGAGAGAATAGAAATTATATACAAATTGAGATCTAAAGAAATCGATGTTTTAGTAGGTGTTAACTTGCTGAGGGAAGGTCTTGATATTCCAGAGTGTGGGTTGGTTGCAATTTTGGATGCTGATAAAGAAGGATTTTTGCGATCGGAAACTTCATTAATTCAAACGATTGGTCGTGCTGCACGTAATGCTGAAGGTAGAGTAATTTTGTATGCAGATAAAATCACTGGTTCTTTAGATCGTGCATTGAGAGAGACCGAAAGAAGAAGAAAAAAACAAGAAGAACATAATATATTGCACAATATTATCCCGAAGACTATAATAAAACCTATATCAAACACCTTACAGGAGAGGGCAATAGCAGAACCGAAAGTAAATACTAATAAGGATGATTTGAGAAAGCAAATGATAGAGCATGCTAAAAATTTGGAGTTTGAAGAAGCAGCAAGAATAAAAAAATTATTGTAAGGTTAAGTAATATATGATGCTATGGGCATAGCATGAAAGTGTAAATAATTTTATTGATATCTTTATATTAATACTTTTTAAACATTTAGTACCATGCAATACTTACAATGGACAAGAAAAACCAACACCAGTGCTCTCAGGGTCAGCTAATAAAACACTTAGGTGGCTGAGAGCAGTGGATTAGGTACGACTGTTAACTTTTTTCTCCTGCAAGTATTGCTCGATCTTAGTAGCATCCATTTTAGTTCTAACAGTGGAAGTACTGGAGTTCGATGAGACTGACGACCTACCACTAGCTTCTAGTTCATCTTCATCACTTCCAGTATCACTAGTCGATTTTTGTGAAGACGATCCTGAATAACAACCACTATCTGCAAAACTTGTAGAAGCGTTACCACCAACTTTTTGTAAATCTGAGAGTAGTTGCTTCTCCTCTTTCTCAGGAGAAGAAAGGAGTAAGTCTAGCTTCTCTTTCCCACCAGGAGTATACAGCAAGTATTTTAACTGTGCATCCTCAAGAGAGTTGGAATCTAGTTTCTTCTGCAGCTTAGGACAAAGAAATGGGCGTAGTTCCTTCTTCTCGTCATTAGTAAGAGGTTTTTCTTGAGGAGAAGCCACTTTTGAGAGTGAAGAATTACGGTGAAGCCATTTTGCTAATTTGTCACGAAATGAACGGTGTGACATATTTTTAGGTTCTACACGAGAATAAATAAGTAAGGATATTATATTGCCTGCCTCAGGAGAGAAAGGTTTGGATATTCGCTCTCCCTCAGGAGACAAAAGTAAGGGTAGTTTCTCTTTCCCTTTAGGAGAAAGAACTAAAGGTATCAGCTTTTCCCCCTCAGGAGAAGGTGAAAACAGTAGCTCTTTTCCCTTAAGAGAAAAAAGTGAATGCAGTTGTTGTTTATTCTCAGAAGAAAAAAGCGAGCATAGTTGCTTACTCCTCTCAGTAGAAAAAAGAAAGTCTAGTAGGTTTTCCTGTTCACAAGGATCAGAAATCGAGGATAACTGCTTTCCCGCCTCAGAAGAAAGAAGTGAGGGTAGTTGCTTCTTCCCTTCAGAAGAAGAAAAATAATCTAGAAAACACAAAAAAGCTTTTACTGTTTCATTACTAGCACAAGTAGAAAAACCCGCAAGTGGCAGTGACTGTGGCCGCTTATTGTCTACGGGAGGATTTAGATCTTTCCTTGATTCAGATATCCCTGGAACAGTACTAGTAGTGATAGAAGAATTCGACTGTGGCCGCTCAAGCGACTCGAAACCACTATCTTTAGAAATTTTAGAATTACGGTCCCCGGGCACATTTGGCTTGCTTACGGCATCTTGTGGCAAGGGTTCTGGAATACCACCATTCGTTTTAGAACGTAATGCTCGTATTTTTGGTCTATTGAGAAATCCGCCATCATCTGGTTCAGTAACAGGAGAAGTCACTCCTGAGGGTGGATTACTTAAAGATGGTTTTTTACTTACAGAACCCTCAGGAGTACTTGCACTTGAATACACCGAATCACGTTCTTGCTTTTGTGGCTTCGCTTTAGAACACTCATCACTACTTTTTCGATCACTTTCATCAGTAACTTGCTGTTTTTCAGATTCCTCATTAGAAACCTCAAGATTTAAGAATGTTGAACTATCCCATGCTCTAAGAGAAGGAATCGATGATGATCCACAGGTCAAAGATAGCTGTAATTGACCACAAGTGGATTGACTTGGACCTATTTCTCCGGAAGATAGCTGTGATTGACCACAAGTGGATTGACTTGAATCTATTTCCTCCGGCACCAACTGAAACAGCCCCCTTTTTCCTCCCTCTCTTTCTGATCCTTGCCTGGGAGGCCTCTCTAACCCTTCATCACGACTTCGCTTGGGAAACTCCTGTGTCTGTGATGCTTCAGCTAATAGCGTTCGAGGAAGCTCAGGGTCAATGGCCAGTTCATGGTCTTTGTTGATTACAGAGTTTTTTATTATTTTGGTTATCACACAGTGAGAAATTTCTTTATTAGAAAAGTCTATACCGTATATTCCTCTACTACCAAATACTGGTAGGTGTTTTGGTGAAGTGTAACTTTCAATATTATTTAACACAACCATACCAAAGATACTATTAATAGTATCTACTTCTTCTTTGGTTAAAAATCTATAATAGTTATCATAACTTACAATAGGAACTAAAATTGAATCCTCATTATTTCCTGAATAAGAAGTATGAAAGACATAATAAAGAGGAGGGCATGCTTTACGAATGAAGCCAGTTATTAAATACTTAATCTTCTCAATAGCTGGATCATCTGAGCTAGAAGTTTGAAGATCACGTCCTATCAAACATGCTTGACTTTCTTCTATCTCATTAATGAACTTAGTTTTATCAAAGAGGCTTTTCTTTATATATACACAATTGTCCTTGACTTTCAAGAAATCATCAGTTCTTTTAGGACTATTTTTATAACCTTTTACTGTCGCTGAGAATGACTCTATAAAATACTCTTGTAACCTTTTATCATAGAAACGCATACAATATAGATAAGATTTCCTGTCAAAGCTTTCATCAGATGTATACTCTTCTACATGTTCTAAACCAAAATTTCTTCCCATAGCACCTGTGATGTCTCTCGCAAGCCCATTAGCTAGCAAACATTTTAGATTGAAAACTATACTTTGACCTATCGGCACTGAAAATCTATACTTTCCATTACTATCTACCAATTGGCTCCGATTGAAATTAAAAGGAAAAGATTTCATATCAAAAGATAAACTAGCAGTACTTTCATTTCCACAGAATGTTTCTACTATCCTTCCTTTCATATTGTCTAAATACTTCATGCATTGATCAGCATCCATACTTTTATCAAATGAGATAACAATATGATCCTTGTTACGTAAACCTCGATGTACATTTTGTACTTTTAGATTAGTATTAATAATATTGTTATAACAAACACTAATATTAAATGCCTTTACTAATGCTTGATTCATTTCACTCGCACTAAACATAATACCCTCCCTACTTTTAATATACCTTAAAATCTTGAACTGCCTTGACCACTACTTTTACTTTTATTGGATTCATCCCTTCTTTTCCTCTCTTCATCTTCACGCTTAAACCTTTCACCAAAATTCTCTAGCTTTTTCTGATCTAATTTAGTTATATCAACTCTCCCTCCTCCTGGTGCAGTATTATCAAATTGCCTTTTGCCTGAGCCATTATTACTATGCATATTAACCTCCAGTAAAAATATTATGTAACTAATATACTAAAAATAAAATTAAGTGCAAGCACTTTTTTATATTTTTTTTTAAAAAATTTTATTCACTCTTTTTCATAAAATTCAGTTTTCTAGATTCCAGCGTCACGCGCTGGAATGACACCTGTATTTCTCTTTGCCATCAATCCCTACTCTTTAATGTCATACCAGTACCTCTTTTTCTTGTCATCCCAGTGCCCAGACACTGGGATCCAGTCTTTTTTGTCATCTAAAGCTAACACTAGCTATCCCCTCGATGGTGCTTTTTCTGGTGCCTTTCCTATTGAATCCACATGATTATTAACTTTTACATCATCAATCAATCTTTTTGGTGGTTGAGCAGTACTAGCATTAGACTTTCCATTAGAAGCTTGTTCTTGCTGATTGTCAGATGGAATATTCCGTTGATTATTATTACTCAAATTTATCCTTCTTGACTGTGTACTATCGAGTTTAAACTTTCCACCTCTTTTTTGCTGATCTCTCTTCGGCGTCTGCCCTGTAGGTTCCGGTGGACACACCTCTTTCTTCGGTCCCTCCGGCTTCGCTTTTTTCTCTTCTTCCACTTTTGGTTTTGTTTCTTTTACCTCGCGGATCTCCTCCTTTATAACCTCTTTAGGTATTAGTTCTTTCATAGGTTTTGGTAAAAGATCAAGCTCTGGTTTGCTCAGAGGGACTGGCCTTACAAATCCGGGTGAAATTTCAAAAAGGAAAACTGGCACTTTAGGCTTTTCTCTTTCGTCTAACTTGATTTCTACGTTTTCGCAAACTTCTTTATTTTCTTCCTTTAATGATGTTTTTTCTGCTTTTTTATCTTCTTTTTCTGTAGATGCCTCTACCGCAGCCGCCAACTCAACTCCAAACATCTCTGCGAACATTGTAACAATCCATCCGACAACGGCCATTTGTAACCTGAGTTTCAGATCTTGCAATGCAGTTAATCTTTCTAACGCCCTTGCAAACTCTTCTTCTGATAACTCACCACTGCCTAATTTCTCCTGCAATTCTTTTATCTCTTTGTCCAACCTCTGATTGAAACTTAAATCGCGTGCAAAAATCTTCTTGATTAACTCCTTAAGCTTGTCACGCATAAATTTAATTATCGAAAGAAGCCAATTTTTTTCTTTCTTCTCCTTGAGCATTTGGTAGATTTTCGGATCATCTACATCTACTTCAAAAAGGGTAAAGAGAGATTCAAAGAAATTCCAGAAATCTCCGAGTACTCTTCCTTTTTCACCAGTGAAGTAATCCTCATCATCACCTTCTCCGATATGTAGCTCTGCTTGAGATGATATTTCATCGATACAACTAGAAGCCTGACGCTCACACTCGAGCCTCCTGAGCAAATCTTGTCTGGTGAGCTCCTCTATGGCTGCTTTTAGTTCATTTAGCTTCTGCTCTGCAGAGAAATCTTGCTCCCTGATTTTTCCTTGGAAGATCGAGCTACCGTTTCCGTTATTATCTGAAAAATTTTCCATTATTTTTGCCTCCTCAATAAAATTACTGCCTTTGTTGTTACCTGAAAAGCTTTCCACCATTTTTACTTCCTTCATAAAACTTAATAATTTAATTCTACAGTACTAAATATTTAAGAACTATTAATGTAAAGATGTCAATAAAATTATTTACATTTTTACATTATATATATATTATATCATGTGCTATTTAACCTTTCAATAATATTTTTTATTTTTACTGCTTCTTCAAACTCTAGCATGCACTTTTCTTAAATTATCCTTATCAATATTTGCTTTTGCCTCTATCCCACTTTTTCTTGTAAAGTATTTGATATAGATTTTATTATACTCTTTGGCATAACATTTGCAACATACTTTATCTATAAATGGAAATTATTATACTTGCAGCTAGACACAATTTGAAATAATTTACACTATAAAGTTAAGGAACGAGATCCCAGTGTCACGCACTGGGATGACAGCAGTCCTACGTCATACCGCGATTCATTCGCGGTATAGATTCCGCTAACAAGTAGCGGAATGACGAATTTTTGTTTTTCAAATTATCGTAAGTCACTTTAGCTATATCAGAGCAATAGAGGCAGTGCGTAGAGGAGCTCACCAGACAAGATTTGCTCAGGAGGCTCGAGTGTGAGCGTCAGGCTTCTAGTTGTATCGATGAAATATCATCTCAAGCAGAGCTACATATCGGAGAAGGTGATGATGAGGATTACTTCACTGGTGAAAAAGGAAGAGTACTCGGAGATTTCTGGAATTTCTTTGAATCTCTCTTTACCCTTTTTGAAGTAGATGTAGATGATCCGAAAATCTACCAAATGCTCAAGGAGAAGAAAGAAAAAAATTGGCTTCTTTCGATAATTAAATTTATGCGTGACAAGCTTAAGGAGTTAATCAAGAAGATTTTTGCACGCGATTTAAGTTTCAATCAGAGGTTGGACAAAGAGATAAAAGAATTGCAGGAGAAATTAGGCAGTGGTGAGTTATCAGAAGAAGAGTTTGCAAGGGCGTTAGAAAGATTAACTGCATTGCAAGATCTGAAACTCAGGTTACAAATGGCCGTTGTCGGATGGATTGTTACAATGTTCGCAGAGATGTTTGGAGTTGAGTTGGCGGCTGCGGTAGAGGCATCTACAGAAAAAGAAGATAAAAAAGCAGAAAAAACATCATTAAAGGAAGAAAATAAAGAAGTTTGCGAAAACGTAGAAATCAAGTTAGACGAAAGAGAAAAGCCTAAAGTGCCAGTTTTCCTTTTTGAAATTTCACCCGGATTTGTAAGGCCAGTCCCTCTGAGCAAACCAGAGCTTGATCTTTTACCAAAACCTATGAAAGAACTAATACCTAAAGAGGTTATAAAGGAGGAGATCCGCGAGGTAAAAGAAACAAAACCAAAAGTGGAAGAAGAGAAAAAAGCGAAGCCGGAGGGACCGAAGAAAGAGGTGTGTCCACCGGAACCTACAGGGCAGACGCCGAAGAGAGATCAGCAAAAAAGAGGTGGAAAGTTTAAACTCGATAGTACACAGTCAAGAAGGATAAATTTGAGTAATAATAATCAACGGAATATTCCATCTGACAATCAGCAAGAACAAGCTTCTAATGGAAAGTCTAATGCTAGTACTGCTCAACCACCAAAAAGATTGATTGATGATGTAAAAGTTAATAATCATGTGGATTCAATAGGAAAGGCACCAGAAAAAGCACCATCGAGGGGATAGCTAGTGTTAGCTTTAGATGACAAAAAAGACTGGATCCCAGTGTCTGGGCACTGGGATGACAAGAAAAAGAGGTACTGGTATGACATTAAAGAGTAGGGATTGATGGCAAAGAGAAATACAGGTGTCATTCCAGCGCGTGACGCTGGAATCTAGAAAACTGAATTTTATGAAAAAGAGTGAATAAAATTTTTTAAAAAAAAATATAAAAAAGTGCTTGCACTTAATTTTATTTTTAGTATATTAGTTACATAATATTTTTACTGGAGGTTAATATGCATAGTAATAATGGCTCAGGCAAAAGGCAATTTGATAATACTGCACCAGGAGGAGGGAGAGTTGATATAACTAAATTAGATCAGAAAAAGCTAGAGAATTTTGGTGAAAGGTTTAAGCGTGAAGATGAAGAGAGGAAAAGAAGGGATGAATCCAATAAAAGTAAAAGTAGTGGTCAAGGCAGTTCAAGATTTTAAGGTATATTAAAAGTAGGGAGGGTATTATGTTTAGTGCGAGTGAAATGAATCAAGCATTAGTAAAGGCATTTAATATTAGTGTTTGTTATAACAATATTATTAATACTAATCTAAAAGTACAAAATGTACATCGAGGTTTACGTAACAAGGATCATATTGTTATCTCATTTGATAAAAGTATGGATGCTGATCAATGCATGAAGTATTTAGACAATATGAAAGGAAGGATAGTAGAAACATTCTGTGGAAATGAAAGTACTGCTAGTTTATCTTTTGATATGAAATCTTTTCCTTTTAATTTCAATCGGAGCCAATTGGTAGATAGTAATGGAAAGTATAGATTTTCAGTGCCGATAGGTCAAAGTATAGTTTTCAATCTAAAATGTTTGCTAGCTAATGGGCTTGCGAGAGACATCACAGGTGCTATGGGAAGAAATTTTGGTTTAGAACATGTAGAAGAGTATACATCTGATGAAAGCTTTGACAGGAAATCTTATCTATATTGTATGCGTTTCTATGATAAAAGGTTACAAGAGTATTTTATAGAGTCATTCTCAGCGACAGTAAAAGGTTATAAAAATAGTCCTAAAAGAACTGATGATTTCTTGAAAGTCAAGGACAATTGTGTATATATAAAGAAAAGCCTCTTTGATAAAACTAAGTTCATTAATGAGATAGAAGAAAGTCAAGCATGTTTGATAGGACGTGATCTTCAAACTTCTAGCTCAGATGATCCAGCTATTGAGAAGATTAAGTATTTAATAACTGGCTTCATTCGTAAAGCATGCCCTCCTCTTTATTATGTCTTTCATACTTCTTATTCAGGAAATAATGAGGATTCAATTTTAGTTCCTATTGTAAGTTATGATAACTATTATAGATTTTTAACCAAAGAAGAAGTAGATACTATTAATAGTATCTTTGGTATGGTTGTGTTAAATAATATTGAAAGTTACACTTCACCAAAACACCTACCAGTATTTGGTAGTAGAGGAATATACGGTATAGACTTTTCTAATAAAGAAATTTCTCACTGTGTGATAACCAAAATAATAAAAAACTCTGTAATCAACAAAGACCATGAACTGGCCATTGACCCTGAGCTTCCTCGAACGCTATTAGCTGAAGCATCACAGACACAGGAGTTTCCCAAGCGAAGTCGTGATGAAGGGTTAGAGAGGCCTCCCAGGCAAGGATCAGAAAGAGAGGGAGGAAAAAGGGGGCTGTTTCAGTTGGTGCCGGAGGAAATAGATTCAAGTCAATCCACTTGTGGTCAATCACAGCTATCTTTGAGTAGATCATCATCGATTTCTTCTCCTAGAGCATGGAAGAATTCAATGTCCTTAAATTCTGGGGTTTCTAGTGATGAGTGTTCTGAAGCAAAGTCACAAGATAGTAAATCTCCGAAGAAACATGGGGGTGGTGTTCAAAAAATGAAAAAATGGCTCTCTTCAACTTTTAGTAAGCAATATGACGTAAACCTTAAGCGACATGATGAAGGGCGTGGTACAACGCGCAGTACTCCTGAAACTCCTGTAACTAAAAAATCATCTGTGTCTAGATTATTTTCTTCATTGTCAGATATAGTAAGAGCAGAAAATAATTCACCCTCAAAAGAGACTTCTCCTGTAAGTTCTCTAGATGGTGATCCAGGCCCGTCACAAGGCTTACTATTACCCACAAATATAAATGTTTGTTGCATAGCTCTTAATGGCATAACTTTTGCTTGAAATAACTGTTTATATGGTGCAATTTACAGCTTTTAGTTGCTAAAATTATAACTCTTAGTTTAATAATTTTAATCTAATAAGCTTTCAGGTTAATAAAATTAAATTATTTGAGTAAATACAATACTATGTTTTTATTTGTGGGTAATAGTAAGGTCACAAGGTACTATTTCGGGGAAAGGGGAGGTACTACCTGTAGAGTATAGATCTGATAACTCTAGTTCTAAAACAGCAGTTGATAGAGATAGTGGTTTTTGTTCTACGGGTTCTCCTGCTGCGCAACATAAGGGAAGTGTCCCTTCAAAGGAAAGTGTCCCTTCAGAGGTTAAAGAGTGTGAGGTAGAGCCTGTATCAGAGGCTTTGAGAAAATAAATTTAGGTTTTTAGATATCCACCCAAGTGTTTTATTAGGGTTGGAGCCAAAATCCCTGACCCTGAAAGCACTGGTGTTAGTTTTTCTCATCCATTGCAGATATTGCACCGTACTATCCACTTGATCATCGTGGCGAGTTTCTGGGAACATTAAAATTTCATATTCGAAATCGCTGAGCCATACCGCTTGCTGTGGCAGAAAAACCCTGCCAGACTCTATCACCGGAACAATTTGATAAAATCGAGTGAGTTTGTCATTGTGTGGAATTATTTCGATAATCGGTAGATCGCTATTTGCCTTTAGCTCTTGTGTTAATTGTTGACCACTCGTTTTTGCTTCGATCAAAATTGCGTGTGGCGTCCATCTTGCAGCTAGTGACAGAACTTGCTCTTTAAGCTTTGGGTACTCAAGCTTTGCTCGATATACATCAAGTAAATAGAATTTATTATCTATTTTTGCCCAGGTGGTGCAGACGTTAAAGTCGCTGGAATCGTTTGTTGAAACTGCAGTGTCCCAGCTTTGAGTTACATGTGAGAGATTATCAGGGAAATTTTTATAGCGCTTTAACCACTCTTGTTTTATTATACCACTTGAAAGCGGCAGGGGGTTTTGTTGATATTGAGCAGCAAAAGCGTAACTCCCGAGTTCAACTTTTATCATCTCAACTTCTTCTCTTCCTCCCTCCAGGGGATATAATAACTCATTCTCTTCTCTTGAATATAAACCTTTTTCTTGTGTCGTAATTGAGTCGATTATCTCCACTTTTTCAGAAATCATTGGCAAACAAATGTGATGCCATATGTTTTTTGGCTTAGATAAGAGGTGCCCAGTTAAGTCTTCCAGGTGGAGCCTATGCATCACAAGCACAATTACTCCTTTTTTTCTATCGTTGAGTCTCGTTACCAAAGTCTGATCGAACCAATTTGTGGCACGTTTTCTAAATGTTTCACTCAAAGCTTGAGCAGGGTTAAGCGGATCATCCACAATAATAAAGTCACCACCTTCACCGGTTAATGTTCCTCCAACTGATGTTGCGATTCTGTATCCTCTCTGCACTGTTTGGAATTTATATTTAGTGTTCTGGTCTTTGGATAGTTCTACCTCTGGAAATAGTTCTTTATACCAATCAGATTGCATTATGCACCTGGTATCGAGCGAATGTTTTTCACTAAGCAACTTAGAATAACTTGCAACTATTATTCTTGCAGTTGCCCAGTATCCATGCGGGCCACGCAACACTCATACATATGGACTTCATTGAACGCGGAGGCATATTGAATATTATGCGCCTTACTTCGCCAGCATTCGCTGCTTCCAGCCTGTCTGCTATGACTTTTATGTACTGATAATCATTATACTCACATCCCGGCACCACTGTTTGAAAGCACAGTTCAATGAATTTTAGAAAGTTCATGTTAGACCTCCTATAGTATCACCCAAGTAACCCCTATGGTGTTATCCAAGTGGCCGACACTGGTTCCTTTATGACGGCGTCATGCAAGTAGCTGACACTGGAATGACATCCTTTGATTTTTTATATGGTTATGCAAGAAATCTAGTGTAGATTTTTATTTATTTTATAAGATTGAAGTGTTACAGTAGCGAGCTTACAACACTACTGTTTTGTAAATTTAGTGAATAAAATTACTTCTTTAACTTTATTGAAGCGAAAAATTGATTTCCATTGCGGTAAATGAGCAACATTATTGAATCTTTACCGTTTTTCTTTACTGCTAAATCAACTTGTTTTTGAAAATCGTTAGTATTTTCTATATCAGTTCCATCCAATTGGATAATGATGTCCCCTTTTTTAATACCACGCAGCGTGGCATTACTGTTACTATCTACATTGGTAACTATCACACCTTTTGTAGGTACATTATTTTTACTTTCTTTTGATTCTTTTGGCAGATTTGAAACAGTTAAACCGGTTACATAATCAGATGTTGATTTATTTTCTTCTTGATTGTTATCTTGGCCATCATTTGTAGATTCTCCGATCACAACTTTAATATTAACCTCTTTGCTCTTTCTAAGTAACTTAACTTGCACTTTTTTCTCAGGTCCAGCTCTTGAAACCATTTGAGGTAATTGTGTCATTCTATCGATTTTTTTACCCTCAAATTCTAATAATATATCACCTACTTTAATCCCACCTTTTTCTGCAGGACTATCCTTTACTATACTTGCAACCAATGCGCCTTTTATATCTTTTAAACCCAAGGACTCAGCAAATTCTTTCGTTATAGGCTGAACTTGCACACCAAGCCAACCATGTTTTATTTTTTTGCCACTTTTTAATGTGTCAATAATTGACATAGCTAAATTAGATGGTATGGCAAAACCTATACCCACGTTGCCGCCAGACTCAGATGGAGAATAGATAGCAGTATTAATACCTATAACTTTTCCATTTAAATCAAATAACGGTCCTCCAGAGTTACCCCTATTAATTGCAGCATCAGTTTGAATAAATTCATTCATAGTGCCAATACTAATGTCCCTGGACCTTGCAGATATAATTCCTGTGCTTACAGAGCCACCCAAACCAAATGGGTTACCTATTGCCATAACCGTATCACCAACCCTTGCTTTATCAGAATCACCAAATGCAACAGAAGAAAGATCTTTATCAGAATTAATCTTAAGCACAGCAAGATCAGTTCTTGCATCATAGCCTAAAACTTCTGCTTTGAAATAAGTATTATCGTTCATAGTAACTGTGATATCTTTGGCGTTTTTAATAACGTGATAATTGGTTACTATAGTTCCACCTTTATCTATAATAAACCCAGAACCAAGCAACACCACCTCTTTGTTAACACTAGGGCCCCTATCCATAAAAAACTGATCAAAATGCTCAAAAAACTCTCTAAAATCATCAAAAAAATTATTTCCTGGCATAGATGGAACTCTAGTTCTGCTGTTATTTTCTTGTTTGATGATTTGTTCGCTTGAAATATTTACAACCGCAGGAATGAGTTCTTCCACTAAATCGGCAAGTCCTTGATTACAGTTGCATGCAGTAGTGCTAGCATCAACGACCTTTTTTGCATTCCAATCAAACATATTAGCATACGAAGAAAACGCAATTAGAAAATATGCAAATATAGATAAAATAAATGCCTTACTTTTCATAAATTATTTCCATCCTTTATTTAAAATATCTAAAAAGTTATTGTTTGGTGAAAGTACAAATTTAGTATTATTTTCGGCAAATGATTTACTGTAAGCGCTCATAGAGCGATAAAAGTTAAAGAACTCTTCATCAACCTTAAATGCCTCATTATAAATTCTAGTTGCTTCAGCATAACCACGGCCCCTTATTTCGTACGATTCTTTTACTGCACTGGAGATAATTTCCCTTTTTAATTTATCAGCTTTTGATCTAACTTCCTGCCCAGCTTGCTCTCCTTCTGCTCTAATTTCTTTTGCTTCTTTTTCCCTTTCAGTTTGCATACGGCGAAATATTGCAGAACTATTTTCTTCTGGTAAATCTGCTCTCTTAATTCTTACATCTATTATTTCTATGCCAAATTTTTCAGCTTCAGAATAAACTCCACGCTGAATCAATTGCATAACCTCTGATCTTTTTTCATTCAACAAACTAATCAACGAGAATCTGCCTATATTTTCTCTTATGTGTGCTTCTATAACCGGATATAATCTTCTAACCAGACCTGATTCATTCCTCACAGCCTGGTAAAAAGTAACAGGATTTGTTATTTTATATTTTGCATACGCATCTACTATAATACGTTTTTGATCCGCTGTTATCACTTCCCTTGGGATCTTATCAGGACTTAAATCTAAAACTCTTTTATCAAGAAACTCTACACTATTTATGAATGGTAACTTAAAATATAAGCCACTTTCCCTAACATCTCTTACAACTTTACCGAGTTGTATAACTATCGCTTGCTTTGTTTCTTGCACAACAAATATTGAATTAGATAAAGCAATCAATAAAACAACAAATACAGAAACAAAAACAATTTTAATATTACTACTCATGGTTATTTTCCTAAATTTGTAAGAGGTAAATAAGAAAACATACCTTTCAGATCATCAGTTACAACAACTTTGTCTACCTTACTGAAAATATTTTCCATAGTTTCAAGATAAATACGATTCTTAACGAGAGAAGGATTCTGTCTATATTCCTCATAAAGAGATAAAAAGCGATTTGCATTACCTTTTGCTTCATTTATTATTTCATTTTCATATGCTTGTGCATCTAATTTTATCTTTATCGCTTCACCCTTTGCTCGAGGTATAATATCATTATTATAAGCATATGCTTCGTTTATAGTACGCTCTTTGTCTGCACGAGCACTTTGTACATCTCTAAACGAACTGATTACTTTTTCTGGTGGATCAATTTTTTTCATTTGAACAGATAAAATCTCTATACCCATTTGGTATCCATCAAGAATCTGCTGCAATAGAATTCTAGTATCTCTAGAAATTTCTGGTCTGCCTTGACCAAGTGCAAAAGAGATCGTATTTTTACCTATTATTTCTCTCATGGCACTTTCAGCAGCATTTTTAACACTGAAACCGGGTTTGTAATCCCGCACTTTGAATAAATAGTCCTTAGCATCTCTAACGCGCCATTGAACCTCGAAGTTAACGTTGACTATATTTTCATCTCCAGTTAGCATCACGCCTTCACCGCGATCTGTATCTCGCCCATAAGAACTACTTACCCCAATTTCTTCACGATTTACTTCCTTAACGTTCACTTTAAAAACCTTGCCAATAGGGTAGGGGAAGTGATAACGCAAACCAGGTGTTTCTGTATTAGAATATTTACCAAAGGTAAGTTCTATACTTTCTTCACTAGGATGGACAATATAAAAGCCAGTGCAAGCATAGAACAGCAAAATAATGAAAATGATGAAATAAGGTTTTTTGCCCCTGTTTCTGGTTAATCCATTAAGAAAGAACCTTATATCAGATACAGCTTTACTTAAAATATCTTCATTATTAGGAGTTTTGTTCCCTACCGGTTTCTTTCCCAGATTCCAAGGATTATTATCATCAAACATAATGATTGATTCTATAATTAATACGCTAATATTACTTCTTTAATAAGAAAATGCAAACATAAATTGCTATTTTATTTACAAATTAATCATCAGAATGGAAAACATGATCGTACACTTCCTTTTCTCTATGTAATATGGTCGACTCTATGGAATTTTCTGGCTTTTTTTTGAATTCTTTGTTGTCACTCTTTAAGTGCACTACGTCTTTGTGAAAATGGGAATTATACCTAAATAGTAAAGCTATTATTATTAAAGTTATAACAGCCAAAAAGATGAGTGTTCTTTTTCTATACTTCATAAATGCTGCAGCTTCTTGACCTAATTTTCTATGTTACCACAAAACACGTCAAGCGAAATTATTTGAAGACAAATAAATACTGGCAATCAATTTAACACTAACTTAAGAATCAAGGAATACAATTATAATATATTTAATTAATAGTGAGGTTTAAAATGTTACATAATGAAAAAAATTCAAATTCTGTTGGAACTCAACAAAACCAACCAGAAGATAGTTTTGATTTGAATAAAACGATGCAAAATCTACCAAATTCAGATATTGCTAATGATCCCAAGAAGCTAAAAGAAAGAATTACTGACCTGTTAAAAGGGGATACAAAATTCTCTAAGATGAAACAAGGAGATAAGATTCTTGTAGTAAGTGCAGCAAGTGGATTATTTACGGCAGTACTACCACTTTTGGCAGTTGGTGCAACACTTGCTATACCAGGTGCTATAGTTGGTCTTGCTTTATATTTCGCTGTAAAAGTCGCTGTAAAAACAGTTCAATCTGGATATAAAGGGCTCAAGTGGTCAGCAGAAAAAACAGTTGATGGGGCGAAATATACTGCTGGGAAAGTTAAGGACGCATCAACATACGCTGCCGGAAAAGTTAGAGATGGTGCTGTGCATGTTAAAGATAAGGTGAAAGAAGGTTATGAACATTCAGTAGATTCACTGAAAAAAGGCGCTAGTTTTGTAGGCGAAGGAGTGGCAAATAAATTCCATAAGGCATCTGGTGAGACGGACTATTTAGATAAGGTAAAAAGGTTTACTCCAGATGCAATTAAGAAATCTGACGAAATAAGAAATGATATGAAAGCAATTTTTGCTGATAAAGGAAATAATTCTGGGTTAGTGAAAAATGTACTTTCTGGAATATCGTCAGAAATTGATTTAAAAATGGCAGAGAAGGCAAAATCAGGGGAGATTGAACATACTTCTGGATGGCAAGTACAGAAAGAATTCATTAATAATTTAAATGAAAAAAGCTTGCATAACTTGTTAACACAAAGGTCATTACCTAAAGGTAGTTATTTCATCGACAGTGTTTTCTCTGAACATTACGATGAAATTAAGAAGGTTATTAAAGAATGTAGAGAAAATCATTTGTACTCAAGCGTAAGCAATATGTTTGACAGAGCAGAGAAAAAAGCTAACAGGCCTTCTGTCAAAAGTTTAACTAGGTCTGTGTCATCATCATTCTCTTCACTGGGAAGAAAAGGCTCTGAACAATCTAACAGCTTGTCAAAAAGCAATTCACTAAATTCTATAGGAACTGAAAGTACTGCTACTGTCTCTGATTCAGATTCTCAGAACTTTGCAACAGTCCGTAGAAGCAATTCATCTAGTAGCTTAACTCCTAAGCTTACTCCAGTTGCTCCACCAGAACTACCTAGAAGCGCCTCATTGACTAACTTAAATGGACAAAGTTCTTTCAGTGAAGATGTTCTCAGTGATCCTATTGTGGAGCAAAACCTGGATAGTTTGAGTAACAGAACTCTCACTCACAGTAATTCTACTGATAGTGGAATGGGTTCTGGTTCTTCTACGCTAACAAGAAAACAAGTTCTTCCTTTAAAAGAAGAATTTGACAGAGAACTCGAAGAAAAGTTGGCAAAACGACGCGCATCTCTAGATCAACCTAGTGCAGAACCTGTCAACTCAAGAGCTACAGCAACTCCAGGAACAGTGTAATAAGTAAAACTTCTACCTTCTCCAAAAGGATGTTACTCAATGAGTAACGTCCTTTTTTTGTTTTTAAACTATAGAAAAATCCTAGATCCCAGCGGTATGCGTACAACCGTATGAACATTGTGATTTCTCTGCTAGGAAAGGTGTCATCCGAGTAGCTGACACTGGGATGGCTTTGTTGCATAGCAACTGAAAAAATCTGGTGGCTACTGACAAAATTCATTATAAAATAGCCATTTAACCTTGAAAGAAAAAATATGCCACAAAAAATGAGGGTCAGTAACCATAGCGAATATAACAAATTTCTAGAAAAAAGAGGAAATATTTTTCATTATATCAACGAAGCCATAGAAAAGTGGTACGAGAATGGTCCAAAAATACCAGGTGGCAACAATATTTATAGCGATAAAGTTGTAATTTTGGTGCACATAATAACTTGTTTATTTAGAATAGGCCTGAGGCAAACAGTTGGGTTTATAGCAGGATACCTTGAGCAAATTGGGAAAAATTTGCAAGTTATCAGCTATTCACAATCATCAAGAAGGTTTAAGAAACTCAATATTAAGAGCAATGATTGCAGAAAATAATATGGAAGATATCGAAATTGCTATAGACAGTACAGGAATTAGTATATACAACAACACTCCTGGTCATAGCAAAGAAAATAGCGAAGATAGAAAGTATCGCAGCTATGAACAGACAAGAAAATTGCATGTAATGTTGAATACAAACAGCAAAAAAGCCATAGCTGTAAAATACAGTAACGGCTGATCACTATGGAGCTTGTGATTTGCTAAAAGAAGTCGATTTTCAGTATGTCATAAAAGTACTATATGCAGATAGGGCATATGACAGAGAAAAGCTCTATAAGCTGTGTAATCAATATGGTATAAAAACGAAAATTCCTCCGAAAAACAACGCAGCAGAGCATCCAAAGTTAGACTATATGGCTGAGAGAAATGCTGCAATTAGACTAATAAAATCATGCAGCGAAGATGGAATGAAGAGGTGGAAAAGGCAAACAAACTACGGAAAAAGATCTTATATAGAAAGTTTTTTCTCGCGACTGAAACAAACATTCGGGTTTAGTTTTAGGAATAAATCTGAGACAAATAGAGAGAAGGAACTACTTGTTAAATGCTATTTGCTCAATAAGTTCACTGATATTGGTATGGCTAAATTTGAGATAGCTTCATAAATTTATTGTGCGTTACCTACTATCCGAAGAGCGATGCAACAAAGCCCACTGGGATCCAGGAAAGTTTGCTTGTTTACAAGCAAACTAGCATAGAAAGTGGTTACAACGTTTTCGATGAGATTATATGGAAAACTGGATTCCAGTGTCAAGCACTGGAATGACATCACAGGGGCACTGGGATGACACCTTTACGTTTGAGGCAAACTAGCTATAACACTTAACATACTACCTTTGCAAACAAATGTTCATACAGTACGCGCTGGCGTTATTTTCTCTTGATGAATAAATCTCGGTAGAGTATAGTAGCAATGCATTTATGTAGCTACTAATGAATAATTTAGTTTTGGTTTATACAACTTTTTCAAATTTTGAGGAGGCTAAAACTGTTTCTGAAGAATTGTTAAACGAGAAATTAATTGTATGTGTAAATATATTTCCCGAAGTGAATTCTCTGTATTTATGGGAAGGTAAAATTAGTAATAGTTGTGAAGTAGTGGCAATTATGAAGAGCAGGAATGATCAAGTTGATAAGATTGTAGAAAAAATCGAAGCAATGCATTCTTATGATCAGCCAGCTATTGCTGTGATGCCCATAGAAAAAGCAAATAAATCTTTTACTAATTGGGCTAATAGTGTTATTGATGTAAGTAGTATTGGGGTGTAGCCAAGTGGTAAGGCAGCGGTTTTTGATACCGCCACGCGAAGGTTCGAATCCTTCCACCCCAGCCATATTGAAGTGGGTGTGAAATGATATCACTTTTCTATAAATTAAGATTATTGAATTATATATTAGGTAGTCTAAAAGATATAATTGTGAAACTGTTTCTCTTCACAATGTATCTTTACACATTCAGCATTGTGCTCATGTTTCTCAGCAATGGTTTTTGGTATGCTGTAGAATTTTGCTCTTTCAAAAATGCGTTTTACCGTTTGTTTCAATATTGCAAGTGGTATTATGAAAATAGGGAAGATCTCGGTTACGGAATTTCTATTCGAATATTAGTGGCGTTTCTTACTCCGCATTTTCTCTATAAATTATTACTTGGCACAGGCTGGAAGTCCTTTTTAAAGGAAAAGATAATACAGATACTCAACACAAGAAGAAAAAAGGGTAGTGAGTTCAGTAACAGTAGCAAACCAAGTGGCAGTAGTTATAGTGATAAGAATAATTACAGCAATAACAGTGGTAACAATGAGCGTCAAGCTCAAGATGCAAAGCGAAAAGTAAACATGATAAAGCAGCTATTAATCAAAGATATAGAGGCAACTATAGATAGGAGATTGAATTATATTTTTTTCGGTAAAAGGAGTAAACCTCATTAAGTATATAAAAAGGCTTTATCTAGTAAGGCTTTTTAAGGTTGGCTGTATTTTATTTTTTACGTATACCGGATCACAATCAGCCAATATACATGTGTGCACAAAATCTTGACTAAAGTCTGACAACCAAGAAATTGCCTTACGTTTTTCTACCAAGCTTTCTGTTTTTTTACAGTTACTTGCTGCATCAATCATTGCCTGCGCTATTACTGATTTCCACAGCAAATAATACCTTTGTATATCATCTGACGTACTATTTGTTTCATAGTGGTTAAAAAATTCTTTAAAATTGAAGTTGTTTGACATAATGATACCTCTTTGGATTAAAATTTGAATGATTTGAGTTTATGTCGCCACAGCAGATTCCGCTAACAAGCAGCGGGATAACGAATTACTTAACCGTCATTACACCGTCATACCGCGATTCATTCGCGGTATCTCGCTAACAAGCAGCGGACCGTCATACCGCCGCGGCGCTAACAAGCAGCGGGATGACGGTTGTCAGGCCAGCGCCCCTATGATGTCATTCAAGTAGCTGACACTGCTTCCTTTATGACGGCAGTGCCCCTATGGTGTCATCCCAGTGTCCCTATGATGTCATCCCAGTGCCCAGACACTGGGATCCAGGAATTTTGATTGGACACTGGGTTGGTAAGCATAAAAGTGTTATGTAAAATACAACGTTCTTGATGGGATTATGTGAAATGCTGGATTCCAGACTGGAATGACATCACAGGAGCACTGACCTCTCTTGGGCTCTTTTAGCCATAAACATTAAGAAATTTACCAAATGAAAAAAAAGGCAAAAGAAGCCCCGTGGTTATTATCCGCTTTAAAATATTGGCGTTTTTTATGTTTTAAACGCTTGACAAGCGAAATTCAGCTGCTTTTAATTGCAACTAACTTACGCTGCAAATGTTTAAGAAATTTACTAAGCAGAAAAAAAGACAAAGAATCCCCGAGTTAGCTAGTCTTTTACTATCTCTGTCGAGTATTGGCATTTTTTGATGTCTTGTAACGCTTTATAAGCGCGTTCAGCTTACTTAGATAAAAATCTAGATGTAGATGAAGTTTTGTAAAGACATACAGTATCTATATACTGCAAAAAATTGAACATAAGACGCCGATACATTAAGTAATCCTTACCTTTTAATCTGCAGATTGGCGGAAGCAAATACAATAGCTTGAGTTTCATGATAAGGGGGCTGGCGAGGTTTGTCAAGGAAGTTTTTTCGTTTCTGCGGGCTACCTGGTTTTCCTACTGAAATTTTGAAAAATGTAATCTACTCCTATATTCAAATATATCAAGCAGTAATTCAAAATCAGCCATTGCGCCTTTTGCGTTATTATACGCGAGATTGAGCAGCTCTTTGTCCTGATATAAATCAGCAAATTTAAATTCCATACATCCTGATTGTTTTGTGCCTAAAATATCTCCACTGCCTCTTAGCATCATATCCCTTTCAGCAATGTAAAATCCATCTTGTGACTCACACATGATCTTTAACTTTGAAGATGAGCTTTTACTTAAATTATCGTATAATAATACACAAAAAGATGGCTTGTTTCCTCGCCCTACTCTGCCTCTTAACTGATGCAATTGTGATAACCCAAATTGCTCTGCATTTTCTATAATCATGATGGTTGCATTTGGCACATCTATACCAACTTCTATCACAGTGGTTGCAACAAGCAGAGAAAATTCATTCCTTTTGAAGGAAAACATAACTTGATCTTTCTGCTCCTGAGTCAATTTTCCGTGTATTATCCCGACTTTATCAAGAAATGTTTTTTGTAATTCCTGAAAACGCATCTCTGCTGCAGCAATATTGGTCTCTTCGTTTTCTTCTATATATGGACAAATCCAATATGCTTTTTCGCCCCTGTTTATAGCACCTTTTAGCTTTTCAATAACATCTGGCACCCTACTAATGTTCATAGTTACAGTTTTTATTGGCAATCTGGATTTTGGTTTTTCTTTCAAAATTGAACATTCAACGTCACCATACATAGCTTGCTGCAAAGTTCTTGGAATGGGAGTTGCAGTAACGAAAAGTATATCGGCATTTTCTCCTTTTCCTACCAAGCGATTTCTCTGCATCACTCCAAATCGCTGTTGCTCGTCTATGACTGCAAGCCCTAAATTTTTAAATGTAACGTTAGCTTGAAATAGTGCATGAGTGCCAATCACTATATTTAAAACACCACTTGCAAGTTCGTTCATGATAATCTTTCTTTCCTTGCGCGAAGTTTTACCAGTAAGCAGCGCAACTTTTATATCGGTACAGGATAAAACTTCCTCAATCCAATTATAATGTTGCTCCGCCAAGATAGTAGTCGGTGCCATTAGAGCTGCCTGCATGTTGTTTTCTACCACATTTATCATTGCAAAAAGTGCAACTACGGTTTTGCCACTACCAACATCACCTTGCAGCAAGCTTATCATGCGATACTTGGATTTTTGTCTCTCTGAGATCTCATCTATTGCACGAGTTTGATCATTTGTTAATTGAAACGACAATTCATTTAAAACTTGCTCTTTATATTTACTCAATATTATAAATTCTCTTCCCCTTTCTTTCACATGATTTTTTCTTGCAAGTTTCAGCGCTAGCTGATACGCAAACAATTCATCATAAGCAAGCCTTTTTCTACAAACCTCAGCTTCCACCAATGAGCTTGGTCTGTGCAACTTTATGATGCTTTCCCTCCAACTTAACCATTTTTTTTGCTTGATTAATGTATCATCTATCCACTCTGGTAAATCAGGCAATTCCTTTAGATTAGAGCTTATTATGTTCCCAATGCGCTTATTGGTAATGCCACGGCATAATTGGTAAACTGGCTCTATGCAAGCTATTTCTTTAAATTGGTTGATGTCAAGCGACACGTAATCTGGATGAGTAATTTGCCAATGTTCAGCAAATTTTTCGAGTTTGCCACTGATGATCACATTCGCTCCAATTGGAAATAGTTTATATAAATACTTAACTGAGTAATTAAAAAAGACTATGAATATATACTGACTCTCACTTTCAACGACTATTTTATATGGTCTACCTCTAAAAGTGGGCGACTGATGTTCATAAACTTTTGCAATGAAAGTTGTAAATTCTCCAACTCGGGCATCAGATAGTAACTTGCTTCTATCCACATAACTAAGTGGCTTATAAAACAGCAGATCCACCACCTTGTCCCCACCACAAAGTTTAGGTAATATTGCGGAATGAAACTTAGGTATATTCTCCAGCCTGCTATTTAGAAAAATCTGATTGCTCATTGAGATTCATACATGTGTAAAACTGTTATAGAGCCTTTTTAAAATCTTGTCACCTTATGGTCAGGTATGCACTATAGCTAGCACAGCTCTCTAACGTCATACCGCGATTCATTCGCGGTATCTCAGCCGCTAACACGTAACGGAATGACGAATTTGTTGTTTTTAAAATCGTCGGTAAGCCTAAGTTACCCCTAACTATATTTGCTATCATAGGGCTTATAGTAGGTATTTTATTAACTTATTAATCATTTTTATGTATTATTATACTATCAGCAGTCTATATCAAGGTATTCATAATGAGTAGCTCTATATCAGAAGAAAAGGAAAATCCAGTAGTTACATTAAGAACTCAAGCAGAAAAGTTTGGTTTTAGCAAGTTAAGAGCTGGTAAAGACAATGCTGAAGCGAATTCTGGTAATACAGCGTTCTTAGATTTTCAGAGAATGGATTTTGTTATTAACGGCAAAAGTATAAGTAGAGATTTGATTGCCGAGCTATACAAAGAACATGATAGTTTACTGCCAAAAAGTGAAGGTAAAAATGAAGACTACCGCCCATTTGCAAGAAAAGTTTTTAAGGAGATGTTCAAATACGCTAAGGCAGAAGTTCCAAGTGACTCTATCTTGGAAGAATTAGTTATCAATTGTAATCAAGCAGGATATGAAGCTGGTGTACATATAGAGTTTCAAGGTGCACTTAGCCAGCATTCATTCATAATAGAAAGCCCTGAAAAAGTAATAAGTATTGACTGTGTTAGCCAAAATAATGTGAGTGTTAAATCTGATATGACATTACCAATATTTTTCCAAAGGAGTGACGGTACATTCGGTGACAAGGTGTGTGATCTATCCAGCTCACTAGAATTCACGCTTAAGTCTCAAGATGATAAAAATGTAACATACACAAATGGTAACTTGTCACTTACTGTTCCTGAGAGACTGAAGGACTATAATATAGGTGATAAAAGCTTATTTGACATTATAAAAGAATACTTTCAGAAATTGTGCGAGAGGCTTGGATTTTTTAAAATAAAAATAGAGCATGGTTTAGGCGATCCACTAGAAGTAAGCGACCATCTGGAAAACATGGAACCCCCTATTCGTAGTAATGAGCACGGCCTGAATTAAAATATCTTGAGCTTGTTTGCACAATCAATCACTTCAGCATTTAGAAATTGTTTTTTAAACCAGGTATACTGACGTTTCGCGTAGTGTCTTGTGTTTGTTTGAGCAATTTGTATCGCTTCGTCTAAAGTAATCTCACCTTTCAAGTACTTTATAATTTCTGGCACTCCGTGTGCTTTCATAGCTGGCAAATGTGGGGCTAGGTTCATGCTAAGTAGCTTTTTTACTTCATCAATTGCTCCATTTTCAATCATTGTAATGAAACGAGAATTTATTTTTCGGTATACATCTTCACGTTTAGGCAGAATTGTATATATCTTAAAATTATTGAATAAAGGAGGCTGTCTATTCTCTTGCCATACAAAAATTGACTTGCCAGTTTCAGTGATAACTTCAAGTGCCCTTGAAAGGCGGTGCGAGTCATTCATGAACACTTTACCTTGAATCCTTGGATCTTTGCTTAGCGCTAATTTGTAAAACTCCTCTTTACTTAAATTTTTCCTTAATTCGCTTACATTTTTCCTCACTTCCTGACTTATTTGTGGCATTGATGATAAGCCTTTGATTAAACTGCTGATGTAAAGCCCGCTTCCTCCAGTGATGATAGGTATTTGAGCATTTTCTAATGCGTGATTAACTTCTTTTTCTAAATCTTCTAACCATAGACCCACGGAATAATTTTCTTTTGCTGAAACATAACCATATAGTTTATAAAATACTTCTTGCTTTGGTGGTTGAGCAGTAATTATGGGAATTTCTTCATATACCTGCTTTGAATCACAATTTATTATACTAATATTTCCATATTTTTCTATCAGGTTATCGCATAATTCTGATTTACCTGAGGCCGTAATTCCTGTAATAATTACTATATTATTTTTCATTTATATTAATTTAATTAACATATGATAAAGTGTAGTAAAAGTTTGGATTCTACAATCTAAAGTTTGGAGATTTTTATGGCAGAAAACAACGACAATAATTCATTTACTAAGCGTTTCACAAACAGGACTCCTGGCGGTACAGGGGAAGGTTTTTCCAGTAAGTATTCGTCTCAAAACACCAAAGAACGGGCATTAGGGGAAAAAGGAAAAATTTCTGAATTAGCAGGCAAAAAAACCGAATCCAAGGAAGCTTTTTCTGAAAGTGGCGGCATAAAAAGTAAAAGCAGAACTGTCAATGAAAGATCTTTTGCTGATGCAACAAAAAGAAGTAGGTCAGATCTTATATACTTAGTCCGTGGTAAAGATCGTGGAAAATCAGCGTGGCATTATGTATTAGTTGATAAAGAGAAAAGAGAAATGTTTCTAGCAAAAAGCAGAACTGGCTCTATAGATGTTGCAGACTATGGAGAGATTTTGTATTCAGGATGGGGAGAGGATCCACCACAGGCAATAGTTGATAAAGTCAATGAAGAGTTTGGGTTGTAGCAAGTCTGCATAACAAATGGTAAGCTGCGTTGTATTATATTCACAAAAACTAGCGTATCTGTTTAGAGGAGTGGCTAATGTGCAAATATTGAAGCAAAGTGCGTGACACACAGCTGTACGAACCATACGCGTCAAGTTAAGGAAATATCGTGAAATATAGCAACATTTGAGATGGGCATTTTATTTGTTACATTTATTTTTTTAGGGAGTTCTTATCTAGAAGAAGATAATTTTTTCAGAAGAATCTATAAATTAATAACTTTATTACTTAATATATAAAATAGTTTTTTCGTTTCCTTTCTTCCTTATACCACTTTTCCTTAACTTGACGCGTATGATGAATCCTACAGTCTGTACAACTATTGTTATTATTACCGCTATTGGGATTTTTTGCTTTTTCATGTGAAAATATTAACTTGTTATGGATAGTTTTGGAAATTTATATGCAGATTATAGAAAACTTACAGCTTTAGTGATTACTTTTTGTTGATTCGTATTGATCTTCTGCTTTAGCAAGTAGCTTTATGATTTCCTTGTAAGGTTTATCTTTATTGTGCCTTGACCTTAATACAGCTACATCTCTTGGATTTTTTCCATCTGTGTCTCTAATGGTAGGGTCTGCACCTTTGTCTAATAAAAATCTAATTATCTCCAATTTGCTTTCATATGTAGCTGCATGTAAAGGTGTCCATCTTTCATATTTTGTAGCATTTATATCAACTCCTTTTTCTACTAGGAATTTTACAACCTCTGCACATCCCTCTTCTGCAGCATAATGTAGTGCTGTTAATTTAGGGATCTGCACATTAATATCTAATAGATTTTCTACTAAGAATTTTACAGTCTCTAAGTTACAATTTTGAGAAGCAATGCGTAACATCGTTTTATAATTATCTGCAGCTCTTGCCTTCATGTAGGAATAGGTAGCAATAATACATACTATTACTGTTATAAGCCACCAAAAATGCAGCTTGTTTTTTGTATCTTGACCCAATTTATCCATATTCAACATCTTTTTAATATTAAATAGATCATTTACTCATTTTTTATTAACATTACTTACTCAAAGATGCTGACAACATAGTAAGGTAACCCGAGCTATTTAAAGTATGCTCCGCTCTGTTAACTATCCATTCACCATCTACCGCTTGATTAAAAGCTATAAGATTAAGTTTAGCTTCTGCAAATAACTCTGGATTACCAGGTATAGTGATATCCAATACTGCATTATTTCGCTTTAGTTGTTTTAACTTAGCATTTGCTGCACTTAGTGCTGATTCTGCATTTGAGTACATTTCTAGAATAATATAACTTGGCTCGCCGCTACCAACTGTTTCTTTAATAGTTTCACCCTTTTCATAGCTATGCCACTTTGCCACTACTGAATTATACTTATCACGTACGGTAAAATGCACTTTCCAGTTAATTGTATCTTGAGGTCTAATAGTCGTTGTTCCTAAAGCTTTTCCTGTGGCTGATTTTGCCATATTCTTTGAAATAAACAATATATACCCACCAGCTAATTTTGCCATTGCTTCACGCTCTGTTGCGATCTTTGTTAACAGACTTATATCACTTTCATCTGCCTGATTAATATGGGGTATCAATACATTCTTAAATTCCTCAGCAACTTTATGTCCATATCCATGTTTTTGAGCTATTTCTTTCACTAAGTTTTCTATGGTAATTTGATGCCATTCTTTTGATACTTTTGCCTTCAAAGATATTCTTAAATTTGTTGCATGAGCTTTTATTAGTAGAGTCTTAGGTGGACCCTGTATAGTCACTTCGTTGACTGTATATATACCCATTGGAAAGATTCCAATTTCCTTATAACCTAGTGCTATGTTCAATTCATTCGGAATATCTATGTCTTCATCCCTGTAATCAACACACACTTCAACTACATCATCTATTATTCCTGATTCATCTGTAAGGTGCAATGATATAACTCTATCTTTAATTGATTCACATTTATCTATTATAAAATCTGGCTGCATTTATTCCCAGACCTTTAATTTTGACTTTTGTACTATTTTCTTAATAGTAGGAAGCTTTATCTTTAATCCTGCGGGCAAAAAGCTTCCGTATTCTGCCAAACCCAAGTTCTCTGCTAGTACTAATTCCACTACTCCATCAGTAAATCCGTAATGTTTCCAGCAAATCAGATCTAACATCTCATTTTCTTTACTCACATAGTATATAGTCATCTATAGCTTTTTAAACTCAAACTAAATTCAATTTTTCTCGGTAGTCCATTAGGTAAAAAATACATCTGCTTTTCTTCTAACCTAGTAATTACGAATTGTCCTAAAATATTACCTAAACTATCTACTAAAATATGTGGTTTTTCAGTTTCTTTCACACTCTTTAATTGATTTAGCACGTTGAGATTATGCAGATAAATCATTCCTTCTAAATCTATATTTTCTACACCTTGACCGATATTTTGTAATAGTGGCATATTTTCAATACACTCAATCGTGCTCCAACGATTTTCTCTGCTATACTTTAAACTTGTGGGAGCAAACTTATACGGACCAAGAGATAGCATCAATAAAATGTCTCTACCGTATCAAATAAAACATCACGTGACTTTTCTCTTATCCTTTTTATTACTTCATCTGCAAGACTACGAACATCTTGGTTAGGTTCTGCTTTAATGCTGATAGTGTAATTATTAGTGATGTTCTGAGTTTTATTTTGTTCTTTATTTTCAAACTTACTCCTTGCAAATATCTTATCGCTCTCTGTAAACTTTTTCTCCTCAATAAGGCTTTTGACTCTGAAGCTATTTTTATTTCTCTTTGAAAATTCTTTAATTATACTGTTACCTAGCACAGGATTTCCACTGTTGAGAATATTACTTTTTAGGGGAGTGTGCACTGCTTTTACTTCAGTTTTTCTTTTTTCAAACTCTTTCAGTGGGCTATTTCCCAATACTTTTCCAAATATACTTTCACCTATCCATGAAAAAGCTTCTTCTATGGGTTTTATTATCGATTTCCAAAAGCTAGAGAAAAAGTCTTTTACCTTTTGCCAGTTAGTTATAACAAGTGCTGCGCCAGTGACAAGTCCAGTAATTAAAAGTCCTATAGGGTTACTCATTATAGCGAGTGTTACTGCTCTTAGTCCTGTTACTACTGCAGGAAAAACTGTAGCTGATAAAAATGAAAATACTCCAAGTAGGTTTGCTTTCAGACTAAAAATCGTACTTCCTAGCAATGTAAATCCGTATCCTAGTCCCACTGCTACAACTTTTAAACTTATCAAGGCTGCTACAGTACCCATGATTGCTTTGGTTAAAGTTGGATATTTTTCTGCAAATAACGCTATGCTTCTAGTTTTTTCTTGTAAAAATTCAGCTATAGATTTTAAAGTAGGCAGCATCACTGAACCCAGGTTCATACCAACTTCAGCTATTGCGTTGCGAAGAAGTCGTAATTTACTGGCTGTGGTGTCTACACGGTTTTGAAATTCTTTCTGCAACGAGCTCTTGTACTCTTCTGTGTCAGCTAGTAACCTTATAGCATCTTCGTATTTGTTAAAACTTCCAGCTAATAATGCAATATCATCTTGATATTCCTGACCGAAAAGTTTCATAAGGATTGTAGAACGTTCCTGGTTATCCATTTTCTTTAGAGCTTGAAAAAAGTAGAGTAATGCTTCTTCGCCGTTTTCGCTTATTCTTTGTACTATTTCTTCTGCAGTTATGCCCATTTGCTCTAATGCTGCTTTAAAATCCCCTCCTTGTTCTTCAGCAGTCTGAAGTTTACTAAGTAGAGCATTTATAGCAGTTGCAGCTTTTGCTGGTTGTTTACCTAAACTAACGAAGGCATTTACTAAACTACTTGTTTCCTTGATGTCAAGACCAAATTGTTTTGCAGTACCACCAACTATTGCTAGAGCTTCAACCATATCTTTTGCTTTGGCAGCAGTGTTATCTGATAAGTGATTGATTACATTACCAACGTATTCCATTTTACTAACATCAATTCCATAAACGTTAGAGAGTTTAGCTATAGAATCACCTGCTTGCTCTGCAGACATATCAAATGCTGTAGACATTTTTGCCACTGTTTCTGTAAACATAAAAAGATCTTCTTTCTTGATACCAAGTTGACCACCACTTGCAGCTATTTGTGCCAGTTCTGCGGCTGATAATGGTATAGTACGTGACATCTCTTTTAACTTCTTTGCAAATTTAGTTGCTTCATCCGTTCCTTTTTTAAAATCTACCACTTTTGTAACATCAGCCATAGCACTTTCAAAGTCAATTGCAACTTTAACTGGAGCTGCAAGCGTTAGCCCTAGCCCAATAGTCTCTATAATTTGTGACTTAAAATGTGCTTTGCTTGCTAAAAAACTTTGGTGACTACGTATTGCAGATCCAAGCTTACCATACTTACCTTTTAATACTTCAATAGAAGAGCCAAGTTTATGTTGGTCACTTACTAAGTACTTAATATTTCTTCCACTTTTTCTTACTTCTTCATTAAATGAATGCAAAGCATCTCTCTTTTTCAAATATGCTTCTTTTGCTTTTATTGCAGAGGTTTTGGCCTTGTCAAATTCTGCTTTTAAAGTTTTGCTCGGTTTCTCTATTGCCTTCATTTGTTTAGCTAAAGATTTTACTTGATCTTCAAAGCCTTTCCATGACCTCTTGCTAGTCAAAACATCATGACCTAACTGCTTAAACTTTGATACTGATTTTAAAGATGAGTCAAGCTTTCTTATATTCTCACCAAGATGAGTAAGTTGACTGCTACTTCCTTTTATTACAGTACTGAAACTGCCATCTAAAACTGCTCCGATTTTTATAGATAATGTTGACATTGTACCTTCCTCGCTGCTTTATGCCATAAGATAAATTCATTAATCTCCATATCAAGTATTTGTTCAACCCCGCCTCCTACAACAGAGCTGAACATTAATACTTCTAATCTCAAGTTTTTTGGATAATCGGTGAAAAAAAATCCTTTAATACCTCTTGAACTTTCACATAATCAGCAATATCTAACTCTTCAATCGCTTCTTTTGCAACTGATGTCAAATTGGCAGTCAAAGTTACTTCCTTACTCAGATCACTACCATTAAGGCGTTCTATTGCCAAATAGTCTCTAACTTTTGGACGTCTAACAGTAAGTTCTGAGACAGAAATACCATCAACTGTTATTGGGTTATTAAGTGTTATAGCTTGCATGTTCCTCCTTAAAAAGTTAATTAAATAAAAGTCTATATCGGCTTTTACATAACTAATTTCTTTGTATGGTGCTATAAATAGGATTAGCTTTGATAAGAATCTTTTCTGTGTTCAATTGAAGTAATAACTACTGTATGTTCTGGTACATCTATATAATAAAGTATACGATAGGTACTCACCCGTAGACTACGTTGTCCACTTAAGTTATGCTTTAATGGCTTTCCAAGTCCAATTGGATCAACTGTTAGACGCTCCATTATTGCCTTCTTAATCATTAACTTTACTTTTGCTGGAAGAGCCGGAATGTCTTTCTTTATAACAGATTCTGAATAGTCTATATTGTAAGGCTTAATCCCAGAAGGCATCTTGATGTTTAACCCTCTTTTCTTTATAGCGTTCGTCAGCAATCTTAGATAATTCCATATCTTCAATTTCTTCTTCCATTAATTCAGTTAATAACTTTAAAACGGACTTGTCTTGAGATTGTGCTACACTAACAAGTAAACCAGTTAGCTGCTCTATGGAATTTGTATGAGCTTTAGAATCCATATTAACTATATACCTACAACTTCTTATATTTTAACATTTTTATGTAATTTTGTCAACCATATTAGATCCCTAGAATCGTTTGTAGCAAGGCCATCTGATCAACACCATTTATCTTTCTAATCATATTTTCAGCATCGATCTCTATCAGCTCATTGCCACCTATCGTAAGTTTATAATAATGAGCAGCTACAGTACACTTTAGCGTTGCTTTTTCAGCAGGTTTCCAGCTACCAAAGTCAAATTCTTTGAATATTCCCCTGAGATTGATTACTACACCTTCAATATCGTTACTACCACTCCCTTGCATTCCACCACGGAGCGTCAAAGATACTGAGTTTCCATCTATCAAGCCAAAAAGTCTAAATAGTTCTGAATCATACTCAGCAAAAGTAAAGTCTGCTTCAAGCTTTTCCATGCCCATGTCAATATTTATTGGAATATCCATACCACCAGCTCTGTACTCTTCGGTTTTTATGGTAAGCTTCGGCAAGGTTATTTCATCTATTTTTCCTGCATAACCACGACCATCTACAAATACGTTAAAATTTCTCAGTATTTTCGGTAACACTTTGCTTTCTCCTAACTTATTACACTATTATTTACGAGATGAGATTTGAATGTTATTTGCTCAGCCGGATATGGTAGTGTAAATTCGAAATCAAAATATACTTTCCCGCTTGCAATATTTGTTGGTGTATTGAGCTCTGGAGTTGCATAACATTTTCCGCTAATAATCGCTCCTTGTACTTTTAAATTGGCCAAATAAGAATTCACCCCCTCAATCACATCATCTATATAAGTTTTGGTGATATTGCGATCAACTGCCCATAAATGAGCTCGAAGTAGACTATCATTGATTAAATCTGCAGTCCTTCTCACTGACAGAAAAGCCCATTTTGAGTCATTTGAACATGTTCTATTTCCCCAAAGCATATAGCCGTTTTGATGAATTATCGTTGTTACTTCATTTTCATTTAAGTGGTTTGCTCTGCAATTTGCATAACCTAAGCTAAAATCAATAGGCCTGCTTGTGCCAACAATACCATTTATCTCTTTATTTGAAGGTGAATGCCAGAAGCCTTGTTCGCTGTCTATTTTAGCTATTAAACCAGCTACAAATGGACTCGATGGCAAGATTTCTTCTTCAATAAATACCTTAACCCATGGATCAACTACGTAAATTCTTGAGCTGCCTACACTTTTTCTCCATTTTATTGCTTCTTCATCATTAGTATTTGGTCCATCTGCAACAATAATTGCTCTTAATTTTTCTGCTATGGAAATTAAAGCACTCACTACTGGATTTACTCCATCTATTTCAGGTAACTGATGAGTAAACTGAGGTGCAATTAATATTCTTGGAGCAATATGAACTATGCTTTCACTACTGAGGAATGCCTCTATCCCTTGATACTCTCCAGTCTCTTTATCAACACCGCCAATTATATTTTGGATAGTTTCACTTTCTTTGAGCTTTGAATCGCTGTTTTCACTTTCTTTAACTCGAATAACTACTACTGTTGCACCAATTTGGGAAAATATTCCATTTATTGCAGAAGGTAAACTGCCACTCTTTCCAAGCTTTGCTGCTTCTTTTAAGCTTCCTGCAATTAACACTGGTTTATTTAGCGGAAATTTTTGCTCATCAGCTTCAGGGGCAGTACCAATTACACCTATCACTGATGATTTAGCTGTGCGTACTGTTCTTGACCCTGAGGTTATCTCAATAACATTTACACCATGTAAAAATTCTTCAGCCATTTCTTTGTATTTTTTTCCTGAAATCATCGAGCAAAGTCTGTAGCTCATTTTCACTCTTGGCTTCTTCAATCTTTCTCTTGGCTAAATCTTCAAGCTCTTCACATTTCATTATTTCTTTTACTGCTTTTTTCACTTTTTCCTCAATTATTCTTGCCATTTCAATAACCGTAATACCACGTACTTTTGCTAAAGGTTCTATAATTTCTTTATCCTTTTTATCTATAGATTCTGGTGCTGCTAGAATGCTTTTTGCGGCTTTCGCTTGAATTTCATAAGATTTAGCTTTTTGGTGAGAATGACCTGCGTATTGGTGAGTATGATTATCATAATAAAAACGCATACTATCAAGTGCAGAAAGCTTCGCATTTTCAAGTAACTCCAACTCAATATCTTCTTGATTTCGCTGAGCAATTTCTCCTCCCTCTGTTAAACAATAACTTTTTTGCCAATCAAAATCTTTTGGCGCTTCATACCAATCATTTCCAGTTGGCTTGTTTTCAAGTGTTGTTGTTTCAATCTGCTTGTGGTTTTCAAAACGTATATAAATAGTCACAAATTCCTCCTCATTGCCATATTTGATCAGTTCGTTCTAATCCTGGACATTGCCAAGCTTTTAGCGTTCTCTCTACGTCCACTTCAAGCCCTGTAGTTAGAACATTGCTACGTATGTTATAAATCCCCCACTGAATAAATTGACCATAGTTGTGTACATAATTTGATGCAAGCATACCTTGACTAACTTGTGTTCTGGAATACAGATAAGATGATGTGTAAAGTAATATTGCAACTGTTTTTCCTGCTGGAATCTCCACATTACCAGATCCGGCTAACTTGCTATCAGAACTCGTGTATTGGTAAACATTTTTCCATACTATTTTTGAAATACTTGATTTATTAGAATTAGTGTTATCAGGAGTTCCCACAAATAATCCTGCTCCCCCATACTCCGTACTCGAATACGATGATCCAACAAATTCCATTGTCTTATTTATGTTCACATTGGTTATATTTTTTACAAATACTACTCCAAGTGCAGCATACGGGTAATAGTATATCTCATCATAACTACCAGAAAAACTTTTTGTGCATAACTCTCCGTAAATAAATGTTCCTTTACTTCCCTCTATAAAACTTAGTTGTCTTGGCCGATAAAAACTAACGTAATCTGTATCGTATGTATGGCTACCTGCTAGTAGTTGTAACATATAGTCAGTTTTTGTTATATCACTACTCCACTTTCCAAGCTCTGTCGTAAAAGTTCCGTGGCCAAAATAATTATTTTTTCTTCCAAGTACACCAAATAAGAAAGGTAATGACCCTGGTTCAACCATGTTGCGCTTTCTTATTTCATTTATAAGAGACACTTTTAACTGTTCATCCCGAGTTTTTACCTCATTAGAGATGTTTTCAATTCGAGTTTCTATTTCCCTAATAATTGATGAGCCACTTGGCACATCATTAACAGTACGGAAGTTATTCACTAAACCTTTAAGACCATCTTTATGACTGTTACTAATGCTATTTATTGCTGCAATATTGGCATTCTTTCTCGTATCAAGTAGCGATAAATTTGTTGTTCCTTTTTCATCAATTCTCTTTAATAACTGCTTCTCTGATTCAGAGATCACTGCTAAAGAACTAGCTTTTTTATTATCCAGATCAGTTAAGTGTTTTTTTGCACTATCAAGAAGTTCTTTTAGCTTACCATCTGTCATCTGTACAATTTCAGAAACTGCACTTTTGTCGATTATTGATTCCAATGCTTTAGCAAGATATGCTAATTGATCTGGTGTACTGTTTTCTGCTAAATCCTTAAGCCTCTTTTGTAGTGCATCAATTATTTCTTTTACTTTAGTCATTTGCGCAATATCAGAAATAGCTTTTTTATCTGCTATCAATTCCAGCGATTTTGCAAGATATGCCAGTTGATCAGGTGTGCTATTTGCTGCTAAATCCTTTATCCTTTGGTATATTGCTTCTTTCATTTCCAAAAATTTAAAAAAGTCTCAAAATTAAACCGCTCAAAATTACTCTTAAGTTGATTATGCTCATCTTCTCTTTCGGTAATATCTTCATCTATTTTCTTAATTGTGGTACGGATACGAACAACATCCTGCACAGCAATATTTTCTGGATGTGGTAGTGGATACCCTCTGCTTGTTTTATCATCTGACATTCTGCTAAGTGATAATGATTCGTAGATTTTTGACTTTAGGGCGATAAACAACCGTTCCACTCAAAGCTAATTTTACCCTTGTCTCATTACCATTAAAGTTTGTTAGCACATGAGTTCTCTCTACCCAGTTTTCCCCTATTGGTTTTCCTGATGTTAAATTTACTAATTGCCAATCCACGTTTTTTTGCACATACGCTTTAACATCTGCAGTGCCAGGTATCAGCGCATCATATGTTATGGTAATCTTAGTGTTAGCTCCTGCTGTAATGCTTCTAGTTACATAATCTGCACTCTTAGAAAGATTACCCATGACTAGCTGTAACCCAGGATATAGCACTGGACTTTTCTCTCGCCCTCCTTTTAGGCTTGCTTTTACCGTTAATTCCCCATTTATTCTTTCACGCAGTGCAAGCGGCAAATTATCAGACAAAAAGTTTTCTCTTCCCTCTTCATCTGTTAAGATAAATTCTACATTGGTATCAAATGCTACTTTTTCGACGTTTGTCAAAACAATTAAATCTGAAGTATTGGTTGCTGTAACTTTGCCAAGATCAATAACATGAGAATTTTCGCTAAATTTTGCAGCTAGTAGTCGAAACGTTAAATCTAAATTTTGATGTGGAGTCCAGGTACTTGCATTGCTAGATGAAAGTAATACTCCTACTTGATATGGCTGACTTGTTACCCAACGGCTATTTACTGCATCATATTTGCCAAGTTCTGCTATTTTGACTGCAGTACCCTGATCATCAGTAAGCAGTACTATTGCATACTCCTCTCCTGCATGGCAAAACACTGGTGGCCATTCTATACGTGTTGCTGTGCCATCTACTTTTATATCTTTCGGCTCAATATAACTTTCAGCAATGACAGTCTGCGAGGGCATTCCCACTGCTGTTTCTCTAATCTGCACAACAACACGTTTTTTGCTGCTATTTACGAACCATAGCTCCACGCCTCCTATGTGTCTGCTCTCATTTAGCGTAAATGTTTGGGCTAAAGGATCAACTCGTCTTGCTGCGATCACTCTTCTTCTTTCTTCTATGGTAATAGTTTTTTTACCAGTATAAGTTGCCTCTCCATAACTGCCTTTATCACCGAAGAACTGCACTAACTTAGTTCCAGCAGGAATGTTTCTTGGTACAGTAAATCTTCCTTTTATTTTTCCTCTGTTATCAGCAATAAATGTTGCGATCATGTTTTTCTTTCAAATATTTTCTATGCTTGAGGTTGAATGCTTATGCCATCAAATTTTACTTCCTTAAGCTTTTCACCAGTTGCAAAACCTTCAATCTCAAAATTTTGAGTTGCTTCTCGCATAAATTCAGTTTCGTATGAGGTACTTGACAGCAGCTCTGTTGTTTCTTTAACATTAAATACTCTGGTTACTGGACTTTTCCAATTCGTGGTAACCTCCGTCCAGTGATCTATATTTTTATTTAGAGTAATTTGTGCCGGTACTGGATCAAAAGCTTGATATGGATTGATCTTTTCTCCTTTAGTCTGTAAAAGCTGCTCCAGTACCGGTTCAAGTTCATATGGCAACAAATAAGTTTTTTCTCCTCCATCAATATCAGCAATCGTTACATCTATTGGTAAAATTAGTTCCTTATTTACTATTGCTGCAGACTGCAAAATTCCTTGATCGCGCATATCATCATCAAAGAATGAATCAACAAATACTCCTTTTTTGGTGGTAGGTTCTCTTGAATTTGCATCATTGCGTAGACGTTCCTCTGCAACCAGCGCATAAAGATCATTTATTCCTTTTTTCATTGCTTCAAGCTCATTCATCGGTACAGCATGAATAGCATTATTCACTATTTTTACCCCTTCGCCTTTTTTCCACGTCTGATGAATGTAGCAGAGCAAAAGTTGTCCACTAGGCGCTCTAGGCATTGATGGTCGCCAAGGGTGAGAAATTCCTTTTATTCTTCTTACCACTCCTTTGCTATCGATAGTAATTAAATCATAGCGGGGCATTTTCCAGGTGTAATCAATCAGAACCAAGCTGTTATCAACTGCTCCTTTTACTTTGCATCCCTGTTCACTTATATCTTCAGGGCTTACATGAGTACGACAGCGGTAGGTTATTTGATAACTACTTCCAGGAGCTGGTTCTTTACCTGGTAATGACCAATCAACGTTTCCTGCGTTTAATTTGTAATCTATACTATTTTCATAAATAACATTGCCTTGTTTAACTTGAATAATCTCAAGTACTGCAGAGTCAGGTATCGGATCAATAGCTCCAGAGTATGAACCATGAGTAACAGTAATGGTTTTCTGAACAGTTATATCTACTTTTTTAATTTCACTTATTGGAAAATCATTCACCTTCAGTTCCATTACTCTTTGGCTATTTGGCTGAAAAGTATGTGGTTCTGATTCAACTGATTTTATATCCGGATCTTCATCAAAAGAAACACGAATACTGTGAGGAAGTTCAATCTCATAGCCATCAACATGAGCTTTGCCCTCATTAATCACAAATATTTTTTTTCCTCCTTCTCCCTCTTCCTTTTGCAGGAACATTACTTCAAGACCATTTACGACGTAGGAACCATTTGCTTCTTTGTCATAACGAGCAAGAGCAGTAGTTACTATGTTTGCTTGTGGAGGTGGTGAATGTTCTATTAATACTCCATTTTCAATGTTATAGATTGGATAAAACTCTCCTTCAGAAAAACGTGGAGAAAGACCTTCTGCTTGATAACCCCAAATGGTGGAAACTTTAAGCCTTGCAGCTCCTACTTCCTGATAGTTTCTTGTACCAATAGCAGGATCACGAAGGTTTTCATCCTCAAGTTCTGTAATCGTAGATTCTACATAATAAACACCTATGCGAACTGTGGTACTCAGTGGAATAACAAATTCTTCTTTTTCAACTTTTCTAACTGCACCGCGCAGATAGATTTTTCCTCCCTCAAGTGTAGCTTTACCAGTTTTTGCATCTATAATACAATTGCTTCCCGTTATAACATCACCATCACGAAATATTGCATCACCTATGCCTTTAAGCTTAGAAAGAGCATACTCCTGAGTCTCATTTAATTCTGCAGACTGTAGACCTCTTCCTGCAAGGAACAAACTTTTTTCGTACTCTTTGTCAGGATTAAAGCGGTTATAATAGGCATTTAAAGTCATTTTATTATAATGCACCCATTTGTCTAGACCATTTTTTTCAAAGTGATCCGATTTTTAAAATGAATATGTTGATAAATACGTCGACACACATTTAAAGTATTTATCAATATATTCATTTACTGTTTATGATAATAAAGATCAGCAGGAACTTTATAATGTAGAGTCTGATGTCGCCTTCTATAGTTATACCAAGCAACAAAATCATTTATTATAAGATTTAAATCTCTGATACTATTTGGTCTATAATAATATATAGCTTCTTGCTTTAAAGTTCTCCATAAGCGCTCAACAAATATATTGTCGAAGCAACGTCCTTTATGGTCCATACTGATTTTAATATTAGCACGCTCTAATTCCATAATAAAGTTGTAGCTAGTAAACTGCACCCCCTGATCACTATTAAAAATCTCAGGTTTACCTTGTTTTAGAGCTTCTTTGAGAGTATAAAGGCAAAATCCAGCATCGAGATATGGTGATAATGAATGAGCAATAATATAGCGACTATACAAGTCCATTATTGCCACAAAATAGATAAACTTACCTTCTACCATAATATATGTTATATCAGTAGCCCATACCTGATTAACTCTACAAATAATCAAATCTTTGAGTAAATAAGGATATATTTTATGCTTTTTTTCTTTAATACTTGTATTACATCTTTTTCTACAATACAGCCCACTAATCTTCATTTTTTTCATAATTCTTAAGATTTTTTTGTGATTGACTACTACTCCACTCGCTATGATTTCAGCAGTAATTTTACGATATCCATAACGGCAATCAGAAGCCAAATATACTTCTTGAATCAAATTTGCTACTTCACTTTCGTTATTAATTATAGGCCTATAATATAGGCTAGATCTGCAAATCCCCAATAAATCAGCCTGTTTCCTAATTGACAGATCAGAATCTTTTTCTATAAACCTTACTCTATCTTTTTTGCTTATTTCAGTAATTTTTTTTTCAAATAGCTATTTTCCACTGTCAATTCTCCTATTACTTTATGTAAACTTTCTATTTCTTGCGCTAAGATTCTTTGTTTTCTCGCACTTTCACTTTCTTCAACAAATAGGTCTTTTAACCTTGCCAATACTCTATCACGCCAATCATATAGATTTGTTGATGGTATTTTATATTCACTACATATCTCAGCTGTGCTTTTTTGATTTTTTATTGCTTCCAAAGCTATCTTTGCTTTTAACTCTGGTTCATATTTTTTTGTTGCCATACTTTTACCCCTTTACCTTCCTACTCGGATCAACCATTTTTTTTTGGTCTAGTTTATGGGGTGCATTATAATGAACGAACCTCTGTACCATCATCTTTCTTGATTCCAACCATACTGATTACTTCGTCAACTATCCCAGGAATTTCACTTGCAGTTTTAGCTCCTTCACATTGAGGTAGCCAAGTTGAGCGATTGAAATCATCGAGGTATTGTCCAAGAGTTCCAACTGTAATGATGTCTTTATTTGGAATATGTTGAAACTGATTGAGCCAAGCCATCATCTCTTGAGCAAGTAACCCATAGGCAGCTCTCATATCCTGTTTTCCTGATCTTTCAGAAAAAGCTTCAGGTTGCATCCTTGCCCATAAAAGACATAAACGTGATGCAACAGTTATGCTATCAATAAAAATACATCGATATTTAGAAATCTCAGAAAGAAGATCTTTATATTTGCTACAGACATGCTCATAGTGTTTTTGACTATACGCCTGATCAGACCTTAATGCAGGATTAGGTTTACCAATAAGACAAGCAATGTCTCTGGCCTCATTCCAAGTGCGAATCTCAGTTGAATCTCCTTTCCAATCCTGAACAGCTAGAAGTCCTGCTTCAAAATCAAGACAAAGTGTTGTTGATTCATCGAGAGTTTTGAGTAAGCTAGTCTTGCCAATTCCGTAAGGTCCGAAGATTACCATTTTCACACCTGTTACTATTTTTGCTCTTTCTTTGTTGTTTATTATTTTCATGTTTTTCCCCCTTATAGTTAGAAATCTCGTTTTAGGTATGTTTTTAGGTGGGAAAACTCTTTGCGTAGTTTGTTGATTGTGTCGTAGAGAGTTGATTTTGGTATACTAGTCCTTCTGGAAATTTCACAAATGCTGTGATCTTCTGCCAATAGTTTACATATTTTTCTTAACTCTCTAGGTAACTTTGCAATTGCTTCATTTACGTCAATGCGTACTGCGGAGCTATATTCAAGACTTTCATCGCTCTCTTCGTATAAAGCTTCATCAATAAAATTAATGGTACGTTTTTTACATAGTTCTTTCTCTTTTAAATTAAGAGCACGGCATTTAACGTACTGTTTTATAAAATGTCCTTCAAGTTCATTATAACCCTCAAGGCCAGGCAAACAGTCAAGTAAAAGATCTTGCTCAACATCTTCAATGTCTTTATAAGCAAAAACTTTTCCTCTCTTCAGAAGCTTAGCATAGTGTCGTATGTGTTTAACAACTTTTGGGTTAATACCAATATAGGAATTTTTAGAATGCATATTTTCCCCCTCTAATTAAGAAATGATTAAAGTGTTAATTGTGATAAACCCAAGTATTTGGATTTTCTACAGGAATTACGCTGCCATAGTGTGGTGACTTGTAGTGTGTGGGTAGTAATCTGTGATAGACTGTAATCTTTTTGTTTTTCTCTGGATTAAATATTTTTTGCCCAAATTCCATACCTTCAACGCAAAGTACTCCGTATTTGTTTCTTGCAGCGTTTTTGCCTTCTTTGTTGAATTTAACGTAGCCTTTGGTAGCAAGAACATCGAGACGATCACGTATAGAATGTGTACTGCCAAGACCTTCTTTATTTTCAAATGCCTGACAAAACTGATTAATTGTATAAGCATGACCCTTACGTCCTTCTGCACATATTAAGTCCAAGATGATGTCATATCTACGAGAACGTTCGGCATCTAGTTTTTCACCATAGTCTTTATTTATTAACCTTTGTGACTCAGCGTCAACTTCGTACCAATGACCATTAATTTTATCAACAAATTTTGGCATAACAAAATTTCCATTACGTAACTCAAACATCAGTTGACGATAGCTGTTCTTCTCATCAGGCCTAAACATGATCATTCCAGTGGTATAGAATCCTCGTAAGCTGCTAGCGCCACTAAAACTTTGAAATGGATCTTCTTCTAATAGTTTCTTTTGCATTTTCTTTGTATGGTGCACAAGAATAACTCCAGCATCTGGATTGATTAGAGAACGCAGTTTTTCAACTCTCTCCTGGAGAAAGAAAATCATGGCATTATTATCATTTTCGTTACCGTATTCATCAGCATCAAAAACGTTACGCAATGGATCTACCGCTATGATATCAATGGTGTTTAGGTCAAAGTTTCTTTCTGCTTCAGTTACGATATCTTTAATGCCATTTTCATTTAAAAGCAGCTTAGTCTGTGGTGTAATAACTAAATTGTTTGCAGCAAGTTTAATAAGTTCTTCACTAAGTTTCATCTGTTGCAACCGTTCACGCATATAGTGGTAACCGATTTCAGTCTGAAGGTAGAAGATTCTTAAGGGCCTTTTTGGCACCATATCAAAAAATGGAGTTCCAGATGCCATATGAAAAAGCCAAGAAATAAGAAAGTCACTTTTTCCCACTTTAGGCGCGCCAGCAAAAACTAAAAGACCACTAGGAGTTAAAACTCTAGGAGCAATTATGTCTTCTGGCATTGGTGATTTGTCATTTAGGTACTGCAATACAGGAAATGAAGTAACGTTTTTTGTATATGGGAGAGAAACAGTTGAGGTTAAAAATCTTTTGACGTCTACTCCTTCTTTAATACAATCAGCAGCATCCCAAGCTTTTGGTTTATCTTGTGGAATTTTAAGAATAGAAAGCGATGCAACGCCTATATCTAAAAGCTTCTTTGCAACATTTTCAGCATATTTCTGACCTGAACTATCGTTGTCTGGCCATATGGTTATGTGTTTACCTTTTAGCGGAGCCCAATCTGTTTTATTTACAGGTGAATTTGCTCCAAACATCATTGTTGTGGCTGTTATGCCCTTACTGATTAAACTTTCAGCACATTTTTCACCTTCAACGAAAACAATTTTATCGGATTTAATTATACCTGGAACATTGTACAAAGGCCTTGGATCTGGAGCAGTACTACTTGAGTTTTTTACATCAAAACAGCTATATCGTTTTTTCCCTGAAGTGCTATCATAACGGTAAATTTTAGCTATTACTTGATTATTTTCATCATGATAGTCCCAACATGCTATTAAACGTTCTGAAAATTCTTCTTTATGGTTTGTTGAGTGACCAAGCCATTTTTCTATATCTTCTATGGTATCAAGAAACTTAGTCTGACTAGTAACATCCCACCAGAGATTAAGTATATCTCCGCCTTCACCAGTAGCAAAATCGTGCCATAATCCGGCTCTTTCTCCTCTTGTTTCTACTACTAAACTTTTCCCTTTATCTCCTCTAATATTACCAACATAGAACTTACTTCCGTGGAAAGTACCATTTGGTAATAAGTAGGATAAAGATGATTCTATTCTTGAGAGTAGTTCTGCTTTTACTTCTGCTGCTCTTTCAAATAAAGCTTGCTTGTCATGCATATTGTTTTCTCCTGTTAAAGTAAGCTATGTTTGTTGACAAAATGTCTTTTTTTCTGCTAATGATGATGTTCTTAAAGGCTGGTAATTTAAAATAAAGTCATAAATGGGTAGAGAGATGTCTCTGTACCTTTTACTATAGTAATACCGGATTTCTCATAGTTTTTTCCGGAAGAGTGGAGAAATTTTTTTCAAGCGTAAGTTGACACTGTCCATATTTACCCCAAATATTTACAATTCAGAAGACCAGGCTGCTAGGTCTTACTATAGTAAGTTCAACAAAATTACAAAAACTGGTCACTTTTTAGAAAATTTTGCACAACTCCGTTCTCTTATCTTTCATATGCCCCTGTAGTATATATATACGTTCAATTTCAAATTCGTCCGAAAAACTACAAAAATATATAGGCAACACTAAAAAAGTTCTCTTCTGTAGAGGTAAATGGTGATATTGAAAATTTAACTCTGCTCTCAACTTACACTCCTCAAAAAAATTACAAAATTTAATTTCATTTTAACTTTAAACAAAAAAGCCGCCTATAAGTTGCATCTGCATTATGTTGCAAAATATACTATACTTTGCTTATGAGAATAACCAAATAAGCCATCCTTTTTTCTCCTCCATAACAGATATATACTAGAAATGCAGTCCGAAATATGAATTGCTCTAAAATTTTTTTCATTACGATTTTTCTATTAAACTTTAATAGAGCTTAACACATTTACAATATACTCAGGGGAGAGATTTTCCGTCTATAAGAAGTAGCCACAAAATGCTATATTAGTAAAGTTATTCATAATAATTATTTGTGAATTAAGTGCTTTAGATTCGAGATTACATAGATTTTTGGCAGTTTAAGCCATTTTAGATTGAAAAATGAAATCTCCAAAAAGGAAAAAACCCGGCTATATTAAAGGGTTAAGAGTAATTTAAGTTTGAAATTCAAAAAAACTTCTTAATTGCTTTAAAAGCTAGGATTATAGAGGGTTTTTGAGTGTAGCCCAGTTTCAGGTAAAACCTTATATATTATATATATAATAAATAATAATATATAATAATAGAACATATAGGATATGTACCTTTCATAATACCTACCTAAATATTATTAACGCGCTTAAATGTTTAATTTGTTACTTTTTTAATAACAAGTTAAGCAAAAAAACATGAACTGTAATAAGTTTATTATAATATAAACCTTAAGAGAAGTTCCGCGGTGGCCATCTGCTCAACTGAAATGGTTTTCAAAAAGGCTAATATACCGTCCATTTAAATTTTTAACCGAAATATAAAAGTCATTTAAAAAATAAACTCAAGTGGCAATTAACCGGTTTTTTAAAGTCGCCTATAACCTACTCTAACTACTTATGCATACAGGTGGACCAGCTGCATTTCATGATATTAGTAGACATAAACCTAGTTATTGTAAGATAATTAAAGGCATCACTCAAAGGAAGATAAATGTGTGGCCTATTCTTCAAAGTAAGGTTTTAAGGAATAAGAAGCTGTTCTGAGTTTTGTGATTTCCAGTAAAATTGAAAAATTAGGAACAAAAACATACTATACTTAACTCACTGAATTTCTATGCTTTTAGCCACTTAGTGTATTACTTTTCCATTTTCAAAAGACTTAATGAATCAGATCGCCCTAAATAAAAATACAACACAGAGACAAAAATATGAAAAACCTGCTATTGCATTTTGGATAACCTAAAAAAAGATGAAAGATAAATGCTTACAAAAAACAAGATGGCTAATAATATCGTTTTAAAAAGATTCTACGACTCCAGGGTACAATTATACTACTAAGACCTAAGTTACTTATGTAAGGTAGCTTAAAACCCGATTATGAGGCACTTCTAAATTATCTTTTACCTTAAACTTTTACTTACTACAAAAAGCCTTGTTTCATTCTATCATGTTTTTTATTTGTTGTAAAATATTTTTTCAAAAAAGTGAACAGCTTTTGTAATTTAGGTAAATATATATAACAAGAGCTGGTTATTTTGGAGGTCTTATTGAAATATAACAACTTTTATCTAAAACTCTTAAGGAAATATTTTAAATAATCTCTATAAACAAATTGTAGGTAAGATAAAGAAAAAAGTTTGAAGTTGCTGCCATAAACATAAGCTACAAAACCCTCTCAATAGTTCAAGATGGAGACAAAGATCTAAATTTATTTACGTCTCCAATTTTATCGCGTACAATGGAGACAAAATTTCCACTATATTATTGGTAGATAGAGATATAGAGCTTTCTAAAGGGTGGGTCACCCCCCTTGAAATTAAAACAAAAGCAAGATGTCAAACACAGATAACTCAACTATAAGCTGGTCTTTGTTGTAGTTATTTTCTCACCTGCTTTAATTAATTCATCAAAATCGGATTCATACTCTGTATAGCCTTTCTTATAATAGTCCGAATGCGATAAGATATGTGTTAGAAGGCCAAATGTTGTTTTTTTACATTTTTAAGATAAGAAGTGGATAGCTGAACTTGTTTTTTATACAGCATTTCTTATATTGATCAAATCTTTCAATTGATTATTGCTAAATTCTGTAATCCAACTCTCGCCGCTACTTATAGTTAAGTTTGCTAACTCTTTCTTACTTTGAATCATCTCATCAATACGCTCTTCAAAAGTACCTGTTGAAAGTAGCCTGTACACCATAACATTACGTTCTTGCCCAATACGGTACGCTCTATCTGTTGCTTGTGCTTCCACCGCTGGATTCCACCATAAATCGTAATGTATTACATGGTTTGCTGCTGTTAAATTAAGCCCTGTTCCACCAGCTTTTAAAGATACTATGAGAATATTTGATTGAAATGAGCTTTCAAAATCATTAACCATTTTATCTCTTGCTTTACGGGATAGGCCTCCATGCAAAAATGGCACCATTGACTTAAATCTTTCTTCAAGCATTTTAGCCATAATTTCACCCATTTCTGTGTATTGGGTAAATATCAATGATTTTTCTGCAAATTCGCTAATTCCTACTAGTATCTCTTCTAGCATCTGCATCTTTCCTGACTGTTCAATACTTGCACGCTTTTTTCTTGCCAAAATGCGATGGATGGTTACAAACTTGCTTTAAAGCATTGATAAGCTTAAGAATTAGACCCTTACGTTCAATTCCTTCACTCCTTTCTATCTTTTTCATAGTTGTGTTAACTACTTCTTGATAAAGTGCTGTTTGCTCTGGAGTTAGAGAACAATAACGATTATTTTCAATTTTATCTGGTAGATCCTCTATAATGCTTTTATCACTTTTTACCCTACGTAGCATAAAGGGATGAGTAACTTTCATGAATCTCTCTAGACAAATTTTATCTCTCGCTTTTTCAATTGGTGTTGCAAAACGAGTTTTAAATTCCTTAGGAGTACCAAGGTAATATTTATTAGTAAAATCGAAAATACTCCAATATTCTAGTAGCCTATTTTCAACAGGTGTACCACTCATTGCTATTTTATTTTTTGCTGCAATAGCTTTTATAGCTTTACTCTGTTCACTATGGGGATTCTTTATATTTTGGGCTTCATCAATCACGAGCAAAAACCATCCTACTCTGTTAAGCTCTTTTTTATCACGACGTGCAAGACCATAGGATGTGAGAGCTACATCATAATCATTTGCCAATTCTCGATTTTGTCCATGATAGATGAAAAGCTTTAATTCTGATGCAAAACGCTCCATCTCTCGTTGCCAATTGCTTAATATGCTTGTTGGTGCTACTATCAAGACTTTATCTTCATCTAAAAATCCCACATTCTTACAGTATAAAATGGCTGCAATAACTTGTAGTGTTTTGCCAAGACCCATGTCATCAGCAATTATACTACCAAATCCCGTCTCTATGTTCTGCACAAGCCAACTAAATCCACGTTTTGATATGGACGTAACTGTGCTGTTAGGTTACTTGGTACATCAACAGGTACATAAGTGTTAAGCTTTTCAAATAGGCTTTTAATCTGCTGGTCAAGTCCTACCTTTGCTCCATCTAATTCACCTCCTAAAGCAGCTTGCATCAGCTCTGCTTGACTCAAGTGTTCAGGTAACTTATCAAATTTTTTCAGTAAAGCTTCTACCTCCTTATCATCCAAAAGCACATATTGGTCTATAATCTTTATAAGTCCACGAGAATCTTTCAGTAGCTTTTTAAATTCTGTAATGCTTATCTCTTTATCACCTATCGCTATTTTCCAATCAAACTTCAATAATTTTTCAAGCGTTAAGAAACTTTTCCGATCTTCTTCAATTTTGCCTTTAGCAGACAAATTAAGACTCAACTTTGGCTTTAAGATTTTTTCCAGTGATTTTGGTAAGATAACTATAACGCCAATTGCTCTTAACACCGGCAAGATATTTAAAAACAATGGTGCAAAATCATCTAAGCTAAACAGTAATCTACTATTGTCCTCAATCGATCTTTCTAGCTCAGGTATATATTCAGACAGCATTCCCATATCAGATAAAATGCTCAGTTTTGTGCTGCAGTTAGACAATGCTTTTCTCAGCTTTATTGTCGATTTTCCATCATCTAAAGATACCTGTATATCAAGCTCAAATCTTTCATAATAATCTTTTACCATTAAGTAAAGTTTGTATGGTTTATCTGTTAAATAAAGCCGTGATAACCAGAGATTAATTGATTGAGGTATTTCTCTGTTGCTAAACTCACTAAACTTGTATGCTGATCCAGTAAAAAATAATGCAAAGATGTGCTTGTCTCTATACTTGTCCATTGATGAAGGAAATGTATTCTTGTCTCTATACTTATCAAGTGCTGCAGGAAAATTATTTGCCATGTATTCCAAAAGGATTAAAGAAATTGCAATATTAACCTGTTCTTCAGGCTCTATAGAAGTTTTCCGATATTGAATTAGTAGAGGTGGACACATAGATGATATTTTTCTATGAATTTCTTTGACTGATTCATTAAACAACGCAGGGATCCACCTAATTATAAATTCTTCTCTTTTATTTTGTAGTATTTGTGGTACTAGTGCTGATTTTTCCATGAGCATACGTGCAAACTGTGAAATCATATGCATGAAGCGAAGCTCAAGATTAAGCTTATGAAGTAATGAAATAGGAATATCGTTTAAAAATTGTGCTATATTCCTCGAAACACTTTCGCTGAGTATAAATGAATTAGCTATACCATTGCTTACTTGAATAACTTGGTATTGGTCATTGATAAATAATTGAAATGTTTGCCAGTGTTCAATACTTCCCCATTTGCTAGTAAACAATTCTTCTTCCGATAGCTTTTTCTTGGAAGAGTAGAAAGAATAATCTGATTTCCCCGTAGGATATTTTTGCCAATGCTTGTAAGCTGTTCGCAGAATACTGTGAAAATTTTTTTCAAAAAAGAGTGGATTATTCGTCAAGATATTTTCGATACAGCTGGCAAGGTTAGGAATAGTCGATAGATCAATATCATTTAAGTTTACTTGTTCATATACTTTAACTTTAGAAGACGATTTAAATAGATCATTAATTTTTAGAATATTTTGAATGTTTTCTAATTTTCCATTTCCAAAATCATCAATCAGCGACAACAAGTCACAATTATGAATATTGAAAATTACGAAAGGGTTTTTATCAATTTCTGCAGCAATAAGATAAATTACAGCAGCAATATGTTTACAAGGCATAGCCCAATCAGGACAATTGCAACTTGCGTTCATTTCTTCCCAATTCGAAGGAAATAATTTAATACCTGAGTCGTTAAGCTTATCAAACAAAAGTGTTGGTAATTGTCTATTTATTAATTTAGGCAATATAGAGGGCGAATTTTCAATAATACAACGGATAGCTGATGAATTTAATTCATTGAGTGTTACTTTAACTTTATATGGATGAGGTCTTGAACCACTAACTTTGGCTGTAATTGTATTGCCGTTGATTTGAATACCAAAAGCTCGACCAGTATTAGCATAAGTTCTACCACGTGAAAGGCGGTTATCGTAATCAACTTCACTGAAAGATTGAAGCCATTTCTTACCCCACCATGTTCTCCCGTAAATAGACATTATATATATTTTAGCCTAAATAAACTCAAGTAATCTAACATAAATCACTACAAAATGCCAAGAAAACAACAGAAAAGGCAATATGAAAACCTTTTTTTCTACAGTCTCTTCATTTTTTGTGATTAAAAATTATTTTAACTTTTTTTTAGAAAATCTCGGAAAAAGTAGTAAGAAATCCGGTATATATATAATAAAGGGGCATTGTTTCAATGAGGTTAGTTTACCTCTACGCGCTTCAAACACAAAAGTTTCAAATAAATGTCAATCCTAACACTAGACCTCGGCAAACAAACAGGCTGGGCAATTCTAACAGATGGAGTAATTAAAAGTGGGAGCAAAAGTTTTCATGGTAGTCGTTTCAGTGGAGGTGTTCTTAAACTTTCGTAATTGGCTTAATTCTTTGAAACATGAGTTCACTGCAGTGTATTTTGAGGAAGTAAGAAGACATTTAGGAACTGATGCAGCGCATTGCTACGGTGGTTTTCTTGCCGTTCTATCTGCTTGGTGTGAAGAACATCATGTGCCATACCAAGGTGTTAATGTTAAAACTATCAAACGCTTTATAGCTGGTAATGGCAATGCAAGTAAAAGTGAAGTTATTGAAGCGATACGTGAAAAAGGTTTTTTGCCTCGAGATGATAATGAGGGGGATGCTTTGGTTCTACGTTATGAATTTAAGTAAAGATTTTAACATATCAAGAATGCCATAAAAATGGGTCCTTTCGGCCATATTGGCGGGTTTGGTGGGTCAGACCTCAGGCCTTTTCTAGTGTTAGACATATTTTGAATATTAACTTTTTAATTATTAAGATATGAATTTAGCAATCCACTACTATCCTGTTGAAAACCTTGTCGAATATAAGCGTAATCCTCGTAAAAATGATGACGTAGTAAATAGAATGTGTGCTTCTATTCGGGAATTCGGCTTTCGTATTCCAATAGTTGCAAAAAGCGATGGAACTGTGGTTGATGGTCATTTAAGACTTAAAGCAGCAAGAAAACTTGGTATGGAGAGCATTCCTGTTGTTTTAAGTGATAATCTAAATGAACCACAAACCAAAGCTTTTCGATTACTGGCAAATCAATCAGCTAATTGGGCAAAGTGGGATGATGAGCTTTTGAAAGTAGAAATTCAAGAGTTAGAAGATTTACAGTTTGATCTTAAAATGACTGGATTTGAATTAGAAAAAGTTCAACATTTCCTTGATGATTTAGATAGTGAAAAAGAAGATCTTTCTGACTTAGCTATTGATGACAAAAAAGTAACAAAACCAGGTGATTTATGGATTTTAGGTGATCATCGAATCTATTGTGGTGATAGCTCTGTAGTTGAATCATATAAAGCGCTATTAGATGATAAAATGGCAGATATTACCGTATGTGATCCTCCATATAACGTTGATTATGGTAGCAGCCAAGAGAGAGAAGACAAGAAGATATTAAACGATAATCAAGGTGAAAAGTACGAACTTTTTCTCTACGATATCTGTTCCAATATTTTAGCATATACGAAAGGTGCAATTTACATCTGCGTATCATCATCAGAGTTTTCAACGTTGCAAAAAGCATTTGAGGAGGCAGGAGGAAAATGGTCAACATTTATCATTTGGGCAAAGAGTCACTTTACGCTAGGAAGATCAGATTATCAAAGACAATACGAAGCAATGCTCTATGGATGGAAAAGCGGTAATAAACGTGAGTGGCATGGAGGAAGAAATCAAAGTGATCTGTGGTTTTATGATAAGCCAACACATAACTCATTACATCCAACAATGAAGCCAGTAGAGCTAATGGTGAGAGCAATAGTTAATAGCAGTAGACCTGGAGATATAGTATTTGATCCATTTAGTGGTTCTGGAAGTACACTGATTGCATGTGAGAGAACAGGAAGAATTTGTAGGACAATAGAGCTAGATTCAAAATTTGTAGATGTAACCATAAAACGTTGGCAAATATACACAGGTAGGGAGGCAATTCTTTCTGGTACTGGCAAAACCTTTTCAGAGATTCAAGAAGAAAATTCGTAGATAAAGAGACACAAAAGAGAGAAGAGAAAAAAAAGTGGAAAAGATAACACAAACAGAATGGGCAAGAGAGATAGGAGTATCAAAGCAATATGTCTGTTATTTGGTAAAAAAAGGAATAGTTGAGTTGGAGGATGGTTTGATCAATAGAGAACAGGCAAATGAAGCGGTGGCAGCAATAAGAGATCCAAGTCAGCCACTGAGGAGGAAAAATCCAGAAAACGAAAATACAAATAACCTTTCTACAATGTTGCTAAAAACGCGAATAAAAAATGAGATGGAGCGAGGAAGATTATTGGAGGCAAAAGCAAAAGCTGAGATAGGAGAACTTGTAGCAGTAGAGGAAGTAAAAACTGAAGCATTTAACGTAGCAAGGGTTGTCCGTAATAATTTGCTTAATATTCCAAATAGAGTTTCAGCGCTGCTTGCATCACTGAGTGACACTGAAAAGATTCATATGGCGCTAACTGAAGAGATTACAAACTCATTACAAGAATTATCTAATACTAAATTTCAAATATAAAAAAGATTTTGAATATAAAATGACTGATAACTTAAGTTTAGAGTTAATAAAGTGTCTCATCAATCAACCTGGATTAGATGTTAATGTTAGAGGATTAAATGGAAAGACACCACTACATTGCGCTATAGAGTTTGACGAGTTAAGCATGGTGGATTTATTACTCACGAAGAAGAACATTAATCCTTTTGTTGAGGACAATGAAGGCAAAACCTCCTTAGATTATGCCAAAGAAGGGAAAAAAGCAGAAATATTACAAGCGCTAATTAATAACAAATACGGATCAGAACAAGATAACTTACTTCATTTAGCTGCAATGATAGGTGAAGTTAATGCAGTTAGATATTTGATAAGAAAAGGTGTTGACGTTAATGTACGAAATGCTCTGCATCATACTCCATTACATCTAGCAGCAGGAATAGGACATGCAGAAGTTGTAAAGATTTTGATAAGAGAAGGAAATGCTGAAATTGAGGTTTTTGATGCACGAAATCAGACACCGATGCACTATGCAGTTAACAACAAAAAATTGGAGATAGTAAAGTTATTACTGGAGCTAGGAGCAGATGTAAATAGCGCCCGTGTAGGACAAAACTCGATGAAATTATCACCTATTCATATAGCTGTAAGTAATACTAATTACGATGAAAGAGACTTATGTCTTGATATTCTCAAATGCTTAATAAAGGAGCCTAATGCTCAAGTAAATTTGCAGGACTACGAAAATAAAACACCACTACATTATGCTGAAAGACTTAAAACAATAGAGGTTTTACTAACACGAGAAGATATAGATCCTCTGGTAAAAGACGATAGTGGCAAGACACCATTTGATTACGCTAAACCTGAGATAAAGAAGGCTTTGATGAGTAATAAATATGGTTCTGAAAAGAATAGTCTACTCCATTTAGCTGCACAAAGAGGAGAAATTGAGATTGTAGATGCAATTTTAAAAGAAGAAATCAATATTGATATTGTAAATAATAAAGGTCTATCACCAATTTATCTTGCTGCAGAAAAAAGGCATTTACATGTAGTAAAGTTATTGCTGACAAAAGGAGCAAATTATACACCTGTTCTGCACTTAGCAATCAAGTCAAATAATTTAGAATTGCTAAAAACTTTATTTAAAGAAAAGAGCATCAAATTACCAGACGAGATAGGCAAGTCTGTACCAGTTTATTATAGGTGTATAGAACATAGAGATGCAAAAGTAAGAAAATACAACAATGTGATCTGTGTTTTTACCTCAGTAGGTGCAGTAGCAATAGCGGTATGTATAGGGTTAACAGCAACAACAATAAGCAGTGCAATCATTTTTGCAACAATAACAGGGATATTTGCGCTTATTATAGCACTAATGATAAGTGAGATGAGCAAAAGATATATAGAAAACGAATTTCAGAAAAAGATGTTTATGGAATTGGAGGAGTGTGGAGGAATAAACTCTACTGTTAACAATATTGAGATAGAACCAATTACTAGTAGATGCAGACAATGATATACGCTAGAGTTTTTTCTGAAGGTTTAAGACCAGATCCAGAGCTTAAAGTATCAGAGTGGGCGAATGAGTATCGAGTTTTAGCCCCAACTGCAGCATCAGAGCCAGGTAAATGGAGAACAGAAAGAACTCCTTATTTAAAAGAAATCATGGATTCACTTTCTCCGTCCTCACCAGCAGAAAAAGTAGTATTCATGAAAGGAGCTCAGATTGGAGGAACAGAAGCAGGCAACAATTGGATTGGCTATATCATCGATCAAACACCAGGACCAATGCTAGTAGTACAGCCAACAGTTGAAATGGGAAAGCGTTGGTCAAAAGGAAGATTTGCGCCACTGATTGAAAGTACACCATGTTTAAAAAGTAAAGTAAAAGACCCAAGATCAAGAGATTCAGGCAATACTGTACAAAGTAAGGAGTTTCCAGGTGGAATTGTAGTAATAACCGGAGCAAACAGCAGTGTAGGACTTCGTTCTATGCCAGTAAAATATCTCTTTCTTGATGAGATAGATGCCTATCCAGGAGATTCAGGAGGAGAAGGAGATCCAGTACTGCTCAGCATAGCTCGTACCAATACATTTGCACGGCGAAAGATTTTTTTAGTATCAACACCAACGATTCATGGAATAAGCAGAATTGAGAAAGAATTTGAAGCAACAGATAAGAGATACTTTTTTGTACCATGTCCACATTGTAATTATTACCAAATATTAAAATGGCCACAAATTAAATGGGAAGATAAAAATCCAAATACAGCACACTATATGTGTATAGAATGTGGTAAAAAGATAGAAAATCATCAAAAGACAGAGATGCTTGAGCGTGGAGAATGGAGGCCTACTAATAGAGTAAAAGGTGAGAAAAAAGGATTTCATCTTTCAAGTCTTTATAGTCCAGTTGGCTGGTATAGTTGGCAACAAGCAGTAGAGGATTTTCTGCATGCAAAGGAAAGTGAACAATTACTGAAAGTTTGGATCAACACAACGCTTGGAGAAACCTGGGTAGATAAGGGAGAAGTACCAGACTGGAAGCAATTATTCAACAGAAGAGAATTTTTTCCCGTAGGCACAGTACCTAAGAGAGAAGTGGTACTTACTGCAGGTGTTGATGTTCAAAAAGATCGTTTAGAAGTAGAAGTTGTAGCATGGGGAAAAAGCCGTGAAAGTTGGTCAATAGACTACCGAGTATTTGAAGGAGATACAGGAGGAGGAGAAGTATGGGGAAAGCTTTCGGAGCTCCTCAATCATCATTTTATTGGTGAAAATGGTCTTGAATATATGATAAGTATGATGGCGGTTGATGCAGGGTATGCAACGCAGGAAGTGTATAATTGGGTAAGGAGTCATCAAGGCTCTGGAAGAGTAATGGCAGTAAAAGGTGTAAATAAAGCACTAGTGCCACTTAGCAGCCCAAGTAGAGTAGATATAACAGTTGGTGGTCAAAAGCTAAAGAGAGGAATAAAGCTATGGCCAGTAGGAGTATCGATATTAAAGTCAGAGCTTTTTCAATTACTTAATGTTTTAAAAGAAGGTGAAGAAGCTCCAGCAGGATATTGTCATTTTCCCGAATATGCACCTGAATATTTTAAGCAGCTAACGGCAGAGCAATTAGTCAGCAAGGTAGTAAAAGGATACACAAAACAGGAGTGGCAAAAGGTAAGAGAAAGAAATGAAGTATTAGACTGTAGGATTTATGCAAGAGCTGCATCTATTGCGCTTGGAATCGATCGTTGGCCAGAGAGTAAATGGAATAGTTTGAGTGGGAAAATGGAAAGTAAAAAACCTAAAAAAGTAAGACAGAGTAAGTGGTTGAAAAATGTATAACGAAGAGTATTTGTTTCAAGTTGAACAAGCAATAAAGAAGCTGCAAAGCGGAGAGCGAGTAGTATCAATTGCATATGGTGACCATGTTGTCAGATCATACGCGTCAAGTTAAGGAAATAAAGGTATGAAAGAGATAGAATAATAAGGTATAAGTTCTCCCAGATATACTTTTAGTGAGAGAACCAATGAATAAAATAACTTGCTTATCAAAAAAGCTCAAAGAATTTTTTAATGAAAAAGCAGAGAAAATCTCAATTACAACAAGGTTTATAAAAAGAAAGAGAAAGCTAAAAGGTTCATCATTCGTAAAAGCCATGGTCTTGGGTAATATAGGAGTTGATAATTGTAGCGTAGAAACAATGTGTCAATTACTAAACGAGGACTCGATAGATATAACAAAACAAGGTTTGGATTTTAGATTTACTGAAGAAGCAGTGGAATTTATGAAAAGGATGTATAATGAATCTGTGATTCTCTTTAAAAATATCTTGCAAGTTGATTGCAAAATCTTACAGCAATTTAATAGTGTTAAATTATTGGACAGTAGCTATATTACTCTACCTAACAGTATGGAAGAGATGTATAAAGGTTATGGTACTAGCTACAGTGGCTATGAAAGCAATACTAAGTCTGGAATAAAGTTACAATTAGTTTTCGACTACATGAATCAGATAATAGACCAACTTAATTTAACGGAGGGGGTAAGATCAGACCAGGGATATAGGAAACATTTAAGTAATATATTAAGCAATGATTTGCTAATATCTGATCTCGGTTATTTTGTGCCAAGTTCTTTTAAACAAATCAATGAAATAGGAGCTTATTTCATAAGTCGTTATAAATCCGATACCAACATATATGATGTAGAAACAAATCAAAAAATGGAGTTATTAGAATGTTTAGAGGATAAGTTATTTTTAGAAAACGAGGTATTGTTAGGAAAAGAAGCAAAAATTAGAGTAAGAATTATATGTCAGAAACTAACTGAAGAACAGTCTATGGCCAGAAGAAGGAAAGCTAATAGATTAGCAAGATCGCAGGGATATACATCCTCTAAAAGAAATCAAAAATTGTTGAACTGGTCAATATTTATAACTAATGTTCCAGAAAATAAAATTAGTGCTGAGCAAGTATTAACGATTTACAGAGTAAGGTGGCAAATTGAGTTATTATTTAAATTGTATAAAAGCCATATCAGGCTTGATAAGCTAAAAGGAAAGCCATGCAGAGTATTATGTGAACTATATGCTAAATTGTGCGCAATTCTTATATTTCACGGCATAGTTGGTTGCACAGAAGTGAAAAAGAATACAGAACTTAGCTTAACAAAGGCATTTATTGAGCTAAAAAGGCGGGTTAGAGAGTTATTTTTAGTATTAACCAAAATTAATAGTTTAAAAGCATTTCTTAAAAAACTCACTATAACTTGGTCGCGATTTTCATTAAAAGACAAACGTAGAAGGGCTAGAGTATCCACTTTAACCTCTCTAAATTTGCTCACAATCTCTTAACTTGACGCGTATGGTTGTCAGATATGCTGAAGTGCAAATAAACGATCTTTTAAACTTAAGACAAAGAATCAAGGCTGAGCTCAAGGTTGAAGGTCAAAAACCAAAAAGAAAGATTGTTATTTCAACGAATAAAGGAGTGGTATGAGAAGTTGCATGGTAGAAAATGGATACCCAGATTTTCTAGAGCACTTGAGGTATATGATAGCTACCGCTACACCAGGCATGCTTATAAATGCAGTAATAGATTTGTCGCACTGGAATCAGGAGATAGATTTTAGATTAACAAAAGAAGATGGCATAGTAGGCATAATTCACAAAGCCACCCAGGGGGTAAAGTACGTAGATCCTGAATATACAAAAAGGAAAAAAGCCGCTGAAAAAGAGGAATTGCTTTGGGGTGCATACCATTTTGGTGTCGGGGAAAAAAGCGGCAAAGACCAAGCTGAGCATTTTCTCGAAACAATTGGTGATAGTTCAGATATATTGTTAGCCCTTGACATTGAGGAAAACAAAGATGGAAAAAGCATAATGCCAAAACAAGCAGAGGACTTTGTAAATAGGGTCTATTTAGTAACCGGACGTTTGCCGTTAATTTATGGAAGCCCTAGTTTTCTCAAGGATTTTGCCACGCCAACTTTAACAGAATGTCCACTATGGTTAGCAAAATGGGGAACAAAACTGACATTACCAATAGGATGGAGGAACTGGACTCTATGGCAATATACCGACGGTCAAACAGGAGCAAAGCCGCATGAAGTAGAAGGAATCGGAAAATGTGACAGAAATAAATTTAACGGAACTTTGAAAGAATTAAGAGAATTTTGGTTATCAGGATGTTAAAAACCTTCAAACAATTATTTGGCAAGCCAAAAATCAAAAGTTCTGCATGGGATGCAGCAGGCTCAGGAAGAAGGGTAGTATATTGGCAACCTGATAAAAGCAGTATAAATAGCTTACTCTCTCAAAGCCTTGAGCACTTGCGTAGTCGATCACGTGATATGGTAAGAAAAAATCCATATGCAGCAAATATAATTGATACGATAGTAAGTAACTCTATTGGAACAGGAATAAAACCACAATCAAAAGCAAAAGATGGAGAATTTCGAAAGAAAGTTCAGGAATTATGGCTAAAATGGACAGACGAAGCAGATAGCTGTGGAATAAGTGATTTTTATGGTCTACAAGCTCTAGTATGCAGAAGTATGATAGAGGGTGGAGAATGTTTTGTACGTTTAAGAACGAGAAAGCTGGAAGATAGATTTTCTGTGCCATTACAACTGCAAGTACTTGAGTCTGAACATTTAGATAATAAAACAAATCAAACACTTACAAATGGCAATATTATTCGTAGTGGTATTGAATTTAACCGACTTGGACAAAGAGAAGCTTATTACCTATTTAGAGAGCATCCAGGTGAAGGTTCGTTTGGAGAATCAGTTAGAGTATCGGCAAATGATGTTTTACATATCTACAAACCTTTGAGGGCTGGTCAAATTAGAGGAGAACCCTTGCTTTCTAACGTACTTTTGAAGCTTTACGAACTTGATCAGTATGATGATGCAGAACTAGTACGAAAAAAGACTGCTGCAATGTTTGCTGGATTTATTACAAGACTTGATCCAGAAGCAAATATTTTAGGTGAAGGTGAGGCAAATGAGCATGGAGTAGCACTATCAGGCCTAGAACCTGGTACTATGCAACTACTTGATCCCGGTGAGGATATAAAATTTTCAGAGCCATCTGATGTTGGAGGAAGCTACGAAGCATTTATGAGACAGCAACTGAGAGCTATTGCAATAGGCACAGGAATAACATATGAGCAGCTAACAGGAGATTTAACAGGTGTTAATTATTCATCAATCAGAGCAGGACTGATAGAGTTTCGTCGTAGATGCGCTATGCTGCAACACAACATTATGGTATTTCAGTTTTGCAGACCAGTATGGAGTAGATGGCTAGAATTAGCAGTACTGTGTGGAGAACTCCGTATAGATGAAAAAGTGGCAAAAGCAGCGAAAGAAGAAGTAAAATGGATACCACAGGGATTTGATTGGGTGGATCCACTGAAAGACCAACAAGCACAACAGATGGCAGTAAGAAATGGCTTTAAGAGTCGCTCAGAAGTTGTTTCAGAATTGGGTTACGATATAGAAGAAATTGATCAAGAAATAGCAGAGGATCAAAGGCGAGCTGATTATCTCAACCTTTTCTTTGATTCTGATGTCAGGACACAAACAAAATAAATCTCGTTTACTTTATGGAAATTTTACAAACCAACTGGCTATGTAGGCCGATGATGATAGAGCAAAAAAGCTTTGATCTGTTGTCACTATATAACGGAAAACAACCTATCTTTAAAAATATAAAACATGCAGTAAATCAGAATATAGAAAAAACAGCAGTAATAGCAATACATGGAATTTTGACCAAAAAACCAGGAGCTTTTGATGATTTTCTAGGCATGACATCGTATGAGAAAATTCAAGAAGAAATAGAAGAAGCTTTAGAAAATAAGGAAGTAGAAACTATTATACTTGATATAGATAGTCCAGGAGGAGAAGTAAACGGTGTATTTGATTTAGCTGATTTTATTTACGAATCAAGAGCAAAAAAGAAAATATTAGCAATAGCAAATGATGATGCGTATTCTGCTGCATATGCTATAGCTTCTAGCGCTGAAAAGGTTTTTGTAAGTAGAACCTCTGGTGTTGGAAGCATTGGAGTAATAGCAAGTCATATTGACCAAAGCGGTTTTGATGAAAAGCAAGGGGTAAAATACACAACTATTTTCGCAGGCAAGAGAAAGAATGATTTAAACCCACATGAGCCGATAAGTTCAGAAAGTTTAAAAAGCTTAGAGGAGGAAGTAAATCGCTTATATGAAATGCTGACTGAACTTATAGCACGCAACAGAGGACTTTCTGTAGAAGTAATAAAAAATACTGAAGCGAGTCTTTATTTTGGCAATAATGCAATAGAAATAGGCCTTGCCGATGGAATAACAACATTTTGTGAATTTATTAATAAGGGAGAAAATACTATGAATAAACAAACTACAACTGACCTAGAAACTGATAATTTAACCAAGTATCGTACTGAAGTTGTTGAATTAATACGTTTATGTAACTTATCACGAATGCCAGAGAAAATAGGAGAATTTATTGAGCAAGGCGTAAGTATTGAGCAAGCCAGGGAAGTTTTAATGGAGTTACTTGCAGAGCAAACGAAGAAGACAGAAATACTAAGTGCAATACCACAGAATTCAGGAGAAGAGTTGATGATGCAGGTAGCGAAAAGTCGTGCGCAATCAAACATTTAAAGTATGTGTATAACCGCCGTGTATAACAACCACAAATATGGCGGTAAAAAAATAAAAAAAGGAGAAAAGGAAATATGACATGTATAACCGAACAAAATAATCTGGGTGACTTATTAAAGTATGAGGCATCAAGTCTATATTCAAGAGATCAGATAACAGTAGCCAAGGGGGAAAATCTGAAGCTAGGAACAGTTGTTAGTCGTGATAAAGACAACATGATTAGGATAATCAATCCAACTGCCACAGATGGGACACAAACGGCGATAGGAGTGATAGCAAGCGATGTAAACGCAAAGGAAAATAGTAAAGGAGTAATTGTTACTCGTGGTGCAATGCTAGCAGATCATGCAGTTGTGTGGCCAGCAAATATCACTGAAGAACAGAAAGCTGCAGCAATAAAGCAACTTGAAGGACGAGGGGTCATTATCCGCAAGGGAGCTTAAAAAAACTATTAAAAATACAAAAGGGGGAAAAGAAAGAATGCAAAATCCATTTACAAATACAGCATTTAGCATGACGGCACTAACAAATGCGATGAATATATTGCCGATAAATTATGGACGAGTTGAAAATTTAAATTTATTTCCAAGTAGGTCAGTAAGATTTAGACATATTACCATAGAAGAACATAACGGAGTTTTAAGTTTACTACCAACGCAAGTTCCAGGAGCACCAGCAACAGTAGGAAAAAGAGGAAAAAGAAAGGTAAGAACGTTTACGATTCCACATATTCCACATGATGATGTAGTGTTACCAGAGGAAGTACAGGGAATAAGGGCATTTGGATCAGAGAGTGAACTTAAAGCGCTGGCAGATGTAATAACTGACCATTTGCAGCTAATGAGAAATAAACATGCAATAACATTAGAGCATTTGCGAATGGGAGCGCTAAAGGGAATCATTCTTGATGCTGACGGGTCAGAATTATTAAATCTGTACAACGAATTTGAAATAACACCAAAAGTAGTAAATTTTGCCCTTGGAACAGCAACAACAGATGTCAAGCGTAAGTGTATGGAAGTACTCCGGCATATAGAAGATAATCTAAGTGGTGAATATATGACAGGAGTACATGCCTTGGTAAGCCCTGAATTTTTTGATGCATTAACTTCGCATAGTAAAGTGAAAGAAGCATATGAAAGATGGCAAGAAGGAGCAGCGCTAAGAAACGATATGAGATCAGGATTTACGTTCTGTGGCATAACATTTGAGGAGTATAGAGGGCAAGCAACTGACCCTGAAGGAACTGTGAGAAGATTTATTGAGAAAGATACAGGGCACTGTTTTCCACTAGGAACAGCGAGCACATTTACAACATATTTTGCACCAGCAGATTTTAATGAGACAGTAAATACTCTTGGACAGCCACTCTATGGAAAACAAGAACCAAGGAGATTTGATAGAGGAACTGATTTACATACGCAGTCAAACCCTCTGCCAATGTGTCACAGACCTGGGGTATTAATCAAAATTACTGCAAGTTAATGAGTATAGAGAGGTTGTTGGAGGATTGTTTTGAGCATCTAGGAGTGGAAGCCACATATTGTAATAAAAATAAGGAGGGTATTCATAAAATAAAAGTGCTAATGAAACGTCCTGAGACTACGTACTCTTTAGGTACAGATGGAGCATTAACTCAGCAAATTGCTTCTATAGAAATACGTGATCAGGACGTTACTTCCTTTAGCATAGGTGATTATATCAAGATTGAAAAAAGGTTCTACAAGATTTTTGAACCACCATTGAAAGATTCTTCAAGTAAAATATGGAAAATTCAAGCTGTAGGAGAAGGAAGTGTTTCATAATGTAAACCAGGTAATAAGTGATGTCAGAGGAAAAGAAGCTCAAATCAAATTAGTAGTAGCAAAAGCACTGAATAAAACAGCAATATGGTTAAAGGGACAAGCAGCTAAGGAAATCAGTGAGGAAAAGAAGATAAAATTAACGGTAATGAGAAAAAGGTTGCGAATCTTTAAAGCGAAAGCAGGTAGGTTAGAGGTTTTAATAAGAGCAAACTTGTATGATGTAAGGGCTTCATCTATTGGCAGTATGAGAGAAACAAAAAGAGGTACGAAAACAGGAAATCATGAGTTTATAGGAGCATTTACTGCAACAATGCCAAGAGGTTATAAAGGAGCTTTTAAACGTGAAGGAAGAGCAGCATTGCCAATAAAGGAAGTTAAATTGTCACTCGAACCTGAGGCTTCAAGGATAATAGGGAATCTTGTTAATTATGAGGTTGAGGAAGTGTTTGAAAAGTTCTTTGAACGTGATATTACAAGAAATATATGAATTTTAAAGATTTGCATAACGCAATCTGCACTACGCTGAAGAAAGAAATACCAGCAATTCAAACTTGTGAAATTTATCCATCGATAAGGAAAGAATTATTAGCGCCAGCGTTATTTGTAGAGCTTGTGAGTTTAGAATCGGGAAAAGATCCAGGAACAGAAGAATTAGCACTGAAAGCAAGATTTGAAGCACGAATTGTGATTGATAGCACAATAGAAAATGCAGCTATTATTGTCAGAACACTAGCTGCTGAGGTTGCGAGAGTAGTAAATAAAAATACTTGGAATGTGGAAAATGTTTCACCAGGAGAATTTATCTCTGCGGAAATTGACGGATTTAGGCCAGAATTAGATGCGTATCTTGTTTGGGTAGTTGATTGGGTTCATGAGATACATATTGGTAAATCAGTGTGGTCAGAAACTGGAATTAAGCCGCATATTATAGAGATAGGTAACGTACATGTTGGATCATAGTTTTGCAATTTCAGAGCTAAATAGAAAAGTAGCGAATATTATCCGTATTGGATTGGTGAAAGAAATAAATTATGAGAAAGCAAAAGTAAGAGTGAAAATAGGAGAATTTTTAACAGATTATTTACCGTGGATAACAAGTAAAGCAGGAAAAGATAGAGATTGGTGTCCGCCAGATATTGATGAGCAAGTAGTTATACTTTCCCCGCTGGGAGAATTATCTTTAGGAGTAGTACTTCCTGGAATATATCAACAAAAGTACTCTGCTCCAGAGAATAAAAAAGAAATAAATAGTGTGAAGTTTCAAGATGGAACAAAGTTGTCATACGATAAAGATAAACATCATTTAGAGATTGAAGTAGTAGATAAAATAACACTGAAAGCTGGAGAATCGAGTATAGAAATGACAAAAGAAAGAATAAAACTTAAGGGAAGGAGAATAGATCTAAACTAGCATATGGGTAAAGCAATCGTTTGTGTAGGGGATAATTGTACAGGAATACCGGTTCATGTTTGTATGAGTGGAAGTGAAGACGTATTTGTAAATAGTAGATCTGTGTGTCGTAGGGGTGATATCTTGACTATAGGGGAGACACTAACGCAAGGGTCAAACAGCGTATTTGTGAACGGTATGGGAGTAACAAGAACAGGAGACTTGGTATCGTGTAGTTTTAAAGTGATAGGTGTTAGCAAAAATGTATTTGCAGAATGAGAGGCATGAATGCTAGCACGGGAAAGGAATTGGAAGGAATAGAGCACTTAAAGCAATCTGTCGTAGATATTTTAACTACCCCTATTAATAGCAGAGTAATGAGGAGAGATTATGGGTCAAGATTATTTGAATTAGTAGATAAGCCAATAAATAGAGATTTAACTTTGGAAATCTATTCAGCAGTAGCAGAAGCTCTACAAAGGTGGGAGGAAAGATTTAAGCTAGAAAAAGTAAAAATGACAGAGGTGAAAGAAGGAAAAGTAACGCTTGATCTAGAAGGATTATACTTACCAAGCGGGAAAAACATTCATTTTGATGAAATTGTAGTTTAAAGATGAAGCAGCTAAATATTGTAGAAAAGCTGAGTTATGAAGAAATCTTTTCCAGAATGAAGGAGGAGTTAGTGTGTAGAGATGAAACCTTTTCAGCGTTAGTAGAATCCGATCCAGCAATAAAGATTCTGGAGGTAGCAGCATGGAGGGAATTGTTACTAAGACAAAGAATAAATGAATCAGTAAAGAGCAATTTACTAAAATTTGCAACGGGAGAAGATCTTGATAATTTAGCTGAGTTTTATGGAGTGGAGAGGCAGAAAGAAGAAGAGGACGAACGATTTAGAAAAAGAATAAAAGCAAAAATAAAAGGCTGGAGTACAGGAGGAAGTAAGGAGTATTATCGTTATCATGCACTGTCAGCAGATAGTAGAGTAAAAGATGCATTAGTAGAATCACCTATACCAGGGAAAGTACAAATTTCAATCTTATCAACACAATTATCCACAACTGGCATAGTGTCAGAAGAGCTACTAGAAATTGTAAAAAAGCAGGTTACTAGAGATGATATAAGGGTTTTAACCGATACAGTAACAGTAATTGGTTGCAATATTACGGAAATAGATATTCACAGCAGAATGAGCATAAGTCCTGTAATATCAGAGGAAGAAATCAAGAAGCAGTTTATTAAGAAGTTTGAATTAGCAAAAAGATTAGGGTGGAGTGTAACAAGATCATGGATAATAGCGAATCTATTTGTAGATGGTGTAGAAAATGTGGAATTGATCGAGCCAAGAGAGGATGTTGTGGTTCTGGGAAATGAATCTGCAAATTTGAAAAATTTAAAGATTGAGTTGAATTAATGTTATTACCCCCAAACGCAACAAAGCAAGAGCAAGCACTGGTTGATGCAACAGATTATAAGGTTGATCCGAGCTGTATCAGAGGATTTAAGTTTAGTCTTAAAGATGAAATACTGCCGTGGATAATAGAAGAATATGGTTTAGAAGAAATACTGCGCTGGGTAAAAGATAGAAGAAAAGCCGTAATAGAAGGAGTAAAATTTCAAAGACTGAGAGGAACTCCAGCATCACTAAAAATAGCACTAAAATGGGCAAATATAGAAGATATTACAATCATCGAAGAACCACCTGGTAAACACTTCTTTGAATTACAAATAGGAATAAAAGATGTTCCAAATGACTTTTTTGTAGATGCAGTAGTAGAACTTGCAAAACTATCATTACCAGCAAGATCAAGGCTAATGAGGATTTTTAATGACCACTACAACGTTGATAGGTTTATATTAGATGAAAGCTTTTTTGGAAGTTTGTTATCGGATTACTCAGGGATAAAAATTGAAAAAGATGGACCAGTATTATCGTTTGGAAGAATAAATTTTTTCAGGTTTAGTGGTACATCAATTAAGGTTATAGAGAGTTATCTACGCAACCATTATGAACAAGCATTTAGTAATGACATATATCGGTTAGATGTAGCAGTGCTTGGGGAAACAGAGCCTCACACAAAGGATTACAAAGGCATTTATGAAAGAAGTCATCAGTGGTATAACTTAAAAGCCCTGTATCCTCTAACTCAAAGCTTATTACCATCGATTAAATTTGCAAAAGCGCAAGTTATATTATCGGACAGTTGGAATTTGGGAGAAATAAATGCGTGCTTTCCGGTTGGTAGCATAGAAGAAAAAGGAAATAAATTTTTACTAGGGGATAGCAAATTATCTGAAGAACTGTGGAACTTAAAGTATAAGCCAATTTTAGAAAGGTTTAGCGTTACTCACCACTACAAGGTAGAAGATTTTACCAACCAGAAAGTTATAAGATTTGGTTTAGCAGAACATAATGTTCATTATGAAAGCGAATTAAATTCAGAGCAAAAAGACTCAATACACGAATTAGAAAATTACATTTTAGTATTTTACCCAGGAGTACTGAAGTGGCACGAACATCGACATTTGCACAGAAGTTGGAAAAATAGTCAAGCAATATGTGTAATAAGTTAAATACTTATATTTAGATCCTCATATATTATATTAATAATAGGTTAAAATATATGAAATAAAAAGAAAAGGACTTGCTTTCTCATGCTAAAAAGGACATGACTTGAATAGCAGCAGGTAAATATAAGAAATTTGTCTGGCGCTAGAAAAGCTAGTTTTGTGAGGTAAGTATGAAGTTTAGCAAAGAATCTTTTAGTAAGTTTTTTAAAGAAGTATCAAGTAACGATATTAATAAAAGAAATGAAGAAGGAGAGACGATATTGCACCAAGCAGTAGAAATCTCTGATTACAAAACAGTGAGATTATTAATAAAAAAAGGAGCAGAGGTAAATGCAAGAGATAAAAATGGTTATACACCTCTACACTGTGCAGTATTCGCAAAGAGTTTAGAAAATGTAAAAGTGCTGCTAAGGGAAGGAGCGGAAGTAAATGCCACTCAATATGTCAGTGGATGTACGCCACTGCACTCTGCGTGCAAAATAGGAGGAGTTGAAATAATAAAAGAGCTAGTAAAAGCGGGAGCTGAAGTTAATCAACTGAATAAATATGGTGCAACACCAATGTACTACATTTGGGAAAGTGAAAAGCATTGTCTATGTGATAGCAAAGAGAGTGAAAAGGCGAGCAAATTTCTGAGAGAAAAAGGTGGAGTAACAAAAAGTAGAGAACTGACGTGCTATGGAATAGAGAGGCTAGTGGGAGAAATAGCAGACATGTTGAATGGAAGCTACATGCCGGAGCTAAAAATAATAGAGATAGGAGAAATAAGGAAGAGAGACAAATCACTAATAAAGGAAGAATGTGAAAATTTAGCAAGCAAAATAATGAGCCAAGTAAGTGAAATGATAGATGAGGGGGTGAAAAGGAGGGCTTAAAGAAGGGGTTTAAATTCAGAGAAAAGGTGAGGTAGGTCATGAGTAAAAAAGGAAAAGAGGAGTCACTATTAGAGAACTCATTTAAAAATATTTATGCAAGAGACGAGAATGGAAGAACAGCTCTGCATTATGCGGTAGACGCAAAAACAGTGAAGTTATTAGTCGAAAAAGGAGCGAATGTGAATGCTAAAGATGTAGAAGGATACACAGCACTGCACCTAGCGGTAACGGAGAAACGTCTAGAAATCGTGAGGGAATTGATAAAATCAGGAGCAGACGTAAATGCTGAGGAATATGGAAATAAATGCATACCTCTACACCTTGCATGTATGGTGGAGAAAGTGGAAATAGTAAAAGAGTTAGTGGAAGCAGGAGCAGAAATAGAGCAAGAAGATAAGTTCGGAATGACAGCAATGGATTATGCGAAAACCAGTAAAGAAGTAACTGAAGTATTGAAGAAAGAAATAGACAGAATTGAAAAGTTATTTATGAAAGACTAAAAATATGGAGAAAGAAATAGAAAAGAAGGTAATGAATTTAGAGAGAAAACCTTTGGGTGAGCTGAGAAAAATATGGAAGAAGGTATATGGAGAAGAAGCGCCTAGATACTCAAAGAAATATCTGATACCGAGATTAGCTTATAGAATGCAGGAAAAAGCGTATGGAGAAATGTCAAGAAAGGGGACAAAAAGACTAGAGTATCTGGCAGATCGGCTAGAGAAGGGAAAAAGAATAAGTAGCGATAAATTACCAGTAGAGGGGACAGAATTAATATTAGAGAGAGGTGAAGAGACGCATGCGGTAATGGTAACAGATAAGGGTTTAATCTACCGAGAAGAATTTTTCACATCATTGTCAGCAGTAGCCGGAAAAATAATGGGAATGAGCTACAATGGGCCGCTTCTATTTGGAATGAGAGATAAGGAGAAAGAATGCTGAAAGAGGTAAGATGTGCGATATATACTAGGAAGTCAAATGAAGATGGTCTAGAACAAAAGTTTAATAGTCTTGATGCGCAGCGAGTAGCATGTGAGAAGTACATAAAGAGCAAAGAAGGCTGGGTAGCATTGGCAAAAAGGTACGATGATGGAGGTTTCTCAGGAAAGAATTTAGAAAGACCAGCAATAAAGGAATTATTTGAAGATGTTAAAGGAGGAGAAGTAGATTGTGTAGTAGTATATACGCTGGATAGGCTATCAAGGGAAACAAAAGATAGCATCGAAGTAACATCATTTTTTAGAAGACATAGAGTAAATTTTGTAGCAGTAACGCAGATATTTGACAATAATACCCCAATGGGAAAGTTTGTACAAACAGTATTGTCAGGAGCAGCACAACTAGAAAGAGAGATGATAGTAGAGAGAGTAAAAAATAAAATAGCAACATCAAAGGAGCAGGGATTGTGGATGGGGGGAACTTTGCCGTTTGGGTATGATGTAAAAGATAAAGAATTAATAATAAATGAAAAAGAAGCAAAGGTGGTAAGGTATATATTTGAGAGATATTTGAAGCTGAAGTCAATGGCAGAATTGGCAAGGGAGCTAAATAGTCAAGGTTACAGAACAAAATCAGATATCTTTAAAAAAGCGACGGTAAGGAGAATAATAACAAATCCAATATATATGGGAAAGATAAGACATTATGAGAAAGAGTATGAAGGAAAGCATGAAGCAATAATAGAAGAGGAAAAGTGGAAAAAAGCGCAGGAATTGATAAGGAATCAACCATATAGAAAAGCAAAATATGAGGAAGCGCTACTTAGGGGAATAATTAAGTGCAAGAGCTGTGATGTAAATATGACGCTAACGTATGCAAAAAAAGAGAATAAGAGATATCGATATTACGTATGCAACAATCATTTAAGAGGAAAAAATTGTGAATCAGTGAATCGAACAATAGTAGCAGGAGAAGTAGAAAAAGAAGTGATGAAAAAAGCTGAACAGCTATATGAAAAATGGGAAGAAAGGACCGAAGAAAAATGGAAAAATTTAAGTTTTGGAAAGCAAAAAGAAGTAGTGAAAAAGTTAATAAAAGGAGTAATGGTAAAAGAAGATGGAATAGAGGTGCATTCTGAGTCAGAGAAGATATTAATACCAATAAAAAAGAAAGGAAACAAATGCACAGTAGTAGAGCCAGAAGGTAAAACAAACAATGCACTACTGAAAGCAGTGGTAAGAGCCCATCTGTGGAAACGTCAACTAGAGGAAGGAAAATATGGAAGTGTGAAGGAGCTAAGTGCCAAAATTAATATAGGTACAAGACGAATACAGCAAATTTTAAGGTTAAATTATTTAGCACCAAAGATTAAAGAAGATGTAATAAATGGGAGACAGCCAAGGAATTTGAAGTTAGCTGACTTGAGGGAAATACCAATGCTGTGGAGTGAGCAGTTGGAGAAATTTTATGGATTAGGGACGTAATTACACCATTTATAAAAACAACAAAAGGAGAGAAACTATGAAAACACCAAAACTATTGAAAGGTGTTGCTGAGAAATAAGAAAGATAGCCAAATTGCTGCTACTGCAGTTGATATAGAGGAATCAAAGAACAAACTAATACTGAAAAAGTTACAGAAATCGACACTCAGTTGTGTAAAAATATCAACAAAAATAATGATGATCTTAATATGATTCAACCTACATGTGAAACCAGCAAAAAAAGCCCAGAACTTCTCAATAGAAACGCAAATGACAGCACCTCTTTAGCTGTATGTTTTGATAGCGATGCAACAGACAAAAAAAATCCATAAAAGACAAGCAATCTTAGCTGGTTTTGTTGGTACAGCGTTATTAGTGAGTAGTGTTGCGTTGTATAGCCCTTTTTAAAAATAACCCGAACAGATCATAATACTCTATTGGCCTATATATAGACATAAACACATATCTTATCTCATTCGGACTATTATAAGAAAGGGTATACTACAAAGTTAAAAAGAATAAGAAAAATTTGATAGAAAGTAGCACCTAAACTATATATCATAGTCAGGATATTGTGGAGGAGCTTCTCCTTGCTTTTTAGTGATTTTTGGATATCTTTTTCCAATTTCCGCTTCAATGACACCACAACATTCTACTAAGAAATCCCAATTATCACCATAGTCAAAAAGAAATAGCATTTTTTTGTTAAGTTGAAAAACTTTATATATGTAAGATTTTTTTACACTTTTTTCATTATCATTAACTGGATCACCAAAATCATAAAATAACGTATACGCCTCTGAGCTTTCGTGAATATCTTTAATGTTATCATAAAAACCAAACGCATGATCAAACTCAAAATCAAAAGCACCAACAATCTCTTTTGCAAAAGTATAGAGACTAGTTCTACCTTTCAATGCCATTTCACGATAGATCTTTTTATTTAGGGAGAGCTTAAATAGGTATACTTTTTCTTTATTATCCACTTAATTTACCTTTAACTTACATTAAATTAACCAATACCAAAAAATAACGCAAGTCAAATATAACCTTACTCACATATCTTACCCTGTTCGGATTATTACAAGAAATGTATACTTTAGAAAAAAGCTTAACTGAACTTTCTTACTGTGCTATGACACGTCTAGCTATTCATGCATAATTTACTTTAGTATCCATCTATACTCCTCACATGTTCACCTAGTATGTAATATTAGCAATTAAATAATAGTAAAATGAGTTTGCTGTTTGATTAAACTACTGGATAAAAATTGATTTCATCATTAGCTTGAAGGTCTATAGTCTATTGCTACTGTTTTTGCAACTTTATCATGAAAAAACTGCTTTCGTTTGTCAAATATTGCAGATACAAAAATTAGTATTATAGCTATAAAGGTTAAATCTGATAAAAGCTCATACCACCATTTAGAAGTATACTTATCAAAAAGCAATATATGCATAATGAATAAAGAACTCAATATGAAGCTAATAACTTCAAGAGAAACATACCTAATTGTTGCTTGCATTAGAGTAATATTGTTAAGTGTATTTGCATCTTTTATATGGATACAGCATAACAATTGCCCTAGAGTACCATTAAATCTTCTTGTTATGAATATTCCAAATATTATTGATAGCAAAAAAAATAAGCAAATGTATATGATTAATAGTTGAGATTTAGCAGGGTGAAAAATTATTTTTATAAAAGGAAAATAGACTAAAGAAATTCCCATGATAATAAGACGGTCAATAATATATGCTATAGCGCGCCTAGTTATCCCCACGCAGTTTACGTTTAAGTGGCATTTTTCAGATCTATAATCTATTACTACTGTTTTTGCAATTTTATCATAAAAAGTCTGCTTACGTTGATCAAATATTGCAAATATTAAAACTAAAATTGGTAGAATATAGAACCAGTGAGAAATATCGAGAGGTACAAATAAGAGCGCCTTGAGAGAGCTTCTCATCACTGCTTGCATTAAAGAAACGTTTTTAAGTGTATTTGCATCCTTTATGTATATACCAAATAGCAATTTTCCTGGGGTCCAACCAAGCCTTGTGATCATTAATGTTTCTAGTGCTATAAACAGAAATATTTCTAATACTTCTCCTTGAATTGAATTAGAGATTGTAGCGGTATCAGAAAAGATATAATTAAAAAATTCAGCAAAGAGTTTATCTGATAATATGAACAAAGTGAATAGATAAAAGGCTAGAAATATTATTGCATCGACTACAAATGCTGCAACGCGTTTAGTAATTCCCGCATAATTTACTTTAACATCCATTTTTATATCCAACACCCGTTATCTAATGTTATTATGTTAGTGCTTAAATAATAGTAAAATTGCTGCTGATTGAGAGCATGAGAAATATTTACATTCATGTAGAAAACATGGGTTCCTTTAGCATCACAAAAAATTTAATCATTTACTTTTTCCAAAATTGCAAAAAAGGTCGTATATTTGTGAGAACAAGCAGCGTAAAAATAAGGTTATAAAAATAGAAGATTTAAATTATTTCAATAAGCTTAGGCAAAACAGTTCGTATATAGATGTGGATGAAATGAGCTAGTATGGCTAGTTTTAGCGTATAATGAAATTATCATATAAAAAAGTTCGTATGGTACACGTGGTAGTCCAATCCATCCCAAAACAAACTCTTCTCACGACCCTTGGTTTTGAATGCTGGAAATGGTTGTGTTATTTGAGTTAGTGGTAATTAATGTTAAAGAGTGAAAATTAGTTTATTTGGAAATAAAAGGAAAATTCATTGCAATTCTATATTTAAAATAGAATAAAGCTCTTTTTGCATCATGTATTAATAAAAAAATATATTTTTTTGCGTATCCTTTCGTTTTAATTAATATGAAGTGATATGACACCTAATGTAGAGTTTAAAGATAATCACGGCACATCAATATCAAATTTGGAAAATGTTAAAGTTATAACCTTGAGTGATGAGAAAGGTAATAAGTATACTTTAGATGCAAGCAATGGTAGTCTGGAATTAAAATATAAACAAAATGGTCAAAATGAAATAAGCCATAAAGTAGAAGGTTTAGCGGCAGCTTTTAAAAGTCTACTTGATATGAAAAGTACTAACAATGATGAACATACAGTACTTGAAGAGAAGTTAGCAGAAAAGTCCATAGTGGAGGCGATATTTTATGCAAAAGATTTTGATAAGGGTGATAGAATCTCTAACTTGATACTAGATAGTACATTTCCTAGGCGAGATGTTCTGCCTGCTTACCTAAATAAAAAGGCTGATGTTGAAAATGTATATACTAAGGAAGAAGTAGATGAAGGATTAAATAAAAAGGTTGATGTTGAAAATGTATATACTAAGGAAGAAGTAGATGAAGGATTAAATAAAAAGGTTGATGTTGAAAATGTATATACTAAGGAAGAAGTAGATGAAGGATTAAATAAAAAGGTTGATGTTGAAAATGTATATACTAAGGAAGATACAGATAGAGGATTTATTTCTCGTGACAGTGACGGAATCAATAGATTAGCAAGTGAATTATTTTATAAACATGATCCCAATGCAACTTCAATTTTAGTTAATACATTAGGGAAGCTTCTTGATGAAAAATATGAAATATATGGTGATAATAAAACAGCAAAAGATTTTTTGGCAGAAAAGGGTAATTTTGCTAAAGCTGATGGCTCTAATATAAAAATTTTAGAATTCACGAAAAAAATACTTGATGCAACAGAGGATATAGGAGATGGGAAAAAGAAATCAATTTTAGTGGAGAAATTAGGCAGATTTCTTGATCAAACTGCTGATAACGAAAATGCTTATGATGGTAAGATAGCAAAAGCTTTTTTAGGAGACAAGGGGGTGCAGGGATCAAAAGGTGCAGATGGTCCTCAAGGTCCGGCAGGTAGAGATGGAAAAAGCCCATCAATTGAGGAAGTCGCTGTACAGCTACTTACTGATGAAAATAAAGATATATTGGGAAAAACAGTACTTGATATAACTGATAGCACTGGTCAAAATCTTGCTACTCATGTTGCTAATAAAATAAATCTTAATTCGCAGGATTTTATAAATAAAGCTGATCCAATAAAACTCGCTGAGTTGCTTTTTAATAAAAGTAACTTAGATCAACTTGCAGCCAAAAAGATTGCCGAAGATAAAGTTAGCTCGTATAAGATTTCTGAACTAGTATTTAACGATGCTAAGAATGCACTAGCAGAGAATTATCAGTGGGATCAAAAGAGCTTTATTGAAGATATAATAAAAAATGTCGGCACTTCTAGGTTAGCTGAGTTGTTATTTAATGCTGGCAGTGTATAGAAAGGTGAAGCAAAAAGAATTACTGAAGGGAAGGTTAGCCCTGAAAAATTAGCTGAATATTTGTTTAATGCAAGTGGCTTAGGCGATAATATAGATGAGTCGAAGACGTTAGTCAATAACGTAACTCAGCACCTTTTGAATACCAAGGTAGATGAAATAGGGAAAGCGGTTGTGAAGGATAATGAAAATAGAGAGATCTTAGCAGGTAGTCGTATTTTGCAGGAAGGAGTGGCAGAAAAATTAATTAGTAGCAACACAAATAAATTGGGACAAGCTATTCTGAATGTGAAAAACAAATTTGGTAATGACGCAAAACCTGTGCTGGAAACTCATCTTGCCAATAACAGCAGCTTTCAGGAAGCTGTGGCAGGAAATCAAGATTTAAGGACTGCAGTAACAGCTAATTTTGGGAGCAATAGAGATTTTTGCAATATTGTAACAAGAGATCTTAGTAGAGATGAAGAAAGTCTGTTAATTGATAGGCTGCCTTTTTATGAAATTCCAGATGATCCAAATGCTCCGCTTTCTTGGAATTAGTAATGTAATTTTTGCTAGACCAACCGATTCCAAGAAAAATTGTTCTCACGCTTGCTGGTTTTGGGTGCTGGAAATGGTTATATTGTTTAGGTTTTTAACAGTATATATTGCTAAATTAGTAGCAATATATTAAAGACTTTCATCAAAAATTATTCCATAAAAAATTTCTAAATAGGGGTTGATAAGTTTTAAAAATGGAGTATTGTACTGAGTAGGAAAATAGTTTTTTTTATATAGTTTATGAAAGATCAAACGAGCCTTACAACGGATTTTACGCATGCTATAGAAAATGACGACTTTAAACGGTTGGAGGAATATATTGATCAACATATTGATAAATATAATGTTAATCGTGAACTTTTAGATAAGTTGCCTTTGCTGTCCTGGGCTGCCTGTAAAAATAGTGTAAATGTAGCTCAACTTCTTCTTAGTATTGGTGCTGATATTGACATTAGATGTGACCAAAATTGGACACCTCTACACTATGCTGTTAGTGCAGGTCAATACGATATGGTTAGATTTCTTGTTGATCAAGGTGCCAGCATTTTAGCTAAGGATAATAATGTTAAGACACCTTTACGCATAGTAAATGAGCTTGGTAACACAGAAGTAGCAAACTTTTTGAGAGCAAAGCTAGATAAATATTTATTTTCTGCTATAGAAAGAAAAGATATTAGAAAGGTTAGTGATTTTCTTGATGGAGGTGCTAATATTGAGGCTAAAGGTATAAACAATCAAACGCCTTTGTGTGTAGCTTCTTGTAAGGGTAATTTGTATGTCCTTAAACTTCTTCTCAGTAGAAATGCTAAGGTTAACGTTCAAGATGATAGTAGAAAAACACCTTTACATTATGCTGCTAGGGAAGGTCATTCAGATGTAGCTGAACTTCTTCTTGGCCGTGGTACTATGATTGATGCTGAAGACTGTTTTGGTATGGCTCCTCTACACTATGCTGCTTACCACAATAGAAAAAATATGGTTAGCTTTCTTATAAAACAAGATGCCAAAATTGAGGCCGTGGATAAAGAAGCTAAAACACCTTTACATTATGCTGCTGGGAAAGGTCATTTAGATGTAGCTGAACTTCTTCTTGACCGTGGTGCTATAATTGATGCTGAAGACCGTTTTGGTATGACTCCTCTACACTATGCTGCTTGCTACAATAGAGAGGATGTGGTTAGCTTTCTTATAAGCCGAGATGCTAAAGTTGAGGCCATGGATGAAGAAGATAAAACACCTTTACATTATGCTGCTGGGGAAGGTCATTTAGATGCAGCTAAACTTCTTCTTGACCATGATTCTATAATTAATGCTAAAGACCGTTTGGGTATAGCTCCTCTACACTATGCTGCTTACTACAATAGAGAGGGTATGGTTAGCTTTCTTATAAGCCAAGGTGCTAAAGTTGAGGCCATGGATGAAAAAGCTAGAACACCTTTACATTATGCTGCTAGGGAAGGTCATTTAGATGTAGCTAAACTTCTTCTTGAATGTGATGCTATAATTGATGCTAAGGACTGTTATGATCGGGATCCTTTATATTATGCTGATTCGTATAAAAAATTAGATGTAGTTAGACTGCTTGAAGGTAGGAATGGTGTGAACACTTGTAACCCTCTTACTAATTTTTTAAGTGCATGTATCCATTCCCCTATTGCTCGTTACTTCGGAAGTGTTTGCGTAGAAGGAGCGCCAATTTTATACAGAAGGCAACGTGCCTCTGCAATTGATCACAATGCTTTGGAAGGTAGTTTACGACTCTTCAGTATCTGTAAAGGAGGAAGAGAAGGTATAGATAAAACACGTTTCAATAAAGAGATTAGTTATCTACATGAAAATGCTTATTTGTATGATGTTTTACTGTTACAAGATGAGGAAAATCAAAACACACTTTTGCATGTGGTTATTAAAGAAAATCAGGTTGATCTTGTAAAAGAACTTTTGTGTATTCTTAAGGAGCCATATCGTTCGAATAAGGTGTATGAGTGCAAGTATTTTGAAGGTAAGCAAGAAAATGAAAAGCCGCTTTCTAAAGTTATTAATTCTAAGGATAAAGACGGAAAAGATGCAATTACTCTGGCTATTGAAGGTAATGACCCAGAATGTATTTCGGCTCTTTTCAAGTATTTAACTTATGAAAATATTAACAGAAGGAAAGATGTTAAAAGCGATTACACACCTCTACATGAAGCTGTGCGTTCTAGAAGTAGTAACGCAATTAGTGCGCTTCTAAAATCAGAGCATGTAAACGTTGAGCTCATAGATGGAAGATCTTATAGAGCATGGAAATATGTTAATAATGAAGAAACAAAACAATTGTTTATTAGGTACTATAGTGATAAAATTGATGATTTGCGTAAAGAATTAGCACATTGCAATGAAAAATTAGCGCAAGTCGAGTATTTCCTGTGCAGAACAAAACTTGCTTTTGTATGCTCTGCAGCTTTTGGCTCTTGTCTTAATATGTATAAAAATTTTCATGATGCAAGAAGTGGAGATATGCCAGGTGTTACCATTCATCCTCTCTTGTTGTTATTTTCTAGTGCTACAGGTCTAATAGTGTTGTGTAATCATTTTATCGATTTAACACTTTCAAAGTATAAAGAAGAAAGTGTTAGCTTGCAAAAAAAATTGGACAGTTTTAGAGAAGCAAGAGATAAGTTGGAAAATAAATTACTTCATTTTCAAGAAGGTACATCTCAGGGTATTAGGACGAATTCAATTTCTACGCAACTATCTGATTATGATGACGTACCTGGAACATTAGAATCACCTACCTCTATAAAGAGCTTTGAAAGCTCAGCAAAGGTATCCGTTTATAACCTGCCTAAGGAATTTAAGTAGCCTAATTTAGTAAGTACATAGAAGTAATCATATTAAAGAAGATATTGGTTTTTGAAGTAAGAGGAGAAAGCTCACAATCTTTGCTCATGTGTCTAAATTGGAGAACCAAGAGAAAGTTTGTTCCACAATAGAGATGTTCAAAAAAGTGTGTCAAATCAAAAAGAAAGTAATAAATTGATATAAAAAGGTGAAATAGAAAACCACTTATTGGCTGAAAGTGAAGAAAATAATAGAAAAAATGGGAGAAATGCAAAGGCTTTACGTACAAGTGCAGATTCATTTGAACTTTTAACACCAAGAGATAGAGAAGGAACCCCAAATAGTCAAAAAAAGGCAAATAAATTTACATCCAGGGCTTGAAACGAAGATTTTAAGCACATTTGCAAGACCAATCGATTTCCAAAAAAATCTTCTCATGCTAGCTGGTTTTTATTGCTGAAAGTGGTTGTATTATTTAGGTTCTTAGTAATATTTAATATTAAATTAATAGTAATTCATTAAAAATTTTCATCAAAAATTATTTCAAAAAAATTTTAAATTAGGGGTTGACAAGTTTTAAAAGTGGAGTACTATTCCTGAAATACATTAGATTACTAATTTTTTATGGTATGTAAGTGTGTGATGGCTAAGGTAATTTTACTTTTGTGAGCGGGCTATGTTATGTGAGGGCATTCCAGAATTCTTGTTTGAGGGAAGATGGTCCTTTCTGTGTTGCTTGAGGAAAGAAAAAAGCTCAGGGTAAGAGTGGCTTGTTATAGTGTGATTGCTTAGTTAAGTTAGGTAAGTTTTTATAAATTTGGAGGGACAAATGACTTTAAACAATGATGATTTATTAGTTAGTGCTGCAGGAGCAGGACGCCTTAGTGACGTTAGAGAACTTCTTGAGAAAGGGGCTAATATTGAAGCTAGAGATAATGATGGTTACACATCTTTGCATAGGGCTGCTGAAGGAGGTCATTTAGAGATAATTAGATTTCTTATAGATAAGGGGGCTAACATTGGAGCTAAAAATAAGGATGGTGGAAAACCTTTAGATGTAGCAAATACCTCTCGTCAGTCAGAAGTAGTAAACTTTTTAGGACCAAAGCAAAGTGAGTATGATAGACTTTTATTTGCTGCTGTAGAAAGTGGGAATGTTAGTGAAGTTACAAATCTTCTCAATATTGGAGCTAGTATTGAAGTTAAAGGTGTAGAAAATGCGGAGTTTAGGTTAGCCCGTTATGTAAAAAGAATTATGGAGATGAGTAATTACCATAATGTTCATTCGGAAAAAAAATCTGAGCTTGAAAGGATAAAAGGAGAATTACCAGAGTCAGTAAAGAATGCAGTATTTTCATCGGAGGTATGTATTAAAAGTGTTTACTATAGTAATGAGTATTTATATCCTGCTAGTGATTATCTTAGCCATGATAGGGATAGAAGGAGAGTATTTACTTGGAGGCCAGGGGGCAAAGATAGTTCATGTCAATGGAAATTTGAACCTGAAGGTAACAACATATATATAAAAAGCACTTATTTTAATGAGTATTTATATCCTGCTAGTGATTATCTTAGCCATGATAGGGATAGAAGGAGAGTATTTACTTGGAGGCCAGGGGCAAAGATAGTCCATGTCAATGGAAAATTGAGGATTGTGGATCTACTCGCAAGAAGCGTGATGTACAATATAGTATTACAAAAGAAGCTAAGTGTGATCTATCTTATGATAATGCATCAGACAATTCATCGCAAAGTGACGAAATAGGCTATAACAAAATAGGAGCTACAAGCGGAGCAAGTAAGCCGTCTTCATGGATAGATGCTGTTAAAGGTGTTTTTCAGTTTATCTCTTCCCCTTTAAGGGCTGCGTTGCCTTCATTTTCAGAAAATAGCTCTAGCCGTTCTGGTACAGCAGGAAGTAGCTCCAATCATTCTGATACAGTAAGAAACCCAAATATCCAATATACTAGCCAATTTAGTCGTGAAGTTTGTGCGAGTAATAATGCTAGCTTGATGTTTTTCTTGTTACAAGCTTTTCTAGATAAAAAGTGTCCTCTTCCTAAGTTTTCTGATGTTAATCCTGTAAAGGCTCTTTTTTACACATCGGATATTATAAAGTCGTTCAAGGAAGTATTAGAGAAGCAAGCTGAATCGAAAGGTGGTATAAAAATGCACCGCTTAGATATTAATTTTGAGAAATTATTTGAGAAGATTAATGAAAAAATTAGGAGTGGTGAATTTAATGAAATTTCAGGGATTTTAAAATCATACGCAGAGGAAGCATTGCCTGGTAGAGAACCCGGAGATCCCGGTAGATTAAGTCCGAAAAAGTTTGATAAGTTTATGGCTGGATTTAATAGAAGAATAGACCCAGTAATAAATCAATTAATGCAACAAATGTTAAGCAGATTAGAAGTGAGTGACGTAAAAGAACAACAAATAAGCTTGGAGCCTAAAAGTTATCTAAATAATACTTCTGTTCAATGTCATTTAACTCAAGCTAGAGGTCAAGGTAAAGTATTAATTCCTTAATTTTTGAATTTCATCTATCGAAAGGCCGGTAATTTGAGCGATAACATCAATAGAGACACCGGCCTTAAGTGAGTTCTTTGCCACTTCGATTTTCTCTGCTTTTCTGCCTTTTTCATGTCCGATTTGGATGCCTTCTTCTTTACCTTCTTCTCTACCTTTTTCAGTAGCATCATCAAGTTTTTGAGCGAGGACAGCCTGTTCATCAAGAATACGTTTTATTTCCTGTTCATAGGCAATAAATTCTTTTTCTGACCAGTTGAATCTATTTAGCTCTTCATAGGCCTTTTTAATTATTACATCACTACCTATTATTTTTTCCAGCTCTTCTTCACTAGTCTCATCTGCATATCGAAAAAAATAAACCCATTTTTCAACTATATTTTCCAACTGATCTTCCTTATTCTTTGGAAATTTTGGCAACTCAATAAATATAAAATAGAAATCTTTTAGATCATGCTCATTAGTGTCTTCATCTCGAATAGTATGCTTTGATTTGTACTCAGATTTATTAGGAAACAGTACACAATCTGCTATAGCAATGAAGATAATTTCCTTAAGGTTATGATACTGGTCACCTTTATCAGCTTGCCTTGAGTAAGCTTTAGCAGCATAGTATTGGGCACGTTTTTCAAAGCCTTTAGTTTTAGCGACCTGCATTTCGCAAATGTATTGAGCACCTGTAGAATCTCTACAGAGAACATCAACAATACTTTGCTTTTTAGCGGCGATATCGGGGTCTTGAATAGTACTTAAAAACTCTATATCCTTTATTTCATTTTTACCAGTAAAGCCAAGAATATCATTGAGGAAGTGAATAAGAATATCTCTATTTTTTTCAGTACCGAAGATACGCTTAAACGATACATCATTTTTGGGATCAAGAAACTTAGAAAAAGTCATAAGAAAGAACCTTAAAAAGCATTAATAATTATACACAATTCTGAAGAAATGTTCAAGTTTTTTATTTTTTTAAGTTTTGAATGCGTTGATGAAAAAAATGTCTCCCATAGATGGCTTTAGAATGCTACTACGCACCTTAGACGTCCTTTTGTACATCTTTTATTAACCCTTCTATAAAGCGCCTTAAAAGGCTGGCAAATGGATGCTATGAGTTTGGAGCTGTAGGAGACATCAAAGATACCCTTTTTGGTGTATAAAAATACGAATCTACGACAACATCGTTTAAAGAAATTAGCAGCTATTAATATCTTCTACCTTTTCATAAAAAAATAAACAAAAAAAAATTGAAAATTTGATTTGACTTCACCCAAAAGCTATGGCTTTATGCCAATACTGCTAAGAAAATAACAGTAAACATTTAAAAATAATTTATTATTAGTGAAGGGTATATTATATGAACAATAAGAATAAAAGTAAAGATCGTAAAAAAGAAATAGAGTTCCGAATTGACCTTACCCAGAAAAAGTGGAGAGAAAGAAAAGAGTTTTTTTGGGTAAAATAAAATTTTGGAGGATTAGAAATGGTAAGAGAATATACAGCAGAATTCAAATTGGAAGCTGTTAAACTGGCAAATGAACAAAGAAAGGTAGGTCAACCAGTTGCAAAAGTAGCAAGAGATCTAGGAATAAGGGATAGTGTATTAGGAAAATGGATGAAGAAATATAACGAAAAAAAGTCAGCGGCAAATGCATTTCCAGATGTAGCACCTTATGACAAAGAGAGATTTGATTTACAGAAAGAGTTAGCAAAAGTAACAAGAGAAAGAGACATTTTAAAAAAAGCCCTGGCCAGTCAAAAAGAGTAAAATATTTTTTCATAAAAGAGCATAGTAAACACTATAAAGTGCAGGAATTATGTAGGGTTTTCTGCTAGTGGCTACTATAAGCTTACTATTACCCACAAATATAAATGTTTGTTGCATAGCTCTTAATGGCATAACTTTTGCTTGAAATAACTGTTTATATGGTGCAATTTACAGCTTTTAGTTGCTAAAATTATAACTCTTAGTTTAATAATTTTAATCTAATAAGCTTTCAGGTTAATAAAATTAAATTATTTGAGTAAATACAATACTATGTTTTTATTTGTGGGTAATAGTAAGTACTATAAGTGGACTACAAGGAAAATAAGCAGTAGAGAATCAGCAAATAAAGAGTTATTAGCAGATATTCAAAAAATATATCAAGCTTCTAAATGTAGATATGGAGCTCCTAAAATTCATGCTGAATTAAAGGCTTTGGGTAAAAGTTGCAACTTAAAAACAGTGCAAAGTATTATGCAGAAAAATGGTATTCAGGCTATATTGAGAAGAAAATTTAAAATTAAGAAACAACAAACGGACAGTAGCTCCCAATATATTAGACCAAAACTTTATTGTCGATCAACCAAATAAAGTATGGGATTACTTATATAAAAACCAAAGAAGGATGGCTATATTTGGCAACAATAATCGATCTATATTCACGCATGGTAGTTAATGAGCAGTTCAATAAATAAACAATTGGTTATGGACTCTTTATTAATGGCCGTTAACAAGCGTAAACCTGCCAAAAATCTACTATTACATAGTGATCAAGGTTCACAATATACTTCGCAAGGTTATCAATATCTCTTATCCATAAAAAACATAGATGAGTTATAAAGGTTGTTGTTACGACAATTCTGTTGTGGAAAGCTTCTTCAGTTCTCTAAAAAGGGAGTTACTAATAGACACCTCTCGGCACTCTAAACAGCATATCAAAACTGCTATATTTGAATATATAGAAATTTTTTATAACAAACAACGTCACTATTAACTATTGCATTCCAGAACAATTTGATGCATCATTCTTTTTGTAAAAAACATTCCAAACTTTCTCTCCACTTTTTCTGGGTAAGGTCATCATAGCATTAGTTAGATGCATTAGAATTGATCATGATGATGTACATATAATGTTTAGGTTTCAAGAACTTGCTCTGGAAATGCAAAAAAAAATGTTCAACATTATGTCGCGAGTCAAACTTAGGGTATTTGGCGTCTCATGTTTAATTTTTCGCACTACGTGCATCGCATGTCTTTAAAAATTTCTGGGTTTTTACCTATATAAGCCGAAACGCGCTTATAAAGCGTTACAAGACATCAAAAAATGCCAATACTCGACAGAGATAGTAAAAGACTAGCTAACTCGGGGATTCTTTGTCTTTTTTTCTGCTTAGTAAATTTCTTAAACATTTGCAGCGTAGGTTAGTTGCAATTAAAAGCAGCTGAATTTCGCTTGTCAAGCGTTTAAAACATAAAAAACGCCAATATTTTAAAGCGGATAATAACCCCAGGGCTTCTTTTGCCTTTTTTTTTATTTGGTAAATTTCTTAATGTTTATGGCTAAACGACAATCGTCATCCCGCTACGTGTTAGCGGGATCTATGCTTTGAGATACTGCGAATGAATCGCGGTATGATGGTTAAGTAAGGGATCTATGCTAAGAGATGCCAAAGACCTTCATGAAACTTTGCCCATTTGGCTTCTCTAAAGATTTCGTTTACAGAATCTAGTAACTCAGCTATGCAGAATAAAAAAAGTTTGTATGGTATACAAATAGTGTGTTTTTTTTATAATTATTTTCTATAATACATAAACCTTTGGTCCAAGCTGTAAATGCCACCATAGGCATTAAAAGTTAATTAACAAACTGCAATGTATAATGAAATAAAGAAACTTGTAAGACTTTGATCTTACAGATTATAAACTTGTCATAAGGTTTAATAGTGTCTGTTACTGCTTTTAGGTGTGAGGCTAGAGGGTTATTAGCAGTAACAGACACTATTAAACTTATTATAGAATTTACTTAAAGTAAATACTTAATTTAAAATATTATAATATTTTTACTTACAATAGATTTATGTAAATGCTTTTTTCCTCAATTAGTATTGTACTATTATACTTGTTGAATGCTAAAAAATTATTAACCATCACTAATCTCTATTTGCATAGTAAGTTTATATATACTATTATACAGTATATCACTTAGTTTTATAGCAAACAAACAAAAGATATGGTGAAGTTATTTGCACTATTGATAATATTTTACTCAAATATATCTGTTGCCTCTGCTCCTACTTCCTGGCAATTTGGATTTCCTGCTCCTGCAACTGAAGTAATGGAGGCTGTAGTTAGGTCACATTCGTTTGTGATGCTTGTGATGGTTACAATAATGCTTTTTGTGTGGGCGCTGCTTGCTTATATAGCGTTTCGCTTTCGTAAAAGCAAAGTAACAAACATAAGTAAAACTACCCATAGTGTTCCTTTAGAAATTATTTGGTTTGTTATACCAACTATCATTGTTGGAATATTAGCCTTTGAAAACGCTAAATTACTGAAGCTACAGGAAGAAATACCGAAAGCTGATATAACACTGAAAGTTATTGGCCATCAATGGTATTGGAGTTACCAATATCCAGAATATCAAGGTGTGTCATTTGATAGTTATATTAAGGGAAAAGAAGACTTTATCGAAGGAGATTTAAAGCTATTCTCTGTTGATAACAACATCGTTTTACCCATTAATACTAATGTTCGTTTACAAGTTACAGCAGGAGATGTGATACACAGCTGGGGAGTACCGGCTTTTGGTGTAAAAATTGATGCGATACCAGGTAGGCTGAATGAGGCGTGGTTTAATATCAAAAAGTCTGGTGTTTATTACGGGCAGTGCTATGAATTGTGTGGTCAAGGCCATGGATTTATGCCAATTGTTGTTGAAGCAGTAAGCAAAGAAGATTTTAATAAGTGGATTGAAAATAGAAAATTAGTGAGTTAAATTTGGAGTATAGATATGAGTGACGTACCAAGGGGCATAAAGCGTTGGTTGTTTTCCACTAATCATAAAGACATAGGGACACTGTACATTATTTTTTCCATATTAGCTGGAATTATTGGTGGATTATTATCGGTGATTATTCGCACTCAGCTAATGCACATTAATATACTTAACAATAACTATCAATTATATAACGTAATGGTTACAGGGCATGCGTTGATAATGGTGTTTTTTATGATAATGCCAGCCCTCATGGGAGGATTTGGTAACTGGTTTGTACCTCTCATGATTGGCGCACCAGATATGGCATTTCCTCGTATGAATAATTTAAGTTTTTGGTTATTAGTGTCATCTTTTATTTTGCTCATTCTCTCAGTGTTTATTGGTGAAGGTCCAGGTACAGGTTGGACTTTATATCCACCTTTATCACAGGTAATGTCCCATCCAAGTGCAGGAGTTGACATTGCTATACTTGCACTTCATGTTGCTGGTATGTCGTCAATTGTTGGGGCGATCAACTTTATAGTTACTATATTTAACATGCGTGCGAAAGGCATGTCGTTGACTAAGATGCCACTATTTGTTTGGTCTGTCTTGCTAACAGCATTTATGTTGATTGTTGCCTTACCGGTGCTTGCCGGTGCTATAACTATGCTTCTTACTGATCGCAATGTTGGTACTTCCTTTTTTGATCCTGCCGGTGGTGGTGACCCTGTGTTATTTCAACATTTATTTTGGTTTTTTGGTCATCCAGAAGTTTACGTAATTATTTTTCCTGCATTTGGCATCATAAGTCAGGTTGTATCAACTTTTTCTCACAGACCTGTATTTGGTTACATAGGGATGGTTTATGCAATGATAGGTATAGCAGTATTTGGCTTTATGGTTTGGGCTCATCATATGTTCACTGTTGGGCTTAGTGCTGACGCTGCTGCATTTTTTAGCACTACCACAATTTTTATCGGTGTTATAACTGGTGTAAAAGTCTTTAGCTGGATTGCAACTATGTGGGGCGGAGCAATTGAGTTTAAAACCCCTATGCTATTTGCACTAGGTTTTATTTTTATGTTTGTTGGCGGTGGCATAACGGGAATAATTCTTTCTCATGGTGGAATAGATAAGCTCCTGCACGACACCTATTATGTTGTTGCTCACTTCCATTATGTCATGTCACTTGCTGCATTATTTGGAGCTTTTGCTGGCTTTTATTATTGGATTGGTAAAATGTCGGGTAAACAATATAATGAGCGCTTAGGTCAAATCCACTTTTGGCTTACTTTTATTAGCACCAATATCACTTTTTTACCTCAACATTTCTTAGGATTAGCTGGTATGCCAAGGCGTATACCTGATTATCCTGATGCGTTTATCCCTTGGAATTATATATCCTCAATTGGTTCGTATATGTCCTTTGTTTCAGTTATGTTTTTTGTGTTTATAGTTATACATCTTTTTAAATGGGGCAAGAAAGCTGGAGATAATCCTTGGGGAGGTGACACCTTGGAATGGACGGTATCTTCACCACCGCCTTTTCATACTTTCGAAAAACCACCAGTGGTAAAATAGAATGTACACAAGTGTTTTGCTAAATGTTGAATCAACAATACTGGATTTTTGGCGTTTGCTGAAGCCAAGGATAATGTATCTTGTGGTATTTACTGCAGTTGCTGGTATGGTTACTGCACCAGGTAGTATGCACCCTTTTCTAGCACTAATATCTCTTATATGTGTTGCTCTTGGCTCAGGATCTGCAGGTGCTATAAATATGTGGTATGACAGAGACATAGATCTGCTCATGGAAAGGACAAAAAACCGCCCTATACCCTCAGGTAGAGTTTCTGCAGAAAGTGCGCTTGAATTTGGTATAACTCTTGGAATATTGTCAGTATTTATCATGGCAATAGCAGTAAACTATATTTCTGCTGCTTTGCTTGCTGTTAGCATATTATTTTACGTTTTCATATATACAATTTGGCTAAAAAGGCGTACTCCGCAGAATATCGTTATCGGTGGTGCAGCAGGTGCTTTCCCTCCAATGATTGGCTGGGCAGTTGTGACTAATTCTGTAAGTTGGGAAAGTTTCATTTTATTTTTAGTAATTTTTATGTGGACTCCACCACACTTTTGGGCCCTATCTTTAAATAAGTCTGAAGACTATGCAAAGGCATCAATTCCAATGTTCAATATTGTTTATGGTCCGGAAAAAACAAGAAAATATATATTAATTTATAGTGTTTTGCTGGTGCTAACTAGCTTGCTTCCGGCTCTATTTTTGAAAAAGGTTTTACTTTATCTAAGCATGGCAACCTTTGAAGGTTGCGTTTTTATTTGGTACGCTGTATCTGTTATGAAGTTCAAGAATCACAGCTCACAGAAAAAAATGTTTTCTTATTCAATTTCTTATCTATTTTCCCTATTCGCCAGTATTATTTTTTGTTCTATTGATTTATTTTAGTTATGAAAGAACGGCAGAAGCATAAAAACTATTTTTTACTTTTCCTTTTGGTAATGCTCGTTGTCACACTTTTTTTTGTTTCTATAATAAAATTTAAAGGTGCAGCTTAAACTACCTTTAGAAATTGTGCTTTCATAAAAGCAACTATATACTTTGTTAACCGATATAAACAAAGATGAGTAAAAAAGAAGTGACAATATATACGGATGGGGCGTGTTCTGGTAATCCTGGAGCGGGAGGATGGGCAGCTATCATATTATTTCAAGATTACAGAAAAGACATTTATGGTAGAGAAGAAAATACCACAAACAATAAAATGGAGTTAACAGCGGTGATCAATGGGCTGAAAGTATTGAAATTTTCTTGTAATATTAATTTATATACGGATAGTCTTTATGTTAAGCATGGCATAACAGAATGGATAAATAAGTGGAAAATGAATGGCTGGAAAACAAGTAATAAAAAATCAGTAAAAAATATGGAATTGTGGAAAGAGCTAGACAACGTTGCTTCACAACACGAAATTGATTGGAAGTGGGTTAAAGCACACAGTGGCGATAAGTATAATGAGGAGGCTGATAGTTTAGCAAGAAAAGCAATAATCGATGCTTAAAAAAATTACTATATTATTTTCCGTAGCTTTATTATTCATATTGTGCTTCTTTATTTTTTTTAAGCCTTTAGAAATCAATATTAATTATATTGATTTTTATGTTAAACATAAAATATCAAAAATATTTGTTGGCTCAAGCGTTAATATGGAGAATACCTCAGTTGTTTGGCAGAAAGATGGCAAAGATCCGTATTTAGTCATTACGGATTTGGCAATAGCAAACCCTAATTTTACTATAAAAGTTCCTGAGCTTTTTGTACATTTTAAGTTAACTTCCTTATTTAAAGCTAGCACAAATCTCTCTCAGGTTTCAGCTGATAATGTGCATGTATGTATCAAGAGAGAAGAAACTAATGTTAATCCGCAAAACTCATTAGACCTTTTGGATAATCATTATTTAAGTAGTAACCGCCTTCCTTCGGTGTCATTCCAGCGCGTGACGCTGGAATCTAGAAAAAAAGAAACAAGTAGTCAAGCTACTTGGATGACAAGGACGAGTGCTGGGATGACAGGAAAAAAAGATACTGGGATGACAGGGAAGAATTTCAAGATGACAGAAAGTAGTGCAAAAAATCTATTAAAAACAATAAGGGAATTTTTTTTTGACTTAAATGCGGATTCAAAAATTGAATTTACTAACATCGCTATTGATAAAAGCACAGAAGATGAATTTTTTATTGATAAATTATATATAGGGAAGGGGGAAGATTTTAATGTTTTAGATATTCATGTGAATACAAAAGATGGAAAGGGATTTTTGGATGATTTATCAATTACGATAAAAAATCGCAACAATTTGCTAAATGTGTACGGGACATTTTATGATCTAAAATTGGGACTATTGAGCAAGTTTTCTACATTAGTTAAAAGCTACAATTTGGACAAAAATATAGGATTCAAAGGAAGCTTCTCAGTGAAAATTAATAAAAAGGATGAAATTGTAGATGGAAATATATACGTATTAAATACAGAAAATTATTTGAACAAAAATTTGGCCTTAACTAATGTAAATATAAATTTAACATATAGTAGTGGAATTATTAGTGTAAAAAACTTCCATTTTAAGTTAAATGACACGTATCTCTCTTTAATAGGCAAAATGAACTTTGGTACAAGTCATGCTTTGCTTAGAATTAATATTAGTAAGTTTGCTGCAAAGGATTTATGTACTTATATACCAGATAGTGTAGTAAATAGTAAATTTAAAAGCTGGTATTGTGATAATATTGATGGGGATGTTTTAAATACCATTGTAAGTTTCAATGGCAAAATTAACAATTTGGTTGATGACGATCTGTCAGACATTGTAATTGTTGCTGATATAGAAAACGGTAGCGTAAAATTTGATGAAGATTTTGAGCAAGTAAAGGAATTAAAGGGTGATTTGATCATCAAGAATAACGATCTTGAAATTACTGTAAATAGCGCTAAGTTTCAGAATTTCACTGTTAATGGTGGTGATATTGAAATGAAATCTCTAAATAAGGAAGATTCAGTTCTAACCATTAATGGCAAAGCTGTAAGTGATGCGTATGGTTTATATGAGCCTATAAGATTTAAGCTGGATGATGTGGTGAAGGTTGAAAGGGATAAAGTAAGTGGAATGGCAAAATCCGTATTTAATTTTCGCATTTTTAATCTAAATGCTGATGACAAAAAAGTAGACTTCTCAGCAAATTTTCATTCTGAAATTGACAATTTGGCCGTCTATAATGCAAGTCTTGGTAAATATGATATTAAGCTTAGTTTTGGCAGTGACTTTATAGATTTAAATGGTAGTGGTATGGTGAATAACACACAGCTATTATTTGACCTGAAAAGTAGCAATAGGAATGAAAGTTTCGCCTGGAATTTGACCGGAGATTTACCCGCTCAAATATTTAATTTTGATAGTGGCTATGTCAGTGCAAATTTAGAGTCAGTGATAAATCAAGATAAGACGGGGTATGTTAATGGTGATATAGATTTATCAGAATTTGAATCACATTCAAGCTACTTAGGGTGGAAAAATCGCTTTGAAGATCACAATAAAATTTTGTTTTCTACAAGGTTAAAAGGAGCAGGTGAATTGTTAGTAGATAAATTAGACATTGTAGGAAATGACCTAGATATAAAATTCAGCGGAAGAGTAGAAAATGGAAATTTATATTTAAATTCTAGTAGCTTTAAATTGCCTGATAATGATTTTAGTATAGAAATTGAATCAGGTAAGGAGAAAAATGCCATAACTATTTATGGTGAGGAAATTAACTTAAGTGATATTTTAGGCTTGCTTGGCAAAAACAGTAATGGATTAAATAAAGATATAGAGATTAGTATGAATGTTGACAATGTAATTATGAAAGAAGGCATCGTTATCAAAAATGCTAAGCTGAATGTAACCTGTACTAAAGGTAATTGCAATGGAAGTCAATTTACAGGGCAGTTTCTGGAAGATAGCAGCAACATACTAGCAGAATACAGTGGAATAGGGCTCGAAATATATGCGGATAATTCAGGTATGCTTTTGCGTTCCTTAGGCATTAGTAAATCAATTAAAAACGGCAAATTGTCTTTTTATCTCTCTCCTCAGAGAGAAAGTGGAGAACATTATGGTACGTTATCCATTAGCAATTTCTACATCAAAGATGCTCCACTACTTACTACTTTATTGTCGATGTCTTCATTGCCTGGCATTGTAAATGCCATAAAAAATGAAGGTGTATACTTTTACAAATGTAATGCACCTTTTTCATACAAAGATGGCACTATTGAAATTGAAGAATCTTGGCTTGAAGGGGCGGAGTTAGGTATTAGCACTGGTGGTAAGCTCGATATTAGAAATTATAAATTCCAGGTTGCAGGACAAGTAATACCAGCATATTCAATTAATAAATCTTTGTTAAAAATTCCTATAATTGGAAAACTTCTTACTGGTGGGAAAAGTAGGGGAATCGTTTCAATAGACTATAAAGCAAGTGGTGATGACAAAAACAATAACGTATCTGTTGATCTTATCTCTTCGCTAACTCCAAACCTATTAAAGAGGTTATTGGGAGTGTTTGATCGCATTATGACAAAAACTAACGAAAGTGGCTTAAAAGGTGGTGTGAAAAAGAAATTTGGTTCGATATGACCAAAAGGGAAGTTATTTAACAAAATTATGGACAAAAATGCAAGAATTTCAGAATGATCTACCTGGTTTTTTATTTAGTTGTTTAAGTAATACCACTCCCTTTAACCTCTCTATATTTGCTGAACAACTAAAAAGGGTAGGGGGGTGGTTGTAAATTGTATCTGTTCAGCAGAGTGGCAAAATAAGGTAGACGAGAAAAGACAACTATAGGAACAAATGGGTGTCATGCCAGTGCGTGACACTGGTTTCCATCCAAAAGGGTGTCATTCCAGTGTCAGCTACTTTCATGACATCGTTTACTATGTGCCATATTGTAATGTTCGTACAGTTGTGGAATGAATCGCGGTATGACGTGTTGCTTGGGTCAGCTATAGTATAAATATACTAGGGGTTATAGTTTTCTTATGCTGCCTTTTTGTTATTAGACAACCACAATATAAAGGAGTGAAACGGATGCAAACAGTAGTGCATTTCTGCACCAAACGTATTACCTTTAACGAATAGTAAAATGTGAGATTTTTTGGAACTACCGTGGAGCAATTGCTCCACGGTTTCATTCTACTTAGAATCCACCCATGCCACTCATTTCTCCTGCACCCATAGGAGATGAAGCATTTTCTTTGCTTGGTACATCAACTATCATAGATTCAGTAGTTATCAGCACACTCGCAACAGATACCGCTGTTTCAAAAGCAATACGCACCACTTTTGCTGGATCAATCACACCAGCTGTAAATGCATTAGCGTAATTCATAGCCTCAACGTTGTATATAAGCTCTTTATCATTCTGCTTAATCAAATAGTCAATTATAACAGCAGATTCAAGACCAGCATTTTTAACTAACCTTCTAATTGGAGCACTGAGAACTTTCTTGATAATGTTTATGCCTATTTGCTCTTCGTCACTTGCACCTTTTAATTTGTCGAGAACAGATGAAGCATAAAGAAGCGCAACTCCACCACCTGGAACTATGCCTTCTTCAATTGCAGCTCTTGTTGCATGCAGCGCATCTTCGACTCTATCTCTACGTTCTTTAACTTCCACTTCAGTTGCTCCACCAACTTTGAGCACAGCAACGCCACCTGATAATTTCGCTAAACGTTCTCTTAGCTTTTCTTTATCATAATCAGAAGTTGAAGTTTCAATTTGAGATTTAATCTGCTCGATTCTAGCTTTCACACTGTCAGAATCGCTGTTTTCGCTGACAACTGTGGTATTATCTTTAGTAATTTTAACATTTTTAGCCGTACCAAGATCATCAAGCGTGAGATCTTCCATCTTGATTCCAAGTTCATCTTTTATGACGTACTTAGCACCAGTTAAAGTTGCTATGTCTTCGAGCATCTCCTTTCTTCTGTCACCAAAACCTGGAGCTTTTACTGCAGCAACTTTTAAACCACCACGCAATTTATTGATAACTAAAGTGCTTAATGCTTCACCTTCGATATCCTCTGCAATAATAACCAAAGGTTTACCAGATTTAACAATAGCTTCAAGAATAGGAAGTAAAGGTTGAATAATATTTAATTTTTTCTCTGTAATTAATAGATAAGGATTATCAAGCTCCACGATCATTTTTTCATTATTTGTAATAAAATACGGAGAAAGATAACCGCGATCAAATTGCATGCCAGTAGTCAGCTCAACTTCTAACTCTTTTGAACCTTTACTCTCTTCAACAGTTATTACACCCTCTTTTCCAACTTTTTTCACGGAATCAGCGATACTGTTACCTATATCCTTATCACCATTTGCAGAGATTATTGCAACTTGTGCCACTTCGTCTATTTTCTCTAGAGAAATTGTACGAGACATTGACGCAATTTCCTTTAATATTACATCTTTTGCCTTCTGTATTCCGTTTTTAATACCAACACGATCGTTTCCAGCAGCAATTGATTTTGAAGCTTCCATTATCATGTTGCTAGTTAGTATTGAGCACGTTGTTGTACCATCACCAACTTTATCGTTACATTGAGAACAACTTTGTGCAAAGATGCTTGCTATCGCAGCGTTTAATGGTTTTTCAGGCTTGATACCCTTCATCACCTTATAACCATCTTTTGTAATTTCTGGTGCTCCATAGGGCTTATTAATCCCTACTGTTTTTCCTCTAGGTCCTGCAGTTATTGCTACCGTTGAATCCACTATTGCTGCAACTTCACGAAAGGCTTCTTGCAACTGCTCACCTGATACTACTACATTAGTCATTTTTATCACCTCTTGTTAATAAAAAATTTAGAAAACTATAATAAAATCATTTACAATGCGCTATGTTGCGCTTTGTTTCAGTTTAGTAAAATAAAGACTGCTACTTAATGACAGCAAGTATATCGGACTCTTTCATCACGATAAGCTTCTCATTATTATGTTCTATTTCTGTACCAGCCCATTGGCGATAGAACACTTTATCACCAGCTTTCACAGTTAAAGTTACGCGTTCGCCACTTGAATTGCGTGAACCTTCACCAATTGCTATAACTTCACCTTTAGTAGGTTTCTTTTCAGCACTTGATGGAAGCACAATTCCACCTTGCTTTTCTTCGCTAATAGGCTTGATCAGCACGCTATCATCTAATACATTTAAACTTATACTTGACATTTGTTTTTCCTCATCAACAAATTAACTTATAAGTTTATATATATATACTCGTAAGTTAGATTTCAAGGGCTGGAGCTTGTAAAATATGCACGCCATTATAAAATATGCACGCCAAAAGCAGTTTCTAAAAGAGCCTAATGTTATATAATAAAATTTAGATTTATTTATAGAGATTTCATGAGTTATATACCATTTTTAAGTCGTGGTGTGATAGTGCTATATGGGCCTGACACTAGAGATTTTCTGCAGGGTATTATAACCAATGATATTAATAAGTTGGATAGCCAAAAAGCCATTTACTCTTTATTGCTTAGCCCTCAGGGAAAATATCTATATGATTTTTTTCTTATTGAATATGGTAAATACACCCTCTTGGAGTGCGAAAACATGCACTTGCAGCAAATAATCGAGAAACTGGATTTGCTTAAAACTTATTTGAAAGTGAAAATTAAAGACGTTAGCGCACTATATAAGGTTGGAGTTTTGTTTAATACTAAGTTGGCGGAGTGTAGTGGTAAGTCACAAGTTATTTTTCAAGATCCAAGGCACAAGCTGCTAGGAATGAGGATCATACATAAAGATGAAATAAAAGAGCCGGTTGGGGATTTTACTCAGTATGAAAAAGTTAGAATTCAAAATCTCGTTCCAGATGGAGCGAAAGATATGGTGCAGAATTCATCATTTCCACTGCAATTTTTAATCGATAAAGTAAACGGTATAAGCTTTAATAAGGGGTGTTATATAGGTCAGGAAGTCGTAAATCGAATGAGCAGACAAGAAATATTCAGAAGAAAACTTTACCTTGTTGAGGGAGATAACGCACTTCCAGATATTGGCACTAAAGTGACAAATGAAAATAATGAGGAAATAGGGGAACTGCGCTCTAGTGTAGACAACATTGGATTTGCATTGCTTAATACTGGAAAGAGCCATGCAAATTTATATGCAGATGGAGTTAGGTGCGTTAAGACGTTGAAGTCTTAAGGTAGCGCATATAGAAACGAAAAACTTGCTTGACACCCTTCGCCAGCGCCCTTATCATAACAGTGAAGCTATTTCATTTAACTTCGCAATCTGTGCAGATTAAAACGACAAGGACTCCTGATATAATGTTGAACATTTTTTTTCTGCATTTCCGGGAATGTTCAAAAAAGCATACGCGTCAAGTTAAGGAAATAAAGGTATGAAAGAGATAGAATAATAAGGTATAAGTTCTCCCAGATATACTTTTAGTGAGAGAACCAATGAATAAAATAACTTGCTTATCAAAAAAGCTCAAAGAATTTTTTAATGAAAAAGCAGAGAAAATCTCAATTACAACAAGGTTTATAAAAAGAAAGAGAAAGCTAAAAGGTTCATCATTCGTAAAAGCCATGGTCTTGGGTAATATAGGAGTTGATAATTGTAGCGTAGAAACAATGTGTCAATTACTAAACGAGGACTCGATAGATATAACAAAACAAGGTTTGGATTTTAGATTTACTGAAGAAGCAGTGGAATTTATGAAAAGGATGTATAATGAATCTGTGATTCTCTTTAAAAATATCTTGCAAGTTGATTGCAAAATCTTACAGCAATTTAATAGTGTTAAATTATTGGACAGTAGCTATATTACTCTACCTAACAGTATGGAAGAGATGTATAAAGGTTATGGTACTAGCTACAGTGGCTATGAAAGCAATACTAAGTCTGGAATAAAGTTACAATTAGTTTTCGACTACATGAATCAGATAATAGACCAACTTAATTTAACGGAGGGGGTAAGATCAGACCAGGGATATAGGAAACATTTAAGTAATATATTAAGCAATGATTTGCTAATATCTGATCTCGGTTATTTTGTGCCAAGTTCTTTTAAACAAATCAATGAAATAGGAGCTTATTTCATAAGTCGTTATAAATCCGATACCAACATATATGATGTAGAAACAAATCAAAAAATGGAGTTATTAGAATGTTTAGAGGATAAGTTATTTTTAGAAAACGAGGTATTGTTAGGAAAAGAAGCAAAAATTAGAGTAAGAATTATATGTCAGAAACTAACTGAAGAACAGTCTATGGCCAGAAGAAGGAAAGCTAATAGATTAGCAAGATCGCAGGGATATACATCCTCTAAAAGAAATCAAAAATTGTTGAACTGGTCAATATTTATAACTAATGTTTCAGAAAATAAAATTAGTGCTGAGCAAGTATTAACGATTTACAGAGTAAGGTGGCAAATTGAGTTATTATTTAAATTGTATAAAAGCCATATCAGGCTTGATAAGCTAAAAGGAAAGCCATGCAGAGTATTATGTGAACTATATGCTAAATTGTGCGCAATTCTTATATTTCACGGCATAGTTGGTTGCACAGAAGTGAAAAAGAATACAGAACTTAGCTTAACAAAGGCATTTATTGAGCTAAAAAGGCGGGTTAGAGAGTTATTTTTAGTATTAACCAAAATTAATAGTTTAAAAGCATTTCTTAAAAAACTCACTATAACTTGGTCGCGATTTTCATTAAAAGACAAACGTAGAAGGGCTAGAGTATCCACTTTAACCTCTCTAAATTTGCTCACAATCTCTTAACTTGACGCGTATGGTTCAAAAAAGTGTGTCAAACCGAAAAAAAAGTAATAAATTGATATAAAAAAATGGAGGTTTGACAATGAGTCAGAAAGTAGTAAACAGAACTACCGGTTTGGTAGATTACAAAGAACTGGAAGCAAATATACTGTCATCAATAAGGGAAGGCAGACCATTAACAGGAAGGGATGGAGCATTTACACCACTTATAAAAAAGCTGCTGGAGGCAAGTTTGGAAGGTGAAATAGAAAATCACTTATTAGCTGAAAGTGAAGAGAATAATATCTTGTCTACCTATTTTGCCACTCTGCTGAACAGATACACTCAACTAATGGTCAATACATCTTCTATTAAAAATTGTACAAATTCATTGCCATTCCAGTAATTCATAGAGATTTTACCCAAAATAGCTTTAACATTACCCTGCATGATAGCAGAGCCAAGATGAGTATTTGCAGAACGAAATGCAATAGCTCTTACCATAACATTATCATCAGCAATAAAACATTTTATATGGTCAACTCCTATAACTTCAGGCTTTCTTATCTTTGCTCCTTGGATAATAAACCTTGGTTCAGGATTTCCAACTCCAAATGGTCCCAAGCGTTGCAATTGATTCCATAAAGACAAATTTATTGCTTTAGCAGTTACTATACTATCAGCTTTTAAAGTTTTCTCATTTATAGAGTTTGAAAATCTTTCAGTAAAAAAATCATGCAAATCATTTATTTTGTCTTCTTTAATTGAAAATCCTGCCGCCATACTATGGCCACCACCTTCAATAATCAAATTTATAAACTTTGCGGAAAGGACTGCAGCACCGATATCAACTCCCAAAATTGATCTACAGCTTGCTTTTCCTATTCCATTATTTAAAGATATCACTACTGTTGGCAAGTGAAACTGCTCCTTTAGCCTTGATGCAATTATACCAATTATTCCCTGGTGCCAATTGCCACTTATCATTATAAAATTCGCACCTGATTGGGCAGACTTTTCCGCTTGTGCTGTAGCTTCCAAGAGAGCCTCATTTTCTAACACTTTTCTTGCATTATTCAAATCTATTAATTTTAGCGCGATTGAATGTGCCTCTTCATCATCATCGGTGGAAAGCAACCTTGCACCAAGCGATGCTTCTCCAATTCTTCCTCCAGCATTTATGCATGGCCCAATACTAAACCCTAATCGAGAAACACTTGGTTTTTCAAGGATTCCCAAAGCATCAAATAAAACACGCAAGCCAACGTTTTTTCTTGTTGACATAACTTTTAATCCTTGTGAGACAAGTGCTCTATTGAGGCCTGTGATCTGCATAACATCACAGACAGTTCCCAGGGTAACCAAATCCAACAGATCAAATAAATCTGGTTCTTTTTTGTTGGTAAAAAATCCTTGCTCACGTAGGCTTTTATTAAGAGCAACAATTAGCAGAAATGACACTCCAACTGCTGCTAGGTTATTATAAGGAGAGCTCTCATCAAGGCGGTTTGGATTCACAACTGCTACGGCGCTTGGTAATTTTTCCGTACCAAGGTGATGGTCAACAACTATAATATCAAGACCAAAAGCCTTTGCATCTTCTATTGGTTGATATGCAAGCGTACCACAATCAACGGAAATACATAAATCAATTCCATTCTTTTTAAGTTGTAATAAAGCATCTGTGTTTAATCCATAACCCTCATCAACACGATCTGGAATGTAGATTATAGAGTGTATATCGATTGCTCTCAGGTACCTGTTAATCAATGCTGACGACGTTGCACCATCAACATCATAGTCACCAAATATTGCAAGGTTTTCATCATTTTTTATTGCCCGTATTATACGAGAAACAGCTTTATCCATATCAAGAAGGTGAAAGGGATCTGGTAATAGCGATCTGATTAGTGGATATAAGAAGTCGCTTGCATTTTCTATGTTAACACCACGAGTAACCAATATTCTTGCTAATATTTCTGGTAACTCAAATCTCTGTGTAAGAGTTAAGATTTGCCTTTGATCTGCTTCTTGCAACTTCCACAATGCATTTGTTATGCTGCGCTTTTCAATTTCAAGTAGCATATTCTTTCTTTGTAAATAAAACTACTTTACCAGAATTTTTAAGCTTGTTCTATAATTGTATTAGACTTCTGCATAACCTAAACTAAGTAGAAAAAAGGTATCATCTAAGTAGCTGACACTGGTCTCCATCCAAGAGGGCAGTAGCCCCTTCGGTGTCATTCCAGCGCGTGACCAGGTCTTTTTAGCTATCATAGGATGACAGAAGCAGACACTCCACTTTGTCGTTCCGGTGCCTCCTTTTTTTGTCATTCCAGTGCCTTGACTATTTGGATCCAGGAAAAAGAATGGTGTCATCCCAGTGCCCCTATGATGTCATCCAAGTAGCCTCCCTCTCCTGTCATCCCAGTGCTCCTTTTTTTGTCATCCGAGCAGCTGACACTGGGATGGCTTTGTTGCATCACACTTTATGAGATGGTGATTTATGGTAAATTCATGTAACTATCTCAAATTTAGCCATACCAATATCAGTGAATTTATTAAGCAAATAGCATTTAGTTCTTTTTCTCGATTTATCTCAGATTTATTCCTAAAACTAAATCCGAATATTTGCTTTAATCTTGAGAAAAACCCTTCAATATAAGATCTTTTCCCATAATTTACTTCTTTTTTCCATTCTTTCATGCCATCTTCACCGTATAATTTTATTAACCTAATAGCAGCATTCCTGTTAGACATATAATCTATTTCTGGATGTTCTGCCGCATTGTTTATTGGTGGAATTTTTGTCTTTATATCATATTCGTTACACAACTTATAAAACTTGTGCCTATCACATGCTCTATCTGCATATAGTGCTTTTATGGCATGCTGAAAATCAACTTCTTTTAGCAAATCACAAGCTCCATAGTGATCAGCCGTTACTGTATTTTACAGCTATGGCTTTTTTGTTGTTTATATTCAACATTACGTGCAATTTTCTCGTTTGCTCATAGCCACGATATTTTCTGTCAGTGCTATTTTCCTTGCTGTGTGTTGTTGTATATACTAATTCCTGTACTGTCTATAGCAATTTCGATATCTTCCATATTATTTTCTGCAATCATTTATCTTAATATTAAGTTTCTTAAACCTTCTTGATGCTTGTGAATAGCTGATAACTGCCAAATCTCTTCCTATTTGTTACAAATACCCTTTTATAAACCCGACTGTTTGTCTTAAACCAATTCTAAAGAAACTGACGATTATATGCACCAAAATCACAACTTTATCACTATAAATATAGTTGCCGCCCTGCATTTTTGGACAATTCTCGTACCAATTTTCTATGGCGTCATTGATATAACAAAAAATGCTTCCTCTTTCTTGGAGAAATTTGTTATATTCATGGCAGTTACTGACTCTCATTTTTTGTGGCATATTTTTTCTTCAACAGTTAAATGGCTATTTATAATGAATTTTGTCAGTAACTGCCAGTTCTTTTCACTTGAGCGATGCAACAAAGCCCACTGGGATCCAGGAATTTTATTAAGTTGGTAAGCATAAAAGTGTTATGTAAAATACAACGTTCTTGATGGGATTGCGTGAAATGCTGGATCCCAGTGTCTGGGCACTGGGATGACAAAGGAGGACAGTGTCAGCTACTCGGATGACAAAAAAAGGAGCACTGGAATGACAGCAGTCCTACGTCATACCGCCGCGGTATCTCATCAGCTAACAAGCAGCGGGATGACGGTTGTCGTTTAGCTATAAACATTAAGAAATTTACTAAACAAAAAAAAAGGCAAAAGAAACCCTAGTCATTGTCTATTTTCAGTATTTGGCGTTTTTTAAGTCTTAAACGCTGCAATTTAGCTGCTTTTAAGTGCAACTAACTTTAGCTAAAATATTTAAGAAATTTACTAAGCAGAAAAAAAGGCAAAAGAAACCCCGTGGTAATTAGTGTTCACTCTCTAATCCTGCAAATTGGCGTACTATACTGTCTTAAACGACTTATAAGCGCGTTTCAGCTTTTATAGGTAAAAACCTAAAAATGTTGTGAAGACATAAGGTGCACATAGTGCAAAAAATTAAAAATAAGACGCCAACTACGTTGTTTTCTTGCTGTTTAATCTGCACAGATGAAGATAACTGAATACCTTCAGTATCATGATAAGGGCGCTGGCGGAGTTTGTCAAGGAAGTTTTTTCGTTTCTATGGGTCAGTTGGTACGCGCTTTGCCTTTTAACAGATGTAAAAGCACAATTATTACGAACAACATTCCACCAACAACTGATATAGCGCCACCTATAATGAAGCACGTGCGTGCTAACATTGACGAAATGCTTGGCAGATCTGCAACCTTCCTTAAAGCACCATATCCACCAAGCCACACAAGGCCAGTAATATGGAGAAAATGCCCTACACTGTAGGCATAAATCTGTAATCTTACCATGGAGTTTTTTACCTCTTTAAAGTTTAATTTGGGTAACAGCCAATAAATGAAATTCATAAAAGCTATAGTGATCCCAACTACAGAACCGTGATAATGAGCAGGAATCGTGACATTACCTTCAATAGTCAACACTCCGAGCACATCTCCATAAGTGAACAACAAAAATGAATGTAATAAATAGTTGCTTTTATCATTAATAAAAGTTCTGATGTTGTAGCACACTAATATTATCAAAAAGCACGGCAAAACTGCTCCAGCAATCCTCATATGCCAAGTAAAAAACTGTATTAACTTGGCACTATCAACTGGATAAACAAAATATACAAACGGTGCGCCTACAGCTAAAATCGTGTTTATAAATAGTGGTAAAATAGTAATTTTATTGCTTGAAGCTAGACTAATATCATTGGAACTTAGCATTATTAAATAGACTAAAAACATTCCTTGAGTAAAAGCAAACTGCAATAAATGTCCGCCTCCCCAAAAGAGATATTCGTAAAATAAATTATTATCTGAGTGATATAGACCTGGAGGCATATTATTATATGCTAAAACAAAGCAAAGAAATGACGATACAAGTATAATAACTAGCCCAATTTGCCCAACAGAGAGAAATGAAACCTCTTTTTTTGATGTGTATGCTAGCATTGTATTTACTAATATACTGGCAATAAACAAACTGAGTCCAAACAAAAATAATTTGTTTTGTAACACGGGAATATAATTACTTTTGATAACTTCAGTGTTTGGAACGAATGCGGATATAAACATGAGCAGCATCGAAAGGGTTGATAGAACCCATGAAAAGTTAAACCAACTATTGGTATTTTGTAGGTTTATGATAAAGAGCAGAGATATTATAGAGCACATCCACACTAAAATTGACAAGTTCACGTGTATTACCAGCGCATTATCAAAAATATATTGTGCAGAAGGAACAAGAGAGGAGATAAAAGGCAATCGTAGAAAAATAACAATTATTGACAGTAACCCAGAGCAAGCAAGAGCACATACTGCCAAGAACATCCATTTTCTACAGAGCGGAGCGTTGTCTTGTATATTAAGCACAATCTTTTTTCTCAATTTTGTTCAATACAATATATAACACTGCAATAATACCTAAAACATAGCAATAGTATACGTGTGGCATGACTGCCAAAGGTGAAACTCCAGCAATAGTGCTAGCCAAAAGCAATTGAGCGCCATACGGTATTAATCCTTGAAATACACAAGAAAATATGCCTAGCCATGCTGCACTATAGTGAGGCGGTATTTCATATTTCTTAGCAATATCTCTAGCAATTTCACCGCTAAAAATTATAGCGATGGTATTATTTGCAAGTAAAATATCAAATATGCTGACTATTTTTGCAATAAATAACTGTGCAGTTTTTTGTCCACCACGTTGTATCATAACCCAAGATGAAAGTTTATCTGCAAACTCCTTAGAATTTTTACCTACTAGTCCTGAAAGCCCGCCAACCATCAATGACAGTAGCATAATTTCATGCATACTCATAAACCCTTTGGTGATGTTTTGGCTTAAAAACAATAAACCATGATTGTTGTTATTTATAAATCCAATAATTCCAGCAAAAGTTATGCTTAAAACCAATGCCGTAAATACATTGATTCCAAAGTTTGCAAGCAATATAAGTATGATGTAAGGAGCCACAAGCAATAAAGAATACTCCTTAACTGAAATAGCAGCACTATTGCTTGAGCTATAAAATAATATAATTATTGTGAATATAGAAGCAATTAGTGCCACTTTTGCATTCAGTTTTAATTTTTTCTTTATATCAGCCTTTTGAGACATCACAGATGCAATTGTAGTATCAGAGATAATAGATAAATTGTCGCCAAACATTGCTCCTCCTACAACGGTTGCCACTCCTAAGGAAGGAGAAATCCCAGCTTGTGTCAGTTCAACTGCAATAGGAGCAATTGTTGCAATGGTGCCCATTGATGTACCAATAGCAGTGGAGATGAAAGCTGCTACAAAAAATAATCCTATGAGTAAAAATTGTGTTGGTATAAATGAAAGAGCCAAATTAACTGTGGCATCAGCACTACCGATTGCTTTAGTTACTTCACTGAATGCACCTGCAAGTAAAAAAATGATGCACATAGTGATAATATTACGATCTCTTACCCCATCTAGAAAGGCATACATTTTTTCTTCAGTATTGCCCTTGTATAAAACCCAACCCAGAGCTATGGCAGGAACAATGGCTACTAGTGGAGATAACTGATAAAAAGCATTTGACACGCCAAGAACAGTAAAATATATGCCGCTTCCTACAAAAAGAAATAGGAACAGTAAAATAGGCAAAAAATTTGTAAAATAAAACATACCTCAGCTCTGATAAACGCAAATCAACTATGATATAATTTATATTATTATAAACCACAGTTGGCACCTTGACCAATGTTTTTCTAGAAAGCAATCTACCAGAAAAGGTTTCCATGAAAAGGACTATTATAATATATCATCTACTTGAATTAAACTGGGAGATAGAATAAGTAAAAAATATGAATGACATAACAACAAAGCAAGTCATATCCTTATGGGACAGACAAGTTGGTGGGTTTTTGCCGGATAAAAAAGAAGTGGAGATTGTATAATACCTTCTTAATCTAATGCTTCAATGTTTCCGACATAGGAAAAGTATCATCTTTATTTTCTATAGAGGAAGGCACACTATTTTGATTATCATCACCATTAATTGGAGTAGTAGGGTGCATTAAAGCAACTTTCATAACTTCATCAATATTCTTAGCAAAAACTACGTTGATCCCTTCTTTGATGCTTGCCGGAATTTCTTGCATATCTTTCTCATTTTCACTTGGTATAATCACAGTTTTGATTGATCCTCTGAGCGCTGCAAGCAATTTTTCTCTCAAGCCCCCGATAGCTAAAACTCTACCACGCAATGTCACTTCGCCTGTCATAGCAACATTTTTGTTAACTGGTATATTTGTCATAAGAGAAACAATAGACGTACATACCGCGCCGCCAGCAGAAGGGCCATCTTTTGGTACAGCACCCTCAGGTACATGCAAATGTATATCATTATTTTGGAATTTTTCGGGCTTTATACCAAAAAACAAACAATTTGATCGAATATAACTATACGCAGCTTTTATAGATTCTTGCATAACCTCTCCAAGCTTTCCTGTGTATTTTATTTCTCCCTTGCCCGGAATTAGGACTGATTCTATCATCAAAATATCACCACCTGTTTCAGTATAGGCGAGCCCAGTTACTATTCCTACTAAACTCTCATTTTCCGCAATGCCAAAGGTATATTTACGTACCCCTAAATAATCTTGTAAATTGTCAACCCCTACGGATATTTTCTTATTTTTATCAGTCAATATTTCTTTAACTGCCTTTCTCATGAGCTTTGCAAGCTCCCTTTCCATACTCCGCACACCACTTTCACGTGTATATAAACGTATCAACTCGTATAACGCCTCATTAGTTATGTCCCATTCCTTCTGATACAAACCATGCTCCTTCTTTAACTTCGGAATAAGGTGGTGTGTAGCAATACTGATTTTTTCATCTTCAGTATACCCGGACAATTGTATAATTTCCATCCTATCACGCAAAGGATGTGGTAAATTTAAGCTGTTTGCCGTAGCTACAAACATTACACTTGAAAGATCAAACTCAACTTCCAAGTAATGATCCGTAAAGTGTTTATTGTGCTCAGTATCTAAAACCTCAAGTAATGCAGACGCAGGATCGCCACGCGAATCAGAACCCATCTTATCTATTTCATCAAGCAGAAAAAGCGGGTTGCATGAATTAGCTTTTTTCATGTGTTGAATGATTTTACCAGGCATTGAGCCAATATAAGTTTTCCTATGCCCTCGTATCTCGGACTCATCACGCACACCACCAAGAGCTATACGAACAAAATCTCTTCCTACTGCTCTTGCCATAGATTTAGCCAAAGAAGTTTTACCAACACCTGGCGGTCCAACTAAGCAAAGTATAGGACCTTTTATCTCTTTTACTCTTTTTAATACCGCTAAAAATTCTATTATTCTATCTTTTACTTTCTCTATGCCATAATGATTTTCATCTAAGATTTTCTTAGCTGCATTTAAGTTAATTTTTGCATCTTTGTACTTTCCCCATGGCAACTCAAGCAACCAATGCAAGTAACTAGATATAACTGTAGCTTCAGGAGAAATGGGATTCATTTTCTTGTATCTCTTCAAATCAGTTATAGCTTTCTCTCTTGCTTCCTGAGAAAGCTTTGTTTCATTTATCTTTTTTTCAAATTCATTGAGTATATTCCCTTCATCACCATTCTCAAATTCGCCTAATTCTTTCTGTATAGCTTTCAATTGCTCGTTAAGGTAGTAAACTTTCTGAGTGCTTTCAACTTGCGATTTAATTGTCTTATATAAACGGTTTTGTGCGTTCAAAATACTCATTTCTCTCTCAATAAAAGCAAAAGCTTTTTTTAAACGCTCTTCTGGGTCATAAGCCTCAAGTATGCTTTGTTTATCTGATACTTTTATATTTAAATGTGAAACTACCGTGTCTACAAGTTGATCAACTTCTTTGATTTGATCAATGGAGTTAATGGCAACCTCGGGCTGATTTTTCTTGTTTAGCTTACACCAGCTATCGAACGCGTCTACAACAGATCGCCTTAAAGCTTCTAAGTCAATATTGTCTTCATCTTCTTTATAATGACTGTCTAACTCTACCCTGGCTTGTAATAAAGTATGAGAGCTAATATATTCTACAACTCTTCCCCTTCTTATCCCCCGGATTATAACTTTTACTGCATTGTCAGGTAATTTTATTAACGGTTGTACAATGCTTGCTAACACACCTACTTCATAAAGATCTTCAGGCTCTGGATTATCAACAGAGCCATCTTTCTGTGCTACAAGAAAAATCTCATTTTGGTGATTACTACTACTTATTGCATACTCTAGTGCATTAACAGATTTTTCTCTGCCTATGAATAAAGGCACCATTATATTTGGAAAAATTACTACATCTCTTAAAGGTAATACTGGCAATGCAGTAAAACTAGAGCTTACAGCACGTTCAATGTTCATAATATATGCCTCAAATTAATCATTAACCGTTATAACATTGCCATTGTTATTATGATTAACCGTTGCTTTTCCTAATTCTACCATTTTCTTAGTGATTACTATAGTGCTACCTTCAAAGCCTCCGTTTCCAGATGTATACATAATGTCAAGCAAAAGTGACTCCAAGATAGCACGTAACATTCTTGCACCTGTTTTGTAGCTTATAGCCTTTTTAGCAATAGCTGATATTGCTTCATCTGAAAACTCAAGGTTTACTTTGCTAAACGCAAGCAATGCTTTGTACTGTTTTATTAGTGCATTCCTTGGCTCTGTCAACACATGTATTAAATCTTCATGATCCAGCTCATCTAAAACAGCAGTTATTGGAACCCGCCCTACAAATTCGGGTATTAAACCGAATTTGATTAAATCTTCAGGTTGAACATCATGTAAAGCATTCTTTTTCTTTTGCTCTTTAGACTGACTTATATCTGCTCCAAAGCCAACTGACGTTCCCTTTTTTCTCGCTTCAATAATTTTATCGAGGCCTTCAAAAGCTCCTCCACAAATAAACAGTATGTTACTAGTATCTACTTGTATAAACTCTTGTTGTGGGTGTTTTCGCCCTCCTTGTGGCGGAACATAAGCAACTGTACCCTCCATAATCTTAAGCAGAGCTTGCTGGACCCCTTCACCTGAAACGTCACGGGTTATTGAAGTGCTTTCAGATTTTCTTGTAATCTTGTCTATTTCATCTATAAACACTATACCACGCTGTGCTTTTACAACGTCATAATTTGCAGCTTGTAATAAACGCGACAACACGCTTTCTACATCATCACCCACATAACCTGCCTCAGTTAAAGTTGTCGCATCAGCCATAGCAAATGGCACATCTGAAACTTTAGCAAGTGTTTTGGCTAGCAAAGTCTTACCAGAACCAGTGGGACCAATAAGCATTATATTTGACTTCTCGATTTCAATATCACTTATAGCATGAAATTGTACCATGGATTGACAATGGTTATACATAGCTACAGATAAAACGTGTTGCGCGTGTTCTTGACCTACAACATGCTTGCTGAGAAAGTTTTTTATATCCTCAGGTTTCTTTAGTAATAGCTTCATATCAGATATACGATCTGAATTAAAAGATCTATCTTTCTTTTGACTTATTGCTTTATGGGATAATTCTATGCACTCATTACAAATAAACACCTTTAAACCATCCGAAGAGTTAGTAATCAATTTATCTACTTCATCTTGCGCCTTGTTGCAAAAAGAACAGTAGTGTAAATCATTATTGTTATCCATTAACCCACCTTTTGTTTAACTTTAATATTTTCAATTTCAATATCTGTACGCTCAGCTATCACCCTGTCAATTAAGCCAATTTTCCTTGCTTCTTCAGGATCCATGAATTTATCTCTTTCCATCATTCCTTCAATTTTCTTCAGTGAATTTCCAGTATGTTTTTCATAAATTTGATTTAGTTTTTTCTTAACCCGCAAAATTTCATTAGCATGTATTTCTATATCAGTTGCTTGACCATGATAACCACCAGATGGCTGATGTATCATAATTCTTGAATGAGGTAGAGAGTAGCGCTTACCTTTTGTACCAGCTGCAAGCAATAAAGAACCCATAGACGCAGCTTGACCTATACATAAAGTTGAAACGTCTGGGTTTATATACTGCATTGTATCGTAGATCGACAAACCAGCAGTTACAACACCACCTGGTGAGTTGATGTACATACAAATGTCTTTATCGGGATTTTCCGATTCTAAAAATAAAAGCTGTGCTACTATTACACTGGCCATATTGTCTTCAATAGGACCTGTTACAAAAATTATTCTTTCTTTCACTAGTCTTGAATATATGTCATAAGCGCGCTCACCGCGACTAGTTTGTTCAACTACAATTGGTATAAGAGTCATACCTTTTCCTATTAAATATTATCAAATAATTCCTTTAATTCTTTCACAGAAACAATCTGCTCTTCTTTACTAACTTTTTCTATTATATAATCTGTCACTTTATACTCAAGCGCTTGCCCTCTAACTAATTCTTGAAATTGTTTATTTGATTCAAAATGCTTAAGTACTCTATCAAATTGCACATCTTTACTGACATATTGATTTACAAGAACACTCAAAACATCATTTTGAGTTAATGATATTTTATGTTCTGCACTAAATTTCATAAATAACATAGCAAGCTTTACACGTTTTTCAGCTTCTTTACGAGAATCATTTTGAGCACCCAATTCTCCTTCCATTCTTTGTTGCTCCTGTTTTACTATGTCTGTGGGTAAATCAAAACTATAATTAGCATCCAAATAATCAAACAGCTCCTTTTTAATTAAGAGATTTCTCATTTCGGTGCACTGATCACCAATCATTTTTTTTGCATGATTTATTAGCAAAGAATAATCTTTAAACCCAATACTCTTAGCTATTTCATCATCATTTTCAAAATCTTTGGCAATTTGAATCTCATTAACTCGCACAGAAAAATCAGCTTCCTGTCCTGCAAGGGAAATGGCTTGGTAATTTTCAGGAAATTTCAACTTAAAGTTCTTTGTTTCTCCCTTTTTCATACCAGTTAATTGATCTTCAAAACCATTAATAAATGTGCCAGACCCTAAATTAACGGCAAAATCTTTGCTACTTCCACCTTGAAAGAGCTTATTCCTAATCCGCCCTTCAAAATCAATTATCAATTTATCCCCATCTTTCGCTTGATAAGAAGCATCATCAACAGAGGCAAAATTGGGGAACTTTGTTTTGATAGAATCAATAAATTCTTTTATATCTTCCTCTTCAATCTTTGCTTCAATTTTCTTTAAGTTTATTTTGTCAAGATCTATCATCGGTACTTCAGGCATCGACTCAAAAGATAGCTTGTATACAAAATTGCCCTCCTCATTTTCTTTGCCCAGATCTGGTAATGATATAACATCAACCTTAGGATAAATGTGAGACTTGACTTCAATTTTTTTCATCAAATCACTTGAGCAATAATCAATTGTATTATTTATCACATATTCCAAAGCCTCGTTTTTATAATTTGCAACAACAAGGTCATAGGGCATCTTTCCAGCCCTAAATCCAGGTGATTTTGCATTTTCTGCTATCTCTTGCAACCTGGAATTTACCTTTTGTTTTATATAATCACTACCAACTGTGATTTCATACTCATACTTTAGTTTATCTATACTAAGCTCTTTGTAGGTATATACGCTACTTACTTCGACTGTATTTTGAGGTATATTATTAGACATCATAATTCATTTATTAACATTTTAATTCATATCTTAATAGAGTCATTTTACCAGAATTTAAGTTAAACACAATCCTTAAGAACAGGTTTTTACACAAACAAAAGTGTATTTAGTGATTATAAATTTTCCCTTAAAACCTAAGTTACATGACTTTAAAGTGCGGATAGAGGGACTTGAACCCCCACGAGCAAGCTCACCAGGACCTAAACCTGGCACGTCTACCAATTCCGCCATATCCGCAAGAAATTTTCAGTACCCTATTATAGGTATTCCATTAAAAATATTCAAGGTTTAAAGTCTTACTTAATTTATGGTATTTACACAATCAAAAAAGCTTATTAACATTTCTTAATGAAAGCTCTAAACCCTGAAAATCAATAATGAGATTAATAACAAGCTTCTTACTCGCAATTTTTTTGATTACACAAAGTGGTTGCACAACCCTTATAATAGGTGGTGTGGTGGCTACAGCGACAGCAACAGCAATAACAATGCAGGACAAATCCTTGGGAAATATCATTGATGATACGACTATGGTCATCAGAATTAATAAGGGGCTCTTAAAACATGGGCTATTTTCATCCATAAAGGTTAAAGTAAGTGAAGGAAGAGTATTGCTCATTGGAAGTGTTGACACTCCTGAAAAACAACTTATAGCAGAAAAAATAGCTTGGCAGCAAAAAGAAATTAAAGAAGTGATAAATGAAATAAGAGTAATACCAATTCAAATGGCTTCCATGCTAGACACCACTGTAGATGGCATGATAACAGCGGAAATAAGAACAAGACTCCTGGGAAAAAGAAATATTAAGTCAATTAATTATAGCGTTAATACGGTTGATAGAGTTGTTTATTTGATGGGTATAGCCCAAAATAAAGCGGAATTAAAAGCTGTAATAGCAATTGCAAGAAAAGTAAAGGGAGTAAAACAAGTTGTAAGTTATGTACGATATAGGTACAGTAAGTTACGCCATTAGGCAAAAATCGCTTTCAAATTATAACATTTGTACAATTGTGACAATAGGTAGAGAACATAAATGAAAGTTGCCTTTCAGATGGATGAAAATATAAATTTTGAAACTGACACTACATTCGTGCTAATAAAGGAAGCACAAAGGAGGAAGCACGAAGTTTTTGTCTATGCTCCTAACAATTTAGCACTAAAGCTAAACCATCCAATTGCTCTGGCTCAGAAAGTCAGCGTTGATGATTTTAGTTTTATCTCTAAAGAGGATGTAGCAATCAACTTGAATGAAATGGACATCATATTTATCAGACAGGATCCACCCTTTGATATGCGTTATATTACAACAACATATATCTTAGAAAAAACCAGCGCATTGGTAATTAACAATCCAACAGAAATAAGAAATTGTCCTGAAAAATTGATAACTTCATTATTTCCAGAGCTAATTCCGCCAACTTTGATTACTGAAAATATATCAATGATTAGAGATTTCTACTACAACTATCAAGATATTATTCTGAAGCCATTGTATAGTTATGGAGGAAACGATGTGATAAGAATACAAGATGAGAATAGTATTCAAGTAGTAGTGGATCTCATGATAGCAAAATACGAATGCCCTGTGATTGCACAATCATTTTGTAAAAACATAGATAAAGATAAAAGAATATTGCTACTTTATGGCCAACCAATTGGTGTAATGAAACGAATTCCAAAAATCAGTGGAGAGATCAGAACAAACATGCGACTTGGAGCAAGTTTTGAGCCCGCTCAAATGAACGATAGAAACAATGAAATATGTAACAAAATTGGTCCTGAATTAAAGAAAAGAGGGCTAATATTTGTTGGTATTGATATTATAGATGACTTCCTGCTCGAAATTAACACAACTTCACCCACGGGAGTAGTTTATATCAATAAATTGTATAATATATCGCTAGAAAAGGATCTTTGGGACGTGTTTGAAGAAAAAGCAAGCAGCCATCAACTAAACCTGTGAACAATCACCTTAACAAACTCAGTAGTCCCATTCTTTATCCCTGTTTTTTCTGTACTATTGGTCATATCACGCAATTTTTGAGAATTATTTAATAGATCAAATAGTACCTCTGTTAGATTTTTTTTTGCTTCACTATTCTGCTTAACTATTATAGCTGCTCTCGAGTCTTCAATATATTTTGCGTTATAAAATTGGTGATTATCTTTTGAGTAAGGGTAAGGAATATATATAGCAGAACGCCTAGCAAGAGTGATCTCTGCTATTGAAGTTGCTCCTGCTCTGCTAATTACCAAGTGAGCATTGGCCAGTCTATTCTCCATATCATCAAAAAATTCACTCAATTCACAATCGATCTTTTCACTTTTGTATAGACTTTTGACCTTGTTTACATTTTTCTTCGTACATTGCTGCGTCACTCTAATTTTCTTTTTCATTTTAATAGGTAAATCACAAATTACGCTGCTTACTACATCATCAAAAAAATTTGCACCTTGGCTGCCTGCTATGACCAATATATTTAGGATTTTCTCAGTACTAGAATGGCTCTGTGCTTTTATATCAACAAAATTTCCTGTAAAAATACATTTATTGCCCTCTGCATATTTAGTCTCCGGAAAGCTGGTTGCAATTAATTTTGCACTCTTGAAAAAGAATCTATTTACTCTCCCTAAAACTGTGTTTTGTTCATGTAAAATTATAGGTATAGAAAGAACTCTTGCTGCAAGAAGAGTTGGAAAAGAAGCATAGCTACCAAAACCAATGACCGATTTTGGTTTTAATTTTCTTACTTGATACAGTGCTAACATAGAGCTGTATATCAAGAAAAGGAAAAACTTAAATTTGTTGCTGCTTGGTTTACATAATGGCAAGGTGTAGTTTCCCACGTCAGTATTTTTATTTGTTTTTTTATCAGTAAATACTATGCAACTATATCCTTGTGCCTTTAGTGCTCTTGCTAAAGTTATAGCTGGAAAAATGTGTCCGCCTGTGCCACCTGTTGCTAAAATAATATCCATCTGTAAATAATAAATCCTAGATTGTTAACTGTTATTTAACAATTTGCACGTAGAATTTTATTAAGCGTTATGATAGTTGAGTTAAAAATGCCTAAAAGTAATAGTAAAAAAGAACCTAATGAGAAAAATAAACCTCAAGAACAAAGAGAAGGCAGAAGCGGAGGTTTTTTAGAACTGCTAAAAAATATAATAAAAATTCTTTTCAATTCGGTCGTTGACCTACCTGAGCACGAGCAGCATAATAAAATGAAAAGCACTAATCTACAACAAGGTTTGGATACTAAAGGAAAAGGCCCAGAAGATCTTCATCCAAAGGCAAAGCTTGAAGTTAAAGAAGCAGCTAAGGGATTGAAAGAAGAGTTACAGAATTCTGATGCTGGTGGTAATCAATCTATTGAAACTAAAGTGCCTAATCAAACTACTACTCAAGACATTGACAACTCTAAAACGATGGAACGTTAGTTCAACTATTTAACATCTGCAGCAAGCACTGATTTATGTATCATCTCTGAAATGGTTGGATGAGGAAAAATCGTAGATTTTATGTCGAAGTCTGTTCCTTCTAGTTGCTTTGCAAGAGCAAAATTGCTAATTAACTCCGTTACTTCTGCACCTATCATGTGGCTACCCAGAATTTCTCCGGTTTTTTTATCTATAATCGTTTTCACTAACCCTTCAGTTTCACTGAGTGCAACAGACTTACCATTAAAGTTAGAGTGAAATTTTCCTATTTTTATATCATACCCACCTTTTATTGCCTGTTCCTCAGTAAGGCCGATGCTCGCTATTTGTGGATGAGAATAAGTGCAATTTGGTATGCATTCTTTTTTTAACGCATGAGCATTTTTACCAGCAATCTTTTCAATGCAGATCACGGCTTCATGGCTCGCTTTATGTGCTAAACATGGTGGGCCAGCTACATCACCTATTGCATACACATTTGATTCACTAGTTTCATACCATTCATTCGTTTCAATAAAGCCAGAAGGGCTTAATTTAATTTTTGTATTTTCTAAACCTATATTTTCAATATTTGCTTGAATTCCAACCGCAACAATCACCCTCTCAAATTCTTTGCTCTCACCACTACTTAGTAGCACTTGAGCAGAGTCTTTACTTTTAGTAAGAGCTTTTACGCTACTGCTTGTATATATTTCTATCCCCTGTTTTGTGAATATTTCTTGTGCTAAATCTGAAATGTCCTTATCCTCCAGCGGCAAAATAGTGCTCTTTATCTCTATGATTGTTACATCAACACCCAAAGTACTATAAAAACTTGCAAATTCTATTCCAATTGCACCAGACCCTATAATTAGTAGCGATTTTGGTAATCTCTCTGGAGTCATAGCGTGCTGCGCATTCCATATTAAATCTCCATCTGCCTCTATTCCAGGCAGATTCCGTGCCCTCACGCCTGTTGCTAAAATGATATGCTTGGAAACAATTTCTTGTTCTTCCTTATCGCTAACGACTTTTATAGTACCATTGCCTGCAAGTTTACCAAAACCTTGATGAACTTTGATATTATTTTTTTTCATCAAATATGCAACACCGCTTGACAATTTATCAACAACGTTTCTTGAGTATTTCACTATTGATTGTATATCAAAATTCGCTCCCTTTACTTCTATACCAAACTCTTTTGATCTTTTTATTAGCCTATAAACCTCAGATGCTCTAAGCAGTGATTTTGTTGGTATACATCCCCAATTTAAGCATATACCGCCTAAATTTTTTTCTTTTTCCACAATTGCAGTTTTAAACCCAAGCTGTGCCGCCCTAATTGCCGCTATATAACCACCAGGACCGCTACCTATAACCGTAATATCATACTCATTCATCAGTTTTCTTCGTATTCAAAAAGATTATATATAACAGATGGAACCCATACAATCAATGGTCTGTCATCTACCGTCTTAAGAGTCAAGATAAAAGTTGTTATTTTTTATCATGGCATTTAAACAAACGATAATTTTTCTCATGACAGCAACTAATGCAACCTTAGCAGCTTTGCCAGAATCAACCAAACGCTGATAAAACGCTTTCATTTTTCTGTTGTGGCGCATAGCAACAAGAGCTGACATGTATAGTGCTTTCCTTGCATAAAACCTGCCTCCTTTGATTTGAGCTTTGCCAACTTTTCTTCCACTTTCACTAGTTTTAGGTGCAACTCCAACTAAGCATGCAATTTCTCTATTCTCTAATCTACCAAGCTCAGGCACCTCTGTCAGTAGAACGCTCGCCGTCTTTGATCCAATACCTTTATAGCTGATTAAAAGCTCATTTTTTCCTTTCAATTCAGCTATTGCGTCTTCTATGTCTTGCCTAATTTCTTTCAATTGTTTTTCAGCAAACCCTATCTGTCTTTCTATGTATTCTCTAGCTTTTCCCGTCGCACTTTGCAGGCGACACTTGTTTGCATGAATTGCATCATTTAAATTACGCTCAACTGCCCCCAGCTCCTTTAATTCCTCTTGCTTTTGTGAAATTATACATCCTTTTACTTCACCGTCTTTACTGACAAATTCAGCGTATTTTTCCAGTAATTTAGCATCTAACTTGTCAGTTTTTGCAAAATGATTGCAAGCTTTGGCAAATGCATATACCCGATTCGGGTGAGCTTTATGGACAGTTATCTTGCAACAATTTTATAATGAGCTTTTCATAGCCACCAGCTTACACATAACTTGATGGGTAAATCGACTATATTTGTTTCTATAAACTTAGATATAGCATCACTCACGTTTGCTATGCGCTTATGCTTGCCATTAATTGAGATGTCCAATGCTTCCTTGGAAACATCTACTCCCATGAAAATTATTCTAGCCATTTTTGTACCTATAAATATAATCAAACAATAATGCAAAATGCTGTATACAGGATTGTAATTCGATCTTTTAGATCCACCTACCGTTCGTACTACATTTTGCTTTAAGCCTTACTATTACCCACAAATAAAAACATAGTATTGTATTTACTCAAATAATTTAATTTTATTAACCTGAAAGCTTATTAGATTAAAATTATTAAACTAAGAGTTATAATTTTAGCAACTAAAAGCTGTAAATTGCACCATATAAACAGTTATTTCAAGCAAAAGTTATGCCATTAAGAGCTATGCAACAAACATTTATATTTGTGGGTAATAGTAAGATCTAAATCCGATAGAGCATTGTTGGCACACCATCAAAAGTCGCCTCAGACCTCTAATGCATCAATGTACAAACTTACACCTTTTAGTTGGTAATACCATTTTAGACGTTTATCATTCGTTTTAGAAAATACTATAGTAGCGGAATGACGAATTTTTGTTTTTCAAATTGTCAGTAAATCTAAGTCAGTTTAGCTATATAAAACATAGTATAAAAAGAGCTATTTTAGCAAAATTTTAAACAAATAAAGTTAATTACTTCACAATTGATACCTTACGAGAAAAGCACATTTGATACAGATTTAAAATACAAGTTAACGAATTATTATGATTTTTACCAAGATAATAATATAGTAAGGTTTGGTAGTGAGGTATCAAAATGGAAAAATACACCAACGCATGGTTTAATAAGAAAGATAATCATGATTGTGCAAATGATGGCACTTGCGGGCAATCTATAAAGGATTTTAGGATTGGTAATTCTGATATTTCTTTTTTTGATAGTAACAAAAACTTAATTGCCAAAGTACCTAAACTACCAAAGTATTCTAGGGATAAATATGGGCATCAATTGTATAAGGAAGCTGAGTCAAAGCAGTTCAATTATTTTTCCACAAATATACATGATGTTTTGTCTAACAGCTTTACCGTTAAATACGGGTATATAAATTGTACTATAAAATACGACAACTTATCTGAGCAGGAACAAAACCAAATAGAAACAGACATTAAAACTGCCTATGAAGCATTTAAAGAAAAGTTTTGCTTGAAAAATAGTAATGCAAGTTACAATATAACGGTTCACATTTTTAATAATAGAAGCGATTATACAAAGTATAACAATCTTCTCGGCATAGATGAAGATGGTGGTCCAGGATATATTACACGAGGAGTAACAGATTGTCAGAATATTCTGACATATAAGCAAAGTGCCATGGATTTTGTTCTAGGTCATGAGCTAGGCCACATATTTCAATTGCGTTTTTCACCATCGGCAACAGTCCAAACTTTGAATATTCTGGATACTGAACTCATAGCGAATGTCATTGGACGAGAGGTAGAAGAAAAAAATTATAAAGCTATTTGCAAGCAGATGGGTGTAGATGAATATGAAGGCCATGGATGGATGTTTAAATTTAAATATAAAGGTACACTTTATAAATATCACAAGAACCTTTCAGAAGAAGAAAAATTTAAAGCTATACAAAATGTCAAGAATATTCGTGAACTAGTAGATGAATATGAAGATCATGGATGGATGTTTAAATTTAAATATAAAGATACAACTGGTAGTATATACCTCAAGGACCTTTCAGAAGATGAAAAATTTCAAATTATACAACGTGTCAAGAATTCTGGACTAGATGAATATGAAGACCATGGATGGATATTTAGTTTTAAATACAAAGGCACCACTTATAACGTAAGATACAAGGACTTTTCAGAAGATGAAAAATTTAAAGCTATACAAAATGTCAAGAATATTCATGAACTAGTAGATGAATATAAAGACCATGGATGGATATTTAGTTTTAAATACAAAGGCACCACTTATAACGTAAGATGCAAGTACTTTTCAGAAGAAGAAAAATTTCAATTTATCAAAGACATTAAGAACTCTCATGAATCGCTCGTTAGTGAATGTGATGGATTGGGGAATGAGAATACAGTTTTATCGATTCACGTTGATGAAAATAAGGAGATAAGTCGAATGTATTTTCGAAACTCCGACAAAAATATATTCAAACAGCTAGATAAGACACTTATAAGCAGAAGTAAGTCTGAAGAAGAGGTAAATGAAAACCGCACGAATCCAGAGCCAGAAGAAGAACAAAAAGGTGATGACTACACAGAGGTTACAGGAATGTTGCAATTTAAGTACAAAGGGACCAATTATGCTATACAACACAGAGGTTACCTTTTAGTAGAAGAAGAAAAACTTCGATTGATTCAAGATATAAAGAACTCTCATGAATCGCTCGTTAGTGAACGTTATAGATTAAATGAAGGGTCATTAAGTCAGAATGCAACTGTAGTAATTTTTGTTGATGAAAACAAGGACATAGAGAAAATGTATTTTCATAATCCAGACAAGAATATGTCCAAATGGTTAGATAAGACACTCATAAGCAGAAGTAAGCCTGAACAAGATGTGGATGACACAGCAGGAAAAGAGCCTGAACCAGAATCAGCCGAAGAGGATACTCAGCAACCCAGTAATTTCTTATCCAATATTTTTTCAGCAATTAAATCCATTATTGATTCTATCTCATCACTCTTTTCATGGTTATTTGGGTCGAAAGAGAAAGAGTCTAATCAACAATCTGATGATAATCCTTCTTTGTTTAAGCTCGATGCTAATGAGTTAGATCACGAAGTTAAGCCTGATGCCAATGAGTTAGGTCACGATGTTAGAGGTCACTTATCAGACAATTATAACCATTACAACTCATCTGATGGGCTAATGTAATATAGCTAATTTACAGTATCTGTTCAGATGCATGGCTAATGTACAAATATTGAAACAAAAATTCCAGTGCCCCTGTGATGTCATTCCAGTGCTTGACACTGGAATCCAGCATTTCCATAATCATCAAAACATTGTATTTTAACAAAAAACAGCTATTTTTATGCTTGCCAACTTAATAAAATTCCTGGATCCCAGTGGGCTTTGTTGCATCGCTCAAGTGAAAAGAACTGGCAGTTACTGACAAAATTCATTATAAATAGCCATTTAACTGTTGAAGAAAAAATATGCCACAAAAAATGAGAGTCAGTAACTGCCATGAATATAACAAATTTCTCCAAGAAAGAGGAAGCATTTTTTGTTATATCAATGACGCCATAGAAAATTGGTACGAGAATTGTCCAAAAATGCAGGGCGGCAACTATATTTATAGTGATAAAGTTGTGATTTTGGTGCATATAATCGTCAGTTTCTTTAGAATTGGTTTAAGACAAACAGTCGGGTTTATAAAAGGGTATTTGTAACAAATAGGAAGAGATTTGGCAGTTATCAGCTATTCACAAGCATCAAGAAGGTTTAAGAAACTTAATATTAAGATAAATGATTGCAGAAAATAATATGGAAGATATCGAAATTGCTATAGACAGTACAGGAATTAGTATATACAACAACACACAGCAAGGAAAATAGCACTGACAGAAAATATCGTGGCTATGAGCAAACGAGAAAATTGCACGTAATGTTGAATATAAACAACAAAAAAGCCATAGCTGTAAAATACAGTAACGGCTGATCACTATGGAGCTTGTGATTTGCTAAAAGAAGTTGATTTTCAGCATGCCATAAAAGCACTATATGCAGATAGAGCATGTGATAGGCACAAGTTTTATAAGTTGTGTAACGAATATGATATAAAGACAAAAATTCCACCAATAAACAATGCGGCAGAACATCCAGAAATAGATTATATGTCTAACAGGAATGCTGCTATTAGGTTAATAAAATTATACGGTGAAGATGGCATGAAAGAATGGAAAAAAGAAGTAAATTATGGGAAAAGATCTTATATTGAAGGGTTTTTCTCAAGATTAAAGCAAATATTCGGATTTAGTTTTAGGAATAAATCTGAGATAAATCGAGAAAAAGAACTAAATGCTATTTGCTTAATAAATTCACTGATATTGGTATGGCTAAATTTGAGATAGTTACATGAATTTACCATAAATCACCATCTCATAAAGTGTGATGCAACAAAGCCATCCCAGTGTCAAGCACTGGGATGACACCCTCCTTATGGGCCAAAATCACAATGTTCGTACAGTTGTGGATTCATTCGCGGTATCTCGGCATAGATTCCGCTAACAAGTAGCGGAATGACGAATTTGTCGTTTTTCAGATTGTCGTAAGTCAGTTTAGCTATAGCATAATGCTATATTAATAAATAATCTATATAATACTATTAAATATAATAATTAAAATCTAAATTACTTTCTCTATAAAAGGAGAAATTTACCTTAATGAAAATACATATATATTTAATATTGTTTTTATTTTTTTCTTGCACTCAACTATATGCTGACGAGGAAATTGCAAAATTTGATTTACTTATTGGCGAGATAAATGAAGCAAGCTTCACTCTTAAAGGTGCAATAAAGGTTACAGTAGAACCAGGCTGGCACATATATTATAAAGATCCTGGAGATTTTGGCCTTCCCACGTCTATTAGTTACAAAGGTAATGCATCAGATATAAATATTCACTGGCCTATTCCAAAGGAACATAAAGATAAAGTAGGGAGAGAGACGTTTGTAAGTAACGTATATGAGGGTATGGTATTATTTCCCTTTAAGATGAATATATTTTTAAATCAAGGGTATATTGACCTTAACTTCCATATAAATTATGCGATATGTAAAGATAGGTGCATCCCTAAAAATGTTGAGATAAAAATCAGGCAACCATTAAAGGATTTTATAGATTCTGATATCAATAAACTTATAAATGAGTGGTATGAAAAATAGAGTTCTCATGGGGTAGGTGTCATTCCAGCGCGTGACACTGGAATGGCTTTGTTGCATCGCTACTTATGAAAGGCTAACTATAATTAGGATTATAAGCAACTTATTGAAAATCTTGTTTTTTTGCAATCAATCTGATCAAATTTAAGAATAGTAATTTGTTATTTATATTAATAAATTTAATTCTATTGAAAATAGCTAAAGCATTGAAATTCTTGAATTTTAGCCGGATTAGTGAGTGGTAGTGAAATTTCTTTTACTCAAATTTAGGTATTCACTGACCGTTCTTGTTATAAATACCAGAATAATAAGCTACTGATATTCTCCACCTTTTTTATCTTTAATCCATCATAGCTAGCGATGCAACAAAGCCCACTGGAATCTCATTTACTTTTTTGTTCACTATGTGAGGAACTTGGGCCTACAAGTATATAAACATAATGGTTTCGCATAAAAAATTTAGATCCCAGTGTCACGCACTAACTGTACGAACATTGAGATATAAGAGTAATTTGTACCAAGAAAAAAGATGTCATCCCAGTGTCCAGACACTGGGATGGCTTTGTTGCATCGCTAGCTATGATGGATTAAAGATAAAAAAGATAGGGAATATCAGTAGCTTATTATTCTGGTATTTATAACAAGAACGGTCAATGAATACCTAAATTTGAGTAAAAGAAATTTCACTACCATTTACCAATCCGGCTAAAATTCAAGAATTTCAATGCTTTAGCTATTTTCAATAGAATTAAATTTATTAATATAAATAACAAATTACTATTCTTAAATTTGATCAGATTGATTGCAAAAAAACAAGATTTTCAATAGGTTGCTTATAATCCTAACTATAGTTAGCCTTTCATAAGTAGCGATGCAACAAAGCCCACTGGGATCCAGATTGGACACTAAGTTGGTGAGTATAAAAGTAGCTAACCTTATGTTAAAACACAATATTTTTGGTGAGGGGTTGCATTAAAAGCTGGATTCCAGTGTCAAGCACTGGAATGACATCGTCTTAACATTGTACCATATTACAATGTTCGTACAGTTATGTGTCACGCTACTTGGATGACAAGAAAAGGTTTCTAGAATGACGGAAACGAAGTCATACATAGAAAATAGGTTAGGTATTTTCAATTTTTGTTGTATACTCAAATAAAAATCTCACTTTTACAGATGGATACAGTAAAGTTTGTTTTATTACTGCCAACAATATTACTCATGCTAGTTGCTGGTGTTTACCTATCGATTAAACTAAAATGGCTACAGGTATTTAGATTACCATACGCCCTTTCACTCCTTGGAGCTAAAAAAGGAGAAAATAAATTTTCTTCTATAGCCGCTCTGTTTACAATTTTAGGGGGAAATTTAGGAGTAGGAAATATTTCAGGAACTGCTGTTGCTCTAAAAACCGGAGGACCGGGCTCTATTTTGTGGATGGCGATAATTATTGTTATCACTTCTGTGATAAAATATGTCACTTGTTATCTAAGTATAAAAACCAGAAAGGAAAAGAACGGACGGTTTATAGGTGGCCCTGTAGCCTACATGGCTGATGCATTTAACTCTAGAAAAGCTACAATTGTGTTTCTAGTTGTTATGATAATGGTTTCAATAACAGTTGGTAACCTTGTTCAGGTAAATTCTCTATCAATACCACTTAACATGATAGATGTGCCTGTAGTCATTGGTGGCATTGTAATGGCCATAATATTTTTTGTTGTTGCAGCTCTCAGCTTAAAAAAAATTAAAATTTTTATATCGGCTATGATACCGATAATGACGGTAAGTTACCTCACACTTTGCGGTATCATATTATTTAAATTTAGTGAAAATATTCTTCCTTCTCTAAAACTAATAACAAGCAGTTTTTTTACAACTAGTAGCTTTAACTCTGGTTTATCTCTAGGTTTGATTTTAGAAATGTTGACTATTATTCAAGTTGGAACTTTGCGAGGTATTTTTGCAACAGATATAGGGCTTGGCCTCGAAGGAATCGTACATTCTTCAATTGTTCCTAAGAAAAATAATAATAAATTTATTATTGAACAGAGCCTAATCACAATAATATCGCCTTTTATAGTTGCATTCATAGTGTTTATTACAACAATGGTACTGCTTGTCACAGATTCTTGGGTCACTGATTTAGAGAGTACTAACATGTGCATATTTGCTTTTAGAAAAGCTATGAATTGGCCCTATATTGACTATTTAATTATGGCCATAATGTTTTGTTTTGCCTTTACTACTATTTTTACTTGGTTTTTTTGCTCAAAACAGACAATACGCTATGTGTCTATGGATAATAAATACACTAAAATCTGGATTGTAATTTTTACCATGATCATTCCGCTTGGTGCGATAGGTAAAGTCCAGTTGCTATGGGATGTTGCTGATATCTCGATTGCTGCTTTGTTGTTTATCAACATACTCGCTATACTCAAGCTAACCTCTCAAGATCCAGAAGTGTTTACTATGAGTAGCAGATATTTGAAGTTGCAAAAACAGAGCTATAGCTAAAGCAATTTAGGCTATGCAGCTGTTGTGATATAAGAGTGATTTCCGCCAAGAAGGATGTCATCCCAGTGCCCAGACACTGGGATCCAGGAATCTTGATTGGCACTAAGTTAGTGAGCATAAAAGTAGCTAATCTTATGTTAAAACACAACATTTTTGATGGGGTTCGTGAAAGGCTGGATTCCAGACTGGAATGACAACTTAAATCGTTTGATGTTACCATAAAATAGCTTGTGTCATCACATTAGTAACACAACCTTCCTTAATAAAAATTCAACCAATGCTTGTGATAATTATATTAGCTAGTATTAGCTAGAACTAAAGGCAGAGGGTTATTAGTGAGGGATATATGGGCACTAACGATACACAACAAGAACACATTTATAATGAGCGCATTCAAGAAATTTTTCCTTTATTTGATAAAATAAAAAAGGAAGACGACCCAATTTATAATGCTAGAGTTGATTTTAACACAGTAAAGTTTTTAACAAAACACGCCAACTGGAATTGGGACGAAGAAGAAAACAAAGATAAAGCATATGGAGTTATTCTTCAGAAATGCGACAAGACAAAGAAAGCTGGACAAGAGCTTGAAAGTGAAGTTAAAGAAAGGTTGAAAGAGTATGTTGATGATGTTGCAGGAGTTTCAATATACGGTAATCACGCAAGTATTACGCTGGGAGATGACAAAAAAGAGTTTAAAATCAGCGAATTTTTAAATAGTGATTTTTGTGAGAAGAATGAAATCTCGGGATTTTCAACATTGCATAGTGATGGAAAGAGCGGAATGCATGGTTTTGTTGCCGAGGAAGAAGGGAAAAAAATAAGACATTATGTCGTAACTGATGGTTCATATGAAATGACTTTAAAGTGGTATGCGGAGGGGAAGGAATGTAAGATCAAAATTAAGATTGATGCTAACGGTGTAGACCTTGTTAAAGGTGATGATTTTTCTCTAGAACGGTTAGAAGTAAACAGAGATGTAAAAATAGGTGGTTTATTCTTGCATGAAATACAATTCAGGGAGAAAGGACAAGGAAAAGTGAATGAGATGCAACATAGTAAAGACAGTAACGAGCTATCATCTGAAACTACGACAAGAATTGATGTTAATAGAGATGTTAGTGTTCAAGCTACTGATATAACTCGAAAAAAAGAAGATCACCATTCACATTTTGGACCACAATCTAACAGCAGAAGGCACTCTTACGATAGCGGAATTGGAAAAGATTTTGACGATAAAATTAATTCTCAGGAGGCTAAAGAAAAGCGTGAGCTTAGACAAGCAGCACGAGAAGCAAATTCGGGAGGTCAAGTTTATAACCTACAATCGCTTTTTGAGGAGAATCCTCAGAACAAAAAAACTCCTCCGCCACTTCCACCTAGAACTAGTTCACTACCACCTAAAAAAGGTGTTTTCGATGAGCAAGGGGGAGCCAAATCTGGAAGCCAAAAACCAGATGACTTGCGCGAAAATGAGCAAACACCTAATAATCAGCAAAAAGGTGCAACTTCTGATTCTTCAGATAGTTCTACTTTCACCAAGTCTGTAAGCCACAATCAAGATAATAGGCAAGAAGATGAACGGTATGACAATCCTACATTTGGACATGCTGTACCTGGAAGCCAAAAACCAGATAGAAGTGAGCAAACACCTAATGATCAGCAACAACCTAAAACCCAGCAACAAGAAGGAAATAGCAAAGGCGATCTGTTACAAGACATCAGAAATTTCAAGAAAAACAACTTACGGCACATTGATGTTGATGATAGAAAAGCATCAATTGCAGGAAGTAGAAAAAATAACCCATCACCGTTAGAGACATTAAAGGACATAATTCCTTATTCATCTTCTCCAGATAACAGTGATAACCAAGATGCTAGTGATGCTAAGTGGAAAGAAAGTGAACAGCCGCTCTCTGCTACAGCACTCAATAATAAAAGTGACTCGGGCTATTCATCTCCAACTCATGACAATAATGAACAATCTCAAGTAAATCCTGAACAGTTAAAGAAGAGCTTAGAGAACATTGAACAAAGTGATCAAACTCCACCTGAAAATCTTCTTAAAGAAATCAGAGATAGATCACAGCAGGATAATAGAGGATTAAGGCAAGTTGATCCTACTGATAAACTGTCACAAGATAAAGAAGATGGATTGCAAAAAGACGATTTAGCAGATGTAAAAATAGTGGAAGGTCTAACTATTAGTGTCTCTGCTTCAACACCAAATAGTATAAGTGATTCAGGCTATATATCTCCAACTAATAGTGATAGTAAATCTCAAACAGATTTAAAACAGGTAGGAAGGAAATTAGAAGAACATATTAGACAAAGTAATCTAACTCTATTTGAAGAACTTAAAAATACATTAGGTCAAGAAAATCTCGGGTTAAAACCAGCTGATCAGAGTCAGATTAGCGAAGAAACTAAAAAACGCTTGAGAGAAGTTGGGTTGCTAAAAGACAGCTCAACAGACATAAAAGCAAACGATTCGGGCTATTCATCTCCAACTCATGACAATAATGAACAATCTCAAGTAAATCCTGAACAGTTAAAGAAGAGCTTAGAAAACATTGAACCAAAAGAAATCGGAGATACGAGTGAGTTAAAAGGAGCATTGGGAAACCCGGATAAAGGGTTAAGAGAACCGGCACAACAGGCTACTAAAGAAAATATTCCTAAAGATTCATTCTCAGAAAACATTTTAGAAAAGATAGGAGAAGGTAAACAATATGACCCTATACGTAAGTGGTTAGAAAAAACAGTGGCAGAACGAGAAAATAATGACACTAATCCAACTGTAGATAAAAATAGCGAACTATATAAATTACTAGAGAAAGATGAAGCACAACTGAAAGCTGGAGTAATAGAAGAAGAAAGAGGAGATACTTTAACAGAACACACTGATGGTTATGATCGCAATAGAATTGCATTAGCTAACAGAAATAAAAGACCACTAGATTGGGCTAAACAGGTTGCTGAGTCACAACAAAAAAAAGATACTAATAAAGGTATTTCAATATAAATTGAAGTTAAAATAATTGCTTAGCAAACAATAGGTTTCATGTAATGGTAACCCTATAACGGAAGAGTAGGAGCCGCGTAAGAACAATACGAACACTCCAGCTAGGCCTTGTATATTGCATCCCCCCGCCCTATTTTTCCACTCTTCTGATGCTAAATAATACTTAATTTCTTGTTCACTGAGACGTTTAAATTTCACTATTGTAACCACAGTCCTGATATGTTGTTTAGATTGATCGGGAGTTAATAGACATACACTGGTGTATACTCTATGCCTTCTTCCTGATAACAAGCGGATACATTTTTCTGCTTGCTCAACGTTTTCAGCTTTGAGCAATATCCTTCTACCACAAGCAACAACTGTATCAACACCAAGCACAAAATAATTTGGATTTAAACTTTGTATTTTCTCAGCTTTACTTTTTGCCATACGGATTGAGTAATCCTTCGGAAGTTCCTTTTTTAAAGGGGCTTCATCTATATCTGCTGGCAAAATTAAACCTGGCTCAATGTTTATTTGTTTTAGTAAAGCTATACGCCTTTTCGATGATGAAGCAAGAATAAGATTATTTAGAGATCGTTCTGTCACTTGTACCTTTAAGCCTTCTAATGATCCTACCCTTTCTCGCATTCCTATCGTAAATGCTCATCTCAACTAACACCCTATCCCCTATAATGATGCGTATTTTACTTCTTCTCACTTTCCCTGATACATGACAGATAATCTCATGTTCATTGTCCAGTTTCACTCTAAATTCTGCTGCAGGTAGTAAAGCAGTTACTGCCCCTTCCACTTCAAAAATTGTTTTCGATTTCTCGTCTTTTATCATATGTTATATTATAATTTAATAATCTTTTTTAGTCTACTATAGATTTTAAATTATTATCAACACAAAAGACCTTTTGCGCCCCACTTAAGTTGCAACTTAACCCCAACCATCTTCACAATGATACCCTACCTACGTTTCTACTCTCTGCCACCTTCTCAATAGAACTTATAGGACTTATGTTGAAAGATAAATCATTATCACAATTTTCTTCATCGCTATCAAGTCCACTATCAACGCTTAAAGATCTGAGTAATGTTGTCTTCTCTCTCAGTGGAACATAAGACTCATTATCAACGCTTGAAGATTTGGATAACCTTTTCTTCTGTCGTGGAGCATTACCAGACTCATTAGAAATTTCTCCCGTTAATTGATTGTTGAAGCTCCTTTGTTCATCAGCACGAATTTTTTCTTCCAGTCCATCAAGCATTCCTACCAATTCATCACCCCATTCATTTTCTTCTTCTAATAATTGTTTACACTTTTCTTTCTCACGCTCTAGCTCGTTTCTTAACTCTTCGACTTTATCTTCATCTTTAGTGAGTTCAAGTGTAAGCACCTTATCTCCTGGAAATTCCTCGTACTCGTTTTCTAGTTCTTCAATGTTGAGTTTTAGTCTCTCTTCTCCAAGTGTATCTTGTAAATCGCTATCCTGCCTATCTGATTCTTTAATCTTTTGCTCAATTTCTACTTGTACCTTATATTCCTGATCTAATTCTCTTAGCTGATCTTTCAAGCGCTCTTTCTGCTGGCGTCGTTCAACCATTATCTGTTCCGCATCTTCTCGTGCTTGATTTAGCTCTTTTTCCAAATTCTTCTTTCCTGCATTAACAATTTTCAGCTCTTCCTTTAGCTTTCTTTTTTCTTCATATACACCTTTAAGTTCTTGTGCTTTCCCTTGTAGCTCTTTTAACACACCTGCTAATTCTTCATTTTTTTGTGCCAGTTCAGTTTGCAATTCCGTGTTTTTTTGCTCCTCTTTTTCAAACCTGTCTTGTAAATTGCTATTCTGCTTCTCTAACTTTACAATTGTTTGATTAGCTTCTGCTTGGGTTGTTTCTAGTTTCTCCTGTAGTCGCTGATTTTCTTGTATTAATTCATGGTGCTTTTTATTTATCACTTGCAACCCTGCTTCTATTTCTTGCTTCAATTCAACAGCTTCTTTTTTCAAATTTGACATTTCTTGCTTCAATTCAACGTTTTTTTCGGACAGCATCTGATTATTTAAAATCAATTCATCCATTTGTTGTGAAGCAAATTCTGTCTGAGTTCCAGTGTGCTGTAAATTGACTTCCGTTTTAGTTTCGATTTGTTGTGAAGCAACTTCTGTTTGAGTTTCAGTGTGTTGTAAATTGACTTCCGTTTGAGTTGATGCATTGCTATTAATAGAAGGAGGAAGGCTATTGTCAGCATCAACTTTAGGGTCTAATTCTCCCTCTGGTTCCTCGCGATAGGCCGCTATAGACTCATTTTGAAAATTATTATTAGCAGTAGGTACAACATCAGCAGCCTTACCTTTTTCTAGTACAGCATCATATAAGGAGAGACCTTGAATATATAATTCATCGTTTTGCTTTATTAATTCTAAGATCTCATCCGATAGCACAAAATCTTCATCATTAAATTTTAGTACTTCAGTTATGCCATCGCTACTCACATTCATAATCATGGTACACATTTCGGATCCATCCTTTACAGGCCAAGTGCTTTTCATTTCATAATATGCGCCCTCTTTAAATTCATAATATCTTTCCTTACCTTTCCGATGAGCGTGTATTTCATGTTTTTTATTGCAATAGATATTCAGCTCTTTAATATCTTTCTCTTGCTGTAAAATGTCACTAATCCTGGTTTGCTCACTTCTATTGTAATTAATAAGATTGATATTCAAAACTCTATGAGTGTTATCAGTTTCTGTGTAATAAGCTCGAAACTCTACGCCTTTCTCTCCAAGATATTTACTTGCAGCTTCTTTTCCCTGCTCTGCCAACTTTATGCATTTATCTATATCTTCCTTAAAGCTCTTATTAGCAGACTCTGTTACTGCTTTATCTATGTACGTTTTTTTAAAATCTCCATCATTTATTAGGTCATAAAAACTCCACTTATCCCCAAAAGCCCTCTGCACGTAAGTGAAATTCTTTTTTTCCTTTAGTTTTCCTAAGAACCACACCTTTTCTTTCAGATTTTTCAGTTGAAAGCTTACCCTTGCCTTTACACTAGAGTTTTTGGCAGGAATACTAACTTCTTCTAATTCTTTAAGTAATTTGTTATTTTTTATAATTGAGGAGCAAAACTTTACAATAGCAGAATTTGCAAACGAAGGATCTTTTTTTATATCTTCATCAATAATTTCTTTAAAACGTGCAAATTGAGGTAGAACATAAAAATTGATTATTTCTTTTTCTGATCTTGTTTTATTAGCATAAGAGATATCACCTAATTGTGAATATAACTCTTTTAATGTATAGTAGATAAGCGTAGAGTAATAAACCTCCCTATTCAGTGAAGTTGGTCCAATACACTTTTCAAGTTGATCACCTGTTTTTCCTGCCTCTGCTGTTTTTTCTTCTTTAGCCAAACTTCCAATCATAATACACCTCCTTAACTATATTTATATTATACCAATTAACATATATTAAAAGAAATCAAACTGTATAACCTCGCCCTACACTAACTTTTATGATTACTTAATTGTGTGAAAATAACTGCAAGTGTTAAACTTGAGCTTTTATTTTTCATTATACATTTCTTACTACATGTTTATACTGCTGTCTTGCATAATAGACTATTCGAAGTTACACAAGTATTTTTTTTATTAGATAAGAGTTAGTAAGAGCCTGTTCATAATTTTTTCAGAAGTAAGGCAGTGAAAGCCAGAACTACCATTTGTAGGCTAGTATTGAGTTTTCGCTCACAATTTTTCCACAATCTTCTACATTTTTCTAACCAAGCAAAAGATCGCTCCACAACCCATCTTTTGGGCAATACAACAAAGGAACGTAATTCATTTCTTTTGATCACTTCAACGGTTGCACCAATAATCGTTTTTATTTGAGTTACAAAATTCTCTCCAGTATAGCCTGCATCAACCAGTACATTTTTAACTTCCGAGAGGTTTTCTTTTGCATTTTCGACCATTCTCACAGCACTGCTACGGTCAGTTATCTCTGCTGTTGTTGTATAAATTGCATGCTTGCGTATCTACTGCAATACGGCCCTGAAATCTTCTTGCCTGCATCATAGCTTCAGCAGTATCTGCATTTTTTATACTCTGTGCATCAATTATGCAGAAGCTTTTCCGACCATTGTTTTGTCGCAATTATTTTTTTTTAATACCAGCTCCAGAACACTTTCTTTATTTACATCTGGTTTTTCACTCCACTTCTTAAAATAGTCGTAACAATTGCGCCATTTTGGGAACTCTTTTGATACCATTCTCCACTAGCAACCACTTTTTAACACGTATAACACTCCACAAAATATATCATGTAAATCAAGTGTTCTTGGTTTTGTCTTCTTTCTGCAAGATTCCAGATCTGCTACAATAATCTCAAACTTTTCTCGACTTATGTCACTTGGTTATAAACTTCGCATATCCTACTTTATATACTTTATCCTCTCACTTTATCTCTTTTTTGAGATTACGTACAGGCTCTAAGATACAAAGACGTTTTCAGAAATCTTTAAGCTTAATAACATCCTCTCTCTTTGGACTAGTTGAGATTAGATGAATTGGTACACCTATTAATTTTTCTAACCCTTCTATATATTTTATTAAATTGATAGGCAATGTTTCAATCGACCTTTTACCTTGAGTGTTTTCTTTCCAGCCAGGAAACTCTTCATATATTGGCTCTAATTCCCCTTGTATTGAATGCGATGCGGGTAAATAATCATATATTTTTCCGCTATACTTGTAACCAGTGCATATTTTAATTGTATCAAAAGAATTAAGCACATCTAATTTGGTTAATACAATGCTTGAAACTCCAGAGAGTTGTACGGCCTGGCGCACTAAAACTGCATCGAACCATCCGCAACGCCTTCTTCTATTGCTCACTGTTCCAAGTTCCTTACCTATAGTAAACAAGCTATCTCCTACTTCATTTTTCTGCTCAGTAGGAAATGGGCCATTGCCCACTCTTGTTGTATAAGCTTTTACCACACCAATAATGTAAGCATTGGAGGATAACCCTGAGCCTGTTATTGCTTGCGATGCTACAGTATTACTTGAAGTAACAAAAGGGTAAGTTCCGTGGTCGATATCTAAAAATGCGCCTTGGGCACCTTCAAATATTATTTTCTTACCTTCTTTCATCAAGTCATTTAATATCTTCCACACAGGTTTTTTATATGAAAGAATTTTTTCTGAAATCTCTTGAATTTCCTTTAATATTTCTTCTTTTTTAACCACCTGGTAGTTAAGGCCTTTCCTGATAGCATTGTGGTAATTCAAAAGAGTATCCACTCTTTTATTGAGCTCATCTGCGTTTTCTAAGTCACAAAGGCGTATAGCTCTCCTTCCAACTTTATCTTCATAACATGGCCCTATCCCTTTGTTTGTTGTACCAATTTTGTGATTTCCATTTAAATCTTCAAATAGCTTTTCCTTGTCCTTATGTATGCTAAGTATTAATGGACAGCTCTCGGATACCATCAAGTTGTTATAGTTTACGTCTACTCCTTTAACTTTCAATGACTCTATTTCTGAGATTAGAGCGTGTGGATCAAGAGCAACGCCATTTCCTATGATAGATATTTTGCCTGGCCTCAAAACAGCAGAGGGCAGTAAATTTAATTTATAAACCTCATCATCTACTACTATAGTGTGCCCTGCATTATTTCCTCCCTGAAATCTCACAACTACATCTGCATTCTCAGAAAGATAATCTACTATTTTACCCTTGCCTTCGTCACCCCATTGCAGACCAACAATTACAATGTTATTCATCATTATTTTCTAGATTAATACATAAATATTAATGCAGTACGCTACAAATGGAAAGAGAAATCTACGCCTTTCCTACACCCCTTAAATAAAGAAATATACTGTCGATTTTCTTAATATATTACAAAATTATTCATCATTATATGATATAACTTACAGCATATTTACAGTAAGGTGTTATTTATGAAAGAGACAAAAGGAAAAAATAATAAGAGTCCAGTAGTTAGATTAAAGGCCACAGCTAAAGAGTTCAATTTTAGTAAATTAAGAGCAGATCAAGATAATAAATTAGCGAATTCCGGTGAAACAATGTTCTTAGATTTTCAAAGGATGAATTTTATTATTAACGGAAAAGAAATAGATAAAAATCTTATTATTGCATTTAAGGAAGGAGCTAAGCACCGCAAAAGCGAACTTTTTAATAGTGATGATATATATAATGACGAAATATTTAACAAAAAAGGAACAAGAGAAATAGATACGGATCATGGCAAAGCTTTTGTTGCTTCAGTACTCGAAGATATTGAGAAAGAGCTTGTAAGTAATGCATTGGGTGAGCTATGGAAAAATCACTGTGAAAATTCCAAAACTGCTAATCATCAAAAAACCGATTCATATAAGAAAGAATTTGAAGAATTTTACAATGCTGGCCAAAGGTATATCCATCTATTACCAACAGAGAAAGATGAAAACAAGGATTACCGTTCCTTTGCAAAAGAAGTTTTCAAAAAAATGTTCAGATACGCTGGGGCAGAAGTTCCAAGTGATGCTATTTTAGAAGAGCTAGTTACCAATTGTAATCAAGCAGGGTATGAGGCTGCTCCATTTATACAAACCCAACTTGCACTTGGACAGTCGTTCATAGTAGAAAATCCTAAAAAAGTAATAAACATTGATTGTGCTAACCAAAATAATGTGAGAATTAGATCTGATATGAGGCTACCAATACTCTCTGTTAAAAATCAAGTTATGCATGGCGATAAGATATGTAATCTGTCTAGTTCATTGGAATTTACAATTGAATCTCACAATGGTGAAGACTTTGTAACATACAGAGATGGTAAATTGTCACTTACTATTCCTAAAGAGTTAAAAAATTATAAAGATAATGGCAAGAGCTTGTTTGACATTATTAAAGAATATTTTCAGAAATTCTGTGCAAAATTAGGATTTAAACCTGAGACAAAAATACAAATAGAGCATGGCTTCGGTGCTCAAAGTAACTATTTAGATGGTACAATATCAACCACAGGATCAGATGCAAATGAAGAATTTATCAATCTTTTAAGCGAAAATCTCAGAGAGAGGTTATTGGGGTCAGGAGTTGCTCTAGAAGATGAAGATGTTGATGATGTTGTTGAAGTCAGAGTATCTACCGTTATAGATCTATTGAGTGATTATGCTAAATTGGAAGATAATAAAGAACACAGAGAGTTATTAATAAGTAAAGTAGCAGATAATTTAGGACTTTCCACTCAAGATAAAACAGCACCAGAAGTATTGATGGAATTAGGCTCTTTACCTTCTTTGACAAAAGGTCAGGTTAATCATAATCAAGTGCAGTCTGTTGTAAATACTTTTATTAAGTTAATTATTGAAGGGAAAAGCGAAGTATACAAAAAAGGAGGTGCGATTAATGCAATTGATGCAATTCATAAGGAGATAGATAAGGCAATTGTTGAGCAAGAAAAAAAAGCAACCAACAAACAAGATATAGAAAATGATAAATGGACAGATAGAATCAAAAAACAGAATTATTCTGCGGAATCACATGAACATTTACCTTAAAGATATTAGTAGGCTCTTTAAATATTTTAGAGTTCATGGTTACAACGGTTGCTATTTTACAGTGCATCTCACAACACTTTCTTCAAAAATATACATGTTAACATACCCTGGACGTACAAGATCACACTTATACCCAAGCTTTTCATAAAATACTTTCGCTTTTTGAAAATTCATGGTTGCAACGGTTGCTATTTTACAGTGCATCTCACGACCATAATCATGAACTTCTTCCATTAGCTGCTTTCCCATACCTTTTCTTCTATAATCAGAGTGCACCCAAAGCAAGTCAGTGTAAATTGAACCATAGATAACAAAACCGCTACAACCTACAATAATTTGTTCAGTATCATCGCGAATAAAAAAAGCAAATGGGTTACACGTACCTTTATCAACGGTTTCTTCATTAATCTTTTTGAGTAGGAATTCAATGTCTTTGCTACTTGGTGATGTGGTGTGTTCTATTTTCATCTCTCGGCCTAATACCGCATACTGATTTCTCTCTTTATCTTATATAAATTAATTAAGTAAAGTGAATACAGTATCCACACTACTAAAAAAAATGTGGCACAAAACATAAACATTGCAACCAGTGGCAACAGCAGGGAACTTTCTATTGCTATTCCACCTTTTCTCAAAATGCTTGCTGGCTGATGGAGAGTGGACGATAAATTCACGGAAAATTTTACTATAGGAATATTTATAGCACTAAAGATGGCAAATACTGCTGCTGATTTTTCTGCCCTCGCTTCATTATCAAAAGCGCTCCACAATGAAAGGTAGCCAACATATAGGAAAAATAAAATCAGCATTGAAGTAAGCCTTGCATCCCATACCCACCAAGTGCCCCAGGTTCCTTTTCCCCAGATGCTGCCTGTGATTAAGCATATTGCCGAAAAGACTGTCCCTGCAGGAGCAGCAGCATGTGCCAAGACACTAGCAATGCTATTGTTCCATACCAATGAAATGAAACCAAGTGATGCAATTAATCCATATATTCCAAGAGCAAGCCATGCAGAAGGCACATGAATGTACATGATTCGTACAATTTCTCCTTGTTTATAATCTTCTGGAGAGAAGAATAACGCCAAAGACATTCCAATTAAAAAACATGCGAAACAAATAACCCCAAGCCAAGGTAGAGCTTTCTTAGAAAAATAAGAGAAATTTGTAGGCTTTAATAAAAACATTCGTTTTGAGAATAATTGTGTTAAGAATTTACCAATTAGTTTGAGTTTTATCAACAGGATAGTTTTTCTATATTTACGTAGGTCAACAAATTAGCATAATTTCAGTAGCAGATTGCTAGCTATTATTTTTAGTATATGACCCTTAAAAAGCTTAATCTACACTTAGTATCAGATTCAAGTGGTGAAACTGTTATATCAGTTGCAAAATCAGCTCTGAAACACTTTCGTTCTGTAGAAACGATCGAATATGTTTGGTCTTTTGTAAAAGGAGAAGAGCAGATTGACAAAATTCTGGAGGAAATTAATAGGAAAAGTGATGAGCATAATTTTGTTATATGCACTATTACTGATGATGAGCTAAGAAAATATCTAAAAGATAACTGTATAAAGTTGAAAATTCCCTATAGAGCAATATTATCACATATTATTAGAGAAATTTCGTCTTATCTTGAAATTGAAAAAGACGAAAAGCTTGACTTGCATACTGAGATAAATAACGAATATTTTCATCGCATTGAGGCAATAAACTACACTATTAATCATGATGATGGACAAAATATTCAAGATATTGATAAAGCAGATATAATTTTGGTTGGAGTTTCACGTACATCAAAATCTCCCACCAGTACGTATTTAGCTTACCGAGGCTATAAGGTTGCAAATATTCCTTTTGTTAGTGGGGTACCCTTTTATGTCGACTTGGCAAAATTAAAAAATAAACTAACGATAGGGGTAACAATAGACGTAAGTAGGCTAATAGAAATACGCAAAAATAGACTTACTTCAATTAACAACGAAGATAATAATATATATGCTAACCCTGAGAAAGTAGAAAAGGAAATTAAAGAAGCAGAGGAGCTCTTTAAACAGAATAACTGGCCAATTATCGATGTCACGCAAAAGTCGATCGAAGAAGTATCAGCAACAATTATACAATATTTTAATAAAATGTTATCAATTGACTAACTCTTGATAAGTGATTATAATGTAAAGTAATTTAATTCTTACTATAGATATGAAAGTCAAAGGGTCGCTAAAATCTCATCGTAACAGAGATAAAAATTGTAAAGTTGTGAAAAGGGGTGGTAAGATTTACATTATAAATAAGGTAAAGCCAAGGTGTAAAGCGCGTCAAGGTTCTTAGCTTTTTGTTCACCTTTTCATGTTATATATTTTTTATATGTGAAAGTACGGTGCTTATATCTAAAAAGAAGCAAAAGTTACTGTGTTTAAGCGCAGCCTTACTCATTTCTTCCCTTACATTATATTTCAGCATTAGCACAATTACAGGTAAACGTGGCTTATTGACGTTAATCGATTTAAAAAAAGAAATCGAGTACAATAAACTTTTGCTAAAGGATGTCTCTTCTGAAAAGGAAAAGTTGGACAACAAAGTATTTGGCTTATATGAAAAAAGCTTAGATTTAGATCTGCTTGATGAGCAAGCAAAAAATGCTTTAGGTTATGTGAACCCTAATGAACTTATGGTTGTTCTTGACGTGGAATAGCAGTAGTGACCTTACCCAGAAAAAGTGGAGAGAAAGAAAAGAGTTTTTTTGGGTAAAATAAAATTTTGGAGGATTAGAAATGGTAAGAGAATATACGGCAGAATTCAAATTGGAAGCTGTTAAGCTGGCAAATGAACAAAGAAAGGTAGGTCAACCAGTTGCAAAAGTAGCAAGAGATCTAGGAATAAGGGATAGTGTATTAGGAAAATGGATGAAGAAATATAACGAAAAAAAGTCAGCGGCAAATGCATTTCCAGATGTAGCACCTTATGACAAAGAGAGGTTTGATTTACAAAGCAAGAGTAACAAGGGAAAGAGACATTTAAAAAAAAGCCCTGGCCAGTCAAAAAGAGTAAAATATTTTTTTATATAGTAACTGCTATAAAGTACAGGAATTATGTAGGATTTTCTGCTAGTGGCTACTATAAGTGGACCACAAGAAAAATAAGCAGTAGAGAATCAGCAAATAAAGAGCTACTCGAAGCTATTCAAAAAATATATCAAGTTTCTAAATGTAGATATGGAGCTCCTAAAATTCATGCTGAATTGAAGGCTTTGGGTAAAAGTTGCAATTTGAAAACGGTGCAAAGTATTATGCAGAAAAATGACATCAGGGCTATACTGAGAAGAAAGTTTAAAATTAAAAAACAACAAACAGATAATAGAGCTGTAGCTCCCAATATATTAGATCAAAACTTTATTGTTGATCAACCAAATAAAGTATGGGATTACTTACATCAAAACCAAGGAGGGATGGCTATATTTGGCAGCAATAATTCTCACGTATGGTAGTTAATCTTACTATTACCCACAAATAAAAACATAGTATTGTATTTACTCAAATAATTTAATTTTATTAACCTGAAAGCTTATTAGATTAAAATTATTAAACTAAGAGTTATAATTTTAGCAACTAAAAGCTGTAAATTGCACCATATAAACAGTTATTTCAAGCAAAAGTTATGCCATTAAGAGCTATGCAACAAACATTTATATTTGTGGGTAATAGTAAGGTAGTTAATGAGTAGTGCAATAAATAAACAATTGGTTATGAACTCTTTATTAATGGCCATTAATAGGCGTAAACCTGTTAAAAATCTACTGCTGCACAGTGACCAAGGTTCACAATATACTGCGCAAGGGTATCAATATCTCTTAGCTGTAAAGAATATAGATGAGTAATAAAGGCTGTTGTTACGACAATTCTGTTGTGGAAAGCTTCTTCAGTTCTCTAAAAAGGGAGTTACCAATAGACACCTCTCGGCACTCTAAACAGCATATCAAAACTGCTATATTTGAATATATAGAAATTTTTTATAACAAACAACGTTACTATTAACTATTGCATTCCTGAGCACTTTGATTCATCATTCTCTTTGTGAAAAACATTCCAAACTTTCTCTCCACTTTTTCTGGGTAAGGTCAAAGGATCTTATGTCTTAAACCTTATCACCAGGCTTAACAAATAGGTGGCCCAATACTATTAACTTTATGGGTTTACCTTCGTTATTTGCTACTATCCAAACCCCATCGCTCTCATGATCAACAATTTCTATTGGTGCAAATACTACATAATTATTATCATCAACAATCTTTATTCCAAGAGCACCTTCGTCACTTAAGCTCAGGGCTGAAGAAGAAACTTTATATGCAAATCTTTCGCCTGAAGGTAGCCTTACGTTGGCAGTTAGTCCCTGCAAGGATATCATTTTATTATTAGTTACCTTTACTTCTACCCTATAAGACCCAGTTTTAGGCTCAGCAATTTTACTAATAAAACTTACTTCACCTGCCAATTCTTTTCCGTCCAGCAAATTAATTTGAGCTGTGCTGCCTAGCTCTATTTTATTTACTTCATTTTCCGAAACGTATAACACTACAAGAATTTGATCGAAATTAACCACGTCAGCTATTTTTTGCCCAGCATTAACAAAATCCCCTTCGTTTGCATTGATTTTATCAATATAACCATCTATAGGAGATGTGACTGCAGTATTTTCTAAATCCAATTCTAGCCTTTTTAGGTCAGCTTTTGCACTTTGTAACGCAGTAAAAGCTGCTTCTACTTGTATTTGTGCCCCATAGCCTTTTTTATTCAGTTTGTGAGAGGAATCATACTCAATTTCACGCTGCTTTAATAAAGCTTTGGCTTTCTGAGCTTGCTCAATCCTGTCATAATCTTCTATCTTTAACACTACATCATCTCTTTTTACCTTTTCACCATCAGGTAAATAAATAGCAATAATCTTACCACTTATTTTTGAGACAAGGCTAGCTCTATGTAAGGGATTTACTGTACCAGAAAAATTTAAATATATAGTGCGGTTTTGCGGCGCACGTTCTTGAGTTTTTACTGAAAAGCTACTAGTTGCATTATCGCTATGAACCGCCTGATCTTTTTTTAAAAATGCACTGCTGATAAAAAACAGTAGAATAAAAGCAATACTGGAAATGATGATTACTTTATTTCTCATCTTTAAACAATAGAATTTGTTGACCAATCTTGTTAGAAACAACTGCATAAATTTTCGAATCAGAAATGTAAGTATAATACATGTACCATTGTCACTCCATAAATAGTTTTATATGAGAACAAACACAAGATTTTCCTATAATAAGTAAGTTTTTTATTGCTAAAATGCAATTTTTAATCGAATAAAATTGCAAACAAAGTTGTGCATAAGACTGGATTTAAAAAAATCTCGAAAAACATACTAAAACTTTTAAATAATAACTTTATATCTAGTGGCTTTGCCTTCTCCAAGACGCTGTAAGTATTTCATCCCTAGCAGTTTCTTTGTAATTGCCTCTACTGTTCTTGGAGGAAATCCTAGAGCTTCTATAGCATCTTTTCTACTAAATTCTTTATCTGCAAGGCTAAGTGCCCACTCCCAGAAGAATAATTGTTTTCTTGATAATAAATATTCAGTATTCTCCCTCTCAAGAATATAATGCGCCTCATTTGCTTGCGTTTTGAGCACATTAAGAAAAAATATTAACCATGGGGAAATATCTTCTTTGCCACTTTTCCAGCTACTTTGTGTTTTATTAAGCGCTAAATAGTAATCAAGTTTGTTAGTTTCAATTATCTTTTCATGTGATACAATAGATACAAAATCATAACCCTGCTGCAACAGCATTAAATTAGTTATCAATCTACTAGTTCTGCCATTTCCATCTTGAAAAGGGTGTATTGCCAAATACTCAAAAACAAAGTTAGCAACAATAATAAGAGGATGCTTAAATTTATTATTTAAGGACCAGTGATACCAATCAATAAGCTCTTGTACTTCCTTTCTAACAAGGTAAGGTGGTGTGGGATCAAAAATTATACCAACAACTTTTCCATTCTGATCTTTTGCCTCAACTCTATTAGAACTTGCTTTGTATTTTCCTCTATGATACAAATCTTTTTCACTATAAAGTAGCATCTGGTTGTTAATGTGCAATATTGATGACTCACTAATTGGAATATCCGTATAATCATGAAATATTAGTTTAAGCATTTCTAAGTAGCCAGCAATTTCTTGCTCATCTCTATTTTTAAATTTTTTGACACGTAGGTTTTTATATAGATCCTCAACTTCTTTATCGGTTAGACGATTTCCTTCAATACGGTTAGAAGCGCCAGAAGATGTAACAATAACTGAATGAGTTAATCTTTCAATTGTTTGTGGTAGTAGTTTTTTCGTTATCTGCCAGCTATTTTTAACACTATCAACTGCAGTAATTAACTCGTACACTTGCTCAATTACAGGCCCTTCTAGGTTGAGACGCGTACTAAGACGAAAATTCTTCCAGTTCATATTCTTCTCACATGCATATTATGTGAGATAATGTGAGATAATGTGATAAAAGTCAATAGTAAACTTTATATGCACAGCAGAGCTAACTACAAAAATTATACATTTTCAAGTGATCCTAACCATATCAAAAACTACAGGGCAAAGCTGTTAGAGGAAGGCTTAATTAGTTAAAAATTTCAATCTTATGTAAAATATTGTCTTATTTTGTAATTTTCTTGTTGACTAACGAGACGATATCTACTTTTCAATAAACTCCATTTGCATTTCTTGTATACTGCTTTCTATTTGCTTTATTTGTTCTATCAACCTTTTCTCTAAGTCAAGATTACCGCTCAGCCTCGCTTCGGTTCTTTCTTTTCGTAATGCATTTAACTCTTTTAGTAACACTATATTATTCCACACAATTTCTGCAGATTTTCTCTCGTTCAGTTGGCTATTTAGTACACTAGTTTTTTCAAATACATACTTTATAACGTTAAACTGTTTCAATTCTTGTAACAAAGCCTCTTTATCGAGTTTGCTTTTGTTACTTATTACATCAATTATACGCTGTTGTAATCTTTTCATCTCATTAGTAAATTCAAAATGAGAAAATTGCTCAAAAAATATAGGACGGTTCAAGATTTCAGGAAATTCTACGGCTATACGCAAAATTACGGCCTGATTTTGCTCTGCTTCAATTAGCTCTGGAGATTTGTTATGAAGATACTCACCTTTTGTTGCTCTAGTTTTACTATTAAAAATCTGTTTTTTGAAGCTACTTCTTAGTTCACTAGCCTTATTGTAAAAATAATCTCTGTAATACCTTCTAATACTGCTGTTGCTAATAGTATTTACATATTCCATGAACTTGTGCTCAAGAATTGAATATTTTTCCGGAGCAAGTTTTTCATAATTTTGCAAATTGCTATCGATTATGTGATGCCATAAATATTCAGAATGAAGTTTTGTTGAGTGATCAAGCGCAATCAATACGTCTTCTTTCTTGTATTCCAGTTCGTTACATATATCGTATGGATCTTTATTACTCGGCAAAGTCACAAATTTTAACGTGTATCCAGGCTCTAATATTGGCAGAGCAAGTTCTGCAACTCGAGTAGCAGCATGACGTCCAGCACTATCGCCATCCATACAGATGGAGATTTCTTTAGCAAATCTCCATAGATTTTTTATCTGCTCTGCAGAAATTGCGGTACCAAGCGGAGCAACTGCATTACTAATTCCTGCTTGATGTAGCGCTATAGCGTCCATATATCCTTCAACAACGAGTATGTGCTGTTTTTTACGTATTTCGCTTAAAGCAAAGTTTAATCCGTATAAATTCTCCCTCTTCTTGAAGAGCTGACTCTCTGGACTGTTTAAATATTTCGGCTGTTGCTCAGAACTTAGCGCACGTCCGCCAAAACCAATAACTCTCCCTGCAATGCTCTGTATAGGAAATATCAGCCGGTCATAAAAATAATCATGAAAATTTTTGTTTACTAATCCAATATCAATTAAAATTTTGTCTTCAATACCTGAAGAGTTTAAATACTCTTTCAAACCAGAGCTTGGTGCATAACCTATCTTAAATTTATCTATGATTTTAGGTGAAATCTTACGCTGCTTTAAATAATCTACAACACTTTGATTTTTTTGTGCAAACCAATTTGCAGCTAAATCAAGCGCTAAAAATAGTTTATTGTCCTCTTTTGTAATACTAAGACTTTTGGGCAGTTCAACACCTGTAACCGATGCTAATCTTTCCAATGCTTCTTTAAAGCTTAATCCTTCAGTTTGTGAAATAAATTCAAATACGTCACCATTAGCTAAGCAACCAAAACAGTAATACAATCCTTTAGTATTACTTACCGAAAAAGATGGGGTTTTTTCGTTATGAAATGGACAGAGCCCAACAAAACTATCTCCTCTTTTTATTAATCTGACTTTTTTACCTACTAGGTCGGATAATAATAATTTTGATTTTATAATATCTATATGATCCATCTTGTTAAATTAGTAGTAGGATAAAAATTATATAGAATTTATACACATCTGACTCGAAATTTATTTCTATAACTAAAGCAATTTAGATTTACCGACAATGTAGCTATACAAATTCAAGAGCAATCCTGTCATCCAGGTAGCCCACAGAAACAAAAAACTTCCTTGACAAACCTCGCCAGCGCCCTTATCATGAAACTGAAGCTATTTATTTATCTTCTCTGTACAGATTAAATGACAAAAAAACTCAACGTATCTGGCGTCTCATGTTTAATTTTTTGCACTATGTGCACCTTATGTCTTTATCAAATTTCCGGGTTTTGACCTACACAAGCTGAAATACGCTTATAAAGCATTTAAAACATTAAAAAACGCCAACTTAAAAAATGGATAGTGAATAACTAGCTACCCTAGGGTTTCTTTTGCCTTTTTTTCTGTTTAGTAAATTTCTTAACGTTTATAATTTAGATTAGTTGCGGCTTAAAAGCAGCTAAATCGCGGTTATTAAGTGTTTAGAATAAAAAAACGCCATACTTGAAAGTATAATGTAAGTAATTAGCCAACCACGGGGCTTCTTTTGCCTTTTTTTTCGTTTGGTAAATTTCTTAATATTTATACAGAAGGTGTCATTCCAGTGCTTGACACTGGAATGGCTTTGTTGCATCGCTCTTCGGATAGTAGGTAACGCACAATAAATTTATGAAGCTATCTCAAATTTAGCCATACCAATATCAGTGAACTTATTGAGCAAATAGCATTTAACAAGTAGTTCCTTCTCTCTATTTGTCTCAGATTTATTCCTAAAACTAAACCCGAATGTTTGTTTCAGTCGCGAGAAAAAACTTTCTATATAAGATCTTTTTCCGTAGTTTGTTTGCCTTTTCCACCTCTTCATTCCATCTTCGCTGCATGATTTTATTAGTCTAATTGCAGCATTTCTCTCAGCCATATAGTCTAACTTTGGATGCTCTGCTGCGTTGTTTTTCGGAGGAATTTTCGTTTTTATACCATATTGATTACACAGCTTATAGAGCTTTTCTCTGTCATATGCCCTATCTGCATATAGTACTTTTATGACATACTGAAAATCGACTTCTTTTAGCAAATCACAAGCTCCATAGTGATCAGCCGTTACTGTATTTTACAGCTATGGCTTTTTTGCTGTTTGTATTCAACATTACATGCAATTTTCTTGTCTGTTCATAGCTGCGATACTTTCTATCTTCGCTATTTTCTTTGCTATGACCAGGAGTGTTGTTGTATATACTAATTCCTGTACTGTCTATAGCAATTTCGATATCTTCCATATTATTTTCTGCAATCATTGATCTTAATATTGAGTTTCTTAAACCTTCTTGATGATTGTGAATAGCTGATAACTTGCAAATTTTTCCCAATTTGCTCAAGGTATCCTGCTATAAACCCAACTGTTTGCCTCAGGCCTATTCTAAATAAACAAGTTATTATGTGCACCAAAATTACAACTTTATCGCTATAAATATTGTTGCCACCTGGTATTTTTGGACCATTCTCGTACCACTTTTCTATGGCTTCGTTGATATAATGAAAAATATTTCCTCTTTTTTCTAGAAATTTGTTATATTCGCTATGGTTACTGACCCTCATTTTTTGTGGCATATTTTTTCTTTCAAGGTTAAATGGCTATTTTATAATGAATTTTGTCAGTAGCCACCAGATTTTTTCAGTTGCTATGCAACAAAGCCATCCCAGTGTCAAGCACTGGGATGACACCATTTGTTGTAAACTCACTTTTACTCTATGGTTATACTACCTTGCTGCTATCCTGAACGGATACAGTGGGCTTATTAAATTATAGAATTACTTTAGCTATAGAATAAAATCTAGTGTTACTTCACGCCAAATGTGGTGGTGCTGAGTAGGCAAGCCGGTCAATGGGCTACATTTATATACTGCACGCATTGCATTATCTGCTATCGACCTGAAAAGTGGATTATTTCGATAGGAATCACTGTCTGCTACATCCGCCATAATTATCTCGCCTTGACTGGATAACAATAAGTTAATTTTTATATTAAAATTTTCTTTGTAAGCTATGCTTTCAGGAATGCTCCAGCATTTTGTGAGCTTTTCTCTTATAGAGTTAATAATTTCTGTTACAACTAATTCATCCTTTTTGCTCTCAACGCTTTTTTCGTTTCCTATTTCATTCTTTGCCTCTCTGACATCCCTTCTTAGTTTCTTCTCTACACTTTTTTTTCTTTTTGGAACAGGAATGAATTCTTTACCCTCGTTAATAATGACTTCTTCTTGCATTTCGATAATTTGCCTCGGTTGTGCTACAACAGTGTGCTCAACTATTTCTTTTTTCCTTTGTGGTATAGGAACAGCTAACGTATCATTCGTTTGGGCTTTTGTTGAAGATAACGAAAAAAGCAAAAAACAACATAAAGACAAAAAAAGAATATAATTAGAATAGAAAAAACGCATATGTTAAGCAGCTTGTTTTACTGGTTTAAAGCTAATATTGCACGTAAAGTCAATATATTTTAGTTGATGGACAAGTTTGAAGTAAATAAGGAATCCCTTCAAAGTTGCAGGCAAGCGAAAGATTGTCTTCTCGACAGACAAAGGAATTGTATAATGGATTAAAAGGAATCCTATGACAAGAATTATAGCAAAAGAATATACAGAATTTTTAGAGCAGTTGAAAGATCGTATTGCAACAAGCCGTTATAAGGCAGCGCTTGCAGTAAATAGTAAGCTTATCTTGCTCTACCATTATATTGGAACAGAAATCTTAAAACGGCAAAGAGAACACGGCTGGGGAGCTAAGGTAATTGATCAATTAAGTAAGGATTTGAGAAGTACATTTCCAGAAATGAAAGGCTTTAGCATGAGAAATCTGAAGTATATGCGTAAGTTTGCCGAAGAATATCCTGATGTTGAATTTGTGCAGGAGCCTCTTGCACAATTAACTTGGTATCACAATATCACTCTTTTGGAAAAAATAGAAAGTCATGAAATAAGATTATTTTATGTAAAAAAAGCTATTGAACATGGCTGGTCACGTAACATTATGGTGATGCAGATAGAACTTGGACTACATAAACGTCAAGGAAAAGCAATAACTAATTTTAAAGAAAAATTACCATCTCCACAATCCGATCTAGCACATTACACATTAAAAGATCCGTATATTTTTGATTTTTTAAGTATAGGTAAGGATGCTCATGAAAGAGAAGTAGAAAAAGGACTCGTAGGGCATATGGAAAAATTTCTGTTAGAACTCGGTGAAGGATTTGCATTTGTTGGTAGACAATTTCATTTAGATGTTGGTAATAAAGACTTTTATATTGATTTATTATTCTATCATTTAAAGTTACGTTGCTTCGTAGTGATTGAACTAAAAGATAAGGATTTTAAGCCGGAATATGCTGGTAAAATGAATTTTTATCTTTCTGCAGTTGATGATTTACTGAAGCACTCGACAGATCAACCTTCTATAGGGTTAATCTTATGTAAATCTAAAGACGATGTACTTGCTCAATATACACTTCGAGACATGAACAAGCCAATAGGGCTAGCAGAATATCGAATAACTGAAAATCTACCAGAGAACATAAAAACAGCTTTACCGACGATAGAAGAATTAGAAGCTGAATTATCCAAAATTTCAGACGAGGAAAAGTAATGTTACTAAAATCATTCAAACAATTATTTAGCAAACCAAAAGCTCAGTATGAAATGCATCAGGATCAGGAAGAAGAGTGGCAGCCAATAACTTACTCTCTCATAGCCTTGAAACTTTGGAAGCAAACAGTAACGGAGTAAGTGATTTTTATGGATTACACGCTCTAGGTGCACTATCCTATATATCATACGGTCAATACACTCTAAATGAGATGGAAAGATGAAGGCATCATTATAGCTGCTAAAAAATACGGCGATAAAAACTTAATTCTTTCTCTGTTTACAAAAAATCATGGAAAGCGCAGGGGATTAACTAAGCTAACAAACAATAGCAATTATAAGTTTCAGATAAGTAATCTATTACATGCAGAATGGAGTGCTAAGTTACCTGAAAATCTAGGTTTTTTTAAGTGCGAATTAATCGAATCTCCATTCCATCATTTCTTTCAAGATAGGTTAAAAAGCATTACTATTGTTTCTTTCTCCTCTATTTTAGAAAAAGTGCTTCCAGAAAGTGAACCCTGTGCCATGCTGTATGACAATTTTCGATATTTCATCGATGTAATTAAACACAACAATCAGTCTTGGCAAAGCCATTATCTTAACTTAGAGCTTCTGCTTCTTACGCAATTGGGATTCAAGTTAGACTTATCCAAATGCGCTGTAACAGGTGTTAAGGAAAATCTGCAATTTATTTCTCCAAAAACTGGTAGAGCAGTGTCAAAAAAAGTAGGAGATTATTATGCAGATAAACTCCTACCTTTTCCACAAATGTTGCATGATGTATACAATAATACCCTACAAAACAGCTACTCATTCCAAGAATTTCAGTTAGGACTGAAAGTCACAGGATATTTTTTAAATAAGTATCTATTTTTGCAGTTAAACGTGAAATTTCCAGAGCTGAGAAACCTCATGTTGTCGCTTTAATCTTAGTTATCATTTTTTTGAAATCATTTCAGAAATCTATAGCTAACCCAAGCAACACGTCATACCGCGATTCATTCCATAGCTGTACAAACATTCATTTTTGAAGGTAAATTGCACAGCAAATGGTGTCATTCCAGTGCTTGACACTGGAATCCAGAAATTTTGCTTATAACTGAGCTGATGAGCTAAAGGTAGTTGTCTTACGCTAAAACAAACGTTTTTAATTAAGTTGCATAGAAGCTGGATCCCAGTGTCTGGGCACTGGGATGACATCCCACTGGTGGGAATTGCTCCCAAACTACAACGTTCGTACAGTTGTGCGCGGTATCTCAGCATAGATTCCGCTAACGAGTAGCGGAATGACGGTTGTCGGTAAACTTAAGCCACTTTAGCTATAGCCAGTAACCACTCTATTTCTACCACTGTTTTTTGCTTTATATAAATATTTGTCGGCACGTACTATAAATTTTTTAATATCATCAAAGTCAGATCCTTGCATTTCTGCAATTCCAATGCTCACAGTTACATTATGGGTTGTATTTTTATCCGCAAGTACAAAAGGTTCTTTAGCAATAATTTTTCGTATTCTCTCCGCAATAGTATACGCATCTGATACATTGGTATCTGGCATTACAACAACAAACTCCTCACCACCAAACCTAGCTAGTAAATCTGTCACTCTGATATTTTCAGAAATTCTTTTCTGTATTTGCTTTAAAAGTTCATCTCCAGCACTATGCCCAAAACTGTCATTCACTATCTTAAAATAGTCTATATCAAGTATCATAAGAGACAACCTTCTATCCTTTTCCACAGAGTCCTTAACAATGTTTCTTAAGTGTGCATCAAAATATCTTCTATTATAACAGTTAGTTAATGGGTCCTTTATAGACATTTCCGCATTATTAAATAAATTCATTCTCAAGGCATCTTGATATCTTTTGCGTTTTACTTGCGAATTAACCCTTGCTATTAGCTCACCCTCATCCAAAGGTACTGTTAAATAATCATTAGCACCTACATCAAGTGCTTTTACTAAATTGTTTTTATCATAATCCTCAGAAAGAATCAGAATTGGTGTATAACGTGTTTCCACCTTACTACGAAACTCAGAACACAAACGCAAGCCGTCAGTTTTTGAAAATTGCATATCAGAAATGATCAGGTCGTAACCATTCTCAATACCAACCTTCAATGCTTCCATTGGATCACTCAGTATTTTAATTGACCTAAAGCGTTGCTTTAATATATTATATATCTGCTCTGCTTGATGAACATCCTCATCTATAACAAGTATGTTAGCATCAAAAATCTGATTGGAATAATCCATAATACTGTTTCCTGCGACTCCACCAATCTCAGCGTTAGTTTCTCCTCTCAAACGCAATTCATCGATAATCATCTTTAAGCGTGTGAGAGACTTAATTCGTGCAGATAAAGCAGTTTCGTTTATTGGTTTAGTCAGAAAATCATCCGCGCCAGCATTAATACCTTGCACTCTATCATGAGTATCATGCAGCGCAGTTACCATAATTATTGGAATATGGGTTGTCAAGGGATCACTCTTTAGCTCCTTACAAACTTCAAAGCCATTCATCTTTGGCATCATGATATCAAGTAATATAATATCAGGCTGCTGCTTTGCTACTAAATCTATAGCTTCTTCACCATCATGAGCTACGATAACCGTATAGTACTCTGCTTTTAGTCGAGCTTCTAAAAGCTTGACATTAGATAGTACATCATCTACTACCAGAATCTTCGCTGTCATTATCTTTAGATGTATTATCTATATCGTAAGTAGGATAAAGCTTACCATTTTTACCAACTATGTAATTTACTTTCTCAGTATTACACTCTTTATATAAGTCTTCAATTCCGGCATCCTTCAATAACCTTCTGGCTTTTAACCTTACAATTGTAAAATACCTATATATAGTCTTAATAAAATCAATAAATACAGGTACCTTATTTTTATCAAGAACAATTATGCTCACTAAAGCTACAACTAAAATTTCTGAAAGACCTATATTGAACATTTTCCTATGAAGCAAGTACTTTAATCCTTCTGATTATAAATATTAATTTGCTTAAATCAAGTTTAGAAGCAACCATCTCATCTAAAAAACTATTATAACGTTCTATGTAGTCCTTATCATCACAAGCCCAGGTTTGAACCTTATCTTCGGGGTTATCAGTAGCTTTTATGACTTTAACAGCTAGCTTGTGATGGTAATTGCTTAAATCGTCCAATAAATCATTAACTAAGCTGCGATCCCAATAAGAAGAGCGGCTTTTCATCTTGATGGCAATTGTTCTAATCAGATCGAATCTTAACAGCGACTTTAACTCAAAGTATATTTTACCAGCATCAAGAATGGACAAAGATGTCTGTTCAGCAACAGATATAATGTCCAGTGCATAAGCAAGAACGCATAGATCAGCAACTTTTTTTGCTAGATCTTTATTTATATTAAGTTCTACTAAAGAAGTTGATCCATGGCTATAGATCTTTAATAGGTGTTCATCTAAAACATCAGTTAAGTTCTGGCCTAAAGTTTCAATTGCATCTTTAAATTTTGTAACATCATCCAATTCTACAAAGCTAAGCTTGCCAAGATTTTTCACTAGCCAAAATGATACTCTGCCAATAAATTTCTGCACGTTCCTCACTATTTGTAAGTATGAGTTAACATCAATTTTTCCATCCAATTCATCAATTTTCTGCCACAGGCTGTTTAAATCATACAGGTGGTTAACAACAATATATATGTTAACCGCTTCTTGTATCTTAATTCCAGTGTTCTCAGCCAAATTATTGATGAATATACAGCCCATTCTATTCACTACATCATTTGCAATGCAAGTAGAGATAATTTCTCTACGAAGTTGGTGTTTTAATATGAAATCCTTAAACTTTGTTACCATCTTTTTAGGAAAATAACCTAGCAAGTAGTCATGAGATATAAGATCTTTTTCAGACAGATCGGAATGTATAATTTCATTTTTTATTGCTGTTCTAGCATAAGACATTAGAACAGAGAGCTGAGGAGAACTGAAACCTTCTGCACCAGTTAACATCCTTGCTATCTCTTCTTCAGTTGGAAGAAATTCTACGCTTCGGTTTAACAGCCCAGATTTTTCTAAACTGAGCAGTAACCTGTGGTGCTGCTCCAATCTCTCTTTAGCTTGCAAACACTCAAGAAGTAATGCTTTTGTTTCAATTTTGTTGTGGTTCTCAAGCACTTTGGATGCAACTTCATCCACCATACTCGCCAGTATTTCATTCCTTTTTTCTAAAGAAATACCCCCTGCTTTCATAGCTGAAACAAATGCAATCTTAATGTTAACTTCAAGGTCCGAACATATCACTCCGGCTGAATTATCAACAAAGTCTGCATTGATATATCCACCTTTTTCAGCATATTCTATTCTTCCAAACTGTGTACAACCAAGATTTCCACCCTCTATAAACATAGAAGCTCTAATATCTTTACCATTCACTCTTAACTCATCGTTTGCTTTGTCACCGACCATGCTATGATTTTCACTCTTTGCCTTAACAAACGTGCCGATTCCTCCATTCCATATGAAGTCCACTTTTGCTTTCAATAGATATCTAATCAAATCACTTGGAGGTAGCATATCTTCTGTTATATCAAAGCACTTTTTTATTTCTTGAGAAATGTTTACTTGCTTACTGCTACGCTCAAATACTCCTCCACCCTTAGAAATCAAATCTTTATTATAATCCATCCAAGTTGAAAATGGTAACTCAAAGAGACGTTTACGCTCTGTGAAACTCTTTTTTGCATCAGGGTTTGGGTCAACAAAAATATGCATATGGTTAAATGCGCCGATTAAATGTATATTTTTTGAAAGCAGCATACCATTTCCAAATAAGTCGCCAGCCATATCCCCAATTCCAATAACAGTTGCATCCTGGTAAATATCCTTATTCATTTTCCAAAAATGCCTCTGTGCTGCAATCCATGCACCTTTGGCTGTAATACCCATTTTTTTGTGATCATAACCTGCTGATCCACCAGATGCAAATGCATCGCCAAGCCAAAAATTGTATTCAGAGGCTATCTGGTTGGCATAATCAGAAAATGAAGCAGTGCCTTTATCTGCTGCAACTACCAAGTATGGATCGTCTTCATCATACCTAATCACATTCTCTGGTGGAATTATTTCACCATCAACCACGTTATCAGTAATATCAAGCATTCCTCTAATAAAACTCTTATAGCACTCAACACTTTTCTCTCTTAAAGTATCTTTGTCTTTATAAACTTGCTTAATTACAAACCCACCCTTTGCGCCAACAGGGACAATAACCGCATTTTTTGTCATCTGAGCTTTCATGAGCCCCAAAACTTCAGTGCGAAAATCTTCCGTCCTATCCGACCACCTTAAGCCACCACGGGCTAATTTCCCTCCTCTTAGATGTATTCCCTCAAAAAGGTTTGAATAAATATATAATTCACGATACGGACGAGGATCAGGCAAACCATTCACTTTACTTGAGTCAAATTTTATGGATAAGTAGGGTTTATTATCTTGATAATAACTGGTCCTTAAAATAGCCATTATCAAGTTAAATATCGAGCGCAAAACGTAATCATGTGAAACATTGCTGATCTCTTTTAGAAGTTCCTCAATTTTTTCTCTGACAATGTCTGTAGTTTCTGCTCTATCAATGTCTATGTTAGGATCAAATCTTGCATGAAATAGTTGTATCAAATACTTTACTACTTTTGGATACTCTGAGACTACCTTTTGGATATATTCTGGGTTGTAGTTAAATGACGTCTGCTTTAGATAGGCACTTAGCGCTCTAATCAGAAGCACTTCCTTCCACTTGAGCCCAGCAATAATGATCAAACTATTGAAATAGTCATTTTTAATTTCCTTGCTAAACACTTTCGCAAGTGTTATTTCAAATTGCTCTTTTAGAGTAATGTTGTCTATTAATTCATCGACTCTTGACAACACAAAATGGTGTATCCATATTCCACCGTTAATTTCTATGTAATAGCCATTATGAGATAGAATTTTAGCTCCCAAATTCTTAGTGATCCTTAATATCTTCGATAATTCAAGGCCTCCATTGTTTGGAGTATAAACCTTTAATTGATAATTAAGATTATCACGAGTAAGTCTTAAATCGACCTCGCTAACTCCTTTCTTCCTCACTATCTCCAATTTTTTCATATCGTAATATGCGTCATGAGGTTCGAAACTCTCTTGATAGCTTATTGGAAATGCCTTGCAATAACGGATGAATATATCCTCAACAGTGCTAAAAGTATTGTATAAATTGTCTATAAAACGATCTTCCCACTTTTCTGTAATGTTTCTTAATTTGTTTTCGATACGCAAAACTTCATCATCAAGAACGCTAGCATTTTTGGTCTTTAGCACTACATGCAATTTCATCAAATCATATTCATTGATAATGTGATTGTTATAAATATCTGAACTTCCTGCACTTGTCTCATCCTTCAATATGTCACGTATCTTGAACATTAGCCTAGCGCTAGCATAACGCATCGGTATCAGCACTATGCAACTAATAAAATCCCCGACTCTTCTTAAAAATAATCTGACCCTTGGCCTAATCGCAAGAGACATGATCGAAATGCAAATTTTAAATAATTCGTCTTCATTTGATTGGAATAATTCATCACAAGAGAACACTTGCAAAATAGAAATCAAAGCTTTATTGTTGTGGCCCCCGGTTACAAATCCTGCATTTTTTTCTATAACTTTAACTTTATCTTTTATTATTGGAATAGTTCGAATATCTTGGACCTCCGCTACAGAAGTAAATAGCCCGAAAAAACGCCGTTCCTTTACTACATTACCCTGGTCATCAAATTCTTTTACTCCTATACAATTCATGTATGTACGCCGATGGACTATTGAGATTAGATCTGATCTCAATATGTATAGGGAATCAAGGTTTGCAGAAGGAATCAACGTACTTTGACCTACTCTCATCAGGCCAAGGTCCTTTTTGCCATCACAGACGAGTTTTTCATCTTTACCAGCAATATATTCTTGATAACCTAGAAATACAAAATTATTATTCTTTAACCAAACTAGAAAATCTTTTTGCTCTTGATTTCGGTCTGGTGTCATTCCAGTGCGTGACACTGGAATCCACGTGTCCTTTTCCTGGATCCCAGCTGGGATGACAGAAAGACTTGCCTCATCAAGTTTCTTGAGCATTAAGTGCCAATCTTTCACAACGCAATTAACCGCTTTCAGCGTTTTCTGTAGAGATTCTTTTAATGTATCAACAAAGCTGTCACTTATACCTTTGATAATTACATATATGACTGACTCTTTGACTCCATTGCTTTCTTCCAAAGAGTAAATCTCGTCTATTAGGCCATCTTTTCTTTTAATGTTAATTATGCTGTTGCTGTAATAGCATATGGTTAAATCGTGCGATTTAATAGTTGCAATAACAGAATCAACCAAAAATGGCATATCATCGTTTGTTATCTTAATCGTGGTAAAATCGCCTTCTATTCCTGGTATATCATCTATATTGCTTACTACTAACTTACTTTCATCTTTCTCTTTTTGAGAAACAAAATTGTAAGCATCGTTTACAATATATAGCAAAAACTTATCATTGGCTTTTAGGTCGCTTTTATAAACAAAACTATAAAAATACTTAATGAATTTTTTAATTTTTTCTTTATCTTGCTGATTTTCTTGATCAGCTAGCTTAAATAAAGACTCAGTGTCAACATTATGATCTATACACATTTTTTTTAACAAAAATACACAGTCAACTTAAACCTTTTTAACTAAGATTTCATTATCAAGAGCGTACACTATTAGCTCATCATTTTCTACTACTTCCCCTGATAAAACTAATTTAGCTAAATTATTTTGAATACACTCTTGTATAACCCTTTTTAAGGGCCTTGCTCCATATTCAGGGTCATAGCCAGTTTGTGCTATTAGTTCTTTAGCTTCCTGCGACAAACTTATACTCAGTTTACGCTTAGCAAGTGTTTTTTGTAAATAAGAAAATTGAACATCTATAATTTTATAGATGTCATCTCTGGTTAAACTGTGAAATATAATAATTTCATCCAGCCTGTTTAAAAATTCTGGACGAAATGTTGATTTAACTATTTGCATCACTTCATTTCTTACAGAATCAACATTCCCTTTTAGCATTATCTCAGCGCCAAGGTTAGAAGTTAAAATCAGTATGGTGTTGCGAAAATCAATTAATTTACCATGACTATCAGTGAGTCTCCCCTCATCCAAGATCTGTAGCAATAGATTAAATATATCTGGATTTGCTTTCTCGATTTCATCAAACAGAATAACCTGATATGGCCTTCTTCTTACCGCTTCAGTTAATCTGCCACCTTGTTCATAGCCAACATACCCTGGAGGCGCGCCAATTAGCTTTGAAACAGAATGTTTTTCCATATATTCTGACATATCAAAACGCAGAAGCGCTGATTGATCGTCAAACAGAAATTCAGCTAAGGCTTTCGCAAGTTCGGTTTTACCAACCCCGGTTGAGCCTAAGAATAAGAATGAACCAAAAGGTCGATTAGTATCTTGCACCCCAGAGCGGGAGCGCCTAACTGCATTACTTATCGCTTCTATTGCATCTTTTTGCCCTATTACTCTTCTTCCTATTTCATTCTCCATGTTAAGGAGTTTTTCCTTTTCACTATGCATCATATTATCAACTGGAATTCCTGTCCACTTTGAAACAATGTTTGCAATATCATCTCCAGTCACTTCTTTCTTTAAGAAACTATCAGTAACCTTTTCCTGATTTTTTAATTCATTCTCAAGCTGAGGGATCACACCATACATCAGCTCTCCTGCTTTTCCTAAATTTCCACTCCGCTGAGCCAATTCCAGCTCTTTTCTAGCGTTATCTAATTTTTCGGCTGTTTCTTGTATTCTAGCTATTTTATTCTTTTCCATCTGCCATTTGCTGTTCAAGTCAGCAAATTTACTGTTTAGATTTTCGATCTCTTCATTTATCTTTTTTAAACGCTGTTTAGAATTTTCATCACTTTCTTTTTTTAAAGCCTCTGCTTCAATCTTTAGCTGTATAACCTTTCTCTCAAGTTCATCAATAACTTCAGGCTTGCTATCCATTTCAATTCTCACCCTACTTGCTGCTTCATCAATCAAATCAATTGCTTTATCAGGTAAAAACCTATCTGTTATATATCTATTGGACAACGTTGCAGCAGCAATTATTGCACCGTCTGTAATTCTTATACCATGATGCACCTCATATCTTTCCTTCAAACCCCTGAGTATTGAAATGGTATCAGTTTCAGTTGGTTGAGAAATAAACACGGGCTGGAAACGCCTTGCAAGTGCAGGATCTTTTTCTATATGCTGACGATATTCATCTAAAGTTGTGGCTCCTATACAGCGAATTTCTCCACGCGCAAGAGCAGGCTTTAGCAGATTCGAGGCATCCATTGCACCACTTGTTGCTCCTGCTTCAACTAAAGTATGAAGCTCATCTATAAACAAGATAACTTTTCCCTCCGCTCTCGAAAGCTCATTAATAACTGCTTTTAACCTTTCTTCAAATTCTCCTCTAAACTTAGTGCCAGCAATTAGTGCTCCAAGATCCAAAGCTAAGACCTTTGCATCATGCAAACCAAGTGGTACATCGTTTGCAACAATTCTATTTGCAAGCCCCTCAACTATTGCAGTTTTTCCAACACCAGGTTCACCGATCAGCACTGGATTATTTTTTGTCCGCCTCAGTGATACCTGCATAGTTCTTCTGATCTCTTCATCACGACCAATTACAGGATCAAGCTTTCCTTGCATAGCAAGCTCTGTAACATCTTTTGTATATTTCTTTGCCGCATTTAATTTTTCCTCACTGTTTGGCGAGTCCGCACTGCTGCCCTTTCTCATTTCTGCAACAACTGAGTTCAGTTTTTGTGGAGTCACACCATTCTCTGCCAGAATTTTGCCTACAGTATCATCTTTTTGTGCAGTGAGGCCCTGCAGTAAACGCTCGACAGCAACAAATGAATCTTTATTTCTCTTTGCAATACCAATTGAATCTTCAAAAACTTTTGCTATTTCTCTTGAAAGTTGAAGGCCACCACTTCCTGGACCTTCAATTACTGGCAACTTTTTTATTGCACTATCCACAGCATCGGAAATACTCTGCACATTTCCACCACAAGCGTTTATCAAATCCTGAACTAAACCTGATTCATCTTCAAGCATCACTTTTAGTAAATGCTCAGGCATAAAAATCTGATGCCCAGCTCCCAACGCTTTCATCTGAGCACTTTGAATTAGACTTTTTGCTTTTTCGGTAAATTTATTTAAGTCCATAACACCAGTTAAATTCGTATTTGCTGATGTATATAACAACTGATTTCATAAATTTAAACCTAAAGTTGCTTATTGTTAAGTATGAAATTTAAAACTTTCTTAAAAAAGGAACTATCATAGTAACCATACAAATATCTTGTATCTCAAGACCTTTGGTTTTTGTTGCTGAAAATGGTTGTATTATTTAAGTTATTAACAATATACAATACTAAGTTAATGTAATTTATTTGGAGATGACAGGAAAATTTATTGTAACTTTATATTTTAAATAGAATAAAGTTCTTTTGTTAGTATTGTCCTTTTTGTAAAAAATATTCCTAATTTCTTCATCATTTCTGTGGGTAAGGTAATCTGCTTCTCTACCTCAAGTGGTTAACAAAGTTTCTTGTCACGAGGGACCAAATGGAAATCTGCTCGTTTTCACGCGAATTAATGTTACAAATTCTATACATTTCGTTACAAAATGGCATTCGCTTTCTCCATTATCCTTTACCTGCATTTTCATCAGCGTTCCTTGCGGTTTGCTTGCCATATAGGCGGAAATACAGGCTTACCCTGTTCCTTCTGTCATACAACAGTGGGTTAGGTGACTTCTCTATACCGGTGATTTGCGTACATCCAGAAATGAAAAATGTCACATTACCTTTTGGTCGGAGCTTATCAGCATCTTTAGCTCTTTAATCGTTACGATACTTATGAAGCTTCACTTACGTTCACCATACCACTAAGCCTAGCTCTCCAACCACATGATGCTTGTAGTTTATGCTCCTTTCACGATTGAGCATCTTCTTTTTCAAGAGGAGGTTCATTGTCCGCATCGCTTGGCACCAACCGGTTACCCGATTCGCACTGATGCGTAGACTCAGATGGCAAAACATCTGGTTTAATAAGTTTTAGAACTCTTTTAGTTTCTTTCTGAAGGAATTCCTCTCCTTTTAAACAATATGACCGAAGACTTTCAGGTCGCACCATTTCAATAATTAGCTGGGTTCCAGCAGAATCAGTACAGAAAACATCAACAATACTTTGTTTTTTAGAGGCAATCTCAGCATCCATGATAGTGCTGAGAAATTCTATTTCTTCTATTTCATCTTTGCCAGCGAAGCCCAATATATCATTGAGAAAGTGAATGAGAATATCTTTATTTTTCTCAGTGCCAAATATTCTCTTGAACGCGAAATTGTTTTTTGGATCGAGAAATTTCGAAAAGGCCATAATTAAATACAATTAGGAGACGAATAATTATACACTATTTTTCGCAAATGTTCAACCTCTGATTACTCCTTATTCTTTGCCCTTCCTGCACGCTTACGTTCATTTGGATCAAGGAATTTCTTGCGTAAACGTATAGATTTTGGAGTTACTTCCACCAATTCATCATCATCTATATACGCTATCATATCCTCCAGTGTCATTATCTTTGGTGGAGTGAGCTTTATAGCTTCATCACTACCTGAAGCTCTTACGTTTGTTAATTGCTTACCCTTTAACACATTTATCTCCAAATCATTGTCACGGCTATGCTGGCCGACAACCATGCCACAATATACCTTATCCTGTGGCTTAATAAACATAATTCCCCTGTCTTGCAAATTGAAAATTGCATATGCCACAGCCTCACCCTTATCTGTAGAAATTAAAACTCCATTGCGCCTTCCAGAAATTGGACCTCTATGTGGAGCATAACTGTGAAATAAACGGTTAATTATGCCTGTGCCACGAGAATCAGTTAAAAACTCTCCTTGATAACCGATTAATCCTCTTGATGGCACTAAAAACGTTAATCTTGTCCTGCCATTACCAGAAGGTCTCATGTCAGTTACTTCACCTTTACGGAAGCTGAGTTTTTCCATGATGATTCCACTATATTCATCATCTACATCAATTACTACTTCCTCTATAGGTTCAAGTTTTTTACCGCCTTCTTCTTTAAATAACACGCGAGGGCGTGATACCGAAAGCTCAAAACCTTCTCTCCTCATATTTTCAATTAACACTCCAAGCTGTAACTCACCACGCCCACCTACTTCAAATGTTTCACCGCTTGGTGCCAAAGTCACAGTAATTGCAACATTTGTTTCTGCTTCCGCATATAAACGATCCTTTATAGCAGTTGAAGTAAGCTTTGTACCTTCTTGCCCAGCAAAAGGTGAATCATTAACGCTCAGAGTAATCGCCATTGTTGGCGGATCAACTGGAGTTGAGCTTACTGCAGTTGTAACTTCTGGTGCTGCTATAGTATCTGAAACCGAAGCTTCCTCAAGTCCTGCAATTGCAATTATGTCTCCCGCCACAGCTTGTTCTACTGGAATGCGTTTCAAGCCAGAAAATGAGAGCAACTTAGTTAATCTTCCTCGTTCAATTACTTTGCCATCGAGGTCAAGCACCTTAAGATCTGAATTGACTTTTGCAATGCCCTGATAAACCTTTCCTGTCAATATTCTGCCAAGAAACTTATCAGACTCAAGTAGAGTGACCAACATAGCAAAAGGTGCATTTTGATTATAAACAGGAGGTTTTATATAATCTATAACCGTTGAAAATAATGGGCTTAAATCTTTTCTTTCATCAGAAAGCTCCTTAGCACACCAGCCATTTCTACCTGAAGCATACAACACTGGAAAATCTAGTTGCTCGTTGGTTGCATCAAGGTTAAAAAATAACTCATATATTTCATTTAATACTTCATCAATTCTGCTGTCTGGTCGGTCGACCTTATTGATTATCACAATTGGCTTCAAATTTGCTTTTAGTGCTTTTGAGAGCACAAATTTTGTTTGTGGCATGGGACCTTCTGCAGCGTCAACCAGCAGCAACACACCATCTGCCATGCACAATACCCTTTCCACTTCCCCACCAAAGTCCGCGTGCCCTGGCGTGTCAATAATATTGATCTTTTCATCGCCCCACATTATTGATGTACATTTTGCAAGTATTGTAATTCCGCGTTCACGCTCTTGATCACCACTATCCATCACTCGTTCTTGAACTTCTTGATTCTCGCGGAATGTGCCACTTTGTTTTAACATGTTATCAAGTAAAGTAGTTTTACCGTGGTCAACGTGTGCGATTATTGCTATATTTCGGATCGATTTAAATTCGTTCATTTTCTATCATTTCAAAATTAATTTAGTAATAAGTATACATAAAATACACTTGGAGTAAATAACTAAAGCTGTGTATAAATGCTGTGTTTCCAAGATATTATAGGATTACTTTGTTAAATATTCCCTACTCCCAGGTTTTGTTATGGGTAGTTGTTTTAATTCACTTGGAAGTTCTTCCTCGCTGTAGTTTTTGATGTTCAGTTCAATCAAAGATATGACAGGAAAAGGCAGTTTCGTTTCACTATTTCTCTTTATCAAAGAAGCTTCAGCAACAACTTTACCTCCTTCCCCTTCTGCACATTCCACTGCTTCAAGTGAAGATTTACCTGTGGTTATTACATCTTCAATGAGCAATATTTTCTCACCCTTTTTGATCTTAAATCCACGGCGTAATTCAAACTTACCATTAACGCGCTCGCAAAACATTGTCTTTATTCCAAGCTGCCTGCCAATCTCATAACCCACAATTATTCCACCAATTGCAGGAGATAATATTAAATCTATGGAGCTATTTAATTCTTTTTTTATTTTATCTGCTAATAATGCGCAAACTTTCATGGCTCTGCTTGGATTTTCAAAAATCTTCGCACACTGTATGTATGTGTCACTATGCAGCCCGGATGATAAAACAAAATGCCCATGCAAAATTGCTTCTGCTTCTTTAAATTCTTTTATTATTAGGTTATTTTCGTCTAATATCATTTTTTAAGTTTCACTATTACATTCTTTATTAATTATCTGAGTGATACAAACATCAGACCACACATTTATTGCAGTTTCAAACATATCGATGATTGTATAAATAGGCAAAATCAGTCCCATAATATGCAGAGGAACATTCATCGACATGAGATAACTGGTTGCCATAAAATAGCACCCCATCGGCACTCCAGCGTTACCAATTGCAGCCCCTGTAGCTAAAAAAATCCATATCAACATTTCGCTTAAGGAAAATACGTATCCGTTCATTTCTGCAACAAACATTACAGTGATTAGTATAAATGCAGCACATGCATTCATGTTAATTGTTGTGCATATTGGTAAAATAAAAGACGATAATTTCTTTGGCACCTTTAGCTTGTTCTGCACACATTCTATAGTTGTTGGCAATGTTGCACTGGATGATTTAGAAAAAAACGCAAGTGTGAGTGCTGGCATAACCCCTTTCAGCGTTTGAATTGGTGATATGCCTTTATACCACATAAATAGCGGTAAAATCAGAAATGCCTGCACAAAATTTGCAGACATTATGCAAACAAAATACCATAAAAGATTGTAGAACTCACTACCGCCTTTTAATTCATGCAAAAAACATGTGATAAAGGACCACACAGCAAGCGGAATGAATTTTAGTAACCCCTGAGCAATTTTAAGTAGCGTATCAAAAAGTGCAGAGAATATTTGATGTAATATATCCTGCTTTTCTTTTGAAAGTGAAACAATAGCTCCACCCATCAAAAAAGCGATTAATATGCTACCAATCATATTATTTTCAAGAAAAACTTGCACAAAATTAGAAGGAATGAGTGATTTTAAATATGAAAAATAACTGTGGTTATTGCTGTTAATACTCCCTATTGTATTACTTATGAAATTTTTTCTTGCTGGATCTATTAACAAATAAAACGATAATGCAACAAACGCAGCTATAATAGTTGTAAGCAGAGTATAAAATAGTGTTTTCTTAACTAAGACTTTGATTTCAATTGAGTCTTTGAGCCCGGAAATTGTGGAAACTATGGATAAAAAAACCAGAGGTAAGCTTATTAATTTGAGCAAGCTGATAAAGATATCACTAAATAGCTTTGCTATTTCAAATATGATTTCATTGTTTAGGTAGTAAGCAACTATTGCAAGCAGTATAGAAAAAAGTATTGCAAACTTGTGCATTGAAAATAAAACTTCAAAGTAACATTATACAATAATTTTGCTGTTTTGGAATCAGATTGATAGACAAAATAACTTTACAGATTAGGGAAAGATAAGAGGATGTGTTTATTCGGAGACAGTGTAAGATTTCTTAATTTAAATTTAGGTGCACTTAGCCCATTCTGGTGATAACAAATTGGAATAGATAAGATATGATAACTAACTCTTCTGCGAGTATATAGTTTTGCCGGACACAACAGTACGTACTACGTGTCCTTTTACTTTGCGACCATCGAAAGGAGAATTCTTTGATTTACTAGCAAAGTTGTCAGTTTTAATTTCCCATTCATGATTGAGGTCAACTAAAATTAAGTCTGCAGCAAGGTTTTTTTGTATACGACCACGTGGTATGTGTATTATATCTGCAGGCTTATATGTCAATTTTGCGAGCACATCAAGTAGACCCATTTGCCCACTGTGATAGAGTTCAAGTGAAAGGGGCAGCATTGTTTCAAGACCAACAATACCAAATGCAGCATTTTCAAGTGGCAGATCTTTAGAACTACGATCATGCGGAGCATGATCGGTTGCAATGCAATCAATCACACCTGTCTTTAAACCTTCAACCATAGCTAAACGATCTTCTTCAGTGCGAAGTGGCGGGTTCATTTTTGCAATTGCCCCATGTTGTTTTACTATATCTTCAGTCAAAGTGAAGTGATGAGGGGTTACTTCGCACGTAACATTTAATCCCAAATCTTTTGCACGTTTAATAGCATCAAGTGAATCTTTTGAAGAGACATGTAGAATATGGTAGTGCACATTCTCCATATCTTTCATGAGCAGTATATCGCGACTTACCATAACCGATTCTGACGCACTTAAGATCCCCTTTACTCCCAATTCTTCAGAAATTTTACCTTCGTTGATTGCACCACCTGCTGATAAATTTAAATCTTCTGCATGTTGAGCAATAGGAACATTCAGCATACTTGAATAAAGCAGCGCCTGTCTCATAATCATTGGGTTCATAACTGGCATGCCATCATCGGTGAACCCAACCGCACCTGCTTCCTTTAAAAGTGCCATTTCAGTCAGGTGTTCTTCCGAAGTGGTGATTTTAGCGTAAAATTCAACGTTTACATGTGAAGTTTCAAGTGCTCTATATTTCAAATATTTAGCCAAAATAACGCTATCAATTGCTGGAACAGTGTTTGGCTGACAAACTACAGTTGTAACTCCCCCCGCAGCTGCAGATTTGCTGCCTGTATATATAGTTTCTTTATGTTCCTGGCCTGGTTCACGAAAATGTACGTGAATGTCAATAAGGCCTGGCATTAGAACAAGCCCTTTACAGTCTATTGTTTCATCAACTCCACTTGTTGAAAATAATGATTCGCCAAAATCAACAATTTTATCCCCTTCAGTCAATAGCGAACCTTTTATATCAAGTTTAGTTTCTGGGTCGATAATACGAGCATTAGTATACGCAATTTTATAGCCTTCCTTTTGCCCTGTTTGCAACAAATTCCAAGTTTGAGTCATTATATTTGAGTATCAATTATGCAATAAATCTAAAGTTTTTTTAATAAAACACAACCAAATTAAAACACAGACTAAGAGCTGTCTTGAATTAAAATTATCCCAAAAATCCCGCCCTTATAACCTAATTAGCTTAGTTTTAACGTTAATGTGTGAAACTCTTAGCTCTGTTGGAGGATTTTCCAGTTGAATATCTGGCTCATTCTGCATGTTCGATAAACAAATTAAAGCTGAATCAAAATCTTCATCGAACTGTTTTGCTTCATGTATACCATCGATTATTTCCTCTAATTCTTCATCCATTTCTTGCGGCGCACTTTTTAATATCGCTTTTATTTGGTTTAAGTTTTGACGAATTTTCTCCTGATATCCAACAATTCTCTCTTGATATATATCAATCATTTTTTGACATGCGTTGCCTCTAAATGGATGTTCTTTTTTCTCTTTTATGTAAGAACTTTGAAAGTCTTTACAGTTAAGGATTGCTTCTCTATGTTTTTTTATGTCATTAATCGCGCTGACTATCGACTTATCTATTTTCTTCGAATTTTCTTCCCGTTCTTCTCTTTTAATTATACTTTTGGATTCATTTTTTATCTGGTTCATTTTGTCATACAGGTTTCTACATTCTTTGTAAGATGCCATTGGTTGTAATATTCCTTCTTCTACACCTTTATTGTAAAAATTCTTCAACTCATCACTTGATAGTATTGTTATAGCATCTTCCCTTTTACCTTGTGATTTAGGATACTTTTTATTCAATGAACTAACATGATTTAACAAGAAATCTTTAACTAGCCCTTCTTTTTTTACTTCGGATAATCTTTCTAGTGTTTCTATATATTTCAGAGTTTCCGCAAAGAGCTGTCCACCAGAGGGAGCAAATCCTTGAAGTGATTTACTCTGTGCTTTACAAAAATCGGTTTGTAAAAAATCTTCAGCTTGTTTTTTTATTACTGAAAGTTCATTAAAGGCTTTTTCTGGATTGATTTTTCTCAAAATACTAATAGCTTTTCTAATCGCTTTTTCTCTCTTTTTATTATCTTGTTTTTCATTTAATATGAGATTTCAGTTTTGGTAAAAGCATCACCGCGATCACTCTTTGCAATGTTACAAACGATGCTTTTTACAACTTTTTCGGTTGCTGCATAATCTATTTCTTTTGCAAAGCAGTCAACAAATGATTGCCAAACTTTTTTATTAACAAGCTTACTTGTCTTATTTTCAAAATCTTCTATATCTTTGAATCCTAAAATAGTATAGAGATTTTTTTCGATTATTGGTTCGGCATGTTGTTTTGCCACTTTACCTTTTATATTGAATGGAAATTTACTAATCTTAGTTGTACCCACAATGTTACCTCAATATTAACGCTATCTATAAAAGTATAAAGATTTAATATTTAATTTTTAATTAATACTAGCACAGCTAACTACGGGAGCATTATGCTAGCATCAATTAACACTTTAACTTCTAACTTGTCATCAGTAATATTGTTTATATAAAAACTATAATTTTTTATGCCTGAACTTGGGAATATATTGCTATTGCTAGCCTGCTTATTGTCTTTGACATATTTGTTTTTACCGCTTAGTTCTTGTCGGTTTATTACCACTGCCATATTTTTTTGTGTATCAGTGTCAATGGCTATTTTGATCTACTGCCACATTACAAATGATTTTTCACTTGAAAACGTATACTACCACTCACACACAACAAAACCTTTGATCTACAAGATTTGTGGTGTTTGGGGAAACAAAGAAGGGTCCATGTTGCTTTGGACCTTAGTGCTTGTCATGTATTTATTACTAATGGATATTTATATACCTTCTGTCATCCCAGTTTCCCCCTCTGTCATCCCAGTCTCTTCTTCTGTCATCCCAGTGCCCAGACACTGGGATCCAGACAATTTAATTGCAAATGAGTACATCAAATGGCAGTGTAATAAAAACTGGATTCCAGTGTCAAGCACTGGAATGACACCAGAACGAACTAATGGTAGTAAATTAAAAAAAATATCTCTTATCACTCATGGGCTGATTTGCTTTTGTTTTTTGCTGTTCACTTTAATTGAATCCAGCCCCTTCACTAAAATGCCAGGCATTGAAACAGATGGATTGGGTTTTAATCCGATATTGCAGGATATAGGCCTTGCTATTCATCCACCGATATTATATTTGGGGTACCTTGGATTTAGCGTTCCTTTTTCGCTCTCTATAGCTGGATTAATTTTAAATACTGAAGGAAATGTTTGGGCTAAAATTGTCAGGTCTTGGGTACTTATTTCTTGGTCGCTGCTCACTTTGGGCATCAGCTTAGGTAGCTGGTGGGCATATCGCGAACTTGGGTGGGGTGGATTTTGGTTTTGGGATCCAGTGGAAAACGTTTCTTTGATGCCGTGGCTAATTGCAGTAGCGCTGACACATTTGTTGCTCGTGGTGCGAAATTTCAATGTTTTAAGGAACTTTGCTATTTTACTTACGCTTACAACTTTTATATTGAGTGTGACTGGAACATTTCTAGTCCGCTCAGGAATACTTACCTCAGTGCACACGTTTGCAGATGATCCAAGATATGGACTATATATATTAGCTCTACTTGGTGTAATTACAGTCAGTAGCTTAGTAATATTTGTAGTATTTACGAGAAAAAATCACACGTCTGCGATGTCATTCCAATGCTTGACACTGGAATCTGAAAAGAAACCTGCTACTCAAGTGACAGAGGGTAGAAGATTCTTTTCACGCCTTACGATGATGCTGATGAACAATTTATTATTCATCACTGCCTTTTTCATTGTGTTCGTTGGCACTTTATACCCTACAGTGCTCGAATATTTAACCGGTGAATTAATTTCAGTTGGAGCACCATACTATAATTCCTTATTTAACCCTATTGCACTGGCTATTCTAGCCCTCACGATAATTGGGCAATACTGCAGTTGGCAGGGAAATAGTCTATTGCCAATATTCCGTGAATATAGATTTTCATTTTGTAGTGCTGCAGCTATTTTGCCGTTTATTTTTCACATGGAGCTAATAATTGTGCTATCAATTACTATCTCCATAGCATTATTAATCTTTGTTTTAGAAGCATACAGTAAAAGAATTTGTTTATTTAAGGTAGCATTTGGTGAATCAATTTTATTAGCAAGAAAAGTTTCTAAATCCTACTATGCAATGATGGCAGCTCATGCTGGAGTGGCAATTCTAGTGCTTGGTATAGCATATTCGGTTGGTTGGCAGGAGAAAAAAGAAAATTACTTAAAAATAGGGGATAGCATAACAGTCAATAAATTTAAAGTTACTTTACGAAATATTGAGCTAATAAAAGAAAAAAATTTCCATGCAGTGAGGGGTACAATGGATATCAGGAATTTGCTGAATAATAAGATATTAGGTGAGATGACCCCTGAATATAGATTTTACCTTGTGGAAGGTCAGAAAAATGTTGAAAGCAGTATCTACCACAATTTATTTTCTGATATTTATGTTGTAATTGGAGAGATTGATAAGAGTAAGAGCAAAATCGCAGCCAAAGTGCACTATAAACCTGGAATGTCTATAATCTGGCTTGGATCCTTTCTTATCGCTTTTGGTTCGCTCTTTGCTGCTTTTCCTTTTAGTAAACGGGCGAAGGTTGTCTAGCTGTCGTGGATTTATTAACAACGCTCCTAGGTCCAGAGTGCAATATATGAGAAATTACCGGGCTATAGATACTGATTTGCAAAGGTTAGAACCAAAGAAAGTTATATTTTTTTATTGACAGACCTATATATTACGATATTCACTAAGGGATTAGTGAGTAATGGTTATACAATATGAATGGTGGGGTATCAGACAAGGAAAAAGCTATACGCACTGCTTTCGATTTTAAGGAGCCTTACAGCGATTGGCATCAAATTTTTAAACGTCCTAATCAACAGTATAACCCTTCCAACTATGATTCGTCGAGCGAAATAAATGAACACGATATAGAAACTCAAAAGATTGAAGAAGGTGATGGCCATGATTCAGGTATTAGTTCCGATGATGAGGATGACCGGGCAACTTATACAGCAGTACAATTAACTAATGATTCTCTTGATAGCCAAAGATATACAGGAATATGCATTCCAACACCAACTGATGGTTGGGCAGGTGAAAATAATCATCAGACTGGTTTATCAGGTGATTTGCCAGACGTGAGTAATAATCCACAAATTTTTGAAAGTACTGATTCAGTAGAGCATAATTCTACCTGCAATGATCATGTAATTTGTGATTCAGGTCACAATTCTGACGATGAGGATCAGATTCCAGAGGACTTTCCTTCAAGGAAACGAGTACGATCGATTGAAATTGATCAGTTTGAACCGTTGTACAAGAAGAGGAAAATAGAAGCACAAAATAATCAAAAATATACAGAAAATGTATGTAATCCAACAAATGGTGGTTTGTTAGGTGAAAGTGATAATCAACAGATTTCTGAAGATACAGAAATAACTTCTGATTGTAATCCAGATGATTCAGATCCAAAAGGGAATGAGGGCTATGGTTCAGATGGTTCTTGTGAAAGTAAAGAAAATTTGACAAAGGGCGCTGGTGGTAGTAATCAGACTTTTGAAGGTGAACAGAAAAGCTCAGAATTTCCGAAAGTTAACAATTGGTCAGATAGTGATGGGAACTCAGAAGACAGTTCGGACTGTGGTGATGATCATACGCGTCAAGTTAAGAGATTGTGAGCAAATTTAGAGAGGTTAAAGTGGATACTCTAGCCCTTCTACGTTTGTCTTTTAATGAAAATCGCGACCAAGTTATAGTGAGTTTTTTAAGAAATGCTTTTAAACTATTAATTTTGGTTAATACTAAAAATAACTCTCTAACCCGCCTTTTTAGCTCAATAAATGCCTTTGTTAAGCTAAGTTCTGTATTCTTTTTCACTTCTGTGCAACCAACTATGCCGTGAAATATAAGAATTGCGCACAATTTAGCATATAGTTCACATAATACTCTGCATGGCTTTCCTTTTAGCTTATCAAGCCTGATATGGCTTTTATACAATTTAAATAATAACTCAATTTGCCACCTTACTCTGTAAATCGTTAATACTTGCTCAGCACTAATTTTATTTTCTGGAACATTAGTTATAAATATTGACCAGTTCAACAATTTTTGATTTCTTTTAGAGGATGTATATCCCTGCGATCTTGCTAATCTATTAGCTTTCCTTCTTCTGGCCATAGACTGTTCTTCAGTTAGTTTCTGACATATAATTCTTACTCTAATTTTTGCTTCTTTTCCTAACAATACCTCGTTTTCTAAAAATAACTTATCCTCTAAACATTCTAATAACTCCATTTTTTGATTTGTTTCTACATCATATATGTTGGTATCGGATTTATAACGACTTATGAAATAAGCTCCTATTTCATTGATTTGTTTAAAAGAACTTGGCACAAAATAACCGAGATCAGATATTAGCAAATCATTGCTTAATATATTACTTAAATGTTTCCTATATCCCTGGTCTGATCTTACCCCCTCCGTTAAATTAAGTTGGTCTATTATCTGATTCATGTAGTCGAAAACTAATTGTAACTTTATTCCAGACTTAGTATTGCTTTCATAGCCACTGTAGCTAGTACCATAACCTTTATACATCTCTTCCATACTGTTAGGTAGAGTAATATAGCTACTGTCCAATAATTTAACACTATTAAATTGCTGTAAGATTTTGCAATCAACTTGCAAGATATTTTTAAAGAGAATCACAGATTCATTATACATCCTTTTCATAAATTCCACTGCTTCTTCAGTAAATCTAAAATCCAAACCTTGTTTTGTTATATCTATCGAGTCCTCGTTTAGTAATTGACACATTGTTTCTACGCTACAATTATCAACTCCTATATTACCCAAGACCATGGCTTTTACGAATGATGAACCTTTTAGCTTTCTCTTTCTTTTTATAAACCTTGTTGTAATTGAGATTTTCTCTGCTTTTTCATTAAAAAATTCTTTGAGCTTTTTTGATAAGCAAGTTATTTTATTCATTGGTTCTCTCACTAAAAGTATATCTGGGAGAACTTATACCTTATTATTCTATCTCTTTCATACCTTTATTTCCTTAACTTGACGCGTATGGTGGTGATGATAATGTTGGTCATTATGATACAGATTGTGGTGAACGCTACAGTCATCTAAGTTTTCATGATGAAAACACAAACATAATAAGAAAAAAAGATTCTTTTTTTTTAGCCCAAATAGAACTGAATAAAGCAGAAAGGGAGAAGTATGAAAATATTTGGCAAGAAATGGACAAAATCCTTAGTAGTTCACATGAAGTTGGTCTATGTGAAGATGATATTGAGGAGTTGAAAGGCTTACTATTACCCACAAATATAAATGTTTGTTGCATAGCTCTTAATGGCATAACTTTTGCTTGAAATAACTGTTTATATGGTGCAATTTACAGCTTTTAGTTGCTAAAATTATAACTCTTAGTTTAATAATTTTAATCTAATAAGCTTTCAGGTTAATAAAATTAAATTATTTGAGTAAATACAATACTATGTTTTTATTTGTGGGTAATAGTAAGGTTGAAAGGGAGACTTGATGAAGTTATAAGCCAAGCACTGGAACAAAGAATTATGTTCACTTTTCCATATAGAGACGGCGAGTCCTTTGTAGACTGTATAATTAATACAACACAAGAACTATATTGGGTCGATTCTACTGAGAATTCTAGACTTCTAGAGGAGAAAAAGATATTACAAGTAATATCGGAGGGTGCAACTTTAAATAAATTTACTAAAGAAAGGTACGATGATTATGTAAATTGTATTTACAGAGAAAAAGAGATTTTAAGTCAAAGGAATAAAAATATTTTAGGACTTAATAATTTAGCATATGAAAGTATTGTAAACAAAAGCAAGCAGACTCAAAATGTATTAGGACTAGACAAGGATAATGGATATTTTTGTATAGAATATTCGCAAGATAGTATTGTTGAAGTTGCAGAAATCCTAAACAATGAAAAAGCCAAAGACTTAAATTTAAGAGTTGGCATACTCAAAATTGGAGAAAGTATAGTAAGAGTTGAAAATGTAGAAGAAATAGGGGGAAAAAGAAATTACATGGATGTCTCAAAAGGTGGTATTGAAATGTCTTTTACTACTGAGGTAGGAGAGATAAGTATTTATCTAAGTCCTAGTGAGAAAGGCAGCAATAAAATAAAAGTGGAGATTGATGGGGAAAACAGAGCAAGGCTTAATGAGTTAAAAAATAGGGGAAAAAGTTTAGGGGAAAACTGTCTTTTAGGAGGAAAAAGTGTTGAGGAAGCTATAGAGCATGAAAGTTTTGAAAGATATGGCAGTGTACCTAACACTGCTATGAAGGAACCTAGCTTAGGTTGCGTTGCTAACATAGCAAGGGGGGGATAAGCTTGCAGAGATAAAATGATGGGCCAAATTGGCAGTATTTCGCTTTTGTAATGTACTTCAAAATGGTAGTATGCAAGCTAGATAGAACTTAATTGACAGACAAGAATTAACTGATGGAAAAATTGACATAATCAAACAATCACAGAATAAACTAGTGAATTTTTTGAAAAGTATATAAAATTCAAGTTTAAGTAAATAGCATGGCACTTAGACTCATTCCAGATAACCTCAATATCAAGTTTAGTAAATATAGAAATTTGACAGCACTCGTTAGCATTATTCTTATCATCTTTTCAATGCTCATTGTTGTACTGCGTGGAGTGAACTTAGGCATAGACTTTGCAGGCGGAATTTTGATAGAGATAAAATCTTCAGATGAGAATCACTCTATTCTCGATGCATTAAAAGAAAATGGTTTTACAGTGCAGAGTTCAAAAGCGGGTGATAATTTAGTCATGCGTTTTAAAGATGAAGGAGATGAAGATAAAATCAAAAAGATAAAAAGCATACTAGAAGAAAAGCTAGGTAGCTCAATAAGCTATCGTAAAATAGACTATGTTGGCCCACAAATAAGCTCAACACAAATATTTGAAGGAATGTTATCCATGTTGATCGCGATTGTTGGAATATTTTTTTACGTTTGGTTTAGATTTAATTGGCAATGTGGATTCAGTGGAATAACAGCACTGATTCATGACGTGATTTTAACTGTTGGTTTTATTAGCCTAACTGGCATTGAGTTTAATATTTCATCAGTTGCAGCTCTCCTCACTGTCATTGGTTATTCAATCAATAACTCAGTAATTATATATGATCGGATTCGAGAGTATCGCAGGAGTGGTAAAAGTGGGCGGATGAGTGAGGTAGTAGATGCAAGTATCAACGCTACATTATTTCGCACTATATTAACTTCTGGTACAACCCTTCTTGCTGCTCTTCCTTTGGTATTAATCTGCACAGATGCAGTGAGAGACTTCAGCTTGATCATTTTTTTTGGTATTTTGATTGGCACTTGTTCTGCAATATTTATTTCTGCTCCTATATTGACCTACAGAGCTTTGATAAGTAGATTGTAGAAGTGTTTAGTCGCGGTATAATATCAACTTATTATCTCTTATAGTGAAATGAAAATACCTTAAAAAGCTCATTCCAAGTAGTGAATGAGACATAGAATGAGTGTTAACGCTTGCCTGTACATCATTAATCAAAAAATTTCCTATTTTAACTTGAGGTATTTGAACCACTCCAGCTTTTATTTGACCTTTCGCAGTTTCATATATTTTAAAATCCTGAACATTTTGTAAGTTAATACCAACATGTAATGCGTCTTTTTGTGATAGAACAATATCGGTTGCTCCAGTATCAAGCAAAAACGTTATATTGCGATCATTGACTTGAGCCTGAATATAAAAGTGTCCATCATATGACTTCGTAAATTCAATACTTCCACTATTCTGACCGCTATTTTGAATTCTTCCTTTATATGGTAAAAAAGTACTGAGAAATCTGTCGCTTAGTTTCTCCCTTTGTGAATCAATAAGCATTGCAGTAGTGGCTATTATTAGCAACCAAATAACTAGATTTTTCACCGCGTTCATATTGTTAAAATTTGAAGCTATTAAAATAAATTTTAAAGATCAGCGTTAAAAGTTATTATTAAAAATAAGTAAATTTCATTGTTTTAGTACAATATTTAGTATACACTTTAAGAAGATATGTTTGATTTAATTTCATGTCAGAAGCAAAAAGTTTAATTTTGGCAGCTATCCTTTCCATGTTAATCATGGTGTCTTGGCGTATTATTTATGATAATTTTTTTAGTACAAACCAAAATCAGCCATTGATTGAAAATATTGAACATATCGAATCTTTTAACGACCTTGCTCCTATAATACACCAAAATCGTTCTGAAATTATTAATTCTACTCGAGAACAGAGGGTTAGTTTAACCAATAACATGATTAAAGGATCAATTTCTCTGAAAGGTGCAAGGTTTGATGACTTAATTTTAACTAATTACCACTTAGAACCGAGTTCTTCTTCTCCACAAGTGGTGTTACTGTCACCTGCAGAATCAAAAGATGTATATTTTGCAGAATTTGGGTGGCTCGATCCGAGTAACAAGATTAAAGTTCCAGATTCTAAAGCAGTCTGGCGAGCAGATAAACTTAATCAAAAAGAGGTCAATTTATCTTGGGACAATGAGAATGGCATTTTATTTAGAATGAAAATTAACCTCGACGATAATTACATGTTTAAAGTTGAGCAAGTTGTTGAAAATAATACAAAGGATAATGTAGTTTTGGTTCCTTATGGTAAAATTAACCGTAAACGTGACAATATCAACGAATCTTATTGGATATCCCATGAAGGAGTACTGGGTGCATTTGATAATAAACTAGAGGAGTGGACATATAAGGATATTTCCAAAAAACATTTAATAAAAGCAAGCACGAGTGAAAAAAATTGGTTTGGTTTTGCTGATAAATACTGGCTCACAGCCATCATACCTGAAAAATCTGATAAAATAAATGTAAGCATTAAACACACAAACGTTAATAATACTGATAAATTCCAAGTAGATTTTGTCAAACCTTACAAGAGCATACTTCCTGGTGCAAGCGTTTCTAATGTGAATTATTTTTTTGCTGGAGCAAAAAAGTTGAATTTACTGGATTCTTATAAGGACACTCTCAATATACCCCTGTTTGATAAAGCTGTAGATTTTGGTGTTCTTTACTTTATAACTAAACCAGTGTTTTTACTGCTTGAATATTTTAACTTCGCTTTAAAAAATTTTGGCTTAGCAATATTATTGCTGACTTTAGTAATCAAACTTTTGATGCTTTCCTTATCTAATAGATCATATATTTCGATGTTTAAGGTAAAAAGCCTGCATCCTGAATTAACTCGTATAAAAGAGTTGTATAAAAATGACAGCTTAAAGCAGCATAAAGAGACAATTGCATTGTTTAAGAGAAACAACGTAAATCCAATGTCGAGCATTTTTCCCATGCTAATACAAATACCGGTATTTTTTGCTCTATATAAAGTATTATTTGTTACTATAGAGATGAGGCATGCTCCTTTTTTTTTATGGATTAAGGATCTTTCAGCTCCTGACCCAACGAACATCTTTACATTATTTGGGTTGTTTAATTATAACTTTCCTATTTCTATAGGCATTTTACCTATAATTTTCGGTGCCACCATGATAATTCAGCAGAAGCTAAGTGAGAAAGATCAAACCAGTAAAGATGATATTCAAGTAAATGTTATGAAGTTTTTACCTTACATTTCTGTCTTTATTTTTTCTTCTTTTCCTGCCGGCCTGGTAATATATTGGATATTTAGTAATATTATAACTCTAATTCAACAGTCATTAATAAAGTTGTTTTTAACAAAAAAAGTGGTAGTAAATGTCGAGAATACTAATAGTTAATTCGATTTATTATACTGAAATAGCGAACCTTTTGCTTGAAGGTGCAATTGATAAATTAAAAGGCAGTAATGCCAGTTACGATGTAGTCGAGGTTCCTGGTACATTTGAGATACCAGCTACAATTCTTTTTGCAGTCAAGAGTGGGCATACTAATTATGATGGTTATTTAGCTCTTGGGTGCGTAATTCGCGGTGAAACCGATCATTATCAATATGTTTGTAAAGGAGTAATTGAAGGCTTAAATGAGGTTGTTATGCATTATGCAATACCCCTTGGTATGGGTGTAATTACCGCTGACAGCAAAGATAAAGCACTAGTTAGAGCTGATAAAAACAAAAAGAACGTTGGTGGCCATGCAGCCTCAACTGTTTTGCGTATGATAGATTTACACAATAAATTAAAATAATGGAGGAAAAACCAGTAGATAAAAAGTGGCGCATAAAAAGAAGCACGGCAAGATTTCTTGCTGTACAAATTGCTTATTCAAATATTTTCGTAGGTTACAACAAAAGCACTTTTAAACTGGAAAATTGTGAGCTTAAGGACTACATAAATAAGTTGAAAGATATATTTGAATGTGAAGAATTTGAACATCAGTTCTTAGAAAACTTGTTATATAAGGTTATAAAAAGCAGTGAAGAATATGATAAAATAATAGAGTCTTATTTACACCCAAGTTGGTCCCTTTCACGGTTAAATCTTATAAGCTTATCTATTTTGCGTGTTGCAATATGTGAGTTAGCTAATTGTGATACGCCAGTTCCAGTTGTCATTAATGAATATACTAACATTGCATCTGATTTACTTGATAAACCAAGCGAAATAGGTTTTATTAATGGGTTATTGGATAAGGCAAAAGATGCAGTTAAATTAAATAAAAATCCTTAGCAATTATAGCCAGCAAGCACAAGGTGTCATCCGAGTAGCTGCTGTATGAACATTGTCTACCAGATCCCAGTGCTTGACACTGGAATGGCTTTGTTGCATAGCAACTGAAAAAATCTGGTGGCTACTGACAAAATTCATTATAAAATAGCCATTTAACCTTGAAAGAAAAAATATGCCACAAAAAATGAGGGTCAGTAACCATAGCGAATATAACAAATTTCTAGAAAAAAGAGGAAATATTTTTCATTATATCAACGAAGCCATAGAAAAGTGGTACGAGAATGGTCCAAAAATACCAGGTGGCAACAATATTTATAGCGATAAAGTTGTAATTTTGGTGCACATAATAACTTGTTTATTTAGAATAGGCCTGAGGCAAACAGTTGGGTTTATAGCAGGATACCTTGAGCAAATTGGGAAAAATTTGCAAGTTATCAGCTATTCACAATCATCAAGAAGGTTTAAGAAACTCAATATTAAGATCAATGATTGCAGAAAATAATATGGAAGATATCGAAATTGCTATAGACAGTACAGGAATTAGTATATACAACAACACTCCTGGTCATAGCAAAGAAAATAGCGAAGATAGAAAGTATCGCAGCTATGAACAGACAAGAAAATTGCATGTAATGTTGAATACAAACAGCAAAAAAGCCATAGCTGTAAAATACAGTAACGGCTGATCACTATGGAGCTTGTGATTTGCTAAAAGAAGTCGATTTTCAGTATGTCATAAAAGTACTATATGCAGATAGGGCATATGACAGAGAAAAGCTCTATAAGCTGTGTAATCAATATGGTATAAAAACGAAAATTCCTCCGAAAAACAACGCAGCAGAGCATCCAAAGTTAGACTATATGGCTGAGAGAAATGCTGCAATTAGACTAATAAAATCATGCAGCGAAGATGGAATGAAGAGGTGGAAAAGGCAAACAAACTACGGAAAAAGATCTTATATAGAAAGTTTTTTCTCGCGACTGAAACAAACATTCGGGTTTAGTTTTAGGAATAAATCTGAGACAAATAGAGAGAAGGAACTACTTGTTAAATGCTATTTGCTCAATAAGTTCACTGATATTGGTATGGCTAAATTTGAGATAGCTTCATAAATTTATTGTGCGTTACCTACTATCCGAAGAGCGATGCAACAAAGCCCACTGGAATCCAGAAAAATTGATTGTGCACTATACAACATTTTCGATCAAAAGCTGGATCCCAGTGGGCTTTGTTGCATCGCTCAAGTGAAAAGAACTGGCAGTTACTGACAAAATTCATTATAAATAGCCATTTAACTGTTGAAGAAAAAATATGCCACAAAAAATGAGAGTCAGTAACTGCCATGAATATAACAAATTTCTCCAAGAAAGAGGAAGCATTTTTTGTTATATCAATGACGCCATAGAAAATTGGTACGAGAATTGTCCAAAAATGCAGGGCGGCAACTATATTTATAGTGATAAAGTTGTGATTTTGGTGCATATAATCGTCAGTTTCTTTAGAATTGGTTTAAGACAAACAGTCGGGTTTATAAAAGGGTATTTGTAACAAATAGGAAGAGATTTGGCAGTTATCAGCTATTCACAAGCATCAAGAAGGTTTAAGAAACTTAATATTAAGATAAATGATTGCAGAAAATAATATGGAAGATATCGAAATTGCTATAGACAGTACAGGAATTAGTATATACAACAACACACAGCAAGGAAAATAGCACTGACAGAAAATATCGTGGCTATGAGCAAACGAGAAAATTGCACGTAATGTTGAATATAAACAACAAAAAAGCCATAGCTGTAAAATACAGTAACGGTGTCTACTCTGATCACTATGGAGCTTGTGATTTGCTAAAAGAAGTTGATTTTCAGCATGCCATAAAAGCACTATATGCAGATAGAGCATGTGATAGGCACAAGTTTTATAAGTTGTGTAACGAATATGATATAAAGACAAAAATTCCACCAATAAACAATGCGGCAGAACATCCAGAAATAGATTATATGTCTGACAGGAATGCTGCTATTAGGTTAATAAAATTATACGGTGAAGATGGCATGAAAGAATGGAAAAAAGAAGTAAATTATGGGAAAAGATCTTATATTGAAGGGTTTTTCTCAAGATTAAAGCAAATATTCGGATTTAGTTTTAGGAATAAATCTGAGATAAATCGAGAAAAAGAACTAAATGCTATTTGCTTAATAAATTCACTGATATTGGTATGGCTAAATTTGAGATAGTTACATGAATTTACCATAAATCACCATCTCATAAAGTGTGATGCAACAAAGCCATCCCAGTGTCAGCTACTTGGATGACAAGAAAGGGAACACTGGAATTTTTGTTTCAGCATTAGCCATGCATCTAAACAGATACGTTGCCTTGAGAATCGCAACATCCATGCAGTTATGCGCGTAACACTGAAAATCAAAAAAACAAAGAGGCAGACTTAATCTACCTCTTTTATACTTAGCTGTCTAGTCTGGTACTTTTCCTTTAGCAGCTTGTTCAACAATAGGTGAGCCTAAATAAGTGTTAACCTCTTTAGCACCATCTTTGTCTAAACCTAATGTTTTATTCCACTTTGTTTCATTTACTGCCTCGAACTTACCTTCATCGTTTTTCTCTTTTAGTGAACCTATCTTGAAGAGTAAAGTATTGCCTAGTATACTGGTAAGCTGATTAATATCAACAATAATACGGTAGTTCTTGCCTTCTAAGCTGAAGTCTATATAATATTTATCCTTTTCTACCTTACCTTCTTCATCTTTAACTTGGTTATTCCTTGCAATTTCCCTAAATGCGTCTTTTGTTACTAGCAACCCATCCTTAATAACCTTCAGAGCTTTCAACTCAGATATTTCGTTATTTTTGCTGATAGCATATATTGCTAAATAAGTCAGCGCAGCAGCAACAAATGCTAAAACGCCCATTCCAAGTGGTGTAGCTGCAAAAGCTGCTAGCTTGCAAGTTGAAGGCCTCCAAAGCGGTGTTGAAAGTATTGCTAATCCACCTATAACGTATATAGCAGTAAATGCAACAAATACAGTGTTTGCTTTGTGGAGCTGGCCACAATGATTTTTGAAAGTTAGCATAAACGACTTCATTTAATAAAATATTAATATGCTTAAATTGTGTATAAAAGAACTGTCATAGTTAAGCTTTTTCGTAAGCTACCTGCCGCTTGAGCCAAAGCCCCCTGCATTGCGACCGGTTTCTTCTGCGCAGAATTCTTCTCTGTCATCCCAAATTACCTGAGATACAGGAGAAATAAGGATTTGTGCGATTCTATCTCCTCTTTTTATTTCGTATGGCTGATTACTTAGATTAATTAGACAAATTTTAACTTCACCTCGATAATCAGAGTCTATAGTACCCGGAGAATTTAAGACAGTGATTCCATGTTTTGCAGCAAGACCAGAACGTGGGCGGATTTGCCCCTCAAAACCGTTTGGTATTGCAATCACAATTCCAGTTGGAACAAGTAATCTTTCAAGTGGATTTAAAACAGCAGAATCATTCAATGCAGCATAAAGATCCATGCCAGCACTCTGCGTAGTTGCATAACATGGAAGAGACAAGTCTTCTCCGTGTGATAACCTTTTTATTTCTACTTTAATTTTACTTCTTTGCACTCCAATTTACCATCTATGAAGACTCAATTATAGCATGTAAATTGTATCTGCAAAAGTGATAAATGTAAATGATGTCATTCCAGCGCGTGACGCTAGGCCATAAAATTCCTTGACAAGTTCAGTGCTCCTTTTTTTGTCATCCCAGTGCCTCTATGATGTCATTCCAGTCTGGAATCTAGTCCTTATTATGCAGCCACTTGGTTGAAATTAAGTCTTCTGGATCCCAGTGTCTGGGCACTGGGATGACATCATAAGGGCGCTGGGATGACACCCTGACAACCGTCATCCAGCTACTTGTTAGCGGGATCTAGAGATACCGCGAATGAATCGCGGTATGACGTAGATTGCTGTCATTCCAGTGTCAGCTACTTGAATGACACCCTCTTGGTATTCGTGTAGTTGCAAGCAGTATAGCTATAAATCACTCACAATCGATATGCTTGAATTACTCTCAGTAAATAAATCAAGCATAATGTTAGGTATTCTACCATCAACTATGTGAACAACTCCAGCACATTCCTCCGCCATTTTAACGTATGCCATAAGCCTTTCAATAAATTTTTCCCCTTTAATTTTCCCACAATCAATCGATGCATTTAAATTTTTAACAGATATCTTCCTGCCACCAATTTTATCTATTTCTTCATCTGTGTCACTCAAGATTATCATTTTAGATGCAGAAACTGCGATTGCGATTGCGCTTGCAGTGCTATCGGCATCAATATGATATGTTTCCCCATCTTTTCCATGACCAATTGGTGCAATAACTGGTATAAAATCTGATTCTTCAATAAAAAATAATATATCAGGATTGATTTCAGTGGGTCTACCGATGAACCCCATGTCTAATATCTTTTCGATATTATTTGATCTATCTTCTCTAAGCGTAGCGGTTATTTTTTCGGCTTTAATTAAGTTACCATCTTTTCCACATAATCCAATAGCTGAACCACCAGCAGAATTTATATGCTGAACAATTTTTTTATTAACTGAGCCACACAGTGCCATTTCAATGATTTTCATAGTGTCTCTGTCTGTAAGTCTGATACCATTCACAAATTTACTGTCCATACCCAGCACTTTTAACACCGAGTTAATTTCATATTCTCCGTCATGAATTATTACCGGATTTATACCAAGCTGCTTCAACAAGACAACATTATGCACAAAAGTGTTAAATAGTGTTTCATCTAAGATTATTGTACCACCGCATTTAATGACAAAAGTCTCGCCTACAAAGCTAGGTATATTAGATAGCACTTCAAATAATATTTCTGCTTTTTGTTCAAATGATACCTCACCCTTTAAGAATTCACTACTCTTCATTTTTTTATCTTGTAAACTTGAAAAACTCATCTCTTACCTTGGTTATTTTATGCTTAACACGGATGCTCATTTGATGAATTGACACATTCTCATTATTAATCCATCTTTGAATATCTTCTATAACAGCACCTAAGCTTTTTTGACTTACTTTATCTATTTTTGTTAGCACAACGTTAAAGTTAATGTTATTATATATTAACCAATAAATGAAGTCTTTGTCTATTTCTTTTAATCCTACCTTGCTATCTATCAACACAAACACTCTTCTTAGATTTCTTCTTTGAATTAGATAATACTCAATTAAGTTTAAATATTGTATAATTTCCTCCTTACCTGCATGAGAATAACCATACCCTGGTAGGTCAACAAGCCTGAACTTATCATTGTACATAGAGTAAAAATTTATTTGTCTAGTGCATCCAGGTTTAGAGGAAACTCTGGCAGCTTTTTTGCTGTTTATCAGTAAGTTAATCAGACTGGATTTTCCTACATTTGATCTACCAGCAAACGCAATCTCTGGAGCCGACTCATTTGGTAATGATTTTATGTCCGAAGCTCCAAATATGAAATTGCAGTTTGATGTTATCTGTTTTGCCATTATATTCAACTAGAAGGTAGTAGGTATATTATAGTGTTATTGCTTGATATAAGAAATTTTTTATTTCAGTATATATTACTTAGCTAGATCTGTGCTATATGGATATGGAAAATAATTTACAAGACTTAAAGAAAAAATTTAATGATATAGAGAGGAATTTGGAAAATCCTACCAATTTAAGTCAAAAAGAATTCATTACCCTTTCAAAGGAATACTCTGAGCTCAGGCCAATAATCAAGATAATTGATGAATATAACACGCTGAAAGAGGAAATTTCAGACTTAGAAGAAATAATGAAAGATGAAAACAGCGAAGGTGATATAAAAGAGTTAGCAAAAGAAGAATTTTTCGAAAAGCACAAGGTATTATTACCAAAAATAAAAGCAAAATTAAAGTTAGCATTATTGCCCAAAGATGAAGATGACTCAAGAAATGCAATATTAGAAATTAGAGCAGGTACAGGCGGAGAAGAAGCAGCATTATTTGCAGCAATGTTATTTCGTATGTATCAAAAATATGCAGAAAGAAGAAATTGGAAGTTCGAGCCAATAAGCATTTCTAATACAGGTATAGGTGGCTATAAGGAAGCTTCTGCACTCATTAATGGAACAGAAGTTTTTGCAAGGTTGAAATTTGAATCAGGGGTGCACAGAGTACAGAGAGTGCCAGAAACTGAATCCTCAGGAAGGTTGCATACCTCTGCCGCTACTGTTGCGATATTACCTGAAGTAGAAGAAGTTGACTTTAAAATAGAAGAAAAAGACTTACGAATAGATGTTTATAGATCCAGTGGTCCTGGAGGGCAATCAGTGAATACAACTGACAGCGCAGTAAGGGTCACCCACTTGCCAACAGGGATAGTTGTGATACAGCAAGATGAAAAATCGCAGCATAAAAATAAAGCTAAAGCGCTCAAAGTATTGAGGGCAAGGCTATACGAAATTGAAAGACAAAAAAAAGAAATGGAAAGGTCAACAATGAGGAAAAGTCAGATTGGCTCTGGTGATCGTTCCGAGCGCATAAGAACATATAATTTCCCACAATCAAGAATAACAGACCACAGAATTAATCTAACTTCACATCGGCTAGAGCAGATTATCAAAGAAGGCGAACTAGATGAATTTATTGAGGCATTAATCTCACGTAGTGAAGCAGAAAGATTGGCAGGGGAAAGTTAGCAGCCTACAATGGAATATCTTTATTAATTACATAGGATCTTTTAAACGCAATAGATAGACAGTAAAAACAAGTTCTAGTACTATCGCGGATAAAACAAGAACAGCTACACTAATTGTTTGACCATTGTAAATGTAGCTTGTTAAGCCGATAAAAATAGCCATGATAAAAGCTCTAATGAACGAGACTGCAGAAGAAGCTGTGCCTTTAATTTCAGGGAAAACATTTATTGATGCATTAAAAATCACTGGCTGGAAAATTGCACAACCGATAGAAAAAATAATCATAGACAGTGTTACTAAGTAGAAAGAGTGGGGTACAATTATACTGAATATTACAAGCAATAGAGACCCAATAGCACCCACGCTCGTACCAGAAATTACACACTTTATTGCTCCAAGTTTCTGCAAGATTTTGCCAGCAAATAGACTGATGAGTGAGAAGCACCCAACTATTGCACCTTGATGTAGTGCATAAATAGTGCTAGATAAACCAAAAGTCTTCATATACAGAAAAGGTCCACAAGTGATGAATGACATATAAGCAGCAGAAAAGAGGCTTGACATCAAAGACAACGTAACAAACCTCGGATTAGATAGTAGTTTTCTGTAATCTTTCATCGTTTTTTTCAAACTGAAAATATCGCGGTCCTTTTTTGTTTCTGGTAACGCTAAAAGCAGCAAAACCCAAGAGATCAAACAAAGTATTGCAACAGTTGCATAATTACCACGCCATCCTACAATTTCATTGATGAAACTGCCTAACACTGGCGCAATTGCCATGACAACTGTAAGAACAGAATTCATGATTCCAATAAATTTCACCGCTTCGTCACCTTTATAGCTGTCTGCAACGATTGCAAACACAACTACAGATGTGCTGACACCAATGCCCTGAACAAAGCGAGAGATTAAAAGCCAAAAAATCGACGGTGCAAAAACACAACCAACAGCGCCGATTAATAACAAAGTGTTACCTATGATCATAATTCTCCTTCTGCCGTAGCATTCAGACAATGGACCGAAAAACAACCCTCCTATGCAAAAGCCTAAAAAATTATAAGCAATAGTTAATTGAATTGTTCCTTCTGATACGTTAAAATAGCGCACCATATCAGGAAAACTAGGTACGGAAATGTCAATTTCAATGAACTTGGCAATTAGAGACAGGATTAATAGAAATGGTAGTAACATTTGAGATTTTCAATTAATGAATAAAAATATCACATTTAAAGCGTTGAAAGAAGAACATTTTTTACTGTTATTAAAATGGTTAGAAACACCTCACGTAAAGAGGTGGTGGATAAATTGGACACCAGAGTTAATTGAGAAAAATATGACAACTATGTTAAAGCTCTTACTCTCTGTCCTAACTTTACTTATTTCCTCTTACTTTTTCAACAGTTCGTCTAAATTACTACAAGCAGTTTAATTTTTAGTAAATATGTCATTATTTAAAAATATGCAAGAAGCTTTATAGAAACTTAACATAATTTTATCATAAAAATGTCATTCTTAAGTCCTATGTAAAAACAAATTTTGGCACTAATTTAATTAACTATGAGCTGGATAAATTGGAAAATAAATTTTGTTTACTTTTACAATACCTTAAGATCTAATATTACTTTATCAGTCAAAAGTATCACAATAGGCTAGTATGTTCTTTACTCTTTTCCTAAAAATATTACCTATTTATATTACGATATTTATTGGTTATTTAGCAGGAAAATGTCTTAAAATTGATAGAAACACTATATCTCAAATACTCTTTTATATAGCTAATCCAATAGTGATTTTATATGGAGTTTCTCATACAGAAGTTAATTTAAAAGTAATTTCTCTGCCGATTTTGATATGGTTTATAGGTAGCACTATGTCCTTATCAGTGTATTATCTTTCTTCTTTTTTATTTAAGGATAACACGAGAAACATATTAGCATTTAGCTCGGGTAGCACAAGTATGGGTTATTTTGGCCTGCCGATTGCCATGGCTTTATTTGATGAAGATTCAGTATCTGTATATGTTGTTTGTTATATAGGAATGGCGCTATTTGAAAACAGCTTAGGATTTTACATAGCTGCAAATGGTATTTATACCGCAAAAGAATGCATATTAAAGTTGTTCAAACTTCCTTCGCTTTATGCGATGGTTCTGGGCTTCTTTTTAAGTATATACGATATACAAATACCTACTTTTTTAACAGATGTTATGATGAACATTAGAAGTACTTTTGTCACATTAGGAATGGTGCTACTTGGAGTGAGCATTGCGAATATTGCAAGCTTTAAAATAGATTGGAAGCTTGCTTTGATCACTATTACAGCAAAGTACGTATTCTGGCCACTGTTTGTTTTAGGAATTGTCCTTTTAGACAAGCATGTTATAGGTATATACGATGAGAGCATATATAAAGCACTGATGTTGCTGGCTATTATTCCAGTTTCTGGGTCCAGTATAATACTTGCTAATATTTTGAATTATCAACCAGATAAAGCTACTCTGTTGCTTCTAATCAGTACTGCAGTGGGACTGTTTTATGTTCCACTAATAATATCATTATTTTTTACTAAACTTGTTCCTTTTTGATCAAAAAATTAAGCGCTTGCACAACCATTATTTGGGTAACAACACAAGACATTGATAAAACTTGAATTTATAGCTAAAGCAACTTCTACAATTTGGTAACCCGTCATCCCGCTACTAGTTAGCGCCGCGGCGGTAAATTGACCTTACCCAGAAAAAGTAGAGAGAAAGTTAAAACGTTTTTGGAGTAAAATAAAACGTTTTTTCAAAATATGACAAATAGAAGAGAATATACAGCAGAATTCAAATTAGAAGCTGTTAAGCTGGTTAAAGAAACAGGTCAAGCAAGTACAAAAATAGCAAAAGATCTAGGTATAGATGGCAGTATGTTAAGTAAGAAAATATGATGGAAAAATGTCTGGAGCATACGCATTTCCAGGCAAAGGCTCCTTATGACAAAGAAAGATTTGATCTAAAAAAAGAACTAACAAGAGAAAGAGACATTTTAAAAAAAGCCCTGGGCAAAGAAAAAGAGTAAAGTATTCTTTTATATAGAAATTGCTATAAAACACAGGAACTATGTAGGGTTTTGTACTGGTGGTATGGGTTGCTAAGGAAAAAAGCAGTAAAGAATTAGCAAAAGAAGGGCTTCTAGCAGATATTCAAAAAATACATCAAGCTTCTAAATGCAGATATGGAGCCCCTAAAATTCACGCTGAATTAAAAGCTTTAGGCAAAAATTAAAACAGTACAAAGTGTTATGCAAGAAAATGGCATTAAAGCCAAGTTTAGACGAAGGTTCAAAAATAAAAAACAGCAAATAAGCAACCGAGTTGTGGCTCCGAACACATTGGATCAAAATTTTACTACTGATCAGCCAAATAAAGTTTGGGATTACCTACATAAAAACTAAAGAAGGTTGTTGGCGGCAATAATTGACCTATATTCACGCATGGTGGTTAATGAGTAACATGATAATTAGTTATAGATTCTTTATTGATGGCCGTTGATAAACGCAAACCCGATAAAAATCTGCTGTTACATAGCGATCAAGGGTCACAGTATACCTCTCAAAATTACCAATTTCTATTGAATACAAAAAACATCATTTCCAGCATGAGCCATAAGGGCTGTTGTTACGATAACTCTGTTGCAGAAAAGTTCACTTAAAAGGGAGCTGCTTATTGATACTTCTCGCTCAACAAACCAGAACTGCCATATTTGAATACATAGAAATCTTTTATAACAAATAACGTAGACATTCTACTATTAACTATTGCATTCCTGCACAATTTATTCTCATGATAAAAACGTCTTAACTTTCTCTCTACTTTTTCTGGGTAAGGTCACCTCTTTAGGTGCTCCTTTTTTCTTTCTTATACACACAAAAATCATATAGAATTGTAAATACAGCTTTTTTATTCTGATGCTTTTCAATTCTATAGCTCTGGTTGTCTCTCTATTACTATTTTTCTACATTATCGTAAAAAAACTGAGCGAAAAGAAAGCAAACCTTGAGGGTAATTTATGTAAATTAGAGCAAGAACTTCAAGAAACAAAGCAAACTTTGCTTACGAAGAATGAAGAAATAGTTGATTTAAGGGTCAAAAAAGCAGAACTTGAAGTAACTCTGCAAAAAGAACGTGAGGAAAAGAAAAAGGAAATAGAATTACTAACAAAAGCAGAGGAGAGATTAACAAACACTTTTAAAGCGCTCTCTCTTGATGCTTTGCAAACAAATAACAATAATTTTCTGAACTTAGCAAAGGAAGTAATCGATAGTAAATTAAAAGAAACGGAAAGCGATTTCAAAAAAAGACAAGCAACGATCAACGAAGTTGTAACTCCAATAAAAGAAAAATTAGAAAAATTCGATAATGAAATACGTGAGCTAGAAAAGGAGAGGGTAGGGGCCTATGAAGGTTTAAAGGAGCAAATTGGAGCGCTGATGAACCAAACTTCCAACCTTGCTAATGCCCTGAGGAAACCTCACATTAGGGGCAAATGGGGTGAAATGCAACTCAAAAGAGTGGTAGAAATGGCAGGAATGATTGAGTATTGCGATTTTTTTACTCAGCCGTCAGTGATTGATAAAAACGAGGATAATTTATTGCGTCCTGATTTAATAATCAAAATGCCATCTGGAAAGCAAATAATAATAGATGCTAAAGTGCCGCTTGATTCTTACATGGATGCTATATCACAAAATGATTTGCAAATACAAAAGGAGAAATTAAAGAACCATTCCCTGGCAATAAAAAAACACATAAATGATTTGGGTAAAAAAGAGTATTGGAATCAATTTGAAAATACGCCAGAACTTGTGGTGCTTTTCTTAACAGGGGAGGGGGTTTTTAGCGCAGCACTGGAATATGAGCCTGCTTTGATAGAGATTGGAGTGGAAAAAAAAGTGATCATTGCAACACCGATCACTCTAATTGCGTTGCTGAGAGCAATAGCGTATGGATGGAAGCAAGAGATGATAGCTGAAAACGCAAAGAAAATCAGTGAACTAGGTCATATTTTATATGAGCGCATTTGCACAATGGGTGAAAACTTTGATAATTTGCGCAGGAGCTTAAAAAGTGCTGTTGATCATTATAATAAAACTGCTGGCTCTCTTGAAGCAAGGGTGTTTCCTGCTGCTCGAGAATTCAATAAGCTTGGTATACATGCAAAAAATAAAAGTTTAAGTGCTGCAAAGGAATTAGAGTCTTTACCACGCAGTTTACATACTGAGGAGCTGAAAGTAGATTAGGCATCTTAACAGGGAGTGTTAAATAAACCATACGCGTCAAGTTAAGGAATGTAGAGAGCTTAAAGTAGATACCCTGGTCTTCCTATATCTGTCTTTCAAAGAAAACTTTGACCAGATTATAGTAAGCTTTTTTAGAAAAATTTTTAAATTATTGACAATATTGTTTAATATCAAAAAGAGCTCTCTAACCCGCCTTTTCAATTCAATAAATGCCTTTGTTAAACTGAGCTCCGTGTTCTTTTTTAGTTTTACACAGCCAACCATTTCGTGAAATACGAGAATAGCACATAATTTTGCGTATAGCTCGCACAATACTCTAAATGGATTTGTCTTTCCTTTTAGTTTATCAAGATTGATATGACTTTTATATAGTTTAAATAGTAATTCGATTTGCCATCTTACTCTATAAACCGTCAATATTTGTTCAGCATTAATTTTACTCTCTGGAACATTAGTTATAAATATTGACCAATCTAATAACTTTTGATTCTTTTGAGAAGATGTATATCCATGTGACTTTGCTAATTTATTAGCCTTTCTTCTTCTAGCCATAGACTGTTCTTCAGTTAGCTTTTGACATATAATTCTTACCTTAATTTTTACTTCCTTTCCTAATAATACTTCTTTTTCTGAAGATAATTGACCTTCTAAATACTCCAATAGCTCTATTTTTTGATTTGTTTCTATATCATATATATTGGTATCAGACTTATAACGACTAACAAAATATGCACCTGCTTCATCAATCTGTTTAAAAGAACTAGGCACAAAGTAGCCCAAGTCAAATATTAGCAAATCATTGGCTGATAAACCGTTCAGATAATCCCTATAACCTTGATCCGACCTTATTCCTTCCATAAAATTTAACTTATCTAGCGCTTGATTCAGGTAATCAAAGACTAACTGTAGCTTTATTCCTGATTTAGTATTATTCTCACAATCTCTATAGCTACTGCCATATCCTTTGTACATATCTTCCATGCTACTGGGCAGGCTAATGTAGCTGCTATCCAATAATTTAACGCTTCCAAATTGCTGTAAAATTTTGCAATCAATCTGTAGACTTTTTTTAAATAAACACAAAGCTTCGTTATACATTTTTTTCATGAACTCAACTGCTTCTTCACTAAACCTAAAATCTAAACCCTGTTTTGTAATTTCTATCGAGTCTTCATTTAGCAATTGGCACATTGTTTCTATGCTGCAATCATCAACTCCTATGTTACCAAAAACCATAGCTTTTATGAATGATGAGCCATTAAGTTTTCTCTTTCTTTTTATAAAACCTACTGCAATTGATATTTCGTCTGCTTTTTCATTAAAGAATTCATTGAGGTCTTTTGATAAGCAAGCTATTCTGTCCATTGTAAGTTCTCTCATTCATATATCCAAGAGAATTTATACCTTATTATTTTCCTTCACTCTATCAACTTTACTTACACTTTTCCTTAACTTGACGCGTATGGTTTATTTAACACTCCCTCACTTCATTATAGAAAACGGCCTACTGTTTCTTCAAGACTTGAAGCTTTTCTCATTTTTTCGCGCTTTGTCCAAGAGTCCACTTTTGTTGCATCAGATTGATTAATTGTTTCAGAACGAATCAACTCTCCAGATCTAGTAAAAAAACCTCGTTCAATAGCATCACGTACTGAACACCCACCAAGCAAACATTTTTCCCCTATTCGTTCCTCACAATTCTGTAATTTTTTCCACTTTTCTTGATCTTCTACTTCTACCTTTATTAGATTTTGCTTATCAGGGTATAATCTCACTTCCAACTCTCCCAAGCCAGTATCGAAAGTCAATACTATATTACTACCATCTGCTAGGCCTACATAATTCCTTATAGCGTTTTCCGTTATAATTTCTACCTCACTCTTACCTATCTTTATTATATTTCTTCCGTATTGTACACCTTCCTGAGTGATACCTAAACCCCTTGCTCCATTTGTAATCTTTGCAACATCTACTTTACTATCCTGTGAATATTCAAGACAGAGAGTAGAGTTGTCGATTTTTACGTCTCTTACCTTACCACTTGTTGCGCTTTGAACGATTGTTATGAAATCTAAAGCACGATTCTCATAATCTGCATAAGCGTTTTTCATATTAGCTTTGTGGCTTTCAAACTCTTCCAGTTCGTCAATTACATATATACTGCTTATGTTGTACAAAATTGCCCCTTTTGATATCAATTGACATACTATACCACTAGCAACCTCTATATTCCTTGAACCTTCGGAACTCTTTCTTAATTCACTAATCTTTCTTATCACAAAATCTGTAAAACTATATTCCTTTTCATATACCTTTCCGTATATACTACCCTGGTTAGGAAAGTTCAGCCTTACCCCAAGTTCTATAGCTTCGTTTACAACGCGTTTTAACTCATCTATATCTTTGGATTTATTTACCCTACCCAAAAATATTTTCAACTTTTCCGACTGATCTAATATTAAATCATCCCATAGAGTTCTAAGCTTAGGCAAACGTTTTTTGTCCTTCCACTCTTCGTAATCAATCGCTCCTGCTTCTAGCAGCAACTTTTTTGCTTCTTTGAAATGAGTTTCATTACCATAACAAGCCTCCCTAATCTTTTGAAAAACTCGAGACTTTCCTTCGCAATCACGAAGATTGAGAATCTCTTTAAGACCTTCATTTCCTTTGTGCTGATTGAAAAACTTTCTTAGTCGATTAGTGTTAAAGCTATGACCGCAAATACCTTCTAAATCATTTTTTGCTTCCAATTGCTCCTGAGTTAAAAAGATCTGTTCTAAAAGATTCACTTCAAAAGGTTTTTTGTTAATAATTACAATGTCTAGAGGAGTTTTTCCTTGTCTGTCAGTTTGACCACGTGCTCCTTTTTTCAGAAGCAAAGGTATATTTAAAGTATTATAATAAGCAGCATAGTGCAAAGGTGTTTGCCCTTCACTGTTAACTATGTTAGGATCAGCACCAGATTTTAAAAGTAAAGTCATAAATGCACTAACTGCACAACCTATGTCTTTTTCCACTGCTAAATACTCCATACCTTGTATTACATGTAGTATTGTCAATTTGGATTCTCCCCTTTGAAGATTGAGAACAGCTTTTAGATCATCACCTTTGTTATCGTGTAAAAAGTCCTCAAACCTTGTAATGTCACAAAATGGAAAGTCTGTAAGAAGATTTAACAGTGCCTTATTCAAATTTTTTTGGTTATCTTTTAAATCAGGTACGTTGAAAGACCAATCAGATATTAAATTTTTGAATTTTTCCCTTTTAATAATAGAGGTCAAAGAGCTGTTATCACTAAGCAGCAACGAGTATTTAATTGACTCATACTTATCATCTACCCGCCCCTCCTTCTGTTCTACCTTTACCTCCTTTAAATACTCTGTATCATCATCTTTAATGCGTTTAGCTAGATCCTTTAAAAATTCAATATCTCTGTTTTCCAGTAAAGGTAATGCCCCCTTCTTCATGAGAATCGAGACCATTTTTGTACTTCGTCCAGCTAAGTATAATGGAGTGCGCCGTTTTTCATCTAACGCATTAACATCAGCTCCATTGTTTATAAGATACTCTACTATTTTTATTTTTTGGCTCAAGACAGCATGATGTAGAGGAGTGCTTCCGTCATTATACTTCTTATTAACACTTGCTCCATTTTTTATTAGGATCTCTACCATTCTTGTGTTCCCTTGTGAGATAGCATAATATAATGGATCACGATTGTACGCATCAATTGTGTTAACATCAGCTCCTCCTTTTATAAGGGTTTCTACCATTTGTTTGTTGTTTTTTAAAACAGCAAAACTTAATTGGCACAATGTACCTGGATCTACTTGCTTTAATCTCTCTTCTATTTTACTAACTACATTACTCTTACTGAAACCAACATCAGCGTTAGCAGAATTTAATACTTCCTGCAATTTATTCAATTCCATAACTCCACCTCGGTTAAAAATACTACACACCATTTTCACACGCATGACATAAAATGCAAGAACTAATATGACATGCAACATTCGTCCTTAGGCATTTGAGGTAAGCTTTGCCTATTCACTTCACATTCATTTAGCCTACTATTAGGCTTTAATACTGCATATGTAATGCCACCAGCAATGGCCCCAACAATCAATGCAGCAGTAGCTGATATTGATAAACTAAGATGAATAGCAGTACATCCAATAGCCACACTTGTCAACATGGTCATTATCCCTACACAGAAACTGGTCTTTATTGCTCTATTAGTTATAGTTAGGTGTTTATTTTCTGTCACTTTTTGATACTGTATCACATTTTTATCATCAGCCAGACTTCCCGAGGTTTTGGGACACTCCCTTACTCGAAGACTAAGATACTTAACTATATCTTTGTAACCATTAGAATCTGCCAAATCGGAAGGAGTCTCACCTCTAAAGTTTTTTACATCAATAGTAGCCTTTTCTTCCTCTACAAGATATTCAACTATATCGTAGCAATTCATTCTAGCAGATTCATGTAATGGAGTATCGCCATTTTTTTCGCTTACTACATTAACATCAGATCCCTTTTCTAACAGAGCTTTAACTATGCCTAAACAGCCCACCTCACAAGCAATATGCAAAGCAGTGCATCCTTCTTCGTTTCGTGCTTCAAAACTAGCTCCTTTTTCTAACAGAAATTGAACTACTTCCAAATGACTACATCCAGCAGCTTCATTTAAAGCAGTATCGCCTTCATAGTTTGTTGCATTAATATCAGTACCTTTGTCTAATAGAGCTTTAACGATTTTTAAGTAACCCTCTCGAGCAGCAATATGCAATACACATTTGAAACTATTCTTTCGTATGTCAGCATTATTCATTTGGCCCAATAGAGCTTTAACTATTTCTAAGTGGTCCTCGCTAGCAGCAATATGCAAAGCAGTACAGTCTTCGTTGTTTCGTGCCTCAACACTGGCTCCTTTTTCTAACAGAAATTGAACTACATCTAAGTGACACATTTCAGCGGCAATATGCAAAGGAGTGTCATTATCATAGGTTGCTTGGTTAATATTGATTTTTTCTTCACTTATAAAGTACTCAACCACTTTTAATTTACCCATTTCAGTAGCAGAATGAAGAGCAGTGCATCCTTCTTTGTTTCGTGCCTCAACACTAGCCCCTTTTCCTAATAGAACTTGAACTACTTCTAAGTGGCCTGCTTTAGCAGCAATATGTAAGGCAGTGTCACCATTATCTTTTTGCGCATCAACATCAGCACCATTATCTAGTAGAACTTGAATTACGTTTAAGTGACCCATCTGAACAGCGATATGCAGCGGAGTAGCTTCTTCATTGTTTATTACCTCAACAGTAGCTCCTTTTTTTAACAGGGTTCCAACGATTACGAAGTGGCCCCTGCCAGCAGCAAGATGCAAAGGCGTGTTACCATTGTTGTCTTTTATCTCAACACTAGCTCCTTTGTTTAATAGATCTTGAACTTTCTCTAAGGAACCATGAAAAGCAAAATTAAGTAAGTCAGTATGTATATTACTTTCGTGTACACAATGCTCATCTGTTTTTAAGTGACTATCGAGCGTAGCTAAATATGAATACGTAATATTTTGATTAACTTGATAAATTGGTATGGTCTGTGTTGCATAAAAACCTTGTTCTTTTGACCGCTTTTCTATTCCATCAACCATACTGTTCTCTTCTAAATCTGCTTGAATATTTATTGGACTAGATACTTCTTCCAATTGATTACCCACGACACTACCTTAACTTAAAAACTTATGTTTTAATTATTACACAATTATTATAATTAGCAATAGTTTTATATTTTTTTCAGAATTACAAATTTATTGTATTCAGATATAGGAAAATACCTTTTGTCTCTAAAAAACATTGCAACCAAGTATTACAAAGATTTCAATTATTTACTTCTTCAAAGATCCCAAAAAGATCGTATCTTTGTGAGAACAAGCTACGTAAAAGTAGGGTTATGAAAATAGGAACTTGCAATCTTTGCAACAAAGTTAGGTAAGTTAGTTCGTATGTAAATGTAGTAAAAGTAGGCTAATATAGCTGGTTTTAGGATATAGTAGAATCACTATAAAGAAAAGTTCGAACGGTACACTTGGTAGACCACGCGATTCCAAGAAAAAATCTTCTCACGCTAGCTGATTTTTGTTGCTGGAAATGGTTGCATCATTTAAATTTATTAATGTTATACACTACCAAATTAATAACTGCTCATTTCAGAACCTCCTTCAACTTTACCCAACTCGACACATATACTTTTTGAAACATTGCTGCAAGTAGAAAAAAACAGGTTACCCACCTTAACTTCTTTAAAATTGCTCACATCTCTACTTGATGCATAAGGTTTTTATTACACTCCTTTCATCTACCGATTAGCTCTACCTACCGCCTTTACCTTTGCTAAGGTCAGAAACACGACTAGCTTCAGGACCTTCTAAACTAGACTGTGGCAGGTCACCAAAATTACTGGGATCACTAACACCAAGCGATATAGGTGCTTCTACTAATCCATACCCTCCTCCTACTCTGTGATATCCTAATTCTAGATAAGTACGTAGTAATGGATCAATTTGTTCTCTATTTTGAATGTATGCTTGCAATTGCACATCTTGAAATCCCGGATCATTCCTGAATAATTGTGAAATGCCCACTCTTATGTTCTGAAAGTAATTTCTATCTCTTTTTGGGTGACCTCTTTCAAGAAAATCGCGTATTATATTTATGATATTCTGCACTTTCCCAACAGGATTTTCGTTTAGAACTCGATTAATACTATTAGCATTTTCTAATGCCCATAAACCACAATTCCAGCCATCTGTTTGCTGACTAACAGAAACATTATTAATCCTGATATTATTTCCTAAGTTATTTTGAATGATATCAGTAATATCACCTGGAACAGCAGTAGCAGTTGAATCAGCATAGTATCCAACATAGTTCCCATTTTGACGTTCAATCACTAGTGTAACCCAATGAGCATTATTTAAAGTAATGATTAAGGTTAAACGCTGTTGTTCTTCATTTTCCCTAAATTGATTTAATACTCCAACAATGGGCTCGTTACCGTCATTCCCCTCCAAATTAGCTACTTCAAAAGTGTGATTACCTTCAGTACGAAACTGATATAGCAATCTTGCAGCACGGGCTATATCAATTTGTTGAAGCCAGTAATCATAATAGCCAGCACTTGTTGCAAATTCCAGTGTAAGCAGATCATTTACTTCTATCTGTTGGTTATCAAGAATCCCTCTTATTTGTGTTAATATGTCTTGCACAGTTTGAGTAGTAGGTATAGTTTTATGCTCTAATGAAGACCTTCTCTCTATCACTTTCTCATTAGGTAGCCCTTTCACCTCTACCAACTTAATTAAGGATTTTCTATCGAAACTACTTGGTAGATATTTTACTATCATTTCACCTATTTCTAGAGGTAAATTTTTCACTACAAAAAGATTGAAGATTGCTTCCAAAGCTCGATTGAATAGGTGTAAATTCTCCTTTCCTATTTCATATTGACTTTCCATTATCTTGGAATACGTAGGAAATTTACTTTTATATTCACCTTTCTCCAATACTGTTACTATATCTTTATTAAGCATCAAAGATGCTAATTTATCACCTTTGCTTGTCAAAAGATCGTAAAATGTAACATTACCATTAATTATTTCTTTTTTTATCCCTTCTATTTCATTCACACATCTATCAATATATTCTGACGCTTCTATTTCAAGATCGGGATTATGTTGCACGATATCTCGTGGCTTTCTTACATTGCAACCCTTTAACTTAACTTCATGTTCCATTAAAAGCTTTGCTATATCTTGAAACTCATAACCTACAGCCCAATCTAAAGGATAGTCAACATCCTTAATTTCAGCTCCTTGTTCTATTAGGGTATTTACTGCCTGTATATTATTACTTTTAACAGCCCAATGTAAGACAGTATGTCCACTTCTACTCACCCTATTAACATCAGCCCCTCGTTCTATTAGAGCATTTACTACCTGTATATTGTTCTCCCTGATAGCCCAATGTAAAGCAGTATGTCCACGTCTACCCACCCTATTAACATCAGCCCCTCGTTCTATTAGAGCATTTACTACCTGTATATTGTTCTCCCTGATAGCCCAATGTAAAGCAGTATGTCCACGTCTACCCACCCTATTAACATCAGCCCCTCGTTTTATTAGAGTATCTACTACCTCAAAATTGCCTCTTTCAACAGCAAAATGTAAAGGAGTAAATCCATACCTATCTGCTTTATTAACATCAGCCCCCCGTTCTATTAGGGCATTTACTACCTGTATATTGTTGCTTTCAATAGCCAAATGCAAAACAGTATGCCCATGTTTATCCACCTTATTAATATTGGCACTTCCTTTTATTAGAGCATTGATCAGCTCAACATTACCTACTTGAACAGCTAAGTGCAAAGGAGTATACCTATCCCTATTTATCCGATTAACATTAGCACCTCGTTTTATTAGAGTATCTACCATCTGTATATTGTTGCTTCTAACAGCAAAATGTAAAGGAGTAAATCCATACCTATTTGCTTTATTAACATCAACCCCCCGTTCTATTAGGGCATTTACTACCTGTATATTGTTGCTTTTAATAGCCAAATGCAAAACAGTATGCCCATGTCTATCCACCTTATTAATATTGGCACTTCCTTTTATTAGAGCATTGATCAGCTCAACATTACCTACTTGAACAGCTAAGTGCAAAGGAGTATACCCATCCCTATTTATCCGATTAACATTAGCACCTCGTTTTATTAGAGTATCTACCATCTGTATATTGTTGCTTCTAACAGCTAAATGTAAAGGAGTGTATCTATCTCTGCTTACTTCATCAACATCAGCCCCTTGTTCTATTAGACTATTTACTAACCCTATATCGTTCTTCCTTAGAACAGCTAAATGTAAAGGTGTGTATCTATCATCATCACCCACTTGATGTGATATTAGAGCATTCACTGCATCGAAATTGCCTCTCTCAATAGCAAAATGTAAAGGAGTAAATCCATACTTATTTGCTTTATTAACATCAACCCCTCGTTCTATTAGACTATTTACTAACTCCATATCGTTTCTTAGAACAGCTAAATGTAAAGGTGTACATATATCATCACCCACTTCATGTGCTATTAGAGCATTTATTATCTCAGCATTACCTAATTGAACAGCTAAGTTTAAAGGAGTACGTTCATATTTATCTGCTTTATTAATATCAGCACCTCTTCCTACTAAAGCATTTACCATCTCAAGATTACCTAGTTGAACAGCTAAGTATAAAGGAGTACGTTCATATCTATCTGCTTTATTAACATCAGCACCTCTTCCTACTAAAGCATTCACTGCCTCGAAATTGCCTTCCTCAATAGCTAAATGTAAAGGAGTACGTCCATATCCATCCGTTTGATTAATATCAGCACCTTCTTCTAATAAACAATTCACTGCCTCGAAATTGCCTTTCTCAATAGCTAAATGTAAAGGAGTGCTTCCGTAAGCATATCTGTCACTACTTCCGAAAACAGATTCGTCACTATTCATTTGATTAACGCCAGCCCCTCTTTCTATCAGAGCTCTTATCACCTCTGCATTGCTTACTTGAGCAGCAAAATGCAAAGGAGTAAATCCATACTTACCTACTTCATTAACATTAGCACTTCTTGCTAATAAAGCATTTACTACATCAACATCACCTACTTGTACAGCAAAATGTAAAGGAGTAAATCTATCATTATTCATTTGATTAATCTTAGCACCTTGTTCTATTAGAGCATTTATCATCTCAACATTACCTGCTCGAGCAGCTAAATGTAAAGGTATATATCTGCCCCTACTCTCTTGACAAACATTAGCCCCTTGTTTTATTAGACTATTTACTAACTCCATATCGTTCCTTAGAACAGCTAAATGTAAAGGTGTACATATATCATCACCCACTTCATGTGCTACTAGAGCATTTATTATCTCAGCATTACCTATTTGAGCAGCAAAATTTAAAGGAGTAGATCCATACTTATCTGCTTTATTAACATCAGCACCTCTTCCTACTAAAGCATTTATTATCTCAAGATTACCTGATTGAACAGCTAAGTGTAAAGGAGTATGTCCATATCTATCTACTTTATTAACATTAGCACTTCTTGCTAATAAAGCATTTACTACATTAACATCACCTACTTGTACAGCTAAGTGTAAAGGAGCACGTTCATATTTATCTGCTTTATTAATATCAGCACCTCTTCCTACTAAAGCATTTATTATCTCAAGATTACCTGATTGAACAGCTAAGTGTAAAGGAGTATATCCATATTTATCTGCTTTATTAACATCAGCCCCCCGTTCTATTAGGGTATTTACTATCTCAAGATTACCTGATTGAACAGCTAAGTGTAAAGGAGTATGTCCATCCGTTTGATTAACGTCAGCACCTCTTCCTACTAAAGCATTTATTATCTCAAGATTACCTGATTGAACAGCTAAGTGCAAAGGAGTATGTCCATATCTATCTACTTTATTAACATTAGCACCTCTTCCTACTAAAGCATTTATTATCTCAAGATTACCTGATTGAACAGCTAAGTGTAAAGGAGTAGATCCATATCTATCTGCTTTATTAATATCATACCATAGCAAAATAGCTAAGGATGAAAGAAAAGGAATGTGTCTATCTTCCATTTTGCCTCGTTAAATACCTTACTATAACACTTAAAGTAAAATTTGCAACCAATATAAGTTGTTTAAAAATGTCTTACTTGGAAATATCTGTTACACTTGTTTTGGCTGCGTTAACTTTCCTTAGAACCTGTTAAGAATCTTGGAAATATGAGTTAAAATAGGCATAGATTTAAGAAAGAGGTATATATCTATGCAAAAAAGTTATCCAAGTGATATAAGTTGTGTGATTCATAGAGGTTATTACAGCAAAAATGTAAGATAAAATAAAAACTTTGACTTGTGATAGTTTAAATACCTTATTACAATAATATGAATAAATTCATCAACAAGAGGCAATCAGTAAATGGATACCAAAGTTAAGTTGCGTTTGAATTGGATAGAATTATACAAAAAATTAGGTCATGCAGGCAAAGTGTGTCAACACTATAACATTTCACGCTTTACCTTACGAAAATGGTACAAACGTTATGAAAAGCTAGGTGCACAGGGATTGTCAAACCTTAGTAGCAGGCCTAAAACTTTACCCTTACAAAAAATCAACGAGTCAAATGAGCAGCTCATTCTTCATCTGAGAAAAGCTAGAAAATTAGGAGCAAGACGTATTCAAGCTGAATTGAAGCGTTTACATGATATCTCTTTTGCATTGGCTACTATACACAAAGTTTTGAAGAAACACGATATAAGTCTTTTACGTATTAAACGCCACTATCGCAAGCAGATTAAGCGTTATAACTGCAAAGTGCCAGGAGAGCGTGTACAAATGGATGTTTGCAAAATATCCTCGGGGCTTTATCAATATACTGCTATAGATGATTGTACGCGTTATAAAGTTATCGCATTATACTCAAGGCGTACTTCAAAAAATACTCTGGATTTCTTAAAACAATTAAGGGAAAGGGCTCCATTTCATTGTCAAAGGATTCAAACCGATAGAGGACAAGAATTTTTTGCTTACGAAGTGCAAGAGTGTCTAAAAGAATGGAAAATAAAATTCCGTCCAATTAGGCCGTTTTCACCACATTTAAATGGTAAAGTAGAAAGAGCGCAGCGTACAGATTTAGATGAATTTTATAGTAGCGTTAACATTAAGGATCATGAACTGCAAGTCAAGCTTAGGGATTGGGAAGAATATTATAATAAACAACGTCCTCATAGCTCTCTTCAGGGAAAGACTCCTTGGGAAAAATATAAAGAACTGGAAAAAACAATTCCTTGTCTAAGTGAAATACAAAAAAATTATATTTCATCAAAAGAAACGTTTGTCATGCAAAATTACAAACATGACCAAGAGTTAAAGTCACTTCAAAAATACAAAACCTCTTAACAGGTATTTCAAGTTCAGACTTGATCTGACAAATTAGTTGCAATAACTTCTATGAATCACACATATAAGTCGAGAAAAGTTTGAGATTATTGTAGCAGATCTGGAGTCTTGCAGGAAGAGGACAAAGCCAAGAACACTTGATTTATATGATGTATTTTGTGGAGTGTTATACGTCTTAAAAAGTGGCTGCCAGTGGAGAATGTTACCAAAAGAGTTTCCAAAATGGCGGAATTGTTACGACTATTTTAAGAAATGGAGTGAAAAAGCAGATGCAAATAAAGAAAGTGTTCTGGAGCTGGTATTAAAAAAAAATAGTTGGCATGGTCCGACAAAACAATGGTCGGAAAGAAAAAAACAGCTTCTGCATAATTGATGCACAAAGCGTAAAAAATGCAGATACTGCTGAAGAAAAAGGCTATGATGCAGGCAAAAAGGTTTCAGGAATAAAACGCCATATTGCGGTAGATACGCAAGGTTTACCCCACACAATTTATATAACAACGGCAGAAATAACTGATCGTAGTAGCGCTGTGAGAATGGTTAAAAATGCTAAAGAAAACCTATCTGAAGTTAAAAATATACTAGTTGATGCTGGCTACACAGGAGAAAATTTTGCAACACAAATAAAAGCAACTATTGGCGCTACCGTTGAAGTAATAAAGCGAAACGAATTACACACCTTTGTCGTATTGCCGAAAAGATGGGTTGTTGAGAGATCTTTTGCTTGGTTGCAAAAATGTAGGCGATTGTGGAAAAATTGCGAGCGGAAACTCAACACTAGCCTACAAATGGTCGTTCTTGCTTTCGCTGCTTTGCTTCTGAAAAGATTATGAACAGGCTCTAAGAAAGAAATTGAGCAATTAAAGAATGAAAGTGAAATATCAGAAAGAAGAGCAGAAGAAGCAGAAGTGAGAGCAGAAGAAGAAAGAAGAGCTAAAGAGGAAGAAAGAAGAGCTAGAGAAAAAGCAGAAGCAAAAGTTGAAATGGAAATAGCAGAGAAGAAAGCTCTTGATTTACTATACGATGAAGCAGGCGATCAAGATATATCAAGAAAAAGAATAAAACAAAATAAGGAAGTGCAGAAGTTTTTAGAGTGCCAATATACTTTTCTGGTTTTAAATGAAGGTTATACAACAAAATTTAAGAACCTATGTAAAGAGTATAGGGAGTTGAAGAGGGAAGTGAAAGAGCCTGACTTTGAAAGATTATCAAAGCTTGCGAATGAGTTTGAGAAGCTAAGCAGAAGTTTTATTGAAGGAGAGAAAAGAGAGAATGTACCAGAATGTAGTGATCTTAATATTGATAGATTAAAGCTAAGTATAGTAACGAGAGTAGTACAAGCAAGGGATGTAGCAGAGAAAGAAAAGAGGAAAGTAGAAAAAGAAAAAGTAGAGGTAGAAGAGATAGTAAAACAACTGCAAATACCAAATTCTGCATTTAGTAGTGTAAGTCATGAATCAGTTGCAGGACCTTCTTGGTGGATATGAAAGACTGAAAATTTTTGAAAGGTTTGAACTAATATAGAAAAGATTTTATAAAAATATCAGTCTATTAGTGTCACGGCAAATTGAATTATTTACTCCTTCAAAAAAGGTCGTATATTTTTGAGAACAAGTTGCGTAAAAATAGGATTGTAAAAATAGAAGCTTGCAACCTTTGCAACGAAGTTAGGCAAACCAGTTCATATGTAAATGTGGCTCAATCAGGCTAATATAGCTGGTTTTAGCGTATAGTAAAATTATTATAAATAAAAGTTCGTATGGTACACGTGGCAGACCAATCCATTCCAAAACAAACTCTTCTCACGTTCCTTGGTTTTGAGTGCTGGAAATAGTTATTTTGCTTGAGATCTTAATAATATATTTTGTTAAATTAATATTGATTTATTTGCGGAAGAATAATTAAGACAAGCTCATGACGAAACAAAATTCAAAATAAATAAAATGTCATGTATTGAGTCTATTAAGGGTCTTTTGCCTAAAACTACTTTGGGTTAGAAAATTTTTCTATACATAATAGTAATTGACAAGTTTTAAAGGTGGGATAATATACCTAGAATATATTGGACTTATTCATTATGGTACGTGAAGAATACAATGTTCTTTCATTGTTCAAAAGGAGGTAATTATGGACCGTCGGGATATTTCAGAAGTTTTGTTTCATCTATTAAGGAAGATGATCCTTATAGGGCATCTAAGCTCCTTCAGATTGAACGTTGGTGCTATGCACATTGGATGATACATGAGGGGTATGGTGAAATAAGAAATAATTTTCTTGCACGAGTGTTATCTAGTAAAGATTGCTGGGAAGAAGTCAATAATTTGCATGGAGTGAAGCTTAATAGACAAGTGGTAGGCAGAAAATTAATTGCACCCAGTTCAGATAGTAATCCAAATCCTTTTGGTACTGTTAGATACCAAATTGCATGTGAGTGTTGTTTGGAAGATGAAATACGAGCTATATTTGAGGAAAGAAAAGAGAAATTGTCTGCTAAAGGTGGTGGCAGTTTGCTTGAGTATCGCCGCTTAGTTAAGTGCTATGGAGAAGGTCCTTTAGCTCAATTTTGGTCACATTTCATTAGTGGGTATCTTGATAAACTGGATTTGAGGGGCCGTCATCAATATGAGTATGGGCTTGATTGTGCAGTAGATTGGCAAAGAGTAGAAGCAGTGGAATTCTTTTGGAATAAGATAAAATCTTTGCCTGAAGATGAAATAAGTGCACAAAAGAAGGATGAGATCTTGATGAAAAATGCAGCTTATACGGCAAGACCTAGTTTTCGCATTTGTCCTGATATATTTGAGTTTTTCCTGAGTCAGGTAAGTCCTAATAGATATCCAGAGCTTTTAAGAAGAGATTTAGAGAAAAATGGTCATTATGGATCTTTGAATAAAATGAAAGACATGCCCAATTTTGGTAAATTTCAGGAATTGTTTGATTGTTTAAAATCAAGTGAAATTTCAGAAGATGATTACTCTCTTTGGTTGAAATTCATGATAAAGGACTGTCCAGGGCATTATTTAGGTGCTGGTGTGGAAGTTTTTATGCATATGTGGAAAAAAGAAGGATTTGATAATCATCGTACTTTCACATTGGACGAGGAAATGATGGAAGATTCTTCTTTTCAAGGAAAATTTTCAGTGCATTTGGTTGAAAAAGGTTTTACGGAGCCGGTATGGGCAATGTTAGATAAGGCTAGTTCTAGACAAATCAAGGAGTTCATGTCTTCCGAAAAAGCAAATGATATACGTTCTATATTAGAGCAAGGAGATAATGAATCATTAAGTAAGTTTTTAGCCTATGGTAAGTCTGCTGATAAAGGGCTTGATAAAAAGAACAAACCTGGTCCAAGTGGTGATTTAGTTGAAGTAGAAGTTAGAAAAACGTATGGTAAGTCCAATGTAAGACTAGGCAAGTAAAAAACATTATATATTGTTGGAGGATTTTGTGCCAAATCAAGAGAAACCACAAGGTTTTGAATTAATAGAGTTGTTGATTCGAGAAGCAGGTTCAAATGCAGGAGCTAGCCCAAGTACTTCAACTCAACAAGGAAGTGATTTTGAATCTTTCAAAGCAAGGTTTCAGTCATATATCGATCAAATTCCATCATATTTACATTCAGTAGGTAAAGAAGGGTTTTTTCCGCATTTCTTTTTAGGAAGCTTTTCTACTTTGATAGATACAGAGATTGCGAAAAAGCTAGATATTGAAAAAATATATTTTAGTTTTGATGGTTCGAAAACTCTGAAAGTGGCTGTTATAAGAAAAGGTGGTATTACAAATCAGAAAAGCGCGATTGAGAAGGTAAATCTTTTTGTGATTTCAGAGTGTGGTAAGAATGATAGTAAGAGTAAAAAATTTACCTATGGTGAGCTAGAAGAGATACTGGGTCAATCAAATTTACCTGCACAGAATGAACATGTGAGAAGTGCTAAAGATGATCTTAAAGTTAAATTAGTAAAAATTGTTAAAGCCACAGGGGAAATATCTGTTGAAGTAAAAGATGACAAGTTGGATAAGAATACTTCTGCAACACATGAGTTTAAGGAAATAAAAAAGGGGTTATGGAATAATCCAGAAAGTGATATAGCTAAGCTGACTAATCCTGATGTGGAAAAAGTGAAAAAGCCTGTTGAAAATATTCTAAAAAAAGTTAGTAAAATTCACTCTGAATATAAGAATTCACTTGCCTATGCTCAAGGAACAAGAGAAGCAGCACATCATGGGTTTGTAGCGGGTGCTTTAGTGAATTTCCGCTACAGACACAATCTTAGGGTTTATCTAGAGCAGTTTGCAGGAAGAGGTTACGCTGATATTGTTCTAGTGCATCGTGGTAAGGATAGGTCATTGAATGCCGTTCCTATTATTATAGAGATGAAGGCTGCTACTAAAGCAGAGTTAAAAGAAGGTAAAATAGGAGAAAAGAGTAGAACTACACCAACTGCTGCTTTAAAGCAAGCTGAGGATTATACAAAAGGTTTTCAACCGAATGTAATGAGAGTTTTAACTACTGCAAATGATATTCTGTGTGTTGGTGTAAATCTTGACCATCCATCTCCTATTTCAGATATTTTGGATAAGTCACGCAATCAAAAAATAATTCCTCTTTTTAACCAAATATTGATATCTATTGATGGACGAAATAATGGTGAGATTACACAAGAACAATTAGAAACACGAATTCAAGAAAATATAGAGCGTATCTATCATACATTTCCTGGTACGGGAGAGAAGGGAGATAATCATTATTTCAGTAGGTTTTTATTAGGCCAATCATTACTGTTAAAAGAAGTTAAAGCTTTGGAAAGCGATTTCGAAAAGCATGTTTTTATTTATGGTGAAAATATACCTACCGAAACTCGTTCTGAAGGTAGTGGAAGGGGTGTTCCTCAACGTCAAGCAGCTAAGGAAGCCGGTAAAAAATTAGCTGAGTCGAACAAGCTTGATGAAAGCCATGCAGTTGTAACAATGGTATTTGTTCCGGAAAATGATGAGAGATTAGTTTATGTAATGAATATTGTTGAATCAGATGGAAGAGCTGAAATATTAAAAAAAGGCATTCCTCTTAATAAACTTGAACAAAAGATAGGAAATAGAAAGGTAGTAGAATTAAATCTTAATTTTAATATAAAAGAACAAAAATCAGATTTTAAAAAATATTTTAGTGTTGAAGTTAATGAGCCTATTTCTCTAGGAGAGTATAATGGTAAAAAATCTGATAAGTTTAAAGGTGATTTTAAGAATGTTCCTTACCCTAAGGATTTTAAGAAAACATTTGATGAAGTACTAGTATCTCAGCTTGCTTCTTTACAAGATCAATCTTCATCAATAGGTAAGTACAAGAAGTTATTTGGCAAAGTAGGCGAGGCAATATTACCTTTTAAAGATTTAATAAAAAAAGAAGCACATACTCAAGCTGTGTTTCATGGAGCATTTAGCCACTATAGTGATATAAATCTAGGAGGATCACAAGAAAACAGGGCGTTAGTATTAACAGAGTTTCAAACTGGAAGGGGAAAACGTATTGATATGCTAGTTCATGGTATTAAGTTCGCAGGTGATGATAGCAATGCTAAGGAATATACTCCTGTAGGGTTAGAGCTTAAAGGACCAAGGGAAGGCAAGACAGCTGATGCGTTAAAAGATGAGGCAAATAGACAAATCGCTGATGAGTATACGAAGGGTGTTACTTATAAAACGCTTACAGATGGGAATGAAGTGGATTTTATGGGTGTTGTATTCGATAAAGGAGCAAATAGTGCAAATTCTCTTATTCTGGGAAGCAAAGATGAGTTCACTCCTGTTATAGTAGTGCACAGTTCTGTACATGTGATTCCTACTGATCAAGTAGCACAATCTATTGATATATCTAAGGGAGAACATTTAAGAGGAGGACAAGAAGTAATCCAGAAGTTGAAAAATCTTGGTATACAAGAGGAGAATCTACGTACATTAGAATCTGCAACAGCAGAAAAAGATTATCATTATTGGCTTCAACAACATGATATAGCTGATATTGCAAGAATAAAATACGATTATGGAATTGACACATTGTTTGAAATAGTGGGATCACCAGAACATATAGTTAACCAATTGCAACAGTTTCAGAATAGCGTAAGAGGTGGTGAAAAAAGGCCATTAACTTTAATTGTTAATTTGAATAATAATCACTGGGTTACGTTAGTCATTTCCCATCAAAATGGGCAATATAATGGATATTATGTAGACTCATTGGGTAGTAATGTTCCAGATAATATTCGTCAAGTTTTACAGAAGGTTCAAATTACTGTTCATGATGTTTCTGTTATTCAACAAAGAGATGGTTATAATTGCGGCTTATGGGCGTTAGAAAACGCTAGAGATATTAATACCGTGTTGCAAGGAAATAGATTAAGTAATATTCCTGATGAAATACGTAACCATTTGCGAATTCAAAGAAGAGAAAATAATTTTATACGTATGAGAGAAGATATTTCAAACATATTAAGTATAGATCCACAACGTATAGCTAACTTAGAGGCTGTACTTGCTGGGACACAAGCACCTAGAAAGAAATTTGACCTGAATAATTGTGTAAAACAAGGTAGTAGAAAAAGAAGAAGTATTAATCCTTGTTTATTTTCATTGGATGATGTAAAAAAGTTTATTAAGGGAAGGGTAGATGAAAATAATATAGATAAGATTATAATTGATAGTGAAAAGTTCCTAACTTATGTCAAAAGTAGTCAAGGTGAAAAGAAAAATGCTCAGCTAGTAGAGTTTGTTGGAGACAAAAATATCGAAGGTAATCATAAGTACTTATTTGATAAGGTAGTTGAAGATCAAGGGTACGGACGTTATATTGAAAATGAACGTATTAAGAATTTGCACGGTGACATTTCACAGCAAAATAGTGGTTTAATAAAAAGCCCGAAATTAAAAAGCAGATTAATGAATGCTGCAGGTGGGATACAATTAATAAGAGGAATCCATGGTGCCATTGTGTCTTGTAAGGATGGAACAGCAACAGATTGTGGATTAAATTTAGGTGGGATAGGATGGTCTTTTGCGTCTCAACCAATTGAGAATGTAATGGTTAAAATTACTCCAAAAGTTGTAGCATCAGCTGAAAAGGTTGCAGGAAAAATTGTATCAGGCACTCTGGGTAAACAGACAAAATTTGCTATTCGGATTGCAGGTGTAAAGTTTGGAAGTACAATAGCAAAAGGTACGGCAGGAGCTATAGCTGGTGTTTTTGATATTGTTGATATAGGTATGTAAGCAAGTAATCTTGTTGATTGTAAAAAAAGAGAGGATAGTGATAATCCATGTGGAGAAAAGGAAATAAGAGATAATATAGCATCTATATCTTTTTCTGGTGTGTCATTTGTTTCTGGTGTTGCTCTTACAGCAGCAAGTATGCCGGTAGTTGGTATTGCAGTTGGGTTTGGGCTCATGGTAGGTTATGGAATTTATAGTGGTGTTAGCAATATCGTGGAGTACGAGAAAAAGTATGATACAACCCATGATGAAAATTGGCGTATTTTTTGGCATACATTTGTTTTTCAACCTGTACCACAAGATGTACAACATCTTGCAGCAAGAAAGGAAATGGTTAATAGTCTAGCTAAAGGAGCTTGGAAAGCTTTAAATAATGACCCTAGTAATGTTGTTGCTTATGGTATTGGTCTTGGAAAAATAAACGGTAATACTCTTCGTCCAGATTATGCAACGATTATGATGAATAGGAAAAATGCCAATACACAAGATCTTTCGCGTGTTATACCTGATTATATTGAAGGTGCTAGCATGATTTGTTTGCCACACAGTACTAGTCAAGATTACGAAAAGGGTATTAAAAGCTCAGTTCCATCGGCTAAGTACTATTGTGATAATGCAATGGTTATTAGCCATGATAAGAGAGTAAATATGATGCAAAAGGACAAAACAATTATTTATGATTTAAGCAATGTGGACAGAGGTACCGTCGTTGGAAGTAACGAGTGGAACAATAATTTTCTAATTGGCTCAGGTACAGCAAACATAACTGGTGGTAGTAATAAGGTAGTAAATAGGTTTGTTGTAAATAACGTTGACTTCTCAGGTAAAATTATTGGTGAAAGTAACTCTGTTAATATACTTGATTTGAGCCAATTGAAAGATACAGTTATAGGAGTGAATGTTAACTATCGTTTTAAGCCTAGTGCCTCTGGGTCATTAAAGGCAAGAGTAAATGGTCGTTGGCTAATCAATGATCAAATTGATAATAATGGCATCTTTAATTACTACTATGTTGGAAGAAAGAACAAGGTGGATGAGATTTCGTGCATGGGTTACTCTGAACACTTTACAGGAATCGATGATCGTGACGTTATCATAGATAGTAGTGGTGGTTCTAATAAAAATGAGAAAGATGTAGTTGAAAATTGTAAAAAAGTAATTATTTCGCCGTATACTACAGTTAAGGGTGGAAAGAGCAATTATACTTTTTACGTAAAAGCTGCAGACTACAAAGGTAAGGGTTTATATTCAGAAATTGATGTAGATGGAACAGGAACTGTAATTTTTCCGGAAATTGATTTATTAGGTGATTGTGATCAAATAACTTACTCTACAAATAGTAATACTTTATCTTTAAAAATAAATTTTAGTCAAAACAATCAATTTACTCTTGATGTAAAAAATTATGTCGAGCAAAGCAGTAATAAACCTCACTTTGCACTAATAGACAAAAATGGTAGTAATATTGTTCCTAAGATTGAAAGATCAGACTCATCAACTATAAAAATTACTTCATTTGAATTACATTCAGAACATTCCTTAGATAATTTTGACGATGTTGCAAGTTATTATAAGAAAATTCTAAACAATAACAAGGATTACAAAGTCTTTAGTGTTATCAGAGATAGAGTACAGAATCAGGGTAATAGTGCAGTTCTACATATGGTTTTTGGTTCTCTGGAAGATGATGTAATAAACTTCGATCAAGGAACTATGTTTGCTAGGGGAGGAGGAGGAAGTGATGTGTATTTTATTAGCAATGATATAAATAGTAGAGAAGTTAAAATTGATAATAACTCAAGTGATAAAAAACTAGATACACTATTTATGTCGGCAGTTGAGAAAGATTTTTCAATCCAGCAATGTGATCTGTATTTAAAATACAATAATAGTAACATTCGAGTGAAAAATTACTTTCAAGATCCTAATTATAGGCATCTTATAGTTATGAACAAAAAAGGAGAAACTTTTATCCCCAATATACAATCAATGTTTTGTTCTCCCTCTTCTTCGGGAAAGGGTAAATTAGTTCCTTTTTTCCACTCTACACAAGCTCAAAACATGTTTGTGTTACCTAAAGATTTTCAAGATGATCATGTAGTGATAGATTCCCGTCTTGAAGATATTGAAAAATATAAAGATAAAGATGACCTCTTATTAATAAGAGAAAGTGAAATTCCTTTTATTATTAGAATAGAAGGGTTTTATACTAACCGAAATAAATGGAAAAATATTTCTTATTCTTTATGGAATAATAATGACCTTTTCCTATCTTCTGGCTTATTAGAAAATGTTGATAATGTAGTGGAGTATAAGGATAAACTTAGAGGTGATTATGAAAGAATTGTAAAAGAATATATTGAAGACTTTAGTGATTCTACTAGTATCATTCAGCACAATCAAAAATTAGAAAAAAATATCTCTATTTCTGTAGGACAAGATGAGGAACGAATAGGAGTAATGGTACTAAAAAATATTACTCCGGATCAGGTTGAAGTTTCTAGTAGTGGTACAGATCTGATATTTCGTGATAAGAAGTCTAATCATACGATCAACATGAACAATTGGAATAATTCTGAATCTTATAGAATTTCTACGTTGGAGTTTGATCTAGGTTTAGAACCAATAACGCTCCGTAGATTAGATAGGTTTAGTTTATCTGAGGTAAGAAAAATACAAGCTTTAATTGATAAAGCTTCAGAAAATTACCAAAATAGAAGTAAATATACTCCTAAAGTAGAAAATGACTTTAAATGTTTAATATCAGTTGACGATTTTGAAAGAGAAAATAGAGACCCAGCACATCAATGTCTTGGTTTTCCTTCACTGCAAGACCGGGTTAGCTTTACAGAAAGTTCCTGTAATTTAGAACAAATTGAGGAATTAAAAAATAAAACGCCAAGTAGTAATCAGATTTTAACATTGCTTGAAAAGTTAGAAAATGATCTTTTGCTGAATGGTTATGATTCAGACATAATAGATCAGTGCAATAAGCGGATGATAACTTCAGGATTGGGGGTATTAAAACCATTGGTAAGCACAGCAGTTTATGAAGGTAAAGAGGATGAAGTTAAAGTTCTTCTTGATAAAGCTGCTAAAAAAAGTACTGCTGATGTTGAACATAAAAATCAGTGTTCACAGAACTGGACAGCTTTGAATTATGCTGTTTACAACGGTAATGTGAAATTAAGCAAAAGTGTATTTAAATCATTTTTAGAGAAGAAAGGTGACATTAATGCCTTAACTAGTTGCAACGATGATAATTGGGCACTTTTACACTATGCTGTTCATTACAGCAACTTTGATATGGTTAGTTTTCTTGTAGATAAAGGTGCTAACATTGAAATTAGAAGTAAGGAGGGTCAGACACCCCTGCATTTGGCTGTTGAAGAAGCCAAGCAAAATATAATTAATCTTCTTCTTGATAGAGGTGCTGATATCGAGGCTAAAAACAACGATGGTAGAACACCTCTGTACTTAGCTGCTTACAATAATGACTCAGGTGTAATTGAACTTCTTTGTAACAGGATCAAGACTAAAAGTAATGACGCATCTAAAATGATAAAACAGGTTGGATTTTTAAAGAAGGAAGTTGTTAACCAAGCAAATATTCCATCTAATGCAAAAAGATTGGTAGAGTCTTGTATAAGTAGTTTAAGAGATTCAATAAAAAGTGCAGCCAAAAAGGTGCTAAAGGAGGGTATACTGCATAGTCGTAGTGCTTCGACTATTGAACTCATAGATAAGGTTTATAATTTCGATGAAAGGTTGTTTAATGAAGCAATTAAGGAAGCTGTAAATGACACATACGCGGGTGTAGGTATAGAAGGAATATTAAGGTTTATACGCAGTCACCATTATATTGGTCAGTTTATTCCAGGTTATATAGCTGCGTTTGACAAAATACCAAAGAATGATGGTGCAATGTTCAAATTAGCTTACTCTATTAGAGAGACCATGACAACGCCTAGCGTCAATTCAGAAGAGAAATCTGATCTTGAAAAGCTAAAAAACAAATTACCAGAATCAGTGAGAAATGCAGTATTTTCTTCAGAGATATGTATTAAAAATGTTGAGTATGGAAGGTACTTGTACTCACCTAATAATGATTGCATGTACCACTTAAACAAGTGTGACAGGGATAGGCGGTATGTGTTCACTTGGCCTTCAAATGGAAATAGTGATCAATTTAAGTGGAAGGTTGAGCTCAATGGCGATAATGTGTATTTAAAGAATGTTGAGTATGGAAGGTATTTGTATTCGCCTAATGATGATTGTACATACCACTTAAACGATTGTGACAGGGGTAGGCGGTATGCGTTTACCTGGCCTTCAAATAGCAATAGTGATAAATTTAAGTGGAAGGTTGAGCCTAATGGTGATAATGTGTATCTCAAGAATGTTGAGTATGGAAGGTACTTATATTCACCTAATAGTGCTTCTACTTTCCAAGTTGACAATAACAGGCGGTATGTGTTTACCTGGCCTTCAAATGAAGAGGGTGGTCAATTTAAGTGGAAAATTGAAAATTGTGGATCTACTCGCAAGAGACGTAGCATACGAGAATTAAATGGTTATAATCAAACTGCAGTGGACTATCAGTTAATATTAACTGAAGAAAATAGTCAGCAAATAGCAAGTAGAATATCTGCTATAGTGGAAGATGTTGAAAGGCATACCTTTTTAAATCAGTCAAAAAATAAGTTATATTTAGATAGTTATTTAAATAATAGAGGGAGAAGCAATGCTGCGGATTCTATGAGGAGAGATGTATGTAATGAACTCAATGCAAGTGAGAGAAGAAATATTGTTCTAAGCGGAAACGATGTATGTGCAATTACTTCAGGTTATGAAACACTTGATATTGAAAACTTCCCTATTCAAGAAGTAGTGATTAATGATGATGTCAATGGAAAGAAAAGTTTAAGAAGTACATTAGACCTACATCAGTTGGTGCAGCAGATAAATAGGGATTTGAGTATAAAACCGATACCAACAGTTATTAAAGGCAAAAGTGATTTATTAATTAAGTTATCTATATCAGCTACCGGCTTGCAGCAAAATGTAATAACAGTCAAGCTGAAAGATGCACTTATAAATAAGTGGTGTAAAAAATTACAAATTATTTTTGATAATGCCCCTGTGGAAATAGATGATAAATTAGATTTAAAGTCTTCATTCTTTATTTCTGATGAGAAAATTATTGTAGTAACACCTCAAGACGTGGAAGAAAAGAATAAACTAATCATATCTAAAAAAGCAGGGCAGTATACCTATCTTCATGATAAATATGATTTGATAGTTACCAATGCCTTTAATGCTGATATAGAGGCAAGTGAGTTGTGTATTATACGTTTTAAAGATTTCTATAAAGAACCTAAAATGGAAACATTATCTATAAAATTTGCTGACAAAGAAATATTATTAAGTAACGAAATAGATAAAATACGTAATTCAGATAGTATTGATGAATTAAATAATGTGAGTTCTATTATTAATTCACAAAAGAATTCTATACCTTTAGAGGCTCCAAACAGTGGAGACATAAATGCTCAAGGTAAACTTGGTAGGACATCTTTGCATCTTGCTTCTGGAGCTGGTGAATGGGATAAGGCCAAACTTCTTCTTGACAGAGGTGCTAATACCGAAGTTCAAGACGAGTTTGGTTACACACCAATATTTCTTGCTACTCAGTCAGGTAAATGTAGTATAGTAAAACTACTCCTTGATAGAGGTGCTAATATTGATGCTCAAGATAAGGAAAGTAAAACACTTTTACACTTTGCTGCATCAGGAAATAATTTGGATATGGTTCAATTCCTTCTTGACAGAGGTGCAAGTATCGAAGTTCAAGACGGGCGTGATTGGACACCGATACTTTATGCTGCTCAGTCAAGTAAATGGAATGTGGTAAAACTTCTTGTTAGTAACGGTGCTAAATTTAATAATGAAATAACATATCAGGGAACACCTTTACATTTTGCTGTTCAAGAGGGTAATTTAGATATGGTCAGATTTCTTCTTGATGAAGGTGCTGACATTGAATCTCAAGACAAAGATAATAAAAAGCCTTTGCATCTTGCAGTTGAAGCAGGAAGGTTGAACGTAGTAAAACTCCTTCTTGATAGAGGTGCTAGTGTTAATGCTAAAGATAAGAATAACAAAACGCCTTTAGAATTGGCTGCTAAAGGAAATATGATAGAAATTTTGAAGAAGGCAGAGTTGGATCAAGGGTTATTAATTAATGCAAGGGGTGGTAATCTTGATAAAGTAAAAGATCTTATCGCTCAAGGTGCCAATTTAGAGACTAAAGATAATACTGCTCTACATAATGCTTGTAGTAATGGTCGCTTGAAAGTAGTGGAATATCTTATCGAAAAGGGAGCTAGTTTAAAGGCTAAAAACAAAGATGGAAAAACACCTTTAGAGTTGGCTGAGCAAAAGGGTTACACAGATATAGTAGAAATTTTAAAACAAACACAATTAAATCTGGACAAGGAGTTATTGATTGCTGTAGAAAAAGAAGATCTTGGCAAAGTTAAAGACAATCTCAGACGAGGTGCTAATGTTAATGCTCAAAGTAGGCTGGGTTGGGCCTCTGTGTTCTGGGCAATTCAAAAGAATAATTCAAATATAGTTAAACTTCTCGTAAATAATGGTGCTGATATTAATGCCAAAGATAATGAAAGTTGGATGCCTCTTCATTGGGCTGTTCAATTGGGTTCATTAGATGTAGTTAAGTATCTTGTTGAGAGAGGTGCTAATGTTAATGCTTTAACTGCCGACGGTAGAACACCTTTAGACTTAGCTGCTCAAAAGAATCGCGTAAATGTAATAGAATTTTTGAAAAAAGCACAGTTAGATTTGGATAAAGAATTATTGACTGCAGTGCAAGATGGAGATCTCAATAAAGTTGAAGGCCTTGCAAATCAAGGTGCTGGATTGAATACTAAAGGTAGTAATGATTGGACACTTTTACACTTTGCTGTTTTTAGCAACAAGTTCGACATAGTTAAGTTTCTTCTTGATAAGAACGCTAATATTAAAGCTAAAGATGTGTATGGTAATACACCTTTACATGTGGCTGTTCAGTATGATAGTAAGCTTGAAATAGTTGAATTTCTTTTAGATAGAAATGCTAGTGGCATTAATGATGTAAATAATAACGGTTCAACACCTTTACATTTAGCTATACAAGGAAATAAACCAAGTACAGTCAAACTTCTTCTCAATAAAGGTGCTAATATTAACGCTAAAGACAAGGATGGTAAAACACCTTTGGATTTGGCTGTGCAAGAAGGTTATACAGATATAATACAAATAATAGAACAAGTACAGTCAGATTTAGATAAAGAATTGCTGACTGCAGTACAAAATGGCGATCTCAATAAAGTGAAGAGTCTTATTAGTCGAAATGCTAATGTTAATACTAGAGATAAGTACAGCTGGACACCACTACATTGGGCTGCATACAAAGGTCATTTAGAAGTTGCAGAGTTTTTGGTAAAGAAAGGCGCTGATATTAATGCTGCAGATAAAGGCCCTTATGGTAAAAAGTCTATACATGTTGCTGCTGAGAATAATAGTAAAGATATCATAGAGTTTTTTCTTAGCAAGGGAGTAAGTATTAATGATACTGATAAACAAGGTTACACACCACTGCACTATGCTGCATGGAGAGGACGTTTAGAGGTTGCAAAGTTTTTGATAGAAGAATACGCTAATTCAATATTTAAATACAATAATGGTAGCACTCTTCCATGTAATGCTTCTTTAGGTAATCATTTAGATATAATTAAATGTTCTATGGGTGAGAAAAATATTTTAGAAATCAGAGATAATAGTGGCAGAGTTCCCCTGCACTGTGCTGCTTCCAACGGTAAATTAGATATAGTAAAATATTTTATAGATGAAGAGAAAGTCGATGTTAATGTTAAAGATAACAATGATGATACCCCTCTGCACCTTGCTACTGGTTATTTGGATGTAGTAAAGTACCTTATAAGTAAGGGAGCCAATATTAATGCTAAGTGCAAGGCTGGTAAAACACCGCTAGATATTGCTGCCTATCAAAAACTTAGTGATGTTGTAGAATATTTGAAGCAAACGCAATTAGACTTAGATAAAAAATTGTTGATCGCAGCAAAAGGTGGTGATCTTAATAAGGCTATAGATCTGATAAGCAAGGGAGCTAATGTTAATGTTAAAGATAACAATGATGATACCCCTCTGCACCTTGCTGTTGGTTATTTAGATGTAGTAAAATACCTTATAAGTAAGGGAGCCAACATTAATGCTAAGTGCAAGGCTGGTGCAACACCGCTAGATATTGCTGCCTATCAAAAACTTAGTGATGTTGTAGAGTATTTGAAACAAACACAATTAGATTTAGATAAAAAATTGTTGATCGCAGTAAAAAGTGGTGGTCTTAATAAAATTATAGATCTTTTTAATCGAGGTGCCAATATTAATGCTGAGAATGAATATGGCAAAAATCCTATACATATTGCTGCTGAAAGCGATTACAAGAATATTATAGAATTTCTTCTTAGCAAAGAGGGAGTAGGTGTTAATGATACTGATGAGCAAGGTCATACACCACTGCACTGGGCTTCTTGGAGTGGTCATTTAGGTATGTTGGAGTACCTAATAGGTAAGGGGGCCAACATTAATGCTAAGTGCAAGGCTGGTAAAACAACGCTAGATATTGCTAGAGATAAAGGATATAATAATATTGTGGAATACTTAGAGGGAAAACTCAAGGAAGAAAGAGAAAAACCTGCACAACGTAAACGCCGTCATCACCATGGAGATCATGATCATCATCGTAGTCACTTATCACGTAATCTTCTTGCTATAGATTCAAGTGGTCAACCTGAAATAGCAGCAAGTAGTAGCACAAGACCACCTTCATGGATAAATGATTTGTTTAGTTGGGTGAAAAGTTCTGTAGGTGGGTTTAGAGCTGCTTTACCTGAGGAAACATTAAGTACTACAAGTTCAATCTCACAAGTTGATGCACCAATAGATGTAAATGGTACAATAATGTTGCTTGACTTATTAATTAGAAAGGTTACAGGTCAGAAGTACATTTTTACAGTAGACCAGTCTATATCTCCACTAGAAGCACAGGGCTATGCATTGAACATTAAAAAGGGATTTAGGAAAGTAGTAGAACAAGCTGCAAGGGATAGCAAAATATCAATACATCGATTAGATATTGACTTTATAAAAGTACAAGAAGAAATTACTAGAAAAGTCATGGATGGTAAATTTAATGAGATTTCAGGGATTTTAAACTCACATCTAGAGAAAGCATGTCCTGGTAGGGAAGCAGGGTGCCCTGGTAAATTAAGTCCGAAGAAATTTGAAAAGTTTATAGCTCAATTTAATAAGGGTCTGCTAAATCAATCAATAGAGCAGATATTACACAACAGAGATAGTACATTAGAAGTTGATGGTACAAAAAAACAGCAGATGAGTTTAGAGCCTCAAAGTTATTTAAGTAATGCTTCAGTTCACAGCCATTCAGAAGTATCAACTTGTCTTTCTGAGATAGGAGTAACCAAACTTGGAGGTAATCTCAATAGGTAAGTTATAATATAAGGGGTGGAGCTATAATATGCCAAGTAGTGGAAAATTTAAAGTGAGGGTAGCCAAAATAATTAGGGAAACCAGTAGCAAGTTTGATGATCCTAATACTAAAATGGATGAAGTAGACATTAAATGCTAAATGTTTGATGTGTTTTCCATATTGAGCTTACAGCACGTAGCTTTGATGTAGAAGTTTGGGTAACGTTATGATAGTAATTTATATAATTCTGTGTGCTATCTTTATAGCTGTTTTAGACAGTTCATTAGACTCTTAATTATGGGGTATGTTTAACTTAAGAAAGGTTTTCATAAATGTTGAAGTGAATAAGTAGGAATATTATGTTTTTTCTTTGAGTTGTGAAATTTCAGAATGAGAAAAACCTGTAGTTTGTGATATGATATCAGTAGAGACACCAGCTTTAAGTAGGTTTTTTGCCACAGCTATTTTAGCTTGTTTTTCTCCCTCTTCCCTACCTTTTTGATGGCCGATTTGGATGCCTTCTTGTCTACCTTCTTGTCTACCTTCTTGTCTACCTTCTTGTCTACCTTCTTGTTTAGCATCATCGAGTTTTTGAGCAAGGACAGCCTGTTCATCACGAATACGTTTGATCTCTTGTTCATAGGCAATAAATTCTTTTTCTGACCAGTTGAATCTATTTAGTTCTTCATAAGCTCTTTTAATTATTAGATCACTTCCTATTATTCTCTCTAGCTCTTCTTCACTAGTTTCGTCTGCATATCTAAAGAAGTAGATCCATTTCTCGACTATACTTGAAAGCTGATCTTCCTTGGTTTTTGTAAATTTAGGTAACTCAATAAATATAAAGTAAAAATCTTTTAGATCATGTTCATTAGTATCTTCATCACGAATAGTATGCTTTGATTTGTACTCAGACTTATCAGGAAATAAAATACAATCTGCTATAGCAATAAAGATAATTTCCTTAAGGTCATGATATTGATCACCCTTACTAGCTTGTCTTGAGTAAGCTTTAGCTGCGTAATATTGGGCACGTTTTTCAAAGCCCTTAGTTTTAGCGACCTGCATTTCGACTATGACTTGCAGCCCATTTTCATCCCTACAAAGAACATCAACAATGCTTTGTTTTTTAGAAGCAATATCAGGGTCTTGAATAGTACTTAAGAACTCTATATCCTTTATTGTACTTTTGCCAGTGAAGCCAAGGATATCATTAAGGAAGTGAATAAGAATGTCCTTGTTTTTTTCAGTGCCAAAGATGCGCTTGAACGATATATCATTTTTTGGATCGAGAAACTTCGAAAGAGCCATGACGGGTTAACCTAGAAAACATTAATAATTATACACAATTTTGAAGAAATGTTCAACAATTTTGATTTATGTTAACTTGTATAATATCTATGACAAATATCTCGATAAGGTACAAAATAGCGCAAAAAGTAAGGAGCTGGAGGTTAAAGCGAGGTTATACTCAAAAAGATTTAGCGGGAAAAATTGGCGTAACGTATCAAATAGTACTACAATATGAAAAAGGAACACGTAAAATTTCGATTGAAAAATTGTATGCTATAGCAGAGATATTGTCGATTGGTATTGTAGACCTAATTCCTGTATCAAATGAAAAAATCTGTTTTGAAGATGAGGGAGAGAAAATATTAAATCTAGTAAGAAAATATAAAACGATTAATGATCAAGAGTTGCGCAAGGTGTTTTACTTGCTAACAAAATTTACCCGAGTTGGTGAGAAAAGTAGTAAAAAAGCAGAGAAAGTAAAAATTGCAAAGGGCCTGGTTAAAGCAGGGATTTCTGTTGATATTGTTTCACAAGTAATTGGCCTCTCTGCTGATGAATGTGTTGAAGAAAAAATAGGTTCTATATACTGCAAAATAGGAAAGAAGATAAAAGAATGGAGACTAGTGCGGGAATATACTCAGAAGGATTTAGCAAAGAAAATGAGTACAACACGTGATGAAATAAGCAACTATGAACAAGGAAGAACTGCTGTTCCACTGGGAAGATTATATGAGATAGCAAAGGCGTTATCGATTAATATCATGGACCTACTTGAACTAACAGAGGATGCAGATGATAAAGTGGTACCTAATTTAATTGAAGAATACAAAAAAATTGAAAGCCAAGAACTACGTCATGCACTAATGAAATCTCTGTTTGAAAGCATACAAATTTGCGAAGAGAAAGTGAAAAGAGCAGAAAAGATAAAGGATTTAGTGAAAGGAGGAATTTCTACCGATATTATTTTGCAAATAACAGGCCTCTCTTTAGGCGAAATTCAACAGATTTAAAATAAAAAATCAGTATATATTAATATCTTTACTCTTAGATGAAAAAATAAGTAAAAAAGATTGAGAAATTGATTTGACTTCACTCGAAAGCTATGGCTTTATGCCAATGCTGATAAAAAACAGCAGTAAATATCTAAAAAAAGTTTGTTGTTAGTGAAGGGTAAATTATATGAATAAAAGTAAAGAAGAAATCGAATTCAGAATATTAGAAAGCAAAGGCAAAGCACTACTTGATCGTGAAATAATGGAAACATTTTTAAGTGCAGTACATGAAAGGCCACAAGCTCAAGAAATTGCTAAAAATCTGGTGAATACTTATGCAGGAGTAGGAAGGATTTTAGGTCGAGAAATGGATGACCTGAAAGTCATAGAAGGAGTAACTGATTCTGCAGTAGCAATGATTATGTGCGTTAAGGAAACACTAGAAAGGGTACTGAGAGAAAAGCTCAAGGGAGAACCAATCATGGACTTACAAGGGCTAGTAGAATACTTGAACGTAAGTATAGGTCATGCAGAGAGGGAATGTGTAAAAATACTGTACTTGAATAAGAGGCGCCAACTAATTGGAGAAGAATCCTATATTGGTGAAATGGAAAAAGCACCGGTATACATAAAGGAGATTATAAAAAAAGCATTAATAAAAAATGCAACATTAATAATAATGTCACATAACCATCCTGGAGGAAGCTTAGAGCCGTCAGAAGAAGATCAAGAAGTAACGAAGAGCTTAGCAGCAGCATGTAGTACTGTAAGCGTAAAATTGTTTGACCATATTATCATCACAAGTGGAGGCTATTTCAGCTTTCGAGAAAACGGATTGTTATAGTAGAAAGTATTTGCAAATCTACTCACTATAATTTATAATGAGTAATAAAATGTATAATAATAAAGTTTATTGTACGCTTAAAAAGTATTTTTAATAGTGAGGATAATATGGGTAATAAAATAATTGTACCTTTTGATGATCAAGAAGGAGGTACTTACGAGTTAAACATTGATCTTGATAGATTATCGAAGGGTGAAATATCAAATTCTATTAGAGGTATTGGTCGTACTAGCCAGCAGCCTACCTTTGTGAGCAAAATTAATAAGGCTAAAAAGCTTGGAGAAGTGCCCTCCCCTGATAGAGACGTTCAAATCAACTACGGAAAAGGGCTCGACTACATATATGGTACAAAACCTTTAAATGATCAAGAAGATAAAAATCCATTTGCTTCAGCTTTGCAAAAAATAAAGCCAAGTATAAGCGAAAGCGAAAAGTTGAGCTGGTTTAAAAGTGAAGTGGTAGAGGCAAAAAACGTAAATGAATTGCACAAAACTATAGACCAAGTACTAGCCTCTGGAGCAAGAATAAATGCATATAACGATGGGGAATGGAGCATTGCAGAGTATGTAGTATTGGGTACACATTTTCATAAATTTGATAAGACTGATCGAAAAAAGATAATGCGTAAATTAATGCTAAGTGGTGCAGATTTTCATGATACTTTATTGCAGAATAAACTAATAGGTGAAATCTATAATGAGCTACAGCCAGAAGTTCAGCCACAGATAGATAAGCAACTAGAAGAGCTAGAGGAAGCTGGCGAAAATGCTGTGCAAGAAGGAGAATTAATAGATGTTGAGATAGATAATACAACATCGTATATAGAATTTTCTGGGAATAGTAAGGTAGAGGTAGCCAAAATACTGGAAGCAAACAGAAAGTTAGGAAGTAATATCTTAAAAATTGGTAATGATGCAGTTGAAGTTAAAAGTGAGAAGGGAGGTATAAGAAACTATACCGATATTTCAGATGGCAGCTCTATCATGTTAGAATTTCCTACAAGCATTGGTAAGCTAAATATTATATTGTACCACGATGTAAAAAAATATGATCAAGTACAAGTCAGAGTAGAAAACAAGGAAATGTGGGCTGAGTTACAAAAAAGAGGCGAAGAAATAGGAAAAAACTGCCTTTTTGGAGGAGTGAAACTTCAAGAAGCAGTAGAGAAAGGTAATTTCACTAGATGTGGCATATGGAGTGAAAAGTATGCTATAAAAGAGATTAGCAATGATGAAGTATTGTCTTCATGGGCAGACAAAGTACGTGAAAATAGTAAAGAAACTTGTAGGGCACTTTAATTTAAAGGTTCCAGAGTCTGGCTATTATATCTGGAGCCTTTGAGCTATAGTAGAAAATATTATATATGGTTCTTTGCGTGGAAAGAAGTCTAGACTATGAAGTAGGGCAAAAAGTAAAAAGTTGGAGGTTAGAGCGAGGGTATACTCAGAAGGATTTAGCTAAGAAAATTGGTGTAAAGTATTGGGTAATACTGCAATATGAGAAAGGGAATCGTAGAGTTCCAATTGAAAGGTTATATGCTATAGCTGAGGCACTATCAATCAGTATTACGGATCTCATTCCTGTATCAAATGAAAAAATCTGTTTTGAAGATAAGGGAGAGGAAATATTAGATCTAGTAAGAGAATATAAAAAGATTAATGATCAAGAGTTACGTAAGATATTTTGTTTACTAACCAAGTTTGTTCAAATTAGTGAGAAAAGTAGTAAAAAAGCAGAGAAAATAAAAATTGCAAAGGGTCTGGTTAAAGCAGGAGTTTCTGTTGATATTGTTTCACAAGCAATTGGTCTCTCTGCTGATGAATGTGTTGAAGAAAAAATAGGTTCTATCTACTACAAAATAGGGAAAAAGATAAAGGAATGGAGACTGGTAAGAGAGTGCACTCAAAAGGATTTAGCAGAGAAAATGACTACAACACGTGATGAAATAAGTAACTATGAGCAAGGAAGGGTTGCTGTTCCACTTGATAAATTATATGAAATGGCAGAGGCGTTATCGATTAATATCGTGGATCTACTTGAACCAGCAGAAGATGCAGATGAAAGAGTAGGAAATGAATTACCGAATTTAATTGAAGAATACAAAAAGATTGAAAATCAAGAACTACGTAATGCACTAATAAAATCTATGTTTGAGGGAATACGTATTTATGAGGAGAAAGTGAGAGAGATAGAAAGGATTAAAGTTGCAAAGGATCTAGTAAAAGGTGGAATTTCTATTGATATTATTTTGCAAGCGGTAGGTTTACCTGTTGATGTAGTTTTAGATGGATAGCTCGTAAAAAAATTACAGCAATAAAGTTTTTTTCTTAAATGGAGGATAAATGTTTGTTTCTGCAAGCAATGTTAGTTACGGAATAGGGCAAAGAATAGAAAATTGTAGGTTAATGCGAGGGCATACTCAAATAGGATTAGCAAGTCAAATAGGTTTAACATACCAAGAAGTAAACAGCTATGAAGATGGGTATATTCCTATTCCAATTGAAGTACTATATATAATAGCAAGAGTATTATCAGTTGACGTTGTAGATTTATTACCTGAACCAGTAATAGTAAGGGAAGACAGCTATGAAGACGAGGAAATACTCTATCTAACGAAAATATACGAGAATCAAAAGTTAGGCAAAATAGTACCTTCATTAATCAGGTTTGTTCATATTAGCGAGAAAATCAATCAAGAGGAGGCAAGATTAGAAGTAGCAAAAAATCTAGTTAAAGAAGGAGTTTCAGTTGACATAATTTCCCAAGCAACCGGCTTATCTATTTACGAGTATGATAATACAGAGAAAGAAGTCTGCACTGATTCTATATACTACAGAGTAGGGCAAAGAATAAGAGAATGGAGATTGATAAGGAGATACACTCAAAAAGATTTGGCGGATAAAGTTGGTTTAACACTCAAGGAAATACACGACTATGAAAGAGGGTATACTGCTATAACATTTGATAAATTATATGAAATATCAGATGCATTATCAGTGAATATTAAAGTTCTGCTACCTAAAACAAGAGAAAGCAAAAAGCTATTGAGTTTAATGGATGAGTACGGAGAACAAGAATCATTAGTCAAATCTCTATCTGAAGATATGAAAAGTGGCAAGGAAAAAGTTAAAAAAACAGAAAGGATCAAGGTTGCAAAAAATCTAGCAAAGGAAGGTGTTGCTATTGATATTATTGTGCGAGCAAGTGGCCTAACTGCCGATGAGTGTGAAAATTGAATTGTGTTTAAGATATAAGTAAAAATGGTTAATATATTATCTATTCTAAACCCTTATTTAGCTCTGCAGAATTTTTTTGGCATTTCTACGTATCAAGATAAAACATCACAGAATTTATCGACTACTTTTTGATTTTCCTCTATCATTGCATTTGCTTCTTGCTGAAGAGATTTGATATTTTTTGATGTAATATTATCCATGTCAGGTGATGCTATTTTTAATTGCGATTGTATACGTATATATTTATCAGCTATAACTTGATCAAGTTGGTAATTTACTGCATCTAAACTTGAGGCAAACATTACGTTCAACAGAGGTTTTATCCAACCTATCTTTCCAAATCTCCTTGAATTAGCTATGCTTCTATCTCTTCTTCCAGTACCTATTGATAACAGTAGAATATCATCATTTGGAAATAACCTCTTACCACTTGCATATGCACAAGCCGCTGGATTATTGGCAAACACCCCACCATCCACTAATACTCTTTTTATCTGGTTAATTTTGAGATGTTTTGGCATGAAATAAGTAGGTGCAGCCGTTGCAGCTCTGAGTGCATCTTTCAGCTTAATATTACCTTCTTTCCAGCTTTTAAAGAAAAATGGACGATTATTGTGAATATCATAACTTGTTATCAGTACCTTACTTAATGTGTTTTTTAGAATATCCTCTCCAAAATATTTATCCAGTACAGATTCAATATTTTTATGTGGGTATTGTGCGCAGTTAAACCAAGATAATATTGATCTCCTAAAAAATGAAGACTTAAAAATATATGCTCCGTACTCTTGGTAAAGCTCAACTAAATCATTGGCTGAATATTGGGGATTTCCTCGTTCATCTTTTCTACATAATCCCGCTACAACAATTCCACCGGTTGAAGTACCTGCTATAAGATCAAAGATTTCAGCTATAGTTCTTCTTGTTCTTTTCTCTATTTCTGCTAGTATAATGGCTGGTATGATGCCCCTTATGCCTCCACCTTCAACTGAAAGAATATATTTGGCCATGTTTAGATATTTATTGATTTTTTTGACTTGTTTGCTTTTATCAGGTTGTGTTTCTTGTCCAAGTACTACTGTATGTTTCACTCCTAGAGAAAATTGCACCAACCTAATAATTGATTCCGTGGGTCATGCTAAAAAATCCGTGTTGGTTCAGGCATACCAATTTACCTCAAAGCCTATTGCTGAATCCTTGGTTCAAGCTAAAAAGCGTGGAGTTGATATTAAGGTTATTCTAGATGAATCACAAACTAGTTCAAAACATAGTGTAATTAACGAATTATTTGAGCACAAAATCCCGATATGGATTGACTTTAAACCCGCTATTGCTCATAGCAAGGTAATTATTATTGATGAGCAAAAAATCATAACCGGATCATTTAACTTTTCAGATGCCGCTCAGCAAAGAAATGCTGAAAACCTACTGATCATAACAGGAGATTCTCCACTAGTTGAACAATACGTCAAAAATTGGAAAAATCGCCAATCGCAGTCTAAGCATTATACACCAGACTTTAAGTTATCTTTGAATTCATCTAATTCCTCAGAAAGATTTTTTACCCTTTCCTCAAGTACTAACACTTTTTCCATTAAACCATATTCAATGAGTTTATCGTGAAATTGTACCCTTGAGTCTAGCTTGGATAACCACCATATGATTGCTACGGTTTGGATTAATAACGTGATAATTACTGTAACTGGAACTTTTTGCTTTTTCATGTGAAAGTATTAATCTGTTATGGATAGTTTTGGAAGTTTATATAGAGATCATAGAAAACTTATAGCTTTAATGATTACTTTTTGTTGATTCGTATCGGTCCTCTGCTTCTGCAAGTAGCTTTATTATTTCTCTGTAAGGTTTATCTTTGTTGTGCCTTGATGCCATTACAGCTATTCTTCTAGGGCTTTTTCCATTGCTATCCTTTATGTTAGGATTCGCTCCTTTTTCTAATAGAAACTCAACGATTTCTAAATAGCCTTGATCTGCAGCAGAATGTAGCGCTGTCCATTTAAATTTATTAGTAGCATTAATATCAATACCATCTTCTACTAAAAACCTTACGATTTCTAAACATCCTTCTCCTGCAACATAACGTAATGATTTTTCACCAATACTTATATTATCTTTTATCAAGGATTTCACAGTTTCCAAGTCACAGTTCTTAGCTGCGATTTCTAATGTGGCGCTGTAACTCTCATCTCCTTTTTTAAACAAGGAAAAATATATAACCACAATACACACCGTTAGCACTATAAGAAAAATTAATCCATCAAATTCTCCTTGACGTATAATTGAATTTTTATGAAAAAGCCTTCTTACATTTCTGCTCATGTAGTACTGCAATAATTATACCCATCTAGAATTAAATAATCATTTGCTTAAGTTTCACTTAAACAGCTTTGCTCACTGTTGCCTCTACTATAGTTTGATATCCCCTATTATTGAGAATATGTTCTGCCTTGCTAATTATCCATTCACCTTCAATTTCCTGACAAAATCCTGAAAGGCTGATCTTAGCTTCTGCAAATAATTCTGGATTACCAGGAACAGTTACATTTAAGTTTGATGTACTACGTTTTAGTTGTCTTAACTTAGCTGCTGCTGCACTAATTGCTGATTCTGCGGTAGAGTAAAGCGTTTGCAGGGTATAACTTGGACCCTCATTTCCCACTTTCTCTTCTATAGTTTCTCCCTTTTCATAACTGTGCCATTTTGCAATAACAGATCCATATTTGTTACGCACATTAAAATTTACCTCCCAATTTATAACATCTTTAGGTGTAAGTACTGTTGTGCCTAACATCTTTCCAGTTGCTGATCTTGCTTCTCCCTTTGGAATAAAAATTATATATCCTCCTGCTGGTTTTACTAGTGCATCATATTTTTTCCCTAACCCTTCCAAAAAACTCATGTCGCTTTCATCTGCTTGAATGATATGTGGTATAAATATATTTTCAAATCTTTCAGCGACTTTACCTTCATACCCATGCTTTTGTGCTATTTCTTTAATTAAATCTCCTAAGGTAATGTCCTTCCATTCCTTTGATTTTCTTTCCTTTAATGATCCTCTTAAACTTGCAGCATCACATTTTATTCTTAAAGTTTGCGGTGGACTTTGTATTGTAATTTGATTTGCCTTATATACTCCCATAGGCAATAAACCTGTTTCTTTGTATCCGAGAAAAATTTGTAAATTACCCTTAAGTTCTAAAGCGCTAGAGTTATAACTAATATATATCTCAGCTTCGTCACTTGTAGTACCGGATCCATCAGTAACACGTAATAATATTAAACTCTTTTTTAAAACCTCTGTTACTGGGTTATTTTTTGCTACTATATCAAAGTCTGGCGTCATTCATCTAAAATATTTATGACAGATTCTTTCGATATTTTCTGAATTTTAGGAAGCTTAATTCTTAATCCAGCGGGCAAAAAGCTTGCGTATTCTGCAAGGCCTGGATTTTCAAGCAATACTTCCTCCACTGCTCCACTACTGTATCCATAATGTTTCCAGCAAATGTAATCCAACATTTCGTTTTCTTTCGTGTAATAATAAATCACTTACTGTAACTTTTTAACTTCAAAATAAACTCAACTTTTCTCGGTTTTCCATCAGGAAAAAATAATATCTGCTTTTCTTCTACATTAGTAATGACAAAATTTCCAAATACACTTCCTGAATTATCAACTAGAACGTGTGGTTCTTGAGCTTACTATTACCCATAAGTATATAAATAGTAAAAAAGCTGATATTTTACTAATTCAACTTTCTATTATAAATGGATCTATGGTCTAAAAATGGAATATATGATGAAAAGAACTATAAATACTTCAACTGGCGAATGGGCAGAAAGTGAATTTGGAATTGTTAATTTTGGTGATATAAGATTAAGTAAAAGGCTTCTAAAAATAGTTAATAGTTTTGCTGAATCGCCTGAGCGTTCAATAAATCAAGCTTGTGAAGATTGGCATCAAAGTAAAGCAGCTTATAGATTTTTCCAAAACGATGCCATTTCTGAGAGAAAGATATTAGAAAGTCATATAATTAAAACTGTTGAAAGAGCTAAAGAATACTCAACTATCTTAGCTATCCAAGACACGAGTTATATCTCATATAAAAATCATAAAAAGACCGAAGGATTAGGGATTATAGCAGCAAGATTAACATCTAAAACAACTAATTTTAAAACACATGGATTAGTGATGCATACAACGTTTGCAGTTACAACAGAAGGACTGCCTATAGGATTATTGGATCAAAAAATTAGTACTAGACCCTCCTTAGCTGAAGACCTAAAAGAGTTGAAAAGAAGAAGCCATAATACTGCTGTTCCCATAGAAGAGAAAGAAAGCATACGGTGGATAGAATCACTTAAATATTCTACTAATCATCCTGGATTAAAGGATATCAAGGTAGTTACCGTCTGTGACAGAGAAGCAGATATGTATGATTTATTTGAAGTTGCTTCCACTAATCAATCTCTTTTTGTAGTAAGAGGAAATCAAAACAGAACAATAAATAAGAAGTCGACTTATTCTGAAAAAGGTGGTGAAAGGTTGTGGGATCTGATGAATCGCATGTCTTATCAAGGAGAAATACAAGTGAATATTCCTGCTCGCAATGATAAACCTCAAAGAACAACAGTTTTAGAAGTAAAGTTTAGCAACTTTGTGATGAATGCATCAAAAAATAACGCTAGACGTAAAACCCAAAAACTTCCTAATTTAAGTTTAAATGCTGTCTATGCTATAGAAAAATACCCCCCATTTGGCGAAGAGCCTGTGAACTGGATTTTGTTGACAAATATAAATATTAATAATTTTGAAGAAGCAGTAGAAAAAATACAATGGTATTGCTTAAGATGGAGAATAGAGGTTTTTCATAAAATTTTGAAATCTGGTCTTAAAGTTGAAGAATGTAGGCTCCAAGCAGCAGATAGATTAATCCGCTTTCTTACAATAATGAGTATAATTGCATGGAGAATATTTTTTATCACACTAGTAGCTAGAACAAATCCAAATCTTTCTTGCACTTTCATACTGACTGACGACGAATGGAAGGTTTTATATACCAAAATGCTTAAGACAAAAAACTATCCTGAGACACCACCACCTATAAGAGAAATTGTGAGGTGGGTGGCCAAGTTAGGAGGGTTTTTAGCTCGCAAAAATGACTTAGAACCAGGCCCTATAGCTTTGTGGAAGGGATGGAAACGTCTCTTTGATTTAGCAGAAGGATGGAAACTTGCTCATGAATTTTATACTTGTGGGTAATAGTAAGGTTTTGAAGCTTACTATTACCCACAAATAAAAACATAATATTGTATTTACTCAAATAATTTAATTTTATTAACCTGAAAGCTTATTAGATTAAAATTATTAAACTAAGAGTTATAATTTTAGCAACTAAAAGCTGTAAATTGCACCATATAAACAGTTATTTCAAGCAAAAGTTATGCCATTAAGAGCTATGCAACAAACATTTATATTTGTGGGTAATAGTAAGGTTCTTGAGTGTTACGTATATTTTTTAGCTGTTCTAAGCCATTACTCTGATAACGTGAATAAATCACTCCTGTTAAATCAATACATTCAATTCCTGAACCAATGTTTTGTAGCGACGTTTTTTCAATACATTCAATTGTATACCACCTTTCTTCTTTACTGTATCTTAGGCTTGTTGGTTCAAGCTTACATTTTCCAAACAACATTAATGCAACTCTTCAACTATATCAAAAAGTGCTCCACGTGCTTGTTCTCTAAATCTTTCTATTACTGCATCAGCAACGCTGCGCACATCTTCAGACTTAATATTGATATTAAACGTTTGATAGAATGCTTGGTTATATACTTTCGATTCCCTATTTTCACATCTACTTTTCTTGAATGCTTTCTCAACTTCTTCTTGCTCCATAGCTCTTTTTTCTTCTATAACACTTTTAACTTTAAAACTTTCAAAATTGCTTTTGCTATTTTCTGAAAATTGTTTAATAGCACTATTATTTGTCAATGGGTTTCCATTACTGAAAATACTATTTTTAGAAAGCTTATTAACAGAATTTCTATTATTTTCAAATTTTCTAATCGGGCTATTCTCAGCAAATATGCTACTAACTGTATTTCCCATCCATGAAAAGGTTTCTCCTATAGGTTTAATGAGTGATTTCCAAAAGCTAGAGAAAAAGTCTTTCATTTTTTGCCAGTTAGTGATAACAAGAGCTGCACCAGTGACAAGACTTGCTACTAAAAGTCCAATCGGGTTACTCATTACAGCAAACGTTATTGCTCTTAGTCCTGTTACTACTGCAGGAAAAACTGTAGCTGATAAAAATGAAAATACTCCAAGTAGGTTTGCTTTCAGACCAAAAATCGTACTTCCTAGCAATGTAAATCCGTATCCTAGTCCTACTGCTGCAATTTTTAAACTTATCAAAGCTGCTAAAGTACTCATGATTGCCGTAGTTAAAGTTGGATGTTTTTCTGCAAAAGAAGCTATACGCTCTGTTATTGTTTTCAAACTTCCAGCTACATAATTTAAAGTAGGTAACATTACTGACCCTAGATTCATTCCAGCTTCAAATACTGCATTTTTAAGTAATTGTAATTTATTAGCTGTAGTATTTGCCCGATTGTTAAATTCGTCCTGCATTGAAGCGTTATATTTTTCTTTATCAGCTAAATGTTCAATAGCTTTCTTGTAAATGTCTAAGCTTCCTACTAAAAGAGCAATGTCATCTTGAAACCCAGCACCAAATAGATTCATAAGAATACCGGCACGCTCTTGATCATCTATTTCTTTTAAAGTTTCAAGAAATTGTAATATTGCCTCTTGAGGATTTTTTTTAATGGTTTGTTCAAGCTCTTCTATACTTGTTCCCATCTCATCTAATGCATCATGAAATTCAGGACTTTGCTCTCTTGCAGTCTGTAGTTTACTAAGAAAGTTATTTATAGCAGTTGCTGCTTTTTCAGGTTGTTTACCTAAGCTTATGAACGCACTTGCTAAGCTACTTGCTTGATCAATTTCTAAACCAAACTGTTTAGCATTACCACCAATTCTATTCAGTGTAAGAACCATTTCCTTAGCTTTGGCAGCAGTATTATCTGAAAGATGGTTTATTATGTTACCTACATTTTCCATACCACCAACTTTAATTCCATAGACATTGGATATTTTCGCAATAGCATTACCAGCTTCTTCTGAAGACATGTCAAACGCTGTGGTCATTTTAGCAACTACTGTTGTAAACTTCATAAGATCATCTTTGTCAATACCAAGTTGACCACCACTTGCAGCTATTTGTGCTAATTCTGCAGCTGACAAGGGTATTTCACGAGATAATTTCTTTAATTCTTTAGCAAACTTTGATGCTTCATCTTTAGTGTCATTTTGCACAAATTTTACTACTTTTTTTACATCAGCCATAGCACTTTCAAAATCAATCGCAACCTTGATCGGAGCTGCAAGCGAAAGACCTAGTCCAATAGTCTCTATAATTTGTGACTTAAAATGTGCCTTACTTGCTAAAAAACTTTGGTGACTACGTATTGCAGACCCAAGCTTACCATACTTGCCTTTCAGCGCTTCAATGGACGAGCCAAGTTTATATTGGTCACTTACTAATGACTTAATATTTCTTCCACTTTTTCTTACTTCTTCATTAAATGAATGTAAAGCATCTCTCTTTTTCAAATATGCTTCTTTTGCTTTTGTTGCGGAGGTTTTGGCCTTGTCAAACTCTGCTTTTAAAGTTTTGCTTGGTTTCTCCACCGCTTTCATTTGTTTAGCTAAAGATTTTACTTGATCTTCAAAGCCCTTCCACGACCTCCTGCTGGTCAAAACATCATGACCTAACTGTTTAAACTTTGATACTGACTTTAAAGATGAATCAAGCTTTCTTATATTCTCACCAAGATTAGAGAGTTGACTACTACTTCCCTTTATTACAGTATTAAAACTGCCATCTAAAACTGCTCTGATTTTTATAGATAATGTTGACATTGTACCTTCCTCGCTGCTTTATGCCATAAGATAAATTCATTAATCTCCATATCAAGTATTTGTTCAACCCCGCCTCCTACAACAGAGCTGAACATTAATACTTCTAATCTCAAGTTTTTTGGATAATCGGTGAAAAAAAATCCTTTAATACCTCTTGAACTTTCACATAATCAGCAATATCTAACTCTTCAATCGCTTCTTTTGCAACTGATGTCAAATTGGCAGTCAAAGTTACTTCCTTACTCAGATCACTACCATTAAGGCGTTCTATTGCCAAATAGTCTCTAACTTTTGGACGTCTAACAGTAAGTTCTGAGACAGAAATACCATCAACTGTTATTGGGTTATTAAGTGTTATAGCTTGCATGTTCCTCCTTAAAAAGTTAATTAAATAAAAGTCTATATCGGCTTTTACATAACTAATTTCTTTGTATGGTGCTATAAATAGGATTAGCTTTGATAAGAATCTTTTCTGTGTTCAATTGAAGTAATAACTACTGTATGTTCTGGTACATCTATATAATAAAGTATACGATAGGTACTCACCCGTAGACTACGTTGTCCACTTAAGTTATGCTTTAATGGCTTTCCAAGTCCAATTGGATCAACTGTTAGACGCTCCATTATTGCCTTCTTAATCATTAACTTTACTTTTGCTGGAAGAGCCGGAATGTCTTTCTTTATAACAGATTCTGAATAGTCTATATTGTAAGGCTTAATCCCAGAAGGCATCTTGATGTTTAACCCTCTTTTCTTTATAGCGTTCGTCAGCAATCTTAGATAATTCCATATCTTCAATTTCTTCTTCCATTAATTCAGTTAATAACTTTAAAACGGACTTGTCTTGAGATTGTGCTACACTAACAAGTAAACCAGTTAGCTGCTCTATGGAATTTGTATGAGCTTTAGAATCCATATTAACTATATACCTACAACTTCTTATATTTTAACATTTTTATGTAATTTTGTCAACCATATTAGATCCCTAGAATCGTTTGTAGCAAGGCCATCTGATCAACACCATTTATCTTTCTAATCATATTTTCAGCATCGATCTCTATCAGCTCATTGCCACCTATCGTAAGTTTATAATAATGAGCAGCTACAGTACACTTTAGCGTTGCTTTTTCAGCAGGTTTCCAGCTACCAAAGTCAAATTCTTTGAATATTCCCCTGAGATTGATTACTACACCTTCAATATCGTTACTACCACTCCCTTGCATTCCACCACGGAGCGTCAAAGATACTGAGTTTCCATCTATCAAGCCAAAAAGTCTAAATAGTTCTGAATCATACTCAGCAAAAGTAAAGTCTGCTTCAAGCTTTTCCATGCCCATGTCAATATTTATTGGAATATCCATACCACCAGCTCTGTACTCTTCGGTTTTTATGGTAAGCTTCGGCAAGGTTATTTCATCTATTTTTCCTGCATAACCACGACCATCTACAAATACGTTAAAATTTCTCAGTATTTTCGGTAACACTTTGCTTTCTCCTAACTTATTACACTATTATTTACGAGATGAGATTTGAATGTTATTTGCTCAGCCGGATATGGTAGTGTAAATTCGAAATCAAAATATACTTTCCCGCTTGCAATATTTGTTGGTGTATTGAGCTCTGGAGTTGCATAACATTTTCCGCTAATAATCGCTCCTTGTACTTTTAAATTGGCCAAATAAGAATTCACCCCCTCAATCACATCATCTATATAAGTTTTGGTGATATTGCGATCAACTGCCCATAAATGAGCTCGAAGTAGACTATCATTGATTAAATCTGCAGTCCTTCTCACTGACAGAAAAGCCCATTTTGAGTCATTTGAACATGTTCTATTTCCCCAAAGCATATAGCCGTTTTGATGAATTATCGTTGTTACTTCATTTTCATTTAAGTGGTTTGCTCTGCAATTTGCATAACCTAAGCTAAAATCAATAGGCCTGCTTGTGCCAACAATACCATTTATCTCTTTATTTGAAGGTGAATGCCAGAAGCCTTGTTCGCTGTCTATTTTAGCTATTAAACCAGCTACAAATGGACTCGATGGCAAGATTTCTTCTTCAATAAATACCTTAACCCATGGATCAACTACGTAAATTCTTGAGCTGCCTACACTTTTTCTCCATTTTATTGCTTCTTCATCATTAGTATTTGGTCCATCTGCAACAATAATTGCTCTTAATTTTTCTGCTATGGAAATTAAAGCACTCACTACTGGATTTACTCCATCTATTTCAGGTAACTGATGAGTAAACTGAGGTGCAATTAATATTCTTGGAGCAATATGAACTATGCTTTCACTACTGAGGAATGCCTCTATCCCTTGATACTCTCCAGTCTCTTTATCAACACCGCCAATTATATTTTGGATAGTTTCACTTTCTTTGAGCTTTGAATCGCTGTTTTCACTTTCTTTAACTCGAATAACTACTACTGTTGCACCAATTTGGGAAAATATTCCATTTATTGCAGAAGGTAAACTGCCACTCTTTCCAAGCTTTGCTGCTTCTTTTAAGCTTCCTGCAATTAACACTGGTTTATTTAGCGGAAATTTTTGCTCATCAGCTTCAGGGGCAGTACCAATTACACCTATCACTGATGATTTAGCTGTGCGTACTGTTCTTGACCCTGAGGTTATCTCAATAACATTTACACCATGTAAAAATTCTTCAGCCATTTCTTTGTATTTTTTTCCTGAAATCATCGAGCAAAGTCTGTAGCTCATTTTCACTCTTGGCTTCTTCAATCTTTCTCTTGGCTAAATCTTCAAGCTCTTCACATTTCATTATTTCTTTTACTGCTTTTTTCACTTTTTCCTCAATTATTCTTGCCATTTCAATAACCGTAATACCACGTACTTTTGCTAAAGGTTCTATAATTTCTTTATCCTTTTTATCTATAGATTCTGGTGCTGCTAGAATGCTTTTTGCGGCTTTCGCTTGAATTTCATAAGATTTAGCTTTTTGGTGAGAATGACCTGCGTATTGGTGAGTATGATTATCATAATAAAAACGCATACTATCAAGTGCAGAAAGCTTCGCATTTTCAAGTAACTCCAACTCAATATCTTCTTGATTTCGCTGAGCAATTTCTCCTCCCTCTGTTAAACAATAACTTTTTTGCCAATCAAAATCTTTTGGCGCTTCATACCAATCATTTCCAGTTGGCTTGTTTTCAAGTGTTGTTGTTTCAATCTGCTTGTGGTTTTCAAAACGTATATAAATAGTCACAAATTCCTCCTCATTGCCATATTTGATCAGTTCGTTCTAATCCTGGACATTGCCAAGCTTTTAGCGTTCTCTCTACGTCCACTTCAAGCCCTTACTATTACCCACAAATATAAATGTTTGTTGCATAGCTCTTAATGGCATAACTTTTGCTTGAAATAACTGTTTATATGGTGCAATTTACAGCTTTTAGTTGCTAAAATTATAACTCTTAGTTTAATAATTTTAATCTAATAAGCTTTCAGGTTAATAAAATTAAATTATTTGAGTAAATACAATACTATGTTTTTATTTGTGGGTAATAGTAAGCTTCAAGCCCTGTAGTTAGAACATTGCTACGTATGTTATAAATCCCCCACTGAATAAATTGACCATAGTTGTGTACATAATTTGATGCAAGCATACCTTGACTAACTTGTGTTCTGGAATACAGATAAGATGATGTGTAAAGTAATATTGCAACTGTTTTTCCTGCTGGAATCTCCACATTACCAGATCCGGCTAACTTGCTATCAGAACTCGTGTATTGGTAAACATTTTTCCATACTATTTTTGAAATACTTGATTTATTAGAATTAGTGTTATCAGGAGTTCCCACAAATAATCCTGCTCCCCCATACTCCGTACTCGAATACGATGATCCAACAAATTCCATTGTCTTATTTATGTTCACATTGGTTATATTTTTTACAAATACTACTCCAAGTGCAGCATACGGGTAATAGTATATCTCATCATAACTACCAGAAAAACTTTTTGTGCATAACTCTCCGTAAATAAATGTTCCTTTACTTCCCTCTATAAAACTTAGTTGTCTTGGCCGATAAAAACTAACGTAATCTGTATCGTATGTATGGCTACCTGCTAGTAGTTGTAACATATAGTCAGTTTTTGTTATATCACTACTCCACTTTCCAAGCTCTGTCGTAAAAGTTCCGTGGCCAAAATAATTATTTTTTCTTCCAAGTACACCAAATAAGAAAGGTAATGACCCTGGTTCAACCATGTTGCGCTTTCTTATTTCATTTATAAGAGACACTTTTAACTGTTCATCCCGAGTTTTTACCTCATTAGAGATGTTTTCAATTCGAGTTTCTATTTCCCTAATAATTGATGAGCCACTTGGCACATCCATACGCGTCAAGTTAAGGAAATAAAGGTATGAAAGAGATAGAATAATAAGGTATAAGTTCTCCCAGATATACTTTTAGTGAGAGAACCAATGAATAAAATAACTTGCTTATCAAAAAAGCTCAAAGAATTTTTTAATGAAAAAGCAGAGAAAATCTCAATTACAACAAGGTTTATAAAAAGAAAGAGAAAGCTAAAAGGTTCATCATTCGTAAAAGCCATGGTCTTGGGTAATATAGGAGTTGATAATTGTAGCGTAGAAACAATGTGTCAATTACTAAACGAGGACTCGATAGATATAACAAAACAAGGTTTGGATTTTAGATTTACTGAAGAAGCAGTGGAATTTATGAAAAGGATGTATAATGAATCTGTGATTCTCTTTAAAAATATCTTGCAAGTTGATTGCAAAATCTTACAGCAATTTAATAGTGTTAAATTATTGGACAGTAGCTATATTACTCTACCTAACAGTATGGAAGAGATGTATAAAGGTTATGGTACTAGCTACAGTGGCTATGAAAGCAATACTAAGTCTGGAATAAAGTTACAATTAGTTTTCGACTACATGAATCAGATAATAGACCAACTTAATTTAACGGAGGGGGTAAGATCAGACCAGGGATATAGGAAACATTTAAGTAATATATTAAGCAATGATTTGCTAATATCTGATCTCGGTTATTTTGTGCCAAGTTCTTTTAAACAAATCAATGAAATAGGAGCTTATTTCATAAGTCGTTATAAATCCGATACCAACATATATGATGTAGAAACAAATCAAAAAATGGAGTTATTAGAATGTTTAGAGGATAAGTTATTTTTAGAAAACGAGGTATTGTTAGGAAAAGAAGCAAAAATTAGAGTAAGAATTATATGTCAGAAACTAACTGAAGAACAGTCTATGGCCAGAAGAAGGAAAGCTAATAGATTAGCAAGATCGCAGGGATATACATCCTCTAAAAGAAATCAAAAATTGTTGAACTGGTCAATATTTATAACTAATGTTCCAGAAAATAAAATTAGTGCTGAGCAAGTATTAACGATTTACAGAGTAAGGTGGCAAATTGAGTTATTATTTAAATTGTATAAAAGCCATATCAGGCTTGATAAGCTAAAAGGAAAGCCATGCAGAGTATTATGTGAACTATATGCTAAATTGTGCGCAATTCTTATATTTCGCGGCATAGTTGGTTGCACAGAAGTGAAAAAGAATACAGAACTTAGCTTAACAAAGGCATTTATTGAGCTAAAAAGGCGGGTTAGAGAGTTATTTTTAGTATTAACCAAAATTAATAGTTTAAAAGCATTTCTTAAAAAACTCACTATAACTTGGTCGCGATTTTCATTAAAAGACAAACGTAGAAGGGCTAGAGTATCCACTTTAACCTCTCTAAATTTGCTCACAATCTCTTAACTTGACGCGTATGGCTGTACGAACATTGCAATATGGTACATAGTAAACGATGTCATTCCAGTGCTTGACACTGGAATCCAGCTTTTTCATAATCATCAAAATGTTGTATTTTAACATAAAACGGCTACTTTTATGCTTACCAACTTAATAAAATTCCTGGATCCCAGTGGGCTTTGTTGCATCGCTCTTCGGATAGTAGGTAACGCACAATAAATTTATGAAGCTATCTCAAATTTAGCCATACCAATATCAGTGAACTTATTGAGCAAATAGCATTTAACAAGTAGTTCCTTCTCTCTATTTGTCTCAGATTTATTCCTAAAACTAAACCCGAATGTTTGTTTCAGTCGCGAGAAAAAACTTTCTATATAAGATCTTTTTCCGTAGTTTGTTTGCCTTTTCCACCTCTTCATTCCATCTTCGCTGCATGATTTTATTAGTCTAATTGCAGCATTTCTCTCAGCCATATAGTCTAACTTTGGATGCTCTGCTGCGTTGTTTTTCGGAGGAATTTTCGTTTTTATACCATATTGATTACACAGCTTATAGAGCTTTTCTCTGTCATATGCCCTATCTGCATATAGTACTTTTATGACATACTGAAAATCGACTTCTTTTAGCAAATCACAAGCTCCATAGTGATCAGCCGTTACTGTATTTTACAGCTATGGCTTTTTTGCTGTTTGTATTCAACATTACATGCAATTTTCTTGTCTGTTCATAGCTGCGATACTTTCTATCTTCGCTATTTTCTTTGCTATGACCAGGAGTGTTGTTGTATATACTAATTCCTGTACTGTCTATAGCAATTTCGATATCTTCCATATTATTTTCTGCAATCATTGATCTTAATATTGAGTTTCTTAAACCTTCTTGATGATTGTGAATAGCTGATAACTTGCAAATTTTTCCCAATTTGCTCAAGGTATCCTGCTATAAACCCAACTGTTTGCCTCAGGCCTATTCTAAATAAACAAGTTATTATGTGCACCAAAATTACAACTTTATCGCTATAAATATTGTTGCCACCTGGTATTTTTGGACCATTCTCGTACCACTTTTCTATGGCTTCGTTGATATAATGAAAAATATTTCCTCTTTTTTCTAGAAATTTGTTATATTCGCTATGGTTACTGACCCTCATTTTTTGTGGCATATTTTTTCTTTCAAGGTTAAATGGCTATTTTATAATGAATTTTGTCAGTAGCCACCAGATTTTTTCAGTTGCTATGCAACAAAGCCATCCCAGTGTCAAGCACTGGGATGACACCATTTGTTGTAAACTCACTTTTACTCTATGGTCTTGCCGCTATCCTGAACGGATACAAACTAGCAGTTACTATATAAGATACAATGCAACAAAACTGATCTAGTTGTTATAAATAAGTTTTGAGCTATATGGTATCTAAAATAATAAATGCAATACAGAACAACTTGTTAGTGTGTTTTCCAACAGAAACAGTGTATGCTCTTGCTTGTAATGCACTAGATAATGAATCTATAGGAAAAATATATCAGATAAAGAAACGCTCTCAAAATAAACCACTGTCTATATTTGTTAGTGATATTTACAATTTGACAAAAATAGCAAAGGTAAAGGAAAGATATATTGATTTAATAAACCACTTTTCTCCTGGACCAATTACCTATATTTTACCACTTAAAAACAACAATATATTGCCAAACGAATTCTTTAAAGATAGTATAGGCATCAGAATCCCTAAGCATCCTATTGCAATTTCAATATTAAATAAACTGAAAGTTCCAATAGTTGCAACTAGTATAAATATTTCAGGAGAAAAAAGTGTATGTAAGGCAGACGATATACCACAATCCATTAAGCAACATTTATCTGTAGTGATTGAAGATGATGAACTAGTTTCTGGTACAGAATCTACTATTATTGACTTAACCGAAGATAAGATTAAGGTTTTAAGGGAAGGTGCAATTTCATTACAAACAGTAAACAACGCATTTTCAAACTAAGATCTATAGGAGAAAAAATGAAAAGAGTAATAGGTCACAACCAGGCCAAAAAAAAATTAATGAACAACTTATCTGTTCAGTCTTGGCTGATCTGTGGTAAAAAAGGTATAGGAAAAGCAACGCTTGCAAAATCCTTCTCCAATTGGTTACTCATAAAAAGCTATAATGAAGTAGCATTGGACTTACACATTGTTGAAGGTGATACTATCGGAATAGAAAAAGTCAGAGAAATGAAAAACTTTCTACACTTAAGTCCCATTCAATCAGAACACAAAATAGCTATAATAGATAGCTTAGAGGCAATGACTAATAACGCTAAAAACGCAATATTGAAAATATTAGAAGAGCCGCCAAAAAATTCTAAGATATTTATAATTAGCCATAAGCCATATGATATACAAACCACTATCTTGTGTAGGTGCTTTCAGCTAAATTTACTTCCATTAACTTATGATGAAACAAAGCAAGTTGCTTCATCTCAATGTAAATTTGATTATCAAACGTTTGACGAAATGATTACTTTATTTCCTGGAATGCCAGGAATGATAATAAATGCAATAAGTAGTGATGCTTATGAAGCATACAAATGCTTTTATAAATTTCTTCATGATTTAAAGAATCCCAATATGATTAATAAAGTAATTAATAGCGAAATCGAACTAGAACTAGCATCATATATAATTCAGGCCTTCATTTTAGAAAGCATAAAGAGAGAGGTAAATGATGTTGAAATTCTGCTAAGTCAGTGGAAAAAAATAGATGAACTTTTCGTTGCCGCAAAGCAACTCCACTTAGATAAAAAGCATGTTTTAGCTAATGTAGTTAATATCATGACATAAGTTTACAAAGTATAATACTTTTAACATAAATTCATGATAAAATTCTGTTAATTTAATACTCGAAGTATATAATTCGACTGATAATAAATTAACTGTATGGCAATCAATAGAAGTTTTGACGAAAGCCATATTGAACATGCAGAAAAAATTAAGCTTAATTAAGAATATAGCTTCAGATCAAGACATAACCCTAGAAAAAGGAAAGGAGTTGTTAAGTGGCATTTATGAAGCAAATTTTAAGCTAAACAAGGCAATCAATATAGCCACTTTGCCAAAAATTGGCTATCATATGCTAAATGGCGAGCTTGTTGTACGTAATCATATTACAGAAGAGGAAGTAAAGATTCCTAGAGATTTTCATTACCTTAAAGTCGTTAAATCTGATCATGATGATTATAAATTAACGTTTTGTAATTTTTTAGGTAACGAGTTTTTTGAATATAAAAAGTATGATCCACAATATTCTGGTATTTCAGATGAATATAAATTTGTGAATTTTGGTAGTGTAAAAAAGACTCATAATCTAAAATTTAAGGAATACGTTGGTCATGCACCTAAATTTTTTGCTGCAGAAGGGCCTATTGAGCCTGGATCCCAAAACCATGCAATTGATCTATTTGAGCTAGTCAAAAGTGGTAAAGGTAGAAAAGTGGGAGCCTTTGCTGATGAATTTGGTTATTTTGATGATCAAAATAAATTGCATTATTATAATTATCACAAAAGTGCAGAAAGTAATACTTATGATCCTGAAAATTTCAGTGTAAAAATGATAAATATAGATGTGAGCAAAATCGATAAATTCTACCTCATTGCAGAACCATACGCGTCAAGTTAAGAGATTGTGAGCAAATTTAGAGAGGTTAAAGTGGATACTCTAGCCCTTCTACGTTTGTCTTTTAATGAAAATCGCGACCAAGTTATAGTGAGTTTTTTAAGAAATGCTTTTAAACTATTAATTTTGGTTAATACTAAAAATAACTCTCTAACCCGCCTTTTTAGCTCAATAAATGCCTTTGTTAAGCTAAGTTCTGTATTCTTTTTCACTTCTGTGCAACCAACTATGCCGTGAAATATAAGAATTGCGCACAATTTAGCATATAGTTCACATAATACTCTGCATGGCTTTCCTTTTAGCTTATCAAGCCTGATATGGCTTTTATACAATTTAAATAATAACTCAATTTGCCACCTTACTCTGTAAATCGTTAATACTTGCTCAGCACTAATTTTATTTTCTGGAACATTAGTTATAAATATTGACCAGTTCAACAATTTTTGATTTCTTTTAGAGGATGTATATCCCTGCGATCTTGCTAATCTATTAGCTTTCCTTCTTCTGGCCATAGACTGTTCTTCAGTTAGTTTCTGACATATAATTCTTACTCTAATTTTTGCTTCTTTTCCTAACAATACCTCGTTTTCTAAAAATAACTTATCCTCTAAACATTCTAATAACTCCATTTTTTGATTTGTTTCTACATCATATATGTTGGTATCGGATTTATAACGACTTATGAAATAAGCTCCTATTTCATTGATTTGTTTAAAAGAACTTGGCACAAAATAACCGAGATCAGATATTAGCAAATCATTGCTTAATATATTACTTAAATGTTTCCTATATCCCTGGTCTGATCTTACCCCCTCCGTTAAATTAAGTTGGTCTATTATCTGATTCATGTAGTCGAAAACTAATTGTAACTTTATTCCAGACTTAGTATTGCTTTCATAGCCACTGTAGCTAGTACCATAACCTTTATACATCTCTTCCATACTGTTAGGTAGAGTAATATAGCTACTGTCCAATAATTTAACACTATTAAATTGCTGTAAGATTTTGCAATCAACTTGCAAGATATTTTTAAAGAGAATCACAGATTCATTATACATCCTTTTCATAAATTCCACTGCTTCTTCAGTAAATCTAAAATCCAAACCTTGTTTTGTTATATCTATCGAGTCCTCGTTTAGTAATTGACACATTGTTTCTACGCTACAATTATCAACTCCTATATTACCCAAGACCATGGCTTTTACGAATGATGAACCTTTTAGCTTTCTCTTTCTTTTTATAAACCTTGTTGTAATTGAGATTTTCTCTGCTTTTTCATTAAAAAATTCTTTGAGCTTTTTTGATAAGCAAGTTATTTTATTCATTGGTTCTCTCACTAAAAGTATATCTGGGAGAACTTATACCTTATTATTCTATCTCTTTCATACCTTTATTTCCTTAACTTGACGCGTATGGTATCTGAATCATTCTCTGTAGGTTGCCTTAATAATAGGAGATCTAATCTATGCTCTGCAACTCTTGTATTTGCTCGCTCCACTATTCCTCCTACCATTCTTATATCGGAACTATATGTTTGACCTACCTTGTACCCAGCAATCACTTTATCAGGATTGTCACAAGTATAAAATACACCATGCAATATAGACCGAAACTTGTCCTCGCTATCTACATCTATTATTGCATTACCATTCATATCTTCTGGCATTAATACTCTGGAAATAGCCGTAAATAGTTCTCCGTGCTGAGCACCATCTTGCCAGTCATCATTCATAACTCCCTCTAAAATACCATGTACATTTTCAGCATTGGGAATTTCTACAAGCTGATCACCAAGCAAATCACCTCTATTCCCCAGCAGGTAATCTTCCGGTGTATTAAATCTAACTGCATTAGAATTTATTCCAGATCGATCATTAAGTGTGTATGTCACTACACCCACAGCAGCAATATTATCTTGTGGTAAACGGATTGCCTCTAGTTGTATATCATTGCTGGCTCTAATATGAAGTATAACTACATCAGAATCTTGAGCATGCAAGACCATAGTTAAAACGCTTCTTCTTAAATTCTGATTATTGTATCTAAATATGTATTTTGTTACATATGCTTCATCATCTTCTTCTAGTCGTACAGGGTGTATATCAAAAGCACTACTCCCAAAAGCAAAACCAGTCATATAATCAAATCTCCTATCGCGATTACCTTCATCTATTGGTATTTCGCGTGGAAGATGATGTAGTAAAAAATTTCTAGTTTCCTCTTGAATTTGTCTGTCTTGTCTATTTCGTACACGCTCAAATAATTTTTCTACTAAAGGAAATCTATCCTGTTGAAGTTCTACTGTATCAACACTAAAAGGATCTAGATCTATATATGGATTAAAATTTAATCCAACACAAACAGCATATCCTGATTCAGTATGAACAGGTATAAATGAAGAAGTATGTAATCTCTTAGCATTACCTCTAGCGCGATTTAATGCAGCACCAGAAGGCGTCCTCCATCCAATAACATTAATAACGATAGGAATGTTTTCTCTCTCTTCTTGACGATGTACAAGGAAAACAACACATGAATTTTCAGTAGACAAGTCAAGGTCAATATCTATCGTGTGGAGATGACTAAAATTTGCTAAAAACCCTAATAAAAATCCGTGACCCTCAAATTCTTGATTGCGATTTCTAATATCACTTTCTAGTCTGTCTGCGTAACGACGATAGATTCGAGTTATGTATGGCAAAATTTCTTCGTACATTCTATCTCTTACATCTTGCCTTTCGTTTCCTGCTATCATCTCTATAAAATTGTCAATTCGTTGTTGACCTGGTGCTACTTGTGCAAAAGTAATGATTCTATCAAGTCCTTGCCTTATTCTGGCGCGTCTAAGTCCTGCCGCAACTCTGTCATGTCTATCAAGTCTTCTTATTTCTCGTCTTAAGTGACGAATGTTCACTCTATGATCATGTAAAATTTCTCGTCTAATATAATTAACCTCAGATGCTGAATATTCGCCAAATTCACTTCTACCTTCATGATCTTCTTCACGAATCACTTCAAATACTGTTGAAATTCTCTCTCCCTGACCCTTGCCCTTTCCATGCATGCATACTTTGTATTGCTCAAAGCTTAGGTGTTCTTCCATTAAATTTGGATTTTGCCGTCTAATCTCTCGCACTAGAGCATCTCTTTCCCTTGTACTGAACCTTAACCCATCACTATTAGGGACGTCAGAAATGCTGTAACATCTTACAACCTGCTGTCCGTCAAGATTACGAGTCAAAACAGCAACTTTTAGGTTTCCTGTATTTCTATTTCTGCCTGTACGCGGATTAACACCATGATTATCAAAACGAAAATATACTTTTTCATCTGTTCTTAAAATTCCAGCATCATGTGCAGTAGCAAACATACTAAAAAAGAATATAGGAAGGAAACGACCTACACCCACATGATGCAAGAAAAATGGACAACGATCTAGAAAAGACTCAAATTCTCGTCTAAAACCCTCAAGATCTCTATCTACTAAACTTCTCACTAAAGACGCAAAACACCTCTCTATTTACTAGGACCAGAAAAACCACTTACATTGATGAAAGACTACTTATTACCACTAGGCGTAAAGGGCTTTTTCCTCTCAGGAGAACCAGAAGGACTCACATCAGGAGATTCAAGCTCGGACCCTGGCCCATCACCAGAAGCATCATGTCTTATGGGAGAACGAGAAAAACTGGGATCTTCAGCTTCTACTATTACTCTGGAACCACCATTCCTAGCAGGTAAGGGTTCTCTCTCTAACTTAGAAAACAATAACTCTTCTGCTAACTTGACGTAGTCCATACCTTCCTTCTTTCCTTCTCTGCCACATAATCTAAGATTTTCTATCATGACTTCTTTAAAAAGTGAAAACTTTTCAGGAAAGGAATCTCGAGCAAATAAGATTATATTTTTTATTTCTTCTTTCCCATCAGGCTTACAAACATCTTCTCGTTTCCAATTGACTATTAATCCTGCAAGCATACCACTTATGTGAACTGTATAATTAGAAGTATTAACAGCAGCCTTTTTGTATTCACTCAGTCTATCACACTCCCAAATCTTCATAATAAGAGATCTTGCTTGAACACTTGACTCAGGATTTTTCAACATTACATTTGAAATTGATGAAAGAAGAACTTCATATTCTCGCTGTGAGAATATCTTGTCCGAATGATCTCCTTGTTCTAAAAGTCCTCTATAACACCAGCACTGCATCAAATCATGAACTGTATCAAAAAAACATGAGTCTATTAATTCAGCAAGAAGAGCATACACTCCCTTATCTTTTCGTAGCAATCTTTGTAAAAGAACGCCTTTATCAGTTATGTTATTTACACAAAAATCTAAAATAGGAGCATCTTTCTCAACAGATTGAACGCGGGACAGAGCAAGAATAGCTTCTGTGAGCTTCTTTTCTTTATCTTCTTCTTTCAACAGATTATAAAAATACTCTACTCCTTCACTCCACTTAAGTTTTACAGCACTGTCAAAACCCTCTTCTGCATTACTAGGTTGCTTTAATTCCCCAGATTCTTTATCGATCCAGAAGTTAAATACATCACCATTTCTCTTCATACTACCTAACAGGGATTTTCGTACGTATTCGTTAATTTCAGTTTCAGTTTTGCCTTTAAATGCACCAGAAGGAACCCTTTTTTTATAAGCTTTAAATCTTTCTTCAAAGAGCTGATGGATTTTATCTACCACACAGTAACTACAAGCCATCTCGTATCTGCGGAGTGGATTATCTATTCTTATGCGAAGCGAATTATCTCTTTCATCTATTTTTTCTTCAGTAACCCTTTCACGCAAAAAAGTATTATTTAACCTTGTACCTGGCTTGTCTTTATCTAACTTTACCCAGCAACCTTCATCTTTGAATATGAGGCACAAAAACTCCAGCTTATCATCCTTAAAGCATTTTATGTGATCTACATAGGTCTCGACCCACCTTTTAATAGCTAACTTCCTTCCAGCCACAATGTCAGGATTTTCGTGTTTTATCACATCTTGTAGTTTTTTAAGTACCGCAGCGTGACGCTCTGTTTCTATTGGCATTTAAACCTCCCTATATCATGAAAACAACGCTATGGTACTAAATTTGTAACTAAGTTACAATACCTAACTACTCCAAAAAGACCTATTTTATATACAAATAGGCCTGGAGAGATATGTCTGGAATTATTGGGTATCTTCTGGAAATCTTGATTTAACAGCTACCACTAAGTTTTTTTTGGAGACCATAGGTGATGCACTTTTTGACATTGCGCTATTTATATTCCCAAGAATAAGGTCAATAGATATGTTGTTTTCAGAAGTATATTGATACAATTAACCGGAGAAGTGCTGGTGGCTTTAACTAAGTGGGTTTTAACCTCGCTCTTAAGTTCTGTTCAGCAGTATCTGCTCTGTTACGTTAATGTTAGGTAAGGTTATGGTTGTAAATACAAAATCCGATCAGCAGAGTGGTGAAGAAGATCTATATACTGTTTTGGGGTTTAAAGGAAAAGGAGATTTTCAAGACAAGATGAACAATATATTTAGTAATGATAATAAGGAACTTAAAAAACTACGGGACAAACTCTTTGGTAAATTAAAAAAGAAAATAATGACTGATGAAAAGAACAACCAGGCAGCTAAGAACGTTAATGATCAAATCACAAAGTCTAAAACTACTGAAAGTAAATTAAGTAATTTACTGGAATTTAAAAAACAGCTAGAAGCTTTCCTGAAGGATCAAGATAATCACGGTATTGTGTTTAATGAGATTGACTCTGTAAGTGTTGCCCCAGTTGTTGAAGTTAATGGTATAAATCCAAAATGGAGTAAGATTAAAAAGTTAAAAAAAGCTCAACCTCTCACCTCTAACAGGCAAGACTTTGAAAACGCTCTAGGGTACATAAAATCAAAAGAAGAAGTTATGGGGATTACATTAGAGGAGCTTAGTGAATACAAACAAAACTCTGTTAAGATTTTTCTACTGAACCATGTTAATTCATGCAAGAATAAAAGTTCTCAATTGCATTCTGGGGTAGAAGAAGCTACGGCAATACTATCAAGTGATAAGCTGAGGATTTTCTACGATGAGGCAGTAGAGAATAAGGTGCTACAACCGATATTATCTTACGGAGGATATAAACAAATATATGACGAAACGAACTATGCAAAAAATGAATCTCATGTTATAACCGAAAGGGAAGAACTTGGAAAGAACGTTAGAACAGTAATGGAGGTGAATCGCTTTATGAATGAAAGCAGTAGAAAAGATCAGAAAAATGGTACTAGTTCAACAGAAACTTCTACAAATTATAGACAAGAGCAAGTTGCCTCTAGTGATGATAGAACACTTTATAATAGTGATATACCTTCACTAGGTAGATCGATTGAGAGCAGCCGAAGTCGCCTGTTCATGCCATTTGGAGCTTCTGTTGATACGAGTACCCCGATTAAACCCCCTGCCAATCCATCTAACCTAGTTACCACTGGTGAGGATTATACTAGTAATGCAGGTCTGAGTAATGAGTTCGGCGTAAGTGGCATGAGTAAAATTGTTGCGCCTATGGAGGTAGTAGTAAGTAATTTGGTAAAAATCAAAGAAATCGCAGAACAGCAGAGTAATACTTCACTAAGTAAAGAAGCAATAGATCTTGAAATAAATATGCGAGTTTTGATAGATGTTGTAGAAGGAGTTTTCAGAGATTGTAATAACGGATCAGCACAAAATTATCCTAAAAACATGCCTATTGAATCAGGATTGAAGGTATTGGAGCAGATGAATGAATCTTTAGATGAAAAGGTTCAAGAGTTACAGAAAAAAGTAGATGAGCTTGAAGAGGAGAATAAGGGTTTTCTAGACAAAAATGATAAACTTAAGGAAAAACTTGCTACAGCGAAAGAAGAAAAGCAATTGCTATTTGATGAAAAAGAAAAGATGCAGGAAGTTATAAATGGTCTGAATGAGAACAATCAACGATTAAGGCAAAAAATAAATGGGTTAGAAGATGATTATGAGTATGTGCTCAGAGCGGAAAAGACAAAAGGAGAAACCAAAGATTCGTGTATACAAGTGGAGAATGCAGATATACCGGAAGGAAAAGCTGAGTTACGTGAAGACTATGAAATTAAAATATTAAAGCTGCAACAAGAGATAGATGCAAAAGGGACACAATGTAAGAGATTGCTATTAGCAAATAGTATATTACGAAGAAATATAGAACGATTAGAAGTCATTGAAGAATGCTTGAGTATCGATCCCTCACATTTTTGCTCTGGAGAAAATTTGTATAATGAGCTTATTCTAACTAATGAACAGCAGGAAAATCCTGATATATTAATCCGGGATGAGATGGATTCAAAAGTTGTCACTGAGTCTGTGGGTGTTAATGTAAAACAAGGTTATAGTAAAAGGACTAGTAACCTATCTCGAGTCTCTGAACAAAGTTCAGCAGTAAAATCTCAATTCTCAGAAGCAAGAGCTCAGAGTAGAAAGCAAATAATTTATGCTGCTTCTTCTTTTATATTATCTGGAGCATTTGCTGTTGGTATAAGTTTAACAACGTCTCATTTAGGAGTATCTATTACACTTGCTTTTACTGCATTGACTCTCCTTACATTGGGATGTTATTGTTCGTATAAGGCAAGTACGACGCTTAGGAATATTCAACTTGATCAAACTTTTAAAATGGCTGATCATGAAGCTGTTTTTATGTTTCCCAGCTTATAACTATGTGGAAAAATATATTGTTTTACTCACCTCAAGAAAAGAGATAAGGGGGAAGATAAAAAGGTCTATCAGTTATCGGTGCGGCAGATTAATCTCTGACGGTGATATAGAACATTACTTATTTCTCTAGAGAATAGGGGATTAGTGAATAAATTCTAGGTGTAGAAGGAGATATAGATGAAGAAAAGACCAAATTTAGTAGAAAAATTAGCAAGATTTCTTTGTGCATGATAGTGAGAGAACAGCAAAGTAGTCGTATCAAGGGATTAGTTTATGTTCTGAACTAAGCTTTTCGGTAGGTTATAAAAGAGGTAATATCGAGACCTTCCTTTGAAGTTCCAGATTATCAGAGTACTTTGCTCTTCTGAAGTTAGTGATGTTGGAGTACCTCTGGGTCGCAGTACTGATAACCAGAATTATGGACTAGGATAAAAAAAGAGCAATCAGCATGTGCCTAGATTTGAGCAGCAGACATAAACTTGAAATTACTATCAATTGGGTAAAATTGGAGAGTTTTAAATGGCTTGGCCATGTAAGGTATTCAATAAACTCCCATCTTTAAATTTGATCAAGCTTAGTTGAAAGAGTGGGGATTTTAATAATTTACCTCAAATCTAATTAAGAGTTAAAGTGAGAAGATGTTTTAGTTTTTATGCACCTTCCTCTCTACTAATTAAGGCGTTCTTTTTATTTGCGGCTTTTCAGCCGTACTATTCTTCTTAGCAACCAATCCGGTACTTCTCTACCCTTTTCCCACTTAGCAAACCTCATCTTTTCTTTTAGGTAGTACTCTCTGTAAGCTTTTACTGAATGACTAGACTTATATTGATCTGGTAACGCCTGTACAAAAGGCTTTATATCGGTTGATTGAAAAACAAGCAAATTCTTATTACTATCACACCAATCTATAACTTCTTCTGATTTATGTTTTCTTTTATATCGCCAAGTATACTCTTTGCACAGCTCCCTTCCGTATTTTATTAACCAGAAAAAGTTCCCTTTTGACTGTCTAGCCCATAAAGAGCAAGGATGGTTTTTGTGAGTAAGTTTATATGGAACTTCTATATTTTGGTTTGTGATACTGACAAAAGGGTTTGGTGCTTTTAACGCTGTTGAAAAAACATTACTGAGTAATTGAGCAGTTTCTAATGGCATTTTCACTATATGCTTATCGCATAACATTCGTGCTGCAATTACTGGGTTTTCATCTAGTACAAAGATGTTCATCTAGGTGTCAAAAGATAAAATCAAATTAAGTCTTTGACTTCGTTAACTGTAAGACCAGTAGTTTGAGCTATAATATCAATGGAAACAACTGCTTTTAGTAGATTCTTTGCGACCTCAATTTTCTCTGCTTTTCTGCCTTTTTTATGTCCGATAAGGATGCCTTCTTCTCTACCTTTTTCAGTAGCATCATCGAGTTTTTGTTCCAAGATAGCAGCTTCTTTCTGTAGATCCATTACCCTTTCTTCATAAGCTAATAGGTCCTTCTCATTCCAATGGAACTTACCTAACTCATCATATGCTAGCTTTATTATTGGTGATTTTTCTGCTATTTTCCTTAAATCTTCATCAGTTGTTTCTTCTGCATATTTAAAGAAAAATAGCCAACGATCTACTACATTTTCTAGCTGCTCTTCTTTACTCTTAGGAAACTTTGGCAGCTCAATAAAGATAAATTGAAAATCTTTTAAGTCATGCTCGTTAGTTTTTTCATCTCTTATGGTATGGCTAGATATATAATCAAGCTTATCAGGAAATAAATTACAATTGGAAATAGCAATAAAGAAAACCTTCTTTAAATCAATGTACTTACCACCTTTATCAGCCTGCCTTGAGTAAGCCTTAGCAGCATATAATTGACTGTTTTTCAAAGCCTTTATCACGAGCGAGTTGCATTTCCGCAATATACCTATTTCCATATGAATCCTTACAAAGAACATCAACAATGCTTTGTTTATCAGAAGCAATCTCAGGATCCATAATAGTGCTAAGGAACTCAACATCTTGAATAGCGTTAACCCCAGTAAAACCTAAGATGTCATTTAAGAAGTGAATAAGGATATTCTTATTTTTCTCAGTGCCAAACACTCGTTTAAAGGACAGGTCGAATTTTGGATCAAGAAACTTAGAAAGAGCCATGAGAAAGTAAGTTAAAAAGCATTGATAATTATACACAATTATGAAGAAATATTCAACTAAAATGCAAACATTTTGTATATCTTTATTTTGTAGTATTAACCTATATAATATTTATGGCAAATATCTCGATAAGGTACCAAATAGCGCAAAAAGTAAGGAGCTGGAGGTTAAAGCGAGGTTATACTCAAAAAGATTTAGCGGAGAAAATCGGCGTAACGTATCAAATAGTACTACAATATGAAAAAGGAACACGTAAAATTTCGATTGAGAAGTTATACGCTATGGCAGAGATATTATCAATTAATATTAAGGATCTTATTCCTGTATCAAATGAAAAAATCTGTCTTGAAGATGAGGGGGAAGAAATATTAAATTTAGTAAGAGAATATAAAAAGATTAATGATCAAGAGTTACGTAAGATATTTTGTTTACTAACCAAGTTTGTTCAAATTAGTGAGAAAAGTAGTAAAAAAACGGAGAGAATAAAAATTGCAAAGGGTTTGGTTAAAGAAGGAATTTCTGTTGATATTGTTGCAAAAACAATAGGTCTCTCTGCTGATGAATGTGTTGAAGAAAAAGTTGGTTCTATCTACTGCCAAATAGGAAAAAAGAAATATCTATTACAAGGTCTAGTTGTGTGTCAAAACTGTGGATATGCGTATAGTGGTGCACAATGTGGAGTTGAAGGAAAAAAGTTTAGCTATTATCGCTGTAGTAGTACTATACGTATTACTGATGGTAGGGAGAAGTGTACTAATAAATTGGTCCGTACAGATATGTTAGAAACAGCTATATGGGAAAAGGTGAAAAATTTACTAAAAAACCCAGAGATAATAAAAAATGAGTATCACCGTAGAATTGCAGAAAATAAAAATGATGAATCATCAGATAAGAAGTTTGCAAGAAGGGAAAATCAAATAAAACAAGGCATCGAAAAGTTAATGGAAGACTATTATAGTCAAGAAAATGTAGGAGATAAAGGATATATAAGTGAGGAAGAATTTAAACAGACGATGAAAGGAATGAGGGAACGCTTAAGAGGGATAGAAGAAGAGAAGAAAAAGGTAGTTGATCAAAAAGCAATAGAGAAGGGAATGAACCTTATCATCAACAGTATAAAGAGTCTTTATTCCAGTGTAAAATCTAATTTGGAACAGCTAGATTGGCAAACTAAGCGTGGCATCATTAAAGCATTAGTAGAACGAATTCAGATTGGTTATGACCAGGTAGAAGTGGCGTTTAGAATCGAAGAACCAGCACAGGATGGAGAGATTTTTAATTTGCAACATTGTACTGGACGTCATGATAAGGGGGCTGGCGAAGGGTGTCAAGGAAGTTTTTCGTTTCATCCAATGCGCTGCCAAAAGTTTGTTATGCAAGAGATCCCATAAATTGGGTGTCATAATAACTACACCCACATTAATTTTGGTGTACGTGACCTTGAAAGATCGTGATTCAATACTTAAATTATTAGGGTAGTAGGAAAATAATGGAGCTCAAAATGCATAATGTACAAGAAACTGAAAATTTAAAATTTGACGCTGAGGTAGGGAAAGTACTGAATATAGTGATTCATTCACTTTACACCAATAAAGACATTTTTCTGCGTGAATTAATATCAAATGCATCAGATGCATGTGATAAGTTGCGCTATGAATCTCAACTAAACCCTAATTTGCTAGATTTGAGTGACGAATTAAAAATCACTATCAGCTCCAATAAAGATAAGAACGAGCTATATATCACTGATAATGGCATTGGAATGAATAGACAGGATTTAATAGACAATCTTGGTACAATTGCAAGCTCTGGTACGCAAAAGTTCTTGGATGCGATTAAGAATAGCAAGGATTCAAGCCAAACTGTGGAGCTGATTGGGAAGTTTGGTGTTGGTTTTTACTCAAGCTTTATGGTTGCATCAGAAGTAATAGTAGAATCGAGAAAAGCTGGAGAAGAGGAGTCTTGGATCTGGCAATCCAAAGGAGATGGGGAATATTCAATCAGCAAGTCAGATAATCAAGTCCCTCGCGGAACCAAAATTACGCTCATTATGCATCCTGAAGAAAACGAGTTTTTAGATAAATTTCGTGTTGAAAATATTGTCACTACTTACTCTGATCACATAAATTTTCCTGTTGAATTTATAGACGAAGAAGGAAAAAGTGAAAAGTTAAACAGTAAGGCTGCAATTTGGACTAAGCCAAAAAATGACGTTACTCAAGAGGAGCACAACGATTTTTTCCGCAGTGTTGCTCACGTTGGCGGGGAGCCCTGGATGATATTGCATAATAAAAATGAAGGTGCAATAGAATATACAAATTTGCTTTATGTTCCTTCTATAAAACCTTTTGATTTATTCCATCCAGATAGACGTTGCTCTGTGAAGTTATATGTAAATAAAGTATTTATCACTGAAGATAACGTACAGATTATACCACAATACTTGCGTTTTCTGAAAGGCGTGGTTGATTCACCGGACTTGCCTCTTAATATCAGCAGAGAAACGCTGCAGAATAATCGTGTTGTTGAGCAGATCAGAAAATCTCTCACTAAGCGTGTGATATCAGAGCTCGGTAAAAAAGCAAAAGAGAATTTAGAGGAATATACAAAATTCTGGACCAATTTTGGTGCAGTTTTAAAGGAAGGTCTTTGTGAAGCTATGCCAACTGATGAGAGAGAAGCACTACTCTCAATTTGCAGATTTCATAGTACTGGTGATGAGAAATTAGTCAGCATTGATGACTATATAAGCAGAATGAAGCCTGAGCAGGAACATATCTATTATCTCACCGGAAATAGCCTCGATTCAGTGAAAAACAGTCCGCAACTTGAGGGGTTCGTCAGTAAAGGGCTGGAGGTTCTTCTGTTCGTTGATCCAGTGGATGATTTCTGGACTAGTGTAATTCATGAATATAAAGATCAAAAGTTTAAGTCTGTGACTCGCGCTGATGTTGATTTGGAAAAATTCTCTTCAGAAGAAGATAAGAAAAATGAAGAAAACAAATCGAATGAAGAAAAAACTGAGGAAACTATATTGCAATATTTTACCACAGTGCTTGGAGATTCAGTAAAAAGCGTAAAAATTTCCAAAAAATTGACTGATAGTCCCGTATGCCTAGCGGTTGATGAAGGTGCTATGGATCTTCGCATGGAGCGTTTTTTGCGTGAACAAAAGCAGCTAAATTACCGCACGCCAAAGGTGCTTGAAATTAACACTAAGCATCCTGTAATAAAGAGTATAATGAAATCTTATGCTGAAAGTGGTGAAAACCCAACATTGGAGGACATGGTTCACTTATTGTTTTACCAAGCTTGCATCGTGGAAGGCGAAGAGATGGATGACGCGAGCAGCTTTGCTAAGAGACTGAATAATTTGCTTGGCAAGATTTCTGTTTAATGCTATACTTAGCTTAGCTGCTAGTTAGGAGGTAAAACATGTTTGGTTCCAATTTTAGAGACTTTGTATCACAAGATACAACTTCACAGGGCCAATCAAATTCTGAAAGATTAATCAAAAGTTGGCATGGTTTTGAAAAACCAGATTCTGAAGATTCAGGTATTGAAGAAGAGTTTGAAGTTTTAGATAGCGAAAGTCAAGAGATACCAGCTACTCCATGTAGCACACCCCCTGAAGATCTAAGTTTAGAGAATGCAATACTTGCAAACTTTCCTGATGGTTGTGATAGGTCGTTTACTGTAGAGTTAAAAGATGAAGATTCATATGGTATCATTCCTAAAAACTTAACTTTTGCTGAGATTATAAATATCTTAAATCAAGCTATACAAGAAGATAATTGTGAAGAATTAGACAAGGTTGTACAAAATATTGAAGATTATGAAGGCAGGTCTATTACGCTGGATAATGAAAATCTCAAAGATTTCTGTTCAAATCAACTTAATTTGGAGTTACAAAACGGAAGCAACCATCAACATATATATTCAAATGTACTATCACAATATAAATTTGATCAAGAGGGTTTCAAGTATGATTATTCAGTAAAAGAATTGGTACTATTGGCAATTGCAGCTAATGACAAGCTAGTAGAGCAATATCAGGATTTTCTTTTTGCTGAAGGAAATTTAAGTCTTTTACCTCTCCTTGTTGGTGGTCAAAAATATATTGAAGCTTTTATAGAAAAATTCCATGGTACCGATGGAGTTTATGGAAGATTAAAAGATCAAACTATACAACTTGTCGAACCTAATAAGATTGGTTTTTTCTCAGTTATAGCATTAAGAAAAGAGCAAGAATTATTAAATGCAGTTTTTGTCGAATACGTTTTAAGAGATTTTGGACAGGTGTTAAAAACAAGTAATCCTGATTCTTTGTATGGTGTGCTTGAAACAGCGTCTCTGATCAAAAATGAAGAATTCATCACGATAGTGCTGGGTGCATTTGAAAGATATATTAATAAGCTAACTAAAAAAGCCTCAACAGAAGAGTTATTAAAAAAGAGTTTTGTTACTTTATTAGAAACTGCGATAAGCCAGGAACACACATCTGTCATTGAATACCTGTGCAAACGATACACTAATAGTGCAGATCATGCCATTTATGATGTATATGAACAAGCATTTGCGGATGATAAAGTTATTACAATACTAGGGCAACAAATCCTGAAAAACATAGGAGCTCGTGGCAGAAAAGAAATTTATGATTTAATTCTGAAAACTGCATTGGATGCTGGTAATATTGCATTTATCGAGCACTTGTGTGAAAAATGTGCTAAATGCAGCAATGATGTTATCGGCTATCTCAATCAAAAATTTAAAAATAACGAATTTGATAACATACACGAATCAATCCTCATTGCATTGTCTAATGTTGAATACACAAACACAGACGTTATAGTCGAGGTGCTTTTTTACACTAAAGAAATCCATCAAAACGTATCACATAATGAGCAAGTGATTAGGCCGGTCATACAGAATATACTGAAAAATGCAACACACTACTCAATAGGCCAAGAAGATTACTCCTTAGTCAAGGAAGTATGTTACTTATACACAGAAGAGGGTGCAATTAACGTAATTTTTCAAGAGGAGTGTAAGATTTTTAAATCTAGCATAGAAAAGCGCATAGAAGATCTGGAAAAGGAAAACAAATTATTGCAATCTGAAGCTTTACGTGAATATAACAGCCGTCTTCCAGGTATTGTAAATGGATTAGTTCAGACTGCTTGCATAGTGTATGATGAATACACTAAAGATCCAAAAGACAATAAACGTCAAAAGAATATTGATCTAATATTCAGTTTAATGCAAATTAGAAATATTCTGCAATTTTCTATTGATGTGCAAAAATATTCCTGTCATGAACGTCAAGATTTGTGGGATGAAATGTGCCAAACTCCTGGAACTTTTATAATACGAAAAAGAAGTAATAACGTTGCAGATGAATTAGAAATTCCAGTTATAACAAGTGACATTCTATCAGAAAATCCAGGACTTGAAAGTACTGGCAGTCAACAACCACAAGAAAATGTGGACAGACGAGAAAATATTATGAACAATGAAGAGGCTTCAATAGAAGAAGCTATAGATAATGATTATAGGGGGGGTAAAATGTCTAGAGATAAAAAAAGTACAAAGCAGAAAATGTCTAGAAATAAAAACAGCACAGAGCAGAAATTGTTGAATGCTATCTACATTCCTAAGACGATGGAGAGTTACTTAAAAAGGAATAATATAAAAGATGAACCTATTTTGAAGAGTATCATAGACAAAGTAAATGCTGAAATTCAAAAGAAGAAGGAGGAGGAGGAGAACATTATCAATCCAGGTCCTACTAAGAAGCAAAGATGCATTGATCAGAGAAACACACTCTTAAAAACTAGAGATTTTCTTGAAAAAAAGATCAAAAGCATTGGAACTGATGCTAAGGCTGCTGTATCATCAGTAACTGATGTTAGCGCTACTACAAGTAGTCACGAAGCTCCTGTTAATATTGATGATGAGAAAAAACAAGCTCATGCTCAACCTGCTGAACATGTACCAGAAGAAAGTGCAAAACTTAAGGCACAGCCTTCTAATACTCAAGAGCAACAAGAAGTTTCTGAGACTCCAGTTCCAGAACAAACGGATGATATTGAAAGTTTAAGTACACAGGACGCTCTTGTTCCTCAAAGTAAAAGTGCTACCGTGTTATCAGTTGATAGCGATGAGGAAAAACAAGCTTCTCTAAGTGATGAAGTTTTTTATGATGCAGAAGAATCTATGTTAGGTACAACAAATAGTAAGGATGGTTCTACGCTTGAAGGTGATAGTGATAAACAAGAGCCACAACCAAAATCAGTGCCAACACCTTTAGTAGCTAAAGAAAATTCTGGACAAGTGAATAATGTTCAAAGTAATGGTAGACAGTCTGATAATCAAAACAATAAAGATATACAAGATGTTAGCGCTACTATAAGTGATCAGGTAACTCCTGTGAGTAGTGATACTGAAAACAATAAAGTGGAAAAAAGTGGTGTGAGTTTACAAAGCAGCGGCTATGTGGACAATAGCACAGTATTATCCTTTGTGGATAGAGAGCGTGTTATTCATGTTGATGCGCAGGTTTCAGGGGATGTGAGTTGTCTGGTTGAAACTATTAGTGAAGATACTGATGAAGTTGCAAGTAATCAAAATGGTGTACTTTTGCTGGAAGCTCAACCTATGGTACAGAGTTATGATTCAAGTGAAAAAGGTAATACTAATTTGCAAAGTGCAGGTGATAGTAGTGTAGGTGTAGTGTCAAAGAATGGTAGTGATCAACTACCTGCCGATAATCTAGAGCAGAATAGCAAAGGGGTGGATGATAGTAGTGTATCTGTGCAGTCTATAGGTATGGTGATAAGTCAATCTAATAGTGCTTCCACTATAACTCTGGATGATCACAAGCCTCTCATGAAAGATATAGAAAATGATAATGATCCAAGTGAAGAAGATAATGATTCTCCACAGAATATCAAAAAAAGCACATTGTCTACTATAGTTGTTTCAACACTAGTCGTGGCTGCAGTAGCTTCGATAGCTATCTCTGTTTACTTAGAAATGTTAGCAGTGGGGATAGCAGTTGGAGCTTGTTGTCTTATTGTAGCTATAGTTACCTACTGCTATAGGCCTAAAACCTTAATTGAAAACGATAAGGTCGAAAGGGTTAATGATGATATGCAAAAAATTACACCTTGCTGTAGCTGACGATGAATAAATATAGTAGTCTATCGTTTAATAATTTATTATAATTGTATTAATTATTAGTGAATAAAAACTTGGTAAACTACGAAGAAATATTCTTAAACAAAATCAAAGATATAAAAGATGAGGGGCGCTACCGTGAATTTACGCACTTTGCGTCATTGCCAGGTAGGCTCCCCCACATTATGGACTATGAAAGAAATAGGGAAGTAATCGTCTGGTGCAGTAATAATTATCTGGGAATGTCGCAGAACGAGAAAGTTATTGCTGCTATTCAAAATTCATCAATTGGTGCGGGGGGAACAAGAAATATATCTGGTACAACAAAAGAGGTTGTCGAACTGGAAAAATCCTTAGCTTGTTTGCATAAAAAAGAGGCTGCTTTAACTTTTGCTTGTGGCTACCTCGCTAACCAGACAACACTTAGCACTTTATCGTCTGTTATTCCTGGTGTAGTAATTTTTTCAGACGAGAAGAACCATTCTTCGATGATAGAAGGCATAAAATCAGGAAAAAGGCCAAAACATATATTTAGACATAATGATGTTGATCGCTTAGAGCAGTTGTTAAAGTCCGTAGACACAAAAACACCAAAGATAATAGCACTTGAATCCGTATATTCAATGGATGGCGATATAGCGCCGCTTAAAGCAATATGCGATCTTGCAGATCAACATAATGCAATTACCTATTTGGATGAGGTGCACGCAGTTGGCATGTATGGTTCACATGGTGGCGGAATTGCAGAAAGAGAAGGCCTGATGGATAGAATAACCGTTATTCAAGGTACACTATCAAAGGCTTTTGGAGTGATGGGTGGGTATATAGCGTCTTCAAAGAGCTTGGTAGATGTAATAAGAAGTTCCGCTCCAGGATTTATTTTTACCACTGCTATGTCGCCTGTTTTAGCAGCGGCAGCAAAGGCAAGCGTTGAACACCTAAAATCAAGCAACATTGAAAGGGAAAAGCAAAAGCAAGTCGTTGAAAAAGTAAAAAACTCACTGAGAAATGCAGGAATTAACTTCATTTTAACAGAAACTCATATAATTCCAATAATAATTGGCGACCCAGAGTTATCCAAAAAAGCATCAAAATTATTATTTGATGAGTATGGAATATACGTTCAACATATAAATTACCCGACAGTTCCAAGAGGAACTGAGCGTTTCCGTATTACCCCTACACCTTATCATACAGATGAAATGATAGAGCATTTAACAGAATCTCTTGTAAAAGTTTTTGAGAAGTTGTCTATCTCTTTAGCCTGTTTATGCTATAGCTAGTACAGCCCTACGTCATACCGCGATTTATTCGCGGTATCTCAGCATGGATTCCGCTAACAAGTAGCGGAATGACGAGTTTTACGCTTATCAAATTGTAGGTAAACATAAATTACTTTAGCTATAGTTTTATATCTCCAGCAATAATCAATCCGTTGTCTTCTGTTAGCCTTCCACCGCTTTCTTGCAGAAAAAGTCTACCGAGCAAGGTTTTATATTTGTTAACTCCAGAATAAACTGTTCCTCTGTGCCTTCCTGCCGCAAGGTATGCAAAGCCTAAAATTGTTGAACCGATGGAGCGTACACTACTATTGCCAGGCAGCAATTTATTTAACAAATTACCACTTACATCTATTAGACCCCCTTCACGGCTTTTCACCCGCATTTTTATATGACGAGATCTAAAATCCTCAAGAAAAGCACCTTTCTTTTCTTCTGCCCAAAAAGTTTCTCTAAGAGCCGGAGCATCAATTACAGCTGCCACAACTTTATTTTTATGAATGAGACAGACTGATACTGCAAAATAAACCATGCAACTAGAAAAATTCTCCCTGCCCTCTATAGGCATAATAAACCAGGTATAAGTGTCATCTTTTACTTCTTGATCAGTATCATCTTCAAAAATAAAATCATAGTCTCGTTTGTAATCGTGCAAGCAATCGTATATGGTTTGCTTGGATTTTGAATAAGTTTTATTGATAAAGTCTGCTGATTTAACATTAGAGATTTGTAATTCATTAAAATCGCGCATAAGCTGCCTGGAAGCACTACGCACAGAATCAAGCATCACATTAATTCGTGGTGATGAGATGGACATTCTTCTTTTTACTCTTTCACTCTTTCATAATAGCTGTCATCTGGAGTATATACTACAATTTTATCCTCTTCTTTTATAAACTGAGGCACGTTAACGCGCATTCCGTTTTCCAAAATTGCAGGCTTATAAGAAGCAGTAGCAGTTTGTCCTTTAATAACAGACTCTGTTTCTTTCACAGCAAGTGTAACATAATCAGGCACATGCGCAGAAATTATTTTGTCTTGATAAGCTACAACTTTAATTTTCATGTTATCCTGTAGATAAATCTTTTTTTCTCCCAATAAATCCAAATTTATAGTGATTTGCTCGTAATTACTTGGATGCATAAGATTTACAATGTTTCCTTCAGTGAAAAGGTAAACATACTCCTCTTCATCTAAAATTGCCCTTCTGATTGTTGCATCAGAGCGAAATCTTTCATAGTGTTTTGCTCCGGTCTTGATATTTTTCATTTCAGCTTGTATGTATGCACCACCTTTACCAGGTTGAGTATGCATAATACCTACAACCAAAAATAATCCGCCGTTATGTTCCAACACCTGACCTGGTCTGATATCGTTAGCTCTTTCTGCCATAATTACATTTTCAGTTTGATCTTACAATTATAAATAGCTTTATATAAATATCAAAGTCTTTATTAGTCAATAAATTCTGGCATATTTAATACTATATACTTCCCCTTTATATTTATATGTGAAAATATCTCTTTAGTGAAAGATAGCATAATACGTTTTTTTGTGCTGATAACTAAAATTTCTAATATATCCCCTGAGCCGAAATTATACACAGATTTTACATAGCCATATAATTCATTACTTTTCAGCCTTACTTCCATATCTACAAGGTCACTTTGATAAAATTCATCCTCATCATTTAGCTCTGGTAACTTGCTTCTTTCTATATATAGCTTCTTATTCCTTAAAAGCTCTGCTTCATTACGGGAATTTACTCCGCTCATTGTAGCTATTACTAAATTATCACCTATGACAGATACTGAGTCTATTTTATAATTCTCATCACCATTTATTAGCTCACCATATAAGGATATATTTTCAGGTTTTTCGGTAAAAGTTTTTAATTTAACAGCTCCTTTAATTCCGTGAGGAGAGGTAATAATTCCTAAGCATACCAGATTGTCGTTCATATTAATATCAAGCATCTAATCAGAAGATTTCTCAGATAAATATTGAGCCAGAATCTCAATTCCTTCATCAATCTCTTTTTCAGTGATAATTAGTGGAGGTAAAATTCTCACAACGTTATCTGATGTTACTCCAACAGTGAGTAAACCACGATGACTTAACTCTTCTGCAAACTTTTGATTGTCTGCTTTCACTTTTATTCCAAGCATTAACCCTTTCCCTCTCACTTCTTCTATTATTGAAAATTTACTTGCTAAGTTTTCTAGTTTATTTTTTAAGTATTTACCTCTAATTTCAACATTTTTCAAAAAGCCGGGGCTGAGCAATTCTTCGAGCACAGCATTACCTACTGAGGTTGCAAGCGGATTGCCACCAAAAGTGGAACCGTGCATACCAACTGCCATATATTTAGCAGCCTTTTCAGTTGCAAGACAAGCCCCCAGCGGAAACCCCCCGCCTATTCCCTTTGCAAGAGCACATATATCAGGTTCCACTCCTATATGTTCGTATGCGAATAATTTTCCTGTCCTACCAGCACCGCATTGTACGCAATCAAAAAATAACAATATGTCATTTTCATCACACAGCCTTCTTAGTTCTTTCATAAAGACTTCATTCATTACTTTGATACCACCTTGCCCTTGTATTGGTTCTATTAATATAACGCCTATACCACTTGAAATTGCTTTCTTTACGCTCTCAATATTGGGCTCGATGTTATCACACCAATCAATGTAGGGATTTAGTAATTCAGAAAATTTCTGTTTATCGTTTGTAGCACAAGTTAAAAAGGTTCTTCCATGAAATGCACCATGAAATGTTAAAATTCTGTGACGATTTTTATTGCCTTTTCCATTTTGATAGATCCTAGCAATCTTAAGTCCACATTCTACTGCCTCTGATCCAGAATTTGAGAAAAATACAGTGTCAGCGAAACTATTGTTTATTAATTTTTCTGCAAAATTATTGGCAGCAGGTATATTATAGGTATTTGATATATGCCATAATTTTTCTCCTTGCAATTTAAGAGCACTAATTAATCTTGAATTGGTGTGACCTAAGCTACTAACGGCTATTCCGGAGTGAAAATCTACGTAGCGCTCACCATCAACATCATATAGGTAGATACCTTTGCCATGAGAAAAATTTATATTAACAGGAGAATAAACTGGCAAAATAGGAGAAATTGTCATAAAATATTATATGCTAAATTTTATTATTAATAACATAAAAGCCGTTGTTTCGCAATGAGTAAGGATATGTATAAGATAGGTAAATTAATGTTTTCTGCACTGGGGAAAAACAAATACACAAAAGTTATCGCATTATTCTCATCAATTTTTATGATTTTATTCAGTGTGATATATTGTAATTATTTACTAAGGAGTAATTTCCTTTCTTCTTACCGTGATTCAAGTGTAAACTTAAAAAGCGTACTGGAAAATGGCATAATAAAAAAATACCATTATTTACTAATAGAAAAGCATCACATTAAATACAAAAATTTTGACTACATAAACCAACTAGTAAAACTACGTGCTGAATTATTACAATCAGTGAGCAAAGTAAAGGATTTCAGCTTAATACTGTATGATCAAAACGGCAGAATAATATTCAGTAATTTTAACACTCAAGATTATGATTATGAACAGTTACTTACAAACGATGAAATTGATAAACTATTAAGTAACCAAGAAATATTTTATACTACAGGAAATACATTAACTTCTATTTTCCCTATATTCCATGAAAATAGCGTTAAACCGTCGTTTTTTTTGAAGATTCTTCGAAACTACAATAATTCTTATGTTATAGCATATGGCCTGTTTTTAACATTTTTGGGCCTATTATTAATAATCTTAATATTAATAATGTTCTATTTGCACTTTTCTAATACCCAAATGCTAGCCAAGCAACATAAAACTAACATTGAATTACAGCAGATAAAAGAGACATTAGAGCAAGAAAATGCAAACAAGCTAAAGTTTTTTGCAAGCGTTACACATGAATTACGCACACCTCTTAATGCTATTATTGGATTTGCGGAGTTGATCAAAAATAAAACTTTAGGTTCAATGGATAATTCTCAATACAAGGAGTATGCAGACGATATATATAATGCAGGAACACACTTACTTACCTTAATTAATGATGTGCTCGATTTTTCTAAAGCTGAATCAAGTAGTTTAACAGTAGAAAAAGTGAAGTTTAAACTGAACAAAATAATGGATTCATGCGTAAATATGCTATTACCTAAATTAAAAGAAGCCGGGATTAATTTAAAAAAAGAGATGACTAGTAAACAATTATTAGTCATTGCAGATCCCAAGAGAATGAAACAAGTTATAATAAATTTATTATCAAACTCAATCAAGTTTACTCCCAAAGATGGTTTAATAAGAATGGTGATAAAAGAAAATATAGAAAAAAACTTATTAACTATTGAGTTTCATGACAATGGAATAGGAATAATGCAGCAGGACATATATAAAGTTATGTCTGTTTTTGGCCAAGCAGATTCGGGGTATAGAAACGAAGGTACGGGCATCGGATTGCCGCTAAGCAAGAAATTAGTAGAGTTAATGGGTGGAACTTTTGACATTAAAAGTGAAGCAAAACTTGGTACTACGATAACATTGAACTTCTTTTATGAAGAACAAACATGTGAAGATTCGATTGATTTTTAATAGGATCTATTTGATATGGCCTTACATCAGACGAAAACCACACTTTATCAAAAGCGGCAAGCCGAGAAGGTAGGCAGAAATTCATCAATAAGCCCCCATCAAGAATCTTATCTGTTAGCTATATATAAAATTTGATACTCTGACTACAATATACTACTATAGATAGAAGTGTTATTAATGGAGCAAGGTATGGAATTAGCAGTAGGAAATAATGCACCCGATTTTAGCTTACTAACAGATTCTGGTGAAAATTTATCACTGAGTGAATTTTTTGATAAAAAAAATGTAGTTCTTTATTTTTATCCTAAAGACGATACTCCGGGTTGTACAATGGAGGCAAAAGGCTTTAGAGATAAAATAGATGATTTTTCTTTCCTTGACACAGTGATAATTGGTGTATCAAAAGATAGTGTTAGATGTCACACTAACTTCAAAGCAAAATATTCTCTGCCGTTTTCTTTAGTTTCTGATGAGAATGCTGAAATGTTGGGAAAATATGGTGTTTGGGTAGAGAAAAGTATGTTTGGCAAAAAGTATATGGGAATAGAACGCACTACTTTTTTAATAGATAAAAAAGGTAAAATAGTGAAGATCTGGAAAAATGTAAAAGTTAGTGGACATGTTGATGAGGTTCTGGAAGAAGTAAAGAGAATATAAACTAAAGAATAGGTTAATGGCTACCCATTGCTACATAAAAAAGCTGAAATTACATAATTTTCGTAGCCACTCAAACTTTGAACTGGATTCAGATGATAGCTCAGTTGTAATAACTGGCAAAAACGGTATTGGTAAAACTAATATACTTGAAGCAATCTCGTTGCTTGCTAAAAGCAATGGAATGAAAAAAGCAAAAGCCAGTGAGATACAAAATAGATTCAGTAATGAAGATTGGGCAGTGCACTATGATTTTTTTAATGGAATGGATTTTAATTCAATTGGTATCGCAAAGAGTTTTGATAAGAAACTAATACAAATTGATGGAAAAACGCAATCAAGTTATTCATCTCTGTATAAGATATCCAATGTAATATGGCTGATTCCACAAATGGACTATGTTCTTCTTAATTCTCCAAGTGACAGATTAAAATTTTTAGACCGTATAGTCTCACTGTTTGAGGAAAATTACACTTGCTGCTACATGAAACACAGAAAAGCTAAACGTGAGCGAAGTAAACTGTTGAGAGAGAACACCTTGGACGAAAATTGGCTCTCTAGTCTTGAAAACATAATGGCCGTTAATGCAGTTAGTATTTTACGTATGCGATCGTCTGTTTTAAAGACACTACAAGACACAATTGATAACCATTCCAGTGAGTTTTTTCCGAAGGCAAGTTTGAAATTCAGCAGCCAGCTAACTTTGGACGATACTGCAGAATATTTTCAGAATCGTCTAAAGGAAAACAGAGAAAAAGATTCATTGACTGGTAGAGTAACCTTTGGTGTGCATAACGATAATTTTCGGGTTTTTTGTCAAAAAAGAAACGTACCAATAAATCTGTGCTCCACTGGAGAACAAAAGTTATTACTGCTTTCTATTATTTTATCCAGTGTAAAAGCAAGGTGTATTCATTACAATAAGGCACCACTTCTTCTGCTTGACGATATAATGTCTCATCTGGATAAACATTACAGAAAGGCGTTAATAGAGGAAATGTTAAGTATTCAATGTCAAACTTGGATAACTGATGTAAATCAAGATAATTTTAATAACTATCTTTATTCTTTCAAGTTTTTTGAATTATCAAATGAATTAAATGCAAAACTTCCTTGACAAACCTCGCCAGCCCCCTTATCATGATACTGAAGGTATTCAGTTATCTTCATCTGTGCAGATTAAACAGCAAGAAAACAACGTAGTTGGCGTCTTATTTTTAATTTTTTACACTATGTGCACCTTATGTCTTCACAACATTTCTGGGTTTTTACCTATATAAGCTGAAACGCGCTTATAAGTCGTTTAAGACAGTATAGTACGCCGATTTTGCAGGATTAGAGAGTGACAACTAGCTAACACGGGGTTTCTTTTGCCTTTTTTTCTGCTTAGTAAATTTCTTAAACATTCAAACTAAGGTGAGTTGCATTCAAAAGCAGCTAAATTGCAGTGTTTAAGACTTAAAAAACGCCAATACTGAAAATAGACAATGACCAGGGCTTCTTTTGCCTTTTTTTTCATTTGGTAAATTTCTTAATATTCATAGCTAAACGACAACCGTTATTCCGCTACTTGTTAGCGGCTGAGATACCGCGAATGAATCGCGGTATGACGGTTCGCGGTGACATGACGATAAGCCTTGTCATTCTAGCGCGTGGCGCTGGAATCCAGACTTTAACTGATATGATTACAGAAAGAGAATTTATTAGGTATTCATAGACACTGAAAGTGGTCAGCTTGACCACTTTCAAGTAAAGAAAACTACGTTTATGCCTCCAATAATTTCTATGGATGATTCTTTACTGCACCGTCTTCACAAATCACACCTCCTGGTGTTATTTTTGAAACGACTACAGGAGCGCCAAAAAACACAGCAGTAAATGCACCGAGTGCAAAAAGCGCTGGCCACGGCATTCTACCGAATATTGCAAGCAACGCTGCACCAATTATCACTATTGTGATCATTGGCCCACCTATGCCGTGAGTATAGCCTATTATCTTGCATATCACTGATGATGTTGTATCACTTTCATCAACAAAAACGGTGTTGGTGGTGCCACCACTAGTATTAGCATTTGCATCAAACGCAAAGGAGAGAATTAACGCCACAAGTAGAAGAAAATTTTTCATTACGCCTCCTATAATTTCTGTTTCATGTTTGATTATCTATCGCTTTGATTAAATTTAAGTAAATGGTGAGGGTTCTAGTAAATTTGTCATCCTATCAGTTTATAAAAATTCCCGGATCTCAGTGTTATTCACTTGGACAACATTTATACAATTGTGGAATAATGGTGCTCCTTTAAGAAGCACCGTTTAGCTAATGCTTTTCTAAATCTGCAGCGCCTATTTTTTACACGCTCCTGTACTTGTATCCCAGTTGGTACCATCAGGGCAAGCAGTTGCACCATTTTTACAAATCACACCGCCTGGTACTATTTTTGAAACAACTACAGGTGCACCAAAAAACACAGCAGTAAATGCACCGAGTGCAAAAAGCGCTGGCCACGGCATTCTGCCAAATATTGCAAGCAATGCTGCACCAATTATTACTATTGTGATCATCGGTCCACCTATGCCGTGAGTATAGCCTACTATTTTGCATATTGTGTTTGACGTTGCGTCATCAGTAACACTGCTAGCAAAAACATTATCAAATGCAAAGAAGAGAATTAACGCCACTAGTAGAAGAAAATTTTTCATTATGCCTCCTATAATTTCTATGGATTCTTCGCTACTGCACCGTCTTTACAAATCACACCTCCTGGTGTTATTTTTGAAACGACTACAGGAGCGCCAAAAAACACAGCAGTAAATGCACCGAGTGCAAAAAGCGCTGGCCACGGCATTCTGCCGAATATTGCAAGCAACGCTGCACCAATTATCACTATTGTGATCATTGGGCCACCTATGCCGTGAGTATAGCCTATTATCTTGCATATCACCGATGATGTTGTATCATTTGTATCAACAAAAGTAGTAGGAGGAGCATTTGCATCAAATGCAAAGGAGAGAATTAATGCCACAAGTAGAAGAAAATTTTTCATTATGCCTCCGATAATTTCTATTTAATGCTGGATTATCTACCATTTTGATTAAATTTAAGTAAATGGTGAGGATTTTTTTGCTTAAAAGTATCCTTTATTTCATTTAGAATACTTTTCTTGGTTCGTTTATATTACAGTGCTACAGAAATTTTACAGCATCGTTTATTGTCTTTATCGTGCTTTGATTGACACAATTTATAATGATGGAGTGGAGCATGCAGGGTATTTATCATTTTTAATTCTGTTATCAATATTTCCTTTTCTCATCGTTTTAATGGCTGTGGCGTCAACATTCGCAAATTTTTTAGACCAGTACAACATTGGCTGGGTATTTATCATTGATAACATGCCACAGGATATTTTATCATCTTTGATGCCGCGTATTAGGGAGATAATATCAGGCCCGCCGCAAAGCTTACTAACTTTAGCAATTGTAGGTGCTGTTTGGACCGCTTCATCGACAATTGAAGGGCTTAGAACAATACTCAATAAGGCCTATAAAGTTCCGGTTTCGCCGCCTTATATATTAAGAAGAGTACTAAGTATATTACAATTTTTAGTAATCACGCTTATTATAACTCTAACTATAGTGTTTTCTACACTAGTACCAATGCTAATTGATTTTTCCTATCAGGGGCTAAGTTATACTAGGTATTTACTTATTGAATTTGTACTTTTCACAGTAGTCTCTTGGCTATATTTTATGTTACCAAACATAAAACAAAATTTATCAGACGTATTTCCTGGATCTTGTGTAGCTGTTATTCTTTGGACGATTTCTGCTTCAGCTTTTAAGCAATATTTAAAAGCTTCCTTTGACCAACTGGATTTGATATATGGAAGTTTAGGTGGTGTGGTAGTGTCATTACTATTTTTTTATATGCTAAGTTTGATTTTTATATATGGAGCAAAATTCAATTTTCAGCTAAAATATTTCAATGGATCTCGCTAAGGAGAAAGAAATGGGTAAGTTAGAAGGTAAAGTAGCTTTAATCACCGGAGCTTCAGGTGGAGTAGGCTCTGCTGTTGCAAAAAGGTTTATAAGAGAAGGTGCATGTGTGATTCTGATTTCAAGATCTCTTGATAATCTCAAGCCACTATATAATGAAATTGAAGAGCTTGAAGAATTTAAAGAAGGCTCTGTGAAACTAATTCAGCTTGATCTTTTAGACTTTGAGAATGTAAAGATACTGACAAACATGATAGAAAGCCTGAAATTATCAGAATCTGGAGCACTTGATATATTAGTTGCGTGTGCTGGAATTTTAGGCAAACTGAACCCCATTCATGACTGTGAGATTGAAGAGCTACAGAACGTAATGAATACAAATTTTACTGCCAATTGGTACTTACTAAAAAACTTAGATCCAATGCTAAAAAAGTCTAATGCTGGAAGAGCGATATTCATGACCTCAGAAGTGACACTTTCTCCTTCCTCTTATCCATATTGGATGCCGTATGCTGCAAGTAAAGTTGCACTAGAAATAATGGTGCAGATATATGCATCTGAGACAAAACATACAAAATTATGTGTAAATGCTGTATACACGGAAGGACCTGTGGGTAGTGAGCAGGCATTTCCTGGATCTGAATTGGTGTCACCTGATAAACTGACAGATAAATTTGTGGAATTAGCTTCTGAAGACTGCAGCATATCAGGAAAAATCTTACCGCTCAGCAAATCTCCCGAATAAATTACCATAGTATCTGCAAAGATACCGTTAAGCCCACAACTGTATGAACATTGTGATTTGAGAGTAATCTCCACTAGGAAGGATGTCATCCCAGTGCCTCTATGGTGTCATTCCAGTGCTTGACACTGGAATCTAGTCTTTATTATGCAGCCACTTATTTAAAGTTAAGTTTTCTGGATCCCAGATGGCTTTGTTGCATCGCTAGCTATGATGGATTAAAGATAAAAAAGGTGGAGAATATCAGTAGCTTATTATTCTGGTATTTATAACAAGAACGGTCAGTGAATACCTAAATTTGAGTAAAAGAAATTTCACTACCACTCACTAATCCGGCTAAAATTCAAGAATTTCAATGCTTTAGCTATTTTCAATAGAATTAAATTTATTAATATAAATAACAAGTTACTATTCTTAAATTTGATCAGATTGATTGCAAAAAAAACAAGATTTTCAATAAGTTGCTTATAATCCTAATTATAGTTAGCCTTTCATAAGTAGCGATGCAACAAAGCCATCCCAGACTGGGATGACACCTCTGGGCACTGCCGTCATAAAGGAACCAGTGTCAGCTACTTGAATGACATCATTTGCTGTGCAATTTACCTTCAAAAATGAATGTTTGTACAGCTGTGTGTCAAGCACTGGAATCTGCCACGCAAATTGCAATGTTCGTACAGTTATGCGTCAAGCCTAAAAGTAATTAGCTAATAGGTTTAATAAAAATTCACATATACAGGAAAGATTGGTAACATTACTTGAATAGAGACCGTTATTGTAATTATGCCGAAACGCACAGATATAGAATCTATATTAGTAATAGGAGCAGGCCCAATAGTTATAGGTCAGGCATGCGAGTTTGATTATTCCGGAACGCAAAGCTGTAAAGTATTAAAAAGCGAAGGTTATAAAGTCATTTTGGTTAACTCCAACCCCGCAACTATAATGACAGATCCTGAGTTTTCTGATGCGACGTATATTGAGCCGGTACTGCCTGAAATCATAGAGAAAATTATAATTAAGGAGAGGCCAGACGCAATATTGCCAACAATGGGCGGGCAAACAGCGCTCAATTGTGCAATAAAACTTGCAGATGATGGAGTGTTAGACAAATACAACGTAGAATTAATAGGGGTAAATAGAGAAGCAATAAAAAAAGCAGAGGATAGAGAGTTATTCCGCCAGTCCATGGATAGAATAGGACTGAAATACCCCAAAAGTATCATTATAAAAAATCAAGAACAAATAAAAAAGGCTTTGGACTACGTTGGATTACCAGCAATCATCCGTTCATCATTCACTCTTGGTGGCGCAGGTAGTGGTATAGCATATAATAAAGAGGAGTTTTTCAATATCGCAGAAAGTGCTCTCAAAATTTCGCCAATAAATGAAGTTCAGATAGATGAATCAATTATTGGCTGGAAAGAATATGAAATGGAAGTTATCCGCGATTGTAAAGATAACTGCATAATAGTCTGTTCGATAGAAAATGTTGATCCGATGGGAGTGCACACTGGGGATAGCATAACTGTTGCTCCTGCTTTGACTCTGCGTGACGTAGAATACCAACAGATGAGAAATGCATCTATAGCGGTGCTGAGAGAAATTGATGTTAGTGCCGGTGGTGCAAATGTTCAATTTGCAGTGAATCCTAAAGAAGATGGAAGCCTCGTTGTGATTGAGATGAATCCAAGGGTTTCTCGCTCTTCTGCACTTGCTTCGAAAGCAACAGGCTATCCTATTGCAAAAGTTGTAACTAAACTTGCTATTGGCTATTCGCTCGACGAAATACGTAACGACTGTGCTCCAATAATACCAGCAGCATTCGAACCAGTGATTGATTATATCGTCACTAAAATTCCTCGATTTGAGTTTGAGAAATTTAAAGGAACGAATTGTGAACTATCAACCTCCATGAAATCAGTGGGAGAAGTAATGTCTATAGGCCGCACTTTTAATGAGTCACTGCAGAAAGCTTTTCGTTCACTTGAAACTGATCTTACAGGACTTGATGAAGTGTTTCCTGAGAACATTGATATTGATCACGTAAAATCTCAATTAGCAAAATTGCTACCAAACAGATTACTGATTGCTGCTGACGCAATGCGCCACGGAATTAGCATAGAAGAAATAAATTCGATTACAGGATATGACTTATGGTTTCTGCAAAATATACAGCAAATTATATTAACTGAACAAAAAATCAAGGAAAATGGATTTCCTGGAACTGCGTACGAAATGTTAGAGCTGAAAAAAATGGGATTTTCAGATGCAAGATTAGCAAAGTTAAGTAATAGACCTACCTCTGTCATTCCAGTACCCTCTAATGTCATCCCAGTGCGTGACACTGGGATCCAGCCAGCGTTACACGCTGGAGATCGAGTAAAACAAATCGAAGAAATAAGAAAAAAATTTGGCATTAAACAAGTTTATAAACGCGTAGACACCTGTGCAGCTGAATTTGAATCAAGCACTGCTTATATGTATGGCTGCTATGAGGGTGATGTTGAAAATAAAACGGAATGTGAGGCGAATATTTCTGACCGAGAAAAGGTTGTCATTTTAGGAAGTGGTCCAAACCGCATTGGTCAAGGTATTGAGTTTGATTATGCATGCGTACATGCAGCTTCTGCCGCCAAAGAAATGGGGTATGAAACAATAATGATCAACTGTAATCCAGAAACTGTTTCAACTGACTACGATACCGCTGATCGTTTATATTTCGCCCCACTGATTGCAGAGGATGTGCTTGAAATACTAAGTAAAGAGCAAGAAAATGGCACACTGGTTGGTGTGATAGTTCAAATAGGTGGTCAAACACCTTTAAAGTTAGCCAAAGTGCTTAACGAGAGAGGTTTCAAAATTCTGGGAACTTCGTTTGATTCTATTGACCTTGCAGAAGATCGCATGAGATTTAAAAACCTTGCTTTGCAACTTAATTTAAAACAACCTGAAAGTTCTATCTGCCATTCAGTAGAAGAAGCGTTAACCAACGCAGAAAAGGTGGGGTTTCCACTAGTAGTCAGGCCATCATATGTCCTCGGCGGTCAGTCTATGTCGATTAGACACGATACTCAGAGCTTTAAAGAGTACGTCTTAGATCAAACTAAAATCTTTGAGCATGGTTCGCTGCTTCTTGATAAATTTTTAGTCAATGCAGTTGAGGTTGACGTTGATGCTGTATGTGATGGGGAAAAAGTTTTCATTGCAGCGGTCATGGAGCATATTGAAGAAGCTGGTATCCACTCTGGTGATTCAACATGCTCAATACCGACAAATACATTGAGTGACGAAGTAATAAAAGAGATCGAGCTCCAAACTGAGAGAATAGCATTAGCATTAAAAGTGAAAGGTCTGATAAACATTCAGTTTGCTGTTCAAGAGAATAGACCTCTTGCAGAACCTGTTTGTGATGAGAAATCTTTAGGAAAAGTGCAGATGAGCACCACAGAATACTCGAATGTATTTGAGGAGCGCAGACAAGCTTTGACGACAAAATTGCCTTCAGAAATCGAGTTATGCAAGAGGTCTAGTGATGTATACATACTTGAAGTGAATTTAAGGGCTAGTCGAACCGTTCCTTTTATTTCCAAGGTAATCAATATTCCTATTGCAAAGCTTGCCACTCAGGTTATTTTGGGTAAAAAATTGAATCAGGAAAACAAGCCTTTCAATCATTTTGCAGTTAAAGCTGCTGTTTTTCCATTCACGCGTTTTTCGGGAATTGATACTCTACTTGGTCCTGAAATGAAATCAACAGGAGAAGTGATGGGAATTGACTCATCATTTGAAGCTGCACTTGCAAAAACGCACATGGCTGCAGGATACAAGTTACCAACAGAAGGAACAGCTCTGGTTTCAGTAAAAGATGATGATAAAGAGTATATATTGCCTGTTGTACGAATGTTGAAAGAACTGAGTTTTGAAATATATGCAACCAAAGGTACAGCTTCTTATCTGAATAATAATGGCATTGCTGCACAAACTGTAAATAAAGTGAGAGAAGGCAGACCCCACATAGTTGATATGCTCAAAGATGGAAAAATAAATCTAGTGATCAATACCTCAAAAGGTGTGAAATCAGTTTCAGATAGCAAAGATATCAGGAGAACTGCTATTTTGCAAAATATAGCTTACAGTACCACAGCTTCTGGGAGTAAAGCGTTAGTGCTTGCAATTCAATATGTAAAGAATAGCAAATTGGAAGTGAAATCATTACAGCAGATACAAAACGGTTAAATATCAAAACTAGAATAATTCACTCTCAAAATGCTAAAGAGAACATAATAAAAAGATGGAAATTTTGAAGGAAATAGTATACCTAAAGAATCAACTAGCGTAATTGAACAGCCAAATGCTGCAACGAATACTCCACAATCTTACCTAGAGGACACTTCCCTTATATGTTAAGAACAAGTCTTTATAAATATCAAAGTAGTGATATTAAAGACACACAGAGAAGAGGAACCGTCACGCCCCTTGATTATAAGAATCGTTGTTCAGCAAGGTTCTCTTCTCTGGTTTATTATACTGAAAGTTCCGAACAACTGATTGAGCTTTTAGGCTCGTATATAAGGCTGGAAAATGCAGTATATGTTATTATTACGGAGGAATTATGAATTCATCAAACATTATTGCTGGCATTGATGTTAGCAAAAGTAAATTAGATCTCCACATTCACCCACTTGAGCATTATAAAATATTTGAAAACAATGTACAATCCATTGATGAAATGCTGGACTTTTTACGTTTGCATAATGTAACCAAAATTGGTCTTGAGGCAACTGGTGGATACGAAAAATTATGTGCCTATACTTTACTAAGCAATGGTTTTGAGGTGTACGTCATTCAACCAAGGTGGGAGAGACTATGCTAAAAGCCTTGGTATTACTACAAAAACTGATAAATAGACTGCAGTATCATCTCACGTTATATTAATAATACAGATATGCGTGTTACTCCTTTAACAGTTAGTAATGGTAATATTGATTGCTTGAAACAAAAATTATCTCGTAGAAACCAACTTGTAGAAATAGCAAAAATACAAAAAACCCAAATCCAACAGGTAACTGATACATCTATAATCAAACAAATAGAGGAACTTCTTGCAATTTTACGTAATCAAATTAAAACTTTAGAAGATGAAATGATTACATTTATCGATCAAAACCAAGAGCTTAAAAGAAAATATATATCAATAACTATATAGTAGCGGGATGACGGTTTTTCAAATTATCGGTAAATCTAAGTCAGTTTAGCTATAGGCAGCAATTTTCTGTATTTATTTTAAATTGAAGAAAGCTCAAATGAAAGATCGTGTTTTGCTAAAAATCACAGAATGCAGTCTGGTTACTATTTAAAAGGATATGTTCAAAAAACTGTGTCAAATCAACTCATACACTTCATTACCAACTTCATGATGAAGTTCCGCAGTTGGATGGAAATAATCCTTTAGTGTTTCTTTGCTACACCCAGGGTTATAGTGAACGTCAAGTTCCCCTTTAAATATCAACTTTAAGAGTATTTTTATATTTTCTTTAAATCTCCCAACTTGGTCTGCAATGTTCGATGTGCATGCATCTTGACAATTTAAACCTTTGCTCTTGTATTCGCTAAACATACTTCTCATTTTAGAGTTAAGATCAAATGCTTTTATTTCAAGATTTGTACTTTTCTTCATATAATCTAAGCCTTTAGCCAGTTTTGCATTGAAACTCTCCGTGAGCTTTGTAGCTAGTTCCCTTGCTTCTTCATCTCTATTAAAAGCTGGTATTGAGCCAACTTCAGGTGCATTTGCAACAACTACATGCTTAACACCATGTTCATTTAGAACCTTAAGTGCATTACATATTTCACTCACTGCTTGTTCCAACACTTCTTCCGCTTTAGTATCGTCATAAGCAGTGGCAACCATAACATCATTTCCGCCGATTATGATGCAAAATAAATCTTCTTTACCTATATCTGGATGATGTTTAATTACCGCATCTAGCTGGTTAGCTAAACGAAATTTATTGAAGAAATAAGAAAAAATAGGGTCAAAAATTTCAGATGCTGTTGCATATGAAACTGCGTAATTCTGACCTTGCTGTTCGTGGCATCTCCCAAAAAATGAATAACTCCACCCAGGTTTAAATTCATCTAAATCTAAATATTTTGCTATATATTCAACAGCAGTAGGGCCATTGCTAAAAGATCTTCCTTGATAAAAAGGATCATCAAATTTTACGCTTTTTGCAAAGGATAAATTATTTAAAATTCCAATGATTGCGCCATTATCGGATAAGCTATCACCCAGAACATAAAAATTTCTATACTTTGAATTAGAATTGTCATTTTTGTTTGTCATAATATTTACCGTAGATTAGCATGTTGTTTCATTAGATTCATAGAAAAAGAAAAATAGCGGTGAAATTATACAACTTTGGCCTAACTTGCTCTCCACTTTTTCCGGGCAAAATCAGCTTCTTCTTAACTTGACACGTATACTTAAAAGAACCCTCTAAGTTTTCTAGCACGGCTTGGATGTTTCAACTTGCGCAGTGCTTTTGCCTCTATTTGCCTAATTCTCTCACGTGTTACATTAAAAATTTTTCCTACTTCTTCTAAGGTATGTTCCTTCCCATCTTTACCAAGGCCAAAACGCATTCTTAAAATTCTTTCTTCCTTTGGTGTTAAAGTTGCAAGAACATTGGTTGTAATGCCACGCAAGTCAGCAAGTATTGCAGCATCCTCTGGCCTGGAGACTCGCTTGTCTTCTATACAATCACCAAAGGTACTACTATCATCTTTTCCTGTTGGAGCTTCAAGACTTACTGGATCCCTTGCTATTTTCATAACTTTGCGTATTCTTTCCAGTGGCATTGTCAGTTCTACACTCAATTCCTCTAACGTCGGCTCTCTTCCCATCTCATGAGTCATCTTTCTTAATGCTCTGTTGATTTTACTGATAATTTCCACCATATGAACTGGTATTCTAACTACTTTAGACTGCTCAGGTATTGCTCTAGTGATTGATTGTCTTACCCACCAAGTGCCATAAGTTGAAAATTTATATCCACGTTTGTAATCAAACTTATCCACGGCCTTCATAAGACCAATATTGCCTTCTTGTATCAAATCAAGCAGATCAAGGCCTCTTTTTGAATACTTCTTAGCAATGGAAACTACTAGCCTTAAGTTAGCCTTAATCATTTCTTGCTTTGCTTCAGAGACTTCTCGTTCGTGTTTTTGTATTCTCTTGATTAGCTCCTTAAATTCTTGTACGTTATCTTCCTGTATATGCTGCTTAATACCGTTCAAGGTACTAGCTATATGTTCAGAGTTATTGTCTATAAACCTTAAAAATTTGTTTTTTAATTCACCTGTAAAAGAGGACTGATTTTCATTGATCTTTAAAAGACTTATCTTTTTCAATTCGTGCTTTAAAAGCACGTCATCATAAACTTTATAGAAACTTTCTCTATCGATATCGTATTTTCTAGCCTCAGCAATAAGATTAGCCTCTTCAAGCGTAATGGATCTATTTATCTTATAAAGTTCTTGTGTAATTCTGGCAACAGCAGCATCACTTAACTTAATTTGTAATGCTATAGACCATATTTGATTATACAAATTTTCTAGCTCATTAGAGAAATTTTTAGAATTTTTTCTTAATATCAACGCTTCATTTGTTAAAGTAATTATCTCATCCAATGCAACTATGACCTTTGGCAATAAGTCACTTTCCATTTCAAGAATAGAAACATTTAAATTGACTGAACTTATATCTTCATTATTACCGTCTTTCTCATCATCACTTTTTTTACTATCTTTCTCATCATCACTACAGTACTCAGCATCTTCAGAAACATCCTCAGAATCCTCAACATCTTCAGCACTTTCTTCACTCTCTTCACTTTCTTCTTTGGGTACCACATTAAAATCAGAGTTATAAATTGCATCCAGATCTATAATTTCTCTCAGTAAGAGAGCTCCATTACTTAAATCATCACGCCATACTTTTATCACCTTTAATGTTACTGATGTTTCAATTATTGCACGTAACATGTTATGCTTTTCAGATTCAATTTTTTTTGCTATCTCGATTTCATCTGCCCTTGATAAAAGCTTTACGGAGCTCATGTCTTGTAAATAAATCCTCACTGGATCATCATTTTGTACTAAAGTTGCAGTAACATTTGGCGATGTGTCATCATCATCAAGTTTACTATCATCACTGTTGGAAGGAATATCTTCTTCATCTTCGCTACTTTCAAGCACATTAATTCCGGAATCCTGCAATAAAGATATAGCATCATCTATAAAGTCAGACGAAAAATTTTCATCTGATAATTTATCATTTATATCATCAAAGGTGATAAAACCACCCTTTTTTATACTCTTAGTTACCAGATCTTTGATAATTTTTTTCTTATCTTCTGCATCATTAATAGTTGACATCATTACCTTTATAGTTTATAATTTTATTTCTTATTAACAAACAAACTTACAACGAGCAAGTCTATAATTTTACTTTTAACTTGTGGCTATTTGTTACTTCATATAGTTTAAGATACTGTTAATTTATGTACACTTGTCTTAATCGATTGTTCCATACTTTTCTTCCATTTTTACTGCTATGGATAATCCAACTGAAAATGTTGCAATTCCAACCACTATAGCAGTAAGCATTAAAACATGGGGTATAGGATTGCTATATGAATAAAAATTTGAAACCAATATAGGAGGCAAGGAACTTTTTATATATCCTAGAGATATGTAAAATAACAAAACAGATGCTTGGAAGACGCTTACCCCTATCATTTTCTTGATTAAATTTTTATCGTTTATAATAATATATAAACCTAGCACCATTAATACAATAATAATCGTATAATTATATAAAGTCATTGTTTTTTCCTACGAGCAAAATTTATATATATAATTAACATAGAGGAGCAGACAGTAAATGCTACACCTAATTCCACCAAAAAAATACCTAATTTTTGACCGGTTCTATTATTGGTTAACAAGATATCATAAGATAAAAAATTTTGGCCAAGTAAAGTTGTTGCAACGCCCGTTCCTCCATAAATTAAAATACCTAACACGTTAGTCAATCTAATCACAGAATAAGGTATTGCTTTTAGAGTTGTAGATACACCAAATAGCATTGAATATAATATTATCCCGGAGGCAATAATTATTCCTGCTTGAAAACCTCCACCCGGAGTGTAATCACCGTGAAATTGTATGTATAAACCAAATAAAATGATAAAAGGTATCATCAAAAATGTTACTGCATTTAATATCGGATCTTTAATCATTTTCTTTTTCTTCTTTTAATATCAACGTTATACAAAGCGCAGCAGTAAAAACTACTATAGTTTCTCCAAACGTGTCATAACCACGAAAGCTTGCCAAAATAGCTGTCACTATATTAGGAATACCGGTAGCTTTTTCGGTATTTTCCACATAATAAGGAGCAACATGCAAGTGGATCGGAGCATTGTGGCTGCCAAAATCTGGCAATTGAATCATAAAATATGACAAACATACAGCCAGAAATAACATAAAAAAAAGCGTTATAGGGTTATGAGATAGATTTACTTTATGATTCTTTATCAAGGAGAGTGCTGCAAACGTAAAAACTGTACTGAGCCCCGCACCAACAGAAGCTTCAGTAATTGCAACATCAGGTGCATTCATAATTAAGTATATAAGCGCAATCAGTGAACTAAATACACACATTAGAACAGCACTTACGACTAAATGTCGCGAGAAAACTATAAAAACCGTGACTGTTAGTAACAACAAAAGTAACACTACATTTAATATTTCTAACACCTTAGCCTCCTTTAACAGTTTTTTTCTTAACTTTATAATGAGTGCGCGCTAAAATATAGCTATTAGTTGAGTTAGCTACCCATATTATAAAAATTAATAATACTATTTTAACAGTATTGATTGAAAATCCATTCTGCAAAGCAAAACCAATTAACAATAACGTTGCACCGCTAGAATCTGTAATACCTGCTGCATTTAACCTAGTATAGAAATCAGGAAATCTGATCACCCCTATATTTGAAATAATTATCAAACAAATACCTAAAAATATGAAAATGGATCCTATCATAAATTATCAAAACAACATTAATCTCATTAGTGCTATAGTTGATATAAAGCTAACGCTAGCATACAACAATGCTATATCAATTAAAAAAAAATTATTCAGAATGATTGATATTGCTGTTATAAGTACAACTACTTGCGTTGAGAAATTATTGAACGCTAAAACCTTATTGTACACATCATTTGACTTAGACACTATGCAACACAACATTACACTCATACAGAACAACAGTGTATAGATAGCAATGCAAATCATTTAAAGACTATGTGACTTCAGTAGATTTCTAAACGGATACTTCTTCATCGCCATCTTGATCATTTATTTCATCATCCACTTCATAATCTTGGCTTTCTTGACTTGCATCAAGATCTGTGTTATCAGAAAAATTTAATAAATTCGCTAGCTTACTTGTATTACTGCTGTAAACATTATTCATATTTCCTTTCATGTATTCCTTGCATCTACCTACCAAAAGGCTAAACAGCTCATGAGTATCCACCTGTTTTCCTGCTATTTCATGTAAGGAAACTATGGTATTTTTATGACCTTTAAACTTAGCTGCTTGAATTGGATTACTTGCCCCTGTATTTAAATCATGTGTTCTTTGACTTGCCAACAGAACCAATTTGAAACGGTTACTTACCCGTTCTATACACTTTTCTACAATAGACTCAGCCATAAGATACTACCTTAATAAGTTTTATACTATATCACAAAAAACAAGTTGTCAACTTTGTATCTATTGCGATTCAACTTCATGTTTTACTTTTTCTGCCTCAGATTTTATTTCTTGGCTTTCTGTCATCGTGATTGTTATCTCATGATCAAGTTTTTTTAGAAATCCTAACAATCGCTCTAAAGAAAAACCATCTATTTTACCATTTTTAATTTGCGATACCTTTGGCTGATCAATACCAAGTTTCTCAGCTGCAAAAGCCTGAGTCCAAGCATTTTTTTCTATAATTTTATTTATTATATAAAGCAACTTTGTTTTTATTCCTGCACTGTCTAAGTTATTTAACGATATTATTTCCATAATTCTTACACTCACATATCAATTAACTTTATTAAATATTATAACATAATATTTAATATACCAAGATATTAATATCATGTAACTTGTCAATAATTATATGATATCAATATTTAAAACTTTAAGTTGATTGTATATTAATATTTTTATCAAATTTCTAGTAATTTTAAATTACCATTCTACCATCAGTCTATCTGAAAAAACCATTTATAGAAAGAACAAGCTAAGATTACAAAGCTTGAAATACAAAAATAATTATTTTATAAATTTATCTTACATAAGAAGTTTATATCTCTATATCTTAATATAAATATTTATTTAAATTTTTAAAATTTCTATTTTAACGAGAATTCTATATATTATATTTATAATATAATTTAAATATTTGTTGCTTTTTAGCTGGAACATTATTTAGTTAGTAAGTAAAATTGTGTTGAATATGACAAAAATAAAAAAAGATATTGCTGTTATTATGGGAAGTGAGTCAGATTACACCACTATGGTCCATACCGTTGATATGTTAAAAGCATTAGAAGCTTCACATGACATATTCATAATATCTGCACATAGAACGCCAGAAAGGCTCTTCAATTTTGCTAAATCTGCACAAGAAGAAGGTTTTAAGGTTATTATAGCTGGTGCAGGAGGTGCAGCTCATTTACCTGGTATGGTTGCGTCACTAACTTGTTTACCAGTTATCGGTGTTCCTGTGCATAGTAAACAATTAAATGGGCTGGACAGTCTACTCTCTATAGTTCAAATGCCAAAGGGTGTTCCAGTTGCAACCATGTCTATAGGAGAAAATGGAGCATATAATGCTGCCATTACTGCCGTATCTATATTGTCAATTTCCAACAGTGAAATTGCAGGTAGGTTAAAAAAGTGGAGAGAGAAACAGACCAAAGAAGTAAAAGAAAAACCAGTTTCATAATAAATCTATGGCAATAATTCTTTTAGACACAAAAACCATAAACCGTATAGCAGCGGGGGAGGTGATAGAAAGGCCAGCAAGTGTAGTAAAGGAATTAGTGGAAAATGCAATAGATGCTGGAAGTTTAGAAATAGAGATTAAAATAGAAAGTGGTGGGCGTAACCTTATTATTGTGACAGATGATGGTAACGGAGTAGAAAAAAACGATTTAGAACTTGCGTTTATGCGCCATGCTACTTCAAAATTGAGCGACAATGAGTTGATAGAAATCAAGCATCTTGGCTTTAGAGGAGAAGCTCTGCCTTCAATAGCAGCAGTAAGTAGGATAAAATTATCGTCTAAGGCAAGAGAAGCAAGTGAAGCATGGTCTATAAGTTATGAGGGTGGAGAGAAAATAGGGGAGCAAACTCCTTACTCTTTATCACAAGGGACACATATTGAAGTACGAGATTTGTTTTTCGCTACCCCAAATAGACTAAAATTTCTAAAAACCGAAAGAGCAGAAACTCAAAGCATTGTTGATATTGTAAACAACCTAGCAATGATTAACTATCATATAGGGTTTACTCTCACTTCAGGTAATAAAAAGCTCTTAAAATACGCTAAGCAGACTTCGTTATTTCATAGATTGTGTGAAGTAGAAGAAGAATTTCAGGGCAATTCTTTGGAGGTCAATGAAGAAGAAGACGACATTAAACTTACGGGACACATCTGTAAGCCGACCGTCAATCGTGGTAAGTCCACTCAGATCTATACGTTTGTTAATGGAAGGCCAATTAAAGATAATTTACTTATTGGTGCAGTTAGGTATGCATATCATGATTTTATTCCAAGCGATAGGTATCCTTTTGCAGCGTTACATTTAGAGATACCTTATGATCAAGTAGATGTAAACGTGCATCCAAATAAGTCAGAAGTAAGGTTTCAGAATAAGAAGCTCATATATGAGATAATGACAAGAGGATTAATTAAAGCATTGTCAAGAAGGATAGGCACCTTTCCAGCGCATGACCAGAAAATGGATTCAACATTGCCAGATCCTTTTGATAAACCTAATGTTCAAAATGAAAGAAGGCCAAGTCCTTTTGAAAATCAACTAATAAAAGAATTTGCTTCTCCAAATGAAAAAGCAAAAGGCTTATCAGAACAGTCAAAATCGTTTGATTATACCGGCATACAGAAATTCCCAGCACAAGCGGAGGCTATGGTTCTAGAAAAAAAGGTGTTAGAGCAAGTTGATTTGATAGAGAGCCACCCGCTCGGGTTTGCACGCTGTCAGGTCTATAATACTTACATTATTGCCGAGGTAAGAGACAAATTGATTATAGTCGACCAGCATGCAGCCCACGAAAGGCTAGTATATGAATGCTTAAAACAAAAATCAAGTGTAAAAAGACAAAAACTACTTCTTCCTGAAACGGTTGAAATCAAAAATCAAGCCGGAATGGAGATGATTGAAGTCTATAAAGATAAGTTATTTGAAATGGGTTTTGATATTGAGATCAAACCAGAAAATAAAGTGATAGTAAAAGAAATCCCTGCAATTTTGGGAGCAATAGATGTGAAAGAGATGCTAATTAACATAATTGATAGATTAACGGAAATAGAAGATACATTGCCAGTAGAAGATAAAGTGAACAAAATATTGGCCACTATCGCTTGTTATGGATCAATTAGAGCGGGTAGAAAAATGAGATTAGAAGAAATGAATGTGCTGCTTAGACAAATGGAAAAAACCCCATATTCCGGGCAATGCAACCACGGAAGACCAACTTATATAGAAATGAAACTCAGTGATATTGAAAAACTTTTTGAGCGTAGGTAATGAGGTTGCCATAAATATGTAAGTGCTCCTTTCTCGTCATCCAAGTAGCTCATAGAAACGAAAAAACTTCCTTGACAAACTCCGTCAGCCCCCTTATCATGGAAGTGAAGCTATTTATTTATCTTCGCAATCTGTGCAGGTTAATGACAAAAAACTTAGGGTATTTGGCGTCTCATGTTTAATTTTTCGCACTACGTGCATCGCATGTCTTTAAAAATTTCTGGGTTTTTACCTATATAAGCCGAAACGCGCTTACAAAGCGTTTAAGACAGCAAAAAACGTCAAATTGACAAGGGAGAATTTGAATACTAGCTACCCTAGGGTTTCTTTGCCTTTTTTCCTGCTTGGTAAATTTCTTAAACACTTGCGGTGTAGGTTAGTTGCAAGTTAAAAGCAGCTAAATCGCTCTTAATCAAGCGTTTTAGAATAAAAAAAACGCCGATATTTTAGTACATGGTAAATAGCCAACCACCACGGGGCTTCTTTTGCCTTTTTTTTCGCTTAGTAAATTTCTTAATGTTTATAGCTAAACGACAACCGTCATCCCGCTACGTGTTAGCGGGATCTCTTGTTAGCGCCGCGGCGGTATGATGTCTCGCTTGCAACCTATAGCTTTGTCATTCCAGTGCTCCTTTTTTTGTCATCCCAGTGCCTTGACTATTTGGATCCAGAAAACTTAGCTTCGAGTCAAGTAGGCTGCAAATAAAAACTGGATTCCAGCGTCACGCGCTGGAATGACACCCTGACAATCGTCATCCCGCTACGTGTTAGCGGGATCTATGTTAAGAGATACCGCGAATGAATCGCGGTATGACGTATAGAAACTAAAAAAGTTCTTTTTTAAAAAACTTAAGTTATACTTATAAGTATTTGATACTTTTTATAGTAATTATGTCGAGTTTAAGCTGCCTTTATGGTGATAATGCAGAATTTGTGGAAGAAATGTATAGCCGTTATCTGCAGGGCGATAAATCAATCGGGAAGGATTGGCACAGAGTTTTTTCAAGCAATTTAGAAGTTAATAAAGCAGAGACTTGCGGTGCACAACATGCAACTAAGGTGGATGATTCGGCTTCTGATTTGGCAAATTTCTTCAGATCTTATGGTCATCTTTTTGCAGACCTTGATCCATTATCGCCAAGTGGAAATAAAGAAATAGATTATCAGAAATATTCGAATCTATCTCCTACGGATGATACTAGAATCTATAGAGATATTTACTGCAAGAATATTGGCTTTGAATTTATGCATATCTCCTCTTATGAAGAGAAAATGTGGCTGCAGGAAAAGATCGAAAATCAAACCTATACGCTGAGCTCACAAGACAAAAAAGAAATACTGAGGCACTTGATCGAATCTGAGATGTTCGAACAATTTCTCCATATGAAATTTCCTGGGTATAAGCGTTTCTCTATCGAAGGTGGAGAGTCAGCTATCGTTGCAATTGAAAAAATCATTAGTGATTCTACGGTTTTTGGTATTGAAGAAATAGTCCTTGGCATGGCTCACCGCGGACGACTCAATGTTCTAACCAAAGTGATGGGGAAAGAATATGCGGCAATGCTGTCTGAATTTCAAGGCAATCTTGCATACCCAAGTGGTCTTGAGGTGTCCGGTGATGTTAAATATCACCTTGGTTACTCTTCTGATCGAGCACTTTCAGGTGGCAAAAAAATACATTTAAGTTTATGCCCTAATCCATCTCACCTTGAAGCGGTAAATCCGGTTTTGGCTGGAAGAATAAGAGCAAAACAGAATATAAGATCTGTGCTTGGCATATCAATTCATGGTGATGCGGCTTTCATCGGTCAAGGAGTGGTTGCTGAAACTTTAACCTTAAGCAATATTGAAGGCTATAAAGTGGATGGCATTGTGCACATTGTCATTAATAACCAAGTTGGTTTTACTGCTAACCCATGTTGCGCACGATCCTCTTTTTATTGCACTGATATAGCAAAATCAATAGAAGCTCCAGTGTTTCACGTCAATGGAGATAACCCGGAAGCTGTGAGTTTTGCTACAAGTCTGGCGATGGAATATAGGCAGAAATTTAAAAAGGACGTAGTAATTGACATAATGTGCTACCGCAAATATGGCCATAATGAAGGTGATGAACCGAATTTCACTCAGCCACTTATGTATAAGGCGATATCAAAGCATAAAACTCCTGGAACATTGTATGAAGAAAAATTGACTGCAGAGAAAGTATTAGATGGCGATGAAGTAAATAAATTGCGCAGTGAATTCAGGGCAAAATTAGATAAAAGTCTTGCTGAATCAGCGGCTTACACTCCAAAAAAAGCTGACTGGTTCGGTGGAGTGTGGTCAAAATTAAGAAGAGCAAAGCTGAACGATTTGAGCGAATACTACACGGATTCTGGTGTTCCGCCAGATGAGCTGAAAAAATTAGGTGTGCGTATAAATAGCAATATCCCAAGTAACTTTAACATTAACAATAAGGTTAGAAAAATACTCGATGGCAGAATAGACAGCATAAATTTTGGTAGTAATATAGACTGGGCAACTGCCGAAAGTCTTGCGTTTGCATCACTGCTCACAGAAAGAATAGGAGTGCGTTTATCAGGACAAGACTCTGGTCGTGGAACTTTCTCGCACCGTCATTCAAGGCTTGTTGATCAGGTAACAGAAGAAGCATTTATTCCGCTAAACAATATAAATGAAAAGCAAGCTCACTTTGAGGTCATAGATAGCGCACTATCTGAGTATGCTGTAATGGGCTTTGAATATGGATATAGTCTTGATTCTCCGTATTCACTGGTGCTCTGGGAAGGACAATTTGGTGATTTTGCAAACGGTGCGCAAATTATGATCGACCAGTTTATCGCATCTGCAGAAACAAAGTGGTTGCGATCAAGCGGTCTAGTTTTATTGCTGCCTCATGGTTATGAAGGACAGGGACCTGAGCATAGCTCCGCACGTATAGAGAGATTTTTGCAACTCTGCGCAGAGGATAATATGCAGGTAGTTAATTGTTCCACTCCGGCGAATTACTTCCATGTCTTACGCAGACAAATGCATAGAGACTTTCGTAAGCCTCTGGTAGTGTTTACACCTAAATCGCTACTGCGCCACAAAAGAGCAGTATCTAACCTATCTGATTTTGAAGGAAAATTCCTCACAGTAATTCCAGAATGTAGAACAGGTTTAGTTTCGAATGATAAAATACGTAAAGTTGTAATATGCAGTGGTAAAGTTTATTACGACATATGTGAAGCACAAAAAATAAACGATATAGCAGTAATACGTTTGGAGCAATTCTATCCTTTTCCTGCAGATAAACTAAGTAATGAACTTGAAAAGTACAAAAACGCTGAAATTATATGGTGTCAAGAAGAACCAAAAAATATGGGAGGATGGTTTTTTGTCAACCCATTGATAGAAGAAGTGTTATCTAATCTCGATATCCAAGCAAAAAGACCTAAGTGTATCGCAAGACCTGCTGCTGCATCTCCTGCATGTGGTTATGTTAGTGTTCACACTCAGCAGCAGGAGGAGATTTTAAAGCAGGTTATGCAGGGGATCTAGCACAATTGTGCAAATATTGAAGCGAAAGCTGGCAAGCGAACATTGTTCATCAGATCTTGACGCTGGGCACTGCAGCCAGGCGCGATAGAAAACGTATCACACCAATCAAACCCTTTTGGTACTCAAGCAAATATAAAAGATTTTTATTCTATTAAAAAAAATTTAATTTTTATTAAAATTTTCATTTATTTTTATTTAAAAAGTAAACATTATTAATATTTACTTTAATTAATATAGGATATATATGAATACAAAAATATTTGAGATGTTAATAAGGAGAACTGGTCTACGCAGAGATAGCAAAGCTGAGATCATACAGTTAAATAGAAATGAAAAAGCTTTTGTAGATGAGGATAAAGAATCTATCGAATTAGCTGAGGCCATTTTTGAAGAGAATAATATGTTTCATTTCCGCAAACCAGGTCCTGCTATGGATTACATTTTGCACAAATTAATAAATGATAGGAAGCTTTTCGAGGAAATGAAAGATAGAGGTACAAGTATAATACGTCTTTTTTCTTTGTTATCAATGTATCATGGTCGTCTCAATTGCTGTGTTATAAGAAAAGGAGGGTGTATTACTGAGTGTGGCATACTTGATTACGCTGGCACCTATCCAGAACTAGTGCCTTTAGAGGACTTTATACTTATTGAGCCTTCCTCGTACCTCGAGTACATTGTGTTTGACAATGAGAATATCAGAAATAGGTTAGCTGAAGACTTAACTGAAGATAAAACAAAATTAGATATCTTTTTGAATGGAATTTTAGCAACAAAGAATTCGGATTTAGTATTATCTTGTATTAACAAGATAGAGGTTCTTAATGAGGAAGATAGATATTTTGTTAATCGCTTACAGAAAAACAACATGCTAGACTACATCTTAAACAAAGATGATACAACACTTGAAAAATTAACTCTAAAGGAATTGTTGAAGCTTTCTATTTTGCAGGAAGAAAAAAGCACTGAGTTAGAATCTCCCCAAGCTTCAAGTGTAAATGTTAGCAAAGCTCAGCAACATTGTAGTATATAGCTGGTGATAAAGTTTAAAATAATTGCATATACTAAGGCTCATTTAAATATAGAGCCTCAGTGGTGCTTAATTTTTTCAATTGATGGTGACTAGTAGCCCTACTATGATGTGGATCTATGCTCGCTTATAACTAAAATTTCACTTCCACCAAGGGGATATTATTCCAGCTATTGCTTCCATAGTCATCAATAGAAGCGTTTAAGTAATCTGTATCAAAGCGCACGGGCACATCAAATTCAAAGCTCGCAGTGATTATCACATCTTTTACTGGTGGCTTCATAAATGTTATTTCTCCAGTTGAATAATTTACTGAATATTCACTCTCTTCTTTACCATTTAAATAAATCTTTACTGTCCCATGTACTGGCTTTTTGATCATACGTATATGCTTATCTTCCCCACTTACATAAGTTTTGATTAGCTGAAAAGTCGTTTTTTTGTTATCTCCTATACCAATCTCTTGATTAATGGCTATAAAATCCGACCAATCCTTAAAACGAAACCCTATTGCTTTACCTTTTCGTGCATGAAAAAATGTTATTAGTTCTAGTAGCTGCTCGTTTGATCTGACCCCGTAAGCTATGTTGTATCTAGTGCGTGCATGAGACCAATTGATGTTGCGCTGTTCACAACCATTGTGAGTTGTTACAACGTCAGTGGAAAATTCCGGTCCTCCAGTGGAACCATAAGATATATTTTCTGGAAATCTAATTTCTGTGAATGACATATACCCTCCTGTGAAAGTAAAATAGTTTGGTTGAAGAAAATGTTGTAATTTGAAAGCGTTTCACATAGTAAATGACGCTATGGAAAGTGGATGAGACTACTGAGTTAAACTGCTGTCACACCCACAGTTACTATACTCAGGTTCATTTGAGTTGTCAAGCAAAAAAATAAAATTTTATGGCAAACTGTAACTAGCCTTGCTTGTGACTTAATTCATCTACTTTTTTGCGTAATACATTCAAATCAGTTGCTCCTACAAACAGGCTATCTCCAATTATTAAAAAAGGTATACCACCTACTCCCAAATCTCTTACTAGAAGCCTACTGTTGTTTATCATTTGCTCAATTTTGTCCGCGTTATCTTTTATGGAATCATTAAAATCGTCCTCGTCAATCCCTATGTTTTTCACTATATCCAATATGCTTTCGTCTGAAAATTCTCCTTTGTGACTTAAAGCAGCATGGTGAAAATCGAAATATTTTTCTTTATCGAGAAAATAGACAGCTAAAGCACTTTTTGCTGCCTTTAAAGAAGCGTTACCAAGTATTGGAGCATCCCTAAAGATATACTTAATTTTGCCGTCGTTAATTAACTGCTTTATATCATTCTTTATAGCTTTGCAATGTCCACAAGAATAGTCAAGGAAGCCTACAGCTATAACACTACTATTTTCATTTCCGGAGTAAGGATAAGTAAGGTCAAATATTTGATCCTTGTATTGTGAAATTTTACTTTTGGTTACATTATCTCGAGCAGCGTAACTACTTTTAATCGACTCCTCTTTGAGAGTTTTTACGATCTTATCAAAATTTCTGCTTATATAATTATCTAATTTCTCACCTATATAATCATCGCTTAGCATTTGGCTGCGATTTGAAAGCCAATTGTTTATTATCGGCAAGCTTGCTATTGCTATTATTAAAATTAATAAAAACGATATTCTAGACATACAATTTATTTAAAAACCTACAACATAAAACTTTTAGTACACATTTATCTGTATATTAAAAGAAGCATCTAATGTTAATATATAAAAACATTTATATCAAGTGTATTTTATAGTCAGTTTTGCCTCGAATACAAACTTTACGTACAATGATTAGGTATATTGTCACAAAGTTCATCAGAAGACTTGATAATGTAGGTGACCAAACTACCCCCAGAATAGCCAATTATGAGATGCTCTATCTTTTACCGCCACGCTGTAAGTACGGCGGTAAAACAAAGTTGATAATTTTATTCCGCTGTGTATAATTTTCCGCGGAATAAACATATGAGTGAACCAATAATTGGCAGAGAAAAAGAAATAGCTATTCTACAAGACAAACTTCTTTCTCAATCAGCCGAATTTATTGCTGTTTATGGTCGGCGTCGTGTAAATGTTGTATTATCTGCATTTTATCAGCATAATATAGAAGTAATGTAATGCAGATATTATGCCGATGCCGAATTATACGATTACTTCTAAAATTGCTAGTTGTCTTATAAGGATTGAAGCAGCAAAAGAAAAAGTGTTACATTTGCCGCTCACTGTATCAATGCTTTTGTCTCTTCGTGAAACTGCACGGCTTTATACCACACACTATTCTACTATGATTGAAGGAAATCGACTTGAACCTAAACAGATTGAAGAGGTTTTAAGTGGTAAAAGCCACTTTCCAAAATATAGGAGAGATGAAAATGAGGTTAAAGGATATTATGCAGCTTTAACTCAAGTTGAACAATGGGCAGCAAGGAGAATACCCATTACTGAGAAAGCTGTTCAAACACTACATGCTCTAGTAATAGCAAGTGGAAAATCTAAAATAAAATCAACACCTTATCGTGATGGTCAAAATGTTATCCGCGATAGTCTTACACGTGCAATAATTTATATGCCACCTGAAGCAAAGGATGTACCAAAGCTCATGAGCAGTATGATTGATTGGATTCGTAACAGTGAGCAAGTGCCTTGCCCAATTATTGCAGGTATTGCGCATTATCAATTTGTAACAATTCACCCTTACTATGACGGTAATGGTCGTACTGCAAGATTGTTGACTACATTAATTTTACACCTTGGTGGGTATGACCTAAAAGGACTTTATTCATTGGAAGAATATTATGCTAAGAATCTAGGAGCGTATTATGAAGCAATCAGTATAGGTCCATCGCACAACTATTACATGGGACGAGCTGAAGCAGATATTACTAAGTGGGTGGAGTATTTCGTAGAAGGTATGGCAAATTCATTTGAGAACGTTTTACAACGTATAAATAAAGAAGAATACCACGCTGATCAGACTGATCTTATACGTAAGCTTGATCCTAAACAACGCAAAGCTCTTGAGCTCTTCCAGGAGTTTTCCGCTATTACAGCTAGTCAGGTTGGCGAACTATTTAATTTTAAGCCTCGTACCAGTGCGCAACTTTGTAAAAAGTGGGTGGAAATGGGGTTTATCAAGATTGTAGATTTTTCCAATAGAGGAAGGAAATACAAACTTAGTAAGCAATATGAGGATTTGATCTCAAATTAACTGAAAGCTCGCTAGGCAGGAAAGTAGTGCATAGGTCAAATTTCAATAAAGTGCTTGAAAACTAAATGTAAACTTAAAATTTTAAAAACTGGAATATGTACAACAACTTACGTGACTTCATCAAAGCCTTAGAAGAAAAAAAAGATCTGATTAGGATTAAGGAGGAAGTTTCAACAGTTCTTGAAATGACAGAAATTCATCGCAGAGTTTTGTCAAGCAAAGGGCCAGCGATCATTTTTGAAAATGTTATCACAGAAAATGGCAAAAATTCGATTCCAGTTTTGGTGAATTTATTTGGTACTATTAAGAGGATTGCATTGGGGTTGAACATAAACCCTGATGAACTAAGAGATCTTGGTAAACTTTTAGCATTTTTGCAATCACCTGAGCCGCCAAAAAACTTTAAGGATGCTATAAAAATGTTTCCTTTGTTGAAAGTCGTGTTATCGATGCGAAGTAAAGTCGTGAGCAAGGCTCCATGTCAAGAGGTAGTGCTAACCGGAGATGAAGTGGACCTAAGTCTACTGCCCATTCAAACATGCTGGCCAAATGAACCTGCACCACTTATCACCTGGCCAATTGTGGTAACGAAAGGACCCACGAAAGAAAAGCAAGATAATTTTAATCTTGGAATATATCGTATGCAGGTTATAGATAAAAAAACAACACTAATGCGTTGGCTTGCACACAGGGGTGGCGCAACTCACCATAAGCGTTGGAAGGAAGAAGGCAGAAATATGAAATTTCCTGCTGCTGCTGTGATCGGTAGTGATCCTGCAACGATTATTGCTGCGGTAACTCCAGTGCCAGAAACATTGTCAGAATACCAATTTGCTGGACTACTGCGAAAGAAGCCGCTTGAGCTGGTAAATTGTAAGACTATTCCACTTCAAGTACCAGCTCACGCGGAAATCGTTCTGGAAGGCTATGTGAGTTTGGATAGATATCAAGACGAAGGGCCATACGGAGATCACACCGGCTACTATAATTCTGTTGAGCAATTTCCTGAATTTAATATTACTGCAATTACTATGCGTAAAAACCCGATATATCTTAGCACTTTCACTGGCAAGCCACCTGATGAACCATCGATTCTTGGTGAAGCACTCAATGAAATTTTTGTGCCCATTCTTATCAATCAATTTCCAGAGATAGTGGACTTTTATCTGCCACCGGAAGGTTGCTCATATAGAATAGCGATAGTGTCGATAAAAAAATCCTATCCAGGGCAGGCAAAAAGAATTGTTATGGGCATACTTTCTTTTCTAAAGCAGTTTTTATACACGAAGTTTATTATCGTTGTTGATAATGATATAAATGTACGTGATTGGAAGGAAGTAATGTGGGCAATGTCAACGAGGATGGACCCTGTGCGTGATACAATCATGATAGAAAGTGTACCTATTGATTATTTAGACTTTGCTTCCCCTGAAAGTGGACTTGGAGGTAAAATGGGATTTGATGCGACAAATAAAATCCCGCCTGAAACCAAACGAGAGTGGGGAAAGAAAATTGAGATGAGTGAGGAAATAGTAAGGAAAGTCGCGGAGAAGTGGGAGGAATATATGGACTAGACTTCTTGCATAAAAGCAGAAAAAAGTTTGGCGTTTTTTATAATGCCGCGATTGGCATTAACTGATAATTGTGATTTAAGTCCGTCACAGTGCCCTTTTTTTTGTCATCCTATAGCTATACCGCCGCGGTATCTCTTAGCCGCTAACAAGTAGTGGGATGACGAGCTTATCGTCATCCTGCCGCGAACCGTCATACCGCGATTCATTCGCGGTATCTCAGCCGCTAACAAGCAGCGGGATACTTAGGGATGACGGTTGTTGTTTAGCTGTAAATATTAGGAAATTTACCAAATGAAAAAAAAGGCAAAAGAAGCCCTGGGGTTATTATCCGCTTTAAAATATTGGCGTTTTTTATGTTTTAAACGCTTGACAAGCGAGATTCAGCCGCTTTTAATTGCAACTAACTTACGCTGCAAATGTTTAAGAAATTTACTAAGCAGAAAAAAAGACAAAGAATCCCCGAGTTAGCTAGTCTTTTACTATCTCTGTCGAGTATTGGCATTTTTTGATGTCTTGTAACGCTTTATAAGCGCGTTCAGCTTATTTAGATAAAAATCTAGATGTAGATGAAGTTTTGTAAAGACATACAGTATCTATATACTGCAAAAAATTGAACATAAGACGCCGATACATTAAGTAATCCTTACCTTTTAATCTGCAGATTGGCGAAAGCAAATACAATAGCTTCAGTTTCATGATAAGAGGGCTGGCGGAGTTTGTCAAGCAAGTTTTTTTGTTTCTGCGGGCTACCTGAGTCTATTGATTTCATTAGAGCCGAAACTCTTGAGACCTAGGTGATAATTCTATCTAAAAGAATGCCGAAAAAGAGCAGCAACCCTACGTAGGAATTATTTTTAAATATGGACATGCATTGACTGGGATCGTCAGGATTGAAATTTTTGTATTGGCGGTGAAATATGAACCCTACAGCAAGTAGAGCAATATAAAAAATGTTATTTAATGATGATAAGATACCAGCATATAGCCACGTCATAAGAGATATTAAATAAAATCTTTTCAACCAAGATTTTGTTGTATCACCAAAATATAATGCGGTAGATTTCATCCCGAGTTTTTCATCATCTTTTTTATCTTGATGGGCGTATATGGTGTCATAGCTAAGTGTCCAAAAGACGCATCCTATATAAAACAGCAAGGATTCTATACTGATCTGGTTTGTTATTGCTGCTGAGCCCATGAGCGATCCCATATTGAAGGTAAACCCTAAGAACAATTGTGGCCACCAAACATACCGCTTTAATAAAGGGTAAGTAGCTATCATACACATTGAGATTATTCCAAGTATGAGTGTAGTTTTATTAGTTAATAATAAGATTACCAGGGCAATAAACAGTAGCAGTGAAAGTAAAGCTAAAGCCTGCTTTATGTTTAATGCACCACTTGCAAGTGGCCTATATTTTGTTCGTTCAACGTGCGCATCTATTTTTCTATCGAAGATATCATTGATTATGCACCCTGCGGGTCTCATTAAAAATGCACCTATAGTAAACAAAACAAGGAGAAAAAGAACCTGATACGATAGAGAAGTTGAGGCTAAAAGAATACCGCTCAAACTGGGAAATAGCACAAGCCACAAACCCGTTAAACTGTGCAACCTCATTAATGAAAAGTAACGATTGAAATGCATTAATTAAGTGTGATTATGTAATATTTTGCTTACATTAACAAAATTATCGAACGCTAAGTCAGGCTTGAAAACTAGTTCAGGTATAAATCGCAAATCAACATAACACAATATAGATTTACGTATTGACCATGCAGATTGGTTCATTTCATTAACAACAGTATTAATATCACAATTATTCTCAGAAGGATCTCCAGTGCGTCTTTTTTCTGGATCTAAGTAGTCAGCTACTTGAATATTCAATGAAGATAACACAATATATACATCTGCTTTTTTCAAATCTTTACTTAATTTTACGTCAGATACCGCTACATTTTTATTGAACACCTTACCTTCCATTAGAACTCTTGATATTGCTCTATGCAATACCGATGCTATCTTTAGGTTTCTAATTTCCTTTTTCATATCCAGCTACTATAACACCCTTTCTTCTTGCACTAATTGATAAGCTTCCAAAATATCTCCAACTTTAATATCGACATTACCCTCTAGTGATACTCCGCATTCAAAGTTTACACCTACTTCTTTAACATCATCTTTAAATCTACGTAGTGCTTTTAACTTTCCTTCATGCACCAATTTACTATTGCGCACTACCTTAATTAAAGAATCTTTTTTTATGACTCCATCACTTACATAACATCCAATGATATTACCAGCTTTAGATACATTAAATATTTGCCTTACAGATGCAGAACCAACACGAACCTCTCGTGTAACAGGCTTTAACATTTTAGTTAAATACATTCTCATGTCGTCAATGAGCTCGTATATTATGTTATAAGTATGTATTTCTATACCTTTTTGTTTTGCCAAGTCCCTTATTTTTGAGTCCACTTTTACATTAAAAGCTAAAATTACTGCACTTGATGCTTCTGCAAGCAGCACATCTGAATCTGTTATCCCTCCTACTGCTTTGTGTAGGATATTTAATTTCACTTGATCTTTACCGAGTTTATCAATTGAATTTGATATTGCTTCAATAGAACCAGTTACATCGCACTTTAAAACTACAGATAGTTCTTCTATTTCACTGTTATTACGGCTGAATATATCTAAATCATCCTCATCTAAATTTTCTTCTTTTTTCTTGATTAACTCTAACCTATGTTCAATAATTTCACGTGCCTGCTTTTCAGAATTTATAACAACAAATTTATCTCCAGCATTTGGCACACCATTTAGACCAGTAATTTCAATTGGAGCAGAGGGTAGTGCTGCTTTTTCTCTTTGACCAAGGTGATTAACCATACTACGTACTTTACTGTATGTTGTACCAACTACCAATATATCACCAACCTTTAACGTTCCTTCCTCAACTATCAATGTGGCTGATATTCCTTTCGCTTTATCTATTTTGGATTCTATTACCCATCCAAGTGCTCGACAATCTTCTATTGCTTCTAGCTTCATTAATTCAGCGATTAACAAAATCGTCTCTTCTAGTTTATCTAAATTAGTTTTCTTTTTTGCTGATACTGGCACAATCATAACATCACCACCAAGCTCTTCAGGAATGAGATCATATTGAGGTAAGCTACTCATTACTTTCTCCACATCACCAGGCTCAGATTTATCAATTTTATTAATAGCAACTATAATAGAAACATTTGCTGCTTTTGCATGATTTATTGCTTCAACTGTTTGTTTCATGATTCCATCGTCAGCTGCAACTACTATTACAACTATATTAGTAATATTGGCACCACGTGCACGCATCGCAGTGAACGCTTCATGTCCTGGTGTATCAATAAAGGTAATTTTTTGCTTATCTTTTGTCGTTATTTGATAAGCACCTATGTGTTGAGTTATGCCACCTGACTCTCTTTCTGCAACATTAGATTCACGAAATGCATCGAGCAATGAGGTTTTACCATGATCGACGTGTCCCATAAAAGTGACGATTGGTGGTTTAGGTTTTTTAGGCAGGCTTTCTCTGCCTTCTATAAAAAATAAATCTTTTTCTCTGTTGGTATCGCTCACTCGTTTAGCCGTATGATTAAATTTTTCCACTATTTCACATGCTATATCTGGATCCACCAGATCATCTACTCTATAACTCTCACCGACTTCTTCTTTGAACATTTTTAGCACACTCTTGCTATCTTCTGCCATGCGAATAGATAACTCCCTGATAGTTATTTTGTCTGGTATAATAACTTCTCTTGATATATTTTTACCCTTAGTAAACTTTGACTTTCTACCTCTTATACCAAACCTTTGCTTAAATACAGGGGGTTGTTCAGTTTTTTCATCTATTGCCTGTGCAATTACCAGTTTAGAATGCTTAGAATATATATCTTTGTTGACTTTAAAAGACTTTTTATCGTTGTCCTCATGGTCAATACTATCTTCTTTTGGTTCAACTAAGTGGGTATTACTTAAAACTTGCTTATTTATTTCCTTAGATAAAGCGTCCGCTTCATTTTTCTCGTCAATCTCTTTATTGCTGTCTTCTTTTGCTGTTTTCTCTTTTTCTTCTCTCTGATTTCTTTCTTTCAGCAAAGCAGCATTCTGCACAGCATTAATGCGAAAAATTTGTTCTTTCTCTGTTAAAGAACCTAATTTACTCTCTTCAAATAAATTATGTTCTTCTGCATCATGAGATTTTTTTCTTCTTTTTTTTACTACTGTAGCTCCAGTACTTGGGCTAGCTGAAGAGTTTAAATTGAGGTCTAATTTAAGCTTGCTTAAACCTTGGAGCGTTAATTTTTTATCACTGATATCTTCATTATTCATATTATTTTATTATATTAATCCAAGCTTTTTACGTGCTTCTATGATTATTGAATCTACTGTATCTTTTAGATCTTCTTTGCTATCGGATGAGGAAGAGAGTATGCTGCAAAACTCATAACTTGATAAATCTGCTATGTCCTCTAAAGTCTTAATATCATGCTTACTAAGAGCAATTTTATTGTCTATTGATAAAGTTAAATTGATTACATCATCCTCCATACCTAAACTTTTTAGCTCTTCTATTTTTCTATCATTTTCTGCTTTCAGGTACTTATTTGCTCTATTGTGAAGTTCGTTTGCAATATCTTCATTAAAGCCCTCTATTGAAGCAAGCTCTTTAATTGAAGCGCTAGATATGTCTTCTACACTTGAAAAACCTTCTGTTACCAATAGCTGACCCATAATCTCTTCTAAGTTTAAAGCTTCAGCAAATAAAGCTGAACATTGACTAAGTTCTTTACTTCGCCTTTCTGATTCTTGCTGAGTGCTTAATATCTCAATTTTCCATCCAACAAGCTCTGAAGCTAATCTTACATTCTGGCCCTTTTTTCCTATCGCTAAACTCAATTGATCTTCAGCAACTATTAACTCTATGCAATTTTCATTTTCATCAATAATAACCTTCGATACTTCTGCAGGAGTAATGGCTTTAATAACAAATTGACCCAAATCTGAGGAGTAATTTATAACGTCAATTTTTTCACCATTTAATTCGTGTATAATAGTTTTTATTCTATCTCCCTTAACTCCAACACAAGCACCTACTGGATCAATGTTCTTGTCGGGAGAGAAAACGGCAACCTTAGACCTTGAACCAGCATCTCTAGCTATACCTTTAATTGTCACTAATCCGTCAGCAATTTCTGGTATTTCTTGATTTAATAATGCCTCCAAAAAGCCTTCATGAGTCCTAGAAAGAATAATTTGACGTCCATCATCAGAGCGCTTAACAGTCTGTATGTAAGCTTTAACCTTATCACCTTCACGAAATGATTCACCACCAGTTAAATTTCGCAATGGAAGATATGCCCTAGTGCCATTTATGTCTATAATAAGATCTGAATATTCTACTTGTTTAACAATACCATACCTTATTTCTCCCACCTTATCTTTAAATTCCTCATATTGCTTTTTTGACTCTTCATCTTTAATTATTTGAGCAATCTTTTGCTGGGCAATTCTTGCTGAAGCAAGATCAGTGTTAAGAGAGAGTAATTCACTAACAGTATCTCCAACTTTTGCATCTCCTTTTATTAATTTAGCTTGTGTAAGCGTAATTGATTCACACTCGGTATTCTCTTTTTCATTTGATTCATCATCAATAACTTTTAGTTTTCTATATGAAGTAACTTTGCCTGTGTTTCTATCTATATCAACTACAATTTTACTTTTGCTACCATATTTTTGATGAGCCACTGCTTCTATAGCACTTTCTAGTGCCTTTATTACAACATCAAAATCTAAACCTTTTTGAAGTGAAAGCTCTCCTGCTGTTTTTATTACATCAAGGCTTCCAACTATGTTATTCTTGTTACTTTTCTGCTTAACACTGCTTTTACGATTAGCAATCATAATAAATAAATCCAATGTAATTAGTTATAATTATAGCTCCAACGGGCAAAGAACACTATCTTAAATGTTAAATGATTGCTAATTTAAGTCAAGTTTTTTCATGTCTTTGTATAACAAGCAACGCAGGAGTAAAGAATAAAGTTAAAACCGTTGCAGCCAATATTCCACTTGCTATGGTTGTTGAAATGTCAACCCACCACTGGCTTGATGGAGCATCATATGTGATTTGTAGCGTAAAAAAATTGATATTTAACCTGGTAATCATCGGTATTAAACCAAGAACTGTGGTTGCAACGGTAAGCAATATTGGCCTAACGCGAGAAATTGCAGCGTTTATTACACATCGCTTGATGTCATTTTTGTGTACCTTAATTTGGTGATGAAAGGCATCAAGTAATAGTATGTTATTATTCACTATAATTCCCGCCAAAGCAATTATCCCCACTCCACACATAACAACTACGAAAACTTGTTGGATAAGAAAGAAAACAAAAAACACACATGTTGTGGATAAAAACACTGCTGTCATTACGATAAATGTATGGTATACATTATTAAACTGTGTCACTAATACCAATATCATTAGTGTAATCGCTAATATAAAAGCCTTTAACAAAAATGCTCCTGATTTTTGTTGATCTTCTTTGTCGCCTTTAAAATCAATTTTTACTCCCTTGTCCCAATCCTGGGCAATAGAATTCTGAATGAACTTTACTCTTTCATCAACAAGATAGCCAGTATCAACGTCAGCAGAGATTGTCACTATGCGTAATCCATCAATCCTGTTTAGTTTGTTTACCTTTTTTTCGGGAGCATATTTTACTATATTGCTCATAGGATACGGGCCATTAACTGTATTGATAAAAAGATTGTCTATAGTCTTCATGTTGCGATCCTTTCCAGGGAAACGGAGTACAATATCGATTTCTTCATCCGTGTTATTTGGTCTATATTTTCCAATCAACACTCCATTTGTAACCATCTTTATAAAATCGCCAATGGTTGCAACACTTACTTCAGAGCTTGTAGCCTTATTCTTATCAACACTCATATTCCACTCTATTTCAGGTGCTGATCTGCTATCTTGAATATTTATAAACCCGGATGAAGGTTGGTTCATAATTTCTAGAATTTTCTCTGCTGCTAAATTCAAACTGGATACACTCCCGCTGAGGTTAATTTGTATTGGCTTGTCAGCCGACGGTCCTGGCTTTTCCTCTTGAACATTAATTATTATTCCTTTCATGTCTTGCACACTGCTCCTTATATCATTTAGTATGTGCTTAGCTTTGCGCCTGAAGCGCCAATCCATAAGTTCTAGTTGTATTCTGGCGATAACGTTGTCTGAAAATGCTCCTGATCTAGCATAAGAAACATGAATTTCTTTTTCAATGCTCAAAATGCGTTCTTCCACTTCTTTGAGTATCAGATCTCGTTCTTTGGCTGATAAGCTTTCTTTTGCTTTAACACTGATTAAAATATTATCTGAATCCACTTTCGGAAAAAACTTTACTCCAGGAGCAAAAGTAAAGTACAGCACACTAAATGAAAACAAAACGAATACAGTAGCACATACGAATTTTTTAGGATGATCCAAAACCTTCTCTAGCATGCGTACGTAAGCTCTTATTATAGGCCCAGCATTTTTTATTTCACCACTTTCTATAGCACTCATTTTTTTTATTTCTTTTTTTGAAGTTATCGAAGGCTTACCAAATATTGCACCAAGTGTTGGTATAAAAACCAAAGCCATAATGAGCGATCCAGTCAAAGTTAGAATTATTGTAATTGGTATGTACTGCATGAATTTACCAACAGTATCAGGCCAGAATAATAGAGGAAAAAACACTGCTAATTTAGTTAACGTTGATGATAGAACCGGATAAAACATATCACGAACTGAAGTGTAAAAAGCTTCTACTTTGTCCATTCCGCAGATCATCTTTCTATCGGCATATTCGCTGATCACAATTGCATCATCAACCAGCATGCCAACAGCCATAATTAAACTGAAGAGCACAACGATATTTAAGGTTATACCCATAAAGTAAAGAGCTATTATCCCAATGAGAAAGGAACCGGGTATCGAGAGTGCCACAAGAATAGCAATCCTTGTTCCCATAGAAAGCATCATTATGATCAATATTAACAACACAGCAAATATTATGCCGTTTTCCAAGTCATCAAGCACATCGCGGACGTTTTTTGACTGGTCGTTTAAGTACACCACTTTTAAATTTTCAGGTAATTGATCTTTTGCCTTATCCATTAAGTATTTTACTTGATTTACTGTGTCTATTATGTTTTTTCCGTTACGTTTTGAAATTTCTAGCACGACACTAGGTAATCCATTAATGCGAGCAAATCCTTGGTGATCCTCAAACCTAGGGTATACTTTTGCTATATCTTTGATTCTCAAAACTGCATCGCCTTGAGATCTAATAGGAATATTCATAATATCTTCTATATCTTTTAATAACCCTGATATTTTAATCGAATATTTACCGGCCAGTGACCCAGCTCCCACTAGTCTATTATTGCTTGATATAGCTTGGAATATTTCGTTTGATTGAATGTTATATTTTGTTAGAACTGTGGGCTCAATTATAACTTCCACTGTTTCTTTACGTATACCTGCCACTTCAACTTTGAGAACATTTGGCAGAGATTCTATTTCTTTCTTTAACTTGCGTGCTATTTCAGTTAAGGCTCTTTCTGGCAAATTACCAATTAAGCCGACATTGAGTATCGGAAATAAGCTTAAGTTTATTTCATTGATTATCGGAGATTCCGCTTCAACAGGTAACTTCGATTTTATGTTTGAAAGCTTTGAACGAACATTATCGAGCACTTCTTTATTATCATACTCTGTTCCAAATTCGAGTATCATGTGAGCACCATCATTAGTTGCAAAAGCTCTCAATTCTCTTATACCTTCGATGGATCTTAGTTCATTTTCTATAGGAAGCACTAATAGCTTTTCACTATCTTGAGCAGAAATCCCAGGAAGTCCAACAAACACGCTGATTATAGGAATCTGTATATCAGGATTGCTTTCCCTTGGCATTTTTACATAAACGTATGAACCGAAGATAAAAATTACTATAAGTAATAATACCACCGCCCTGTTTCGCTCTATGAGTAAGCTCTGCATGTTGAATGTTAGCTGAATATGTGTGTTTGTACAATATTATAGTCGAGATACATTGCATATTAATTAATCCTTGTGTAGCTTTAAAACTTTACGCAAATAATTAAAATTTTCGCAAAATTGCAAGTATAAGAAAATTCCTGTATAATAATTCTAGAACAGTATTTGAGAGGTTATTATGGTGGTAATTCTAAATGTAACAAAGGGCAAAAATAAAGTTATTGTGTCTGGATTAGCTGGAGCTTTATTAGCTTTAATATTTTTAACAGCAATCCACATTGCCGCAAAGATAGCCATTATCGTTTCTGCCGCTGCAGTTACTTACTTATTACTTTCGCTGGTTCATAAAATAAGAACTAAAGCTGAAATTACTCGTGTTTCAGGAGATAAAGTTTCAGAAGATGAAGGGTATAGCAGTGTTGATGAAGGTGAAGAAAAAGATACCGTAAAAGAACCAAAAAGAACTGAAACTGAGCTAGAAGAAGAAATAATAAGGAAAAGAGCACAAGAACGCATGGAGAAAGGATCACTTGGTGGTCCTATAAATGCGTTTGGCGAACCAATTCATGTGACTATAGATGCTGAAAATAGTAATCCTGTTGATTATACAAAAACTATGGTAGTGCCTGAGGAAATTATTCTTAGCATGCTAAATGATAAAACTCTTACACAAAATAACTCTAGCTCTATAAAGAATCAGATGAAACCTCTTCCTGAGCACATGGATGTGCCTGGTAATCCACTTCCTGGGCAAGTGTTAAGCAATCTAGAGCTTGAATCTAAAAGCACGCAGAAACTATCTGCTTTAGACTTGCTATTACAGTGCAAAAATGTAGATAATGATGTAAAAAAAATGCTAAAACAGCCAATTACCCAAAAGGGGTTTAACGGATTAGGATTTGATAGATAGTTGTTATATTAACCTCTCCATCTCATATTGAGGATCAGATGCAATGCCGTAGACCCTATTTGGCGGAGCAATTTTGTTCTCTATACCAAAAACCATACCTTCAATTATTGCTGTGAGTACTTTTTCAAGGTCACAATCTGCTCCGGGAACGCGGTGCTCTAGGCGGCATCTTTTGAAATCGTTGCCAAAATAGGGAATTCTTATCGCAGCAGTTCTGTTATTTACTCCCCAACTAATCGTAGTTGGAGTGTGAATATCCGGATACTGAAATCTTAAATATGAATCATCATTTGGAGCAAAAAACAACATATGTTTTTTCATCATTGCACATAATCCACCAATACTATGAATCAGATAGTCACTGTACTTTTGCTCATTGATATAAAATAAGTTACCGTTATTTGAATTCACGAGATTAACATGCACATTTAATGCACTGCCTGCTCTATCCAAATAAGGCTTTGCTTTAAAAGAAACATTCCCACCTAGTTTTTGTGCTGTTTCAGTAAGTGATTGTTTTGCTAACTCAAAATGCTTAATTAAATTGTAGGAGTTCGTATAACAACCACTTTTTATCTCATACTGATGTGTAGAATTCTCCTTCTCGCAAGAAAATTCAAGAGATGCTATTTTATTTTTGATGCTATTCAGAAATAAGTATTCTTTTTCTATTCCTTCAATGTAAAACTCTAGTTCAATACCGAATACAGCATAACAACTCAAATTACTTAATATAATCATAAATTTGCTTCAGTAAATCTATATTAGGTTAGCTATATTTATATGAATACTTTACTTATTTGCCAGTAAATTTAACATCTTATTTATACATAATGTATTACTGTTTTTAATAGCATGCTTCTAATCCTCGATACAAGCGACATTTACAAATTGATCATTTTTTTGAAATAAAAATGATCAATTTTAATGTTTTTATACCCTTTACAACCCATCAAAAAATCACCATAATTTTTAGTATGTATTAAGTAGTATTAGCTTTTCATTTTGCAGTAAGCTATTGATTATCTTATATTTTTCTAATTATTGCTTTTTTCTTGGTGTGGTATATGAACTTAACTAGCCCTAAGGTTTCTACTATGTTTTTTGATCAGATTATTACAGTAACGGATCACAATGTTACTTGGGAAAAAATCCAAAATTGTCTTTATAATCTTTATGGAGAAGCAACATATAATAGCTGGCTGAGTTCACTAAAATTTGTCAGTAGCAGAAATGGGGAAGTTCTTTTATCCGTGTCAACAAGGTTTATAAAAGAGTGGATTACAGTTCATTACATGAAAAAAATATTATCATTATGGCAAAGCGAAGATAAAAGTATACGTTCTATTGATATTCAAGTAATTGAGGAGAGGAATTCAAATTTTAATGTTATACTAAAAAACAGAGAGGAAAGTAATCATAATCTTGGTTCGCCGCTGGATCCAAGGTTCACCTTTGATAATTTTGTAGTGGGAAAGCCAAATGAATTAGCATTTACGGCGGCAAAGCGTGTGGCAGAATCTATAGATCCAATATTAGGCAGCAATCCTTTGTTTCTATATGGTGGAGTGGGACTTGGTAAAACACATCTAATGCATGCTATAGCTTGGCACATAGTCAATTCCCCATCAGCAAAAAGAAAAGTGGTGTATTTATCAGCAGAGAAATTCATGTACCAATATATTACAGCGCTGCGAAGCAAAGATATTATGTTATTTAAAGAGCAATTTAGATCAGTAGATGTATTGATGGTAGATGATGTGCAATTTATCAGTGGTAAAGATAGTACACAAGAAGAATTTTTTCACACTTTCAATGCATTGATAGACCAAAATAAACAATTGGTTATATCAGCTGATAGGTCTCCTAGTGATCTTGATGGAGTGGAAGAAAGAATAAAATCACGACTCGGTTGGGGGTTGGTGGCAGATATTAATGAAACAACTTTTGAATTAAGGCTTGGTATATTGCAGGCAAAAGTGGAGCAGATGAATATGTATGTTCCGAAAGATGTCCTAGAGTTTTTAGCAAGGAACATAAAATCTAATATAAGAGAATTAGAAGGAGCATTAAATAAGGTTACCCATACCTCATTAATTGGAAGAAGTATGACGGTAGAATCAGCTAGTGAAACCCTAATCGATCTTCTTAGGTCAAATCATAGGTCAGTCACAATAGAAGAAATACAAAAGAAAGTAGCTGAATTTTTCAATATAAAGGTTGCAGATATGCAATCCAATAGAAGGCTTCGCAGTCTTGCAAGGCCAAGACAAATAGCTATGTATTTTGCCAAAAAATTTACGCAAAAAAGCCTACCAGATATTGGGAGAAACTTTGGTGGCAGAGACCATGCTACTGTTATACATGCAGTAAAACAAGTAGAAAATTTTATAAAGACCGACTCAAAATTTGCTGATGAAATCAATCGATTAAAAAAAATGTTTAAGTAGCGTTTTTAAAATAGCTAATAACAAATCCTAAAATGAATCGACTATAGTTTTAATCCGTTTAAGTTTAAAATCTTCTGTTAGCTTCGCAGAATACATTTCCTTATTGTGTTGATTATAGAAGGTAAATTCGTGATCATCTAAATTTAGTATTGCAAAGCCAAAGCCAAAAAAGTTTCTAACCTCGTGTGCTAAGTAGTTTTTACCATTTAAATAGTCAAATTCTACATTTTGATAAACAGATTCTTGATCTTGAGCGTGTAATGATGCACCACCGTTTCCAACTATAATTTGGTCTGGAACATTATCCATTAATAAAATCTGGGCTATATGAATGTGGCCAGAAACTATGGTAGTAACATTGCTTGGAAATTTATCTCCAAAAGCTTCGATTTGTGTAAGATTACCATGGCTTTTTAATGTCAAAAATTCTTTTTTTGGAGATCTCCAAAGCGGTTTATGAGTTAAAAACCACATGGGCTTGTCAGAACTATTTTGTATCAATTTATCAAATTGCCTCTCAAAAGCATCAATTGTGCTTTGGGTTGTAAAAATATCCTCACCGGATGAAGAGTCGAAGATAAAAAATTTCATCGGTCCAGCATCTAAGGACCAACTAGAAACGAAGTTTCCACATTTTTCAGACGAAAAGGGGTATGAATCTAGATACCTGAACCATCCTTCATAAGCTCTATCACAACTCTCATGGTTTCCACGAACAAAAAGGAAAGGGGATTGTGATAAAATATCCTTTGCAGGCTCAAACCAATCAGCGTACCAAACTTCTTTATTATATCCATAAATATCGCCACACTTTTTTGTATTTCTACATTTTGTTTGTCTATAATGATAATCACCAACATGGATAATTAAATCTGGTTTATGAAGGGCGATTGAATCTAAATTTTTTTTTAAAGGCCAGCTATCTACCGAATTACATTCCTGCTGAAATAACATATTTATTCTACAGCCCGTGTCACCAATGAAAGCAATTTTATTAACCTTTTTTGGTAATATAGGAACCCGTAGATCCTCAATACTAATGTTTTTGGCACTTGTTTGTACTGTCAGTTCACAAACTGTTTCGTTATGATCACCATTGTTAATTGAGCTGCGATTCAGCATTTCTGTTTCCTCGCCATCAACATAAACAATGGGACACATGTCATTGTCCGTAATTGCGCGTATGCTTAGTTTATTTTCTGGGATAACTTGAGACCATGTGTATAATATTTGTGCATGGACGAAATGAAAGCTAGTTATAAGAGAGAGAGCTAAAAAAATAAAGATATTAGCTATATTCATTTGTATAAAAACCTAAGTTAAAAATTAGTAGTAAGGTTATCTTAAATGATTAAAATTTATAATCACAAAATTCATAATCAAATTATACAAACAATTTCTAAATTATTCTAGTATCAGATTGACACTCTAGATGAAAAATTCTAAAATGATTAAGTAATTTAAAATAATTATATAAAAACTAGAATATAGTGCGGCCGTGGTGGAATTGGTAGACACGCAGCGTTGAGGTCGCTGTGGCTCATAAGGCCTTGGAAGTTCAAGTCTTCTCGGCCGCACCAGTTTTTATCGCTGTTTAATATGGGTAAAAATGTTTATAGGAAATCAGAGTAGCAATAAGGTAGAAAGAGCTATCAGCGAAATCAGGCGCGGTCGGCCAATTGTAATATATGATGAAAGTAATTACCTATTGTTTGCTGCTGCTGAGGCTTTAGAAAGAGATTTATTTAATCAATACAAGCTTACATCAAGTAATGTATATGTTACTTTAACTTCAAGTAAGGTAAAATACATATCTCAGAATAAAGAACATAACAGCAAACGTCTGTTGGTGAATAATTTTGATGAACTGCTCTATTTAATAAACTGTTCAAAGGAAGATTGCATAAAAGAGTTGCGATGCTCAAAGACAATAGATGAATGTGCTATTGCCTTGCTTAAGTTCTCAGAATTATTGCCATACGCGTTAGTGGCTGATATGACTTTTGAGAATAACCATGAAATGCGAAATTGGTGCGAGAAAAATGACGTTATTGCACTGGACACGTCATTCATAAATAATTTTCAAGAAAATCAGGATGTATATGAAGTGTGCAAAACATCATTATTTTTAAAACAGACTCAAGAAGTAAATATCATATCTTATAGAACCGAAAGTGGTGGAAGAGAACATCATGCAATTATCATTGGCAATCCAGATAAAGATGACGAACCATTAGTGAGAATTCATTCTTCGTGCTATACGGGTGACTTGTTAGATAGCTTGTCATGCGATTGCAGAAGTCAGTTACATCAAGCAATTCAAATGATAGCTGACTCTGGAAGTGGTATTATATTGTATTTGATGCAAGATGGAAGAGGCATTGGTTTAACTAATAAGTTAAGAGCGTACAGTATGCAAAGAGGACATAATCTTGATACTGTTGATGCAAATAGAATATTGGGTTTTGAAGATGATGAAAGGAGTTTTGCTGTTGCAGCTAAAATGCTTAAGAAATTGAACATTAACAAAATCCAATTACTTACAAACAATGATAGGAAATTGTCAGAATTGGAAAGTAGTGGTATAGGAGTTACAAAGTGTCTACCACTTATTGTGGAACGTAATAAATATAACGATTCATATATGGAGACAAAGTTTGGTAAATTAGGCCATAGATTAAGAGTTTTTTAGCTTTTTTGCTGTAACTACTTTGTTAATTTGCTATGTTTATTAACATAAGTTAAGATTTTTAGGAATACTAAAATGCTAAGATTTTTTAAGCAAGAAAAAAATACTGAATCCTTAGATAAGGATATAAATTGGAATTCAAACCGCTACAGCACAGTTATTGCTCAAAGGAATATTCTACTTTTATTTGCATTAATATTATTAGCAACGATCTCTATCAGCATATTAGTCATATTTAAAATTAGCACAAGTAGCACTATTGAGCCATTTGTTATAGAAATTGACAAGAAATCAGGAATAGTGCAATTGGTTGATCCTGTCACAGTAAAACAGTATTCTGCAGATGAAGCGCTAAACGATTATTTTATTTCAGAGTATATAAAAGCAAGGGAGGTTTTTGATCCATATCATTATAATTATAACTATTATACAAAGGTGAGGTTGTTTTCCTCACCTAATGTGTATAATGAATTTAGAAATTATGTAGGATCGCAGAATATGGATGATCTTTTTAATTTATATTCAGATACCAAAAGTGAATTTAAAATTCGCTCAATTCAAAAGTTGGGTAACGATGCTCTTCAGGTGAGATTTTTTGTGGAATTTACACGGAAAGATGGAAGTTCTACGAGAAAAAATAAGATAGTTATTATGTCATATAGATATGCATCGCTTGAAATGGATGATCAGCAAAGATATATTAACCCATTAGGATTTCAAGTTATTTCATATAGAGTAGATGATGAATATGTATAGGATATTATTAGTTTTAGCTTTACTTGTAGGTGGCAATTTAAACGCATCCATTAATTATAATGAGCCTATTTCTATAGATAGTAGAATAAAGACTTTTGTGTATAGCCCTAATGAAGTATTTACGGTGGTTTTTAGTCAGGGTTACTATTCTTATATTGAATTTGCGGAAGGAGAAAAAGTTAAAAATATCGCTGTTGGTGATGCATCAAGTTGGAAAATTAATCCTTATGACAATAAATTGCTTATCATGCCATTTGAAGTTAGTAGTCGCACTAACATGATTATTACGACAACTAAAAAAAGAAATTACATTTTTGATTTAATCTCAAGGCCAAACTACGATAAATACCCGGATACTGATGCTAAGAAAGTAGATCACGATTATTCTGCTGAAAAGGATATATCTTACGTAGTACGTTTTTATTATCCTCAAGAAGAAGGTGAATTTGATGTTGATTTAGATGAGGTTTCTTTACCTACTCAAATGCAATATACTACAGACAAGCTAGAAAAAATAATACAAGAAAATGATACGAAGTACAATTATACATATATTGATGAAGGTGGTAATGCGGATATAGTTCCGATCGAGTTATTTGATGATGGTTATTTAACCTATTTAAAATTTAGAAATAATAATAAAATACCTCAGGTTTTTGTAGAAGGGGAGGATAAACCTTGTAAAAGGCTGTTATTTGATGATTATGTTATAATAAAAGGAGTACATAAAAAGCTATTTATGCGTTATGAAGATGGTGAAGTTGAAATTATAAATAGGTCACTTTAGCTGTGGTACATGCAATATGAATAAAGAAAGGCGTAACAATTCAGAAGATGAATCAGAAATAGAGAATAAGGTAGTAACAGTTGGCTCTAATCAAGGTCATAGGGCATTGATGGTCATTATTTTAGTGCTTCTGGCTGGTGGAGTGTATTATCTCTATTTTAGTCCTTCTCCTAAAGAGGGTTCAGAAGTTATTAAAAAAGAGGAAACAAAGCAAAACGTTCAAGAATTGAAAGGAAAGTTGGAACAAGTTCCAGATAATGTAATGGTTCCTGAAAGAATAATAACTGATCCCTTACCACCCTTACCTCCTCTTCCTACACCACTAATCATACCAGAAATAAAACAAATTAGAAAAGAAGAAGTGATGAAAAAAGAAGAAGAGAAACCAAAAGAAACTCCTGTGTCAAATATACCTATTTTGCCAAAGCAAAATTTTCCTTCTAGTAATGTTATGGGCAATTTACCTACCTCGTTTCCTACAATAGGGGGTGGCGGTTATCCTAGAGACAGACGTAGTGCACAGATGTTGACAATTTCAGGTGGTAGTGGAGAGAACAAGGCTGCTGATGCTATTTTATCCGACACTTCAGCACAATCGAGCAAAGCTACCAGAGTAGGAAAGCTTGGTTTAATGATTACTCAAGGTAAAATTATTGATGCTGTTCTTGAAACTGCAATAAACTCTGATCTGCAAGGAATGCTGCGTGCTATGGTGAGTAGAGATGTTTATGCAGAAACTGGTGATACAGTTTTAATACCTAAAGGCTCAAGATTGATAGGCAGTTATTCATTTGACTCGAATGTTGCTAAATCTCGTGTAAATATAAACTGGAATAGAGTGATTCTGCCACATGGAATAGATATTGCAATCTCATCGCTTAGTACTGACGAGCTTGGTAGAGCAGGAATAGCAGGAATAGTTGATAACAAAATAGTAAGTGCGTTATTCTCTTCAGTGACACTTGCTGGTGTTTCGATTGGTTCTGCTGTTATAGGGCAAAAGGCTTCTAATCTTGTTGATACGCTAACTATCAGAGATGCAGTAAAGTCTATCACTGCAACCGAAATAGATTTTTCTTCTCTCCAACTCATTATTGACCCAGAAAAGAAGATATCTAGTGACAAATGGAAATTAGGCCTTGGGGCTATCGGAAGAATTCGGAGTGCCAAAAGCAGACAAGATTTACTAAAAATAATGAAAGAGGAAATAGCAAAAGCACTAGGAATTGAAGAAGACGAGGTAAATATAAGCCTGGAAATTGTAAATCAACTGTTAGAACAAATTCAAAGAAAAAGCAAGTCTGTTTATGATGAAGCAATCGGGAAATCAATCGAGGATTTTTCTAAAGATATGCGGGATGTAGTGGGCAGATATACAGATAAAAAACCAACTATTTATGTTGATCAAGGCATTGCATTGAAAGTATTTGTTAACCAAGATATAGTATTTCCTCCACAGGCAATATTAAATCAATGAAATGAACTATGCTGCACTTGATACATATTTGGAGCCATTACAAGGCATATTTCAAGAAGAAGGCGTAAATGAAATATCAATAAATAAGCCAAAGGAAGTATGGATTGAAAATCGCGGTGAAATAAGGTGTGAAAAATTAGAAGTATTCGATCTTAACCATTTGAAATCTCTTGGCAGACTGATTGCTCAAGCTACAGAACAAAAACTTAGCGAAGAAGCGCCGTTACTTTCGGCAACATTACCAAATGGTTATCGTATACAGATAGTATTTCCGCCAGCATGTGAACCTGATAAAGTAGTCATGTCGATTCGTAAGCCTTCTAGCATGCAGTTAGCACTCGATGATTACGAAAAAATGGGGGCTTTTTCTGAAACTGTTACAGAAGCAACTGATAATCCAGTTGACCGTCATTTGGATTTATTGTTAAGGCAAAAAAAAATAAAAGAGTTTTTAGAATACGCTGTAATAAGTAAGAAAAATATTATAATTAGTGGTGGAACTTCCACTGGTAAGACTACTTTTACTAATGCTACTTTGCGTGCTATTCCAGCTGAGGAAAGAATTATTACTGTTGAGGATGCAAGGGAAATCGTTTTGAACGATCATCCCAATAAAGTCCATCTAATTGCCTCTAAAGGAGGGCAGGGCAGAGCAAAAGTAACCACTCAAGATTTGATAGAAGCGTGCTTACGTTTAAGGCCAGACAGAATAATAGTTGGTGAGCTCCGTGGAGCGGAAGCTTTTAGTTTTCTCAGGGCGATAAATACTGGTCACCCTGGATCAATATCAACCCTTCATGCAGATAGTCCAACAATGGCCCTTGAGCAAATAAAATTGATGGTTATGCAGGCAAATCTTGGCATTCCTCCAGACCAAATTATACCATACATTAGAAATGTGATTGATATTGTTATTCAGCTAAAAAGAACCGGTGGGGGCAAAAGAAGCATTTCTGAGATATTATTTACTAGATCTGCGAGCGAAAATGCTTAAATTTATACATAAGTTAAGGAAGAGTAGTTTATGAGTAATGGAAATCACCTACGTAATATTCTCATAGGAGGTGTAGTAGCTTTTAGCGTACTTGAGTTTTGCTTCTATCTATCTGGTATATTGTTTGTTCTGTTTGCTGATGGTCCGGATGCTGTGGATTTTAAGGCAATTAATCCTAGTTTGACGCCTTTCCCTCAAGCTCTTTGGCCAACGATTTTTGATCATATACAATATTGTTGGCATCATCCAGAGTTATATAGCCTTGAGCTCAAAATCACATTAATTATATCTTCTGCACTGCCTATCATTGTTTTAATGATTATCTTATGGAATTTAAGAGAAAGGATAATTGAGTGGCGACCATTTAAAAAGAAGGAATCACTTCATGGAGATTCGCAGTGGGCATCAGAGAAAGACATACGAAAAGCAGGATTAAGAAGCAAAAAGGGATTATTGCTTGGTAAAGATAAAAGAGGATACTTCATTTCTGATGGGTTTCAGCATGCATTGTTATTTGCACCTACAGGTTCTGGTAAGGGTGTTGGCTTTGTAATTCCTAATTTATTATTTTGGACTGACTCGGTAATTGTACACGACATAAAATTAGAAAACTATGAAATAACAAGTGGTTGGCGAGAACGACAAGGACAAAAAGTATACGTATGGAATCCAGCGCAGCCAGATGGAATAAGTCACTGTTACAATCCATTACAATGGATTAGTGAAAAACCTGGGCAGATGGTTGACGATGTGCAGAAAATAGCTAACCTAATCATGCCTGAACAAGACTTTTGGCAGAATGAAGCAAGAAGCTTATTTGTTGGAGTGGTATTATACTTACTTGCTGCACCAGAGAAAGTTAAATCTTTTGGTGAAGTTGTGCGTACGATGCGTAGTGATGACGTGGTTTATAATCTTGCTGTTGCTCTTGATACAATGGGTAAAATACTACACCCTGTAGCATATATGAATATTGCAGCTTTTTTACAAAAAGCTGATAAAGAAAGGTCAGGTGTTGTATCAACCATGAACTCATCACTTGAATTGTGGGCAAACCCATTGATTGATACTGCAACTGCGTCAAGTGATTTTAATATTCTAGATTTTAAAAAGAAGAAAATTACAGTTTATGTTGGTTTAACTCCTGACAACTTGACTAGGCTCAGGCCTTTAATGCAGGTTTTTTACCAACAGGCAACTGAGTTTTTATGTAGAAAATTGCCATCGGATGACGAGCCTTATGGCGTATTGTTTTTAATGGATGAGTTTCCTACACTTGGAAAAATGGAGCAATTTCAAACAGGTATTGCATATTTTCGTGGTTATCGAGTTAGGTTATTCTTAATTGTTCAAGATACTGAGCAGCTCAAAGGAATATACGAAGAAGCAGGGATGAACTCCTTTTTGTCAAACTCGACTTACAGAATAACTTTTGCAGCCAATAATATTGAAACAGCTAATTTAATATCGCAACTTATAGGAAACAAAACTGTACAACAAGAATCGTTGAATAAGCCTAAATTTTTAGATTTAAATCCTGCTTCAAGGTCATTACATATCTCTGAAATACAGAGAGCATTGCTACTGCCTCAAGAAGTTATTATGTTGCCACGTGACGATCAGATAATTTTAATAGAGTCGACTTACCCAATTAAATCAAAGAAAATTTTGTACTACAGTGATACCACCTTCACAAGAAGGCTGCTCAAACAAACTCGTGTGCCTACACAAGAACCATATGACCCAAACAAAGTTCTTTCTGCCGCTGCGAGCAAAGATAAGGTTAATAACGAGGGGAATAATGTTCTTGAGCGACCTAATTCAGTTGATTATCCTGCTGAAACTAAAACCGAAGATGCAGTATATGATGAATCAGATGAATTTGCAGACGAAGATATTGATGATGAAGATATCGACGATAAGTTTGAAGATGATGACGAGGAAGATGAGGATAGGAGCGATGATGGGTTTGATGACGAAGAAGAGGAGGATGAATTTGAAGATGAGGATAAATTAAAAAATGACGAGAAGTAAGGTTAACTTTGCCTATTTTTAGCTCAGAAAAGTGCAAGTTATGCAAATAATTAGGTTTTTCATATTAAGCCATTTTTAATTAATTAGTATTAGATTAGCTATTTTAACTAGGGGAGTAGTAATGATTAGTAAAAAAACATTAGCGGTTACAGCATTTGCTTTATTGTTGTCACAACAATCTTTTGCAAGTGAAACAGAAGGGTTTTACTTTGGTAGTGGGTATTACGGTCAATATTTAAATAACACAAGCGTACTAAAAACAAGCACTACAGGTATCAAAAATTTGTCTATAAATGACAGGGGTGCTCAGAACACAGAAGGTCAGTCACTAAGTGAGTATAAAGGAGATTATAATCCACCTTTTGCTGCAAATGTGGCATTTGGTTACACAGGAGAATTGGGTAACAACAGCTATAGGGCTGAATTGGAAGGGATGTATTCTTCTGTAAAAGTGGATAATATTGGTTTAACAAGTAGCCAAATAACTGTTTCATACCTAAAGGAGACTGGTGAGGATCCTAATAAAGAAACTTATCTCTATAGTGCTGCAGTTAGTCATGACCAAATTGAGAACATATCTGTAATGGCAAATGTTTATCATAATTGGAAAAGTGACCGTTTCTCTTTTTCTCCTTACGTTGGTATTGGGATCGGTGCAACAAGAATGACGATGTTTGAAAAACCGTCAATAAGACCCGCAGGTCAATTAAAAGCTGGCTTTGACTATCGCATAAACGAAGATGTAAATATGCATATCGGATATAGAGGTTTTGGTGCTATTGGTAGCGATATTAAGCTTACAGCAAAAAGGTTAGGACAAGTGGTAGACGACCCTAATAATGATAAAAAAAAGAAGCTTAATCCTAGCTCAGGTAGCAAAGTAACTGAGGAAATAAATATAGGTAATCAACTATTTCACACACACGGTATAGAGGCTGGTCTTACTTTCCATTTTGCCAGCAAAGCTTAAACATGTTGCCCTTTAAAAAATGCATAAAACCGTTCCTGTCGTCCTATGGCTTGACCATAGGATCTAGTTAAATATAGATCCAAGTAGTCACGCTACTTGGATGACTAGGTAGAGGGTACTGGGATGATATAGGATAATATGGGATGAAGGCAAAAAAACATTAGCTATGTTCTTTTCACAACAATGCATCTCTTCATTCCCGCTAAGTCATATACATATTCCTGAAAAGCTAATTCGTATGAGGGGATTATTTTGTCAATATTGCTTTGATCTTCACCTATCTCCAATATCGCAAACCCATTTTTTTTAAGGCACCTCCTTAATATTGGAAAAATGCTCAAGTAACAACTCAAACCATCAATACCACCATCAAGGGCAATTCTTGGTTCCTTTTGCACTTCAGCTTGCAAGTCTTTCAATTTGCTTCTTTTAATATATGGAGGATTACTGATTATAAGATCGAATGAACCTCTGCACTCTGTCCACGAACTTGGAAATATTTTGGCTCTGCTGAGAAGATCATGTTTTTTTGTGTTCTGATAGGCAACTTTATATGCTTCCAAGCTTTTTTCAAAACCGACGCCAACAGCATATTCATACTCACTAAGTACGGATATCAATAAACAACCTGTGCCTGTACCAAAATCTGCAATTTTTAGTTTCTGTTTTTTGTTTGGGTAATATTTTAACACTGCTAGGATTATTGTTTCACTATCTGGCCTTGGATCTAAAACATGCTGGTTAACTATAAAATTTTTACTCCAGAATTCATGATTACCTATTATTTGCGATATTGGATATCTTTCCGCTCTTTTTTTTGTTAATTTCCAAAATAAAAGTTCTTTCTCCATTGGCACTTGATCAGCATGGTTCACAATTATAAATGATCTTTCCACTCCAAGTACGTGCTGCATGATGATTTCACAATCTAAATGTGGTGATTCAACTTTATGTGACGATAATAACTCCGATCCTTCTTGAATTAAAGAGCTGATTGTTTTCATTATTCTAAAAATATGTTTCTTTCAGCCAAAAATAGCAAGATGAGCTTCCAGTTTAGGGTAGCTGCACTAAATCCCAGTGTCAAGCACGCAGCTGTACGAACATTGCAATTTGCAGATCCAAGTAGCTTGACTACTTGGATCCAGCTAAGTTGGTGAGCATAAAAGTATAGCTAATGCGAGCTTTACGTCATACCGTCACGGTATCTCTAGATTCCGCTAACACGTAGCGGGACGACGAGGTCAGGGTGTCATCCTAGTACCTTCTCCTGTCATCCCAGTGCCCAGACACTGAGATCCAGAAAAGTTTGCTTGTAAGCAAGCAAACTAGCACAGAAAGTGGTTACAACATTTTCGATGAGATTATATGGAAAACTGGATTCCAGTGTCAAGCACTGGAATGACACCTTCCTGCTCAGTTCATGTTGCCATAAATATTAAGAAATTTACCAAGCAAAAAAAAGGCAAAAGAAGCCCTAGTCATTGTCTATTTTCAGTATTGGCGTTTTTTAAGTCTTAAACACTGCAATTTAGCTGCTTTTAAATGCAACTCACCTTAGTTTAAATGTTTAAGAAATTTACTAAGCAGAAAAAAAGGCAAAAGATATCCCGTATTAGCTAGTTGTCACTCTCTAATCCTGCAAATTGGCGTACTATACTGTCTTAAACGCTTTATAAGCGCGTTTCAGCTTATATAGGTAAAAACCCAGAAATGTTGTGAAGACGTAAAGTGTGCATAGTGCAAAAAATTAAAAATAAGACGCCAATTACGTAATACTGTTGTCATTTAATCTGCACAGATTGAAGATAAATGAATACCTTCAGTACCATGATAATGGGGCTGGCGAAGGGTGTCAAGTAAGTTTTTTCGTTTCTACTGAATGACAGTTGTGGCTTGGGAGGTAGTGCAAGAAGTCTACTGATGGCTTTCAAGGCAGTTGAGCTTAATTATTAGAGTAGTAATGTTTATTTTTATATTGACTATTGAGGTTTATTATTTTATAACTAAAAACTTAGTTATTTTAATGAGCTTGAGTTTATAACATATGCCTACGATAAATCAATTAATACGTAAGGGTAGATTAGGATTGACCCATAAGAAAAAGGTACCAGCTTTGGGAGAAAGCAACCCTCAAAGGAGAGGTGTTTGCACTAAGGTGTATACTACAACTCCTAGAAAGCCTAACTCAGCACTCCGTAAAGTAGCCAGAGTAAAAATTAGTGGGTATGGTGAAGTGACGGCTTATATACCTGGTGAAGGTCATAATTTACAAGAACACTCTGTTGTTTTGATACGTGGTGGACGGGTTAAAGATTTGCCAGGTGTGCGTTATCACATAATAAGAGGTGCCCTTGATCTGCGTGGTGTGCAAAATCGAAAGAAAGCTCGTTCAAAATATGGTGTAAAGAAATCTGGTTAAAGTTTATGGCTCGTCGGAATAAAGCAAAAAAAAGAGAAATAAGTCCTGATTCGCGTTACGGCAGTGTTTTGCTGATGCGTTTCATTAATACAATCATGAAATGTGGTAAAAAATCTACTGTAGAAAAGATTATCTATGACGCTTTGTCTTTAGCTGAAAAGAAAATAGGCGAAGGTGGGTTATCAATTTTTGAGACAGCAGTAGGAAATGTTACTCCTTCTATAGAAGTGCGTTCTCGACGCATTGGTGGTGCAACTTATCAAGTACCTGTTGAAGTTCGACAAGATAGAGCGGTTTCTTTAGCGTTAAGGTGGATTGCTAAAGCAACTTCTGCTGCTCGAAAAAAGAGTGGAAAAACCACTGTTGATTGTTTGCAATCTGAAATACTGGATGCTTATAATAAACGCGGTGGTGCGTTTAAGATGTGCGAAGAAAAATATAAAATGGCTGAAGCTAATAAGGCATTTTCTCATCTTCGTTTTTAATGTTAGCTAATTAATTGTGATATGGAAATTGGAATATCTAAATACAGAAATATAGGGATAATGGCTCACATAGATGCTGGTAAGACTACCACAACAGAGCGTATTTTATTTTATACTGGTAAGCAAAATAGAATTGGTGAAGTGCACGATGGTGCAGCTTCTATGGATTGGATGGAGCAGGAAAAAGAGCGTGGTATTACAATCACATCTGCTGCAACAACATGTTTTTGGAATGATCATAGGGTCAATATAATAGACACTCCTGGTCACGTTGATTTCACTATTGAAGTTGAGAGATCTTTAAGGGTTTTGGATGGTGCAGTTGCTGTATTTGATGGAGTTGCTGGAGTTGAACCTCAATCTGAGACAGTGTGGCGTCAAGCTGATAAATATAGCGTTCCTCGTATCTGCTTTGTTAATAAGATGGATAGAATAGGGGCAAATTTTTATCGATGTGTTGATATGATAAAGACGAAGCTTGGTGCAGCACCTTTAGTTATTCATTTACCAATAGGGAGTGAGAAAGATTTCAAAGGTATAATTGACCTTATTTCTATGAAAGCCATTATATGGCAAGAAGAAACGTTGGGCGCTAAATTTTCTTATGAAGATATTCCTTCTGATTTGCTTGATAAGGCTCAAGAATATCGAAATCTTTTATTAGATGCTGCAGCTGAGATGGATGATGAAGCGATGAATACTTACTTTGAGTCTAATGATCTGCCAGTGGATTTACTGAAAAAATGCGTGAGAAATGGGACCATTAAAGGAAAATTTGTTCCTGTGTTATGTGGATCAGCTTTTAAAAATAAAGGCGTACAACCACTTTTAGATGGTGTGGTTGACTTTTTACCTTCTCCTATTGATGTTGATGTAATTGTTGGAATTGATCCTAAAGATTCAGAAAAGAAAATTGAGGTCAAACCTTCAGAAAAAGAGAAATTTGTTGCTCTTGCATTTAAAGTGATGACGGATAAATTTGTAGGCAGCTTGACGTTTATCCGTATTTATTCTGGTAAATTAAAGTCTAAATCTACCGTTTCAAATGCGTTAAAAAACGAAACTGAAGGGATTGGCAGAATGTTACTTATGCATGCAAATAACCGAGAAGATATAACTGAGGCTAGGGCTGGAGATATAGTTGCTTTAGTTGGGCTAAAGAAAACAACCACCGGAGATACTTTATGTTCTGTTGATTTTCCTATATTATTGGAGCGTATGGAATTTCCTGAGCCTGTTATTGAAATTGCTGTGGAACCTAAAACCACTTCAGATCAGGAAAAATTAGGTATTGCTCTAAATAGGTTGGTTGCAGAAGATCCTTCTTTGAGAATGTCAGTAAATGCGGAAAGTGGCCAGACTATATTGAAAGGCATGGGTGAGCTCCATCTTGAGATTATTGTTGATAGAATGAAGCGCGAATTTAACGTTGAGGCTAACGTCGGTGCTCCTCAGGTTGCATATCGTGAAACTATCACTAAATCTGTTGAAATTGATTACACTCATAAAAAACAATCTGGTGGAGCTGGTCAGTTTGCTAAGGTTAAAATAAAATTTGAACCTCTTGAGCCTGGTTCTGGGTTTCAATTTGAAAGTAAAATTGTAGGTGGTGCTATTCCAAAAGAGTATATTCCTGGGGTAGAAAATGGCTTGGAGTTGATAAAAGAAGGTGGTATAATTTCGGGATTTCCGTTGATTGATTTTAAGGCTACCCTTCTTGATGGTGCTTTTCATGAGGTTGATTCTAGTCCTTTAGCTTTTGAACTTGCTGCTAAAGGTGCTTTTAAAGAGATGGCAAATAAAGCTGGTCCAAAAATGCTGGAGCCTATAATGAAAGTTGAAATCATTACTCCTGAAGAATATATGGGTGATGTTATGGGTGATATAAATAGTAGAAGAGGAAATGTTGCTGATATGCTCGATTTAGGTAATAATAGTAAAATAATTACTGCTTCGGTACCTCTTGCAAATATGTTTGGTTATATCAACGTTTTGCGTTCTATGTCTCAGGGAAGGGCGCAGTATAGTATGCATTTTTCTTGTTATGAGCAAGTGCCACAATATGTGGTTGATGAGTTAAAGTTAGAGTATAATTAAGGGTAATAATTATGACAGCAGTAGTGGAAGCATTTGGAAAGCCGCATGTAAATGTGGGAACAATAGGACATGTGGATCATGGGAAGACGACGTTAACAGCGGCGATAACGAAGCATTATGGAAATTTTGTAGCGTACGATCAGATAGATAAAGCGCCAGAAGAAAGGAAGAGGGGGATAACGATAGCAACAGCGCATGTTGAGTATCAGACGGAAAAAAGGCATTATGCACACGTTGATTGTCCTGGACACGCTGACTATGTAAAGAACATGATAGTAGGTGCAGCACAGATGGATGCGGCGATATTGGTAGTGTCGGGGGTTGATGGGCCAATGCCACAAACGAGAGAGCATATATTGCTGGCGAAGCAGGTAGGTGTTGGATATATCGTGGTGTATATAAATAAAGCTGATGTTGCTGATGCTGATATGATAGATTTAGTAGAAATGGAAGTGAGGGAATTACTGAGTAAATACGGATTTCCAGGGGATGAAGTGCCTGTGGTGGTTGGTTCAGCGCTCAAGGCGCTGGAGGATGACAGCAGCGAATATGGAAAGAAATCAATAGACAAATTGATGGAAAAGTTAGATGAATATGTAGCGGTTCCACCAAGGCCTGTGGATTTACCATTTTTATTGCCAATCGAAGATGTATTTTCGATATCGGGGCGAGGAACAGTGGTAACAGGAAGAATAGAGAAGGGAGAGATAAAGACGGGAGAAGAGATAGAGATAATAGGTCTGAAAGCGACGCAAAAGACGATATGCACAGGTGTAGAAATGTTTAAGAAGTTGCTGGATAAGGGAAGTGCAGGACTCAATGTAGGAATATTGTTAAGAGGAACAAAAAGAGAAGAAGTGGAGAGAGGGCAAGTATTGGCAAAACCGGGGACGATAACGCCGCATAGAAAATTTAAGGCGGAGGTTTATATATTAAAGAAAGAGGAAGGAGGAAGGCATACACCATTTTTTGCGAATTACCAGCCACAGTTTTATTTAAGGACAACGGATGTAACTGGGAGCATAAAATTGCTAGATGGGAAGGAGATGGTAATGCCAGGAGATAATGTGAGTGTAGAAGTAGAATTGCAAGTACCGATAGCAATGGATAAGGGATTGCGTTTTGCGATAAGAGAAGGCGGTAGAACTGTTGGTTCTGGTGTTGTTTCTGAAATTTTGGAGTGAGAGTTTGAGTTATAGGAGTGTAGCTCAATTGGTAGAGCGCTGGTCTCCAAAACCAGAGGTTGTAGGTTCAATTCCTATCGCTCCTGCATTAATGTTGTGGTGGAAATGTTAAAAAGTTTGTGTGGTTTTTTCTGTGATATAAAGCAAGAAATACGAAGAATTGCTTGGGTAAAGAAACAGGAGGTGTTGTCATCTCTATTTGTTGTAATGATTGTTATATTATGCTTTTCGATTTTCTTCTGTTTTGTGGATTTTATGTCTCTTTACGTAATTAAGGCTTTATTTGGAATTATTTATGGAATGTGAATATAAATGGTATATCATTAAAGTTGATTATGGATATGAGCAAAACATACGCGAATTGGTAAGTAATGCTGTTTATTTTAAGGAAGTGTTTATTCCTTATCAAACGGTATGTAATTCAAAGTCTGATATAAAAGAATTATGTGAAGTGTATGTATATATGCATCTGTGTGATGAAAGCAAAAATATTTTGAATCAAACGCCTGGATTCTGCAGTGGCGAATCTGGTGATTTTGAGATGATTTCAGATGATGAGATAAGTTTAAAGTGTAAAGAATTTAATAGATATAAATGGTATATCTTGAGAGTTGCTTCCAATTGTGAAGAGAAAGTGCGCCAACATATATTGGAAAATTCTATGAGATTGGGTGTTAATGATTACTTTAAGGAAGTTTTTATTCCATATGAAGAGCTAAGTGAAGTAGAGTTGAAATCTAAGAAAATTGCTACACGAAGGAAATGCTTTCCTGGTTATGTCTTTTTATACGTGAATTTATGCGATGAAGTATTGAATTTTATCAATAATATACCAAAATCTCTTAAGGTTTATGGATTTTTGAAAAACGGTAATATTCCAAAGGTGATTTTGGATGATGAGATTCACTCAATGTGTAATGCACTTTATAATGCTCAAGAGACAAAGAAGTTAGGTTATGGTTATGAAAAAGGTGAAAAAGTGAAAATTAATGATGGTCTTTTTCAAAATTTTACTGGTAAGGTAAATATGGTAAACGATGAGAAAAAAATTATTAATGTGGAAGTATCGATTTTAGGTAAGCCGACAATAATAGAGCTTGATCTGGCTCAAGTAGAGAAAATAGAGGATTAATTATGAGTGTTATAGTTGCTAAGATTAACTTACTTATGGAAGCTGGGAAAGCAGTTCCAGGACCGAAAATTGCTTCAGTACTTGGTCCACGTGGTATACCTGTTCCTAAGTTTTGTGAAGCTTTTAATAAAGTTACTAGTGCTGCTAACGCTAATTATAAAGTAGGCGATTTAGTAACAGTGCGAATTTCCATAAAGGATGATCGCTCTCATGATTTTACTGTCAGCGGTCCGCCTGTGGCTTATTTACTTAAGCAGGAGGCTAAATTAAGTAAAAGTTCTGGTAATCCTGGTAAAGAATTAGTGGCTAAATTACCTATGTCTGCTATAATTAAAGTAGCAAAGTGCAAGATGGTTGATATGAAAGTGGATAATGAAGATTCAGCAGTGAAAATGGTTGTAGGCACTGCAAAATCTATGGGTATAGAAGTTGTGGAAGGTTAGGTAAATGAATACATATAATGATAATCCTAAGCAGTGTTTGAAGAAGATTGTTGAGTCTGCTTCAGCAAAATTTAATGAATCAGTTGATATTGCGGTCAATTTAGGCGTAGATTCACGTAAATCTGAAGAGCAGGTGCGTGGTACAGTAGTTTTGCCTAAAGGTATCGGGAAGAATATTAAAGTAGCTGTTTTCGCTCAAGATAAACATTTATTAGAAGCTGAAAAAGCTGGTGCTGATATTGCAGGAGGAGAGGATTTAGTTGAAGAAATAAAAAAAGGTAGAAAGTTAGATGTTGATTGGTGCATTACTACTCCTGATTTTATGGCAAAAATCACTCCTATTGCAAAAGTATTGGGTGCTAAAGGGCTGATGCCTAACCCTAAATTTGGTACTGTGACTTCTAACATTGCAGAAGCTATTAAAACCATTAAGTCTGGTCAGGTAAAATTTAGAACAGATAAAAATGGTGTTATTCATGGTAAATTAGGAAATATTAAATTTGATATTGATGACTTGCTAGAAAATTTAAAAGCCTTTCTTAAAGTAATTAAAGATAATAAACCTATTTCTGCGAAAGGAATTTACTTTAAGGGTGTTTTTTTAAATTCAACTATGGGTAAAGCTTATAAGATAGGCAAAGTGGAAGATATAATTTAAGGGAGTGATACCGTGAAGCGTAAAGATAAGGATGAATTTATACAGAGCACAATAAACGTATTTGTAAATAATGATTTCTTGATATTAGTAAATTTTAAATCTATAAATGCTAATGATTCATTAACTCTGAGGAATAGTCTGAAGTCTATAGCAGGTGGGGTATTAGTAGTTAAAAACACTCTAGCGCGCTTGGCTTTGGAAAGGACTGGTAAATTCTCTTATTTATCAGGCAAATTTTCCGGTCCTGTTGCTATTATATACTCTAGTGGCATAGTAGAAGCTGCAAAATTAATAGTTGATTTTACTAATGCTAACAAAGAAAAAATGTCTGTGATTTGCGCAGCTCATTTAAATGAATTGTTAACAGTGGAAGATGTTAATAAAATGGCTAAGTTGCCTTCTCTGGATGAATTGCGTGTTAAAATTATGTGTTTAATATCTTATGATATTCCTGCTCGGTTAGCGTTGTCTATTAATTCATCTTCTATGAGGCTTATGAGAGTTTTGGATTATTATAGTTCTAAAAAATAAATTTGTTGTTAACTAAGGTGGTAATTATGAGTAATGTAACAAGTGATTTGGTTGATAAAATATTATCTTTAAACCTATTAGAGGCTTCTGAACTTGTAAAAGTTTTAGAAGAGAAAATAGGGTTGCCTGCTGGTTCTTTTCTTGGTGGAGCTGTTGGTGCTGGGGCGCCTATTGGTGATAATGCTGCTGCTCCTGCTGCTCAAGAAAAAGCTGAGTATAAAGTTGTGATTAAAGAAATTGATGCGAGTAAAAAAATAGGAGTTATTAAAGCTGTGAGAGAGGTTAATTCTACATTGGGTTTAAAAGAAGCAAAAGAGTTGGTTGAATCTTTACCTAAAGATTTGACTGCTAATGTTCCTAAAGACGAAGCAGAAAAAATCAAGCAAAAACTTATTGAAGCAGGAGCAACTAAAGTGGAGCTTGAATAATATTTAATGTATTAATTTTATATTGATATAGCTCTTTTAATTAGTTTGGGGTATTTTAATGGTTGATTCTTCTTATATGTACGCTTCTGGTGCTTTTGTTCCTAGAGTTTCTTATTCTAGGTCGATTGATTTAAAAGATTCTTTATTGGATTTGGTTAAGGTTCAAAAAGAATCATATGATTCTTTTACTCCTAAGAATAAGGGTAATGAAAGACTTGAAGTTATCTTTCATACAATCTTTCCAATAAATGATCCTTTGCGTAGGGCTACTATTGAGTTTATAAGTTGTAGGGTAGATGATCCTAAGTATGATGAATCTGAGTGTATAAAGCGTGGTGTAACTTTTTCTGCTCAGGTTATTGCTTCTATACGTCTTGTTGTTATGCAGGATGGTATTTCTCTTGATGAATATAAATCGATTAAAGAGAGTGGAGATCATTCTAAACTTGCAACCGTTGTAAAATCTATAGAAGAGCAGAAAGTCCACTTTTGTGGGTTGCCTATGATGACTGATAAGGGCACTTTCATCATTAATGGTGTGGAAAAAGTTATCGTCTCACAAATGCATAGGTCTCCTGGTGTATTTTTTGATAGCGATAAGGGAAAAACTTACAATTCTGGTAAATTGATCTATTCTGCTAGAATTATTCCTTATAGGGGTTCTTGGCTTGATATTGAATTTGATGTTAAAGACCATTTGTATTTTCGTGTTGATAGAAAAAGAAAATTGCCAATTTCAGTTTTATTAAAGGCGTTGGGTCTATCAAATAATGATATACTCGATAGATTTTATGAGAAAATAAAGTATGTAAAACATAAAGATGGTTGGAAAGTGCCTTTTGTTCCTGATAAATTTAAAGGAGTGAGGCTGCCTTTCGACTTAATGGATATTGAAGGTAATGTGCTGCTTAAGGCTAACGTTTGTATTACCTCAAGACTAGCTAAAAAGCTATATGATAATGAATTGAAAGAGTATCTGGTTCCTTTTAATTCTATATGTGGTTTATTCCTCGCAGAAGATTTAATGGATAGTGCTAGCTCTACGAAAATTTTATCTGCTGGTGAATCTATAAAGCTGGAAGACATAAAGAAGCTTGAGTTATTATCTGTAGATGAAATATCAGTGTTGAACATAGATAATTTGTTTGTTGGACCTTATATATTAAATACGCTTTTCTTAGATGAAAACATGTCTTATCAGGATGCACTATATGAAATATATAGAGTTTTGCGTCCTGGTGAAGTTCCTGTTTTAGAGATAGTAGAAGAGTTTTTCCGTAATCTTTTCTTCAGTCCGGAATATTATGATTTGTCTAACATTGGTAGGTTGAAGCTTAACTCTTACCTTGGATTAAATTATGATGAGGATTTAACTGTTTTAACGCATGAAGATATTATTGAAATTGTGAAAAAAATAGTATTGTTACGTGACGGTCAAGGATCTGTAGATGATATTGATCATTTAGGAAACAGAAGAGTAAGATCAGTTGGAGAGTTTATAGAAAATCAATTTAGAACTGGGTTGTTGAAATTGGAACGCGCAATAGTTGATTCTATGTCCACTTCTAGTTTAGATAAAGTTTCTCCATCTGATTTTATTAATCCAAAAGTGTTAACTAATGTCTTAAGAGATTTCTTCAATTCTTCTCAATTATCTCAATTTATGGATCAGACTAATCCGTTATCTGAAATAACACATAAAAGAAGGTTATCCGCGTTAGGTCCTGGCGGTTTAACAAGAGAACGGGCAGGATTTGAGGTGCGTGATGTTCATCCAACTCATTATGGAAGAATTTGCCCTATTGAGACTCCTGAAGGGCAAAATATAGGGTTAATCAACAGCTTAGCTATATACGCGCGTATTAATAAATATGGTTTCATTGAAAGCCCTTATAGAAAAGTAGTCAATAGGGTTGTTACTGATCAAATTGAGTATCTTTCTGCTATAGACGAAGGCTCACATCATATAGCTGACACTAGCGTAAAGCTTGATGAAAATAATTGCTTTGTTGATGACATGCTATACTGTAGATATGCTGGTAGCTTCGTCATGGTAAGTAGCGACCAAGTTAGTTACATTGACGTATCTCCTAAGCAGGTAATATCAGTTGCAGCTTCCTTGATTCCATTTTTAGAAAATGATGATGCTAATAGAGCATTAATGGGCTCAAATATGCAACGTCAGGCCGTACCTTTATTGAAGCCTACCGCTCCTCTAGTTGCTACTGGTATGGAGTCTTTTGTAGCTTCTGGCTCTGGTGCTGTAGTTTTAGCAAAACGCGATGGCATAGTTGATAGTTCTGATAGTAACTCTATAGTTATACGTGCTTTTGATAAAGAAAGGGTTAACTACTTGGACGTAGATATTTATCATCTAAGGAAATTTCAGCGTTCTAACCATAATACTTGTATTAATCAAAGACCGCTAGTGTGCGTAGGTGATTATGTTAAAAAGGGTGATGTAATAGCTGATGGTCCTGCAATTAACAGTGGTGAGTTGGCGCTTGGTAAAAATTTGCTAGTCGCTTTTATGTCTTGGCAAGGTTATAATTTTGAAGACTCTATTATTATTTCTAGTGAAGTTGTTAAAAAAGATCTCTTTACTTCTATTCATATAGAAGAATTTGACTGTGTTGTACATGATACCCCTTTAGGATCAGAAAAAATAACTCGTGCTATACCTGGTGTTAATGAAGAAAATCTATATCACTTGGATGATAGTGGTATAGTGAAAATTGGTACAAGAGTTGGTCCAGGCTATATTCTGGTAGGTAAAGTTACACCTAAACCTTCTCTTTCATTGCCTCCTGAAACGAAGTTATTAATGACAATTTTTGGTGAAAAGTCATTCGATTGTGCGGATTCCTCTTTATATACATCTCCAGATGTTGAAGGGACAGTAATTGATGTACAAGTCTTTACACGCAGGGGGGTTGAAGAAAATGAAAGGGCATTACTCATCAAACAAAAAGAGATAAATGACTTTGAGGAAGAGCGAGATTATATAATCAATGTTACTAGTGAATATTTCTATGATGAACTGAAGAAACTTCTTATTAATTCTGGTTCTCAAGATCGAGAAAAATTTGACTCTATTGAACGTGAGCAATGGTGGGGTATAGGATTAAAAAACCAATCCATTTCTGAGCAAGTTAAGAGCTTAAAAAAAGATTTTGATGAAAAAGTATCACATGCAATAGCACAGTTTAAGCGAAAAGTAGAAAAATTACATGAAGGTTATGACCTGCCTCAAGGTGTGTCGATGTCAGTAAAAGTTTTCATTGCTGTGAAACATAGTCTGCAACCAGGGGATAAAATGGCTGGTAGACATGGAAATAAAGGTGTGATTTCTCGAGTTGTGCCAGTGGAAGATATGCCTTATTTGGAAGATGGTACTCCTGTTGATATTATTCTTAACCCTCTTGGTGTTCCTTCACGAATGAATGTAGGGCAAATACTGGAAACGCATGTAGGTTGGGCTTGTAGAAAATTAGGGGAAAAGGTAAGTAATATTCTCGATGAGATCAATAAGATCAAAAGTGCTTTTTGCAAGGGAATTAGGTCCCTTAACGATGATAATTTTACACAATTTGCAGTAGCATACCTTGATAATAAAAAAATTGAAAATATTGATGATGATGAAATAACGGCTTCTGTTTTAAATACACCTAATAAGAATGCACTAAATGACGAGTTGAATGAGTTAGTAGAGAACTATTTGAACTCTTGTAAAAGTTCATACAGCAATTTACGTAACTTCCTGATTGAGGTTTATAGCTATGGCAGTAACGTATCTATCTGTAATGATATTCGTAATATTAGTGATAATAATCTCATTGAATTTGCACGCAAATTACGTGATGGCGTTCCTGTTGCTGCACCTGTATTTGAGGGTCCAAAAGATGAACAAATAGCAAAATTATTTGAACTTGCTGGTTTAGATAACTCTGGACAAGCTGTATTATATGACGGTTGCAGTGGTGAAAAATTCGACCGCAAGGTTACAGTTGGTTACATGTACATGCTTAAGTTGCACCACTTGGTTGATGGTAAAATTCATGCGCGTTCAGTAGGGCCTTATAGTTTGGTTACTCAACAACCTCTTGGAGGAAAATCTCATTTTGGTGGTCAGCGTTTTGGTGAAATGGAATGTTGGGCATTACAAGCCTATGGTGCTGCTTATACTTTGCAGGAAATGTTAACTGTGAAGTCTGATGATATTAATGGTAGAGTTAAGATTTATGAATCGATAATAAAAGGTGACAGTAATTTTGAATGTGGAATTCCTGAATCCTTTAATGTGATGATAAAAGAACTACGTTCTTTATGTTTAAATGTAGATTTAAAGCAAAATGATGTAGTGATTGAAGATATATCTCACACTAACATTGCACAACCTTTTAATGAGGTTAGCATATCGATTGCTAGCCCTGAAAGTATTAAGCGTATATCTTGTGGTGAGATAGAAGATGTTTCAACTGCAAATTATCGTACGTTCAAAGTTGAGAAAGGTGGATTATTTTGCCCTAAGGTTTTTGGCCCTGTCAATGACGATGAATGTTTATGTGGAAAATACAAAAAAAGAAGACACAGAGGTCGCATATGCGAAAAATGCGGAGTAGAAGTTACATCTTCTAAAGTAAGAAGAGAAAGGATGGGTCATATAGAGCTTGCATCTCCTGTTGCTCATATATGGTTTTTGAAATCGCTTCCTTCAAGAATTGGAGCATTATTGGATATGTCTCTCAGAGATATTGAGAATATTTTATATAGCGATAATTATATCGTAATAGATCCTCTTGTTTCGCCTTTTGAAAAAGGTGAGATTATTAGTGAAAAAGCTTATAATGAAGCTAAAGATAGCTATGGGATCGATAGTTTTGTAGCTATGCAAGGTGTTGAAGCTATAAGAGAGTTGCTAACGCGCCTTGATTTACATGAAATTAGGAAGGATTTAAGACTAGAATTAGAATCTGTTGCTTCTGAGATAAGAAGAAAGAAAATTATAAAGAGATTGCGTATTGTTGAAAACTTCATTAAATCTGGAAATAGGCCTGAGTGGATGATACTTACAACTATACCTATTTTACCACCTGATTTGCGTCCTTTGGTATCGCTTGAGAGTGGTCGTCCTGCAGTTTCTGATCTGAATCATCATTATAGGACTATTATTAATAGAAATAACAGGTTGAGGAAATTGTTGAGCTTAAATCCTCCTGAGATTATGATTCGTAATGAAAAAAGGATGTTACAAGAAGCAGTTGATTCTCTTTTTGATAATAGTCGTCGTAATACTTTGGTAAATAAAGCTGGTGCTGTTGGATATAAAAAGTCCATTAGTGATATGTTAAAAGGAAAACAGGGTCGTTTTCGCCAGAACCTCTTAGGAAAAAGGGTAGACTACTCTGGACGTTCTGTAATAGTTGTTGGTCCAACTTTGAAACTAAATCAGTGTGGATTACCAAAAAGAATGGCTCTTGAACTATTCAAACCTTTTGTTTACTCAAAGCTTAAGATGTATGGTATGGCTCCAACTATTAAGTTTGCTAGTAAGTTGATAAGAGCAGAAAAACCAGAAGTTTGGGATATGCTTGAAGAGGTAATAAAAGAGCATCCTGTTTTGTTGAATAGAGCGCCTACGCTACATAGACTTGGTATTCAGGCTTTTGAGCCAATCCTTATTGAAGGCAAAGCAATACAGCTTCATCCGCTTGTCTGTACGGCGTTTAATGCTGATTTTGATGGTGATCAAATGGCAGTGCATGTGCCAATTTCATTGGAAGCTCAGCTTGAAGCTAGGGTGTTGATGATGTCCACTAATAACGTTTTAAGTCCTTCTAATGGCAGACCGATTATAGTTCCTAGTAAAGATATAGTACTTGGTATATATTATCTGACTTTACAAGAACCTAAGGAAGATAATTTACCATCTTTTGGTGCTTTTTGTGAAGTTGAGCATTCCTTGAGTGATGGTACTTTACATATTCATTCTAGTATAAAGTATAGGATGGAGTATATTAATAGCAGCGGTGAAACTCACTATAAAACTGTTTGTACAACTCCTGGCCGTTTAATATTATGGCAAATTTTTCCTAAGCATGAGAATCTAGGCTTCGATCTAATAAATCAGATATTAACAGTCAAGGAAATAACTGGTATAGTTGATTTGGTATATCGTAACTGTGGTCAAAGTGCTACAGTGGCATTTTCTGATAAATTAATGGTACTTGGCTTTGAGTATGCCACATTTTCTGGTGTCTCTTTTGGTCGTTGTGATATGGTTATACCTGAAACTAAAGCTACACATGTTGATCACGCGAGGGGTGAAATTAAGAAATTCTCTATGCAATATCAAGATGGGCTAATAACTAGAAGTGAGAGGTATAACAAGGTTATAGATGAATGGTCTAAGTGTACGGATATGATAGCTAATGATATGTTAAAAGCAATATCTATATATGATGGAAATAGTAAGTACAACTCAGTGTATATGATGGTTAACTCTGGTGCAAGGGGTTCTACTTCACAGATGAAACAGCTAGCAGGAATGCGAGGGCTCATGACCAAACCTTCTGGTGAGATTATAGAAACACCTATAATTTCTAATTTCCGTGAAGGATTGAACGTATTTGAATACTTTAATTCTACTCACGGTGCGCGTAAAGGTTTAGCTGACACTGCACTTAAAACTGCAAACTCTGGATACTTAACTCGTCGTTTAGTTGATGTATCTCAAAATTGCATAGTTACAAAGCATGACTGTAAAACAAAAAATGGTCTTGTTGTGAGAGCTACAGTTGAAGGAAGTACTATAGTTGCATCTCTAGAGAGTGTTGTGCTGGGTAGAACAGCTGCAAATGATATATATAACCCAGTGACAAAAGAATTATTAGTAAAAGCAGGGGAATTAATTGATGAGGATAAAGTAAAGCAAATCAGCATTGCAGGTCTTGATGTTGTAAAAATTAGATCGCCTTTAACTTGTGAAATAAGTCCTGGTGTATGTTCTTTATGTTATGGAAGAGACCTTGCAACTGGTAAAATTGTTTCAATAGGTGAAGCAGTTGGTGTTATAGCTGCTCAATCTGTTGGAGAGCCAGGTACTCAGTTAACGATGCGTACTTTTCATATAGGTGGAGTAATGACTAGAGGCGTTGAATCCTCGAATATTATAGCTTCTATTAATGCTAAAATAAAGTTAAACAATAGTAATATAATTATAGATAGAAACGGAAATAAAATTGTGATAAGCCGTTCCTGTGAAGTCGTGTTGATTGATAGCCTTGGTAGTGAGAAGTTGAAGCACAGTGTACCTTACGGCGCTAAGCTTTATATAGATGAGAGTGGGTCAGTAAAAATTGGCGATAAAGTTGCGGAATGGGATCCTTATACATTGCCTATTATCACGGAGAAGACTGGTACAGTGTCTTATCAGGACTTAAAAGATGGAATTTCGATCACTGAAGTGATGGATGAATCTACAGGAATATCAAGCAAAGTAGTAAAAGACTGGAAATTGCATTCTGGTGGAGCTAATTTACGTCCTCGTATTGTGCTGCTTGACGATAATGGTAAAGTAATGACACTCGCAAGTGGCGTTGAAGCATGTTATTTTATACCAATCGGTGCAGTGCTCAATGTACAAGATGGCCAGAAGGTTCATGCAGGTGATGTTATTACAAGAACACCAAGAGAGTCAGTTAAAACTCGTGATATTACTGGTGGTTTACCGAGGGTTATAGAGTTATTTGAAGCACGTCGTCCTAAAGAGCATGCTATTGTTAGTGAGATAGATGGCTATGTAGCGTTTTCTGAAAAAGACCGTAGAGGAAAACGCAGTATATTAATTAAACCTGTAGATGAACAAATTTCTCCAGTTGAATATTTGGTATCAAGAAGTAAGCATGTAATAGTCAATGAAGGTGATTTTGTACGTAAAGGTGATCTATTGATGGATGGTGACCCTGATCTCCATGATATTTTACGTGTGCTTGGGTTAGAAGCTTTAGCGCACTATATGATTTCTGAAATACAGCAAGTTTATAGATTGCAGGGTGTTCGTATAGACAATAAGCATTTAGAGGTGATCTTAAAACAAATGCTACAAAAAGTGGAAATTACTGATCCTGGTGATACTATGTACTTGGTTGGCGAAAGCATTGACAAGCTGGAAGTTGATAGGGAAAATGATGCTATGAGTAACTCTGGCAAACGGCCTACTCATTATCTTCCTATTCTGCAGGGGATTACTAGGGCAAGTCTTGAAACTAGCTCCTTTATTTCTGCTGCCTCTTTCCAAGAGACAACAAAAGTACTTACAGAAGCAGCATTCTGCGGGAAGAGTGATCCTTTAAGTGGATTAAAAGAAAATGTTATAGTAGGAAGATTAATTCCTGCTGGTACAGGTTTGATTATGAATAAGATCAGAGCACTTTCACTTTGTGATAATGTGGATAAATATGAAAAATATTTTGATATTGAAACTTATGACGAGGAATGGTTGATGGATAATGGTTGTCATTTACACTCTGGTGAGGAAGAGAGCGTAGTGGCATACGATCAGTCGAATTGAGTACAGCTAGTGTGTCTCTTGACCAAAAAAGCCAATAATATTTTCTTTCACTTCTGTGCTATCTGTCATGTTATTTACTCTCACACGAAATTCAGATGAGCCTTGAAGCCCGCTACTGTACCAACCTATGTGTTTGCGGGCCATCTTTATTCCTGTGTCATTTCCATAGTACTCAAGAATATTGTCGTAATGCTCGAGTATGATGCTTAATCTCTCTGAAGCTGTTGGCTCAGAAGTTTCACTTCCACTGAGAAAGTTCATTGCTTGATTAATCAGCCAAGGTTTACCGTAGGCACCACGACCTATCATCACTCCGTCTGCTCCAGATTCTTTGAGAGCATTCTGAATATCATTTAAATTTTTAATATCGCCATTTACTATAACTGGAATTTTCACTTGCTCTTTAACATTTCTAACGAATTTCCAATCTGCTTGACCATTATAAAGCTGCGCTCTTGTTCTTCCATGCACAGTGATCATTTTTGCTCCTAAGTCTTCGGCAATTTTCGCAAGTCTCGGGGCATTGCGATTTTCATCGTTCCATCCAGTGCGCATTTTCACCGTAACTGGCATATTCACTGCTTTGACCACAGCTTCAATTATCTCAGCGGCTTTTTTCTCATCACGCATTAGCGCTGATCCTGCATAACCGTTTACAACTTTTTTAACAGGGCAACCAAAGTTTATGTCTATAATTTTTGCTCCCATATCCTCATTCAATTTTGCAGCTTCTGCCATAACATTCGGTTCGCATCCAGCAAGCTGAACAGCAGTTAATGCATCGACTTTTGCTTTTTGCAAACTCTGGCGAGTTTGCATAATCATAGCTCTGCTTGCAATCATCTCTGAAACTAACAAACTTGCACCAAGTTTCTTCACAATACTTCTAAACGGATAATCAGTCACTCCAGACATTGGAGCTAAAATAACTGGAGAATCAATTGTCAAATTTCCTATTTGGAGGGGCATAAGGTCAATGGTAATTTTTCATTGATTACATAATGCAACACAAACTTGCATTCTCCCTTGAAATAGAAGACTGAGATGTTTTCGTCCTTGGCGGATGCTTACGATTTCTTAGATCTTCCTTACATTTCTCATCTTCCATAAGCGCTCTTGTAAATTCTTCTCTTTTCTCATTCAAATCAAATTTATATTCTGATAACTTTTTGTCAATTTCGTCAAATGATTTGTCTTCGTTAAGCATTTGTGTAATTTTATGAGCATTTTCTAACGCAAATATTCCACAGTTATACCCGTCACTTTGCTGCTTAGTTGGGGAAATTCTTATGTCTAATACCCATTCCTCTTTTTGCAGTTCTCTTTTAACAATATTTAGCACATTATCTGGCAATTGATTACCAAATGAGTCACAGTAATAAGCTCTAAATTTTTTATCACCTGCATCAGGTTTAATAACCAAAGTTACCCAATGATTATTGTTAATATGAAGAACCGAAGTAAATATCAATTTAGAATTTTGTTTGAATTCACCTCTATAATTCTGAAGAAATTCTTTTGTGAGTTCGTCCCAACCATTAGAATAGCTAGGGGCAAGAAAATAGACATTATTATTACTATATTCACTTTGTGAGTACCCATATACAACTCTTGCAATATGTGTAATGTCATTATCATCTAACCAGTAACTATAGTTTTTTCTGTTTGTCTGATGCACAAGAGTGTCCAAATCTTCGTGAAACTCTTTACCACCCAAACCACTATCCAAAGAGCTTCTACGACTACTGTTCCTTGAATTGGGTTCACTTCCTGGTACAATACCACTATCTCCATCTTGAGTTTTTTGCTCACCTTGACTTGCTCTTTTTCCATTAATATAGTTCTTCGCTAAGTAAAATAAAGGTTCAACAACCATTTTGTATGCTACTGTAAGAATTATTCCCATTAAAACCCAAACTACGGGGTTAGAGATGAGCATAGCAAGTGGAAAGGTCAATAGAGGGGATCCTATTACCGCCCCTAAACAGCCAGCAGCGAATGTGGCTGCTAGGCATACACAAGTAGCGTAGATAACGAATTTCCAATCAGCAAAGTAAGTGCTCTTTTTTAATTGATTACATTTTCCTGTGATGCCCAACATACCACATCCTATGAACGCTAAGTTAATTAATTTTAACAAATTCTAACAAAAAAATCAACCATAATAATTTTAGTAGTATGAGAATATATTGAATATTAAGAGCTTTTGGAGTACAGTAACAATGTTAGTAATAGCACAATATATGCACGATATAGAATATATACGCAAAAACCCTGAAGGATTTGAAAAGGCAATGAAAAGCAGGGGAATTAGAGAATCTACTGCGGAAGAGATATTAGAAATCGATCACGAGAAAAGATCATTAACCACTAAACTGCAGGATTTGAATAGGCAGCGCAATGAAATCACAGAGGAAATAAAAAAGCTTAAAATGAGCAAGAGCCCCTGTGAAGAGCAAATAGAGTTGTCAAAAAGCATCACAAATGAGATAGAGGCAATCAGCTTAAAAGAACAAGCAGAAAAGGATAAGTTAGTGAATGTTTTATCTAACTTGCCGAATATTCCTGCGCAAGATGTGCCAATAGGCGCAGATGAGAACTCTAATTTAGAGGTGAGAAGATATGGAGGAAAAAGACAGTTTGATTTTGTACCAGAATCTCATTATGAACTCGGAGAAAAATTAGGTTTAATGGACTTCGAACAAGCGGCGAGAATTTCCGGATCAAGATTTACGATATTAAAAGGACAGTTAGCTAAGCTTGGACGAGCGCTAATAAATTTTATGCTTGAAATGCATGTTAATGAATTTGGCTATACTGAGGTGTACCACCCGACTTTGGTGAAAAACGAGGCTATGTATAATGTTGGTCAGCTACCGAAATTTTCTGACGATTCGTATTTAACTACCGACGAATTGAGGTTGATTCCCACAAGTGAAGTGTTTTTAACAAATTTAGTTGCTGACAAAATAATGGAAGAAAAAGAACTGCCTATTCGCTTTACTGCATATTCGGAGTGCTTTCGTAAAGAAGCAGGTAGTGCAGGTCGCGATACCAGGGGCATGATAAGGCAACACCAATTTGGTAAAGTGGAGTTGGTAAGCATCACAACTGAAGACCAATCAAATGATCAGCTTGAGGGTATGACGAGTGTTGCTGAAGAGATATTAAAAAAATTAGAATTGCCATACAGAGTAATGCTGCTTTGCAGTGGCGATATGGGTTTTGCTGCACAAAGGACTTATGACATAGAGGTATGGTTACCTGGGCAAAATAAATATAGAGAAATATCAAGCTGCTCAAATTGTGGTGCATTTCAAGCAAGAAGGATGAACGCTAAATACTCTTCAGAAACTAATAAAAAGATAAAAAAATATGTTCACACTTTAAACGGCTCAGCTTTAGCTATAGGAAGAACGATTATTGCCATAATGGAGAATTATCAAAATTCTGACGGGTCGATTGCAATACCAAACGTGTTGCAAAAATACATGAGTAATGATACTGTTATAAGCAAATAATAATTTTGACATATAGAAAAGCGAGGAAATAAAGATGAAGGTTCTGGTTATAGGTTCTGGTGGGCGTGAGCACGCTCTACTTTGGGCTCTAAAAAAATCTCCTATCTTGACTGAGTTATATGTAACTCCTGGTCGCCAAGCTATGAAAGATCTTGGGGCTCTTGTGGATGTAAATATTCAAAATTCAGTGGATGTTACACAATTTTGCAAGAGAGAAAATATAGAGTTGGTTGTTATTGGTCCAGAACAACCAATAATTGATGGGCTTGCTGATGATTTAGTTGCAGAGGGAATAAATGTTTTTGCTCCAAGTCAAGCAACTGCAAAACTTGAGGGATCGAAGTCTTTCACCAAGGGACTATGTAAACGATATGGTATACCAACTGCCAAGTACGAGTGTTTTGTTGATGAAGGGTTAGCTAAAGATTTTGTACGTAGCAATAAAATAAAGTTTCCACTTGTAGTGAAAGCAAATGGAATTGCAGCAGGAAAAGGGGTGGTTATATGTAATACAGAAAGCGAAGCTTTTTCAGCAATAAATTCAATGCTAGTGGAGAAAAAATTTGGTGAATCAGGTGAAGAAATAATCATAGAAGAGTTTTTAGTTGGAGAAGAAGTAAGTTTTTTTGCTCTTATTGATGGGTTGAAAGTAGTAACTCTTGGGTGTGCAAAAGATTATAAGAGAGTTGATGAAAGTAATGAAAGCCAAAATACTGGAGGTATGGGGTCGTACTCATCACCTTCAATTATAAGTAAGGACATGGAGCAAAAAATTATCCAAAAAATAATATACCCTACAGCTCAAGCATTGGTTAACATGGGTACGTCTTATAAAGGAGTACTCTTTGCTGGTTTAATGATTTGCAAAGATAGCCCAAAACTTCTCGAGTATAACGTTAGATTCGGTGATCCAGAAACGCAATCTATATTACCTAGATTTGATTCAAATTGCGATTTGTTAAAATTGATGTTGTCAGTTGCAGAAGGAAAGTTAAATGTCAAAATGGTGGAACTTAACAACAAATCTACAGTTTGTGTAGTTGTTGCAAGTAAAGGCTATCCGGGTGATTATCAAAAGGGAGAAGTAATTAAAGGATTAGATAAGATTGAAAGCATTCCTGGTGTGTTGGTGTTTCATGCTGGTACTAAATTCGATGAAAGTGGTAACTTAGTTTCCGATGGCGGAAGAGTGCTAAATATAGTAGCAGAAGGGAGCACTATAGAGGAAGCCAAAAGTAAGGTGTACTCAGCATTAAATTTTTTAGAATGGCCAGGGGGCTTCTTCAGATACGATATCGGTAGTTAATGTTAGCTGTCGGTTAGCAGGTGGTTCACAGAAACGAAAAACTTCCTTGACAAACTCCGCCAGCCCTCTTATCATGAAACTGAAGCTATTGTATTTGCTTTCGCCAATCTGCAGATTAAAAGGTAAGGATTACTTAATGTATCGGCGTCTTATGTTCAATTTTTTGCAGTATATAGATACTGTATGTCTTTACAAAACTTCATCTACATCTAGATTTTTATCTAAATAAGCTGAACGCGCTTATAAAGCGTTACAAGACATCAAAAAATGCCAATACTCGACAGAGATAGTAAAAGACTAGCTAACTCGGGGATTCTTTGTCTTTTTTTCTGCTTAGTAAATTTCTTAAACATTTGCAGCATAGGTTAGTTGCAATTAAAAGCAGCTAAATCTTGCTTGTCAAGCGTTTAAAACATAAAAAACGCCAATATTTTAAAGCAGATAATAACCCCAGGGCTTCTTTTGCCTTTTTTTTCATTTGGTAAATTTCTTAAATATTTATGGCTAAACGACAATCGTCATCCCGCTACTTGTTAGCGGGATCTAGAGATACCGCGGCGGTATGACGTAGGGAAACCTTTCTTGGGTTAGCTATAAAACTAATCAGCATCTTGTTTAGCACATATAAATTAAGTTTCACAAATATAGTGCTAAACCTTGAAAATATGTTATAGCTACTTCTTCCAATTTAGTGGTGGGTTTTGACAGTACACATGTTATTTTACTAGCTACCAACTCAAGTGTCACAGAAGTTGCAATCATTTTAAATGTCACAGAAGTTGCAATCACTGCATTTATATTCTGTACTTTAACATTTACTCTACTTTCTATTAGAGGCTTTACCCCCCTTACATCATTACGTACAGCAGTATGATTTATTTCATTTTCAATTCCACTACTATGCTGCAACAAGATATCCCCATTAACTTTTATTTCAACATTTTTGTCACTACTACCATTGTTAAAATTTAATCCCTCATCTCTTCTACTTTGTCTTTTTTTTTTTAATTTTAATTCAGTTTCTCTTTTATCAAGGGTAGGAAATGGGATGTGAGTTTTTTCCTGACCATCTTGATTTATAGCTCTTGTTGTATTAAAAGCTTCGTTGCTTTTACATGATATTGTATAAGTAAGTGGTGTGTAGATTTTTTCTTCACTATCTGGATATTTTATAGTTATTGTTGCATTAAGAATGTCTTTCAGAATATCATTTTCTCTAGCTATGTCTAAAATTTTTTGAATAACTTTGCGATCATGTAATGCGGCAAGTAACTTATCAGTTACTTTTTGATTATTTTTATGTTTTATGGTTATTGTTGTGTTAAGAATGTCTTTCAGAATACCGTTTTCTTTAGCTACTCTTAACATTTTCTCAACAGCCATACTATCTTTACGTAGTATAGCATAAGCAAGTGGTGTGCAAGTTTCTTCCTGACCATCTGGATATTTTATAGTTGTTGTTGCGTCAAGAATGTCTTTCAGAATACCGTTTTCTTTAGCTACTCTTAACATTTTCTCAACAGCCATACTATCTTTACGTAGTATAGCATAAGCAAGTGGTGTAACAGTTACTCTCCGACCATCTAGACATTTTATAGTTATTGTTGCGTTAAGAATATCTTTCAGAATACTGTTCTCCTTAGAGATTTTTAAAATTTCTTCAATAGCTATACTATTTTCACGCAGTATAGCATAAGCAAGTAGTGTGTAAGTTACTTCCCGGCTATCTGAATGTTTTATAGTTGTTGTTGCGTCAAGAATGTCTTTCAGAATATCGTTTTCTTTAGCTACTCTTAACATTTTCTCAACAGCTATACTATCTTTACGTAGTATAGCATAAGTAAGCGGTGCGCAAGTTTCTTCATGACCATCTGGACATTTTATAGTTGTTGTTGCATCAAGAATATCTTTCAGAATACCGTTTTCTTTAGAGATTTTTAAAATTTCTTCAATAGTTTTGCTATTTTTACATGATATAGCGTAAGTAAGCGGTGTGTAAATTTCTTTCTGACCATCTAGATATTTTATAGTTGTTGTTGCGTCAAGAATGTCTTTCAGAATATCGTTTTCTTTAGAGACTTTTAAAATTTCTTCAATAGTTTTGCTATTTTTACATGATATGGCGTAAGTAAGCGGTGTGTAAATTTCTTCTTGACCATCTAGATATTTTATAGTTGTTGTTGCGTCAAGAATATCTTTCAGAATACTGTTCTCTTCAGCTGCTACTAGAATTTCTTTAATAATTTTGCCATCCTCCCAGAACATAGCATGAGCAAGTGGTGTGTAAGTCACTTCCCGGCTATCTAAATGTTTTATAGTTATTGTTGTGTCAAGAATATCTCTCAGAATACCGTTTTCTTTAGCTACTCTTAACACTTTCTCAACAGCTATACTATCTCTACGTAGTATAACATAAGCAAGTGGTGTGTAAGTCACTTCCCGGTCTAGATATTTCATGGTTGTTGTTGTGTTAAGAATATCTTTCAGAATACTGTTCTCTTCAGCTGCTACTAGAATTTCTTTAATAGCTTTGCTATCCTTCCAGAACATAGCATAAGCAAGTGGCGCGTAAGTCACTTCCTTGTTATCTGGATATCTTATAGTTGCTGTTGTGTTAAGAATATCTTTCAGAATACCGTTCTCCTTAGAGACTTTTAAAATTTCTTCAATAGCTATACTATCTTCATATAGTATAGCATAAGCAAGTGGTGTAACAGTTGCTCTCCGACCATCTGGATATTTTATAGTTGTTGTTGCGTTAAGAATATCTTTCAGAATACCGTTTTCTTTAGAGACTTTTAAAGTTTCTTCAATAGTTTTGCTATTTTTACATAATATGGCATAAGTAAGTGGTGTGCAAGTTTCTTCCTGACCACCTGGATATTTTATAGTTGTTGTTGCGTCAAGAATGTCTTTCAGAATACCGTTTTCTTTAGCTACTCTTAACATTTTCTCAACAGCTATACTATCTTTACGTAGTATAGCATAAGCAAGTGATATAATAGTTGGTTCTTTACCCCGATGTTTGCTTACTTCCGTAGTAAGAATCCTTTGTTTTTCCTTTTCAGATATTTTTTCTAGTTCTTCAGCAATGCTACTTTTTTTGCCTTCTATTTTTGATGCTAATTTTAAAATACTTTTTTCATCTTTCTCTTTCAATTTCGAATCGTTTACCTGATGAGTCATTTTTTTTCTCAAGGTCTTTCTTATTAAACTAAGCATAACATTTTCTCTCTTCGTGGTTATAATATTTGCTTTTATGAATCAGTTGTGTTGACAATGTATTAATTGCATAGCTCAGACATTGTTTTATAAAGTAAAATTTTAGTAGACCACCTTACAAGAACGTTTCTTGCTAATTCTGAATCCGAAAAAAGGACGCAGTAAAGTTATTTGTAAGGGAAGAATGAAACTTGTAGCTATAGCTAAACTGACTTACGATAATTTAAAAAACCGTCATCCCGCTGCTTGTTAGCGCTTACTATTACCCACAAATATAAATGTTTGTTGCATAGCTCTTAATGGCATAACTTTTGCTTGAAATAACTGTTTATATGGTGCAATTTACAGCTTTTAGTTGCTAAAATTATAACTCTTAGTTTAATAATTTTAATCTAATAAGCTTTCAGGTTAATAAAATTAAATTATTTGAGTAAATACAATATTATGTTTTTATTTGTGGGTAATAGTAAGTTGTTAGCGGGATCTAGAGATACCGCGGCGGGATGACGGTTCGCAGTGGTATGACGGTTCGCGGCGGGATGACGATAAGCTCGTCATCCCGCTACATTAATATTGTATTAATAAAAACTTAATAATAATCCTTAATAATATATGAACTAACATGTTCGCAATTTCGTATGACAGAGGAAACAAAAGATGGATATGCTTCCTTATACGTTGCAATTCAGGAAGGTAATATTGAAGCTGCAGAACTACTAATAAAGTGTGGCACAAACGTCAATGATCATTATGAACGCAATCGTACGCCACTGCATATTGCCATCGGACGCAAACAATTAGAAATAGCAAAATTGCTGATAAAAAATGGAGCAAACGTTAATGCAAAAACTCAAAATCATGGTAAAGATGATCTAACACCAATGCACTTTGCAGTTTTTGCAAATACGCCAGAATTTATAGAATTACTAGCTAGCCATGGTGCATTGATTAATGAAAGAGAAAGCACCGAAGGGTATACTCCTCTTCACTTTGCTGCTTTATATGGGAACAAAAATATAATACAAGCCTTAATTGATAAGGGACAAGATATTGAAGATGTGGACAATAATGGGCGAACAGCTCTGTTTTTAGCTGCTAGGCAGTGCACTGAAGCAGAAGATGATAGCAGAATAGAAATTATCAAGTATTTGATAGACAAGCTCAAAGCAGATGTAACAAAGAAAGACAATAATAACAATGCAGTACTCTTTCCTGCCGCTAATAATTGCCCTGGAAAAGTGGTAGAATTCATCATTGAGCAATATATAAAAATCTTTGAGTTAGAGAATTTTATCAACCACAAAAATAATGATGGAATGGATGCTTTGGATATTGCGCTGAATAGTGGAAACGAGAAAGCTATTGAAGTATTAAGATCATATGGAGCAGATATCAAGAATAAGGTAGATGGTAGCATTCAAAAAATTACTGCAGAAAAACCAAGTAGTACCCTAGACAGAGCAGAAAGTGCAGAGGTAGCGCCTCCAATTAAGCAAAGAGTATAAAACTTTTTATAAAGCGATTATAAATTTCAGTAAGTTGCAGAGGCTCTACAATGGGAAGTGTAGTATGTTAGCAGATACAAATGACTAGATAAATTATATTTCATTAAAGTCATTTATCTTGAAACATAAGCAGGATTTTGTATAGTTGTTTCAATTTGGGTCTGTATATTGAAACAACGCGTGAAAATGACAGGTCATTGTACAAGAGGTACCTAATTCACCGACAAGAATGCTAGATAAAGACACTTACATTTCAATTATTTTACAATTTCTGTATAATCTTAAAAACTCAATTAGTGCGTTATGAAGATAGTAATAGGTAATGCTAGTAAGGAATTAGGGGAATCAGTAGTTAACCGGCTAGATGTTCAACCATCCTCTGCTTGGATATCAAAGTTTACCGATGGCGAGGTAAATGTAGAAGTAGCAAATGATCTATATAATCAAGAAGTATATATAATACAATCTCTTTCTCCCCCTGTGAATGATAACCTTATGGAGCTTCTGCTCATAATTGATGCAGTAAATAGATTAGGAGCCAAAAGGATAGTAGTAATTATTCCTTATTATGGATATAGCAGGCAAGATAGAATTATCAAGAACAATAATGTGCAGTCTGCTTTAAGTGCCAAATTAGTTGCAAATCTTATTCAAACTGCAGGTGCAAGTAGCGTTGCAGTTATTGATTTGCACTCAAGTCAAATTGAAGGATTCTTTGATGTACCGATAACTAATTTGAACTGCTTTGAAGCATTTGTTGACTCTATACACACGGAAAATTTGGCAATTGTTGCACCTGATGTTGGAGCAATTGGTAGAGCACGTGCTTTTGCAAAGACTTTAGAGGAAAAGTACAAGATAGGGTTAAGTGATAAGATTATTGTAGTAGATAAATATAGGGAGAAAGCAGGCACATCTCAAGTAATGAACATAATAGGAGAAGTTGCAAACAAAAATTGTGTCATTGTTGATGATATAGTTGACTCTGGTGGAACATTGTGTAATGCAGCTCTTGCTTTAAAAAGTTACGGAGCAAAGTCCGTAACTTCATGCATCACACACGGTGTGCTTTCAGGAAGTGCAGTTGAGAAAATCTCTTCCTCTTCTTTAGATAAATTAGTGATTACGGATACCATACTTCACAAACTTGAAAAAACTGGTAAAATAGAAGTTGTTTCGGTTGTAAATATTTTAACTCACTTCATCCAAGGAGGTAGAAATGCCAGCTAAGTCAACAGAAGACGTTATTACTTCACTAATAGAATTTGCAAATAAGAGAAAAATAACAATTACCAAGGAAGAAATGCTTAAAATTGCACAGCTTGTAAGGATTAAGTTATCAAATGACGAGATTGATCACTACTCCAAAGAACTGACAATGCTGGATTGGATACATGATACTTTATTGCAAGTTAATACTGAAGGTGTTTCTCCTATGCGTTATGGCAGCATAGACAAGGACATTCATGTACGCGATGATGTTATAAATTCTCAAAATATTAAAGAAGAGATATTGTCCAATACAAAACCTGAGCATGGGTATTTTGTAGTGCCAAAGGTTATAAACGATTAAGGTAAAACAAGCTTATATCAAATCCACAATAGATCTACTTTCAAAAATAAGACCAATCCGGTAAAGAAGCATTTGTAGGAGTGGAAACCATTTTTTGATTTTTCTTTACTAAGTCTACTAAATATAGTTTAGAGTTGCTTGGTGATTCTGTTCTTGTAAAAATGATTTCTCTGCCATTTGGTAGCCATGCCGGGGATTCAATTTTATGCCCCTCTGAAAGCAGACGTTCTTCTTTGCCATCTGGCTTCATAACTCCTATGTAAAATTTTCCTGACTGAATCTTTGTAAAAGCTATCAGATCTCCTTTTGGCGACCAAACAGGCGTAGCATATCTTCCACTCCCAAAACTAATTCTTTTAGGTTTTTTACTTTTGTTAGTAAAATCGATAACGTACAGTTGCTGACTCCCACTTATATCAGAACTAAAAGCCATATACTTTTGATCTGGAGAAAAAGAGGGAGAAGTGCTTATAGCTGAACCTTTAGTAATTTTTTTTGTTCGTTTACTACTTAAATCCAAAGATAATATATTCGTTTCACCACCCAATGAGTGGGAAATTAAAAGAGATTTACCATCGGGAGAAAATCTTGGTGCAGAAACAACTCCTTCAAATGCGCTGATTATTGATTCAGTGTTATCTTTTAAATTTTTTAATATTATATAACTTTTACCATTTGCGTACGAGATATAAACAATACCCTTTCCATTTGGTGAGAATCTCGGTGTTGACACAAATCTATCGCCATTTGTTAAGTATTTTATATTACTTCCATCTTGATTCATCACAGCAATTTTACGCACAGATTTGTAGTTGCTATCTTTTTCTTCAGCGATATACGTGATTTTTGTGTTGAAGTGCCCTTTCTCACCAATTAATCTATCATGTATCACATCCGAAACGAGGTGACCAATTTTTCTCCAGTCTTTTGCTGGAAAAACAACTGACTGAGTAAGTAATTCTCTTTTTGTAAAAGCGTCAAATAAACGAAATGATAGCTCTAATGCACTACCAGATATTTCGCTTAAACTTACTGTGACTACAGTATCGCTTTTCCAAGATTTAGATTCAGCTTCCGCGCCACGTTTTACATTAAATAAGCCACAATTAGATAAATTTGTTCCTATTACCTTTGCAATATTTTCGCTTAATTCGCTTTCCAACGCTGTTTTACATGTACATTTAGATACAACAAGACCAATGTTACCAACACTGCTTTTTTTTATATCAACATATAAAGCAGCTTTTGTAAAATAAGGAATAAATAACGAAATAAATAACACCAGATGAACGAATAGCTTCATTCATTTCATACCTGTTCTATCTGAACCTCAATTATAGGCCTTTTTAGTAAATATTCCTTTAAGATACTCAATATTGAACTTTCAATCTTATTTTTAATTTTTTTTGTTGGCTGCAAACTAAACAACGACTCAACTTTCTTGACAATTTTCTGTATGGTAGCTGCATCTTCTAGCACTTCAAAAACACCAGGTACAAATACTTTTGGTTTAGCAAGCAATTTATTTTTCTTGTTTACAACTGCTGTTACCACAATAACTCCGGCATCTCTCATTCTTTTACGCATTTTTATAACACTGCTCTCCGGATGACGTAGCAACATACCATCAATACCAAAGTAGTCAACATCAATTGAATCAACCTTTTCTCCGTTCTCCAAATTAACAATATCACCTGGTGCAATCATTATTGCTTTTGCCACACCGCACTCTTTAGCAAATTTTACATGTGCATGCGTGTGAATATATTCGCCGTGAACTGGAATAGACATCTTCGGTTTTATTAAAGAATACATTTCCTTTAGCTCTTCTCTTGTTGGATGCCCAGAAGCATGAACATGCTCTGTTTTTTCAGTAATAACTTCTACCCCCATCTCAATAAAGGCATTGAGCATGTTGTGCGCACGAGTTTCATTTCCAGGAATGATTTTTGACGAAAAGATCATGGTATCACCTTGCTGCATTTTAAATGCTTGATGACTCTTAGCAGCAAGTCTTGCGGTAGCTGCCAGTGGCTCACCTTGACAACCTGTGCAAAGTAGCACCAGTTCTTCCCTTGGAAAATTTACTGCTTCCTTTGCTTCAAGAAACTGAGGAGAATCAGTTAAATAACCACTATCTTGCGCAACTTTCACTATTCTCCATAAAGATCTACCAAGTAAAACTACTTTTCTATTTAGTGCTTTTGCAGCTTGGCTTATCGTTTCAATTCGTGCCACATTTGAAGCGAATAGCGAAACAGCAACTAATTTTTTAGACCGCTTTATTATGTTATAAATATTATTATAAATTTCACCTTCTGACTCAGGGTGATGCTTGCTTAATATATTGGTTGAATCGCAAATTGCTGCAAGCAGGTCACCTTTATCGCCAATTTCTTTTAGACGCTCCATATTAGAAGTTAATCCAACAACAGGTTTTGGATCAAATTTCCAGTCTCCGGTATGGAGTGCACTACCCATTTCAGTGCTAATTAATATTGAATTTGCCTCAGGAATTGAATGAGTTACATTTATAAACTCGACGGTAAAAGGACCCAAATTTATGCTGCCATTTATGTCTACCTCTTTCACAGGCACTATACCTTCCAATCGAAATTCTTTTAGTTTCTCTTTAAGAAAATTAACCGTAAACTTTGTTGTATATATGGAGCACTGCAACTCTTCCCACAAGTGGGGCACTGCACCGCAGTGGTCCTCATGTGCATGTGTAATTATTATTCCAAGTAAATCTTTTTTTCTTTGAGCAATAAAATCTATATCAGCAATGAGCAGCTCAACACCTGGCATAGTTTCATCTGCAAAACCAACACCAAGGTCGATCATAATCCACTTACCTTGGTAATGATATAGGCTAACATTCATCCCGATTCTTCCTACTCCCCCAAGCGGAAGAAATAAAAACTCATTTTTGTTTATATTCATTAAATTTAAATTATTAAAACCTGAGAATAGCAAAACTTCGACCTTAAATAAAGAAATTTATTGCTTTTACATAGTTTTAAGGAACTAAGAAGTTTCTGTTGGCTAATAATAACACTATTGTTAAGTTTTCCATTAATAAGGTCAAAGAATTGCAGGATTAAATGGAAACCCGTAAACAGTTACCCCTTTATGTCATTTAGCAGATTTCTTATTTTTTTTTTACTTTACTAAAAAACCCTTCAGATTGCTGTTGTACACTTGCATTTTCCTCTTCTTCAAGCGCTTTTAATAGTTCAATTTGCTTTTTAGTTAAATTTTTTGGATTTAAAGTCTCAACTATTACCTGTACGTATAAATCACCACGAGCATGTGAGTTCATATATGGCATACCCTTTTCCCTACAACGTAGTTTGGTACCAGTTTGAGTGCCTTCAGGGACCTTTACTTTTATTTTAGCTCCATCAATTGATTGAATATCGATTTCACCACCAAGCACTGCTAGTGTCATTCTTATAGGCACTTTACAGTGTAAATCTGCTTTATTTCTAGCAAAGATTTTATGGAAAATTATTTTCACGTATACGTATAAATCTCCACTTTTTCCACCTTTTGTTCCAGCTTCTCCTTTACCACTTATCCTTACCTTAGCTCCTTCTTCTATGCCTTTTGGAATTGAAACGGATATATTTACTTCATCTCTTCTACGTCCACTTCCACCACATTTCTTACATTTGTTTTGTATTATTTCTCCTTCCCCATAGCATGTAGTACATGTTCTTTCGATGGTAAAAAAGCCTTGTTGAGTTCTAATCCTACCGCTTCCCTGGCATGTGTGGCACTGAACTGGTTTAATTGCTCCTTCGCCACCTGTGCCTTGGCATGTATCACATTTTACATTTGTCACATAATGTATAGGCGCTTGTATTCCTTTAAATGCATCTTCTAAGGTAATTTCAAGATCATAACGTAGGTCTGCTCCAGATACTCCTGTTGTACTTCTTTTTGCTCTCGATCTACTTGCACCACCACCGAATCCTCCACCAAAGAAGTCATTGAATATGTCGCTAAAATCTCCTGCAGAGCTAAAGCCTTGAAATCCACCAGAAGCACCTTCGTGGCCATAACGGTCATAGCCTGCCCTTTTCTCAGAGTCAGACAGAACTTCATATGCAGCTGTTACTTCTTTAAATTTTTCCTCTGCTTCTTGATTGCCAGGATTTCTATCAGGATGATATTTTAACGCTAATTTTTTATACGCTTTTTTTATCTCATCAATACTGGCATTTCTGCCTACTTCCAGTAGCTCATAGTAGTCTTTTTTGCTCATATATAATAGTTTAGTGCTTAACCTTTAAAGATAGGTATTGCATATATTAATTTCAAGTGTGACTTCTGCTTCCTATAAAATGTGGTGCACCCTGAGCGACTTGAACGCCCGACCTTTTGATCCGTAGTCAAATGCTCTAATCCAACTGAGCTAAGGGTGCTTTCATAAAGTTAACTTTAGCAGATTTTGTGGCTTGATTCAATTAATTTGGCTAAAAATAAAACTATTGATTTCTATCATACGTGAACCCCTCACAATTCTCAAACTGCCGTTTCGCATTAGAATTATCAAATTCACTACAAGGAGGAGCAGTTGGAGTAGTATTAGGATCTTGAGAAAAGTAAGGAGGTGGTGCATCATAACGAGAAGAATCTCCATAACCATGCCCTTGTCTAAGACAGCTATCTACCGCTCCTTTAGCTTTCTCGATATTTTCTGATTCTTCCTCATGCTTCATATGAAAAGCTAAACCACCAGTAAAACACACAAGAGAATTAACGCCAAGGATAACTAAACCCCACACTGGTAAGACTGGGTAAACAGCACAAGCTACCAAAGCTGCCAAAGAAACAGCGCCAACCGCAAATTCTATATTTCTGAACGTTTTAAATTTACTATCCAGGTAATCTATTTTTTCTTCTTTTCTAGCCACTTTTCTGCTGCTGTTGTACCAAAAACACATACCAGCATGGAAAGCAACACACACAACTGCAGCTACCATACCTAAAGCTAATAACTTTCTATTGTCTTCTGAGTCTTTTTTCTTATCTTCTCTGCTTTGATGGCTACCACTACTGAAACCAGGGTTATTTATAACTGTAGTATGACCACCAAACCATACGCGTCAAGTTAAGGAAATAAAGGTATGAAAGAGATAGAATAATAAGGTATAAGTTCTCCCAGATATACTTTTAGTGAGAGAACCAATGAATAAAATAACTTGCTTATCAAAAAAGCTCAAAGAATTTTTTAATGAAAAAGCAGAGAAAATCTCAATTACAACAAGGTTTATAAAAAGAAAGAGAAAGCTAAAAGGTTCATCATTCGTAAAAGCCATGGTCTTGGGTAATATAGGAGTTGATAATTGTAGCGTAGAAACAATGTGTCAATTACTAAACGAGGACTCGATAGATATAACAAAACAAGGTTTGGATTTTAGATTTACTGAAGAAGCAGTGGAATTTATGAAAAGGATGTATAATGAATCTGTGATTCTCTTTAAAAATATCTTGCAAGTTGATTGCAAAATCTTACAGCAATTTAATAGTGTTAAATTATTGGACAGTAGCTATATTACTCTACCTAACAGTATGGAAGAGATGTATAAAGGTTATGGTACTAGCTACAGTGGCTATGAAAGCAATACTAAGTCTGGAATAAAGTTACAATTAGTTTTCGACTACATGAATCAGATAATAGACCAACTTAATTTAACGGAGGGGGTAAGATCAGACCAGGGATATAGGAAACATTTAAGTAATATATTAAGCAATGATTTGCTAATATCTGATCTCGGTTATTTTGTGCCAAGTTCTTTTAAACAAATCAATGAAATAGGAGCTTATTTCATAAGTCGTTATAAATCCGATACCAACATATATGATGTAGAAACAAATCAAAAAATGGAGTTATTAGAATGTTTAGAGGATAAGTTATTTTTAGAAAACGAGGTATTGTTAGGAAAAGAAGCAAAAATTAGAGTAAGAATTATATGTCAGAAACTAACTGAAGAACAGTCTATGGCCAGAAGAAGGAAAGCTAATAGATTAGCAAGATCGCAGGGATATACATCCTCTAAAAGAAATCAAAAATTGTTGAACTGGTCAATATTTATAACTAATGTTCCAGAAAATAAAATTAGTGCTGAGCAAGTATTAACGATTTACAGAGTAAGGTGGCAAATTGAGTTATTATTTAAATTGTATAAAAGCCATATCAGGCTTGATAAGCTAAAAGGAAAGCCATGCAGAGTATTATGTGAACTATATGCTAAATTGTGCGCAATTCTTATATTTCACGGCATAGTTGGTTGCACAGAAGTGAAAAAGAATACAGAACTTAGCTTAACAAAGGCATTTATTGAGCTAAAAAGGCGGGTTAGAGAGTTATTTTTAGTATTAACCAAAATTAATAGTTTAAAAGCATTTCTTAAAAAACTCACTATAACTTGGTCGCGATTTTCATTAAAAGACAAACGTAGAAGGGCTAGAGTATCCACTTTAACCTCTCTAAATTTGCTCACAATCTCTTAACTTGACGCGTATGCTTTTTTGAACATTCCCAACGAAAAAAGAAAAACAAGGTTTAATTTTCTTTTTTATTTGCGATTTATCTATTAATTAACCGTGAAAGGTTACGTGTAATGCTTCTTCACATAATTATCAATAATTGCCTTAAATTCTTCAGAGACATTATCACCTTGTAAAGTTTTGAAATATTTGCCGTTTTTGTAGACTGCTGAAACAGGTTTTTCTCCATATCCAGGTAAGCTGATTCCCAAATTTGCGTGTTTGCTTTCTCCAGGACCATTTACTATGCATCCCATAACAGCAATGTTCATATGCTCTACACCTGGATTTTTTTTCTTCCACATCGGCATATGAGTTTTTATATAGCCATTCACCTCTTCAGTTAATATACGAAAACGATCGCTACTCGTGCGCCCACAACCAGGACATGAATTAACCTGAGGGTTAAAGTGTCGCAAGCCTATAGACTGCAATATTTCCTGACACACCACCACTTCATTAGTACGCGATTCACCAGGACGTTGAGTCAAAGAAGCCCGTATTGTATCTCCAATGCCATTTTGCAATAAATAAGTAAGCCCTGCTGCGGTATTTACCACACCTTTATTGCCCATACCAGCCTCAGTTAAACCCAAATGCAGCGCATAATTGGAAGATTTTGCAAGTGCCATATAAACTAAAATTAAATCTTGTACTTTGCTAACTTTACATGAAATGATTATTTTGTTTGAATTTAGACCAATTTCTTCAGCTTTTTTTGCACTATCAAGAGCAGACATTACAAGTGCTTTGCGCAGTATAACGTCAGAAGGCCTTGAATTACTAAGCGAAGAGTTTTCATCCATCAATTTTTGCAAAAGGTATTTATCAAGACTACCCCAATTTACCCCAATTCTAACCGGAAGATCGTGCATTATTGCATACTCTATAACCCTTTCAAACTTCTCATCACGTTTGTTGCCAAAACCTATATTGCCTGGGTTTATCCTAATTTTACCCAGCATTTTGATGTTGTCTGGATAATCTTGAACTAATTTATCTAGCTCATACTGACCACAGCCTACCAATATTTTACCGTCAAAACCTTCTTTATTTATCTCTTCTACTATATAAGGTATGGCTCTTGCTACCTCCTCTGAGTTCAAGGCAATTCGCACCAATTCTGAACCTGTACGCGCTAGTTCTGTTATTTCTTTTGCATAATGTTTTGCGCTACTTTTTATATTATCAGAATCTATATGCACACCAAGCGCCATAGATTGTACAACTACAGGATTATTTCCGCCTATCTTTACTTTTCCAACTTCTACAACATGAGTTTTGTGCCTGGAAATCTGCGATAATTCATATGTATTATCATTCAATATCAGGTCTTTATCTAGCATATTATTAATGGCCAATATTGTGATACTATTTTACTGTGTCAGCTACACTGCCAAATGAACTTGAACCATTCAAACTATAAGCATCTACGTTATCCAAATTAGCAATAGAATCATGTGAGCACGTTCTTCTTGATGGAGTTTCTTTTATAGTGACATTTATAGGAGAAACTTTCTTTTCTCGTGTTGAAGTAACTTTCTTCTCTTCTTGTTGTTCACTTTCATGCTGCTTATTTTCATACTGGAAAACTGACTCTTGATCTATAAATACAGCACCCCTTAAACGTGCGATATTAATACCATGCTGATTTATCATAGTGCTCTCTTCATCGTCGACTATGCAAGCTTCCATGTCATTTGGCTCATTATCAAGACTAGCAATTTTTTTCTCTTTTAATTTTTTGATTAGATCTTCTTTATTTATAGCTCGATCTTGTAATTTTTTTTTCTTGAGCAATTCCCTACGCTTCTCATACAGTTTATATGACTCAGCAAAATCCTCATCTGTATGAAAGTTTGCACCACCAGGGTTACCAGGAGGTATGTATCTCTTACTGAGCTTAGATTTAGCTTCAGCACTATGCACAGTAAAAAAGCTAGAAACCAAAAACATTAATATAAATAAAATTTTAGAAAAAACCCTAAGCATATGGTGCTATAGTAAATATCGTGTTTTAAAAGATAGCAATTAACAAACTTTAAGTAAACCAGAATCTTTACTAACTTTACAATACAAATATTTTTCTAAAAAGTGATATGTTTGCTATCAAAAAAACCTACGCAGACTAAGAGAAGAGTAAGGTGTTACAAGTTGCGTAACACCTTTTCAAGAAAAGTGTTATGCAGCTATATGTTTGCAACTTTTAAGTTATTCTGTAGTTTTTCAGTACCATCGGTAGTATCTACATTACTAAGTTTTGCGTCTGGCGTATCTTTAGATAAGTCGTTTTTCTTCTCTTTATCAAGCTTAACTCCCTGATAGATACAGAATGCAACAAAACTAGTTATTGCTATTGCGGCAACAGCACTGACTATGATACAAATTGCCATTATTTTTTGTTGATCTGCTACTGCCTCTGCAAGTGTTTCCACTTTTTCTTGCAGGCCGTTTAAGTGCTCTTGCATAGCTTGAAACTGCTTAGTACCAATCTTGTCTTCTAATGCACTAAAAACTTTTTCAAACTGCTCAACATCTATCTTTTGAGCTTCTTGCCATTCTTTTAATGCACTAAATACCTTTTCAAACTGTTTAGCATCTATCTTTTGAGCTTCTTGCCATTCTTTTAATGCACCAAAAACTTTTTCAAACTGCTCAGCATCAATTTTTTGACTTTCTTGCAATTCTGTTACACCTAACCAATTGCACAAAATTCCTTTTACCATTTTAACCCCCTAGTTAATTAATATATTATAATTTTACATTCCCAATGTTTAAATTATTATTAAATTAACTGTCATTATGTATTGACCTTTTAATAATTTTGTTTGACTTGCTTTTTGAAAGTGCGGAAACTTAAATTAAGGTATTACAAGATTGTTATTCAACCAATATCTCTCTTTTCCCTGAGTAATTTGGAGCGCTGACAATACCTTCCTTTTCCATTCTTTCAACGATGTTTGCTGCTCTGTTATAGCCTATTCTAAGCTGCCTTTGAATGTAACTGGTTGAAACTTTTTGATCTCTTTGAATGATGGCCACTGCTTGGTTATAGAGGTCATTTTCTTCATCCTCCGTTTCATCGTGTGACTCTGTAGAAGAATTTTCATCTTCTTTAGTGATTTCCTCCATGTAGTTTGGCTCACCTTGCATTTTCAGATGATCAACTATATCTTGCACCTCATTATCACTTACAAATGGGCCGTGAACTCGAATGATCTTACCACCAGAGGCCATATAGAGCATGTCACCCATGCCGAGCAATTGTTCAGCCCCTTGTTCGCCAAGTATTGTACGGCTATCTATCTTAGAAGTAACAGCAAAACTGATTCTCGTTGGAAAGTTCGCCTTTATCACACCTGTGATCACATCCACAGATGGGCGTTGTGTTGCCATTATGATGTGTATTCCTGCAGCACGAGCCATCTGAGCTAAGCGTTGAATAGAGCACTCTATTTCTTTGCCGGCAACAAGCATCAAATCTGCCATTTCATCCACGATCACTACAATATACGGAAATGTTTCCATCTTGATTGGTATTTTTTCAAACAGAGGTTTGCCTGTTGTTGAGTTAAAGCCAATCTGCACAACGCGCTCCAATTCTATTCCACTCTTCATCGCTTCTGTGATTTTTTGATTATAGTTTATAACATTGCGTACATTCAAATACGACATCATGCGATAGCGGTTTTCCATTTCTTTCACTATCCACTTAAGAGCGACTACAGCCTTTTTTGGCTCTGTTACTACTGGCGTTATTAGATGTGGTATTGCATCATATATTGAAAGCTCAAGCATTTTGGGGTCGATCATTATCATCTTGCATTCGTCAGGACTTAATCGATAAACGAGTGAAAGAATCATAGTGTTAATCGCAACTGATTTACCAGACCCTGTGGTTCCAGCAACGAGCAAGTGAGGCATTTTAGTTAGATCTGCAATAACTGGTTTTCCACTTATTTCTTTGCCAAGCGCAATTGGAAGATTTAAGTTTGCATTTTGGTATTCTGGTGATTCAAGCAAATCACGCAGCATTACAATTTCCCGTTCCTTGTTCGGCAACTCTATTCCCATAGCATTTTGCCCACGAATTATTGAAATACGTGCAGAGAGTGCACTCATCGAACGTGCAATGTCATCTGCAAGGCCAATTACTCTTGCAGATTTCGTACCAGCTTGTGGTTCAAGTTTGTATAAAGTCACAACCGGCCCATAGCATACACTGATAATTTTTCCTTGCACGCCAAAATCACTCAGGACTTGTTCCAGCAGAGATAAATTTTTATTGCTCTCCATTTCATTCAGCTGTTTTCTCTGCAAAGACTCCTCTGCTTTGGAAAGTAAATGAATGCTTGGAAATTCGAACTCACTGAAAATTTCTTTGGTGGCTTTTTTCTGTCTTTCTTTTGGTTGTTGTTTAGTAGTGATTTTAGTTTTATGTTTTTCTTCTACTACTAATGGTGCAACTGAATATTCAGCAGTTTTATGTGATCTGAAGAATGGAACATTTACAAATAAGCAAGCTATTTTTTTACATAAGAAGAATAGAGAGTAAATTGTTCTCTTCCAACCAACAGATCCTACAAGACCTATTAATGTTACTATCACAAATACATAAAACGGGCAGTTATTAACGAGTGCATTCCCTATTATTCCACTGTGTCTGTACCTTGCTGTGATGCCTAGCGAAAGTTGTGGTAATATAGCACATACCCCTAAATTGATTAATATTAAATAGAGAATTTTCAGCAGTATTTTTGCTGGCCTGAAGATCAACAAGTAAACTATGGTTGTAGCTATTGTAACACTAGTTAATCCAAGAAATTGAACCAATATATCAGCTAAATATGAACCTACTATTCCACCTAAATTTGTCACTTCCTCATTTGTAGCCGTGTTTAAGGAAGGATCTTTATAGTTATAGCTAAAAACTGATATATATATATATATTAAAAGGGATAGATATATTGCTGATTTTAGATATTTTTTTAACATCTACCTAAAGTAGTAAGCTACTGTATATTTTACAAAGTGAATTGTTATTAGCAATATCATTATAGATAAATCTAATCCGTTGAACGGTGGTATATATCTTCTAATAATCTTTAGTGGTGGATATGTCAATTGGTTCAAGATGTGCATTATGCTACTGACAGTTTCATTATATATGTTCACCATATTAAGTTTAACCAGCCAGTTTAGGACAACCCAACATATTAGAATGAAGCTATAAAGATCAAGTAACGTATTGAGTAGATATATGATTGGATGCATACATATCTATTACACGAAAGTTATATAAAAGACAAGTATTTAGCCTTTTCAAACTCAAAATGTTGTTTTTGCTGAACCAAAAAAAACTTCATTTTTTGAGCTGCGCAAAGCCACCTAAAGTAGAGAATGGACAAGGAAGGAGGGGTGTATAATATATATTAATGTTGATATTTATTTCTTATAAATATCATCTCTATGTCCTATCTCTGTGATAGTTACTATATGATCTAATTGATTTACTCTGTAAATTACACGATAGTCACCAACTCTTAGCCTTCTACGTCCTTTTAAGTTATGATGTAGTGGTTCACCAAAATTTATTGGGTCAACTGTAAGACGTTCTTTTATAGCCTTTTGAACTTTTAGCCTTATTGTCTTTGGAAGGTTTGGTAAATCTTTTTCAACAACACTCTTTAGAGACTTAACCTTGTAACACTCTAATCCCACTTAATATCTTCAAAATCAACTGTTTCTGCACCTTCAACATCACGCTCATCAGAAATTTTAGATACTAAAAAATCCTCCATTTCAAGCTCAACTGCTTCTCTAAATAGTTTTCCTGCTAATTCTTGAACGGGCTGTTTAGTAAATTCAGATAATTCAGCAAGATGCTTCAAAGTTTCTTCGCTAAGAGCTATGTTAATGCCTGAATTTGCCATATGTTTTACCAAAGTCCACTAATAATTATACAACATTTTTTTTAATTTTTCAATAAAGAAAGGAGTGGTGTATAAAAATATATTTAATGTTTCAGTAGGTCCAATATTGCCTGCTTGTAAATATTGTCCCTGTGTCCTATTGAAACAATAATTACTATACGTTTTACAATATTTACACGGTAGACAATACGATAATCATCAGCAACTTTTATTCTTCTATGTTCCTTTAATCTCTTGCGTAGCAACACACCGTTACCAATAGGATCAGTCTCAAGATACTCTTTTATTGCATCTTTAATACTTGGCTTTACATCTTCCGGCAAGGAAGGCAAATTTCTTTTAAGAACATGCTTTAGATATTTAATGGTGTATTGCTTATTTCCAGATGTCTTCACTATCCTCTACTTCTTCTGCATCATCAGAATTTAACTCCCTAATAATTTTGGAAAATGCAATATCTTCCGCTTCAAGTTCGATTGCTTCCTTGACTAGCTTTTCTGTTAATTTTTGAACAGACTGCTTGGTGGCTCTAGCTAGTTCAACAAGATGCTGCGAAGTTTCTGGGTTGAAAGTTACACTAACTTTTGAATTTACCATAAGCTTTACCAAAGTCTACTACTATAGCTATTTTACAACATTTTTTTTAATTTTTCAATAAAGAAAGGAAGGAGGGCTGTATAAAAATATATTTAATGTTTATCAAGTAGCCTTCTCATAAATGGTGTCTCTATGTCCTGCTGTAGCAACAAACACCTTATGTTTTGCAATATTTACAGTATAAATAATTCGATAATCACTAACCCTTATTCTTCTATACCCTTTTAGCCTGCCACGTAATGGTTTACCAAATTTAATTGGATCAGTTGTAAGCCGCTCGTTTATCGCTTTTGTAATCCTTGATCTTATTGTTTTTGGAAGATTTAGAAAATCTCTTTCAGTAAAGTTTTTTGAGTAGACAATATCGTATTTCAGTTTATGTCCTCTCCCTTTCAGATAGTACTGTGTTCCAGTCTACATCCTCACATTCCTTAATAGTTTTATATAACGCAATATCTTCTACTTCGCACTCGATTCCTTCGATGACTAACCTTTTTGCTAGTTCTTGAACGGATTCCTTGGTGATTTCAGCTAACTTAGTAAGGTTATGTGAAGTTTTTGGGTCAAAAGTTATACTAATTCCTGAATCTGTCATATGTTTTACCAAAGTCTACTAATAATTATACAACATTTTTCTGAATTTTTCAATAAAGGAAGTTGATGATATGTAAGAAAAATTTTGCCACCTGCGTTAATAAATAATTAAAGATTTAGCATACTTATCTACCCTCTATTCTATTACTTAAGTTAGACCACTTTTTTCTATTAATATTTTTTGTTTATAAAGATGAGCAGTTACTCATCACGCAGTTGATCTATGGATATAATACTACCGTTTGATAGTTTTTCAGTACATTTTTCACTTTTGTATTCTTTATCAGAGTCGATACTGATTTTGTCAAATATTAAAACATCTCCTGAAATTTTATCACGAAACTCACTAATAGCAAAAAACGGTATAGTAATTCGCTCTTGTTTTCCTTGAAAACTCAAACTGACGCTAAATTTATCCTCAGAAACTTTTAAATCATAGAATTGATGCTGTAATATAATAAGCATTTGAGTAGGGTATGACTTTTTCAAACGATCTGGCATGGTCACACCATTAAAATATGTGAAAAATAATATTTCTAAGTGAGGGATAAAACCATTACCTGATATAACATCTAAAGTCTTTTTGATAACTTGAAACTTAGCAGAATTAAGCAGTTTTTTGTAATCTGTTTGCTCCATATAACTTTCACATACGTAAATTTTGGGGGAACTTCTGTTACCCGGCGTTCCCTAAACCGTGCTTTAGTAATAAACCGGTTGTGCTAAATTAAGCAGCAACACGATATTCTTCAGCAGCAAAATTATCGTTTGCATTTAAATTATGAACTCTTAGCGGTGGTGTCTAACCGAGCAAAGCTACCATCTTTACTATGCATGTCGATCCTTAATCGCCCCCGTATAATTAAAAAACATGGTGGAGGCGCCGAGTACTGCCCTCGGGTCCAATACACCTATTACAAGGTAATTTTATTGCTATAGTACACAAAATGTACATAGCTATTATATAGCAACATTAAATAAATGTCAAGATATTATGACCTTAAGTTGATTTATTGCTAAAACAAAATTAATATTTCCAGTAAAAAATTCTGTGCTCTTAACCTGACACATATGGCTTTTTGAATACTCCCAATGAAAATATTTATAAATAAATATTTACTCTTCTTTTTTATTGTTTTTAGGTTTTTCTTGATCAACCATTTCTCCACCGATCTCTTTTATTTTTAGTATCAACGACTCTGGTACATACATGTCAATTACTTCTTCTGCTGTCACAAATAAAGCCTGATAAGAGTGTGAATTTATTATCCAATTAGGCAATATGTCTTCTGCTTCTATTTTATACTCTCCCTCTTTTTTGTCATATACTGTGTAGCAATATAAGTGCACAGCAAAAAATAATACATAAGAGAGCAATATTCCTTTAAGCACTCCGAGAAAGATTCCAGTAACTCTATCGATAAACCCCAACCTTATGGGTAATAATATGTACATTAGCCAGTTATTTATTATCATGAATATAAGATTAAGTATAATAAATACAGAGATTGTAGAAAGTATGTTTAGTGTAACTTTAGAATCAAAATATTTACTATAATTTGGAGTGAAAAAATCATAGTGATTAGCTGTCAGAAAGACCGATAAAAATAGAAACATTAGTGCGCATAGCTCTTTTATAAAGCCTCTAGTTACCGAGATTATTACGCATAGAACAACAATGAAGATAATTAGGCTATCGAAAAGCATGTTTTATATCTATATGGTTTTCAAGATATAATAGTTGTAAATAACAAGGTTGTAAAATTAATTGTATTTATGCTGCATCAATTGATCTAAATACCTAGCGATCATGTCAATTTCTAAATTCAAATAATCATTTACTTTGTTGTACTGAAAAGTTGTATTTTCCCATGTATAGGGAGTGATATTTACTGTAAATTCCTGATTAATAACTGAATTCACTGTGAGGGAAACCCCATCTAGTGTAACGGAGCTTTTTTTTGCAACAAATTTAATTAATTCTTGTGGGCACGATAGTTTGATTTCATGAGAATCTAAATTTTGATTAATTGTTAAAAATTTTACTATCCCATCAACATGACCCTGAACCAGGTGGCCATCGATCTTATCGCTTAATCTCATTGCTTGTTCGAGATTTATTTTTTTTCCTATTCTCCACGTATTTAAGTTAGCAACCTTCATAGTTTCTTGAGATGCTTGGACTGTAAATATATCGCTCATTATATCAACAACAGTTAAACACACACCAGAGCAAGCTATTGAATCTCCTTTATTTATAGAGGATAAATTTTGTGTCTTGATATGGAAAATTTGATCAGAGTTGGAGTGAGTGGTAGTATCAGTTATAGTCCCGATATCCGTGATAATTCCTTTAAACATATGGTGAAAATAAATAATTTTACCATGAAAGATCTCTTAGGACAACTTGTTTACATTTTGGGTAAGTTTAAATGCGAGAAGGAGATTTGTTCTGTTCAATAGATTCTATAGAATATTCAGAATATATAAAGCGAGCTAAATTCAAAATACACAGCGCGATTAATATTGGCAACCCTATGTTCAATGCTAACCCAATACTTTCCCTTTTTTCTGGTGGCACTAATCCTTTTAACATTGACACTTTTCCTAATGGAAAATGCCATAAGCAAAGTGTTGATGCAGATGCTACTATTATAAATAGACAAAAATAAGCCTTTTTTGAGGAAAATACAGTTTTTAACGGTGATTTGAGTGTAATGTTAGTAGGTGGTAGAGTTTTAGCTTCATTTGTTGCTGGTGAAAGATCTTTAATTGGTAAAGGGTTTGTAGATTTATGAGGAGTATTTTCATGTTGTGGAGAAGGTTGTTGTATATAAACACCTGAAACTAATTTAAGCAATTGCTCTTTTTTTCTATATACTTGTTTTTGTAAATATTCTTTACCTAAAAGTGAGTTACTAAGAGGTTGTGGCCTTTCGAGTATCTGTAATACTTCTGATATTTCGCCTGGCTCTAATATTGCATGTAATTGTTTATCTTGAAAGTAAACAATATTGAATACTGAGCTGAAAATATTGCAAAATGTTTCTGGATCTTGATTTTTGTATCCACTCATCACTTCAATAAATATTTTATCGAGTTTTTTCCCCCTGTGCTCAATTTGGTTATCTATCATAGCTACTCTAGCATCATTTTGTGCTTGTTTTATGGCTAATGGTTTTTCTTTCTCTGATAGTTCTTTGGTCTGCTTTTTTGACTTCTTTTTTCTGTTAGCCTTAAAATACTCTGTGTGCGAAGTAGTTTGACCGAAATCAGAAATAAGCATTGTGACGTCTTCTATTCTTCTTTCTTCGATTCCATCTTTTTGTGTTACCTTGTCCTGTTTTGTCTCTTGAAGTGTTGGATGGTAAGTCAAAGCCCTCTGGTTTCGTATGGACAGTTTTGGTGGCTGTTGAAAGAAGAATTGTATTGTATTAAAAAAATTGGATAGCCGAAAAGAAGATCCAAACCAAAAAAAATTGTCACGCATTGCAGCAACAACTATTGGAACCCGCATCACTTGCTTTTTACTACTTGTTAAATTATAGCCAAACAGGCCTGTAACTGGTACGATTTGTTTATTTTGTGCATTTTTTTGGTTAGTTTCACTCTGTTCTTTTTTGTCTTCATTTTCAGTTTTTTCTGCATGTTGTAGCTTTTCATTTAGAAATAACTCGATTTGGTACAAGTTGTCCAGGTTAATGTTTTCAACGTCTGTTTGTAGCGTTATCGTTGTGCCCTGCAGAAGGATTTGAGGCGGAGCACTATTTACGAATTCTTCTACAGTTTTATAACTGTTAGTTTTACAGTAGTTATTATATAGTTCACTGCTTTCTTTGGGCACTTTTATGTTGGCTGTAAATTTTTTTTCCCGGGAAAGGCAGATTTTGAAAAAATCAATTAAAGGGTTTATTCGAAATAATCTTATATTAAAGGTGTCTTTATCTGTTGCTGTTAGCTCAAATGAAAATTTTTGTATATTGCTTTCAATACTTCTCGAGCGAATAGCACTGATCTTAATTGTTTCGCTAGAAAATGCTTTACTTATGTTTCTGGATTTTTCCTTAAAGAGCTTAGGTAAATCCTCTATTTTATACTTATTCTTAGTTTCAGTGTTACTGTTGTGCATAGTTGATACAGCAAATTCATCAACGCAAAGGTAAATAAAAAAGATTAATTAGTCAATAAATTAATAATCAGAATAGGGCAATTTTTCGGATTGTTGATGATATTTAAAATTTCACTATAATGAAAGTTTAAGCCAGCGTTTTTAAGATGAATAAAGAGTTATTAGATGACATACTTTCACTTGAAGATAAAGCAGTTTCCGAAATTGAGAATGCTTCTTCTTTGCAAGATTTAGAAAAAGTTAGGCTATTATATTTGGGAAAAAAGGGTGTAGTTAGAGCGTATTTTGATAACTTAAAAAAGATAGAAAATGCAGAGAAAAAGCGTGATTTAGGTGCAGTGATTAACGCTTTACGTGATAAGATAGATCATCTTATCATGAATAGGGAAAATGTGCTAAAAACAGAAGAAGTTAACTTTAAATTGCAGAACGAGGCAGTTGATATCACGTTGCCCGTTAGACCAGAAAAAATGGGCAAGGTCCATCCACTCAGTAAGGTTATAAATGAAGTAAAGCTTATTTTTGCACATATGGGTTTTAAAGCAGTTGATGGCCCTGATATTGAAGATGAATTTCATGTATTTGATGCACTGAATACTCCAAGTCATCATCCTGCACGAGAGGAGCAAGATACCTTCTACTTAAAGAATAAAATAAACGATAAAAGAATGGTACTGCGCACTCACACTTCATCTGTACAGATTAGAACCATGGAAAAAACAAAAAAATTCCCAATTAAAATAGTAGCCGCAGGTAGAGTATACAGAAACGACTTTGATGCAACTCACACCCCTATGTTCCATCAAATAGAGGGGTTATATGTCGATGAGAATGTCAATATGGGCCAGTTAAAATTTACTATTCATCACTTCCTTAATAAGTTCTTTGGCGATAAAGGGCTGAAGATACGTTTTCGTAATAGTTTTTTCTCTTTTACCGAGCCTTCTGCGGAAGTGGACATAAGTTATAAAGGTAGTAAATGGATAGAAGTACTGGGATGCGGTATGACGCATCCAAATGTATTTCAAAATGTTGGAATAGACCATACTAAATACAACGGTTTTGCGTTTGGCATTGGTATAGAAAGGCTTGCAATGCTAAAATATCAAATTAGCGACTTGAGGAGCTTTTATGACAACAAAATCAGCTGGCTTGATCATTACGGTTTTCATTTTTCATCTTTAAGATAAGTGATAAGTAAAACTCATACGTTCGTTATACTTGCTGCAGGGCATGGCAGGCGGATGAATTCAGATTTGCCTAAGGTCCTACACAAAATAGGCAGTTTTTCCATGCTCCAGCATGTCATTTACAATGCAAAACAGTTAAATCCTGAAAATATTGCTGTTGTAGTTGATCAGCCTTTAATTGAAAGACTAAAGTGTTTTAAGGATATACAGTTAATTACACAAGAATTAACACTTGGCACGGGAGATGCGGTCAAAACTGCGATGAGAAACCTAAGAGAATTGCCAGATTCAAGCATAGTTGTTGTGCAGTATGGGGATACTCCGCTCATAAAAAGCAGCACAATAACTAAAATGATTAGTTATTTAGAAGGCAAGGCTCTAGTTTGCCTAGGTTTTAGGACAAGCAATAAAGAATACGGTAGGTTAATTATTGAGAATGGTTCCTTAAGAGAAATCGTAGAAGCAAAGAGTGATAAAAATAATCATGAAGAATTTCTTGCAAATGCTGGAATAATGGTTGCATGTGCAAAGAATTTACGTGAATTGGTGGAGAAAATAGAGTGCAATAGCTCAACTCATGAATATTACTTGACCGATATAGTTTCCATTGCAGTGAAGAGTAATTTAAATGTCGGTTACGTTATTACCGGTGGAGAAGAAGCAACGGGAATAAATAACAGAAATGACCTTATAAAAGCTGAGTTTTACTTTCAAGAAAATAAAAGAAAAATTTTTACCGACTCCGGAGTAACGCTTGTTGCACCAGAGACTGTTTTCTTTTCTCTTGATACGCAAATTGCCAGAGATTCAGTTATTTACCCATATGTTTTTTTCGGTACTGGAGTGAAAATAGAGTCTGGTGGGAAAATACTGCCATTTTCGCATTTAGAAAACTGCTTAATTAAAAGTAATGCTGAGGTCGGTCCATTTACCAGAATACGCGGAAACACAACAATTGGTAATAAGGCAAAAATAGGAAATTTTGTGGAAGTGAAAACAAGTGAAGTTGGTCAAAACACTAGAATAAAACACTTAAGTTATATAGGAAATGCTAAAGTAGGGCAGGAGAGTAATATAGGAGCAGGCACTATTGTTTGTAATTATGATGGGAAAAATAAACATGAAACGAATATAGGGAGCAATTGCTTTGTTGGCGCCAATAGCTCACTAATTGCGCCGCTTAATATTCATGATGAATCTGTAATTGCAGCAGGTAGTGTTATAGTTGAGGATGTACCAGAAAAAAGCCTTGCAATAGCAAGAGAAAAGCAAGTAACTAAGAGAATAAAGTAGTCTAATTTAATTATGTTGTTGTGTCATTTTTAATATTAGACTTCTTGCATAACCATATAACAAACTTTTATTGGGAATAGAAACAAAAAAACTTCCTTGACAAACTCCGCCAGCCCCCTTATCATAACCTTACTATTACCCACAAATAAAAACATAATATTGTATTTACTCAAATAATTTAATTTTATTAACCTGAAAGCTTATTAGATTAAAATTATTAAACTAAGAGTTATAATTTTAGCAACTAAAAGCTGTAAATTGCACCATATAAACAGTTATTTCAAGCAAAAGTTATGCCATTAAGAGCTATGCAACAAACATTTATATTTGTGGGTAATAGTAAGCTTATCATAACCATACGCGTCAAGTTAAGAGATTGTGAGCAAATTTAGAGAGGTTAAAGTGGATACTCTAGCCCTTCTACGTTTGTCTTTTAATGAAAATCGCGACCAAGTTATAGTGAGTTTTTTAAGAAATGCTTTTAAACTATTAATTTTGGTTAATACTAAAAATAACTCTCTAACCCGCCTTTTTAGCTCAATAAATGCCTTTGTTAAGCTAAGTTCTGTATTCTTTTTCACTTCTGTGCAACCAACTATGCCGTGAAATATAAGAATTGCGCACAATTTAGCATATAGTTCACATAATACTCTGCATGGCTTTCCTTTTAGCTTATCAAGCCTGATATGGCTTTTATACAATTTAAATAATAACTCAATTTGCCACCTTACTCTGTAAATCGTTAATACTTGCTCAGCACTAATTTTATTTTCTGGAACATTAGTTATAAATATTGACCAGTTCAACAATTTTTGATTTCTTTTAGAGGATGTATATCCCTGCGATCTTGCTAATCTATTAGCTTTCCTTCTTCTGGCCATAGACTGTTCTTCAGTTAGTTTCTGACATATAATTCTTACTCTAATTTTTGCTTCTTTTCCTAACAATACCTCGTTTTCTAAAAATAACTTATCCTCTAAACATTCTAATAACTCCATTTTTTGATTTGTTTCTACATCATATATGTTGGTATCGGATTTATAACGACTTATGAAATAAGCTCCTATTTCATTGATTTGTTTAAAAGAACTTGGCACAAAATAACCGAGATCAGATATTAGCAAATCATTGCTTAATATATTACTTAAATGTTTCCTATATCCCTGGTCTGATCTTACCCCCTCCGTTAAATTAAGTTGGTCTATTATCTGATTCATGTAGTCGAAAACTAATTGTAACTTTATTCCAGACTTAGTATTGCTTTCATAGCCACTGTAGCTAGTACCATAACCTTTATACATCTCTTCCATACTGTTAGGTAGAGTAATATAGCTACTGTCCAATAATTTAACACTATTAAATTGCTGTAAGATTTTGCAATCAACTTGCAAGATATTTTTAAAGAGAATCACAGATTCATTATACATCCTTTTCATAAATTCCACTGCTTCTTCAGTAAATCTAAAATCCAAACCTTGTTTTGTTATATCTATCGAGTCCTCGTTTAGTAATTGACACATTGTTTCTACGCTACAATTATCAACTCCTATATTACCCAAGACCATGGCTTTTACGAATGATGAACCTTTTAGCTTTCTCTTTCTTTTTATAAACCTTGTTGTAATTGAGATTTTCTCTGCTTTTTCATTAAAAAATTCTTTGAGCTTTTTTGATAAGCAAGTTATTTTATTCATTGGTTCTCTCACTAAAAGTATATCTGGGAGAACTTATACCTTATTATTCTATCTCTTTCATACCTTTATTTCCTTAACTTGACGCGTATGCTTATCATAACAGTGAAGCTATTGTATTTGCTTTCGCCAATCTGCAGATTAAAAGGTAAGGATTACTTAATGTATCGGCGTCTTATGTTTAATTTTTTGCAGTATATAGATACTGTATGTCTTTACAAAACTTCATCTACATCTAGATTTTTATCTAAATAAGCTGAACGCGCTTATAAAGCGTTACAAGACATCAAAAAATGCCAATACTCGACAGAGATAGTAAAAGACTAGCTAACTCGGGGGTTCTTTGTCTTTTTTTCTGCTTAGTAAATTTCTTAAACATTTGCAGCGTAGGTTAGTTGCAATTAAAAGCAGCTAAATTGCAGTGTTTAAGACTTAAAAAACGCCAATACTGAAAATAGACAATGACTAGGGTTTCTTTTGCCTTTTTTTTCATTTGGTAAATTCCTTAATGTTTATGGCTAAACGACAATCGTCATCCCGCTGCTTGTTAGCGGGATCTATTGCTGAGATACCGCGAATGAATCGCGGTATGACGGTTCGCGGCGGTATGACGTAGGACTGCTGTCATCCCAGTGCGTGACACTGGAATGGCTTTGTTGCATAGCAACTGAAAAAATCTGGTGGCTACTGACAAAATTCATTATAAAATAGCCATTTAACCTTGAAAGAAAAAATATGCCACAAAAAATGAGGGTCAGTAACCATAGCGAATATAACAAATTTCTAGAAAAAAGAGGAAATATTTTTCATTATATCAACGAAGCCATAGAAAAGTGGTACGAGAATGGTCCAAAAATACCAGGTGGCAACAATATTTATAGCGATAAAGTTGTAATTTTGGTGCACATAATAACTTGTTTATTTAGAATAGGCCTGAGGCAAACAGTTGGGTTTATAGCAGGATACCTTGAGCAAATTGGGAAAAATTTGCAAGTTATCAGCTATTCACAATCATCAAGAAGGTTTAAGAAACTCAATATTAAGATCAATGATTGCAGAAAATAATATGGAAGATATCGAAATTGCTATAGACAGTACAGGAATTAGTATATACAACAACACTCCTGGTCATAGCAAAGAAAATAGCGAAGATAGAAAGTATCGCAGCTATGAACAGACAAGAAAATTGCATGTAATGTTGAATACAAACAGCAAAAAAGCCATAGCTGTAAAATACAGTAACGGCTGATCACTATGGAGCTTGTGATTTGCTAAAAGAAGTCGATTTTCAGTATGTCATAAAAGTACTATATGCAGATAGGGCATATGACAGAGAAAAGCTCTATAAGCTGTGTAATCAATATGGTATAAAAACGAAAATTCCTCCGAAAAACAACGCAGCAGAGCATCCAAAGTTAGACTATATGGCTGAGAGAAATGCTGCAATTAGACTAATAAAATCATGCAGCGAAGATGGAATGAAGAGGTGGAAAAGGCAAACAAACTACGGAAAAAGATCTTATATAGAAAGTTTTTTCTCGCGACTGAAACAAACATTCGGGTTTAGTTTTAGGAATAAATCTGAGACAAATAGAGAGAAGGAACTACTTGTTAAATGCTATTTGCTCAATAAGTTCACTGATATTGGTATGGCTAAATTTGAGATAGCTTCATAAATTTATTGTGCGTTACCTACTATCCGAAGAGCGATGCAACAAAGCCCACTGGAATCCCAAAAAAGGATGATGTCATCCTAGTGCTCCTTTTTTTGTCATCCGAGTAGCTGACACTTGGATGACATCGTCATAAAGGAACCAGTGTCAGCTACTCGAATGACAGGAGAAGGGGCTACTTGCATGACGGTGTCGGTAAACTTAGAGCTATAATAACTATTTGCCTTTTTTCTGCTTAGGTTATGCAAGAAGTCTACTGTCTGAGAAAAGGTAGATAAAAGATGAAAACAGATAGAAGTATTTTAGTAGCTCAAAAAGAACGTTAAGTCATGCTTTTTATTTATATTGACAGCGTATATGACATCGTTTACGATTAAAGTTAATAACAATAATTTATATTTATCATGTTTGCAGTAATTGAGACTGGTGGAAAGCAATATTTAGTAAAAGAAGGTAGTATAATAAAGGTAGAGAAGTTAGAAGCTGAAGAAAAAAAAGAGGTGGAAATCAATAAGGTGATTTGTATTTCAAATAATGGCTTATCTTATTCATCTAATGCTACTGTTAAAGCTGAAGTGTTGGAGCAGTGCAGGGGGGAAAAAATTATAATCTTTAAGAAGAAAAGAAGAAAAAATTACCGTAGGAAAACTGGTCATAGGCAGTATATAACTGTTCTTCGTATAAATGAAATTAGTCTTCAAAAGTAAGAGGTAAGATATGGCAACTAAAAAATCAGGTGGTAGTTCCTGTAATGGTAGAGATTCAGCAGGTCGTAGGTTAGGAATAAAGAAGAATGGGAAGGTTATTCCTGGTAACATAATTGTGCGCCAAAGAGGCACAAAATTCCATCCTGGGAAGAATGTTGGTATAGGTAAAGATCATACGATTTTTGCTAAAATAGAAGGCTGGGTCAGCTTTAGAAGGTCAGCAAATAAAAAGACTTTTATTGATATCGTGCCTACAGATAATATGAAAGCTTCAGCTTGAATAAATCATGGGTCTGTAGCTCAGGTGGTTAGAGCGCACGCCTGATAAGCGTGAGGTCGGAGGTTCAACTCTTCCCAGACCCACCATTTAGTAGTTACTAACTGTGTTTTCTATAGCGGTTTTGATATTGTATAAGCAAAAACATGAGTTTATATAAAAATTTAGTAACCAGTGAATCAGTGGCGGCTGGTCATCCAGATAAAGTAGCAGATCAAATTTCAGATGCAATACTTGATGAGTACCTTTTTACTGATCCTTTTGCGCGAGCTGCAATAGAGACTTTAGTCACCAAAGATAACGTTATTATAGCTGGGGAAGTGTTTGGGCCTAACATCAAAAATAGCAGGATTGAAAGTATTGTACGGAATACAATAAAAGATATTGGTTACAAGCACGATGGGTTCCACTGGAGAAAAGTGAAAGTAAATATATTGCTGCATGAGCAATCAAATGACATTGCAATAGGGTTGGATCAAGGTGCTGGAGATCAGGGCATAATGTATGGCTATGCAACAACAGAGACAGAAAACCTTATGCCGGCACCCATTTTTTATGCACACTCGATTCTGAAAAATATCATGAGCGCAGTTAAAGAAGCAAAACTTGGTCCAGATGCAAAGTCACAAATCACTTTGGCATATGAGAATAACCTCCCGGTACGTGCTGAAAGTATTATTGTCTCAATACAGCACCCTGAGGATTTGGATCAATCAAAAGTAAAAGAAATAATTTACCCTTACATAGTTTCATCTTTACCTGAAGGATGGATGTGTCCTGAGGAAAATCTCTTAGTCAATCCAACTGGTAGATTTGTTATTGGTGGACCGGTTAGTGATTGTGGATTAACCGGACGAAAAATTATGGTTGATACTTATGGAGGTTATATTCCACACGGTGGAGGAGCGTTTTCCGGAAAAGATGCAACCAAAGTTGATAGATCTGCGGCTTATATGGCAAGATATCTTGCTAAAAATATTGTCTTTGCAGGTTTGGCTGAACGTTGTCTTGTGCAGCTTTCTTATGCAATTGGTGTATCAAAACCTACTTCATTCTATATTGATACATTTGGTGCGAATAAGGTAGAGGAAAGAGTAATTAAAAAGTTTATCGAGAATAATATAGATTTATCAACAAAAGGCATAATCAAGCATTTATCGCTTAATCATCCTATATATAAACGTACAGCCTGTTATGGACATTTTGGTAAACAGTCGGAAAGGGACGGTGGATTTTCTTGGGAAAACATGGACTTATCTGCTGATCTTTGTAGAGAATTCAATATAGAAGGTAATACTCAACCACTATCGGCTGAGAGCCGAAAGGTTGGATATAGCGCTGGAAGCGCGGTGAGAAGCTAAAGCTACTCCAATCTTATACTAGATATAGAATGAGGCTGATGTGCATCTGTATGTTTATTGATGTACTCATTAATGACTTCATCTGTGATATGTCCGCTGGTAGCACTAAAGTATCCTCTTCCCCAAAAACGCTTTCCCCAGTACATTTTATTTAGCTCTGGAAATTCTTGTTGAACTTTGCGTGAAGACCTGCCTTTGGCTCTTTGAACAAAATCACTCACAGCTATATGAGGAGGTATTACTACGAATAAATGTAAATGATCTGATGATATTACTCCGTTTTCTATCTTAATCCCCATTTCTTCAGATACTTCTGCTATGATTGTTCGTATTCTCTCCTTCATAGCCTTAGTTAATACTCTGTACCGATATTTTGTAATCCAGACTATATGGTACCTATGATAAAATACAGTGTGTTTTCCTTTGTCATATTCCGTCATAACTATACTTTATAAAGTATAGTTATGACATTGACAAACTAAAGTTTCTCCACCTAGAAGGTGGAGGCTTGTACCATCTTATGGAAAGTAAAATTTCTTTAGATTGCTAAAATTTTTGATTTACAGCCCCATATTTATATACTAGCTTATTGTTAAAGCATAGCACGCTTTTTCATAATAATTATACCACATTAGTAATAATTTTTATATTCAATTTTTATTGTGAGGCTTATAAAGTGTATAACGAAATAGAAGGAGAACTGTACAACGTAATTGTAAAAGAGTTTTCTGATCTTATTGATAAAATAAAAGAACACCCTTTTAATGTTGAATTGATAAATAATACATTAGATTATGAAAAATTCAAATTCTACCTTCAGCAGGATTTTCTGTATTGTATAGATTGCGCTCGTGCTTTTTTAATTGTTGCAGCTAGAGTTGATGATATTGAAATGATGAGTAGTTTAATCAATTTGGCACAAGGAGCATTTTATGTTCGAGAACAGTATAAAAAATATTTTGAAGATTGTGATCTATCTGATGATCACAAAAAGTCAAGAGCTTGTTCTGCCTTTACTGACTTTTTCATGAGTGCCGCATATCACAATTCTGTTAATGAAGCTTTAGTAGCATCTTATTCTTGCTTTAACATATACCAAATCGTTATACGCCATATGGTAAATGAGATAACAACTAAAGGGGTTAAAAATAACAAATACAAAGAGTGGATCAACATTTATAGTAGCGAAACAGTAAATGCTGTAATTGATGAGGTTACTGATATTACAAATAAGCTATATAAAAAAGCTAGTGACTGTGAAAAAAAGAGGATGTATGAGTTTTTTAAGAAAGGGCTGGAATTAGAAATAATGTTTTGGGATGAGGCATATTACTCTAATATATCTAGCAAAGAATATTAGCAGCGGATTATTTACGTTAACTTGATCTTTTATCGGTAACTACAGTGTTCAGTGGCATAATTAGGAGCTGTTACGGGTCAAATCTTTTAAAGGATATAATTGAGCATCCTTTTAATGTTGAGTTAGCGAATAACACCCTAAATATAGAGAACTTCAAATTCTATGCTCAACAAAAGACGTTGTTCTTAGGTGATTATATTCGTACCACCTTAATTACTGCATCCAAAATGGAAGATTATAGTAGTATTATCTCGCTTGCTGAAGTAGCCCAAAGAGTAGTGACTGTTAATAGAATGCTATATGACTACTACTTTACTATGTACGGTATAAGTCGCGAAAAGAAATCTCTTGAGTGTTTTAATTTCACTAATTTTCTTTTATCCATCTCGCATAGTAATACCTATGAGGCTATGACGGTTTTGTATTCTTGCATGTTTATATACGAGACTGTCGTTGATAGCATGAAAAATAGATTCAAGAAAAATAATAGATATAGGGATTGGTTTAATTTTTGTTACAGTGATTCAGTAAAGTCTGGATGCATTATTTTGGAAAATATTGTTGATGGATATTGCAGCAGAGCAAGAGAAAACGAAAAGAGCAGAATGCTTGAGTTGTTTAGAATAACTGCACAATTTGTGTTAGATTTTTTGAACGGTGCATATAATTTTTCAAGATTCAATCCAATTTCCTAAGGAACATTGACAATTTTAAGCTAATTTGTATCCTTAATAAGTATTTTTTAAAAAGCTATGAAAAGTAAAGAACATGATTTTCATTTAGTGGATCCAAGCCCTTGGCCAATTGCTGTATCAGCAGCAATTCTTATTCTTGCACTTGGATTAGTTGGCGCGCTTCATAAACAAATTGTCGGAATGTTTTGTTTAGTTTTGGGAATCTCCGCAGTATCAGGGGTGCTGTTTTATTGGTGGAGAGATGTAATAAGGGAGGCCATTTATGACAAATGTCACACTGCCATTGTAAAACATGGACTCAAATTTGCAATGTACTTGTTTATTCTCTCGGAGGTCGTATTTTTTATAGTGTTCTTTTGTTCATTCTTTAAAGCCTGGCTTGATCCAGTTTTTTTATTTGAGGCGTTTTCTCCTGCAAAAAAAGTTGAATGGCCCCCTGAGGGAATTTTGCCACCTGATCCGTGGTCACTACCATTCATGAATACATTAATATTATTGCTTTCTGGTACAACAATTACTTGGGCAAATCACTCTTTACTTAAAAATGATAAAAAGAGCATGATTAAAATGCTGTCCATAACTATATTGCTTGGAGTTTTTTTTATAATAGTGCAAGCAATAGAGTATCATGAAGCGAGTTTTTCTCTACAAGAAACAGGAGAAAAGCTTATTTATACATCCAATTTTTATATGATTACCGGTTTTCACTGCGCACACGTTATAATAGGAATAATATTTTTATCAGTGTGTTTATTTAGAGCACGGAAAGGCCAATTTACACTTCAGGACCATTTGTGCTTTGAGTTTGCCTCCTGGTATTGGCACTTTGTAGATGTAGTCTGGATATTTTTATTTTTGTTTGTCTATTGGTTAAGCGTTTATTAAGTGGTTAAAATAATAGGTCTAGATCCAGGAATAAGCAAGACTGGGTGGGCCATTATCAGCCTGAACGAAAAAAATAATATTGAATTTTTGGGCGGCGGTACCATATCAACTGATGGTAAATTGGGTACAGGTGAACGCCTACATATAATTTTTGAACAATTAAAGAAAGTAATTTCCCTATACTCCCCGAATGAAGCTGCGGTGGAGAAAATTTTTGTTAATAAAAATCCTAAATCTTCACTAACTTTAGGATATGCAAGAGGGGTTGTAATTTTAGCGTTAAAAATAACAAAGCTAACTATGAATGAATATGATGCAAACTATGTAAAAAAAAGCATTACCGGAAATGGCCATGCTGATAAGGATCAGATTATATTTATGGTGAAGCAAATAGTTAAAAATTTGAGTATAAAATGCCACCATGCTGCTGACGCTCTTGCTGTAGCAATTTGTCATGCTTATACGAAAGGTTCTTGTTTTGTTGAGTAACTTTTATATGGGATTCAGTTTGAAGATTTCCAGATCTGGAAAAACTATTTGATTGTATTTATCTTGTCTAACGTTCGTTGCAAAATAATACATGCGGAGATTTTATCATCTATTTTTTTCGATTTTGTGATTGATATTCCAGTAATTTTTAGTGTATGAGTTGCGATAGATGTTGAGAAGCTTTCGTCTTGTAAGTATATATTTACTTTATATTTTTTTATTATTTTATTTGCGAATTGGATTATAGTTTTACACCATTTAGTTTCTTGCTCGTCCATTTTTAATGGTAGTCCTATTACCATTGATCCAGATTCATTTTCTTTGAATATTCTATGCAGATAACCTAAATCTTTGCTCATATTTCTTCTGTGATATATGCTATGAGCTGTGGCTATGAGCTGTGTTTTATCGCTAAATGCTATGCCTATTTGCTTTTCTCCCATGTCAAGGCACATTATGCGCTTATCTTTTGGAATAGACTTTAGAAACTCATCTGGATTTCTATGTAGCATCTATTAGACTTCCTTTAAAGTGACCTTACCAAAAAAGTGGAGAGAAAGTTAAGAAAATTTTTTACAAAAAGAATAATGAATCAAATTGCTCAGGAATGCAATAGACTTCTTGCATAACCCAAACTAAGTAGAAAAAAGGTATCATCTAAGTAGCTGACACTGGTTTCCATCCAAAAGGGCAGTGCCCCTATGATGTCATTCCAGTGCTTGACACTGGAATCCAGACTTCAATTGTTATACTTGTAAATAAGTCTGGAACGTTCATCTCAAAATGTAGTATTTTTGTTGAAATAGCTCAACTGGATTCCAGCGTCACGCGCTGGAATGACACCTTTGTGTTTGCATAGCTGTACGAACCATACGCGTCAAGTTAAGAGATTGTGAGCAAATTTAGAGAGGTTAAAGTGGATACTCTAGCCCTTCTACGTTTGTCTTTTAATGAAAATCGCGACCAAGTTATAGTGAGTTTTTTAAGAAATGCTTTTAAACTATTAATTTTGGTTAATACTAAAAATAACTCTCTAACCCGCCTTTTTAGCTCAATAAATGCCTTTGTTAAGCTAAGTTCTGTATTCTTTTTCACTTCTGTGCAACCAACTATGCCGTGAAATATAAGAATTGCGCACAATTTAGCATATAGTTCACATAATACTCTGCATGGCTTTCCTTTTAGCTTATCAAGCCTGATATGGCTTTTATACAATTTAAATAATAACTCAATTTGCCACCTTACTCTGTAAATCGTTAATACTTGCTCAGCACTAATTTTATTTTCTGGAACATTAGTTATAAATATTGACCAGTTCAACAATTTTTGATTTCTTTTAGAGGATGTATATCCCTGCGATCTTGCTAATCTATTAGCTTTCCTTCTTCTGGCCATAGACTGTTCTTCAGTTAGTTTCTGACATATAATTCTTACTCTAATTTTTGCTTCTTTTCCTAACAATACCTCGTTTTCTAAAAATAACTTATCCTCTAAACATTCTAATAACTCCATTTTTTGATTTGTTTCTACATCATATATGTTGGTATCGGATTTATAACGACTTATGAAATAAGCTCCTATTTCATTGATTTGTTTAAAAGAACTTGGCACAAAATAACCGAGATCAGATATTAGCAAATCATTGCTTAATATATTACTTAAATGTTTCCTATATCCCTGGTCTGATCTTACCCCCTCCGTTAAATTAAGTTGGTCTATTATCTGATTCATGTAGTCGAAAACTAATTGTAACTTTATTCCAGACTTAGTATTGCTTTCATAGCCACTGTAGCTAGTACCATAACCTTTATACATCTCTTCCATACTGTTAGGTAGAGTAATATAGCTACTGTCCAATAATTTAACACTATTAAATTGCTGTAAGATTTTGCAATCAACTTGCAAGATATTTTTAAAGAGAATCACAGATTCATTATACATCCTTTTCATAAATTCCACTGCTTCTTCAGTAAATCTAAAATCCAAACCTTGTTTTGTTATATCTATCGAGTCCTCGTTTAGTAATTGACACATTGTTTCTACGCTACAATTATCAACTCCTATATTACCCAAGACCATGGCTTTTACGAATGATGAACCTTTTAGCTTTCTCTTTCTTTTTATAAACCTTGTTGTAATTGAGATTTTCTCTGCTTTTTCATTAAAAAATTCTTTGAGCTTTTTTGATAAGCAAGTTATTTTATTCATTGGTTCTCTCACTAAAAGTATATCTGGGAGAACTTATACCTTATTATTCTATCTCTTTCATACCTTTATTTCCTTAACTTGACGCGTATGGCTGTACGAACATTGTGATTTGAGAGCAATCTCCACAAGGGAGGATGTCATTCCAGTGCCCAGACACTGGAATCCAGGAAAAAGAATGGTGTCATCCAAGTAGCTGACACTGGGATCCAGAAGACTTAATTTCAACCAAATAATAAAGGCTGGATCCCAGTGCTTGGCACTGGAATGACAGCAATCCTACGTCATACCGCGATTCATTCGCGGTATCTCGGCCGCTAACAAGTAGCGGGATGACGGTTATCGTTTAGCTACAAACATTAAGAAATTTACCAAACGAAAAAAAAGGCAAAAGAAGCCCCGTGGTTGGCTAATTACTTACATTATACTTTCAAGTATGGCGTTTTTTTATTCTAAACACTTAATAACCGCGATTCAGTTGCTTTTAAACCGCAACTAATCTAAATCATAAACGTTAAGAAATTTACTAAACAGAAAAAAAGGCAAAAGAAACCCTAGGGTAGCTAGTTATTCACTATCCATTTTTTAAGTTGGCGTTTTTTTATGTTTTAAACGCTTTATAAGCGCGTTTCAGCTTATGTAGGTAGAAGTTTTATAAAGACATAAGGTGCACATAGTGCAAAAAATTAAACATGAGACGCCAGATACGTGAGTTTTTTTGTCATTTAATCTGTACAGAGAAGATAAATAAATAGCTTCAATTTTATGATAAGAGGGCTGGCGAAGCTTGTCAAGTAATCTTTTGCATTTAACCCGTTTCTATGGGTAAAACAATCTGCATACCACTTAGCTAACATGAGTTTTGTTTTGACTTTTTGTGCTAATTTTGCAGAATATTAAGATTATCATTTAAATAAAATACATGACGAAAGAGGATTGGGAAGCAGTAATTGGGCTTGAGGTGCACGCTCAAGTTTCTTCTAATACGAAGCTATTTTCTAGCTCATCAACGGAGTTTGGTGCTGAGCATAACACTCAAGTTTCTCTAGTTGATGCGGCAATGCCAGGTACGCTGCCAATACTAAATTATTACTGCATAGAGCAAGCAATACGCACCGGTCTTGCACTTTCTGCAGAAATTAATAAGTATTCTTACTTTGATCGGAAAAATTATTTTTATCCTGATTTACCGCAAGGGTACCAGATAACCCAGTTTTTTGAGCCAATAGTTAAAAATGGTAGAATATTTATCAACGATAATGAAAAAGAAATAAGAATCGCGAGAATTCATTTAGAGCAAGATGCAGGAAAGAGCGTTCATGAGGAAAGCAAAACTTATGTGGATTTAAATCGTGCAGGGGTTGCTTTAATGGAAATTGTTTCAGAACCAGATCTCCGTTCATCTGCGGAAGCTGCAGAATGCATGAAAAAATTGAGGCAGATTTTGCGTTATATTGGTTCGTGTGATGGTGATATGGAAAAGGGATCACTTCGTTGTGATGCAAATGTTTCTGTCCGCCTAAAAGGCAGTAGCACATTTGGCACTCGTTGTGAGATAAAAAATCTGAACTCGATACGTTATATTGTGCAAGCTATAGACTATGAAATACAAAGACAAATTGAAATTTTAGAAAGTGGAGAAGAAATAAGTCAAGATACCTTATTGTTTGACGTTGCTTCGGGAAAAACAAAAGTGATGCGAAACAAAGAGGATGCAAGCGACTATAGATACTTCCCTGAGCCTGATTTATTACCTGTTGAGGTAAGCCAGGAGAAAATTGATTTAATTCAATCATCTTTGCCCGAGTTGCCAGATCAAAAAAAGCTGCGATACATTGAGGAATTGGGTATCAACGAATACGATGCAAACGTCATTACCTCCGATAAAGCAATTGCTGATTATTTTGAGGAATTGATAAAAAAACATGATTCAAAGCTCGCGGTCACCTGGTTAACTGTAGAGCTTTTCGGTCGTTTAAATAAAGCAAATATTGATATTGTGAGCTCTCCAATCAAAGCCAATGCCCTGTCCGAGCTCTTAGATTTTATCGTTGATGGAACGATCTCTGCTAAACTTGGTAAACAAGTTTTTGATATTATGTTTGAAACTGGCAAACCTGCATCTTTAATTATAGAAGAGCAAGACCTAAAACAAATAACCGATAGAGGTCAAATATCAGGAGTTATCGACACAATCGTCAATAACAACCAAGATAAAGTTCAAGAATACAAAAGCGGTAAAACAAAGTTATACGGATTCTTTGTCGGCGAAGTTATGAAACTTACCAAAGGAAAAGCCAGCCCTGATGTGGTGAATTCAATTTTGAGTGAGAGATTAGAGTGAGGTGCCTGTAAGATTATCCTGCTCGGCGGTTAAGCGCACCTTTCATGGTATTATGTATCAAGCGAGATGGCTAATGCTGTTTCCTAAACATGCAGTAGATAGAGAGTATTCTTTCCGCCTATTCACAGAGAAAAAATCAGCTAAGGATTTTGATGATATTGTTCTTCGGTATGAACAAGATGGGAAAATAGTACATAGATTCATACAAGTCAAGCACAGGCAGGGTAGGCACAAAAAGATCAGTATAGGTGACTTATTAACACCGGGAAAGAATGGTGCGTTTGGCTTAATAAAATATCTCATTGCTTATTTAAAGATCAAAAGTAGTGGAGAGTTTGAGGGTGAAATAGAGGATTTTGTCATTATTACAAATGATGATTTTGATTCCGCGGATTCGACATCGCATCCAGTAAGAAAGCTGAGAATGATGCCGAGTGGGAAGAATAAAGGAAAGGAAATTTCAGTCATAAGAATAGACACACAAGATGAGTTTCTGGATGTAGGTGATGGTGTAAGATATAAATTTGATGATAGCATTATCTCATATTTGCAGGAGAATAAGAATTTTATAAAGCGTGAGGTAGGTAGAGAAGTCAGCGATAAAGAAATAGAAGACTTTTTAAATAAATTAGTATTTGCAGTCAATTTGCCAAGCGGAACTGAACTTAGTGAAATTATTAAGAGTGAATTGGGCAAGGAATTCAGCAATACTGATGCAAAGCACTTTTACAGCCGTTACCAGGAAGAAGTGCTGATTTTGCTGGAGAAAGAAGAAGAGGAGTTTCTATCATATGAGAAAGCAAAAGCTCTTCTTGAAGAAATAAGAGAGGAAATTTTAGGGGCGGTTTGGTTTGGCATAATAGAGCCAGTGGCATCTTTTACTGGTAGAGGCAGAGTGTTAACAGCTCTGCATAATATGCTACAAAGAAGTGCAAAAAAACAAGCGGTGATATCGCAGGTTGCCTCTATTAGCGGTCTTGGAGGAGTAGGTAAAAGTGAGTTGGCTAGGAAATATACTTACAAATATGGAAAGGATTATTATGTTAATGCTATCTGGATAGATGCTGAAAGCACTGAAACTATGAAAAATTCTTTCCTGGATTTAGCTAATAATAGATTAGGCATTCCTACCAAAGATAGGCACGAAAGGGACAAGACGATAGAAAACATTGTTAGAGAAGTATATGCTTTTTTTGCAAGAAGGGGAAGGAGAAGCCTGTTCATTTTTGATAATGCTGAGGGATATGAAGACATTAAAAGGTTTTTACCTTCATCTTTACACCCTAGACATAAAAAACCTTACATTTTAATTACTTCTCGTAATAAAGATTGGAGAATAGCAGAAGACGAGGAAAAAATAAAAACAATACAGCTAGGTGTATTCAAAAAAACGGAGGCTATAAGGTTTGTCAAGAGGGCTTTAAATATAAAAGATAATTTACAAGATGAAGAAATAAAAAAACTAACAGAGGAGTTACAATATTTCCCACTAGCTTTGGGGCAAGCAATTGCATATATAAATGAAAGCAACATTGTATTAAGTCGCAGAGGTGAAGAAAGAGTTGGGGTTAGTGACTACCTAAAAAGGTATGAAAAAGAAGCAGAGAAACTGCTCGACTTTGAGTCTAAATATAAAAGTGACCGTTATACTAAAACAACATTCATAGCTTGGAAAATTACGATTGATGCTATAGCAAAAAGAGAATGTGGGCCAGAAGCATTGAAGATTCTAGAAGTAATGGCTTATCTTGCTCCTGACAAGATTCATATAGAAGAAGTCTTTTCAAAGTTAATAGCAGAGGATAAGGAAAAGTTATGGAAGGCTGTTGAGCTACTCGATAGATATTCAATAATTGACTTAAAAAAAGGAGTGGCAAACATTCACAGACTAGTGCAGAAAGTAACTGAGTTGAATTTACAAAAGGCAGTCCGGGAAGAAGAAGTTCTTAGAAAAGCTCTGGAATTGATAAATAGTGGTGATATAGCAATCAGTCACATTGTGTCTATTTGGGAATATGCAAGTAAATATGGTAAGTTGATTGATGATTTTTACTTTAACTCATCTTGTATACATAGGAAACCATTTTTTATAAAGAAAAGTACTCCTTTGCACTTGCTTGCTGCAAGTGGTGATTTTAAAGCAATTAAGGCTATACTCACACATATATCAACACATTTCCCAGGTAAATTGATAATGGCTGTTAATGTTGAAAATAATTCTGGTCACGCTCCATTACACTTTGCTGTTTATAATGGAAGATTAGATGTAGTAAAGTACCTTGTTAGTAAAGGTGCTGACATTAGTGCTAAGAGCAAAGACGGCAGTACTCTGTTGCACTATGCTGCTCAGGGTGGAAGCTTGAATGTAGTAGAATACTTGATAGATGAAAAGGGTACAGACATTAACATAAAAGATAATGACGGTACAACTCCTCTACACTCGGTTGCTTATCTAGGCTACTTAGCTGTAGTGAAAAAGTTTATAGAGAAAGGAGCTGATATTAATTCTAGGGATATTTATTATAAAACACCTCTGCATTTAGCTGCTAGTAATAGTGATTTAGATGTAGTAGAACATCTTGTAAACAAAGGCGCTAATGTCAATGCTATGGATAAAGATGGCTTGACTCCATTACACTGTGCTGTTTTTCGTGAAAATTTGGAAATAGTAGAATACCTTGCCGAAAAAGGTGTTAATACCAAGAACAAAGATGACGATACGCCACTACACTTTGCTGCCGTAATGGGAAAAGTTGCTGTGGCAAAAATACTGCTAAAACACAACGCCGATGTTAACGCTAAAAATAATGAAGGAAAAACAGCATTGTATTATGCAGCTAATAATAATCACCAAGAGCTTGTGGAATTGCTTTTAGCTCATGGTGCATCCTATGACTACTGAATTTTGCATTTAATTTATAGCTCCGCTTCTATCAAGGCATAGAATGACGGAAGTGGGCTTTAATAGCTGTAATACTATAGCTGTTATACTCCAAAAGTAAGTATTAGATATAATAAATAGAAGAAATTAGATAGAATGATTAAAGGGGCAAGGATATAAAGGTTTAACTTGAAATAACCTGATAAAATTTGAATCACACTTCCAAGTGCTGGCACCCACGAAAGTAATAAAGTTGCAAAAATTAGCAAATTTTTTGTAACTTTTGGCGTTGTATATTCGTTTTCTAATTTGTGGTATGATTTTCGTATAGAGATTGTTATTCTACCTAAGTACCAGTTAACTATTCCACCAAGGCTTGATCCTAGTACTCCAAAAAATAACATAAGTAGTGGAGTGTGATACGACCTGAAATAAAGCATGGTATTGAACACAAAACCTTGATGTATGGGTAAGACTAATGATGATACTAGACTATCTGTGAATAACAGGAAGTAGTTTTCCATATCAATTTACCAGGTTGTTGTACCATCTTCATTGTCAGAAATTGTAATCCCCATTTGTTTCAACTGATTTCTTATTTTGTCTGCAGTATCGTAATTTTTATTTTTTTTTGCAATTTTTCTTAAGTCTATCAACCTTTCTATTTCTTGATGATTTACATCCACAGCAAACCACTTTTCATAACTTGACTCAAGAAGACCAATAAATCTGGCACTCTTAACAAAACTCTCAGTTAATTTAAGCTTTTCACTTTCATTACTCATTTTGTTGATTTTTGCAGCCATTTCATGTAATATAGCTAGAGCTTCAGGAATGTTTAAGTCGTTTTTTAAAGCGTCTATAAAATCTTTAGAAATCTCTGCGTTACTTTCATCAATATTTGTTGTATCTAAACCACGTGATAATCGATTAAATTTATTTAAGGTTTCCTGTGCATCAGAAATAACGTTTTCTGTCCAATCAAGTGGTTTTCTGTAGTGAGTTTTGAGCAGTGCATAGCGTATTACTTCACCCTTTATTCCACTATCTAGCAAATCCCTTACTTTGACTATATTAAATAAGGACTTGCTCATTTTCTCTTCATTTACTGTAAGAAAACCGTTATGTATCCAGTATTTTGCAAACATTGATCCAGCAAATGCAGACTTACTCTGTGCAATTTCATTTTCATGGTGAGGAAATTGTAAATCTATGCCGCCACCATGAATATCAAAATCTTTGCCAAGGTAAGCATATGACATTGCTGAGCATTCTATATGCCATCCAGGTCTGCCCTCTCCCCATGGGCTATTCCAATAACTTGAAAGTTTGTAGTCAATATCATTTGCAGGCTTCCACAGCACAAAATCTCCCGGGTGCTTTTTATTTTCATTAACTTCAACTCTGCTACCTGGAACCAATTCATCAGTTTTTTTTCCTGATAAAGCACCATATTCATGGTAAGATTCTATATTAAAATACACATGTTTGTCATATTCATAAGCGTGGCCTGATTGCAGCAAATGTTCAATTAATTTTATAATATAATCTACGTTTTTCGTTGCTTTTGGCTCGTGTGTTGGCTCTGCACAATTTATGCTTCTCATATCTTCATGAAAAGCCTTGGTGTAATATGTGCTGATACTTTCTATGTTGCTATTTTTTTCACTTGCTGCATTAATTATCTTATCATCAATGTCGGTTATGTTACGCACATAGGTAACTTTGCCATAACAAAACTTAAGTAGCTGAAATAACACATCATACACAACAACAGACCGTGCATTGCCTATATGTGCTGTGTCATATACTGTTGGTCCGCAAACATACATTTTCACATGATCTTTATCGATTGGTGTAAAAAGTTCCTTTTTTTTTGTTAAGGTGTTGTAAAGCCTAACCATATACGAAGCTTTTGAGAAAAGAAAATGCCCCAATTATAAGTTGTGGCCCTTTGACTACTACAACAAGAGTAAGCAATAGCCCACACAATGATATTAGAACTCCCAATATGGATAGAAACCCATCTTTACTCATGATACCAAGCGAAATAAGAGTCGTACCAATTGCAGGAATGAAGTTAGTAAGAGGTAGTGGAAGAGCTATTGATAACGCACAAAGCAGCATTATAAAAGCTAAAATTTTTTCACCGGGCCCATAGAAAATAAAAGACATTCTTGGTCTCATGAACTTTTCTATTTTTTTTAATGCTGGAGAAGTTTTTTCCACCACAAGAGCTAGTGTTGAACGCTGAAAAGATTTTCTTTCTAGCCAACTGGGCATCCAAGGAGAATCAAATCCAAATAAAAGCTGCAGTGAGAATAAGATTAAAGGTATAGAAAGAATAGTTGTATAACCAGGTGGAACCGGTATAGGCACCGATAGCGGCAAGGAGAAGATGATTATTAAAATACCAAAACCACGCTCATGCAAAGCTGTTTTAATGTCAAACAAAGTTACTTTATCGCTATCATTGTTATTGGTATCTGCAACTTCTTTTAGAATATCAGAAGCTAATTTATCACTTTTAGTCAACTTATCATTTTTTGACACGAAAAACCTTTGATAAAAATAATTCTTAACACAATTATTGTTTTATTTCAATATGCATTATTCATTTTGCGCTAGTAATTCGTTCTTTTGTTAAAGTGTTGTAAAGCTTTTAAGAAGAGAAAGTGCTCCGGTTATAAGTTGTGGTCCTTTGACTATTACAACAAGAGTAAGCAACAACGCGCACAATGATACTAAAACTCCCAATATGGATAGAAACCCGTCTTTACTCATAATGCTAAGTGAAATAAGAGTTGTGCCAATTGCAGGAAGGAAGTGAGTAAAAGGTAATGGAAGAGCTATTATTATTGCACAAAGCAACATCATAAAAGCCAGAATCTTCTCACCAGGCCCATAGAAAATGAAAGACAGTCTTGGCTTCATGAATTTTTCTATTTTTTCTAATACAGGGGAAGTTTTCTCTACCACAAGAGCTAGTGTTGAACGCTGAAAAGATCTTCTTTCTAGCCAACTGGGCATCCAAGGAGAATCAAATCCAAATAGAAGCTGCAGTGAGAATAAGATTAAAGGTATAGAAAGAATAGTTGTATAACCAGGTGGAACCGTTATAGGCACCGATAGCGGCAAGGAGAAGATGATTATTAAAATACCAAAACCGCGCTCATGCAAAGCTGTTTTAATGTCAAACAAAGTTACTTTATTGCTATCATTGTTATTGGTATCTGCAACCTCTTTTAGAATATCAGAAGCTAGTTTTTTATCTTTAGTTAGTTTCTCACTTTTTTGCACAATTATCCTTTAATAAAATATTCCTCTTAAGCTAACATAGTTGTTGCTGTATTTCAATATTTGTTATTTATTTCATACCAACACTTCATCTCTTTCATTCTTTAACCTGACTAAGTTTTTAAACAGATGACATGCACTAAGGTGCATGTCACGAAGTATGAGGACGCTAACGATCTGGTTCATTAGACGATAATTTTTCTGAGTCCTTAAGCTCCTGTTTAAGGTTTTTGATGCCTTTTCCTAAATCACCCATAACTTGCGGTAATCTGCCTGCACCAAACAGAACTAAAATTATTATTAAGACTAGAAACAATTGCCATGGTCCTAAACTCATTTTCACCTCCATTTAAAATATTGACCTTTAAATATTAAAACTTGACTGAAGTCAAGTAACACATAGATTATATCACCTTTATTTAATTATAAATCAAGGTTTTTTAATTATTTTATAACAATCCCAAACTAGATTATTTTCTTGCAGCGAATAAGTGGAAACTTTTCGCTTAACTGTAGAGTAGAAGAGAGCTCACTAAAAAACTTTGCTAGCGTATCATCTTTAGGCTTATGGTATATATCGCTAGAAACTCCTGATTGAATAATTTTACCATTTTTCATTACGTAGATAAAATCTGCAACTTTCAATGCTTCTTGCGGGTCATGAGTTACCATTAGCACAGGGATATTTTTACTTCTGAAAAGGGACAATATATGTTGTCTTATTCGGCACTTGAGCAGTATATCTAAATTAGAAAATGGTTCATCTAACAACACAACATCAGGGTTTTGTGCCATCACTCTTGCTATTGCAACTAATTGTTGCTGTCCTCCAGATAAGGCGTTAGGGTACATATTTTCATATTTTTCTATATTGAGTAACTTCAAGATTTCCAATGCAATTAGGTGCTTTTCTCTCTTGGAAGAGCTGCGGATAGCAAAGGTTATATTTTCTACTACTGTTTTATGAGGAAATAATGCAGAATGCTGAAAAATCAATCCGATATTTCTATGCTCTATAGCGACTGATGCCTTATTACTTGCAACTAACCTATCATTTATAAAAATAGTTCCAGATTTTGGATTTTCTATCCCCGCAATTAATTTCAAAATTGTTGACTTGCCACAGCCAGAATGCCCCAATAAACATGCAACATTTCCTTTCTTTACTTTAATGTTTATATTGCTTAAAGCAAAGTCGTTTTGATTGTTATAGAAATAACCAATATTGTTAACTAGCATTAATCTTACTTAAACCATGTTATTAAATATAATAGCATTATACTCAAGAAGTACAGAAATGTTTTTTGTCGTCATAAATTGGTTATGCAAGAAATCTAGAAAAGAAAGGATTTTTTGCTATAACTTTACATGAATGGTAGGAAACATGGGACTATAGCTCAGCAGGATAGAGCGTTGGACTCCTAATCCGAAGGTCGTGCGTTCGAATCGCACTAGTCCCACCACATTGCTTCACAAATTTTATGGAGATTTTTTTTCACAAATACGCACACCTTTTTTTGCGGTTTTAAGATATAAATTCCCTAATAATAAAACGGGTTTTGTGTCATTCCAGTACTCCTCTCTTATAATTTACGTGTTTAAGAATAACTTCTGCTAAACCTTTACTAATTCCAGGTATGTTTTGAATTTCAGCCAGAGAAGCTTTGCTTATATTTTTCACTGAACCAAAATAAGACATCAACGCTTTTTTTCTTTTGTTGCCAATGCCGGGTATTTTGCTTAATTGTGAAACTATAAACTGTTTATCGCGTTTTTTTCTATGTGAAGTTATCGCAAAACGGTGGGCTTCATTACGCAGCGATTGTAAGTAAAGCATGACTTTGCTGTCATTTGCCAGACTGAATTCTTCCCTGCCCAGCATATAAAATCTTTCATTTCCTGCGTTACGATCAGGACCTTTTGCCATACAAGCAAAAGGAACGTTTATATTCAATACTTCCAGTACATTCTGTACTATGGAAACATGTCCTGGTCCACCATCAATCAGTAAAAAATCAGGTATTATGCCTTTTATATTGCCGGAGAAACGTCTGGTTAGCACTTCCCTCATCATTTTATAGTCATCGCCTGAAAATTTTTCCTTTATAGTAAATTTTCTGTACTCACTTTTTAAAAAACCCTCCTGCCCTGCAACAACCATTACACCAATTTGTTGGTTTCCAAATATATGGCTATTGTCATAAACCTCAATACGCTTTGGAATATTTGGTAACAAGAAGATTTTGCTAAGCTCTTCAAGCTTTTCTAGGTTATTTCTATAATCGATAAGCTTCTGCTCTAAGCTATGCTGAGAGTTATCATAAACAAATTTCAATAAATCACGCTCTTTTTTATTCTTTGCATGCAGAACTTTTACTGGCTTTTGAGCAACCTTATATAGTGCTTGTTCTATAATTTCCTTATCCACAATAGAATCTGGAACGTAAATTTGTATTGGAGGTATGTTAGCTGAATTATAAAAATTGACCAAAAAGGTGGATAAAATTTCATCATTTGAGTGATCACCACAGTTCTCGGCAAAGTAAGGAGTGCTGCCGTAGTTGTCTTTATTTCTAAACGATAACACACTAATACATGCTAGATCCTCTTCACGTACAATACTGAAGAAATCTGCATCTTTTTCAAAAGAAAAATCCGTGTGCTGTATTTGAATTTGCTCAAGAAACTTTACCCGATCTCTATATATAGCAGCAAGCTCATAGTTTTCTTCACTGCTGCACTTTCTCATTGTGAAAAGTAACTGTTCTTTCACTTCCTTATTTCTTCCAAGCAATGTATTTCGTGCCTGTTTTACTGATTGGCAGTAGTCGTCTTTTGTGATTTTGTTTATGCATGGTGCTGAGCAGCGCTTAATTTGATATTCAATACATGGTCTTTTTGTTGAGGAAAAGTATTGATCTGAACATACTCTTAGGAGAAAAGCTTTTTGCAATGACAATATAGTTTGCTTAACAGCAGCGGCAGATGTAAAGGGACCATAATAATAAAACTCATTCTTCTTAAATTTGCCTCTATATTTTGCTATTCTTGGATAATCGTGCTTGGAAATTGTTATATAAGGATAAGATTTTCCATCCTTAAGCACAATATTATAAAGTGGTTTCAATGATTTTATTAGCTGTGCTTCAAGAAGCAGTGCTTCGATTTCATTCTCAGTGATGAATATTTCAACCTTAATAACCTGTGAGAGCATAACTCTAATTCGTTCAGAAAGGTTTTCGAATTGAAGGTAGTCGGATAACCTTGACTTTAAGTTTTTTGCTTTTCCAACATATAAAACTTTATTCTTATCTCCGACCATCTTATACACGCCACAGGACTGTGGAGATGATTTGATTTGTTCTTTATATTGCCTGAGCATTTATCCATTGCTTAACCTGTATGAGGTTAAAATCTGCTACTAAATGAAAGATGGAAACTACATTTTCAAGCAAAGATAATCTGTTTCTTCTCAGCTTATCAGAATCACAGTTAATCTTTATACTGTCCATAAACTGATTGATAAACGGAGCAAAACCAGCAAGTTCATCAAGTGCTACATTAAAGTGGTTATTTTTTATCGCTTGTTTTATGTTTTTACAAGCAGTTATAGCACAATTTGATAGCGCAATTTCTTCACTTTCAATCAAAAACCTCTTACCGTAAGATGCACTATAAGTAGTGCCATCACTTTTCCTTGCTTTGCTCATCATGTTACTGACTCTTTTGTAAGTGCTTAGAATTTGTTCACCTTCTGGAGTACTAAGATAACGATCCAATATAACAGTTTGCTTTTCTGCTGTCAGCAGATCATTAATATCGATTTTATATAGTATTGAATCTACAACATCTTGCCTTATATCTCTATTTTTTAAAATAACCTTGAATCTTTCTAAGCAAAATCTAAATACTAGTTCTGAAATTTGTTTTCTATTCGGCTTATCAACTGACGCTGTATTTTTATTAAATAGAAGCCTTGAATATAAAGATGCTGACTTGTCTATCATTAGCCTAATTGGAACATGCAAATTATTTTCAAGTATTGTCCTAATTATACCAATTGTCATTCTCCGCAAACCAAATTGATCATACGAACCAGAGATTTTCTCACCTGCTGCAATTAAACCAACTAAGCTATCCACTTTGTCTGCAATTGACACAGCAATTGCAGAAGGAGATTTAGGACACTCCTGCTCTGGCCCGATTGGCTTATAATGCTCAGTTATAGCTTCCACTATTTCTCTATCTTCTTGAAAATAAGAAGCATAATATCCACCCATTACTCCTTGTAATTCTGGAAACTCTCTTACTATCGATGTTGCCAAATCAGTTTTTGCCAAATATGCAGCACGTTCAACTTTTATCAGCGAAGCATGTGGAATAAATATAGCTATATACTTTGACAGAGCCGTAATACGCTTCACCTTTTCCCCCACGCTGCCAAGTGAAGCATGAAATAATATCGAACCTAATTTTTTGACATAATGATCCAGATCTTCCTTTTTGTCCTGAGATATCAAAAATTGTGCATCAGCAAGACGTGCTTCTAATATTCTTTCGTGCCCTTTAACAACTTCACCATTGTTGACGTTGACAACAGTGACAAAGTGTGAAATTCTCTTTCCATTACTTAAAGCAAGGTATTTTTGTTGTGTATTAACTATACTAAGTATTACTTCCTTCGGTAATCCAAATGACTTTTCTTGATTCACTTCACCAAACAGTACGATTGGCCACTCTATAAGCCCTGTCAATTCATTTAGTAAATAATCATTTTTCTCAAGTTGTAAATTCTGCTCTTTTGTGAATTTATTAATCTGATCTAGTATAAATTGCTTTCTTTTGTCCATTTGGAGAATTACACTGTTTTTTTCTAGCAATTCAAAATAGTCTTTAGGTGCTTTAACAGTTAACGCTGTACCACTTGAGAGAAATCGATGGCCATATGTTGTGTTAGATGCTGTGATCCCTGCAAAAGACACAGGTATTATTTCGTCATTTAAAATGCATAAAATGTTTTTGATTGGCCTAACCCACCTTTCTTTTCCTTTGCCCCATCTCATGCTCTTCAACCAAGAAAAGTTTTTGAGCATTTCCTCCAGTTGATTTTTGAGGAATTCTCTGATGTTAAATGAGCAGCTTTCTCTTTTAATGAAGTAAAAATCCTCATTATTTACTTTTCGAACGAGCAAATCTTCTTCATTTTTCTGATATTTTCTTAAAAAACCTTCGATAGCACTTTTTGGTGCGTTAATGTTTGGTCCCTTAACTTCGTTATTGGAATCCTTTAGCTCCAAAGCATTTATGTTGTCAACAAATAGAGTAATGCGACGTGCCGTTATAAAAACCTCCATTGATGTAAATTTTACATTATTTTTGTTAAAAACATTGGCAATACAGCTTTTAACTTGAGTTGCAACTACATTCTGCATTCTCGGTGGTATTTCTTCTGAAAGGCACTCAAATAATAACTGCAACGACATACGCTATTTACTCATGTACAATTCACAACATTTTTTTGTTAGCTCTCTAACTTTACCAATATAAGCTGTACGTTCATTCACACCAAGCACACCTCTTGCATCAAGCAGATTAAGTAGGTGACTAGTTTTAATACATTGGTCATAGGCTGCCATTGGTAGCTCCTTTTCAATAAGGAACTTACACAATTTTTCCGTATCTTCGAATTGCTGCTGTACCACTTTAGTATCATAATAATCTAACGCTAGATAAGAAAATTCATATTCTCTTTGTTTAAAAATATCTCCGTAAGTTACACCGTTATCGTTCCAAATTATATCGTAAACATTATCTACACCTTGTATGCACATTGCTAAACGTTCCAACCCATATGCCACCTCACCAGGAATCATCTTGCAGTCAATCCCTCCAACTTGCTGTATATAAGTAAGCTGTGTTACTTCCATTCCATTGCATGTAACTTCCCATCCAAGTCCTGATGCACCAACACTTGGATTTTCCCAATCATCTTCAACAAACTTAATATCATATTTTTCTGTAGATATGCCAAGAACTTTTAAGCTATCTAAATAGACGTCTTGTAAATTATTACCAGATGGCTTTATTATAACTTGATATTGGTGATGTTGATACAAGCGATTAGGATTATCACTATAGCGTCCATCTGCTGGCCTAATTACTGGTTGTAGATATGCAATTTTTGTCGGTTTTGTATCAATTGCAGACATAATTGTTGCAGGATGTAATGTGCCAGCACCAACTTCAGATGTGTATGGGTGAAGTATAACACATCCTTCACTAGCCCAAAAATCTTGTAACTCTTTTATTATACTTTGTAAGTTCACACAAATTGCACACTTTTTATACTAAATATATAAATAAATAAGTACTATTCAATACCTATTTTTTTAACAGTATCATGTAAATAATCACCTAAGACTGCTGAACTTTCTCTCACATACTGAATTATGCTTTTATTTAGGACAATTGCATCATGCATAGTTAAATCGCAGAATATAAATGCTGTTAAATACAGTAAAATCACCGCATAAAATGTGTGAAAAATCCCCTCAAATGTAATTGACATTGCATTATTATAGCTGAGCTGTATTGAACTTATTGGCCATGGTTTTATCACTTCTACGACATTAAAAAATACGTAAGGTATCATAAGAAAAAAGAAAAAGTGCATAAAATCATTAAACCAAAATGGGCATTGAAACATCTGCTTACATATATTCCCATAGAGTTTACTTACAGCATAATAAATTGACATTATTGCTGGCATTGAAAGTGCTACAGTCAGTACTTGCCCTGACGCTATTTGTATTACTATTTCTTCACCACTGTTTGCTGAAGGGTCTTGAGCATGAAAAATAAATATTCCAATTAATTGCATTACTAACATAACTATTGCCAATTTTGTAAAAACAGCAGCTACGACTATTCCTGAGTCTGGCATTTTATATAGTAAGTATTCGCCTCCATATGTAAGAATTAATATAACATCGACAATAAATAATATTAAAAAAGAAGACCAATAGTTCTGCCAACTTGGTAAATATCCTATTCCTAAAAGAGAGCTTACTGTTTTAGCAGGAAAAACCTTGCCTAGCATCTTCCCCAAAAATTTAAAAAAAATCCCCATGTTCTAAGTAACACTTGGTTTATATTATTTATAATACTGTATTGTAACGGACTTATCAATAACTTAAAACATGTATTGGAAGATTTTAGGTAATATGCAGCAACAGTAGAAGAACGTGCGCCAAAAATTTAATAATTTTATAGGGCTTATGCACTTAAATTTTTTGCAATATCAAGTGCAGCGTAAGTGAATATTGCACTTGCACCCGCACGTTTGAAACCAATCAAAGACTCATAAATCACCTTGTCATAATCTAGCCAGCCATTATTTGCAGCAGCTTTTATCATTGCGTACTCACCGCTTACTTGGTAAGCAAAAATCGGAAAATTAAACTTATCACTTGCTGTTTTGATAATATCTAAATATGGCATACCTGGTTTAATCATAATAAAGTCTGCACCTTCATTTATATCCATTTCAATTTCGCACATTGCTTCGCGCGCATTTTTATAATCCATTTGATAACCACTTTTGTCTATAGAATGTGATAGCCCACATGAACCAACGACTTGCCTGAATGGAGCATAGAAGCTAGAGCAGTATTTCACTGCATAAGATAATATTAATACGTCTTGAAAGTTGTTATCATCTAATGATTTTCTGATTCTTCCTATTCTACCATCCATCATATCAGAAGGAGCAACTATATCACATCCTGCTTTCGCTAAAGCAAACGCTTGCTTACACAGCACTGATATAGTTTCATCGTTTTCTACATCCATCTGATTATCTTTTAAAATGCCGTCATGGCCATGAATAGTGTATGGATCCAGTGCAACGTCTGCAATAATACCAATTTCAGGTACCTTTAATTTTACAGCACGGATTGCTTTGCAGATTAAGTTGTCAGAATTATATGCTCCCTCAGCGTTTTCAGATTTTAGTTTACTATCAACTACAGGAAAAATTGCAACAGCATTAATTCCTAAATCTTTAGCTTCCTTAACTATAGACACTAATCCATCTATTGAATAACACTTTACGCCTGGTAAGCCAGAAATTGGTTCAGTTGTTTCTTCTCTGTCATGAACAAACAGAGGAAGAACCAGATCATTTACTGATAAACTATTTTCACTTGTTAAATTGCGAACCCATTTGCTCGAGCGCCTGCGTCTTAATCTTGTATTTGGGAAATTAAACATTGGATCCAGGCAAATTCCCAGTAAAGAGCAACACCCCTGAAATGAGTATCACCCAAAACACTGATATTGGCAAAAATACTTTCCAACCAAGGCGCATTAGCTGATCATATCGATAACGAGGTATTGTTGCTCTAATCCAAATAAATACGAATAAAAGTATAATTATCTTCAAAACGAACCAAATTAAACCTGGAATTTTATAAAGCAAACCAAGTTCTAACGGAGGATACCACCCTCCTAGAAAGAATATCGTCATCATAGCACTTGCTAAAATCATATTTGCATATTCTCCAAGAAAAAAGAGGGCAAAAGGCATGGATGAATATTCAACGTTATATCCAGAGACAAGCTCTGCTTCAGCTTCTGGTAAATCAAATGGGTGACGATTAGTTTCTGCAAGCAAAGAAATAAAAAATATTATTCCTATAGGCATTAGTAGCAAATCAACCCAAAATGGCATATTGTGTTTCGCTACCACCATCTCTCCAAGATTTAATGTTCCAGTGGTAATAACGACTGCAGCAACTATTAAGCCTATTGAAACTTCATATGAAATCATCTGAGCAGCCGACCGTATAGCGCCAAGGAATGCATAATTGGAGTTGCTTGACCAGCCTGCAATAATCACGCCGTATACTCCCAGCGACGATATAGCTAGCACGTAAAGCACTCCAACATTAATATTTGCTATAACCTTAGGAATAACTACTTGCTGGCCATTTTCTACAATTACTTCAGCACCAAACGGTATAACTGCCCAGGCAATTAATGCCAAGATAAAGGTAAGCATTGGAGCCATAATGAACAGTATGGTGCTCGCTCTAAATGGTATTATCGGCTCTTTAATCAGTAGTTTAATAGCATCTGCAAATGGCTGCAATAGCCCAAAAGGTCCAACTACACTTGGGCCGTGCCTCAGTTGAATTGCAGCAAGGACCTTACGCTCAAAGTATGTCAAATATGCAACTGAAAGTAGTAGCGGTACTAAAATAAATAAAATATTAACTAGCGTGTTCATAAAAAGCTTTAGTACAATCTGCCATTATTTTTGAAGCGCGACTTATTGAATCCGTCATATAAAAATTACACTCCTTTAAAGTAAAAGGTGTATTACTTAAATTTATTTTACCATTGCTAATTGGCACCCATGTGTTTTTTATCACTTGATCAGCATTTCTAAACTGTGGACCGATAGTATCTAATTTTTTTCTCACGTCAAATAAACTATCATATGGTAAGGAGAGATCCAAATATTGCGAGAGATTTTTAATAATTAACCAGTCCTCCTTTGCTTCACCTGGAGGAAATACAGCTAAATTTGTTCTTTGCACTCGACCTTCAGTGTTTACATAAGTTGCATATTTTTCTGTATATGCAGCACCAGGCAAGATAACATCTGCCACATGTGCACCCTTATCACCGTGATGACCTTGATAAATTACAAATGTGTTTTCTAACTTTGATGTGTCAAATTCATCTGCACCAAGAAGATAAACAACTTCTATTTCACCACTTTCTGCATGTTCCAATATTTGATTAATATCCCTTTCGCCTTTTTTAGGAACAAACCCAATATCTAGCCCACCAACTCTTGCTGCAGCTTTATGCAGCACATTAAAGCCATTCCAGTCATCTCTGATCATGTTAAATTTTTCTGCAATTTTGCCAGCCAGAACTAGAACTAATTCATAATCATCTCTTACTAATGCATCTTGACCGATAATCAGCATAGGGTTTTGAGCAGCTACCAGCAGCTCACAGAATTTATGACTTCCATTTGCTATTTCACTCAAAATATCAGGATTATCGCCCAATTTCTCAACATGATACAAATATTCAATGTTAGGACCAACACTTGCAACAGGAAAGTTGCCCTGTAAATATCTCTTTCTCAATCTTACGTTAATGATCGGTGCTTCTATCCTTGGGTTTGTATTTATAAGCAGACACAAATCCGCATTCTCTATACCTTCAATAGTGGTATTGAACACATACGATCCACGATTATTTGGTATAAGTTTTGCACCATCTTGCCTACAGTCTATATTCCCCGAGCCGAGCTTCTGCATCATTTCTTTAAGTAGAAGCATAGACTCACAATCTGCTAAATCACCTGCAATTGCAGCTATTTTATTTGATTTTGTATTCTTTAATTTCTTTGCAGCAACAGTTAATGCCTCATTCCAATCAACTGGGGCTAATTTACCATCTTTTTTTACATAAGGTCGATCAAGACGCTGAACTTTTAGTCCATCATAGGCAAAGCGGGTTTTATCTGATATCCATTCTTCATTTACCTCTTCGCTCAGCCTTGGCAATATCCTCATAACTTCCGGGCCACGATAATCAACTCTAATACTACTTCCCACAGCATCTAGTACATCTATAGTTTCGCAATGTGATAGCTCCCATGGACGCGCTGTAAAGGAGTAAGGCTTTGAAGTTAAAGCCCCTACCGGGCAGAGATCTATGATATTTCCGGATAATTCAGAACTAATATGCCTTTTTATGTAAGTGCTAATCTCTACATTTTCTCCCCTTCCGATTCCTCCAAGTTCATTTGTACCTGCAACATCAGACAAAAATCTAACACACCGAGTGCAATGAATGCATCGATTCATCGCAGTCTCAATCAATGGTCCAAAGTGTTTTTTTGGCACAGCCCTCTTATGCTCATCAAGTCTGCTGGTTCCTTTCCCATAAGCCATCGTGATATCTTGCAAATCGCATTCACCACCCTGATCGCAAATTGGGCAATCAAGCGGGTGGTTAATTAGCAAAAACTCAAGCACACCTTCACGTGCTTTTTTAACCTTAGGGGTATCAGTGTGAATAACCATCCCTTCTGCAACTGGCATTGCACAAGAGGCTACTGGTTTTGGAGGTCCACCCTCCACTTCAACCAAACACATTCTGCAATTACCAGCAATTGCTAAACGCTCATGATAACAAAAACGTGGAATTTCAACGCCCACGACTTCACAAGCTTGAATTATAGTGAGCCCATGCTCTACTTCACATTCCTTAGAATTAATAGTAACTTTAACCACAACTATTATACAGCTTCCCACTTTATAGGATTGCCGCTTACCTCATCTTCAACCAGATTGCCGTTGTCATATTGAGCAGACATATAATTCATGCGCGAGTCACGATCTATATATCTAACAGGTTTTACTGGTTTATCTTTATACATTTTTTGCTCGGCCTTCTTACGCTGAGTAGGGTTATTTTTACTAGCTGTCTTTGCTTTCCCACCTGCTGCCATATAAACTCCTAAAAACTTTTCATTCTATTTTAACACTTAAGTATACAGCGTCAATATTTAATAACTTTAAAATTTCAATAGATCTCTTATTATAATCATTTTACAATCATTGTTTAAATAAAAAGTTACCCCTTGATGCCATTCCAGCGCATGACGCACAGCTGTACGAACATTGCAATTTGCAGGCAATTTGCGTGGCAGATTCAAGTAGCTGACACTGGTTTCCATCCAAAACAGCAGTAGCCCTTTTGGTGTCATTTCAGTGCTTGACACTGAAATCCAGGATTTTGATTGGATACTGAGTTGGTAAGCATAAAAGTATAGCTAACGCGAGCTCTACGTCATACCGCGATTTATTCGCGGTATCTCAAAGCATAGATCCCGCTGCGGGATGACGATTGTCGTTTAGCTATAAACATTAAGAAATTTACCAAATAAAAAAAAGGCAAAAGAAGCCCTGGGGTTATTATCTGCTTTAAAATATTGGCGTTTTTTATGTTTTAAACGCTTGACAAGCGAAATTTAGCTGCTTTTAATTGCAACTAACCTACGCTGCAAATGTTTAAGAAATTTACTAAGCAGAAAAAAAGACAAAGAACCCCCGAGTTAGCTAGTCTTTTACTATCTCTGTCGAGTATTGGCATTTTTTGATGTCTTGTAACGCTTTATAAGCGCGTTCAGCTTATTTAGATAAAAATCTAGATGTAGATGAAGTTTTGTAAAGACATACAGTATCTATATACTGCAAAAAATTGAACATAAGACGCCGATACATTAAGTAATCCTTACCTTTTAATCTGCAGATTGGCGAAAGCAAATACAATAGCTTCAGTTTCATGATAAGGGGGCTGGCGGAGTTTGTCAAGGAAGTTTTTTCGTTTCTGCAGGCTACTTTCCGACACCAGTGGTGTTAAGTATTCGTACAGTTATTGGTGTTATCAAGATACTCCCTAATCTTCTTCAAATCCTCCCAGGCTAAACGTTTTTGTGCCGGTTGGCGAAGTAGGTAAGCTGGATGAAATATAGCGGCTGTGGTGATTGAATTGGACAAATATTGGTTAGTGTACGTATGAAATCTGCCACGCAAATTCGATATAGTTTTTGTGCTGTCAAGAAGGCTATAACATGCGATTCCCCCGACCAAAATTAAAATTTGTGGTGAAACTAGTGCAACGTGTTTTTCGACAAATGGTCTGCACATATCAAGCTCTAGGTCGGTTGGCTTTCTATTGCCAGGTGGACGCCAAAATACAGCATTGCTTATGTATACCTTAGTGCGATCAAGATTGATTGCATTTAACATTTTATCGAGCAACATTCCACTTGCACCACAAAATGGTATGCCTTGAAGGTCTTCATTTGCTCCTGGAGCTTCACCAACGAGCATAATTTTTGCATTTGGATTACCATCGGAAAAGACAGTATTAGTTGCAGTTTTTTTTATCTCACAACCTTCAAATGATTCAACTGCACTTCTTAATTCATCCACACTACCACATTTACCTGCAAGTTTCCTTGCTTCAATTATCCAATCACTTGGAAACATGTCTTTTCCATCTTTAGTGTCATTCCAGCGCATATCTGCATCTTTCTTCTTGGTCCCAGTTTGGATAACAGAGGGTTGTACACTCTCTTTGCTCTCCAATTTTTTTTCCTCTTCACCCTCCATTAGTGTGCAATCAACGCCCACTTCATGGTAAAATTTTAATAATTCTAGGTCTTTATTGCTCATAATGCTTTTTAACCTTTTGTGCTTTTTTCATGGCCATATCATACTTTAATTTAGATAAATGTCTAATATATAATATGCCGTTTAAGTGATCTAATTCATGCTGAATACACCTTGCAAGCCAACCACTAGCTTTTAGCCTCTGTTCTTCGTTATTTAAGTCTCTGTATTTCACAGTTAAATACTTTGGACGCTTAATTTCATAGCTTTGCTCTGGAATTGAAAGGCACCCTTCCTTGAGAGTCACTTGTTCATCGGATAATTCTGTAATCTCAGGATTAATCATGTAAAATTTGCCAGTTGAGCCATATCCTGCTGGCTCATTTTCAATCGTTTCTAGCTGAATATCCATAACAAAAATTCTCTTTAACACTCCAACTTGCACTGCAGCAAGGCCCAGACCTTCTGCATCATACATAGTTTCGAACATGTCGTTTACTAATTCTTTAATTTTATCGTTTATATCTGTTACTTCACTGGCACGTGTGATTAGTCTTTCATCAGGGGCAATTACAATTGGTAATATGGACATAAAAATTATAATTCTATGTTTTGCTTTTCCTTTTGTCCAGAATTTAGTGTATATTAAAATGTTGCTATATCTATAATAGAAATATAAATTATTAAAGAAAGCTACAATTTAAATGAAATTGCGTAATAAGGTTAACTAATGTACTCTGCAGTAATAGCAAAACCAAAGAGAAATGTTTTTGCTGTTTTAGACATAGGTACAACAAAGATTATTTGTCTAATCGTTAAAATAAATGGCAACTTCAGCTATAAAGTAACAGGAACGGGCTATAAGATTGCAGAAGGTGTAAACGGTGGGTCGATAACTAATGTAAAACACGCAAATTACTCCATCTCATCAACTATAGGTTTAGCTGAGCAAGTGTCAGAGGAAACTATAGACCAGATATATGTGAGCATTGCTGGATGTGGCATCTCATCTTTCAATGTACATAATGAAATTATTGCAGCTAATCATGAAATTTCTGACCGGGATATAAAACGTGTAGTTTTTCAGACGTTTGAGAAATATATTGAAGAAAATGTTATCATTCACAATATACCACTGAAATATCACTTAGATGACATGACTGACATAAAAGAAGTTGGTGGATTGTACGGAAAAAGACTATCTGCTGATGTTAATGTTGTCACTGCTTCGCGTCCAGCGCTTACCAATATTGAAAACTGTATTACCAATAATGGTGGATTAAATATGGCAGGTTGTATTGCTTCTGCATATTCTGCAGGTCTTGCGTGTCTCAGTGAAGATGAAAAAGAGCTCGGGACTGCTATTGTTGATATAGGCGGTGGGTGCACTGCAATTGGAATTTTCAAAAGAGGGAAACTTGTGTATGCAAGCAGCGTTCCAATTGGTGGCGTTCATATCACTCGAGATATTGCTTACGGGCTATGCACAAGCATAGAACGTGCAGAGTATATAAAAATACTGTATGGTAGCACTATCGTAACTTCAATAGATGAGAATGAGTACATTACAATGCAAAACAACGAAAATGATGAACCTACTCAAGTATTCAAATCTGAGCTTATTAACATCATAAGACCAAGAGTTGAAGAAATACTTGAAATGGTAAGAGAGCAATTTCAAGAGCAGAAAGATCCAATTAATAAAGTAGTGATTACAGGCGGAACTAGTCAACTCACAAGCATGAAGGAAATTGCAGGCTATATATTCAATAAGCAAGTTCGAATTGGGTGCCCTGAGTCTTGTAGCGGTCTTGATGGCGAATATGATAAAAATCCTGTATTTTCTGCTGCTATAGGCTCTATAAAGCTAATAGTTGACACTTTTTATAAAAATAATTCTGGTATTTTAGGTCAGGATGGTAAAATGAGTAAATTGTATAATTGGGTTAAATCAAAAGTTACAGTCTAGATTTCTGTTTTACCACCTTTCATACAAATGACTTGACACTAGGATCCATAGGACTTATTTTTATAATATGTAAAATTATTATGTTTATGTACTTGCGAGTAAGCGTACCAATTACAATAAGACATGGAAAATATGAACATAACTATACACTCACAAGAAGATTTTGAATTTATGCGCAAGGCTGGCAGGCTTGCTGCTGAAACTCTTGATTTCATTGCACCGTACGTAAAGGTAGGGGTGACAACTAATGAGTTAAATGATCTATGTCATGATTTTATAATTAATGCAGGTGCAATTCCAGCACCACTAAACTATAGGGGGTATCCAAAATCGATTTGCACTTCAAAAAATGCAGTTGTGTGCCATGGTGTTCCCGATAATAAACCACTTAAAGATGGAGATATTTTAAATATTGATGTCACGGTGATTTTAAATGGCTGGCATGGTGATACAAGTCGCATGTTTTGGGTTGGCAAGCCATCAATAAAAGCAAAACGCTTGTGTGACGCTACTTATCATGCATTGATGGAAGCAATCAAACAAGTTAAGCCCGGCAATAAGTTAAATGAAATAGGGCTTGCTATAGAGAAATATATTAGAGATTTTGGATATTCTATCGTACGCAGCTACTGCGGACATGGTATAGGAAAAGTCTTTCATGCTCCACCAAATGTAGTGCATTTCTATGATCAAGATGAAAATCTCGTCTTGAAGGAAGGTATGTTTTTTACAATAGAGCCAATGATTAATGCTGGAAAACATGAGACTCTGCTCAGTAAACTCGATGACTGGACAGTAACAACACGCGATCTTTCACTTTCTGCTCAATTTGAGCATACGATTGGAGTAACAAAAGATGGTGCTGAAATATTCACATTATCACCTAAGAATTGGCATTTCCCACCTTATAATTAGATTTTTTTAAATTCTGCTATACTGCAACTATACTTGGTTTACTTTGGGTAATTTTGAAGAAAGCTCACCCTTAATTTGCGATATAGCAACTAGCCCAATTAATGCACAGAAAATCATGTAAAAACTAGCTGAAGTCTCTTGTCCTGTAACCTTGATAATTGTTGTGCATATAAATGGTGCAAGGCCGCCAAAAAATCCAGCAGCTATATTTCTTGATAAACCAAATCCACTGTACCGAACCTTTGTTGGAAATAATTCGCACATAAGTGCACTGAGAGGACCAAGCGATGCAGCTATTGGAATTATAAAAAGAATGTGTGCCAGCAAGTAATTGCCACTACATAACATTGAAAAAACTGGATAACTCACTATTACAAAAGCTATAAATGCAAACTTCATAACTTTTTCTCTTCCTACCTTATCAGAAAGTATTGCAAACAATATTGTCAATCCTCCAAGTGCAATTTGACTCAGTATTTCCACTATATGATTAAAATGAGTATTTACTGTTAATATTTTATTCGTAAGCACATTGAAAAAGACCAAATATATATAGAGAGACGCATTTTCAACCAAGTCAATACCTATTGATATTAGAACAGGCTTTTTGTAATTGTTTAATAACTCTTTTAATGGCAATTTAGACGGATTTTTTTGTCTTTTATACTCTGGGCTTTCATCAAGTATATATCTCATATATATGCTGATTAATCCCATTGCTAAACTGAAAATGAAAGGTAATCTCCACCCCCAAGATTCAAAATCAGATACTTTTTTGCATATGAGTACCGCCATCAGGCTTAATATTGAACCAAGAATTGCACTTAATACTTCAATGCTGCCAAAAAATCCTTTTTTGTTTTTAGGAGCATGTTCTATTAAAAATGGTGCATTTCCTGCTTCTCCTCCAAGGGATATACCCTGCAATAGCCTTAAACAAACTACCAGCATTGACGCTAGTATTCCAATGCTTTGATAACCTGGAACAAAAGCAATTAATATGGTTGATAAAGTCATTAATATAATCGAGAGCAATAAGGCAACTCTTCTGCCATGCTTATCACCAATGTGACCAAATATAGCAGCACCGACTGGTCTCATTAAGAAACCCACTGCAAACACTCCAAAAGCCTTCAATACGCTGGTTAGTTGATCATCCGATGGAAAAAACACACCACCTATTATGTTTATTAAGTGGCCAAAAAGCATGTGGTCATACCACAATAAAGTGTTACAAATCAAACTTGAAAATATTACTTTTGTTATTTGCTGCATAATTTCCCTATAGCCTGTTTGATCTTATATATAAAAAAAAATGTGAACGTTATGTGAATATTATATTAACAATATTAAACCTTAATTTTAATATTATTGCTCATATATTCCGATAAGATACCATATTTTGGCAAGAAAATCTATGTACATAAATAAAATTGATGTGAAGAGTAGAGTAGAGTAGGATATCTACACCAACTGTACTTAAATTTTTTGATATGACACACACTCCAGTTTTGTTAAAAGAGATGCTATCACTACTATCACCGCAGGATGGTGGCATATACGTGGACGCCACATTTGGAGCTGGAGGGTATAGCAAAGCAATATTGGAGTCAGCTGATTGCAAAGTATATGCAATTGATAGAGATGAAACGGTAACTAAGTTTTATGATGATTTAAGCGTTAGATATCCAGATAGAATAAAACTATTCATTGAGAAGTTTAGTAATATTAAAAGTATACTAAGCAGCGTTGAGCCATCTCCTGTCATCCCAGTACTTGATACTGGAAAAAATAACTGGTCACGCGCTGGAATGACATCAAACGGAGTGGATGGAGTGGTCTTTGACATCGGAGTTTCATCTATGCAGCTTGATAACGGAGATAGAGGGTTCTCATTTTTACATGATGGTCCACTCGATATGAGCATGGATAACTCTTCTTATATAAACGCTTCAACGTTTGTTAACGCTTTACGCGAAGAAGAAATCGCAAATACTATATATAACTACGGAGGCGAACGTCATTCTCGCAAAATCGCAAGAGCAATAGTAAATGCACGGAAGAAGAAAACTATCAAAACTACATTTGAGCTTGCGGATATTGTACGTTCCGTGGTATTTCGTGGAAAAAGCAAAATTGATCCTGCAACCAGAACATTTCAGGCAATCAGAATATGGGTAAACGATGAGCTGGGAGAACTTGAAAAGGGCATTAAAGCTGCATCTGAGATTTTAAGTGAGAATGGCAAATTAATTGTCGTCACCTTTCATTCCTTAGAAGATCGTATAGTCAAAACTTTTTTTAAAGATTTATGTGCTACTGATTGCAAGACATTCTCTCTTCTAAATAAAAAAGTGATCGAAGCAAGTATAGAAGAAGTAAGTGCAAATCCGCGTTCACGCTCAGCAAAACTAAGAGCTATACAGAGGTTGTCATGAGAACTTTCTGCATCATCTCAATAGTTATGTTTTTTCTTAGCATTGTAGGACTATTTAAGGTAAAATTACATGTTCAGTCATTAAATAGAGAGCTAATAAAAATAAAAAGTGAAATTAATTTAGTGCAAAGTGATATAAAAGTTTTACAAGCAGAATGGAGCTATTTGAATAATCCAAAAAGGCTTGCAAGCCTTGTAAAGAAATACCTGAAAAATAACTCTTTAATACTGGCTAGCCAGGTTAAAAATCTTGACTCTCTAAATGGCCGCAGTGTACTAGCACAACTTAAAATCCATGATCAACAGTGAGATTAAGTCTTATTTTTTACAGATGAGCACATCACAATAAAACTTACTTTGTATTCGTTCAGGATAGCGGCAAGGTAGTATAACCATAGAGTAAAAGTGAGTTTACAACAAATGGTGTCATCCCAGTGCTTGACACTGGGATCCAGCCTTTCCATAATCATCAAAACATTGTATTTTAACGTAAAACAGCTATTTTTATGCTTACCAACTTAATAAAATTCCTGGATCCCAGTGTCTGGACACTGGGATGACAAAGGAGAGCAGTGTCAGCTACTTGCATAACACCATTTGTTGTGCAACTTACTTTAGTATGAAATTGCTTGCGTAAGATTTTGGCAGCCTCTTAACATTTTTTGGCATTTCAATTATGTATTTAACGTTGCGTTTTTTTGCGTAGAATACTGCTTTTTCAAGAGAATCAAACTTTAATACAATCTGTTTTTTTGGATCTTTTGAGCCAACCCACCCCATCAAAGGTTCAATGTAGTAAGAGCCAGATTCAATTTTTAGGTGCCAGAAATTTGTATTACCTAAACCAGATTGTGTTGCAGTTCTTGTTGGTTTATAAATCCTAAAAACTACTTTATCGTCAATGCCCATAGTTCTTGTTAAATAAGTTTAAATATATATCTAAATAAATCCTTTCACAAACAATTAGTATGAAAGAATGAAGTTTGAAATAAATATTTTTATGTTATATTATTATTAAATTATATTAAAAGGATTAGCTGAATAGGAGTAATCGATGACGCAACAGGAAATAGTAACAATTAATGCAGAGTTACGTGATATAACAAAAACAAAAGCGATGAATTCTCTAAGGAAGAAAGGAAACATCCCTGGAATAATATATGGAAAGGGCCATGATAATGTAAATTTGACATTGTCTGCAAAGGAATTCACGAAGCAATATAAATCAGGTTCTCTTTCTGCACATTTGATAGAGCTGAATATTTCGGGCAAAAAGGAATATGCTCTTGTTCGCGATATCCAATTGCATGTAGTAAAGGATACTGTGCAACATGTTGATTTTCAGTTTGTTGATAAAGGCAGTGAAATTAAAATAGACATACCTCTATCATTTGTGAATGAAAGTAAAGCTCCAGGAATCAAATTAGGTGGAGTGCTTAATGTTTTGTGTCGTTCTATTGCTGTTAAATGCTCTCCTGATAAAATACCTCAGGTTATTGAAGTTGATTTATCCGGTAAAATGATTGGCCAATCTATACATATCAATGATGTAAAATTACCAGAAGGTGTTAAGTTTGTAGCTCATGAAGAAGAAAATTTTACCATTGTTACAATTTCTGCTGCCGATAGTGACGTTGAAGAACCTCAAGCAGAAACAGAGGAATAGTGCACCTGATAGTTGGGCTTGGTAACCCTGGTGGTCAATATGAGTTAACTTATCATAATATCGGCTTCATCGTAGTTGATACAATTTGCAAATATTGGAATTTCCAGTCGTTCTCTAAAAAAGCCGATTATCTAATAACCTCTGGCATAATTAATGATAATAAAATCATGTTAATAAAGCCTTATTCATTTATGAATAATTCAGGCATCCCTGTTGCAAAAATACGAAATTTTTACAAATTATCGCTAGATAATATTGTTGTCATACACGATGACGCTGATTTGGAACTTGGAAGAATAAAAATAAAGAAAGGTGGTAGCTCTGCTGGACATAATGGACTTAAATCCATAGATAGTTTTATTGGCAACGATTATTGGCGCTTGAGATTTGGAGTGGGTAGACCTGAAGATCAAAGAAGCTTAGCAGATTATGTGTTATCAAAATTTTCAAATTTTGATAATGTTACTCCCTTAGTGGAAAAAATAGCAAAAAATATACACTTAATGCTGCAAGGAGATAATACAGCTTTTATCAATTTGATTGTATAATATTACGAAACACAGGGAGTGTATGGTCCCAGAGTGTGATGGTGTGGATTTAGTATGAACAATTCAGGAGATTTTGTCCACTGTAAAGATATAAACTCAAAAGGTGTAAGACCCTTAAGAGTTTTGAGTCTTTTAGCATAATTGTAGGCCATAACAAAGTCATAAAGATGCTCTTTGAGTTGCTGGTGAGACTGATAGTAATACTTCTTAACAGTGGCATTCTTTAAAGTTTTGTTCATACGCTCAACTTGCCCATTTGTCCAAGGATGGCTAACTTTTGTTAGACGGTGTTCAATGTCATTTTCTTCACAAGCTCTATCAAATATATGTTGAAAAGCGTATTTATGGCGTTTTTGGTTGGTAAATTGTACACTGTTATCTGTCAAAATAGTGTGGATTTTATATGGTAAAATTTTAATCAAATTACGTAGAAACTCAGCAGCTATAGGTTTTGTAGCACTTTTATGCAACTCAACATACGTAAATTTGGATGTTCTATCTATTGCAACAAACAAATATAACTTTCCTTCTTCTGTTCTGACTTCTGCAATATCAATATGGAAATAGCCTATAGGATATTGTTTGAATTTCTTTTTTGGTTTAACTTCGCCATCAACATCTGGTAGTCTGCTAATGCTGTGCCTCTGTAAGCAACGATGTAGACTAGAGCGAGTCAAGTGTGGGATTGAGGTTTGCAAAGCGTAGAGACAATCATCTAATGGCAATAGAGTATGCTTACGAAATGCAACAATTACAGCCTCCTCTTCTAAAGTTAAAACAGTTGATCTTGCATGCTTCGGACCCATATCAGCGTCTTTGGCAAAAGACCGTTTTCTCCATTTAATGATAGTTTTTGGATTAAGGTTATAGTACCTGGAGAGTTTTGCTATGCTCTCTTTACTATTTTGTATTGCTCTACGAATTGTCTCTGTTGTTTTGGCGCACCCATGTAATATTTGTCCCATAATTCCTCCTTTGATGGTATTGTTTTCTCATATTTTATCATACCATCACACTCTGGGACCATACATCCCCCCCCTCCCCCCCTAATTCCTATATCAAACCTTTCTTTACTAGATTATATAGTCAATATAAAAAGCCATATAAAATTGCTTCCACTGCTGCCATGAGGAAATTGCTTATTCTTGCTAACTCTTTAGTCAGAGATGACAGAGTTTTTACTGAGGAATATAACTCTCTGTCTGTTTCTATCTAAGAGCCAGTATAGCTGTGGATAAGCACGTTTATACAGATAAAAGTACTTATCCACAGCTACATCAATTTTTCTATTGACTTTTAACACAACTGCTAAACAGATACATTCGTCATCCCGCTACGTGTTAGCGGCCAAGATACCGCGGCGGTATGACGTGGGAAACCTGACTTGCATTAACTATAAAATAGTGGTTTATATAAACCCCATAGCATGCCGAATGAAGCTTTTTTTGAGAAAATTTGAATTTTCAACTGCAATCAAGCCAAGATTTCTTAGTGCTTTAGCGCAGAATATTCTGTTGGAGAACATCCTATTTAATCCATCAGTTGCAAGCGCCATTGTAAAATTATCAAAGTATCTGTTACGTGAAATTTTCTTTAATAAATAACTACTGCCAACATCAATACCAGATGCTTTTGCGGCAACTACGTGCTTTATAATACTTTCTACATCTCTAATTCCAAGATTAAGCCCTTGACCTGCAACTGGATGAATTGAATGTGCTGCATCGCCGATAAGCAAAACTCTACCCTTATATAACTTTTTTGCGAAAACAAAACTTAAAGGATAAAGTTTTCTTTCACCCTCTAGTTTTATCTCTCCTAAATAAGAACCAAATCTTTTTTTAAGCTCTATAATAAATTCTTCTTCAGACAGATCCATCAGCATTTTTGAAATTTCAGATTTTTCTGTCCAGACTATTGAAGAAGTATGGCCACCCTTCATCGGTAGAATTGCAAATGGACCGCCAGGAAAAAAACGCTCTACAGCTAAGTTTTGGTGATGCAGTTCATGCTTTACATTAAATACTATGCTACTTTGTTTATAATCAAATTTCACTGTCGGTATAGAAAATAACTCTGGTAGTTTAGAGTTTTTGCCTTCAGCGCAGATAAGTAGCGATGATATTAATTCCTGGTTATTATCAAGAATAACTTCCACATATCCTGAATCACAAGCAATTGTTTTATAGGAATGTGGAGAGTATATATTTAGTTTATTCAGAAAATTATTGTTGATTGCATTCCATATAGTAGCATTGTTAATAACATAACCCATTGGCTCTTCACCAACCATTTTATGATTGTAATGCACAGTAACCGCATCTAATATGCATATATCAAGTATTGGCTCAGCTTCGCTTTCTATAAACTGCCAAATCCCTAATTTTTCCAATATTTTTTTCGAGCCTTGAGAAATAGCAAATGCTCGGTTGTCATCTACTACACGTGGCAAACTATTTTTTTCAATTACAGCTACAGACACAGAGTTACAACTGAGGCCAATTGCAGTAATAAGACCAAGCAACCCACCACCTGAAATGATTACATCATAATTCATTTTATTTACGCTAATTGTAAAATTATATTTTATCTATTTTGAAAATAGTTTAAACAAACTTTGTATACTATGAGTAAAAGACTTTAAGGTTTTCCTATATACAAATTAAGTCTCTTAGAACCTGTCTTGAAAATGGCTAAGCATAGAAGTAATCATATTAGATTTCTTGCATAACCCAAACTAAGTAGAAAAAAGGCAACTCCCCTGTCATCCCAGTAGCCCTCTTCTTGTCATCCCAGTGCGTGACACTGGGATCTCATTTTACTTTATAATGATGTCATGGAAGTAGCTGACACTGGAATTCAGAAAAAAGGATGATGTCATTCCAGTCTGGAATCCAGCCTTTCCATAATCATCAAAACGTTGTATTTTAACATAAAACAGCTATTTTTATACTTAATAAAATTCCTGGATCCCAGACTGGGATGACACCCTTCTGGTAGACAATGTTCGTACAGTTGTGGATTCATTCGCGGTATAAATTCCGCTAACTAGTAGCGGAATGACGGTTTTTCAAATTGTAGGTAAACCTAAGCCACTTTAGCTATAACATCTTGAGCAATGTCTTCATAAATCTCTGCCAAATCTTCACTTAGCATTAAAGGATTTCCACAATCAGAAGCATGACATATTTGTGGATCCAGAGGAATCCTGCCTAGGAGTTTGATGCTCAGCTCCTCAGACATTCTTTTTGCGCCGTCTTTTCCAAATATGTATATTTCTGAGTCATTTTGAATGAAATAACTCATATTTTCCACAATGCCAATAATCGGTATACTGAGCTTTTTAAGCATATCATAAATTTTGCGAGCATCGATTAAAGAGAGCTCCTGTGGAGTTGAAACTATTATCGCCCCGGTTAAGTTAAAATTTTCCATAAGACTTAAATGCACATCGCCAGTTCCAGGTGGTGTATCAACTATCAAATACTCTATATCGGACCATTTTGTTCCCATGAGCAGATTATAAAGTGCTTTTGTGATCATAGGTCCGCGCCATATTGCTGCACGATCCTTGTCAACAAAATAGCCGATTGAAATAGTATGCAGTCCATACCTTTCTATAGGTATTGCTTTTCCACCCTGTATTTCTGGCTTTAATTTTTCAGTGCTAAGCATTTTAGGAATTGAAGGACCATATATATCTGCATCAACCAGCGCAACTTTGTGTTTTAACTTTGCTAATGAGAGAGCAAGATTTAGCGCAACTGTGGATTTACCTACGCCTCCTTTACCAGAGGCCACAATAATTATATTTTTCACTCCTTCGATATGTAATTTAGCTTTTTGTTGCCCAGTTTGTTTTTGACAAGTAGCAACCACGATCACTTTTGTCACCCCAGGTATAGCTTTAACAGCTTGCTCACAATTTCTTCTTAATTCTTCGTTTGCTTGCGTGTCACCGGCAACTTCAAGCGCAAAACCAATGTCCCAGCCTTTAATAATGATTGAGGATATTATGCCAAGAGCGATCACATCTTTACCGCTTTTTTGCTCTATGACTTTTTTTAAGTTCTCTCTTACAATTTCTTCGTTGATCATTAGACCTCTGTTGTTTGATGCGCCAGGAAGGGTATCATTGCGACAATGTTACACGAAATAAATTCAAAAACCAACAAGCCTTTTAGGCAATTTCTTCCTGAAGTTGTTCAATTTTAGCTTGAGGAAGGCTGGTTGTCTGAGAGATAATATCAATAGAGATGCCAGCTTTAAGTAAGTTTTTTGCAACTTCAATTTTTCCTTCAATTTTTCCTTCAATTCTACTTTGCATGATGCAGGATAAATTATCATCCTCACGTTTCTTATCTTGATCATAAGTAAAACGCTCTTCTTCACTCCAATTATATTGATTCAACTCATTATAAGCCTTGCCAATAATTACATCACTTCCTACCACTTTTTTTAGATCCTCTTCACTAGTTTCACTTGCATGCTGTTGTCTAAGTGAAGAAGGTCGCCCCTCCTCACTCGACTTCAAAACCTTACTATTACCCACAAATATAAATGTTTGTTGCATAGCTCTTAATGGCATAACTTTTGCTTGAAATAACTGTTTATATGGTGCAATTTACAGCTTTTAGTTGCTAAAATTATAACTCTTAGTTTAATAATTTTAATCTAATAAGCTTTCAGGTTAATAAAATTAAATTATTTGAGTAAATACAATATTATGTTTTTATTTGTGGGTAATAGTAAGCTTCAAAACCTTACTATTACCCACAAGTATAAAATTCATGAGCAAGTTTCCATCCTTCTGCTAAATCAAAGAGACGTTTCCATCCCTTCCACAAAGCTATAGGGCCTGGTTCTAAGTCATTTTTGCGAGCTAAAAACCCTCCTAACTTGGCCACCCACCTCACAATTTCTCTTATAGGTGGTGGTGTCTCAGGATAGTTTTTTGTCTTAAGCATTTTGGTATATAAAACCTTCCATTCGTCGTCAGTCAGTATGAAAGTGCAAGAAAGATTTGGATTTGTTCTAGCTACTAGTGTGATAAAAAATATTCTCCATGCAATTATACTCATTATTGTAAGAAAGCGGATTAATCTATCTGCTGCTTGGAGCCTACATTCTTCAACTTTAAGACCAGATTTCAAAATTTTATGAAAAACCTCTATTCTCCATCTTAAGCAATACCATTGTATTTTTTCTACTGCTTCTTCAAAATTATTAATATTTATATTTGTCAACAAAATCCAGTTCACAGGCTCTTCGCCAAATGGGGGGTATTTTTCTATAGCATAGACAGCATTTAAACTTAAATTAGGAAGTTTTTGGGTTTTACGTCTAGCGTTATTTTTTGATGCATTCATCACAAAGTTGCTAAACTTTACTTCTAAAACTGTTGTTCTTTGAGGTTTATCATTGCGAGCAGGAATATTCACTTGTATTTCTCCTTGACAAGACATGCGATTCATCAGATCCCACAACCTTTCACCACCTTTTTCAGAATAAGTCGACTTCTTATTTATTGTTCTGTTTTGATTTCCTCTTACTACAAAAAGAGATTGATTAGTGGAAGCAACTTCAAATAAATCATACATATCTGCTTCTCTGTCACAGACGGTAACTACCTTGATATCCTTTAATCCAGGATGATTAGTAGAATATTTAAGTGATTCTATCCACCGTATGCTTTCTTTCTCTTCTATGGGAACAGCAGTATTATGGCTTCTTCTTTTCAACTCTTTTAGGTCTTCAGCTAAGGAGGGTCTAGTACTAATTTTTTGATCCAATAATCCTATAGGCAGTCCTTCTGTTGTAACTGCAAACGTTGTATGCATCACTAATCCATGTGTTTTAAAATTAGTTGTTTTAGATGTTAATCTTGCTGCTATAATCCCTAATCCTTCGGTCTTTTTATGATTTTTATATGAGATATAACTCGTGTCTTGGATAGCTAAGATAGTTGAGTATTCTTTAGCTCTTTCAACAGTTTTAATTATATGACTTTCTAATATCTTTCTCTCAGAAATGGCATCGTTTTGGAAAAATCTATAAGCTGCTTTACTTTGATGCCAATCTTCACAAGCTTGATTTATTGAACGCTCAGGCGATTCAGCAAAACTATTAACTATTTTTAGAAGCCTTTTACTTAATCTTATATCACCAAAATTAACAATTCCAAATTCACTTTCTGCCCATTCGCCAGTTGAAGTATTTATAGTTCTTTTCATCATATATTCCATTTTTAGACCATAGATCCATTTATAATAGAAAGTTGAATTAGTAAAATATCAGCTTTTTTACTATTTATATACTTATGGGTAATAGTAAGCTTCAAAACCTTACTATTACCCACAAATATGAGGTTCGTGAGCAAGTCGCCATCCTTCTGCTAAATCAAAGAGACGTTTATATCCTTTCCAAAGAGTAATTGGTCCTGGTTTTGGGTCATTTTTTCTTGCTAAATGGCCTCCAAGTTCATGAAACAGCTTCTTTTATGTTGGGAACTACACTTGGACATGGTTTTCTGTGTATTTTAACGTATAAAACTTTCCATTCTTCTTCAGCTAATAAGGTAGTACATGGTAATGTTGGGTTAGCTCTTGCAATTGATGTAATAAAGAAGATCCTCCAAGCAATAATACTCATAACTGTTAGATATCTCATTAGTCTTTCTGCTATTCCAAGCCTACATTCTTCAACTTTGAGACCGAATTTAAAATTTTATGTAATATCTCTATTTTCCATCTAAGGCAATACCAACTAATTTTTTCAACAGCTTCATCGAAAGTATTAACTGAAAGATTCGTTAATAGCATCCATTCTAGCGGTTTTTTTTTAAGGGAAGGGGAGTTTTCTCAACAACATAAACTGCATAAAGTGGTAATTTAGGTAGTTCTTCCGTCTTATGCCTAATATTATTCTTAGATGGATTCATCATAAACTTTCCAAATCTAACTTCCAAACGTGCTGTTCTTTTTGGCTTATTATCTTTTACAGGAACTTCAACTTCTACCGTACCTGTACAATGAGAGGATTTAATAAATGCCCATAACTTCTGCTCACCTTTTTCAGGATATCGAGATTTTCTATTTACTGCTCTATCTCTGCATGCTCTAACTAGCACTGCCGAATTAAGATTATGTGCAAGCTCAAAAAAGTCATATATATCTGCTTCTCTATCGCATACAGTTATAGTCTCAGTTTGAGTTGGATCAATAATATTATTTGTTTTTCTTAAAGTTTCCAACCACTTTACGCTTTCTTTATCTTCAATGCGATCGCTCTTTTTTTTAAGGTTCTCAGTTTCTTCAGGTCTTGAATAAACTTTTTGATCTAGTATCCCTAGTACCAAACCTTCTATACTAACGGCAAGAGCTGTATGCATTATAATACCTTTTGCAGTATCATAACTGGACAAATTTGCTAATCCGCTTGTTTTTTTATGGTTATTATATACAATGTAACTGGTATCTTGAATGACAAGAACCCTCTTGTGAGCTTTTGTTCTCTCAACCGTCTTATTAATATGTGTAGCTAAAATATCACTTTCTTTTACATTCTCATTTTGAAAAAAACGGTATGCTGCTTTTGCTTCTGACCAACTTCCGCATGCCTCATTAATTGAGCTTTCAGGTAAACTTATCAAACTATCAGCAATCTTTACTAATCGGTCAGTTAATCTTTTATCTCCAAGTACAGCATCTCCAAATTCATTTTTAGCCCATTCATTACTCTCGTTTGCCATTTTTATACCCTCAATATTTGCAAACTTTAATATTGTAATACTTTATTTATAAGTACATTTATATTTGTGGGTAATAGTAAGATTTGATATGCTGCCAACACTTATGTTCAAATTAAAAATGTCATTTATGATACTAGCCACTTCACGCTTTGAGTTTTTGTAAAATCCGCTGAGTGCTGCAATTATAGACTTAACCCTTGGACCAAATGTATCTGGCGTAACACCTTCTGGTAACTTGCTACTTTTTCTTTTTCTGCATCTCCAACAACGACCATGTTCCAATTACTACATAAGGCCTAATTTCCGGAAGATCAACTTTTTGGTGAACATAAGGTTTTTCGCATATTACAAGCTCTCCTCCGCATTCGCAAATATTAGGCAACTCTATTTTTACTACTTTATCCGCTTCCATTGTGGCATGAAAATTTCCTTTATGCCCAACCTGATCGCCAACATTCCTTTCGCTTTTTGGCTTGTCCTTTTTTATTTTGTATGGCTCTTTTGAGCTGGGCAGGGATGAGTTTTTTGAATTTAAACCAAGCCTCTCTTTCAACTCAGCGTTCTCAATCCTCAAGGCCTTATTTTCTGCCTCTAACTCTTCTATCCTCCCTTCCAACTTTTCTATTTTTTGCTGTAAATTTTTGCAGAGTTCTCAAAGGTTTACCACATTACCTCACTTTTGCTCTATGATTATCTTTATTATCTTGCTTTGTCTACCTTATTCTACCACTCCGCTGAACGGATACAATTTACTAAACAGAAAAAAAGGCAAAAGAAACCCTAGGGTAGCTAGTTATTCACTATCCATTTTTTAAGTTGGCGTTTTTTAATGTTTTAAATAGCGCGTTTCAGCTTGTGTAGGTAAAAACCTAGAAATATTGTGAAGACATAAGGTGCACATAGTGCAAAAAATTAAAAATAAGACGCCAACTACGTTGTTTTCTTGCTGTTTAATCTGCACAGATGAAGATAACTGAATACCTTCAGTTTCATGATAAGGGGGCTGGCGAAGGGTGTCAAGCAAGTTTTTTCGTTTCTATTTCCAATAAAAGTTTGTTATATGGTTATGCAAGAAGTCTATTATAAATGAAATGAATGTGAAAAATATCTTGTTAGCACTTTTAGTACAAATGATATTCAGTTTGCCGCTATTTGCAGCTGATCCTGTTTTGCTCAACTGCATTAAAACTCCGGAAATATATGACCTTGATGCAAGGCCAAAAAATTTTAGCTCTTCAAACAATTTAAGAAGGAAACCTGGTTCTCCAAATAGTGCAATAGGGGAATTAATACACATAGTGGGTAGAATTACTGATATAAACTGCTTACCAATACAAAATGCTGTAGTTTCTATATGGCACGCGAATTCACGCGGCGTGAACCATTACGATAAGAATATAGAGGATGATCCGAATTTTGCTGGATCAGGAAGGTTTGTAGTGAATAATCTTGGCTATTATAATTTTATTACGATAGCACCTGGTAAAATTGGTGATAGAGCTCCACATATCAACTTTCTAGTTCAACATCCGGATTTTCCGGAATTCACAACGCAAATGTTTTTTGTTGACCATAATTGCGATAATTGTGCTGATCCTGTTCTTGGAGATTTTGTTAGTAATGGGCTTGCAAGCCTTCTCATAACACCATTTACTTACAGTGATCAGGTCATAAAAACCTATACGTTTAACATTACCTTGGGCGGATATAATAAGTTCTCTAATAAAAGATAAAAAACCCTTGCATGTAAGGGAGTCCATAGTAAACTTGAGTGTTATTGTACTTAGGATGTATATGAAAAATATCTTACTGATGTTTTTGCTGTGTTTTATGTACAGTTTACAATTATTTGCAACGGAGATGCCAGCAATGAAAATAACAATTTCTAAAATTTCGCCCGATTTTAAAACAATAGTAACGGGTTTATTTGAGGACAACGAAACCGTAAATGATGGCGGAGTTTTGCAAGGAAAACAGATCATGGATAATATAAAGCAATTTAGCAATTTCAATGGAAGTTTTGGTGAATTTTTCTCTACTACTTTGCCAGAAGAAAAAAATGTCATAGTTGTTGGACTTGGTAAGAAGGATGAATGGAATGAAAATAAAGAATTAAATATTGGTGGTAAAATATATTGTGAGCTAAGCAGATTAAAAATTAAAAAAGCAGCGGTTTTAATCGAAGGTAGTGCAGCAAATGTTGCATATGGTGCGTTTCTGCGTAGTTTTAAGTTTGATAAGTATAAAACTAAAAAGGATGAGAAAATTACAGAGGTAGAGGAGATTACCGTATTAGTAAAAGATGAGCAATTAAGTAATGCTGAAAGATCATTTGAGCACTCAAGGCAAGAAGGTGAGAGTATATTCCTTGCGCGCTCTTTTATAACAGAGCCTCCTAACATTCTATATCCAGAATCCTATGCTGATCATATAAAAAAAGAACTTACTAAGCTTGGCCTTGAAATCGAGGTGCTTGATAAAAAGCAGATGGAAGAGAAAAAAATGGGAGCCTTGCTTGGAGTTGCACAAGGAAGTAGTAAAGAACCAAAATTAGTAGTGATAAAATGGAATGGAGCTGCTAAAGAACAAAAGCCAATAGCTTTTGTTGGTAAAGGCATAACGTTTGACACTGGTGGAGTATCGCTCAAACCTTCACGTGGTATGGAGTCGATGAAATATGACATGGCAGGCTCTGCTGCTGTGGTTGGGGTGATGCATGCTTTAGCAGGACGAAAAGCAAAAGTAAATGCGATCGGTGTGGTCGCACTTGCAGAAAATGCAGTGGGTGGTAATGCTCAAAGACCAAGTGATGTAGTAACTTCAATGTCTGGACAGACAATAGAAGTGTTGAACACCGATGCAGAAGGAAGGCTCATACTTGCAGATGCTTTGTGGTATACGCAAGAGAGATTTTCACCACAATTTATGATTGATCTTGCAACTTTAACTGGTGCTATAGTGGTTGCGCTTGGAAATAACGAATATGCTGGTCTTTTTTCAAATAATGATGAATTAGCAAACCGTCTGATTGATGCAGGAAATGAAGTAAATGAGAAGTTATGGCGTTTTCCTATGAATGAAACTTACGATAAAATTATTGATTCACCGATTGCTGATGTGCAAAATATCGCTCCTGCGGGCTCTGGCGGAGATAGCATAATGGCTGCACAGTTTTTACAGCGTTTTGTGGATGAAACTTGCTGGGCACATTTAGATATTGCAGGCACTGCTTGGCACGAAAAAGGTACTGACATTTGTCCAAGAGGAGCAGTAGGTTTTGGTGTAAGGTTACTTAATAAGTTGGTTGAAAAGTACTACGAAGCCAATGATTAAAGATCTTTATCTGGATTTATGGCTTGACTTACAGCTACATGAACGTTTATTTTTGAGGCGCAGCAAATGAAAGTAGCTGATACATATTTCTTTTTTTCTGGATTCCAGTGTCAGCTACTTTCATGACACCCTGACAACCGTCATCCCGCTGCTTGTTAGCGGGATCTAGAGATACCGCGGCGGTATGACGTAGGACTGCTGTCATCCCAGTGCTCCTTTTTTTGTCATCCAAGTAGCCTCCTATGGTGTCATCCCAGTGCCCAGACAACTGGGATCCAGTTGAGCTATTTCAACAAAAATACTGCATTTTGAGATGAACGTTTATTTTCACCAGATTATTTACAAGTATAACAATTAAAGTCTGGATTCCAGTGGGCTTTGTTGCATAGCAACTGAAAAAATCTGGTGGCTGCTGACAAAATTCATTATAAAATAGCCATTTAACCTTGAAAGAAAAAATATGCCACAAAAAATGAGGGTCAGTAACCATAGCGAATATAACAAATTTCTAGAAAAAAGAGGAAATATTTTTCATTATATCAACGAAGCCATAGAAAAGTGGTACGAGAATAGTCCAAAAATACCAGGTGGCAACAATATTTATAGCGATAAAGTTGTAATTTTGGTGCACATAATAACTTGTTTATTTAGAATAGGCCTGAGGCAAACAGTTGGGTTTATAGCAGGATACCTTGAGCAAATTGGGAAAAATTTGCAAGTTATCAGCTATTCACAATCATCAAGAAGGTTTAAGAAACTCAATATTAAGATCAATGATTGCAGAAAATAATATGGAAGATATCGAAATTGCTATAGACAGTACAGGAATTAGTATATACAACAACACTCCTGGTCATAGCAAAGAAAATAGCGAAGATAGAAAGTATCGCAGCTATGAACAGACAAGAAAATTGCATGTAATGTTGAATACAAACAGCAAAAAAGCCATAGCTGTAAAATACAGTAACGGCTGATCACTATGGAGCTTGTGATTTGCTAAAAGAAGTCGATTTTCAGTATGTCATAAAAGTACTATATGCAGATAGGGCATATGACAGAGAAAAGCTCTATAAGCTGTGTAATCAATATGGTATAAAAACGAAAATTCCTCCGAAAAACAACGCAGCAGAGCATCCAAAGTTAGACTATATGGCTGAGAGAAATTCTGCAGTCAAGCTCATAAAGTCATATGATGAAGATGGTATAAAGAAGTGGAAAAAAGAGATGAGTTATGGAAAAAGATCTTATATAGAAAGTTTTTTCTCGCGACTGAAACAAACATTCGGGTTTAGTTTTAGGAATAAATCTGAGACAAATAGAGAGAAGGAACTACTTGTTAAATGCTATTTGCTCAATAAGTTCACTGATATTGGTATGGCTAAATTTGAGATAGCTTCATAAATTTATTGTGCGTTACCTACTATCCGAAGAGCGATGCAACAAAGCCATTCCAGTGTCAAGCACTGGAATGACACCGTCTTGGATGGAAACCAGTGTTGGCTACTCGGATGACATCATAGGGGCGCTGGGATGACACCCTGACAATCGTCATCCCGCTGCTTGTTAGCGGCTAAGAGATACCGCGGCGGCATGACGTAGGGAAACCGTTTTTTGGGTTAGCTATAACAGTAGTCAGGAAACAATAGCTTAAAAAGAGACTTAGTGTTAAATTTCTAATAGATTACTTATAAAAACAAATCTTATGGAAAGCAGAGCTAAGGCTTGGTTCATTTGGCTGATTAGTAACTTGGTTGTTATATTCAGCAACATGCAGATAATTTATACCTTTATAAGTGTAAATCTCGAAAAGGAACTTGGACTTACAATCGCGCAAGTTGCACTGGATAATTCAGCATATACTTGGACTTTCGCCATCTTACAATTTTTTAGTGGAGCAACGTTTAATGTTTTTTCCAGTAAAAAAATTTATTTTTTCTCGTTATCAACTATGATCTTGGGGTTTTTTGTCCTTATTAATAGTGACAATTTCTCCCATTTGATTTTGTCTCAAGTGTTGATTGCAACTGGAGCATCATTTGGTTTTATTGGTGCTGCTCACACAAGTAGCATATGTTTTTCCGCTGCCCAATTTGGACTAATGTTTTCACTAGTGCAGACAATTTCAAGCCTTTCTGCTTTGGTAATTCAAATACTGTTCTCTAACTTGCTTGCCGAAGATGCATATTGGAAAAATCTGATTGTATGCATAATACTATTTGGTGTGTTGATATTTGTACTTACGCTTTTTTGTCCAAACACACTTCCAGAAAGCAGCTCAGAAAAGCGCACAATAAAAAGCTCTATGAAGACAGTAATGTGCTCTATATTAACAGTGCTAAAATTAAGAGATATCTGGATAACTTCAGTGGTGGGTGCTATTACTTTTGGAACATTTTTAGCACTTAATACCTTGTGGGCTCCAAGGTTACTGGGCAACTCAGAACTCAATGCAATGGAGTCAGGTATAGCAACTGCAATACTATGGCTTGGTCTTGCAGTTGGTGCTCCAATTGCAGATCGAATCTCAAACTTATTTAAAAATAGGAAACATGTAATTTCTGCTTTTGCTTTATTGCAAGGCGTCTCAATTATTATTTTACTATACAGCCATTTAACAGTCCACGTTGTGTACTTTTGTATGTTAATGTTCGGGTTTTTTGCGGGAGGACATATGCTTAATTTTACTGTCGGCAGCGAGATTGTGAAACGAAAATACATCAGCACATCATCATCCATTATCAATGGATTTATGTTTATTGGCAGTGGAGTTATAGTGTCAATGTTAGCACTTTTTACAGATCATAAAATGGCACTTTTTGCAATATTTGCGATATTGATAGTTGCCGGTATTTTAAATTATGCAACAAAAGAGACATACTCTAAAAAATAAAGTAGCTGAATCTCGAGTCGATTGCTATATTATATTTACGTATTGTAATATTTATCAATAATGGATCACGTTACAACAAAAGACACAACAGTAACTAAGGCAACGATAGCTGGAGATATAAACCAAGAAATAGGATTATCAAAGGAAGACTCTGTTTCGATAATAGATGATATATTGGACGAAATAAAGACAAGCTTGGTAAAGGATGGAATAGTAAAAATATCGTCATTTGGAACATTCTTGGTTAAGAAAAAGAAGGAAAGACCAGGAAATATACCAAATACATCGGAGAAAGTGATGATTCAGGCAAGAAATTCAGTTTCTTTTAGGCCTTCAAAAATTATAAAAAAATCAATCAATAATTAATGAACAAGGAAAAATTATTTTATACGATTGGGGAAGTAGCTGAAGAGCTACATTTGGAACAGCATGTTTTGAGATTTTGGGAAGGTCAATTTCATCAAATTAAGCCTACAAAGCGTAAAGGAAGAAGGCTATATGATCGCAAGTGTATAGAGGCCATAAAGAAAGTAAAATACATGCTATATGATAAAGGATATACAATAAAAGGAGTGCAAAAAGAATTTGGTAATGATATAAAAGTCACAAAGAATTTGTTGCAAGAACTCACCGATTTGAGGGACTATTTAACTAGTAAAATAAATAACGAGGAAAGTAACAAGCAGGCGTGAAACACTACGTCTCGCTAAAATTTTGGAGTTTTGTGAGAGTTTAAAATGTGGCATATAGCCTCATTTCTTATGTTATTAGCAATATTAATAGGCTGTGGCCTGCAAAAACCTGCACCTGTGCTGCTTAAAGGCGAAGAATTTTACGGAAAAAGAGATCTGGAATATACAAGAGAGTACCATTTAATTAGGGAGCCTTCAGTGCAAAAAGAAAGTAGAAAAGCCATCATAAATAGGATATACAAAGATAACAATAATACACAAAATGTGGGGGTAAATTGTAAATTTGTAATGCCAGTTAAAGGTTCAGCTACCTCTTCTGATGAAATGTGTAAGGATGGCATAAAAATTGCTGCTCAAAATGGAACGAACGTAGTTTCCTCTGCACCAGGCAAAGTGATATATGTAGGCAAAGGGCTGAGATGGTATGGGAATTTAATTATAGTGGAACACAAAGATAATTACATGACTGTGTACTCCTATTTAAAAAACATACATGTTGAAATTGGCGATAAAGTAAAGCAAGGTCAAGTAATTGGATCTGCAGGTAAATCAAGCACACAAGATAAAGATCCACAGATGTGTTTCACAATACGACATAATGGCCAAGCGGTTGATCCTTTGATGCATATGAACTGTAATTGAATTTGGATTTATATGAAATATGATTTTAAAAGTGTTGAAAAATTTTATCAAGATAAATGGGATTTTTCTGTAAGCAAGAGTGGTAAACAAGAAAAGTGTTACGTGTTGGAAATGTTTCCATATCCATCTGGTAAAATTCATATGGGACACTTACGTAACTATGCAATAGGGGATGTGATAGCGCGTTACAAGAGAGCTAATGGATTTGAGGTTTTGCATCCAATTGGCTGGGATGCGTTTGGATTACCAGCTGAGAATGCAGCAAGGGATAACAATATTAGCCCCGAAACATGGACAAAAGAGAATATAGATAATATGCGTACACAGTTGAAATCTATAGGTCTTTCTTATAATTGGGAGCGTGAACTCTCCACATGTGAGCCTGATTATTACAAACACGAACAAAAATTTTTCCTGGATTTTTTAAAGCATGGGCTTGCCTATCGAAAAGAATCATGGGTTAACTGGGATCCAGTGGACCAAACAGTGCTTGCAAATGAACAGGTGGTTGATGGAAAAGGATGGCGATCAGGTGCAGTTGTTGAAAAACGTAAGTTGTCCCAATGGTTTTTAAAGATTACTGATTTCGCTGAAGATTTACTCAAGTGCCTGCAAAGTTTGAAAAATTGGCCAGAAAAAGTCAAAACAATGCAGGAGCGTTGGATAGGAAAATCTGAAGGAGCAACTATAGAGTTTGAAGTAGTTGGCCTGAATAAGAAATTAAAAGTTTTTACAACTTATCCTCATACTTTGTTTGGGGCTTCTTTTTGTGCAGTGGCAGCAGAGCATCCTATTGTGCAGGAATTAAAGAATGGTTCTTCTGTTGTCATCCCAGTGCTTGACACTGGGATCCAGGAAATAAAATCGAAAAGAGAGAACGATGAAAAAATAGGAGTTTACACCGGATTAAACGTCAAACATCCATTTCTTGATAAGGAATTGCCGCTTTACATAGCGAATTTTGTGTTGATGGAATATGGGGAAGGCGCGATTTTTGGTTGCCCTGCACATGATCAGCGTGACTTTGAATTTGCACAGAAATATAATTTGCCGATAATTCCCGTTATTTCTTCAGCCCACTTAGGTGTCATTCCAGCGCGTGACCAGAATTCTTACAATGGATCCCAGTGTCAAGCTACTCAGATGACAAAGGAGGCGTATACTGGAGACGGGACAATGTTTAACTCCGAATTCTTAAACGGATTAATGGTTAGTGAAGCAAAGGAAGCCATAGTTAAAAAATTTGAAGAAAAAAAAATAGGCAAAAAAACAATAAACTATCGTTTGCACGATTGGGGAGTTTCAAGGCAGCGTTATTGGGGATGCCCTATACCTATCATATATTGCAAAGATTGCGGAACTGTTCCAGTGCCAGAAAAAGACCTTCCTGTAGTTCTACCAATAGATGTAGAATTTACAAGTGGTGGCAATCCGCTGGATAAGCACCCAACTTGGAAATTTGTTGATTGTCCAAAGTGCGGAAAGCAAGCAGAGCGTGAAACTGATACATTCGACACCTTTTTTGAATCTTCCTGGTATTTTGCTGCATTCTGTAGTGAAGATAAATCAATAGACAAAGATGCATGTAATCGTTTTATGCCTGTTGATTATTATATAGGTGGGATAGAACATGCAATTCTGCATTTGCTTTATTCAAGATTTTTCTGCCGTGCTTTAACCAAATGTGGCTATTTTGATATTAAAGAGCCTTTCTCTACTTTAATCACTCAAGGAATGGTCTGCCATGCAACTTATAAAGACGAAAATGGTAAGTGGCTATTTCCCGCAGAAGCAAAAGAATTAATAGCGCGAGGTGCAAAAGTTCAAGTGGGCAAAGTTGAAAAAATGAGCAAATCGAAAAAGAATACAGTTGACCCAAACTTTATCATAGAAAAGTATGGTGCTGATACTGCTCGCTTGTTTGTGTTGTCCGACACTCCTCCGGAGAAAGATATGGAATGGTCCGATGATGGTGTGGAAGGTTGTTCTCGTTATGTAAATAAATTGTGGCGTATGGTCATGCAGCTAAGACCTGTAAATATACACTATGATAATGAAAATGTTACGGGTGGACTTCTAGAGTACAGAAAAAAAATTCATAAACTCTTACACGGACTTACAGATGACTTGGAAAACTGCAGATTAAACTGTGTAGTGGCAAAATTTCGTGAGATGACGAATTTAATAGCTGAAATAGACGTAAAAACTGGAAAATCTCTTATTGATGAAGGTATATGTATATTAATCAGAGTAATCGAACCATTCATACCACATCTAGCTGAAAGCCTATGGCAAGAAATAGGAGGTCAACCTTGGCCAAAAGCTGATGAATCATTATTAGTTGACGATACGGTAACTATAGCAGTGCAAATCAATGGAAAATTACGTACAACAATCAAGGTGGCAATTAACTTACCTCAAGAAGAATTGAAGAAAATAGCGATAGACTCTGTGTCCAGTAAGATCGATCAAAGCAAAGTTCGCACTGTATATGCTGTACCAAATAAGATAGTAAATATAGTTATATAAAAGACCTGAGTAGTACGTTTTATATAATCTGATTTTATGGCTATACTTTTTTTGACATGTAGTTATATCTTTTTTAATATAAAGGATATATACTTATGCATTATATATTTTTTTGTATGAGGAGTTATATGAAAATAAAGAGATTGTGCGTTTTGGCTGTGTTGCTTACTTCATCTCTAGCAGGTGCAGCTAGTAATAGTGCAAGTAAGTCAGAAGATAAGTACTATGCAGGTTTAAACTTTGGTGCTGGTTGGGGTGGTGGCTTTAAAATGAAACCTGGTGTTGTTCTTGGTTACCATTATGACCAAAACTCTAAATTTGAACTTGAGGTTCTCAGTAATATTAAGTCATTAAAGAGCATAGGAGCTAGCTTATTGGCAAACTACCGCTTCTATCCTGACCTTGATATTGATCCCGTTAAACTATATGTCAGCGGAGGTTTAGGAGGATATCTCCAAATAACACCTTTTGGCTTTGGTGTTAGTGATACAGTTGATGGTGATGGCGATAGTTCACAAGAAGAAAAAGAAAAGGAAGAAGAAACACAAGGTGCTCCAGAATCAGGTGGTGAAGCTGCTGGTTCATCTGTAGTAGATAAAATACTGAGTTCTATTTCCTATAAACTAAAGTTAGGTGTTGATTATGAAATTACTCCGCAGATAATTGGTGCAGTTGGTATGACCATGGGTGGGCAACTAAGTGGTATAAAAGCAAAACAAATACCAGATGCAACTCTAGAGATAGGGGTACGTTATAATTTTTAATGCTGCTACTTAGTTCATAAAGGTAGAGACGATGTTGAGGATGAAATAAACAGCATTAAAAAAAATCCGAAAACGTATTTTCGAATATGGTTTTGAACGCTAGCTATAGATTAGAAAAATAACAAGAAAAAGGGTAAACATACTGTAATTGCTGTTGAATGATGGAGTCCATTATTTTAGCACGAAGTAACGAATTCAGTAGAATAAGTTCTTCAAAAATAATTTAAACTTTTATTAGTAGGAGCAGTCTCATGGAATATTATAGCGATCTCACTAAAAGAAACTTTTATAAGTATCGTTGATGAGAAAGGAAAAATTGTTAAGGAAGAAGTTGTTGCAAGAGAAAGTAAGGCAATAGCTGAATTTTTTCTTGGTCAAGGCAAAAATGACCTTACCCAGAAAAAGTGGAGAGAAAGTGTGGAATGTTTTTTACAAAAAGAATGATGCATCAAATTGTTCTGGAATGCAATAGTTAATAGTGACGTTGTTTGTTATAAAAAATTTCTATATATTCAAATATAGCAGTTTTGATATGCTGTTTAGAGTGCCGAGAGGTGTCTATTGGTAACTCCCTTTTTAGAGAACTGAAGAAGCTTTCCACAACAGAATTGTCGTAACAACAACCTTTATGATTCATCTATGTTTTTTATGGATAAGAGATATTGATAACCTTGCAAAGTATATTGTGAACCTTGATCACTATGTAATAGTAGATTTTTAACAGGTTTACGCCTATTAATGGCCATTAATAAAGAGTTCATAACCAATTGTTTATTTATTGCACTACTCATTAACTACCTTACTATTACCCATAAGTATATAAATAGTAAAAAAGCTGATATTTTACTAATTCAACTTTCTATTATAAATGGATCTATGGTCTAAAAATGGAATATATGATGAAAAGAACTATAAATACTTCAACTGGCGAATGGGCAGAAAGTGAATTTGGAATTGTTAATTTTGGTGATATAAGATTAAGTAAAAGGCTTCTAAAAATAGTTAATAGTTTTGCTGAATCGCCTGAGCGTTCAATAAATCAAGCTTGTGAAGATTGGCATCAAAGTAAAGCAGCTTATAGATTTTTCCAAAACGATGCCATTTCTGAGAGAAAGATATTAGAAAGTCATATAATTAAAACTGTTGAAAGAGCTAAAGAATACTCAACTATCTTAGCTATCCAAGACACGAGTTATATCTCATATAAAAATCATAAAAAGACCGAAGGATTAGGGATTATAGCAGCAAGATTAACATCTAAAACAACTAATTTTAAAACACATGGATTAGTGATGCATACAACGTTTGCAGTTACAACAGAAGGACTGCCTATAGGATTATTGGATCAAAAAATTAGTACTAGACCCTCCTTAGCTGAAGACCTAAAAGAGTTGAAAAGAAGAAGCCATAATACTGCTGTTCCCATAGAAGAGAAAGAAAGCATACGGTGGATAGAATCACTTAAATATTCTACTAATCATCCTGGATTAAAGGATATCAAGGTAGTTACCGTCTGTGACAGAGAAGCAGATATGTATGATTTATTTGAAGTTGCTTCCACTAATCAATCTCTTTTTGTAGTAAGAGGAAATCAAAACAGAACAATAAATAAGAAGTCGACTTATTCTGAAAAAGGTGGTGAAAGGTTGTGGGATCTGATGAATCGCATGTCTTGTCAAGGAGAAATACAAGTGAATATTCCTGCTCGCAATGATAAACCTCAAAGAACAACAGTTTTAGAAGTAAAGTTTAGCAACTTTGTGATGAATGCATCAAAAAATAACGCTAGACGTAAAACCCAAAAACTTCCTAATTTAAGTTTAAATGCTGTCTATGCTATAGAAAAATACCCCCCATTTGGCGAAGAGCCTGTGAACTGGATTTTGTTGACAAATATAAATATTAATAATTTTGAAGAAGCAGTAGAAAAAATACAATGGTATTGCTTAAGATGGAGAATAGAGGTTTTTCATAAAATTTTGAAATCTGGTCTTAAAGTTGAAGAATGTAGGCTCCAAGCAGCAGATAGATTAATCCGCTTTCTTACAATAATGAGTATAATTGCATGGAGAATATTTTTTATCACACTAGTAGCTAGAACAAATCCAAATCTTTCTTGCACTTTCATACTGACTGACGACGAATGGAAGGTTTTATATACCAAAATGCTTAAGACAAAAAACTATCCTGAGACACCACCACCTATAAGAGAAATTGTGAGGTGGGTGGCCAAGTTAGGAGGGTTTTTAGCTCGCAAAAATGACTTAGAACCAGGCCCTATAGCTTTGTGGAAGGGATGGAAACGTCTCTTTGATTTAGCAGAAGGATGGAAACTTGCTCATGAATTTTATACTTGTGGGTAATAGTAAGATTAACTACCATACGTGAGAATTATTGCTGCCAAATATAGCCATCCCTCCTTGGTTTTGATGTAAGTAATCCCATACTTTATTTGGTTGATCAACAATAAAGTTTTGATCTAGTATATTGGGAGCTACAGCTCTATTATCTGTTTGTTGTTTTTTAATTTTAAACTTTCTTTTCAGTATAGCCCTGATGTCATTTTTCTGCATAATACTTTGCACCGTTTTCAAATTGCAACTTTTACCCAAAGCCTTCAATTCAGCATGAATTTTAGGAGCTCCATATCTACATTTAGAAACTTGATATATTTTTTGAATAGCTTCGAGTAGCTCTTTATTTGCTGATTCTCTACTGCTTATTTTTCTTGTGGTCCACTTATAGTAGCCACTAGCAGAAAATCCTACATAATTCCTGTACTTTATAGCAGTTACTATATAAAAAAATATTTTACTCTTTTTGACTGGCCAGGGCTTTTTTTTAAATGTCTCTTTCCCTTGTTACTCTTGCTTTGTAAATCAAACCTCTCTTTGTCATAAGGTGCTACATCTGGAAATGCATTTGCCGCTGACTTTTTTTCGTTATATTTCTTCATCCATTTTCCTAATACACTATCCCTTATTCCTAGATCTCTTGCTACTTTTGCAACTGGTTGACCTACCTTTCTTTGTTCATTTGCCAGTTTAACAGCTTCCAATTTGAATTCTGCTGTATATTCTCTTACCATTTCTAATCCTCCAAAATTTTATTTTACCCAAAAAAACTCTTTTCTTTCTCTCCACTTTTTCTGGGTAAGGTCAAACAATGACTATGCAAAAAACCTAATAACATGTATAATCTATAAATAATTTCTGAGGTAGATTGTGAAACTAGGTGTTAATATCGATCACGTTGCAACCCTCCGCAACGCACGCGGAACTTCTTATCCAGATCCATTGAAAGCAGCAGAAATAGCCATTGACGCTGGAGCAGACTTTATTACTGTACACTTACGAGAAGATAGAAGGCATATTAGAGATGAAGACGTATTTAACCTAAAAAAAAGCATTAGCACTGAGTTAAATCTTGAAATTGCAGCCACGGAAGAAATGCTTGAAATAGCAAAAAAGGTAAAACCCTATTCGATTAGTATAGTACCAGAAAAAAGAGAAGAATTAACAACCGAAGGTGGCCTGGATATCGTGAATATGCACAGTAAACTTTCTAGTATAATAGAGGAAATGCATAGCTCTAGCATAAAAGTCTCACTGTTTATCGATCCAAATATTGATCAACTAAAATATCTTGAAAAGCTAGGGACAAAACCTGACATAATAGAAATTCACACAGGGGATTACTGTGATAATCCATCAGAAAAAAAGTTACAGTTAATTACTAATGCTGCAGAGTACGTCAATAAATTAGGAATAGAATGCCATGCAGGACATGGCATAACTTATAAACACGCTAAGAAGATGACAAGAATACCTCACATCTCAGCTCTTAACATAGGCCACTATTTAATTAGCGAAGCTGTATTTTACGGCTTACACAGCGTAGTAAAAACAATGAAAATGACAATGTCTAACTAACTGCTGCTTTTTCCTTCTCATTTAAAATACTTAAAAGAGTTTGGCTTGCTTTAAATTTTACCCTTGTCTTTTTAGGAACAGTCATGATCTCACCACTTTGGGGGTTACGACATTGTTTTTCCTGACTGATAGCAGTAGAAAATGTTCCTATTCCATGCAAACGTATTTCACCTTTCCCATGCAGCTCATTCTTTATTATTTTAATAAACGCATCATGAATCTTGCTCAAATCAGATTTTGTTATATCTATATTCTGACTAGAACAATCTTCCTTTAATTGTTTTATTATATCTTCTTTACTCATAAATTACCTTAATATTGAAAAAATCACATAAATAGCATATTATGTTGACACCGATAGTCAACTAAATTCATCACAAAAATAGAGGATATCATACATTTTTGCAAATATTTGTATAATACTTACAAAAAAACACCCCTATAAAATAACTATCTCTTAGAAAATTGACACTTTTTCCGAGCTTTATGTTGACCATATTTCTTACGTTCAACAACACGTGAATCTCTAGTTAAGAACTCACCATTACGTAGTATAGAATGCAAATCTTGGCTTACACTACTTAAAGCTCTGCTTATTCCATGAGCTAGAGCACCTGCTTGACCAGATAGCCCTCCACCTTTTACAGTTGCAAATACATCGTATTTATCCAATGTGGAAGTTGCAACAAATGGCATTTTTACTATTTGGCACACTGACTCTCTTTTAAAATAAGAAATTAGATCGCCTTTTTTGTTAACACTAAATTTTCCACTCCCCGGCTTTATCCATACTCTTGCTACAGATTCTTTTCTTCGGCCTGTAGCATATAAACGACCAAGCGAATCAACTGCTGATTTAATTGTCTTTTCTGACCAATCATTGTTATTTATTGTAGAACTCTTCATTTTTACTCCATTACTTTTTATTTTTACGATTCAAAGAGGCAAAATCTATCTTTTCAGGTTGCTGTCCTTGATGCTTATGTTCTGAACCAGAATAAACATACAAATTTTCAAAGCGTCTACGTGCCATAGGCCCATCATCAAGCATCCTTTTCACTGCCATTTCTATTACACGCTCAGGAAATTTGCCATTTAAAATATTATCTGGAGTAGTTTTCTTCAAACCACCAGAATAACCTGTATGCTTATAGTAAATTTTATCTTTAAGCTTCTTTCCGGTGAAATGCACCTTTTCTGCGTTGATAATAATTACATTATCGCCACAATCCATATGAGGTGTATACTCAGGTTTATGCTTTCCACGTAATAGTGTCGCTACAAATGCTGCGAGCCTTCCTACCACTAATCCTTCTGCATCTATGACAAACCATTTTTTGTCGATTTGTTTCTCTTTTAAGAAAAAAGTTTTCATTGTAATTTAACTAAACAATAGTAAGCTACTATATACTTAATTTCTCAATAGTGTCAACAATATTAGTTATTGATTATTAAAGTAATTTATGTTAGTAATTGAGCTGCGCAACCAATATGCACAGGAAGTAGAATGTTTCGATTGATTATCACACTTGCGATCATTTTTGGTACTATAAGTTGCTATGCAACCGATGTGGGAGAAGTGATAAGCAAAGCCATCAAAAATAGCTCAAAAATAAAGTCTCAATTTTACCAATATAAAAGCGCAGAAAAACACTATAAATCTTCTGGGTTAGCTGGATTTTTACCTGACATTAGTTTGCAATACAATTTTGATAGTAATTTTAATATTATTAACAATTCACAAGGCTCTGGAAAACGCCTGATATTAAGCCAAAGGATAATAGATGGCGGTGGTACCTTTGCCACATTCAGTCGATCAAGCCATCTTCTCAAAGCAGAAAAGATGCGATTTCAGCAATTAAAACAAGAGCTTGCACTTAATGCTGTGAAAGCATATGTTAATGTTTTACAAAAGACAGAAATATTAAAGCTCAGAGAACATAAAGAACGCGTTTCTTTGGAACATTTGTCAGCTATGAAAAAACGCTTTTCCCTTGGAGAGGTAACCAATGCTGAAGTTTTGTTAGCAAAAGCAAAATTTTCGTCTTCTATATCCGAAAGAGTTGATGCTGAAGGTAAATTAAAGTTGGTAAATATTGCTTATTATCATTTGATTGGCGAAGATGCTGATGACCTTTCTGAAGCTAATGATAAACTACCTTCTGTTCCAGAGCTAAATGAATGTTTACAGTTAGCAAAAACCAATAATTTATCTCTAAAAGCAGCAGTTTATCAAAAAAGAGCAGCCGGAATGGAAGTGATTGCTGAAAGCTCCAAGTGGCTTCCTTCTTTAAATCTAAGTGCAAGCAAAAATTTTGGGGAGGATGGTATGAAGGTAGACAAACTATTAGAAAATGTTCATGTAGTTTTTACTCTTGATGTTCCAATCTTTAAGAGAGGAGTTAATGCTTTTGGTGTCAGTAAAGCTAAAATGGATGCAAAAAAATCTACCTACGATTATTATGAAACGGTAAAAAATATAGAACAAGCAGTTGTAAATGCTTGGAATAATGTGTTGACAGCAAAGGCCATTATCAAAGCAAGTCAAGAAGCGGAAAAAGCAGCAGCTCTAGCATTGGAAGGAGTTGAGCAAGAAGTAAACTTAAATTTAAAGAGTACATCTGACCTTTTGGACACTGAAGATGCATTATTTAAAGCACGTTCAGACTTAGTTGAAGCAAAAAGCAATTATGTGATTAGTGTTTACAACTTGCTTTTTATGATAAATAGTATAGACCTCTAAATTTAATGGTATTAGCACTATGCATGATGAACAAGGCAATCAATCTGTAAAAGATATCCTAGAAGATATAAAAAAAGCTATATCGGGTAAAAACGCGAGTAACGATAAAGCAGAAATAAAGGATGAAAATGATGATGTGCTATACCTTGAGGAAGAGTATCCAGAAGAAATAGAAGAAGATGGCAAAAAAGAAAATAATGAAAAAGAGGACATTGATAATGATGACCAAAGTGAGGAAATGGCTTGCAACAATAACCAATTTAATGGCCATAGCTACAATTCAGAAGAAAAAAAAGATATTTATTTGTACGATAATATCCAAATGAGTAATAACAAAGCGAGTAATAGCGGCTTACAAGCGCAAAATAACGATCATCTAATTTTAAAAGAGAATATGGAAGAGATCAAAGCGTTGCTTGGAAAAATGCAAAACGAATTACAGCATAAACAACAAAAAAAAGCGAACCTTACTGTTGAAGAATTAGTTACATCTCTTTTAAAACCTCAGCTCTCAGAATGGCTGAATAAATATCTACATGCACTGGTAAAAGAAGTAGTTGAAAAAGAGCTTAAAGATATAATCAATAATAAGTAGGGTATTAGCAATAAAAACTAGAGTAAAGACGGCTAGAGGCAGAAAACTATCTTCAACAAGGTGGCTACATCGTCATTTGAATGATCAGTATGTGCAAAAAACTAGCAAGGATGGTTATAGGTCACGCTCAGCATATAAGCTGGTAGAAATGGATAACAAATTTAAATTATTCCAAGAAGGGCAAAAAATTATTGATCTTGGTGCTTCTCCTGGTGGATGGTCACAAGTTGCATCTCAGAAAGGTGCAAATGTGGTTGCTCTTGACATAAAACCAATGAACGCAATTAATGGAGTAGAGTTTATACAATGTGATATTATCAATGAGTTTGAAATTTTAAGAGAAAAATTCAAGGATCAAAAATTTGATGTAATTTTATCTGACATGGCGCCCGAATCTTGTGGTTTAAAATCGTTGGATCATATCAGAATTATGCTTTTATGTGAGGCAGCGCTCAATTTTGCAAAGCATTTCTTGAGCCATGGTGGCACGTTTGTAGTAAAAATTTTCCAAGGAGAATCTGATAAAGATTTTTGTAACGAGCTAAAAAAAATGTTTAAAACAGTAAAATACTTTAAACCAAAGTCAAGTAGATCTGAATCTACAGAAATGTATTTGGTAAGTTTAGGCTTTATTGGCAGCAGACTTTCTATATAATATTAATCCAGGTAGCCCACAGAAACGAAAAAACTTCCTTGACAAACTCCGCCAGCCCCCTTATCATGAAACTGAAGCTATTGTATTTGCTTTCGCCAATCTGCAGATTAAAAGGTAAGGATTACTTAATGTATCGGCGTCTTATGTTCAATTTTTTGCAGTATATAGATACTGTATGTCTTTACAAAACTTCATCTACATCTAGATTTTTATCTAAATAAGCTGAACGCGCTTATAAAGCGTTACAAGACATCAAAAAATGCCAATACTCGACAGAGATAGTAAAAGACTAGCTAACTCGGGGATTCTTTGTCTTTTTTTCTGCTTAGTAAATTTCTTAAACATTTGCAGCGTAGGTTAGTTGCAATTAAAAGCAGCTAAATCTTGCTTGTCAAGCGTTTAAAACATAAAAAACGCCAATATTTTAAAGCAGATAATAACCCCAGGGCTTCTTTTGCCTTTTTTTTTATTTGGTAAATTTCTTAAATATTTATAGCTAAACGACAATCGTCATCCCAGCGGGATCTGGAGATAACGCGGCGGTATGACGGTTCGTGGCGGCATGAAGATAAGCTCGTCATCCCGCTGCTTGTTAGCGGGATCTCTTGTTAGCGCCGCGGCGGTATGACGTAGGACTGCTGTCATTCTGCTACTTGTTAGCGGATGAGATACCGCGAATGAATCGCGGTATGACGGTTCGCGGTGGCATGATGTAGGACTGCTGTGACACCATTATAGAATGAACCAGTGTCAGCTACTTGCATAGAAAATGTTTATGACTAATTTTTAGATCAAACATGGAATTTCGACAAACTTAACTTTTTTGTGAGACTGTTCAGCAATAATAAATAAATTGAGAGGAAAGGTTATGGCAATAAAAAAGGAAAAGTTTTTTGAAATAATAAATGAGGTAAGCAAGAGTGAAGGTTTAAATGAGAATAATTTACTTGAAAGAATAGGAAGTGAGCTAAAAGATGCAGACTCAATAGTATATAGCACTTATAACAATTTGAAGATAGATAAGATGTTCCGTGTATCAGATTCATACAAAATTGTAACTTATACATTGTTACATCTTGCTGTGGAATGTAACAGTGTACCAATAGTAAAACTCCTACTAGCAAAGGGAGTAAAAGTTAATGAACCAATATATGAACTTGATGGAGCTAAGTCTCAATTAACTGCTTTGCACATTGCTGCTTTGCATGGTCATCAAGAGATAGTTCAGCTTTTATTGAATAATGACGCAAATCTTTTACTAAAAGATAGTCAAGGCCGAACTCCAAGGGATATTGTCGGTGATGTAAAAGGTAAAAAGGCTATAATAGAAATGTTAGAGGAAGGAGAACAACGTTATGCTGAGGCAGGAGCTACGAGAAGACAAAATAGACAAGGCACTTTACCGCAGCCTAATAATAAAACTCCAGGAAATTTAGCTGTGAACGGAAATAACGCAACTGCTGCAGTGCAAGCATGTAATGCAAGAGATCAGGAAGAGAACAACGGAACTACACCAAACAACAGAAAAATCTATGTACAAGATGAGGATGAACAGACTTCTTCAAACTCAATCATTAATGAAAACAATACAGACAAAGTAGATGATACATTAGAAAGAGAACAGGCTCTAAGAGAAAGAAATGCTGTGGAGCAAAAGTTGCAAGAGGTAGAACAAAGACTTGCCAATAATCAGAAGCGCATAGAACAAACCGGTCATAATCAACATTCGGAACAATACGGTGCTACATATAATGGTGAATAGACCTTTTTAGATTCGACTATTGATGAAAGTAATAGTAGCGACAGTGGAATAAATACTTCCACAGAAGACATCGGTAAAGAGTTAGAAAAACACAATACACGAGATGAAAATGGAATGACTCCTTTACACCATGCTGCTGCAAATGGTGATGTAAAGACTGCAAAGTATCTAATAGATGATGGAGCAAATGTTGATGCACAAGATAAAGATGGACTGACCCCTTTACATTATGCTGCTACATATGGTTATGTAGAGATTGGAGAATATCTAATAGATAATGGAGCAGGTGTTGATGCACAAGATAAAGATGGCGTGACCCCTTTACACTATGCTGCTGCAAAAAGCGCTAAAGAATCAGTAAAACTTTTGATAAAACGTAAAGCAAATATTAATGCACAAGATAAAGATGGACATACCCCTTTATATTTTGCTGTTGCAAATGACAATAAAGAATTAGCAAAACTTTTGATAAAATATGGAGCAGATCGCTCATTGATAAAGGATGAAGGCTTAGTAATAGATAGACTAAACAGTATGTGTGATCAGCCATCTGAGGTTGTATCTAGTACTTCTTCCCATTCCAAAACACACAACGCAATGGAAACTCCAGAAAAAGCAGAAAAGGTTGAAAAACGTAAAGCTAAGTTAAAAGAATTACGTACTCAGCTAAAGGATGAGCAGAAAAAAAATGAATTGCTAAAACAACAAATACAAGATCTAGAAAGTGAAAAAGCAACGCTTAAGGATAAATTAGACAAAACAGAAAGTCAGTATTCTAAAGCAGAAGCGTTGTTAGAAAAAACGCAAAAGGAACTAGAAGAATCAAAAAGTTGTATAGCTAGACATGAGACTAAGTTGAAACAATTCAATAAAGAGAATGAATCACTAACACAAAAAATAAGAAGTCTGGAGAATGAAAACACACCACTTGAGGGTGAACTGGGCAAAACTAAAACAAATGAAGTGTCGCTAGAAAAAGTAGGAAAAAGACAATTTTCCTTAAAAGTTGCCTATGCGAGTCTTGCAGCTATGTTAGCAGTAGGTGCTGCTCTTAGTATTGCTTCCGGATTGTCTGTTCTATTAATAGTTGCAGCTTCTGTGGTATCTGCATTGATAGCTGGTGGCATTACATACACAATATCAAAACCCATCGCTCCTACCACTGAATTGAAAGAAGTGGATATAGGTTCAGCACAACGTGGTGTTTGTAAAACTTAGCACCTACATCTGTACGAACATTGCAGTTTGCAGGTGGCAGATGCAAGTAGCTGCACTGGAATCCCCAAAAAGGATGATGTCATCCTTGTGCTCCTTTTTTTGTCATCCCAGTGCCCAGACACTGGGATCTAGTTCTTATTGTACATTTACTTGAAGTTTTCTGGATCCCAGTGTCTGGGCACTGCCCTTTTGGATGGAAAGCTACTTTCATGACATCATCGTAAAGTAAACCAGTGTCAGCTACTGGGATGACAGGAAAAGGAGGCTACTTGCATGACCATACGCGTCAAGTTAAGGAAAAGTGGTATAAGGAAGAAAGGAAACGAAAAAACTATTTTATATATTAAGTAATAAAGTTATTAATTTATAGATTCTTCTGAAAAAATTATCTTCTTCTAGATAAGAACTCCCTAAAAAAATAAATGTAACAAATAAAATGCCCATCTCAAATGTTGCTATATTTCACGATATTTCCTTAACTTGACGCGTATGACTTGCATGACGAGCTGGGATAACACCTATAGCCCTAGCGCGTAAAAGTATTTGCAAGTTACACAGTAGTGTGAATTTTTTACTTCGGTAGTTTTTCATTGTCATTATAATCATAATAGTAGTTGAGTTTAATTGATATGAAAACTTTTACGAAAAATTTTAAAAATAACGAAAAAAAGCTAGAGGAGTTTAATAAGGAAATTGAAGATATAACAACTATAGCTCAAGATAAATTTGCACATGAACTTGAGAACATCGCATATGACAGTGTGCAGAAATTTCGCAGTCTGCTTGCTAAAGAGTTAAACTCCATCTTCAACAATATTCATTCTCAAAATGTCAATCTACTAAAATCCAGCCTAGTTGAATATGCTATAAGTTCAAATTTTATCAACAAAAAAGGAGAAACAGCTTTAATACGTTCTCTTCTTAATATATTCATACGATAAAGCACTCAGAGTTGTTGCTGCGCCAATTTAACTTAATGTTGCATGCAAGCTGCATAGCTAAAGTAAGTAAGATTTGCCCCATGCTGTCACGAGGTAAACCTTACTTATTCTAGCTATATCAAAAAGGAGGGTTATTATGTCAATAAGATCGACTTCACCAAGAATATCTGTGCAACGTAAATCTAAGCCTGAATCTTTTCCAGTTACTTTAGAAGAGGTTAAATCTTTTTTACGTATTGAGAACGACCAGGATGATAAGTTGATTTCAGATCTAATTTTTATGGCAACTGATTACGCTGAATGGCATATGGAAAAGTCACTAGTAAAGCAAACATGGCAAGTTTCATATGAAGATTATGTACCTCGTAGGATCTATTTAAGCTATGGCCCTGTGAGTAAGATAGTATTGGCTACTGCAATGATGTCTAAAAATCAAGAGAAGAGAACACTTAAGTATTATTTTAGTGATGTAGGGGGCTACGTTGAGTTTTTCAATTGTTTGAATGCAATAAGAGTTGATGTTGTATACGAAGCTGGTTATGACAATGTTCCTGAGCAGATAAAACTAGGTATTATGCGGCATGTTTCTGCTCTTTACAAAAATCGTGAATCGGAGGTAAGTAGCCATTTATCTGAAGTGAAGAAGGTTTATTCTCCGTTTCGCGAACCAAAGGTTGTGTTGTAGCTCTTTCTTGTCATCCAAACTGGGCTACTACGTCATACCGTTACGGATAGATCCCGCTAACAAGTAGCGGGATGACGAGGTATAAACCTTATCGTCATACCGCGATTCATTCGCGGTATCTCTTAACATAGATCCCGCTAACAAGCAGCGGGATGACGAGTTTCTATATATCTTTTGAGGGTTAATCATGGAAAAAATTCAAGCTATAAACGAGTTGTACAATAGCGTTTATGAAGCACTAAAAGCAAATTCTGATTTAAGAAAATATGTTACTAACATTTATGACTACTTACCTAAACAGGTCACCATTCCTTACTTGAGATTGCGCGCAGTGAATTATAGCAACCTGCATATGCTGTCCAATTTTGCTACAAAGGCAAGTTTTCATGCGACATATATACTTATCATATAAACAGTATGTTTGCCATTATAAGGCATATTAACTTGATACTTAAGAGCATTGAAGATTTTAATAATGAGGTCATTTTAGAAAGTAATTGTGCTATGGATCAGCACGATGAAATTTTACATTCAACAATTAATTTTGATATTTTAATAAAAGGAGGTGATAATGAGCAAATTACAGCTAAAAATTAAAGATCATGACAATAATTTTATTGTGTTAAATAATATACGAAACCTAAGGTTTACTTTGCGTAATAACAGAGAAGAGGTAAAAGATATTTCTTCTTTTGGCTGGAGAAAAGTATTGGATTCTGCTGGAAGCAGACATATTACGATAAAAATTAATGGAATTTTAGACTCTGTATTAGCTGATGAATTATTACGTAATTCTGCTATATTAAACTCTAATAATGATTATGAAATTAGTTTTAACACTAAGGAAAAAATCAGGCTTAGGTGTTCAGTTGAATTGTATGGGAGGTATTATGATCCTGTTACTTTTGACAGTTTTACTGTCGTTTTAACTAGTGCTGAAGTTGTAAACGCTTTTCATTAATGTTAATTTAATTTTTTCATATACAATAGTAACTGGTGAGAATTTTAACTAAATTAAAAAAAATCATGAACGACAAAGACCTTTTCGAGGAAGACGGTGATAATATTGAAGAAAATAACGATGATAAAAGAGAGAGAAGTTTAGAAAATGAAAATCAGCAAAATCAAGAAGAACAACACAAAGAGGAAGATAAGCAATACATAATACAGTATATTCAAGAATATTTAAAAGCTTTTGAGGATATTCTAAATCAGATCGACGAAGGAATTGACAATTTAGATAGTTACGAAAGGACTATGCAAATAAAGCGAAGTATAGATAGGCTCATAGAGACTTTATATAGTCAGGCTGCGTCCGAAGATATTGATGCAGAATTTGAAACCACAAAGCATACTCGCGATAAATCAGAATCTATGAAAAGAGTTAGAGAGAAAAGAAGGAAGCAAGCAATAGAAGAAGTGTTAAGTAGCATGTTTGCCCAGCAACAGAAGGAGTTAATGAACGCTAAACACTTAAGTCATGGACATGAAACAACACATGATGATGAAGCAAAGAAACGAGTGAAGTCTTCAATCAGGGGAGTGTTGTTTTCGGTGATTGCTCATAGGATGGATCCAAGAAGGAGGGCAGGGGAAACTGCTGACGGTAACGAAAAGCAAGCTCATATACATGGCAGGGAAGCAGTTGGTGGAGTTTTAGGTGCATTGTTAAAAACATTTTTAACAGCAGTTACTGCCATTGTGCGCGAAATTGCTAAACCACTTCAGAAACAGGAAACATCTTTTGCAAAACAAGTTGAAGAAAGCAGAAACGCAGATTCACAAAAGGGTCGATCTGTGTAGATTTCTCCTTGTAATAATCTTTCGATTCTACTGTCTGTTAATTCAAATTAGGGTTATAAAATTTTAGAAGCCAGCTCTTATATAACCAATTTATAGCAAGAAATTACGATACAAAAATCAGCGTCCGTTAGAAAATAAACATAACACAGGGTGATAGAGTTGCCCCTATCCATAAGCGTCAGTTAAGCTCAAAATTGTAAGCTTAAAATATGGTTGAATAATTATTAATAATAGTATATAATTATTAACGTTTTTCAGGCATTTTTGTTATGGGTGCGCCAAGTAAGCGTTTAGAATACAGTTGGTGAAAATCCAACTTAGGCAAAGTCTAGCCAACCATACGCGTCAAGTTAAGAGATTGTGAGCAAATTTAGAGAGGTTAAAGTGGATACTCTAGCCCTTCTACGTTTGTCTTTTAATGAAAATCGCGACCAAGTTATAGTGAGTTTTTTAAGAAATGCTTTTAAACTATTAATTTTGGTTAATACTAAAAATAACTCTCTAACCCGCCTTTTTAGCTCAATAAATGCCTTTGTTAAGCTAAGTTCTGTATTCTTTTTCACTTCTGTGCAACCAACTATGCCGTGAAATATAAGAATTGCGCACAATTTAGCATATAGTTCACATAATACTCTGCATGGCTTTCCTTTTAGCTTATCAAGCCTGATATGGCTTTTATACAATTTAAATAATAACTCAATTTGCCACCTTACTCTGTAAATCGTTAATACTTGCTCAGCACTAATTTTATTTTCTGGAACATTAGTTATAAATATTGACCAGTTCAACAATTTTTGATTTCTTTTAGAGGATGTATATCCCTGCGATCTTGCTAATCTATTAGCTTTCCTTCTTCTGGCCATAGACTGTTCTTCAGTTAGTTTCTGACATATAATTCTTACTCTAATTTTTGCTTCTTTTCCTAACAATACCTCGTTTTCTAAAAATAACTTATCCTCTAAACATTCTAATAACTCCATTTTTTGATTTGTTTCTACATCATATATGTTGGTATCGGATTTATAACGACTTATGAAATAAGCTCCTATTTCATTGATTTGTTTAAAAGAACTTGGCACAAAATAACCGAGATCAGATATTAGCAAATCATTGCTTAATATATTACTTAAATGTTTCCTATATCCCTGGTCTGATCTTACCCCCTCCGTTAAATTAAGTTGGTCTATTATCTGATTCATGTAGTCGAAAACTAATTGTAACTTTATTCCAGACTTAGTATTGCTTTCATAGCCACTGTAGCTAGTACCATAACCTTTATACATCTCTTCCATACTGTTAGGTAGAGTAATATAGCTACTGTCCAATAATTTAACACTATTAAATTGCTGTAAGATTTTGCAATCAACTTGCAAGATATTTTTAAAGAGAATCACAGATTCATTATACATCCTTTTCATAAATTCCACTGCTTCTTCAGTAAATCTAAAATCCAAACCTTGTTTTGTTATATCTATCGAGTCCTCGTTTAGTAATTGACACATTGTTTCTACGCTACAATTATCAACTCCTATATTACCCAAGACCATGGCTTTTACGAATGATGAACCTTTTAGCTTTCTCTTTCTTTTTATAAACCTTGTTGTAATTGAGATTTTCTCTGCTTTTTCATTAAAAAATTCTTTGAGCTTTTTTGATAAGCAAGTTATTTTATTCATTGGTTCTCTCACTAAAAGTATATCTGGGAGAACTTATACCTTATTATTCTATCTCTTTCATACCTTTATTTCCTTAACTTGACGCGTATGGTTCAAAAAAGTGTGTCAAACCGAAAAAAAAGTAATAAATTGATATAAAAAAAATGGAGTTTTGACTGACCTTACCCAGAAAAAGTGGAGAGAAAGTTTGGAATGTTTTTCACAAAGAGAATGATGAATCAAAATGCTCAGGAATGCAATAGTTAATAGTGACGTTGTTTGTTATAAAAAATTTCTATATATTCAAATATAGCAGTTTTGATATGCTGTTTAGAGTGCCGAGAGGTGTCTATTGGTAACTCCCTTTTTAGAGAACTGAAGAAGCTTTCCACAACAGAATTGTCGTAACAACAACCTTTATAACTCATCTATGTTTTTTATGGATAAGAGATATTGATAACCTTGCGAAGTATATTGTGAACCTTGATCACTATGTAATAGTAGATTTTTGGCAGGTTTACGCTTGTTAACGGCCATTAATAAAGAGTCCATAACCAATTGTTTATTTATTGAACTGCTCATTAACTACCATGCGTGAATATAGATCGATTATTGTTGCCAAATATAGCCATCCTTCTTTGGTTTTTATATAAGTAATCCCATACTTTATTTGGTTGATCGACAATAAAGTTTTGGTCTAATATATTGGGAGCTACTGTCCGTTTGTTGTTTCTTAATTTTAAATTTTCTTCTCAATATAGCCTGAATACCATTTTTCTGCATAATACTTTGCACTGTTTTTAAGTTGCAACTTTTACCCAAAGCCTTCAATTCAGCATGAATTTTAGGAGCTCCATATCTACATTTAGAAACTTGATATATTTTTTGAATAGCTGCGAGTAGCTCTTTATTTGCTGATTCTCTACTGCTTATTTTTCTTGTGGTCCACTTATAGTAGCCACTAGCAGAAAATCCTACATAATTCCTGTACTTTATAGCAGTTACTATATAAAAAAATATTTTACTCTTTTTGACTGGCCAGGGCTTTTTTTTAAATGTCTCTTTCCCTTGTTACTCTTGCTTTGTAAATCAAACCTCTCTTTGTCGTAAGGAGCCATGTTACCTCTACCTGGAAATGCATTTGCCGCTGACTTTTTTTCGTTATATTTCTTCATCCATTTTCCTAATACACTATCCCTTATTCCTAGATCTCTTGCTACTTTTGCAACTGGTTGACCTACCTTTCTTTGTTCATTTGCCAGCTTAACAGCTTCCAATTTGAATTCTGCCGTATATTCTCTTACCATTTCTAATCCTCCAAAATTTTATTTTACCCGAAAAAACTCCTTTCTTTCTCTCCACTTTTTCTGGGTAAGGTCACTTGGCAACAGTTGCTCTACTTTCTCCTTCATCCAATGCTTCCATTGCTTTTTTCCTTAAGTCGTAACTATACGCTGCTGGCATACAAACCCCTCTACCATAAATCCATTCTTACCTTATTGGGATTATTATGAGAAGAGCTATAACTCTATGGGAGGGAAGCAAAATCTGGGATTCGGCCTTAATGGCATTAGCGTTGCATCAGCTTCACCCTCCCTGTGAGGTATTTTAGCTCTAATGCCTCACATCATAAAGATACAAGTGTCAAGCTACTTGGATGACAGGGGAGGGAGGCACTGGGATGACAGGAGAAGGTAGTGGGATGACACCCTGACAACCGTCATCCCGCTGCTTGTTAGCGCTTACTATTACCCACAAATATGAGGTTCGTGAGCAAGTCGCCATCCTTCTGCTAAATCAAAGAGACGTTTATATCCTTTCCAAAGAGTAATTGGTCCTGGTTTTGGGTCATTTTTTCTTGCTAAATGGCCTCCAAGTTCATGAAACAGCTTCTTTTATGTTGGGAACTACACTTGGACATGGTTTTCTGTGTATTTTAACGTATAAAACTTTCCATTCTTCTTCAGCTAATAAGGTAGTACATGGTAATGTTGGGTTAGCTCTTGCAATTGATGTAATAAAGAAGATCCTCCAAGCAATAATACTCATAACTGTTAGATATCTCATTAGTCTTTCTGCTATTCCAAGCCTACATTCTTCAACTTTGAGACCGAATTTAAAATTTTATGTAATATCTCTATTTTCCATCTAAGGCAATACCAACTAATTTTTTCAATAGCTTCATCGAAAGTATTAACTGAAAGATTCGTTAATAGCATCCATTCTAGCGGTTTTTTTTTAAGGGAAGGGGAGTTTTCTCAACAACATAAACTGCATAAAGTGGTAATTTAGGTAGTTCTTCCGTCTTATGCCTAATATTATTCTTAGATGGATTCATCATAAACTTTCCAAATCTAACTTCCAAACGTGCTGTTCTTTTTGGCTTATTATCTTTTACAGGAACTTCAACTTCTACCGTACCTGTACAATGAGAGGATTTAATAAATGCCCATAACTTCTGCTCACCTTTTTCAGGATATCGAGATTTTCTATTTACTGCTCTATCTCTGCATGCTCTAACTAGCACTGCCGAATTAAGATTATGTGCAAGCTCAAAAAAGTCATATATATCTGCTTCTCTATCGCATACAGTTATAGTCTCAGTTTGAGTTGGATCAATAATATTATTTGTTTTTCTTAAAGTTTCCAACCACTTTACGCTTTCTTTATCTTCAATGCGATCGCTCTTTTTTTTAAGGTTCTCAGTTTCTTCAGGTCTTGAATAAACTTTTTGATCTAGTATCCCTAGTACCAAACCTTCTATACTAACGGCAAGAGCTGTATGCATTATAATACCTTTTGCAGTATCATAACTGGACAAATTTGCTAATCCGCTTGTTTTTTTATGGTTATTATATACAATGTAACTGGTATCTTGAATGACAAGAACCCTCTTGTGAGCTTTTGTTCTCTCAACCGTCTTATTAATATGTGTAGCTAAAATATCACTTTCTTTTACATTCTCATTTTGAAAAAAACGGTATGCTGCTTTTGCTTCTGACCAACTTCCGCATGCCTCATTAATTGAGCTTTCAGGTAAACTTATCAAACTATCAGCAATCTTTACTAATCGGTCAGTTAATCTTTTATCTCCAAGTACAGCATCTCCAAATTCATTTTTAGCCCATTCATTACTCTCGTTTGCCATTTTTATACCCTCAATATTTGCAAACTTTAATATTGTAATACTTTATTTATAAGTACATTTATATTTGTGGGTAATAGTAAGTTGTTAGCGGGATCTAGAGATACCGCGAATGAATCGCGGCATGACGTAGGACTGCTTTCATTCCAGTGCTTGACACTGGAATCCAGCCTTTCTGCAATCTCATCGAAAACGTTGTAACCACTTTCTATGCTAGTTTGCTTGTGAGCAACCTGGATTCCAGTGGGCTTTGTTGCATAGCAACTGAAAAAATCTGGTGGCTACTGACAAAATTCATTATAAAATAGCCATTTAACCTTGAAAGAAAAAATATGCCACAAAAAATGAGGGTCAGTAACCATAGCGAATATAACAAATTTCTAGAAAAAAGAGGAAATATTTTTCATTATATCAACGAAGCCATAGAAAAGTGGTACGAGAATGGTCCAAAAATACCAGGTGGCAACAATATTTATAGCGATAAAGTTGTAATTTTGGTGCACATAATAACTTGTTTATTTAGAATAGGCCTGAGGCAAACAGTTGGGTTTATAGCAGGATACCTTGAGCAAATTGGGAAAAATTTGCAAGTTATCAGCTATTCACAATCATCAAGAAGGTTTAAGAAACTCAATATTAAGATCAATGATTGCAGAAAATAATATGGAAGATATCGAAATTGCTATAGACAGTACAGGAATTAGTATATACAACAACACTCCTGGTCATAGCAAAGAAAATAGCGAAGATAGAAAGTATCGCAGCTATGAACAGACAAGAAAATTGCATGTAATGTTGAATACAAACAGCAAAAAAGCCATAGCTGTAAAATACAGTAACGGCTGATCACTATGGAGCTTGTGATTTGCTAAAAGAAGTCGATTTTCAGTATGTCATAAAAGTACTATATGCAGATAGGGCATATGACAGAGAAAAGCTCTATAAGCTGTGTAATCAATATGGTATAAAAACGAAAATTCCTCCGAAAAACAACGCAGCAGAGCATCCAAAGTTAGACTATATGGCTGAGAGAAATGCTGCAATTAGACTAATAAAATCATGCAGCGAAGATGGAATGAAGAGGTGGAAAAGGCAAACAAACTACGGAAAAAGATCTTATATAGAAAGTTTTTTCTCGCGACTGAAACAAACATTCGGGTTTAGTTTTAGGAATAAATCTGAGACAAATAGAGAGAAGGAACTACTTGTTAAATGCTATTTGCTCAATAAGTTCACTGATATTGGTATGGCTAAATTTGAGATAGCTTCATAAATTTATTGTGCGTTACCTACTATCCGAAGAGCGATGCAACAAAGCCATTCCAGTGTCAAGCACTGGAATGACACCGTTATAAAGGAACCAGTGTCAGCTACTTGAATGACACAGTCTTTGCTTAAACCCGTAACGTTCGTACATTTTGCTAAAAGTTCAAATATCAACATCATGCACATTAAGTGCATTGCTATTAATAAAATCACGGCGTGGTTCAACTATATCACCCATTAATATTGAAAATATGGAATCAGCTTCTTCACAATCTTTTATTTCAACCTTTAATAAAGTTCTAGCCTCAGGATTTAACGTAGTATCCCATAGCTGATCAGCATTCATTTCACCAAGACCTTTAAATCTCTGCAGAGTTAAACCTTTTTTACCATAGTCCATTATTATTTTTGCAAGCGTACTTGGAGAAGTGATTCTTATTTCAGTTTCTTGTGACTTTAAAAATGAATCACCATTAAATAAATTACTTATACCATCAAGCAAACTTAATATGTTTTGCATATCTTTGCCTTCAAGCATACTAAGTGCAAATATATATTTGTCTGCCAATCCTTGAAACAATTTAGAGATATGAATTTCTTTTTCTTCATTTTTTATTTCCACTTCCCAAGTGTATTCGCTGTACATTAACTTCAAATACTTTAATATCTCATCAGCCGATGATAGAGCATTCTTTTTGCTTAAAATTAGCAATGACTCTAGGAGATTTTGTGGTATTTCTCTATCATAATTTTTGCTAATATTAGAAGTGCTAACGCATTTATTCAAAATAAGGCGCAAGTCGTTAAATTCTGTAGCTGTACCACTTAGTGTTAGTCTTTTAACTGCTGAGTTTATTATATACTCTTCAAAAGTTTCGTCATCTTTAATATAAGTGTCTTTGGCATTCTTTGTAACTTTATAGAGGGGTGGCTGTGCTATGTATAAGTAACCTTTTTCAATAACTTCACGCATATGTCTAAAAAAGAAAGTTAGAATCAAAGTTCTTATATGTGAACCATCAACATCTGCATCTGTCATGATGATAATTTTATGATATCTAGCTTTTTCAATATCGAAGTGTTCACTCCCTATTCCAGCACCAATTGCAGTGATTAAAGAGCCTATTTCTGCAGATGAAAAAATACGATCTAAACTTACACGTTCTACGTTTAGAATTTTTCCTCTTAAGGCAAGCACTGCTTGTGTTTTACGATTACGCCCCTGCTTTGCAGTACCACCTGCTGAATTACCCTCTACTATAAATAATTCCGATAACTCAGGGGCTTTTTCCTGGCAATCAGCAAGCTTTCCTGGCAGAGTTGCAATATCAATATTGTTTTTGCTTTTAACTAACTCTCGTGCTTTTCTTGCGGCTTCTCTTCCTTTTGCTGACCTAATTGCTCTTTCTACTATGCTTGCTGCCAATTTGGGATCAGTTTCAAGGATTGTGCTCAATTTATCAGAAACTATACTTTCTACAACTGCACGTGCTCCAGAACTAACTAGTTTATCTTTTGTTTGTGAAGAAAATTTAGGATCAGGCATCTTGAGAGATAAAACACAAGTTAAACCTTCTCTAACGTCCTCTCCAGTTAAATTTACTTTTGCTTTCTTTAAAAACCCTTCATTAGTTGCATAGGTATTGATACATCTAGTTAGTGCAGATCTAAATCCTGCCAAATGCGTACCACCATCTCGTTGCCGTATATTATTAGTGAAACACAACATATTCTCATAGTAGGAATCATTCCATTCCATCGATATTTCCAAGCTGATGCCAAGATCGTCTGCATCTCCTTTCATACTGGCAATTTTAGTTACATGTGTCTTATTCTTATCTAAATACTGCACAAAATTTGCTGTACCAAAATTGTCTTTAGATTGATTGCTCTGATTGAAATGAGATTCTGTATATGGTTCATTGCGCAGATCACGTAAAGTAATGTCGATATTTGAATTTAAAAATGCTAATTCTCTTATACGACTTTCAAGCGTTGAGTAACTGAAATTAATGCCATTAAAAGTCTCTGTTGATGGCATGAACGTGACTTTAGTTCCTCTTTTGTTTGTATTTTCGTTGACTACCTTTAAAGGTTCAATAGACTCACCATCTTCAAAACGCATAAAGTGTTCTTTCTTATTGCGCCAAATAGTTAATTCCAACCAGCTTGATAATGCATTCACAACTGAGATTCCAACACCATGTAATCCCCCAGAAACTTTATAGGTATTACTGTCAAATTTACCACCAGCATGGAGTTGAGTCATTATTACCTCTGCTGCTGATATTCCTTCTTCTTCATGAATGTCAGTTGGAATGCCACGACCATTGTCGGTTACTGATACTGAACCATCTTTATTTATGCTAACTTCAATTTTATCACAATATCCAGCTAAAGATTCATCTATTGCGTTATCAACAACCTCATATACCATGTGGTGCAAGCCAGATCCATCGTCAGTGTCACCAATGTACATACCTGGACGTTTCCTTACAGCATCAAGACCCCTTAAGATTTTTATTGCATCGGCATTATAACTATTTTCCATGGTATTGCTTCGTTTATGAATGTTAATTAATATTACATTCATATATGCTGATTAGCAACATTTTTAAACTGATAACCCATATTAAAAGCACAACTTTACGAATGTTTATTTTTGAAGACAGCAAATAGTGTCATTCCAATGTGTCTTCCATAACTGTACGAACATTCATTTTTGAAGGTAAATTGCACAACAGATGATGTCATTCCAGTGCTTGACACTGGAATGGCTTTGTTGCATCGCTAGCTATGATGGATTAAAGATAAAAAAGATGGAGAATATCAGTAGCTTATTATTCTGGTATTTATAACAAGAACGGTCAGTGAATACCTAAATTTGAGTAAAAGAAATTTCACTACCACTCACTAATCCGGCTAAAATTCAAGAATTTCAATGCTTTAGCTATTTTCAATAGAATTAAATTTATTAATGTAAATAATAAATTACTATTCTTAAATTTGATCAGATTGATTGCAAAAAAACAAGATTTTCAATAGGTTACTTATAATCCTAACTATAGTTAGCCTTTCATAAGTAGCGATGCAACAAAGCCCACTGGAATCCAGAAATTTTGCTTATAACTGAGCTGATGAGCTAAAGGTAGTTGTCTTACGCTAAAACAAACGTTTTTAATTAAGTTGCATAGAAGCTGGATCCCAGTGTCTGGGCACTGGGATGACACCCCACTGGTGGGAATTGCTCCCAAACTACAACGTTCGTACAGTTGTGTGTGTCTTCCCATGGAGATTGCTCTCAAATCATAATGCTCATGCAGTTGCATGCTCGACTAATTAACAGAAAAATCTATAATTCAGTTTACGTATTTTCTTATCTCAGCCAAAATCTTATCAGATTGACTTTCGTCTGAATTTAAATCAGCTGCAAAGTGTGTAACATATTTTCCTCCAGGGCCAATAAGGTACATTATTGAAGAATGGTTGATTTCTTCTTCTCCACCAACTTTGCTAGCATATACTTTATACTTTGCAATTACTTCGTCTATTTTTTCTCTTTCACCAGTTAACATTTGTATTCTGTGGTCAAATTGCTGCTGAAATTCTTTAAGTCTTTCCGTGCTATCGCGCTCAGGATCGACTGTGATGAAGAATGTTTGTAGCTTGTTGTTAGTTTTCTCATCTAACTTTGCAAGTGTTTCTGAAATTATTCCAAGGTTCATAGGGCAAATTCTTTTGCATGAGGAAAACCCAAAGAAAATCATCATGTATTTATCTTTAAAATCACTACTGCGCAAGATCTGTCCGTCCTGATTAATTAAAGAAAAATCTCCGCCTATCTTAACTTCTGCGTTGTGAATCGCTGCTGGGGCAAATATGCCTTTTTTAGTGAAATAACAATAACCTAAAAAAACAACTGCTAATGCTACTAGCATATTAGATAACAATCTTATAAACCTTACCATTAGGGTGCTCTCAGTAAAATTAAATTGTATCTTTATTGGTTGATCTATTCAATATATTTATTCCAAAGTGTATTGTTAATTTTGTCTAACAGTTTCTTATGTTCATCAATTTCTTCACTATTTGGTGAATGTTCTCTGGGAGTTAGATTACGCACTTTATGCTGAACGAATGTAGAGTTACTGTCCTGATTGCATTCATTATCAAACAGAAAGGTTTGTAACCCTCCTGTAAGTTCAACATATACCTTTGCAAGCAATTGAGCATCAACTAGTGCTCCGTGCAATTCTCTATTCTCTAGCGATATATCAAAACGCTTACATAATGCATTCAAAGAAGCAGGTGATCCTGCGAATTTTTTCCTCGCAAGAGGTAATGTATCTAGCACTCTATCTGAGGAAATTAACCCAGCATTCAGCTTGCTTAGCTCCATGTTAAGGAACTTAACATCGAATTCAGCGTTGTGAATTACCAAAATATCATTAGATATAAAGTCAAGAAATTCAAGTGCAACATCTGAAAATAATGGTTTATCTTCTAAAAATTCTTCACTAACACCGTGAATCTTAAACGAGTGATAAGGTATATCTCTTTCTGGGTTAAGGTACCGATGGAATACTTTACCTGTTGGAATACGATTAATTAATTCCACACACCCTATTTCAATAATTCGATGACCAGATTCAGTGTCAAGACCTGTCGTTTCAGTGTCAAGTACTAGTTCGCGTAGCTTGCTTTCCATGGTTAACTCTAAATAAAACTAATCTTACTTGTCATTTGTCTTATCGTTACTTGTCTTTTTATAGTGAATAGAAACAAGCAACCAGCTTGGGTCTGATGAATTAACATTTTTTTTGAATTGCCATACATCCTCAACTTTATTAATAGTGGATGTACTACCTGATATGATATCTCCTTCATTGTTCTTAACGAAGTTAATTTGCTCTGAAAGGAAATATACTGCAATAAACACTACATTTTTTACTAGCTTTATTTCTAAAATCTTTTGTGAAACGATAGAAACAATGATAGACTCGTGCACCTCTTTACGATGTTTAATCTTCTCTGCAAAATTATCATATAAGTCTTTATCGAGAAGTGGTTTTAACTGAGACAAATTTCCTTGATTGAAATACTTTATTATTAATTCAAAAGCTATGCTTGAACCTTCTATAAAGTGGGAAATAGAAAAATCTTTATTTTTTTTTAATATTTGTTCATAAGTAACTTTTATTGAATTTTCATCATTGCTATCAATGTAACCCTCAATGTTTTCTACTACGTCTTCTCTACTTCGGCTTACATCCAATACACTAGTTAGCTTTTTTAGGTTGAGGTTGGCTGACCTTCCTAAAGAATTATACAAACGTGAAAAAATGAACGCCGCTAATAAAGCATATATTACAAGCTCTATCATAGTAACTCAACTCCTTGGCATATAAAGTATCCGAACATTATTAATTATTAATGAAAATATGTTTTTCATATCAACTTATAATCAGGTTTGCTATTCGTTTGTAAATGAATATATTATATAAGAAAGTATTAAATATCTCAACTTAATTAAAGGAGACGTAAGAAATGCCACAACAAAAAATGAGAATTCACGGTCAATATGTTAAAGATCTATCATTTGAGAATCCGAATTCGCCATTCCTTTCTTCTAGTAAAGCTCCAGATATTAACGTAATGGTTAATATCAATTCAGCAAAATTAGAAGGGACGAAAAACAAAGAAGAAGTGAATGAAGAAAAATCTTTCCATGAAATTACTTTGCATATAGAAGTCAAAGCAACGGTAAAAGATGAAGGCATAAAAGATGGCGTAGCTTTCATTTGTGAAACGAAATATTGTGGCATTTTTTCAATAGAAAATTTAAAAGAGTTGAGTAAGGAAGAAGTAAGACAAGCTTTGTTTATTGGCGGACCTACTTTTCTTTTCCCTTTTGCAAGAGAAATAATTGCAAGAGTTACAAGTAGTGGTGGATTTCCCCCACTGATGCTAGATCCTATAGATTTTGAAACTATGTATGAGCAGCAAGGTCAACAACAAAAAAGTAACGGTAGTAATTCCAATTTTAACTAATATAGTGTGATAGGATGAACAATTCTTTAAATGCAAAAACGACTTTAAACATTGACGGGAAGTCATACAACTATTTTAGCCTAAGTAGTGCTAGTGAATTTTTAGGAATAGATGTGACTAAATTGCCTTGCTCACTTAAGGTTCTGCTTGAAAATTTATTGCGCAATGAAGATGGAGTAAACGTAAAGCTAGATGACATAAGAGTACTAGCAGACTGCGTTAATAAACACACTAATCACGAAATTAGCTATAAACCAGCAAGGGTGTTGATGCAAGATTTTACAGGGGTTCCTGCTGTTGTTGATCTAGCTTCAATGCGGGACTATGTTAAGAAAAATGGAGGAAACCCAAGCAATATAAATCCGTCTGTACCGGTTGATCTTGTGATTGACCATTCTGTTCAAGTAGATAGTTATGGAAGTGTTTCTGCATTCAGTAAGAATGTTGAGCTAGAAGTAAAAAGAAATTTGGAGAGATATCAATTTTTAAAGTGGGGAGAATCGTCCTTCACAAATTTTAGAGTAGTGCCGCCTGGCACAGGGATTTGCCACCAAGTGAATCTTGAATATTTAGCGCAAGTTGTGTGTAATAATGATGGAGTCATATATCCTGATACTTTAGTTGGTACTGACAGCCATACTACAATGGTTAACGGATTATCAGTTCTTGGTTGGGGTGTTGGAGGCATAGAAGCTGAGTCTGTGATGCTTGGTCAACCAATTAGTATGGTGATTCCAGAAGTAGTTGGATTTAAATTAATTGGCAGATTGTCGGAAGGAGTAACTGCGACCGATTTAGTGCTGACGGTTACCAATATCCTAAGAACAAAAGGCGTTGTTGGTAAGTTTGTAGAATTTTATGGTGATGGTTTAGATTATTTATCTTTGGCAGATAGAGCCACTATAGCAAACATGGCCCCGGAGTATGGCGCAACTTGTGGATTTTTTCCAATTGATCAAAAAACGCTAGATTATTTAAGCTTAACCGGAAGGCCAGAAAAGCTGATTAAGCTAGTTGAGGCTTATGCGAAAGAGCAAGGACTGTGGCGTAGTAGTGACGAGTTAGCATTTTTTGACACACTAGAGCTTGATTTATCAAGCGTGGAGCCAGTAATGGCTGGTCCCAAAAGACCACAAGATAAGGTTTTTCTTTCACAAGTGGCAGAGTCTTTTTCTAAATCATTTTTAGTTAATGAGTCAAAGGAAAGCGATAAACTCCAAGATGGAAGTGTAGTTATTGCAGCAATAACAAGCTGCACTAATACTTCTAATCCAAGTGTGATGATTGCTGCAGGTCTTGTAGCTCGTAATGCAATTAAACTTGGATTAAAATCAAAGCCTTGGGTTAAAACTTCTCTTGCTCCAGGGTCACAAGTTGTAACAGAATATTTAGAAAAGTCTGGATTGCAGGTAGATCTAAATGCTTTGGGTTTTAATCTAGTTGGATATGGTTGCACAACTTGCATTGGGAATTCTGGTCCACTTAATAAAGATATAGAAGATGGCATTAAAAACAAAAACTTAACCGTTGCTGCAGTTTTATCTGGCAATCGTAACTTTGAAGGAAGAATTCATCCGTTAGTCAAAGCTAATTACTTGGCATCTCCGCCACTTGTTGTTGCATATGCACTTGCTGGTACTGTGCAAATTGATCTGACAAAAGATTCAATATGCAAAGATAAGAATGGAAATGATGTCTATCTCAAAGATATATGGCCAACAAACAATGAAATCGAAGATTGTGTTAAAAGTGTGGTAACACGTGAGATGTTCATACAAAAGTATAAGGATGTTTTTTCTGGTGATGAACATTGGCGAAAGATAAAGTGTGAAAAAAGTGAAATCTATAATTGGGATGCAAACAGCACTTACATACAAAATCTGCCTTATTTTGATAACTTATCACCTAAAAATAATAAAATCGATATAAAGGGTGCACAAATATTGGCAATGTTTGGCGATAGCATAACTACTGATCATATTTCCCCTGCGGGAAATATTGCCTCGAGTAGTCCTGCCGGTCTATATTTAAAAGGGCTTGGAATTGAATCACAGGATTTCAATTCATATGGGTCTCGCCGTGGTAATCACAATGTAATGATGCGTGGCACTTTTGCTAACATTAGAATAAAAAATGAAATGGTTAGCACCGAAGGTGGATATACAAAATATATTCCTTCTCAAGAAATTATGTCAATTTTTGATGCAGCAATGCGTTACAAGGAAAATAATGTACCTCTAATCATTGTTGCAGGAAAAGAATATGGCACAGGTTCAAGTAGGGATTGGGCAGCAAAGGGTACTTTATTGTTGGGGGTTAAAGTTGTCATTGCAGAAAGCTTTGAGCGTATACATAGGTCCAACTTAGTTGGTATGGGTGTTCTTCCACTTGTATTTCAAAATGGAATAACCAGAAAGATATTTGATGGTAGTAAGGTAATAAGCATAAAAGGTGAAATAGTGCCAGGTGGAAATCTAGAATGTATCATCAAAAGAAAGGATAATTCAAGGCAATCAATTCAACTCAAATGCTGTGTACAAACCGCAACTGAGACTAAATACTTGATGTGTGGTGGAGTGTTGAGCTACATACTTGCACAATCTTTTTGATTTAGTGAAGTTATTGCATGGACTTCTTTTAGCCAGCCCTGATCCCTTTGTAAATAGCAATTTGCTCTGCGCAAAGTTATGATATAATTTCACCATACATATGGTGTCGGAGTATTTTTTGGAGATAATTATATATGATAAGCTCTATACAAGAACCTAATGAACTCAGAAAACGTTTACAAGGATTTTATCGTACTGATGAAAAGAGTTATATACGTTATCTTGTAGAAAAAGCAGAGCTTTCGGCTGATTCAAAAAATAGAATTTATAATATTGCAAAACAAGTTATTGAAAAAATCAAACACAATAAATTAAGTATTGTAGATTCCTTTATGCAGCAATACTCGCTTTCCAATGATGAAGGAATAGCGCTTATGTGTCTTGCTGAGTCACTACTTAGAATACCAGATGATTATACAATAGACGAGCTAATCAAAGATAAAATTGCCAATCAAGAATGGAGTAAGCACTTAGGACATTCCTCTTCATTGTTTGTTAATGCTTCTACATGGAGTTTAATGATAGGGAGCAGTATATTGAGAGATAATGAAGGCGATTCGAAGTTCTATTACGCAATTTCTAAGTTACTTAAGAATTTAGGAGAACCGATCATTCGCAAAGCAGTAAAACAAGCAATGTCTATGCTTGGTAATCATTTTGTTGTTGGAGAAACCATAGAAGAAGCTTTAAGGTACGCAAAACTAGATGACAATAGTAAGTTTTTATACTCTTTTGATATGCTTGGCGAAGCTGCTCACACAACTGAGGATGCAGAAGAGTATTTTAATTCATACATGCACTCAATAAAAGCTATAGGTGAATCCACTGAAATAAATGATTGTTTTAAATCCCATGGAATTTCAATCAAACTTTCTGCTTTACACCCACGTTATGAATTTAGTCAATTTGGCCGAATTGCTGGTGAGATATTCACTAAGGTTTTAGAGCTCTGCCGCGAGGCAAAAAAATACAACATTTCACTATGCATAGACGCAGAAGAAACAGAAAGGCTTGAAATTTCCTTAATCTTGTTTGAACAATTACGGCTTGATGAATCACTTTCTGAGTGGGAAGGGCTCGGCTTGGCTGTACAAGCATATCAAAAACGTGCTTTATCTGTTCTTGACTTTGTAGAGGATGTTGCTATTCGATCAAAGCACAAAATTATGGTGAGGCTTGTAAAAGGTGCATATTGGGATTCAGAAATCAAGTGTACGCAAGAATTGGGATTAAATGATTACTCAGTATTTACAAGAAAAAGCTATACTGACGTATCTTACCTCGTGTGCGCACAGAAACTTTTGAGTAAACCAAACAGCTTTTACCCATGCTTTGGAACTCATAACGTCTATACTTTTGCTTCTATCATGGAACTTGCTGATAAAAACCACCCTGGATTTGAATTTCAACGCTTACATGGAATGGCAAAAGACTTATATGATTATGCAATGTCAGAGCTTGTAACAAATGTTAGCTGTCGTGTCTACGCACCCGTTGGGGAACATAGTGACTTGTTGCCTTATCTTATAAGACGCCTTCTTGAAAATGGAGCTAATAGTTCGTTTGTTAATCAAATAAGTGATCCTAACGTTAAAATCGATGAGTTAATTTCAGATCCACTGGAAAAAGCTATAAATTTTAATTATGAACCTCATCCAGGCATTCCATTACCACAAGATATTTTGGGACCAGAAAGAAAAAATTCCTTGGGGATGGATATTAGTGATTCTGTGATAGTCTCACAATTTGCAGATGATATAAAGGGTTTTAGTGAAAAAAAGTGGCAAGTTGGACCAATAATTGATGGAAAAGCACTATTTGATAATGCTGAATTTATCGAAGTAGTGAATCCTGCACATTTGGAAAATGTAATTGGAGAAGTGTCAAGTGCAACAAGCGATCAAGCTTTAAACGCTCTTGAAATAGCACATAGTGCTTTTGCTAAGTGGCAGAATGTTTCAGCAGAAGAGCGCGCTAAATGCCTTGAAAAAGCTGCAGATTTGCTTGAGGAAAGGATGAAAGAGTTAATTTACATTCTGATTGTGGAAGCAGGAAAAATTTTATCCGATGCAATAGCAGAAGTAAGAGAGGCAATCGACTTTCTGCGTTATTATGCAATGATAGCAAAAAATGAACTGAGCGACTGGAAAAAATTGCCGGGCCCAACAGGTGAAGATAACTTCATCTTTTTTGAAGGCAGAGGAGTTTTCTTATGCATATCACCGTGGAATTTTCCGCTCGCTATCTTCATTGGGCAGGTCTCAGCTGCACTTGCAGCAGGTAATGCAGTGCTGGCAAAACCGGCAGAGCAAACGCCGATTATTGCCTACGAAGCTGTTAAGATACTACATGAAGCTGGGATACCAAAGAATGTGTTACACCTCATTCCTGGGGATGGTGGATATTTAGGCAAAATATTAGTTCCAGACAATAGAATTGCCGGAGTAGCTTTTACTGGCTCAACACAAACTGCTCAAATAATCAATAAAATGCTTGCAAATAGAGATGGTCCTATCGTACCACTTATTGCTGAAACAGGAGGGCTCAATGCTATGATAGTTGATAGCTCTGCTCTCTTAGAGCAAGTGACTACGGATGTTTTGCTTTCTGCGTTTCGCAGCGCTGGCCAACGCTGTTCTGCGCTTAGAGTGCTGTTTATTCAAGAGGACATAGCAGAGAAGCAGATAAAAATGATATGCGGTGCAGCGCAAGAACTCAAGATTGGTGACCCAATACAACTTAGTACTGATATTGGTCCAATAATTGATAAAGCATCTATCGATATGCTCACTCAACATACGCAAAAAATGTCAGAGGATAAAGATTCAAATCTGTTATTTAAAGTACCCATGGATACAAATTCTCATAATGGTTATTTCTTTCCTCCATATATTTATGAGATACAAAAAATTTCGCAATTAAAGCAAGAAGTATTTGGTCCTATTTTACATATCATACGTTTTAACAAGTCACAATTAAATGAAGTTATAAGTGATATAAATAGTACTGGATATGGGCTTACGTTTTCTTTGCAGAGTCGTATACAAAGTCAAATTGACACTATAAGTAAAAAAATATCAGTTGGAAATGTCTACATCAACCGTAACCAGATAGGTGCAGCAGTTGGGATACAACCATTTGGTGGTAGAGGACTATCTGGCACTGGGCCAAAAGCTGGTGGTCCTCATTATTTACAGCGTTTTTCTACAGAAAAAGTTGTAAGTGTTAACACTACAGCATTTGGTGGTAACACTACACTTATGTGTTTGGATTAATTTGCGGGCCCTAATTTTTCTTACCCCTAAACTAGACGTTCGTGCAGTTATGTACACAGCGCTAAAATCCGAAAAGGACCAGCTCATGCACTGAAATAAATCGTATCCGTTCAGCCAATGGCGTCAACTTAAGAACTTTCATTAGCAAACTCTCCTAAAGACATGATGGCGTTTAGGCTTATCTACTTTATTGCGGCTGTCCCGGTCGGATTTTAACTTTAGCGCGTATACTTAAAAAGGGCTTGAAAGTTTTTTGGCGCAATAAGTACCTGATAGAGTTTCTGCCTCATTACACCAAATAAAACTGAAAAATTTAAACGATACTCAGTAATTTGATCTGGGTTCCAAGGCCCTTGTGCATCACATATATGAAGCGATAATATATTGCACATGACCAAGTTTGCCCAAAATTCTTGTAATACAGCCTCTCCAGAAAAATTCTCTAACTCTGCTCCTACTTTGAGTCGTTTATAGCACTCCTCTATGTGCCACCTTAACACATAAGCTTTGCTCCAAAGTCTCGGTCAAAAACTCTGTTTCTCAGTTGGCTAATGTCAGCACTATAACTCTTACTTTCTGTCCTTTCATTTTATTTTTTAGCTTTTCATTTTCTAATATAAAATCAAAATCTAATTCGCCAGCGTTCCCATAGCTTACTATAATTTCTTTTTTGCAAGCGAAAAATAAAATCTACTTCCAAATCATAATGCTGCTGAATGAATTTTACTGAAGACGATCATAGATAAATAATAATTTCTCTTGATTTAATAAACGCATTTGAGTGATAACTTCGGGTAATTGCTCTGCCGCCAACGTTTGTTCACCTATATTCCAAGCTGCAAGACGAGCACTACAAATCAGCGAAGTACACAAATCAACAAACAAATTGCCAATGGTGCCTGTTGTTCCATTTGGTTCAAACTCGGATACAATTTCCCCAGAGCTGGGTAATCTCATACCAGAACCATCTGCTGCAATAAGTCTATAGCCTCTCCAACTCAGGTTCATCCTGATAGGCTGTTTGGATGCTTAAATTCTTGAAAGCCTGTATGGCAAATCTTATACCTTGCTTTAGAAAAAGCTTGCTTTGAGGGTACATGTCAATGGCTCCATAAGTTCACATTCTATTCCCAAACTTTTTTTAACTAACTTTAAAATCATAGAAAATACTGTCGAAAAAGCTTGTTCGTGTAAAACTCAACACAATGGATTTTCTGAAAAGTTTTCGAGTATATTATATTTTTAATTTGTAGAATAAGGTTTTTTCCTTTTTGCATATTTCACCTAAAAAGGACACATTTTAGACTTCTTTGTTGAAATAAAACAGAAACAAAAGTGCTGTCCCTTGCACTCTTTGGATAATTTAATGATAAAAAATTTGGAGAGAAATTTTATACACAATCTCTGACATTTTTCCTTAAGTTGACGCCATTGTGTGAACGGTTACGGTTTCCCGTCTTCACCATGCTATATAGAAAAAAGTCTGGATTCCAATTTGCATGACAATATGGAGTATCTGCTTCTTTCATCCCAGTGGGATCTTTTATTCCATTTTATCAACAGTTTGTTTTGCAGTATCAAACAATTTTAATCCTATAATCCCGAATGTAACTAAAATAAAGCATATTACTTCGAATAAATTAACTGGTTCATCAAATAGGTAAACTCCAAGTATCGAAGCTCCTATAGCGCCCACTCCAGTCCAAATTGCATAGCATACTCCGATAGGTATAGAACGTGTAGCGAGCGAAAGTAAATATGTACTAAGAGCCATGGAGAGTATGCTAATTATTGATGGTACGAGATGAGTAAATCCATAACTATGCTTAAGTGTTATGACCCAGAACACTTCAATTAGTGACGATAAGAGTAAATATATCCAATTCATGCATAAACTTTAGGTTTAAATAGAGAGCTTTAGCCCTATGGTTCCTATTACAATTAAAACGATACATAAAACTTGAGATAAATTAATATTCTCTGTGAAAGTGGTTGCACCAATTATAGTTATTCCAATTGTGCATATTCCAGAGGAAACTGCATAGCATACTCTAATAGGTAGAAAGCATGCTGCAAGAGATAAAAAATAAATGCTAATGATCATAATTACCAATGTTGCAATCGAAGGCACAACTTTAGTAAAACTGTTACTAAACTTTAGTGTTACAGCCCACAGTATCTCTAGGATACTAGATAGCAATAAATATACCCAGCACATTTTCGTAACATTTCAATCTTGTATTGTAACAGAAATTGTTAGTTAAAACTACACTAAAGTGCAATAGATCTCTCTTTCGGAATTGCTTTAATATCAAACTTAAAACAACATCCTAAAAAACTTTTCTACGAAATTCAATTCCTGCACGTCATTTGCTGCATAAAGTGGTGTAGTTTGTTGCTCAATACCTGGTATTTCTACAAAAACTTTGCCCACTTCTTGACCTTTTTTAATGGGTGCAGGTATCATATCTTTATATTCAATACGCACCTTAATTTGGTCATGCAATTTGCGGTTGTAAGTTATGGTAACATCGTTTGCAACTGTAATAGGCACTTTTCTATCTTTTCCATAGAGAACATTTACTTCCTCAACTACGCTGTCTTTAACGAATATTTTCTTAGTGTTAAAATGATTTAAGGAATATTGTATCAATCTTTTTGCTTCTTCTATTCGCTCTTTCTCAGTGTTTAAACCATTTACGACAGCAAAAATTCTCCTATCATTTCGTTTTGCAGATGCTACAATGCCGTAACCACCAGCATTTGTATAACCGGTTTTTAAGCCATCAACCCCAATATCGTGAAAAAGTAGAAGATTTTTATTCTTTTGTACAATTTCATTATATGTCAAATATTGTTCGGAAAATAAATCATAATATTCAGGAAAATCGGTGAAAATCCTTTTTGCCAGCATTACCAAGTCTTTTGCGTTCATAAAATGATCTTCATCTGGCCACCCGCTTGAGTTGACAAAATGACTGTCATTCAGATTCAAATTTTGTGCAACTTCATTCATTTCAGCCACAAAATTCTCTTCTGATCCTGCAATGCCCTCGGCTAGTGTTATGCAGGCATCATTGCCTGAGACTATTGTAATTCCTTCAAGTAATTCCCTCACCGTAACGGATTGACCTTCTTTCAAAAACATAGAAGAGCCTCTCCTTTCCCACGCTTTTCTACTTACTCGAAATTTATCCTCCATGTGTATTATTCCAGCTTTTAGATAATCGAAGGCTATATATAAAGTCATTAGCTTGCTCATTGAAGATGGGGCCATTTTTTCATCAGAATTATGGTCAAAAATGAATGAGTCTGAAGCTAAATCTAAGACTACTGCTTGCTTTGCTTTGGTTCTAAACTGGTATGAGTATGAAGAAAAAGGAAGTATAAAAACTAATAGCAAAATTACCAATCTGCTTAACATATCTATAATTTTAAATTTATAGTGTACTAATTAATAGTATAATTTTACAGGGGCATTTCAATAGATCTCTTGCATAAAAATTCCTTGACAAACCTCGCCAGCCCCCCTTATCATGAAACTGAAGCTATTTATTTATCTTCTCTGTACAGATTAAATGACAAAAAAACTCACGTATCTGGCGTCTCATGTTTAATTTTTTGCACTATGTGCACCTTATGTCTTTATAAAATTTCTAGGTTTTTACCTAATATAAGCTAAAATGCGCTTATAAAGCATTTAAAACATAAAAAAACGCCAACTTAAAAAATGGATAGTGAATAACTAGCTACCCTAGGGTTTCTTTTGCCTTTTTTTCTGTTTAGTAAATTTCTTAAACATTTATGACTAAAGGTTAGTTGCATTAAAAAGTAGCTAAATCGCGGTTATTAAGTGTTTAGAATAAAAAAACGCCATACTTGAAAGTATAATGTAAGTAATTAGCCAACCACGGGGCTTCTTTTGCCTTTTTTTTCGTTTGGTAAATTTCTTAAATATTTGTGGCTAAACGACAATCGTCATCCCGCTACGTGTTAGCGGGATCTCTTGTTAGCGGCTGAGATACCGCGAATGAATCGCGGTATGACGGTTCGTGACGGTATGACGGTTCGCGGTGATATGACGATAACCTCGTCATCCCGCTACTTGTTAGCGGGATCTATGTTAAGGTATGGCGGTTAAATAAGGGATCTATGTTAAGAGATACCGCGAATGAATCGCGGTATGACGGTTCGCGGCGGGATTCCAGTGTCTGGGCACTGGGATGACAGGAAAAGGGGCTACTTGGATTACAGCAGATCACCTCTTCACAAAAATTTTATCAGTAATACGCATATCAATGATACTCCAATCGCTGAAAGTAAAATCAGTTGTATTTTGCAAGTGGTTTAAATAGTCCCATGCACTATAAGGATTATCTTCAGGCAGTTTCACTGTGGAACCGTTATCAAATATGATATTCCATCTTCTATTCCCTATATAAGCAAAAGAGGAAATGTGGTCACTTAATTGAGTTTTACTCTCTAACACATCTTTAACAAATTCTAGGTTTGATAACGAGTTTTGTCCTGTAATTACAACAAGATCATCTACTGGATAGTCATCTACGATCACTTTGCCTTCGAAATCAATTACCGAGGTCTTGTTATTGTCTTTCCAGAGAGCAAACGGTTTATGTTCATCTATATTAATGTGTAGGGTATTAGGTAAAATTCTGTGAACTCTTACGTATTTTATCCATCTGCTTACGGATTGTATGTTACCGGCAAGTTTTGAAAGTGATATATACAGGATAGGTTGCGTTCTATCTGTCAAACTTAGAATATCCTTTTTGTTTGTAAATTTATTGCCGCTCACAACTACTTCGTCGATTGAAAATCCACTACTGAGTAATAAACTGGATAGGCAGTCATTATACCAAGTAAAGTAGTAATTAAATCGATTTATTATTTTATCAAGTGAGCTGTAGAGTATTAGTGTAAGAAAAAGTGCTGTGATAATAACCAAGGCACACTTGCGCAAAAAACTCCTTTGGCTTCTAGTAACATTGCTCAACATGACTTAAATCCCTAATATTTTTGTGCTGCTTCAATAATAATTTTAACTAATTCATTAAAATTGATTCCTTTTGCCAATTTTGCAATTTCTGGCACTAATGATAACTCAGTAAAGCCAGGATGTGTATTAATCTCAAGCATTTTTAAAGTGTTATTTTTGGGATTATAACGGAAATCTGAGCGGGAAATAGTTTTGCATCCTAAAAATTGATGAATTTTCAGTGCATGTTCCAAGGTCATTTTATATATATTGTCAGGAATTTCAGCAGGAAATATATGTTCTGCAAATCCATCTGTATACTTTGCTTCATAATCATAGAATTTATTTTTTGGTCGTATTTCTATAGTGCCAATTGCTTCATTTAGCAATACAGCAGTATGTAACTCTACACCTGGAATGTATTCTTCTATAATCATCTTTTCCATTATAGTAGAACTGTTATCTTTCAGTTCTAAGTAATCCTCGTGCGAGAAAATTATGTGCACTCCAATACTTGAACCTTCGTTAATTGGTTTTAAGACGTACGGATAATCGATTTTAATATTATTTTTTAGTACATCTTCTCGGCTAATTACATAACCTTTTGGAGTGTCGATACTAAGGGATCGAAATATATGCTTTGACATCACTTTATTCATAGCAACAGCAGAAGCCATAACTCCTGAGTGTGTATATTTTATACCTAAAATCTCCAGTAAACCTTGAATGCAGCCATCTTCACCATAAGGTCCATGCAGAGCGATAAAAGCAAGGTGGGGATTAATTTTTTTAAGCTTTTCAGCAATGTTGCTGTCAACATCTATTTCTATTGCATTATATGAAAGGCTATCAAGCGCCTTTTTTACTGCTTTTCCACTCATAAGCGATACTTCTCTCTCACAAGAAAACCCACCACTTAAAATTGCTATAGTTGGAATCATGGGCATTCTATGTTTTACTATATAGCATATATAAAAGATGCTCTTATCTTCAATAGAAAAAACGCTTTGAAAAATTCTATAGCTCTATCCTATGCACAACTGTACAGACATTGCAATTTGCAGGTGGTGTCATTCCAGTCTGAAATCCAGCTTTTTCATAATCATCAAAACGTTGTATTTTAACATAAAACGGCTACTTTTATACTTAATAAAATTCCTGGATCCCAGTGGGCTTTGTTGCATCGCTCTTCGGATAGTAGGTAACGCACAATAAATTTATGAAGCTATCTCAAATTTAGCCATACCAATATCAGTGAACTTATTGAGCAAATAGCATTTAACAAGTAGTTCCTTCTCTCTATTTGTCTCAGATTTATTCCTAAAACTAAACCCGAATGTTTGTTTCAGTCGCGAGAAAAAACTTTCTATATAAGATCTTTTTCCGTAGTTTGTTTGCCTTTTCCACCTCTTCATTCCATCTTCGCTGCATGATTTTATTAGTCTAATTGCAGCATTTCTCTCAGCCATATAGTCTAACTTTGGATGCTCTGCTGCGTTGTTTTTCGGAGGAATTTTCGTTTTTATACCATATTGATTACACAGCTTATAGAGCTTTTCTCTGTCATATGCCCTATCTGCATATAGTACTTTTATGACATACTGAAAATCGACTTCTTTTAGCAAATCACAAGCTCCATAGTGATCAGCCGTTACTGTATTTTACAGCTATGGCTTTTTTGCTGTTTGTATTCAACATTACATGCAATTTTCTTGTCTGTTCATAGCTGCGATACTTTCTATCTTCGCTATTTTCTTTGCTATGACCAGGAGTGTTGTTGTATATACTAATTCCTGTACTGTCTATAGCAATTTCGATATCTTCCATATTATTTTCTGCAATCATTGCTCTTAATATTGAGTTTCTTAAACCTTCTTGATGATTGTGAATAGCTGATAACTTGCAAATTTTTCCCAATTTGCTCAAGGTATCCTGCTATAAACCCAACTGTTTGCCTCAGGCCTATTCTAAATAAACAAGTTATTATGTGCACCAAAATTACAACTTTATCGCTATAAATATTGTTGCCACCTGGTATTTTTGGACCATTCTCGTACCACTTTTCTATGGCTTCGTTGATATAATGAAAAATATTTCCTCTTTTTTCTAGAAATTTGTTATATTCGCTATGGTTACTGACCCTCATTTTTTGTGGCATATTTTTTCTTTCAAGGTTAAATGGCTATTTTATAATGAATTTTGTCAGTAGCCACCAGATTTTTTCAGTTGCTATGCAACAAAGCCATCCCAGTGTCAAGCACTGGGATGACACCGTCATAAAGGAACCAGTGTCAGCTACTTGGATGACATCATCTTTTTTTCTGGATCCAAGTAGTCAGAGCACTGGAATGACATCATAGGGGCTCGGATGACAAAGGAGAGCTACTTGCATGACACCATCTGCCACCTGCAAATTGCAATGTTCGTACGATTGTGCGTCACGCGTTGGAATGACAAAAAAGAGTGAGTTGCTAGTTTTTCATATGGTTATGCAAGGAGTCTGATCTTTTTCTTTGTTAATATTACTCTAAATTTTCGTCAAAATAAGCTGTTTTATCCTTTTTTTCCTTATACCCTTCTGCAGTATAGAGGGGTTGCTTTTTAGCTGTGATATTTGGCCACTTTTGTGAGTATTCTACATTTATATCGTAAAATAACTTGAAAGTTTTTTGTTCGCTGCTCAGCAACTCTTCATCTAGTTCTAAAATATCTTTTATGGAATCATCAGTTACAATTGCATCTACTGGACACTCAGGTATGCACACTCCGCAATCAATACATTCATCTGGGTTAATCACGAGCATGTTTTTGCCTTCATAGAAGCAGTCAACGGGACATACTTCCACGCAGTCTGTATATTTACATTTTATGCATTTGTCTGTAACAAAATGCGTCATAAAACACTGTATATTTGTATTATCTTGGGTACACTAAATTGATAAGAAATTCAAGTCTTTTATGAAGATAAATAAATTGAACAACAAAGAATTAGAAGTATGGTTAAGCTTGGCTAGAACTATAGGACCAATAAAGTTTTTTAGTATACTAAGAACACATGGATCGCTAGATGAGGTGTTGAAATATCTCAATAGGGTGGCTAATAATAAGGTGTATGGCATTCAAGATGCACGAGAAGAAATCAATAATGCAGAAAGAATTGGAGCTAAAATTATACCCGCATGTGACCCAGATTACCCTGATCTTTTAAGAAATATCTCTAGTTGTCCTCCTGTAATAACTGCGCTTGGTGATATATCATTATTAAGCCGTGAGATAATTGCAATAATCGGTGGGCGTAACTCTTCAATGAATGGAAGAAATTTTGCCAATAAGTTGGCACTTGATTTAAGCGAAGCTGGTTTTGTTATTGTTTCTGGACTTGCAAAAGGAATCGATACTGCAGCAAACAGTGTAATATACAAAAATCATCCCACTATTGCTGTTACAGCAAGCGGAATTGATGTGGTGTATCCAAAAGAGAATTTTGATCTATACAAAAAAATCACTGGGAACGGTGGGTTAGTAATTACTGAGCTTCCATTTGCTACTAAACCAAAGCCTCAATATTTTCCTCAGAGGAATCGAATTATATCTGGTCTATCGCTGGGTGTTGCAGTGATTGAAGCATCGAAACGTTCTGGCTCTCTAATAACAGCAGATTTTGCTTTAAATCAAGGGAGAGAGGTGTTTGCAGTTTCTGGTTTCCCTTTAGATTCACGCTGTAGTGGTAGTAATTATTTAATTAAAAACGGTGCTAAGCTTATCGAATCCGCTGATGACATAATAGAGAGTATTAGGTTTAGTTTACCTCCGCAGCAAAAAAACCTATTTGATGTTGAGCACCATTTTGTTAACCAAAAACAAGAAAAATTACAACAGGCAAAATCTGTTATAGTTGATCATATTAACTCTGTACCTGTTGATATAGATGAACTTATATTAGCAAGCGGACTTTCTACCAACATAGCTCTAATGGCTCTTTTGGAACTAGAGTTGGAAAACAAAATAGAGCGTTCACCGGGGAATAAAATATCGTTAATTTTCTAGATTACTTTAGCTATACTAGATGTTCGTACAGATATATGCTTGACACTGGAATGATGACATTTATCATAGGATTCTTAGTTGCTGATTTTAGAATTGATAAGAGAAAACTTTTTTTCAACTTGTTGTATAATTTTATAAAAGTGATCGAAATCTAAGCTTGCACTGCCAATTAAAACTCCTGATAAATTTGAAATATTTAACAAATTTTCTATATTTTCTGAACTAACTGAACCACCATATATAATGTGTTTTTTACCAGTACACAATTTTATTACCTCTATCACCTCAGTAATTGCATCATTATTTGGCATATGACCTGTACCTATTGCCCATATTGGCTCATATGCTACGGTATATTTACCATGTGTTGGCAAACGGTTTTTACATTGATATTCTATTACCTCATTTGTTTTTCCACTTTTATAATCTTCTGAATTTTCACCTACACAGATCATTGGGTGTAAGCCTAATTCTATTGATGTTTTGGACTTAAGTTTTATTTCACTATCTTTTTCATTAGCCCTTTCAGAATGCCCCAGTATTACGTAAGTACACCCTAGTTCTTTTAACATTTCTGCGCTAATTTCACCTGTGTAAGAACCGGACTTTTTCTGATGGCAATTCTGTGCTCCTATATTAATATTATTGTTCAACTCTATACTGCTTGGAAATGACGTAAAAGGAGGGCAAATTACTAATTTAGAGGTAATTTCGTTGCTCTTGTCGTTAAGTTTGCCTATAAAGTCAACAAATGAAGAACGCATTCCATTCATTTTCCAATTTGCTACTATTAAAAAGGACATCAACTTTACTTATATGAGTGAGAGTGCCGGCTGTCGGACTTGAACTGACAACCTACTGATTACAAGTCAGTTGCTCTACCAATTGAGCTAAGCCGGCGTTAAACACATTAATAATATACAATTATCAATGAATTTTCGTCAACTAATTTTTAAAATACTGTATAATGAAAATAATATGAAAAAATTTTTACTGAAGCCAAAAAAGAGTCTAGGGCAAAATTTTATTTTATCGAGTGAGATAACAAAAAAAATCGTCGCTTTAGCTGGTAGTCTGGAAAATTTTAATGTCATTGAAATTGGTCCTGGATATGGTGCATTAACAAGAGAAATATTGGTGCATAATCCAAAGTCTCTACTTTCTATAGAAAAAGATAGAGATTTAGTAAAACACCATGACCAACTGCTAAATGAGCATCAAGGAAAGTATAGAATTATAGAAGCGGATGCACTGCATGTTACAGAAGAAGAGCTGATAGAGCGCCCAGTTAAAGTTATTGCTAACTTGCCTTACAATATCTCGGTAGTGTTATTTTTAAAGTGGTTAAATAATATAAAATTTTTTACGAACTTGACATTAATGTTTCAAAAAGAGGTAGCAGATCGCATTACGGCAAGACCCAATTCTAAAGATTATGGTTCCTTATCAGTGCTAAGCCAGTTACTATGTGATATAAAAAAGGAATTTGATATTGAACCTAAAGAGTTTTTTCCAAGACCAAAAATACATTCTTCAGTAATTACAGTAAATCCTTTGCCTACCCCAAAGTTTGTAGTAAACTTGGAAACCTTAATAAAATTAACACGTGCTGTTTTTGCTCAAAGAAGAAAGATGCTGAGAAATAGCTTGCAAAATATAACGAACCACGCTGAAACTGTCCTTGAAAACGCTAAATTGAGCGGAAACCAGCGTCCAGAAAACTTAACTATTGAGCAGTTTTGTTTGCTGGCAAATAATGTAGAATGCTTATTTTGCAATAAAATGTATTAGCAACCATATAGCTTTTCTATCTCCTAAAAACAGTTAGAGCTATACAATTAAACGCTCCTAGCTAATTTTGCCTATTGCAATTTAATTAATTGGCGTATAAGCTTTAAATAAAGCCTATGAAAAAAATGGAAGCTTGTTATTCGTTTGACGATATACTTCTTTTGCCAGCCTATTCTAATATATTGCCTTGCGATGCAGATACAAAAACTTATTTAACAAATAGTATAGAACTAAATATCCCTCTCATATCCTCTGCAATGGATACTGTTACTGAATCGGACTTTGCAATAGCTATTGCCCAACATGGAGGGATAGGTTGCATACATAAGAATTTATCAATAGATGAACAAGTTTTAGAAGTAAGAAGGGTGAAAAAATATGAAAGTTGGATCGTGTATAACCCAATTACGATTTCACCGGATAAAACAGTTGCGGAAGCAATTTCATTAATGAGAGAGCACAATTATTCTGGCATTCCTGTAGTCGATCAACGCAAGTTAGTTGGAATTTTAACTAACCGAGATGTGAGATTTATTGAAGACCAGAACATGAATGTAAAAGTTTCCGAAGTGATGACAAAAGATAAGTTAGTGACAGTGCGGGAGCAGGGAGTGAATAGTGCCTCAGCAATGAAATTGTTGCATGAAAATAGAATAGAAAAGCTTTTGGTCGTAGATGAAAATTCTTGTTGTATAGGTTTAATTACGGTTAAAGACATTGAAAAATACAATAGATACCCAAATTCATGTAAAGACAGTAAAGGGCGGCTAAGAGTTGCCGCTGCAATTGGCACTGGTAAAAAAGATGGTATAGAAAGATGTGAAGCTTTGATCGGAGAAGAAGTTGATGTAGTTGTTGTGGATACTGCTCACGGTCATTCCGAAAACGTTATCAATACCATTAGGGAAATAAAAAAGATGTATCCTAATACGCAATTAATTGGCGGAAACATTGCAACAAAGGAGGCTGCTGAAGCGTTGATTGATGCGGGTGTTGATGCAGTGAAGGTTGGAATAGGACCAGGATCAATCTGTACAACCAGAATAGTTACAGGTGTTGGTGTGCCACAATTCTCTGCAATCAAGAATGTTGCAGAGGCGTGTAGAGCAAGAAACGTCAGACTAATTGCTGATGGTGGGGTAAAATACTCAGGAGATGTTGCAAAAGCTATTGCAGCTGGTGCTGACTCTGTGATGATTGGTTCGATTTTTGCTGGCACTGACGAAAGCCCAGGTGAGATTATTATGTATAAGGGCAGAGCATATAAAGGCTATCGAGGAATGGGATCTATTAGTGCAATGAAACGAGGTTCAGCTAGCCGTTATTTTCAAGATAAAGATTCAAAACTCAAATTAGTTCCACAAGGAGTGGAAGGAAGAGTTCCATTCAAAGGTCCAGCTTCAGGAGTAATCCATCAATTGATTGGCGGATTGCAAGCTGCAATGGGGTATACTGGTAATAGGAATATAGAAGAGATGAAAAAAAATTGTAAATTTGTTACTATTACTGCATCAGGATTAAGAGAGAGTCACGCTCATGATATAGTCATTACACAAGAAGCTCCAAATTATGCTTATCAAACGTCCAATTTGTCAACTGATTCGGAGTAGTCCAGAAAAAGTAGAGAGAAAGTTAAAACGTTTTTGGAGTAAAATAAAACGTTTTTTCAAAATATGACAAATAGAAGAGAATATACAGCAGAATTCAAATTAGAAGCTGTTAAGCTGGTTAAAGAAACAGGTCAAGCAAGTACAAAAATAGCAAAAGATCTAGGTATAGATGGTAGTATGTTAAGTAAGAAAATATGATGGAAAAATGTCTGGAGCATACGCATTTCCAGGCAAAGGCTCCTTATGACAAAGAAAGATTTGATCTAAAAAAGAGCTAATAAGAGAAAGAGACATCTTAAAAAAAGCCCTGGGCAAAGAAAAAGAGTAAAGTATTCTTTTATATAGAAATTGCTATAAAACACAGGAACTATGTAGGGTTTTGTACTGGTGGTATGGGTTGCTAAGGAAAAAAGCAGTAAAGAATTAGCAAAAGAAGGGCTTCTAGCAGATATTCAAAAAATACATCAAGCTTCTAAATGCAGATATGGAGCCCCTAAAATTCACGCTGAATTAAAAGCTTTAGGCAAAAATTAAAACAGTACAAAGTGTTATGCAAGAAAATGGCATTAAAGCCAAGTTTAGACGAAGGTTCAAAAATAAAAAACAGCAAATAAGCAACCGAGTTGTGGCTCCGAACACATTGGATCAAAATTTTACTACTGATCAGCCAAATAAAGTTTGGGATTACCTACATAAAAACTAAAGAAGGTTGTTGGCGGCAATAATTGACCTATATTCACGCATGGTGGTTAATGAGTAACATGATAATTAGTTATAGATTCTTTATTGATGGCCGTTGATAAACGCAAACCCGATAAAAATCTGCTGTTACATAGCGATCAAGGGTCACAGTATACCTCTCAAAATTACCAATTTCTATTGAATACAAAAAACATCATTTCCAGCATGAGCCATAAGGGCTGTTGTTACGATAACTCTGTTGCAGAAAAGTTCACTTAAAAGGGAGCTGCTTATTGATACTTCTCGCTCAACAAACCAGAACTGCCATATTTGAATACATAGAAATCTTTTATAACAAATAACGTAGACATTCTACTATTAACTATTGCATTCCTGCACAATTTATTCTCATGATAAAAACGTCTTAACTTTCTCTCTACTTTTTCTGGGTAAGGTCAAATAGAGAATTTTACAAAAATCTATTTTTAACTTACAATCAATTATTACAATTTTAAACCTACAACTTATGTATAACAGACTTATAGTCAAATCTTTTTCAGTATTATGCATCTGTTTATTTGCTTTATACATAACACTGCCAAATTTCTTTGATAATAAGCTTTTTATTTCGAAAAAAAGAATAAACTTAGGCCTTGACCTGAAAGGAGGGGCATCTTTGCTTTTAAACATAGACTTAGACTTCTATTTTAAGGAAAAGCTAAGCATGCTAGCTAACGAAATAAAAGAGACATTGCTAACAAAAAATATTGAATCTAACGTACAAAATAGCGTTATAACTTTAAATAATATTGATGATTATAAAAAAGCATCTGTGTTGATTAATGCGATAAATCCAAATTTAGAGCTAAATAGAAAAGATTCTTCAATTCTCATTTCGTATAAACCCCATTATAAAAATTCTTTGATCAGTGAAGTAGCTGCAGAATCAATAAACAATGTCCAGCGCCGTTTGGACAAACTTGGCACAAAGGAAGTCAGCGTTCAAAAACAAGGGCAGAATAAAATATTAGTGCAGGTGCCTGGAGTAGAAGATACCAAGCAGATAAAATCTCTGCTTGGCAAAACTGCTAAGCTAGCTTTTCATTTGGCAAACACTAACATAGCCAAGGTGCAGGATATAGACCATGAAACCACTGTCATGCTCAAGGATTCTTTAGGTAATTCTTATCCAATATTCCGCAAAACTGAAATAGGTGGTGATTCGCTGGTTAACGCATCAGTTAGATTTGGTCACTTAGGTAAACCAACAGTGCATTTTAAATTTGACAGCATAGCGAGTAAAAGATTCGCAAAAATCACTAAAGAAAATGTGGGAAAACCTTTTGCAATTGTTCTGGATAACACAGTCTTAACAGTACCTACAATACGTGAGCCAATTTTAAATGGAGAGGGAGAAATTAGCGGTAATTTCACTGAAAAACAAGCAAGCGAACTTGCAATACTTTTAAAATCTGGAGCACTGCCAGCACCACTTAAAATAATTGAAGAAAAAAACATTGGCCCAAGTCTTGGAGAAGAATCAATAAAGGCAGGGGAAATGGCAGCAACAATCTCTATTATAGCCGTGGCTTTATTTATAATCATCACTTACGGCAAATTAGGTGTATTGGCCTCTGTTGCACTTTTTTCTAATGTAGTTCTTATATTATCAATTCTCACTCTGCTTGAAGCAACTCTAACTTTACCTGGAATTGCCGGTATTGCACTCACTGTCGGTATGGCGGTGGATGCAAATGTTTTAATATTTGAGCGAATTCGTGAGGAAATAAAATCTGGCAAGAGAGTGGAACGTGCTATTGAAGAAGGGTTTAAAAACGCTATAAAGACAATACTGGATTCAAATATCACTACATTAATTGCTGCAGGAATAATGTTCATTATTGGCAGCGGAGCAATTAGAGGCTTTTCTGTCACTTTATCAATAGGAATTTTATGTTCGATGTTTTCTGCAATCACAGTCACAAAACTCCTGATAGAGTTGTGTATGAACCCGAAGGAACTAGCGCTTTGAATTAAGGATTTAGATCTCAGTCAACCACCTTCATTCCCACAACGTTATATCCTGAATCGACGTGCAAAATTTCTCCAGTAGTGCCACTACTTAAATCGCTTAATAAGTATAGCGCTGCCTTGCCAACATCCTCTATTGTAACATTGCGTCTGAGCGGAGAATTATTTCTATTCCATTCTGATATGAAGTGAAAATCGCTTATTCCAGAAGATGCTAAAGTTCTGATTGGACCAGCGGAAATTGCATTTACTCTGATATTTTGTGGCCCGAGATCACATGCTATATATTTTACACTTGCTTCAAGTGCTGCTTTACATAAACCCATAACGTTATAATTTGGCATAACTTTTTCAGCGCCATAATAAGATAAAGTAAGCAAACTACCACCACCTGACATCATTTTTTCAGCTCTTTGTGCTAAAGCAGTGAAAGAATAGCACGATATATGCATTGCATTGAGGAAGTTATCCAGTGAAGTATTGACATATTTACCATCTAACTCATTTTTATCGGAGAATGCTATTGCATGCACCAAAAAGTCAAGAGTACCCCATTTTTTCTCTATTATTTCGAAAGCGTTATCTATGATTTTTTCATTTGAAACGTCGCAGTGTAATATTAGCTCCACATTTAGTTCATCTGCTATTGGTGATAGTTTTTCTTTTATTATTTCATTCTGGTAGGTGATTGCAAGTTCTGCTCCGTGCTCTGAGAGAGTTTTTGCTATACCGTATGCTATTGATCTCTTATTTATTATTCCGGTTATTAATCCCTTTTTGCCTTGTAATAGACTTGTCGTCATAGAACTATCTGTTTTTTTATAATTTGGAATATTAACTAGGTAAAGTCAAGATATCACTATGTTTTAAAATATTTTTTGCAGTAACTTGAAGTCTATAAACAGTAATCTTGATTCTTCTACAACAAAGCCATCCCGTATGACATTTTGTCTATAGCTAATTAAGCATATCAATAAGTAAGTAAATCTTAATATAATCTTATTATACTTATAAATACGCTGTATAGAATGAAAGTATGGATGATTTCATAACTGCAAGAAGAAAAGATGATGCTGTGGTATCTGTTTGTCAGGATAATAAGAAAAAAAACGTGTTAATTTTAGGGCTCAATCAAGCCGCAAGGAATTTGTTAAAATACGAGGAAGGGAATTTACTTAATAAGCCGTTAATCAATATTTTAAGTGCAAGAGCAGCTGACGACATGAAGAATTATTTAGAGTATACCGAAAATGGGCACGATTTACTTGATATATTACCTAAAGTGATAGATTTTTCCTTAACTGATGCTAAAGGAGAAGATATCAGGACAAAAGTAAAAGTTTTCCGCACTGCACAATTTGCCAGTAATAAAATAAATTATGAGCTGTTAATACGTGATATCAGTTTGTCCCATAAATTAGGAATCTTTAGAGATGAATATCTAATGGGTAAGAAATATAAAAACCATGACTTATTCGATATACCGGGCAATGAGTCCACTATTCTAGAGTTATACGTTATATTGAATTTCGCCTTTCAACATCAAATTAATGCAGCTATAGGAATAATTGGCTTAAATAGTAGCTGTAGCGAGACAAATGATGCACTGAAAGTTATCATAGAACATTTTTATAAAAATTGCCGTAGTGATGATTTTCTAGGGTATATTGATGAGAATAAAGTGCTTTTTGTTTTGATTAACTGCGATGTAAAAAGTACATCTATAGCCTTTCTTATAATAGTCCGAATGCGATAAGATATGTGTTTATGGCTATAGCAGGCCAGTAGCATATTACGGTCTGTTCGGATTATTGTAAAAAGAGCTATAAAATAATTAATCGTATACATTCTGCCATTAATAAGCAGTTATTAATGCAAAAATTACCAAGTGTATCAATAATTTATGGGAATATAGCTCAAAAACAGGCAGCAAAATCTACCAGCGGTGCCTTCTGAAAAGTTGTTTTTTATTTATATTGAGTTTAAACTTAAATTTTTATAAAGATTTAAGTTTATTTATGAAGTTAAAGTACTACCTGGTAGCACTGCTTTCATCATTGTTTTTGCAGAATAGTGCTAGCTCTAAAACAATTTTGGATAAGGAAATATTTTATGCAGAACTAGACGGAAAAATAGATTTGAGATTCGGCTACGCCTTCAACAGAGATTCTTTCAATGCTAAGCCTAAGGATAAAACTTCAAGTTATTCACACTTGCGCTTTCTTTATTTACAGCAAGTTTATCCAAATACTCAAATGGGGGTTAATGTTAAGGCAGGGGTTTCTGGTATTGCAAACCTAAAAGCGTTAGACATAGAAAAGTTAGACATGGAGGAATGGTATTTTATCATAAAAAACCAGGAACTTGGATCAATTGAATATGGTAAAAGAAGTTTAGTTGGTCAGAGCATGTTAATTAACACTTCAAAAATTTATGCAGCTGCTGGAGGAGTAAATGGTCATTGGACAAACTATGCAAATTTGCGCGGTGATCATAAAAAGGATGGTGACCCTGGATATGATCAAGACAAGGTGTTCTGGGTCAAGCCGAATATTTATAGCGATTATAATGAACTCGAACTAGGGTTAAAACAATCATCAATTAACTACATCTCCCCTGAAATCTATAACTTTCAACTCGGATTCAGTTATGTTCCAGGAAAAAATAACTTACAGTACAGCAATTTAATTGCTGCTGGCCTTTCCTATAAAAACAGCTTGTCAGATGATATAGGTTTTACTACTGCCTTAACTGGTGAATTTGCAAGAGAAAATTTAACTGATTGCTCAGATGGGACTTCTAAAAATTATGAATGCCGCAATCAATTACTACACTGGAATTTTGGTTTGAAGCTAAAATTGTTCGATCTTGATTGCATTTTTTCGTATGGTAATGGTGGTAAATCTGGTGAGAAGCGTAATCCTGAAACAAATAATACGTATTATATGAATGCAGGTATCGCTTACCGTTCTGATTCTTACAAATCGAGCTTAACATATTTTAGTAGTGGTAGGGATATTGCAGGCGAAGGTACAAACGAGTTAACATCATATGCTTTAAGTCTTGAAAATTCTCTTTTTTTAGGTACTTCATACTATTTCGATATTGTAAAGTTTAGTACAAAAGAGCCTAAAATAGAAAATAACAACTCTGGTTATGTGTTCTTGGCTGGACTGAAATTAAGTTTTTAATATTGCCTCCTTCCAACACTCTTTTCTGTCATCCAAGGTAACCGTTCACAGATTTCCACTTAATTTTTCAATCTCACTCATGGAGAGGCCAGTAAACTGACCTTACCCAGAAAAAGTGGAGAGAAAGAAAAGAGTTTTTTTGGGTAAAATAAAATTTTGGAGGATTAGAAATGGTAAGAGAATATACAGCAGAATTCAAATTGGAAGCTGTTAAACTGGCAAATGAACAAAGAAAGGTAGGTCAACCAGTTGCAAAAGTAGCAAGAGATCTAGGAATAAGGGATAGTGTATTAGGAAAATGGATGAAGAAATATAACGAAAAAAAGTCAGCGGCAAATGCATTTCCAGATGTAGCACCTTATGACAAAGAGAGGTTTGATTTACAAAGCAAGAGTAACAAGGGAAAGAGACATTTAAAAAAAAGCCCTGGCCAGTCAAAAAGAGTAAAATATTTTTTTATATAGTAACTGCTATAAAGTACAGGAATTATGTAGGATTTTCTGCTAGTGGCTACTATAAGCTTACTATTACCCACAAATATAAATGTTTGTTGCATAGCTCTTAATGGCATAACTTTTGCTTGAAATAACTGTTTATATGGTGCAATTTACAGCTTTTAGTTGCTAAAATTATAACTCTTAGTTTAATAATTTTAATCTAATAAGCTTTCAGGTTAATAAAATTAAATTATTTGAGTAAATACAATATTATGTTTTTATTTGTGGGTAATAGTAAGTACTATAAGTGGACCACAAGAAAAATAAGCAGTAGAGAATCAGCAAATAAAGAGCTACTCGAAGCTATTCAAAAAATATATCAAGTTTCTAAATGTAGATATGGAGCTCCTAAAATTCATGCTGAATTGAAGGCTTTGGGTAAAAGTTGCAATTTGAAAACGGTGCAAAGTATTATGCAGAAAAATGACATCAGGGCTATACTGAGAAGAAAGTTTAAAATTAAAAAACAACAAACAGATAATAGAGCTGTAGCTCCCAATATATTAGACCAAAACTTTATTGTTGATCAACCAAATAAAGTATGGGATTACTTACATCAAAACCAAGGAGGGATGGCTATATTTGGCAGCAATAATTCTCACGTATGGTAGTTAATCTTACTATTACCCACAAATATAAATGTACTTATAAATAAAGTATTACAATATTAAAGTTTGCAAATATTGAGGGTATAAAAATGGCAAACGAGAGTAATGAATGGGCTAAAAATGAATTTGGAGATGCTGTACTTGGAGATAAAAGATTAACTGACCGATTAGTAAAGATTGCTGATAGTTTGATAAGTTTACCTGAAAGCTCAATTAATGAGGCATGCGGAAGTTGGTCAGAAGCAAAAGCAGCATACCGTTTTTTTCAAAATGAGAATGTAAAAGAAAGTGATATTTTAGCTACACATATTAATAAGACGGTTGAGAGAATAAAAGCTCACAAGAGGGTTCTTGTCATTCAAGATACCAGTTACATTGTATATAATAACCATAAAAAAACAAGCGGATTAGCAAATTTGTCCAGTTATGATACTGCAAAAGGTATTATAATGCATACAGCTCTTGCCGTTAGTATAGAAGGTTTGGTACTAGGGATACTAGATCAAAAAGTTTATTCAAGACCTGAAGAAACTGAGAACCTTAAAAAAAAGAGCGATCGCATTGAAGATAAAGAAAGCGTAAAGTGGTTGGAAACTTTAAGAAAAACAAATAATATTATTGATCCAACTCAAACTGAGACTATAACTGTATGCGATAGAGAAGCAGATATATATGACTTTTTTGAGCTTGCACATAATCTTAATTCGGCAGTGCTAGTTAGAGCATGCAGAGATAGAGCAGTAAATAGAAAATCTCGATATCCTGAAAAAGGTGAGCAGAAGTTATGGGCATTTATTAAATCCTCTCATTGTACAGGTACGGTAGAAGTTGAAGTTCCTGTAAAAGATAATAAGCCAAAAAGAACAGCACGTTTGGAAGTTAGATTTGGAAAGTTTATGATGAATCCATCTAAGAATAATATTAGGCATAAGACGGAAGAACTACCTAAATTACCACTTTATGCAGTTTATGTTGTTGAGAAAACTCCCCTTCCCTTAAAAAAAAACCGCTAGAATGGATGCTATTAACGAATCTTTCAGTTAATACTTTCGATGAAGCTATTGAAAAAATTAGTTGGTATTGCCTTAGATGGAAAATAGAGATATTACATAAAATTTTAAATTCGGTCTCAAAGTTGAAGAATGTAGGCTTGGAATAGCAGAAAGACTAATGAGATATCTAACAGTTATGAGTATTATTGCTTGGAGGATCTTCTTTATTACATCAATTGCAAGAGCTAACCCAACATTACCATGTACTACCTTATTAGCTGAAGAAGAATGGAAAGTTTTATACGTTAAAATACACAGAAAACCATGTCCAAGTGTAGTTCCCAACATAAAAGAAGCTGTTTCATGAACTTGGAGGCCATTTAGCAAGAAAAAATGACCCAAAACCAGGACCAATTACTCTTTGGAAAGGATATAAACGTCTCTTTGATTTAGCAGAAGGATGGCGACTTGCTCACGAACCTCATATTTGTGGGTAATAGTAAGGTAGTTAATGAGTAGTGCAATAAATAAACAATTGGTTATGAACTCTTTATTAATGGCCATTAATAGGCGTAAACCTGTTAAAAATCTACTGCTGCACAGTGACCAAGGTTCACAATATACTGCGCAAGGGTATCAATATCTCTTAGCTGTAAAGAATATAGATGAGTAATAAAGGCTGTTGTTACGACAATTCTGTTGCAGAAAGCTTCTTTAGCTCATTGAAAAGAGAAATACTTATTGATACTTCACAACACTCTGCTCAACAAACTAGAACTGCAATATTTGAATACATAGAAATTTTTTATAACAAACAACGTCACTATTAACTATTGCATTCCAGAACAATTTGATGCATCATTCTTTTTGTAAAAAACATTCCAAACTTTCTCTCCACTTTTTCTGGGTAAGGTCACTGACTCAATACCCAGTCAATATCCTTTCCACCAGTTCTTTTACTGCCGGTACGTAGCCATTCTCATAAAATGGATCTTGCTTAAATTTGTACACATTGTGCCCGGAAAACATGAGTTCGTTCTCAATATCACCATCGTGTATAACGTTTTGCAGTGTTTTTTGTATGCAAAAACTACGCGGATCTGGCTTTCGTCCTGTTGAATGGTCACCATGATCTTTCCAATTGCTAAACAAACAATGGCTCAAACATCCCATACAATTGATTTGATCTTCTCTTATTTGTTTAAATTTATCTGGCGTCACAAAAATAACAGTTGAATCTGGGGTTTTCATTGCTTCTGTGTACCCTGCTTTAGTCCATGTATTTGCCAGTTCTTTGTCTTTTGCAGTAAGGTAGATCTTCCTACCTCTGCTACCCATTGCAAATTCACTATTGGATTCTTCGCTGGCATTTTCTGAAAAATTTACTTGATGTAATTTTCGTTCCTGTAACTCACGTATCAAATTATTCCTCACCGCAGATGAATAAAACCCTGTTGGACTGAATTTATTTAAAAATACATCACCTTCTTCTAAAGTGAGTAGCTTCTTTTTCCACTCTGCAGAAATTGGGCTTTCTTTCGTCAAAAGTGGACGAGTGCCAAACTGAAAAGCTATTGGTCCAATTTGCAGATTGTCAAACCAATGTTCCCAATCTTTCAAATGCCACACTCCTCCTGCCATAACAATTGGTGTTTCTGAAAGACCGATCTCGTTCATGAAAGATCTAAGCTCTGCAACTCTTTCAAATGGAGCCTGTGGTAGCTCTGGGTCTTCACTGTTACTCAGTCCATTGTGCCCTCCAGCAAGCCATGGATCTTCATACACTACTCCACCAAGCAAATAGGAAGATATTTTTTGGTAAGTACGTTTCCATAATGCTTTAAAAGCACGCACTGATGAGATAATAGGGTAATAATAAACCTGATATTTAGCTGCAATTTCCCCAAGCCTATAAGGCATACCAGCACCGCAGGTAATACCATGAACTAAGCCTTTTGCTCTTTCCAATATGCCATGAAGCACGCGTTCTGCTGCTCCCATCTCCCAAAGTACATTCATGTGTATTCTTCCATGACCTTTTGATATTTCATTTGCTATTCTTGCCTGACTAATTCCAGCTTCAATACTATACTCAATCAATTCACTATGCTTTTCATTTCTTGTTTTGCCTTTATAAATTAGTGGCACTAACTCGCCATTATCATCAATAAGCTTAGCATTTGCACCAGAAAATGTACCCACAGCATCTGCTGCAGCAAATGCTCCGCTTGATCTTCCATCACTAACTGCAATGCCTTTGCCGCCCTCGATGATTGGCCACACTTCCTTTCCTGAAATTACTATCTTTTTTATCTTATTTTTCAAAACTTCCTCGCAATCTTTCACTCTATTTTACTTAATTACTAAAAAAATGATAGCTGTTTATTTTTTCTTGTATCATTAAAGCTTCTATAGCTACTCACGCTGTTGTAGTTTGAGAGCAGTTCCCATCGGAAGGGTGTCATTCCAGTGCTTGACACTGGAATCCAGTTTTTGATCAAAAATGTTGCTATAGTGCACAATCAATTTTCCTGGATCCCAGTGTCTGGACACTGGGATGACACCATAGGGGGCTACTTGGATGACAGGGGAGGGAGGCTGCTGGGATCCTGACAACCGTCATCCCGCTGCTTGTTAGCGCTTACTATTACCCACAAATATAAATGTTTGTTGCATAGCTCTTAATGGCATAACTTTTGCTTGAAATAACTGTTTATATGGTGCAATTTACAGCTTTTAGTTGCTAAAATTATAACTCTTAGTTTAATAATTTTAATCTAATAAGCTTTCAGGTTAATAAAATTAAATTATTTGAGTAAATACAATATTATGTTTTTATTTGTGGGTAATAGTAAGCTTCAAAACCTTACTATTACCCACAAGTATAAAATTCATGAGCAAGTTTCCATCCTTCTGCTAAATCAAAGAGACGTTTCCATCCCTTCCACAAAGCTATAGGGCCTGGTTCTAAGTCATTTTTGCGAGCTAAAAACCCTCCTAACTTGGCCACCCACCTCACAATTTCTCTTATAGGTGGTGGTGTCTCAGGATAGTTTTTTGTCTTAAGCATTTTGGTATATAAAACCTTCCATTCGTCGTCAGTCAGTATGAAAGTGCAAGAAAGATTTGGATTTGTTCTAGCTACTAGTGTGATAAAAAATATTCTCCATGCAATTATACTCATTATTGTAAGAAAGCGGATTAATCTATCTGCTGCTTGGAGCCTACATTCTTCAACTTTAAGACCAGATTTCAAAATTTTATGAAAAACCTCTATTCTCCATCTTAAGCAATACCATTGTATTTTTTCTACTGCTTCTTCAAAATTATTAATATTTATATTTGTCAACAAAATCCAGTTCACAGGCTCTTCGCCAAATGGGGGGTATTTTTCTATAGCATAGACAGCATTTAAACTTAAATTAGGAAGTTTTTGGGTTTTACGTCTAGCGTTATTTTTTGATGCATTCATCACAAAGTTGCTAAACTTTACTTCTAAAACTGTTGTTCTTTGAGGTTTATCATTGCGAGCAGGAATATTCACTTGTATTTCTCCTTGATAAGACATGCGATTCATCAGATCCCACAACCTTTCACCACCTTTTTCAGAATAAGTCGACTTCTTATTTATTGTTCTGTTTTGATTTCCTCTTACTACAAAAAGAGATTGATTAGTGGAAGCAACTTCAAATAAATCATACATATCTGCTTCTCTGTCACAGACGGTAACTACCTTGATATCCTTTAATCCAGGATGATTAGTAGAATATTTAAGTGATTCTATCCACCGTATGCTTTCTTTCTCTTCTATGGGAACAGCAGTATTATGGCTTCTTCTTTTCAACTCTTTTAGGTCTTCAGCTAAGGAGGGTCTAGTACTAATTTTTTGATCCAATAATCCTATAGGCAGTCCTTCTGTTGTAACTGCAAACGTTGTATGCATCACTAATCCATGTGTTTTAAAATTAGTTGTTTTAGATGTTAATCTTGCTGCTATAATCCCTAATCCTTCGGTCTTTTTATGATTTTTATATGAGATATAACTCGTGTCTTGGATAGCTAAGATAGTTGAGTATTCTTTAGCTCTTTCAACAGTTTTAATTATATGACTTTCTAATATCTTTCTCTCAGAAATGGCATCGTTTTGGAAAAATCTATAAGCTGCTTTACTTTGATGCCAATCTTCACAAGCTTGATTTATTGAACGCTCAGGCGATTCAGCAAAACTATTAACTATTTTTAGAAGCCTTTTACTTAATCTTATATCACCAAAATTAACAATTCCAAATTCACTTTCTGCCCATTCGCCAGTTGAAGTATTTATAGTTCTTTTCATCATATATTCCATTTTTAGACCATAGATCCATTTATAATAGAAAGTTGAATTAGTAAAATATCAGCTTTTTTACTATTTATATACTTATGGGTAATAGTAAGTTGTTAGCGGGATCTAGAGATACCGCGGCGGTATGACGTAGAGCTACGTGTTTAGGTTTAATGAATCCACTATATCTTTTACTTGAGAAAAAACATACTCTTTGCTTACACTGGTATCGATAATAAAGTCACTCATCTTCCTTTTCTCCTCAATAGATAACTGAACATCGGAGATTAGATTAAGCTTTTCTTTATCTGTGTTGCGTTCGTTAAGTCTTTGAGCTTGCACAACGCTATCTGCATGAACAAAAACAATAAGGTCGCAATATAAATAAAATTTTGTTTCTAATAGAAGTGGCACATCTAAAACTAAAAGTTTTCTATCGATCTTTTTTTCCTTGGCAATAAAAAATTCTAATTCACGCAGCACAGCAGAGTGAACCAAAGATTGAAATTGTTTCCAATTTTCATCGTAGGCTAAGAAATATTTAGACAGTACTGTTCTATCTATTTCACCATTTACTACCACTCCAGGAAAATTTTTCTCTGCATAACTTATTATGCTTTTATCCACTTTATAAAGTTGGTGTACAACAGAATCAGCATCAAATACAGCAGCACCAAACTCTTGAAAGCAATTAGTTACAAAGCTCTTTCCTACCCCAATTCCGCCTGTTAGACCTATAATCATATAACAAAAACACATTAGACTTCTTTCGAAACTATAGCTAAGGTTTCTCTATATATATTAACTAGATTTTCTAGATCCCAGTGTCAAGCACATAACTATACGAACATTGCAATTTGTAGGTGGTATCATTCCAGTCTGGAATCCAGCTTTTATGTTGTATAGTGCACAATCAATTTTCCTGGATCGAAGTAGTCAAGGCACTGGGATGACACCCTACTTAACCGTCATACCGCCGCGGTATCTCTTAGCCACTAACACGTAGCGGGATGACGATTGTCGATAAATCTAAGTTACTTTAGCAACAGTTATTCTCCACTAAATTACTCTGAATTTTGGTTATATTATTTGCGGATTTCACTGCTGAAATCTCAAATTTTGAGCTTGTGTTCAAAAATGATTCAACTGACCTGCCAAAAAAATCATATCTCCATCCCTTGAATAATTTATCTGTCTGTCCAGATATTGACCCGGTTAACTCATCTTTTGAAGAAACTAATTTCCTTGATATGTTACTTTCTTTACATTTACTATCTAAAATAATTGAGAGTATATCAAGTACAGATTTGTCATAATTACTCGATAAGGTGTTGTTTTGCTGCATCCAATTTCTCTCATTTTCATTAAAAATATTCACAAACTCTAGTAAATCCGCATCTTTTATATTTTTTGCATTCCTCTTGAGATCATCTAAAATCTCATCAACATGCTCTATATTTTTTTCAATAAAACCAGCTATTACAGCATTATTGATTATTTTATTACGGTTCATATTATAGCGCTGTGCTAAGGTTTCTTGCCACTCACTAACTGCTTTAACAGTTAGTATCAATCTTGGATTTACTTCATAATTAAATTTAATCCTCTTCCATGCATCTTTTGGGCTATGTAAATACTTATTTATATCAACTATTGATTCCATCTCCTCTTGAAACCAACCCATCCTATTATTTTCTTCAAGTTTATTGCACAATATTTGGTATAGGTCATATAGGTGTACCACGTCGTTTACTGCATAATCTAACTGATCTTCGGACAACGGACGCCTTAACCAATCTGAATTTTTAGCTTTAATTTTATCCAGTGCTATTCCTTGATATTGCTCCACTACTTTTGAGTAACCAATAAAGTCATGATAATAATGACAAAACATAGCAGCAACTTGGGTATCAAAAATGGGAGTGGGAATACATTTAAACACAGTGAGTAAGGATTCTATATCCTGCCGGCAGCTATGAAACACTTTGGTTATCCCCTGATTTAGCATTATTTTCTTAATGAATGATAAATCAATTTCTGGCACTAATGCGTCTACAATAAAACTCTTCTCTCCGTAAGAAATTTGAATTAACGATAATTTTGGGTAGTAGATTAAATTATTTCTAATGAACTCCGTGTCAACTGCTATAAATTTTGGCTTTTTTGCTATCAACCCCTCACATATGTCCTCCAGCTCCGACGTTGTATTAATTAACATATGTTTTTTATTCAGTGGTTCTACTTTACCACTTATATTAAATTTTTGCAATTAATGACTTCTTGCAGAACTTTCTATCACTCATTGGCATCACACAAATAGCCTTTTCCATCCCAATCCCAGTGCTTCCTTCTCCTGTCATCCCAGTGCCCTGACTACTTGGATCTAGCAAGCTTTGCTTGCAAATAAGTCTAATACGCGTCGCGTTTTATGCCAAAACACAATTGGAGTTACATGCAAAATAGATCCCAGACTGGGATGACAAAAAAAGGAGCACTGGGATGACAGCAGTCCTACGTCATACCGCCGCGGTATCTCTAGATCCCGCTGCGGGATGACGATTGTCGTTTAGCTATAAATATTAAGAAATTTACCGAATAAAAAAAAAGGCAAAAGAAGCCCTGGGGTTATTATCCGCTTTAAAATATTGGCGTTTTTTATGTTTTAAACGCTTGACAAGCAAGATTAAGCTGCTTTTAATTGCAACTAACTTACGCTGCAAATGTTTAAGAAATTTACTAAGCAGAAAAAAAGACAAAGAATCCCCGAGTTAGCTAGTCTTTTACTATCTCTGTCGAGTATTGGCATTTTTTGATGTCTTGTAACGCTTTATAAGCGCGTTCAGCTTATTTAGATAAAAATCTAGATGTAGATGAAGTTTTGTAAAGACATACAGTATCTATATACTGCAAAAAATTGAACATAAGACGCCGATACATTAAGTAATCCTTACCTTTTAATCTGCAGATTGGCGAAAGCAAATACAATAGCTTCACTATCATGATAAGGGCGCTGGCGAAGGGTGTCAAGCAAGTTTTTCGTTTCTATAGCTACTACCACGATTGTATAGGTAATTCTTCACTTATAATAATGATTCAAGCCTTCAGCTCCTCAAACACTTCACTTGCTCTATTTAAAACAGAATCAGGAAAACCAGCAAGTTTTGCTACATGTATTCCATATGACTCATCTGCAATGCCTTCAATTACTTCATGTAGAAAGATAACCTCTCCGTTCCACTCTCTTATTTTTACACAAAAACATTTCACGTTCTTCAAGTATTTGCTTACTTTAGTTAATTCATGATAATGAGTTGCAAAAATGGCGCGGCACTTATTTACATTGTGAATATGTTCAATCACCGCCTGTGCAATAGATAATCCATCATACACCCCTGTGCCCCTACCAATTTCATCAAGTATCACCAAGGAACGGTCCGTTGCCTGATTTACTATCGTTGCTGTTTCGATCATCTCTACCATGAAGGTAGAATAACCAGCTGTTATATTATCCGTTGCGCCAACCCTGCTGAATATCTTGTCAATCACTCCAATATGTGCACTCTCTGCTGGCACAAATGACCCCATGTGAGCTAAAATTGCAATGAGAGCGTTTTGCCTCAAGAAAGTGCTTTTTCCAGCCATATTAGGACCAGTAATTAGATGTATACCAGCTAAATTGATGCTATTTGCAATGAATTTATCGTTAACTTCAACCACTGGATGTCTTCCGCTACAGATATTGAACTCTTTGCTGTCATCAATAATGGGTTTTACGTAATTATTTTGCACTGCAAGCTCTGCAAATGCGGTTCTAATATCAAGTTTTGCCAAAGCATTTGCAGCAAGAGCAATTTTTTCAGACTCTTTAGCAACTTCACTACACAGTTCACTAAAAATTTTCATTTCTAAGCCGATTGCAGCATCACGTGCCGTAAGAATTTTATTTTCTAGTTCTTTCAATTCATTAGTAGTGTAGCGCATGCTATTTGCTAAGCTTTGCCTATGAATAAATATATCCGAAGTTATTTTGTGATTTGCCGACACTTCAACGTAATAACCAAGTATGTTGTTGTGTAATATTTTGAGTGCGGCAATGCCAGTTAGGTCGCGATAAGATTCACGGAGTTTGGTTATTAGTTTATTACTATTATTTAATATGTAGGATAACTCAGATAATTCTGAGTTGTATTTTGAGTGAATAAATCCTCCTTCTTTCACGGAACTGAGGTTATTATCGAGTATAGCACTATTTAACAGTTCAAATAGGTCTTTATGATTGCCAAGGCTCTTATGTATTGTGCTGAGTTCACTCTCGTCACTACTTATCACCTGAGTAGTAGACACTGGTTCCTTTTCTCCGGTCAAGCACTGGAATGACATCTGAGAGTTAATTTCTGATTTTTCACTTAAACAATAATTATGCAAGGTAGACAGAAACTCAGACAACTCTAAAGTTTTTCCTAGGCCTATTTTTAATAGGTTCATATCCTTTGGTGAACCACGCCCTAGTATTAAGCGCGATAAAGACCTTTCAATATCTGGAATGTTAGATAATATCTCTCGTATTTTTTTGCGTGAATCATGATTATTTACAAAAAATTGAGCGGTGCTGAGCCTCAAATTGATTGCCTTGGAGCAAGCAAGTGGTGAAGCGAGCATTTGTTTGAGCAGGCGTCCACCAGAAGCTGTAACTGTGTGATCAATAACTGAAATTAGTGAACCTTTCTTTTCACCAAATTGAGTTGAGAATAACTCAAGATTTCTCCTTGCTGAAGCATCAATAAGCATGAAATTTTGTTGCTTATAGGTTTTCGGGAATTCAAGCCTTGGAATGGAGCCCCTTTGTGTTACTCTGACATATTCAAGCAGTGCACCGCACGCCATGATTTCTACTTTGCTGAAATTTCCTATACTCCCAAGTTCCCTGATTTTATAAAACTCGCATAACGTTCTGTGAGATTTACTATACTCAAAAAAACTCTGTACGTGTTGTGTAATTGATATTTTATAATTTTTTAAAATCGATCTAATTTTTTCGTCCTCAATGAATTTTTCAGAAATTAATAATTCTCTTGGTGATATACGCAATAAATCACTATCTAGAGCTTTCAAACTCGTTAAAGTGTGAAAAAATTTTCCCGTCGATAATTCAAGCCAACTAATAGCATATTCGTCATTTTGTTCAACTATGGATGCGAGATAATTATTGCTTTTATCCTCCAGTAGTGAATCTTCTATAATTGTACCTGGAGTTACAACTCGCACTACATCACGTTTTACTATGGATTTATAGCCCCTCTTTTTTGCTTCATCAGCAGTTTCTAATTGGTCACAGATTGCTACTTTGAATCCTAAATCTATTAGCTTGTGCAGGTAAGACTCACTACTGTGTGCTGGCACTCCACACATTGGTATTTCTTGCCCACACGAATTACCTCTCTTAGTGAGCACTATATTCAGCAATTTCGCAGCTTTAATAGCATCATCGAAAAACAACTCATAAAAATCTCCTAGCCTATAAAATAGCAGATGATCCTTGTATTGAGCTTTCAGGTTCAAATACTGCTCCATCACAGGGGTGTTTTTTTCTTTTACGAAGCTCATAATATTTTTTAATATATTGTATTGATAAACGTTATTATAGATTATATTGCACATGTGGATAACATAAATTTTAAATAGGTGTATAGAGGGAAAAATTTAAAACAATTAAATTTCTTGGATCCAAGTAGTCAGGACACTTGGATGACATAAAGAGTAGGAGTATTTGATGACAAAAAAACAAAAAACGCAGTTGTCATTCCAGCGCGTGACGCTGGAATCCAGAATATCCTAATTACAAGGTTTATTATTTAGTTTGAAAAATACTATAGCTTTTTCTATGTAAGTTGTTGCCCTTCTTTATCATTTTTACCATTTGCAGCACCAACAGATATTTCAGAGCTAACAGAGCTAACAGTGCTAATAGTTTTTTCTATCGCTTTAGCCTGTTCATAGTCTTGACTCAAAAAATACATGGCCAGCCCAACAGCTATACTAGCAACAAGAACAGATGCTATCATTACACCTAGTATCATACCACCAGAAAGACTTACTGCAACATACACACCAGCTCCAAGTACAACACCAAGAAAACCACCAATCATTATGCCAGGCACTAAACTGCCTATCATAGCGCTTTCTTTTTTCGTATGAGCTTGTTTTTTCATACTTTTAATAAGCACTTCTTTTGTTTTTCCTTGAGCTAAATCTGAAGGAATTTTATTATCCGCGTTTTGTATCAAAGGATTTGCACTATATGTAACAAGAAGGGTGGTTATTTCTTCAGTTTTATTACCTATAACTGCATGATGTAGTAATGTATTTCCCTCTTCATCTTTAAAGTTTATATGAGTACGAAATTCTTCATCTAGATTTCTTATTGGGTTGTTTTTTGCATATATCCCAGATTGTATTGCTCTATCTAAGCATTGTATCACTTGTTCTAGTGATTGCTCGCCAGGATTTTGTATAAAATGAAGCAGAATTTCGTGTACTATCGCTTCCTTTGTAGTTTTTGGGCATCGTAAAGCGTAATTAAATGTCTGTGTAGTAATAACTTCTTCTTTTCTTTTTTTAAGAACAACCCTTAAATCTTCAATCGCCTTTTCACCATCTTTTATTCCAAGAATTATTGAATCCAAATTATTTATCATGCTATCCTCCTTGGTTTGATTGCATTACTCATTAATAAATAATATAATAAATCCTGCTAAAAGTCAAGCAATTAATTAATAAGTTAATATAATCCTCCAAAAGGAGCTCCTTACTTTTTGTTCAGCATGTCCATTGGATCAGACTCTTTAAGCTTGCTGTTTGCTGAATTTATTCATCACAATAGCTACAATGTGCTATCGAAGTTCTCTGTAATCTTAGTTGGTTCTTCTAGAATATTCAAAATATCAGTTGCACAATAAACCCGATCTCTCTTTCCTTGAGAAGTTTGTGAAACGATGCCTAAATCTTCAAGCTTTACGATTGCTCTTTGGGCTGTTGTAAATACGACACCTAAGTTTTCAACCACTTTCCTTATAGTAAAGTAAGGGTTTAAAGACTATTAACTAAATCATTGTCCCATTCAAATTTTGGTGGCAAGGGGCTTGGTATAAATGCCTGATAACCAGCGAATACTTTGCCTGATGGTGATCCTTTAATATACATTCATTCAACCGAGCACACTATTTTTATAGTATATATTATTTTCAAATAAAGTCAAAAATGAAAATAAGGCTTTATCTTATTTGCGTGCATGAAAATAAGAAACTCTCTTATTATTGATTTTGCTCAAAAACGAAAATAGAAGAAGCTGCTGAACTTTATATATCCTGTTTTTCTGGAGAACTGCTATAAAACTTCTGAGTGAAGTCACTTAATTTTTACACATCTATTGTAGAGTAAGAAGAACCGAATTTGAAACAAAAATGCTAACTGATGCTTGGACTTTACTGACACTTACACTACTTGAAACTATACTTAGTGTAGACAATTTAATCTTTATTTCTCTAGCAATAGATAAGGTACCAAATGCGCTGAGAGAAAGAGTGCGCCTTATGGGCCTTGGATTAGCACTATTAATGCGTTTTGTAATACTATTTTTTACATCATCTATATTATCAATGCAAAAACCTATATTTCACACTGCATCAGCAAGGGATTTACTTATGATCGCAGGGGGATTATTCCTTATTGTTAAGAGCTCTATGGAGTTACGGGATGACATCTTTGTATGTAAGAAAAATAAAAAGAAAGCAAACGTTAAATCAAAATTTTTTTTAGTTGTGCTACAAATTATATTAATAGATTTAGTTTTTTCGGTTGATTCGATATTAACTGCTATAGCACTAACTTATAACATGGTAATAATTGCTACAGCATTTACATTTTCCATGCTAGCAATGCTGTTTTTATCAAGTTATACCGCCCAGTTAATCAAATCTAACCCAGGGTTAAAAATAATCGCCATTTTATTTATTTTACTTGTCGGTGTGTACCTCATACTTCATGGATTTCATATAGAATTACCAAAAGGATATTTGTATTCTTCATTTATGTTTGCACTGCTTGTGGAAATTATAAGCAAAATAAAGAAAATTAACCGTCATACCGCGATTCATTCGCGGTATCTCAGCCGCTAACAAGCAGCGGGATGACGAGGTTGTCGTCATGTTGCCGCGAACTGTCATACCGCGATTCATTCGCGGTATCTCTAGATCCCGCTAACACCTTACTATTACCCACAAATATAAATGTTTGTTGCATAGCTCTTAATGGCATAACTTTTGCTTGAAATAACTGTTTATATGGTGCAATTTACAGCTTTTAGTTGCTAAAATTATAACTCTTAGTTTAATAATTTTAATCTAATAAGCTTTCAGGTTAATAAAATTAAATTATTTGAGTAAATACAATACTATGTTTTTATTTGTGGGTAATAGTAAGCGCTAACACGTAGCGGGATGACGAGGTTATCGTCATGTTGCCGCGAACCGTCATACCGCGATTCATTCGCGGTATCTCTAGATCCAGCTAACAACTTACTATTACCCACAAATATAAATGTTTGTTGCATAGCTCTTAATGGCATAACTTTTGCTTGAAATAACTGTTTATATGGTGCAATTTACAGCTTTTAGTTGCTAAAATTATAACTCTTAGTTTAATAATTTTAATCTAATAAGCTTTCAGGTTAATAAAATTAAATTATTTGAGTAAATACAATATTATGTTTTTATTTGTGGGTAATAGTAAGAGCTAACAAGCAGCGGGATCTTTTTGATTTACTCCCACTCAATAGTTGCGGGTGGTTTAGAAGTGATATCATAAACAACTCTATTTACTCCGGGAACATTATTAACAATTATACTGCCGACATTGCGTAAAAAATCCCAAAATACTAGCAAGTGTTGATCCTTATCTTCAAATGGAAATGCATCGGCTGTCATACCATCAGATGATGTTACAGCCCTTAAAGCACAAACATATCCATACGTACGACCATCTCCCATAACGCCTACAGTTTTTATTGGTAATAATACAGCAAAAGCTTGCCATATCTTATCATATAGATCGTAATTTTTCATCGTATTAATATATATTTCATCTACTTCTTGCAATATTCGCACCTTTTCTTCATCGACTTCACTTATAATCCTCACTGCAAGTCCAGGTCCAGGAAATGGATGTTGAAATATTATCTCATCTGAAAGCCCAATTTCTTTTCCAAGTAGCCTTACCTCATCTTTAAAGAGGTAGCGTAAAGGCTCCACTAGCTTCAGGTTCATCTTTTCTGGCAACCCACCAACATTATGGTGAGACTTAATTGTACTAGTGTTGTTTGAGGCATGCCCTGACTCAACTACATCAGAGTAGATGGTACCTTGCATCAAAAAATCCACATCACCTATTTTTTTTGCTTCTTCTTCAAACACTTCAATAAAAGTGTTACCGATAATTTTTCGCTTTTCTTCTGGATCAGTTATTCCCTTCAACCTACTCAAAAATAAATTTGATTTATCAACGTAATTTATCGGAATCTCTTTCAACATAGCGATGGTTTGGTTCTTGCGTAACAACCCAGTATCGATAAAAATACAGTTCAATTGTTTTCCTATAGCTTTATGTGTGAGAGCCGCTGCAACGCTTGAATCAACCCCACCACTTACTGCAGCGATTACTTTTTTCTCTCCTACTACATTTTTGATTTTTTCCTTTTGCTCCTCAATAAACGACTTCATTGTCCAGTCTCTTTTGCAATTTGCAATATCCAAGAAGTTAGAGAGCAATTTACTGCCATTTGTTGTGGGCTTAACCTCAGGATGGAACTGAGTACAGTAAATCTTCCGCTGTTCGTTGACAATCATTGCAATTGTTTGATTTATCACACCTGATGCGATAACAGTAAATCCCTGTGGTATAGTATCAACACTGTCCGCATGGTTCATTAATACATCCACTTCAGAATTAACATCCCAGGTATCCTTTACAATGGGGGATTCTTTTAGTATCTTGATTTTAGTTCTACCAAACTCCTGTTTGAAACTCTCTTTTACTTTTGCTCCAAAATAATGACAAATGAGTTGCTGTCCATAGCATATTCCAAGTATAGGAACGCTTGTTGCCTCATTAAGTTTTATAATTTCATGTACTACTCTACTTGTTTCAGAACAATCATCATTTACAGATTGTGGTCCTCCAGAGAGAATAAACCCATTGAATTTTGATATTGTTTCAAAACTGATGTTGCTTGGAAATATCTCACAATAAACACCCATTCCTCTTACTTGTCTTGCGATAAGCTGTGTAAACTGTGAACCAAAATCAATAATGGCAATTGCTGACAATTTGCTCCTCCATATTATTTAAAATGATATCTGATAATAAAGAAAATAATGGAGTAAGTAAACCAAGACCTGTTTAAAAGCTTTAACGCGTGGTACAAGTTAGCTATATAGCTAATTTTCCTACACCATACCGCTGCGGCGCTAACTAGTAGCGGAATGACAGCAATCTACGTCATACCGCCGCAGTATCTCAGCCGCTAACAAGTAGCGGGATTATCTTCATGCTGCCACGAACCGTCATACCACCGCGAACCGTCATACCGCGATTCATTCGCGGTATCTCAGCCGCTAACAAGAGATCCCGCTAACAAGCAGCGGGATGACGAGGTATAAACTTTATCGTCATGCCACCGCGAACCGTCATACCGCGATTCATTCGCGGTATCTCGGCAATAGATCCCGCTAACAAGTAGCGGGATGACGATTGTCGTTTAGCAATAAATGTTTAAGAAATTTACCAAGTGAAAAAAAAGGCAAAAGAAGCCCCATGGTGGTTGGCTATTTACTATGTACTAAAATATCGGCGTTTTTTTTATTCTAAAACGCTTGATTAAGAGCGATTTAGCTGCTTTTAACTTGCAACTAACCTACACCGCAAGTGTTTAAGAAATTTACTAAGCAGGAAAAAAGGCAAAGAAACCCCGTAGTAGCTAGCATTCAAATTCTCCCTTGTCAATTTGACGTTTTTTGCTGTCTTAAACGCTTTGTAAGCGCGTTTCGGCTTATATAGGTAAAAACCTAAAAATTTTTAAAGACATGCGATGCACGTAGTACGAAAAATTAAACATGAGACGCCAAATACCCTAAGTTTTTTGTCATTAACCTGCACAGATTGCGAAGATAAATAAATAGCTTCAGTTTTATGATAATGGAGCTGGCGGAGTTTGTCAAGAAAGTTTTTTCGTTTCTATTCCCAATAAAAGTGCGTTATATGGTTATGCAAGAAGTCTATTTACCCATTTGCTTAACTTTCTCTCTACTTTTTTTGAGTAAGGCCGCTATTGGCATGACAGACATTCATCGTAGTCAATATCTGTTTTTTGTTGCAATATTTCACTTTTTTTGAATATGTCATGCGAGACCTTATCGGCTCTCTGCATTGATTGTGATCTGCAGTAATATAAGCTCTTCAATCCTTTTTTCCAAGCAAGCATGTGTATTTTGTGCAAGTAACGTTTATGTACGTTGGCAGGTAAGAACAGATTTACTGATTGAGATTGACAAATATACGAAGTTCTATCACTTGCATGTTCTATAATCCATCTTTGGTCAAGCTCGTACGCTGTTTTAAATGTCAATTTTTCATGCTCACTAAGAAAATCTAAATGCTGAACGGAACCCTCGTTTGTTGAAATTGAAGACCATATTTTATCATTGTCTTGATTTTTTTCTGCTAATAGTTTTTGCAAGAATTTATTTCGCACTACAAATGAGCCTGTAAGTGTCTTTTGTATGAATACGTTTGCTGCGTATGGTTCTATTCCAGGGGAGGTATTACCTGCAATAATGGAGATCGAGGCAGTAGGAGCAATAGCGAGTTTGTGTGTAAACCTTTCCATTAGATCAACTTCTTTGGCATCAGAACATGCTCCCTTTTCTTCTGCTAATTTTTTAGAAACTATATCTGCTTGCTCGCGTAAATACTTAAATATTTTTTTATTCCATTGTTGTGCTGTTACTGATTCAAAAGGAACCATTTTGCTTTGTAAAAATGAGTGAAAGCCCATCACACCAAGACCAATACTGCGTTCTCTGGCTGCAGAATATTTTGCTCGCTGCATTTCATTCGGTGCTTTATTTATGAAATCTTCCAATACATTATCAAGAAAGCGCATTATATCTTCTATGAAGAGTTTATTGTCTTTCCATTCTTCGTAGTACTCAAGGTTTACGGATGATAGACAACACACAGCAGTGCGTGACTTATTCAGGTGATCATAACCTGTGGTTAAAGTTATTTCACTGCATAGATTTGACATCTTGATGTCTAAGTTGAGCTTTTTGTAAGATTCTGGCTTATTGTTATTTGTTGCATCAAGGAAAATAATGTAAGGTTCTCCAGTTTCAACTCTTGCTGTTAATATTTTGATCCATATATCCCGCGCTTTTACAGTTGAAATAACCTTATTGTTGTGAGGGCTTATTAAATTCCATTCTTGATCATTCTCAACAGCCTGCATAAATTTATCTGTTACTATTACAGCATGATGTATATTTAACGCTTTGCGATTTGGGTCACCGCCTGTTGGCTTGCGTAAATCTAGAAACTCTTCTATCTCCGGATGAGATACAGGAAGGTAGACTGCTGAACTTCCTCGCCTTAGGGATCCCTGACTAATTGCAAGCGTTAGAGCATTTTGCACTACAATAAATGGAACAATTCCTGATGTTTTGCCGCTACCCTTTACGCTTTCGCCTATTGAGCGTAAATTTCCCCAATAACTACCTATGCCTCCTCCACGTGCAGCAAGCCAAACATTTTCGTTCCATAGATCAACTATTCCCTGCAAGCTGTCTTCGGTTTCATTAAGAAAGCAAGAGATAGGTAACCCTCTCTTAGTGCCACCATTGCTGAGTATTGGTGTTGAAGGCATGAACCACAAGTTGCTCATGTAGTCATAAAGACGCTGCGCATGTTCTTTATTATCAGAATAGTAATTAGCAATACGTGCAAAGAGGTCTTGATAACTTTCATTTTCTATTAAATACCTGTCTGATAGAACTGCTTTTCCAAAGTCGTTTAATTTGCTGTCCTTTGCGTAATTAATGGTAATGTTATTCATAAAGTTCCTTTTATTCTTTTATTATATATAGATACTTAAAAGTCATTTTGAGCGATTTTTAAGTTAGGTTTTTCGGATTTTCTTGTTGATGCTGTAATGCAAACAAGATACCGTCAACCTGACTGCCATATATTTTACAGTAACTCATATAACTTATTTGCATATTTATTTCTTTTGCAACATGTTGAACATAACTTTCTGAGTGACGAAAATAGTCTCCTTTATTTACAAAGTCAATACCTTCACCTTCCTTTCTTCTTATTAAACATACAATAACTCCTTTTTTGCTCGTAGATCTTTTTGCTAATTCCAACTCTTCTTGAAAGTCATGTAGATAATGTAGCACTTCAGCAAAGATAATTACATCATACTGCTGGTTTTTCTCTTGTTTAAGAAACTCTTTCATTTCCATATGTATTAATTCATTGTAAACAGGCTTACCTTTTATAAAGCATCCTCTTGCGATATTTAGCATTCTACTTGAAATGTCAATTCCTGTTATATGGTTTCCAATACTATTTATTTTCAAGAAATGACCACATATTCCAGTTCCACAACCAAGGTCGAGTATATTGAGCTCAGAAGTGGAGTTGTTGAAGATTTTTGTAATTATCATGTGTACAAGTTCATGCCCTCTATATTGTTTGGCAATCAACCAATGCTCAACAAAATATTCACCTGTGTAATCAAAATATTGTCTTATGAGGTTTTTTGGCAATTCTGTAATAGGCGCTGAGTTTGTCATTTTTTTTATATAGTAAGACGCCTCCTCGTGGTCATTATCTAATTTTAGTGCCCTTGTTAAATAATTATAAGCTTTGTTAGTATTCCCTACCGCAAAATGACACCTTCCGATGTTATACCAGACTATAGGTAAATGGGGGTAAAATATGCTAATTAACCAAAATCGTAACTTTGCATCTGATATGCTACCTTTATAAAAGTGATATAAACCGATTTCAATGTTGGTGTTTAACAGGTTCTTAGATTTTTTAAGAAGCACTGTCATTTCTTTATGAAGAGTATTATATTTATTCACAATGAAGTGTTTTACTTTCTTAATATTTAATACGCCAATGAGCTTAGACATACAATTTAAAGCAACGTTTTTTATAAAAGAGAGATTACTTTTCATACGTTAGAAATACTCCGAATGTTTATTATCATTTTTAGGCAATTGATTTTAACACATTTTATCTTACAAAATATCTTTTTTATTAATTTTTACTGTATATATAAGTTTACCACATATTTCTCAGATTATACTGTTTAGGATTGCTAGTATATTGTTGTTGATAATATAAGTAAATGTTTTGTGCAAAAAGGCGTTGACATATTATTTATTAGGTTATAACATATAAAAGATTAATTTAGTTTTTAGATGTTTGACAAGTTTTATGGTAGAGATTAATTTAATCTCAATTCAATTTTAATAATATTTAACTCTGCATATTCTGCATATAGTCGGATAAATAAATTATTAAGAGCACTTGATGGATGCCTTGGCGTTAAGAGGCGATGAAGGACGTGGCAGGCTGCGATAAGCTGTGGGGAATTGTCAACAAATTTTGATCCGCAGATTTCCGAATGGGGAAACCCAACTAGTTTAGCTAGTTATTACGTACTAAGTATGTAAAGCAAACTTGGTGAACTGAAATATCTAAGTAGCCAAAGGAAAAGAAATCAACCGAGATTCTGTTAGTAGTGACGAGCGAAAGCGGAAAAGGCTAGTGATTTAAGAATAAGAATTAGAATACTCTGGAAATAGTAACCATAGAAGGTGATAGTCCTGTATAAGTAGAAAGTTTTTAAATCCTTGAGTAGAGCGGGGCACGTGAAATCCTGTTTGAATATGGGGGGACCATCCTCCAAGCCTAAATACTCCTTAACGACCGATAGTGAACAAGTACCGTGAGGGAAAGGTGAAAAGAACCCCGGGAGGGGAGTGAAATAGAATCTGAAATCAAGTGCTTACAAACAGTTGGAGCTCTATATCAATTTATTGATATTTAGAGTGACAGCGTACCTTTTGCATAATGGGTCAGCGAGTTAATCTATGAAGCAAGCTTAAGCCGTTAGGTGTAGGCGTAGCGAAAGCAAGTCTGAATAGGGCGTTTTAGTTTTATGGATTAGACCCGAAACCAAGTGATCTAGTCATGACCAGATTGAAGGTGTGGTAAAACACACTGGAGGATCGAACCAGTTAATGTTGCAACATTATTGGATGAGTTGTGATTAGGGGTGAAAGGCCAATCAAACTTGGAAATAGCTGGTTCTCCGCGAAATCTATTTAGGTAGAGCGTTGTATGTATGTTGTTGGGGGTAGAGCACTGGATAGACTAGGGGGATTCACCGTCTTACCAAATCTAACTAAACTCCGAATACCAACAATTAATTATACAGCAGGCACACTACGGGTGCTAAGTCCGTGGTGAAGAGGGAAACAACCCAGATCACTATCTAAGGTCCCAAAATTACAGCTAAGTGGGGAAGGAAGTAGAAAAACCATTACAGCTAGGAGGTTGGCTTGGAAGCAGCCATCCTTTAAAGAAAGCGTAACAGCTCACTTGTCTAAATAAGTTTTTCTGCGCCGAAAATGTACCGGGGCTAAAGCTGTATACCGAAGATGTGAGTGCTTATTGATTTCGATCAATAGGCGCGGTAGCGGAGCGTTCCGTAAGTCTGTGAAGGTGGTTTGTGAAAACTGCTGGAGATATCGGAAGTGAGAATGCTGACATAAGTAGCGTAAAAGAGTGTGAAAAACACTCTCACCAAAAATCTAAGGGTTCCTACGTTAAGTTAATCTGCGTAGGGTTAGTCGGTTCCTAAGGCGAGTCCGTAAAGGAGTAGTCGATGGCAATTAGGTTAATATTCCTAAACCTCTTAAGTGTGACGGGTTTCGTATTTGTATAGATCTTATTGGATTGATCTATGCTTAAAAGAAGCTCCAGGAAATAGCACTTATATTTATGAGGCCGTACCGCAAACCGACACTGGTGGATGAGTAGAGTATACTAAGGTGTTGAAAGAATGATGTTGAAGGAACTCGGCAAGTTATACCTGTAACTTCGGAAGAAGGGTAACCTGCTTTTAGGCAACTATGAGTAGGTGGCACAAAATAGGGAGTAGCGACTGTTTACTAAAAACACAGGACTCTGCAAACACGTAAGTGGAAGTATAGGGTCTGACGCCTGCCCGGTGCTGGAAGGTTAATAGGAAGGGTGCAAGCTCCGAATTGAAGCCCCAGTAAACGGCGGCCGTAACACTGACGGTCCTAAGGTAGCGAAATTCCTTGTCGGGTAAGTTCCGACCCGCACGAATGGCGTAACGATTTCTCCACTGTCTCCAACATCACTTCAGCGAAATTGAATTCCCCGTGCAGATGCGGGGTACCCGCGGTTAGACGAAGAGACCCCGTGCACCTTTACTATAGCTTTACATTGCTATTAAAAGTGTGATGTGCAGGATAGGTGGGAGACTTTGAAGTTATGGCGCTAGCTATAATGGAGTCAACCTTGAGATACCACCCTTTACACTTTTGATATCTAACTATGTTTCATTATCTGGAACTAGGACATTGTATGGTGGGTAGTTTGACTGGGGCGGTCGCCTCCTAAAAAGTAACGGAGGCGTGCGAAGGTAAGCTAGAGCTGGTCGGAAATCAGCTTGATAGTATAATGGCATAAGCTTGCCTGACTGCGAGGCTGACAAGCCAAGCAGAGACGAAAGTCGGTCATAGTGATCCGGTGATTCTGTATGGAAGGGTCATCGCTCAACGGATAAAAGGTACGCCGGGGATAACAGGCTGATGGTGTTCGAGCGTTCATAGCGACGACACCGTTTGGCACCTCGATGTCGACTCATCACATCCTGGGGCTGAAGAAGGTCCCAAGGGTTCGGCTGTTCGCCGATTAAAGTGATACGTGAGTTGGGTTTAGAACGTCGTGAGACAGTTCGGTTTCTATCTGCCGTGGGTGAAGGAAATTTGAGAAGGTCTGACTCTAGTACGAGAGGACCGAGATGGATATACCTCTGGTGTACCAGCTGTTATGCCAATAGCATCGCTGGGTGGCTATGTATAGATGGGATAATTGCTGAAAGCATATAAGCAAGAAACCCTCTTCAAAAAGATTTCCCAATTAAGGCCGTGGAAGACTACCACGTTGATAGGCTAGGTGTGGAAGCATGGTAACATGTGAAGCTAACTAGTACTAATAGCCTGATTGATTTATTTGCTTTCTATATGTGTGTATGCAGTGTTAAATATTAAGTTAAAATTGTTAAGTTAGAAATTTTTATTGACTTGGTGGCTATAGCAAAAATGAACCACCCGATCTCATCTCGAACTCGGAAGTGAAACTTTTTAGCGCTGATGGTACTTGAAAAGGGAGAGTAGGTCGCCGCCAAGTTTATAAAAATTTCTTTGTTAATTAGACAGTAGGTATACTTATATTTTAACTTTCTTGTTTTGTTACTATTCTTTAAGTTTTTACTTTAACTACGATATCTTTTTTTTCTTATATGTTCTTGGTCATTTTCTACATTATTTAGCATTGTTCCTACTTCCCCTAATTGATTCCCTTTTGAAGGAGAATTACTGATTTCTGGTAATATTACATTACCTCCCACTTTTTTAAATAATTCTTCTTGTTGGCGAAATGCTGACCTCCAATCTGTTCCTGTTCCTTTAGGAAGAAATAAGAATTGATACATCTGACCAAAGCCTGTGTTATTTACCTCTTTTATATCCTCTACCATTCACCACACCCATTAACTATTTTTAAAAATTTTACCTATATTATCATAAAAAATATAGTTGTAAATACCTTAATTGAGATTTTTTTTATTTTATCTTTTTTAAGCAAATAGTTAGATCTTTTTGTAAATTTTTATAACTTGCTTGCATAATGTTTCTATGAGTTAGTATTATGTAGTAGTGCCCTATATTACTTATATTTAAAATGCTAATTTTAGCAAGCATTCGTAGTTGCCTTTTTATTTTATTTCTTTTTGCTGCTTTTCCGGTTTTTTTACTGATAGCCAGACCTACTCTAATAGTATGAATGTACTTTTCAGGTTCTCTTTCTTTTATAGCGTACAGTGATATATAAAGCCCACGATAAAAAAGACTGTTGAGTGCTAACTTATTTTTGAAAGCAGAAGAAAAATCTTTTTTTTTATACTTACTATGCGCATAATTTGTTACACCCTAATGAACGGCGCCTATTAAGGATTTTTCTTCCAGCTCTTGTTGCCATACGTGAACGAAATCCGTGTCTGCGCTTTCTTATCAAATTTTTTGGTTGAAATGTTCTCTTCATTGTTTTTATATTAATATAATTATTTATTTTAAATTGTTTTACTTTATTGTCAAATAATGGTGAACTTGTATGACATTTTCGTAGAATAAAATTTGATGCATGGAAGAATGAATTCGGTGATAGTCATACCTGTCTTACTAATCCTTTTATTTTGTTTTAGTAGGTTTCAAGAAGTAAATAAGGTTAAATCTTATCTATATCTTAGTTGTGTATGGATGCTAACTTGGTTGTTAGTATTCTATAATAATTGTTTTGTAACTTTTATTTCTATAGCGTTACTTTTTTTCATGCTTGCTTTTATCTTTAAAAATAAAAGAAATAAGATAATAAAACTTTCGTTATTTGTGGCTTTGGCCATATCATTTTTTATCACTTTATTTATAATGCTGTCTATTTTTATTCAATCCATTAGTTTTTTTAATAAAGTAGCTATTTCAGAATTCTTGTTTTGCTTGAAATGGGGCCACAATGTAGTCACTATCAATGAAGAAAAGATAGGATGTTTTGGTATAGCGCCGCTTTTAGTTGGTACATTACTTATAACTATTATAGCAATGTTAGTTGTCGTTCCGCTTGGTTTATTTTCTGCAATATATATTAGTGAATATGCGAGTGAGAAAGTGCGTTATATTGTTAATACAACTTTGCAAGTTTTGTCTGCTATTCCTACGGTTGTATATGGATATTTCGCGGTTGTGTTTTTGTCTTTCTTTATAAAGCAGGTAGCAAATTTTTTTGGTTTAAGTATACACTCAGAAAGTGCCTTAGTTGCCGGTTTATCGATTGGGATAATGATTCTTCCTTTTATTATTTCTTTACTCGAAGATGCCATAAGATCTGTTCCAAAAAGCTTGCGTTATGGCTTCATGGCACTTGGTGCAACTCCAGCGGAAACTATATGGCATATAACAATACCTTATGCAATGCCTACAATTTTAAGTGCAATTTTATTGTCAATTTCAAGAGTGATAGGTGAAACAATGATTGTGCTAATGGCTGTGGGAATCAACGCAAATTTGACTTTTAACCCTCTTAATTCAGTTACTACCATTACCGTGCAGATCGCTACATTACTTACCGGAGATCAGGATTTCAATAGTGTACAAACTCTTGCTGCTTATGCGCTTAGTTTAGTATTGTTTATTATTACTTGGCTATTAAATGCATTTGCATTGTTTGTAATGAAGCGTAACTAGTAAGCGTTTTAATGTTGCAAAATTTCTATTAATAATATAAAATTTATTTTCTTTAGAAGTTCTTTTATGGAATTATAGTGTTAGGTGATAAAAATAAAGAGATGAATATAGGTAGAGCGATTAAGGTAACTCAAGCAGTTGTTGATATAAAATTTGAAGGTGAATTGCCTAAAATATTTAATGCTTTAAAAAGCAAACTAAAATATAAGGATAAGGAGCTGGTTTTAGAAGTTTCGCAGCATATAGGTGACAATATAGTTCGTTGTATTGCTATGGATAGCACAGATGGCATGTCAAGGGGGGATGAATTTGTTGATACAGGTGCACCAATATCGGTGCCAATTGGGCGTTCAACTTTAGGAAGGATTTTTAATGTTGTTGGAGAGCTTATAGATGAGTGTGGTCCACTGAAGGGAAAGTATAACTTAGAGCCTATACACAGAGCACCTCCAAGTTTTACTGAACAGAGAATACAGGAAGAAGTTTTAGTTACGGGAATAAAAGTTATAGATCTTCTTGCACCTTATCTTAAAGGAGGAAAAATTGGCTTATTTGGTGGAGCCGGTGTTGGTAAAACAGTCCTAATAATGGAATTAATTAATAATATAGCAAAAGCTCATAAAGGATTTTCTGTGTTTGCCGGGGTAGGGGAGAGAACGCGTGAAGGTAACGATCTTTATCACGAGATGATCACTTCAAATGTAATAAATATAAATGAGCATGAAAAATCTCAAGCTGTTTTGGTTTATGGTCAGATGAATGAGCCTCCTGGAGCAAGGGCTAGAGTTGCTTTAACAGCACTTACTATGGCAGAATATTTCCGTGATAAGGAAAATCAAGATGTTCTATTTTTTGTGGATAATATCTTTAGATTTACACAAGCTGGTTCTGAAATTTCTGCTTTACTTGGAAGAATACCGTCAGCTGTTGGTTATCAGCCAACCCTTGCAACTGATATGGGTGCAATGCAAGAAAGAATAGCTTCAACAACTTCTGGCTCTATTACTTCTGTGCAAGCTATATATGTTCCTGCGGACGATTTGACTGATCCAGCCCCAGCAACTACATTCTCTCACCTTGATGCAACCACAGTGTTGTCAAGGCAAATAGCTGAAATGGGAATATACCCTGCTGTTGATCCACTTGATTCAACTTCTCAATCTTTATCTGCTGAAATCATTGGTGAAGAACATTATAATGTAGCTTCTGAGGTGAAACGTATATTGCAAACTTATAAATCACTGCAAGATATTATCGCAATACTTGGTATGGATGAGCTATCTGATGAAGATAAAATTATTGTTGATAGGGCTCGTAAGATTCAGAAATTTCTTTCTCAACCTTTTCACGTTGCAGAAATATTTACTGGCATGCCTGGTAAATTTGTTTCACTTTCTGATACTGTTTCCAGTTTTAAAGGGATTGTTGAAGGCAAATATGATCACTTACCAGAGGCTGCTTTTTATATGGTGGGGAATATAGATGAAGCAATAAAAAAGGCTGAATTAATACAAGCTGAAGCTAAATAAAAGTTAAAGATTATGAATACTTTTAAAGTGCAATTTTTCTCTCCTGATGATCAAATTTCATTCAGTGGAGTGGTTTCTCTTTCAGTAACTGGGCTCGAAGGGGAGCTTATGATTTTAGCTCACCATGCTCCTTACTTAATTTATTTATTGCCTGGTATGATTACTGTTAAAATGAGTAACCAAACAGAAAAGAAGGTTGTAATTGATAGTGGCGTATTAGAAGTTGCAAATAATAATTGTAGCATTATAACAAGTCAAATTCAGGTTTTTGATCGTGCAATTCATGATGAGAAATCGTTTAAAAATAAGAGAATTAGTATATATTTAAGTTATCTTGATGAGAAGTTTCTTTCTTAGTTATTTTAGGCAAAAAGTCAATTATCATTCAAGTGGCTATAAGATTTTTGCTCAGGGGGCTCTTTTTTGTCATCCCAGAAACCCCGGGGTGTCATCCCAGTGTCGGAGTACTTTAGGTGTATGATCCCAGAGTGTGATGGTATGGGACCATACACCTAATCAAATAAAAATTAAAGAAGGAGAGTTGGTTGTAACGGTTGGAGATAACGACTTTGTTTTACCTGGAATTTACGTTGGATAAACTACAAAAAATAACAGGTAAAAATCAACGTAAATTTAAGATAAATCGATTTTATTAGTATTATCAAATCAAAATCTGTTTTTAATTAATCAATAATACTTTTTTACATATTTTCATCCCCTTTCATGGATTTTTTAATTTTATAGATGATATCTAATATTATTAGAAGCATTGTAAAATATCTTATGAGAAAAATTATAAAATATATTAGCATTATTGGTATTGCATGTTTAGTATTGTTATTTTTTATATCTAATGTGGAAACACGCGTAAAAACACAGGAAGAACAATTATTCCTAGCTGTAGAAGATGGTAATGCACAAGAAGTAAAACTATTACTCAAAAATGGTGCAGACCCAAATTGACCTTACCCAGAAAAAGTAGAGAGAAAGTTAAGACGTTTTTATCATGAGAATAAATTGTGCAGGAATGCAATAGTTAATAGTAGAATGTCTACGTTATTTGTTATAAAAGATTTCTATGTATTCAAATATGGCAGTTCTGGTTTGTTGAGCGAGAAGTATCAATAAGCAGCTCCCTTTTAAGTGAACTTTTCTGCAACAGAGTTATCGTAACAACAGCCCTTATGGCTCATGCTGGAAATGATGTTTTTTGTATTCAATAGAAATTGGTAATTTTGAGAGGTATACTGTGACCCTTGATCGCTATGTAACAGCAGATTTTTATCGGGTTTGCGTTTATCAACGGCCATCAATAAAGAATCTATAACTAATTATCATGTTACTCATTAACCACCATGCGTGAATATAGGTCAATTATTGCCGCCAACAACCTTCTTTAGTTTTTATGTAGGTAATCCCAAACTTTATTTGGCTGATCAGTAGTAAAATTTTGATCCAATGTGTTCGGAGCCACAACTCGGTTGCTTATTTGCTGTTTTTTATTTTTGAACCTTCGTCTAAACTTGGCTTTAATGCCATTTTCTTGCATAACACTTTGTACTGTTTTAATTTTTGCCTAAAGCTTTTAATTCAGCGTGAATTTTAGGGGCTCCATATCTGCATTTAGAAGCTTGATGTATTTTTTGAATATCTGCTAGAAGCCCTTCTTTTGCTAATTCTTTACTGCTTTTTTCCTTAGCAACCAATACCACCAGTACAAAACCCTACATAGTTCCTGTGTTTTATAGCAATTTCTATATAAAAGAATACTTTACTCTTTTTCTTTGCCCAGGGCTTTTTTTAAGATGTCTCTTTCTCTTATTAGCTCTTTTTTTAGATCAAATCTTTCTTTGTCATAAGGAGCCTTTGCCTGGAAATGCGTATGCTCCAGACATTTTTCCATCATATTTTCTTACTTAACATACTACCATCTATACCTAGATCTTTTGCTATTTTTGTACTTGCTTGACCTGTTTCTTTAACCAGCTTAACAGCTTCTAATTTGAATTCTGCTGTATATTCTCTTCTATTTGTCATATTTTGAAAAAACGTTTTATTTTACTCCAAAAACGTCTTAACTTTCTCTCTACTTTTTCTGGGTAAGGTCACTACTTGGATGACAGATAGTAGTGCGAAAGTCTCTTACAACTTACTTTTAATTAGTCTAACCCATGCGTGCCAATCCCTCTCACCAAGATTGCTTTCAAAAGATAGGAGATCCTTTACAGCTTTTGAGCAAATTTCTTCACTTGGAATTGATAACTCCTTATTCATTGCTAACGTTAAACATTGAGTTTTGCACGCTCGTTCTAAATGATATGTGTAGAACATTGCTTCTTGTATAGTCCGACCACACGTTATAGATCCATGATTACGCATTAACATGACAAAATTTTCTTTCAGATCAGCTATTAACCTCTTTCCTTCTGTATCGCTAAGTGCTAGGGAATTATAATTATGGTAAGAGATTTTATTGTAAAAGTGCAGTGCCCATTGACTTATAGGAAGCAGCCCATCTTTGAGAGAAGAAACCGCTACAATAGAAGGTGTATGCAAGTGAAAAATTGCTTGAATATCTTTCCTTGCTTGATAAACAAAACCATGAATTATATAGCCAGTTCTATTATATTGATATTCTTTGCCTTCAATTACATCTCCATCAAATGATACTTTCATTAACGAACGTTCATCTACTTCATCAAAACGCATACCAAACGGATAAATATAAAACGACTTTTGATCTTCAGAACGCACTGAAAGGTGAGTATATGTATGATCATCGAACTTAAGGTAGGACAAAATCTGATAGGCATAGACTAGATCCCTTTTTACTCTGCTCTTTGTTAACAACACAATCCTCTGTTAGAATCTTCTGAAGGTTTATACGCGAAAAGAGACTTGTAGTAAACTAATAAGTCTATGCCACTCTGTCTTGCTTTCTGAATACCAAACACTTTTGTGTTGTAGCTTGCTTAAAAATAGTTATCGTTATTATAGAGTTTATATACAGAATTTATGTTTTTAAATTACATAATATCTTAACTACAAAAATAATTTTCTATATAATATTTCATATGTTTTAAAGCTTCATTTTTATGTTATTATAAATGTAAGTTTCAAGATTGAAAATAATATGGTAAATATTAACACAAAAAAACAGCCAGCAGGATTTTTCATATATCTCTCTGGTCTTTCGGGAAGTGGTAAACTTTCCACAGCAATAGAATTATCTAATATGATAGACGCATTAATTGTAAATAGCAAGTTCTATAACAATGTTCAAGCTTGCTCTATATACGATGGTGTCTTTGAACGTGATCAAATACCTAAAGAAGTTCAAGATAGAATATATGGCATTATGCAAATTATGCTTCAGGTAATAGAAAATTATCCGATTCACTCAAAAAATTACATATTTATTGATGAGTTGATGGAAAATAATGACCAGAACATGAGGATGTATGATTCAATAGTAAGGCTTAGTAAAAAAATGAACACAGAAATCCTTCCTGTGGTACTTAGGTGTGATCTACCGACATTACAAAAGCGTATTGCATTAAAAAGGCAAAGAAAAAATAGGAAGGTGATTAATCTAAATAGCATGATAGAGCAATGTAGGATTAACAATTTATTTACACCACCGAGTGCTATAGAGATAGAAAATTCAAATATGAGTATAAAAGAAGTAGCTCAAGAGATAGTAAACCAGATGCACAAGCTTAGCCAAATTGCGTGTATGCAAAAAAATAGTCTATAGCAATTTCATATACTGAGGCTCATTTAAATATAGAGCTTCAACTTCATTTAATTTTTGCTTGTTCTTCAGTCTATAATGAACTAATAGCCCTGCATGGCTAGCATTTAAATTGCAATCCATATGTGTACTGCTTGTAGCGTAACCGGGGTCACATGCTGCAGTTGGACCAGACAGCGGCAATAAATTGAAATCAAATAACTGTGTATAAAACCCTTGAGCATTTTTGATTATAGCTCTGATATTTTTTTTGCTATTTGCACAAAGCAAAGATATTGCGTAGGCTTGAACTTCCAGCGCACTAACCCCGTATAACGGCTTATTTGTAGCAAGATTTATACCTTGTGCAGCTGATATACCAACTCTAATTCCAGTGAAACTTCCTGGTCCAACTACTACCGCCAAATGATCTATTTTATCATAATTATAGTTGTGCTTATCAAATAAAGTACTTAGTATTTGAAAAAATGATTCTGCATGACTATTGCTGGTGGAATTGTGCTCTACAAAACAGTTACCATCATAATCAACTATTGCTATTGAACTACCAATACCTACAGTATCAATCGCTAAAATAGACATTACTTAAGCTTATCATAGAGTTTTGAAAATATTATAGTAAAGGCACCATTACCCATAACATTTGCTGAAGTGATTATTGGATCAAACACTATATACAATGCTGTAATTAACGAAAGCATTTCTGGAGAGAATTTGAGATATTTCTCAAGAATAGGTAGCATTACCATAATTCCTCCTGCCGGCACTGCCACGATAGCAAACTTAAATAACAAAAAATAGAGAAGAAAAGTTACATAATCTATTGTGAACAATGAATAACCGGAGGCAATTATCATTGATAATATTATGATAAAAAAGCAATCACCTACTAAATGAAAGCTAGCAGTTATTGGTACAACAGACGATGCTATGTCAGGTTGCTTTACATTTTTTTTGCTTCCTTCAAGAGTAAGTGGCATAGTTGCATTACTAGACATTGTGCTCATTGCAGTAATAAATGCCGGTATCATATTGCCTATACTAGCTATCCAGCTTGTGATCTTGAATGAATTTGCTGCTCCATATAAGAGGAAAACATAAAGGTAGGTTGCAGATGCTATAATAATGAAAATTATTGAGTAATCCTTAAATATTATAGATAAAACTTGATCATGCTGCATTTTTAAAGCAAGCCCAAGTACAAATATTGGAATAATCGGCGTCAAAAACGTCTTCAAAAGAAAGAGAGTTAAATCTAACATTTTGTTCGAAAGCTCTTTGCTTTTCTTGGGTAGCAGTGTGGACACTACTATGCTGGACACAAATCCACAGGCAAGGGCATAAAAATTAGAAAGCAATGCAGGCAGCCTAAACGACCATAAGGGAACAATTGTTTCTTCATACGTTATATCTTGTATTGAATGAGTGTTTTGTATGATAAAATGCCCAACAGAATAAGCTATTAAACTTGAAGCCAGATTTGACAAGAAGATCATTATAATAAGTAACAATATGAACTTTATAGCTGACTGCTTAAGATTGTTAACACTGCTAAAGATTAACGCAAAAATAATAAAAGGCATTATAAATAGCAAAACCTCTTTTATACTCAGGCTCGTTGAGTACAAGAAGGTTTTTGCTTCCATTGGAACTAAATGACCAAAGAATGCAACTGAAGTGATGACCGTGAGTAAGATTAATAGTTGTAGCACGTTCTTATATACCAATGTCCTATGGACATATATATGGTAAGTTAGTTGTTAAGTAAAGCAAAACTGTCTAAACTGCACAGCAAATGACGTAATGAAAGTAGCTGACACTGGAATGACAAAGAAGAGTGAAATTAGCACTCACTTATTATTCGTGTCGTTTTCAGTAAAAGCCTCCTCCCATGTGCCTTGAGTTGCTGCACGGCTATACTCTGTTACTCTATTTTCAAAGAAATTCGTATGTTCCACGCCATTTAGTATTTCATCAAGCCACGGAATAGGATTATCATTAACATCATATATGGACTCAAGACCTAATTGCATTAACCGTCTGTTTGCTACGTAGCGTATGTAATTGCGCACTTCTTCTGCAGATAGTCCTTCAACGTCTCCGAAATTAAAAGCAAGCTTTATAAACTCATCCTCAAGCTCAACAATAGTGCGGCATGCAGAATATAATTCCTCTTTAAACTCGTCGTCCCAAATTTCATTATTCTCTTTAATAAATGTATTAAACAACATGATAATTGAATTGGTGTGCAAAGTTTCATCACGGGCTGACCAGGCAATTATTTGTCCCATGCCTTTCATTTTTCCAAAGCGTTGAAAATTGAGCAAAATTGCAAATGATGCGAATAACTGCAACCCCTCGGTAAATGCACCAAACACCGCTAGAGTTTTAGCTACATGTTTTTTATCGTGTTTTTTGCTTTCCTCGAATTCTAACATGTATTCATACTTCTTTCTCATAGCATCATACTTTAAGAATGCTTGATACTCGCTTTCTGGCATGCCAATTGTGTCTAAAAGATAAGAATAAGCTGCAATGTGTATAGTTTCCATATTGGAAAAGCTTGCAAGCATCATGCATATTTCCGTTGGCTTAAATATATTTGAATAATGCCTCATGTAGCAGTTATTTACTTCAATGTCTGCCTGAGTAAAAAATCTAAAGATCTGGGTTAGTAGATTTTTTTCTACACTTGAAAGTTTAGTTTTCCAATCCTTTACGTCATCAGCAAGCGGAACTTCCTCAGGTATCCAATGGATTCTTTGTTGCTGCAGCCACGCATCATACGCCCAAGGGTAATTAAAAGGTTTGTATATTGGATCTGCTTCTAACAATGACATAAGACACCTATTATTTTCTAAAGTAAATATTATATTAAGTGATATTGAGAATCAGTCAATTTAACTTTTTTGAAATTTGACGGCAGATAATTTATTAGTGTATTATAGCTTCAAGTAATTTATCAACAGAAATGCGAGTATTAATATCTTTTATTTTATTATTTACAGTGAGCTGCACTCACACTATTCACAATCACGGAGCTCCTGGCATTAGTGTTGAATTGTGGAGCAAGATAAAAGTAGGTGACGATAAAGAAAAAGTGGTTCACACTTTAGGATCACCAACATTAGTATCAAAGTTCGATGACAATGTTTGGTACTATGTCTCATATAAAATTAAACAAGCCAATTTTTTAGGAAAAAGGAAGTATAGTAGTAAGTCTCTGCAAATTTCATTCGACCAGGACGGTAAAGTTGAAGATACAAAAGAAACTGACATCTTAGAGAGATCTTTGGCTGTTTCTGATTGAAAGTTTGCTCAGATCTTCCTACGTCATACCGCGGTTCATTCCATAACTGTACGAACATTGCAATTTGGGCCTACCAGAAGGGTGTCATGAAAGTAGCTGACACTAGTTCCTTTATGACGGCAGTGCCCAGACTACTTGGATCCAGGAAACTTAATTGCAAGTAATGCATTGGGTTTGGTAAGTATGGGTTTTGCGTTATAGAATGAAGCACTTTTGGTGAATTTGTAAAGAAAACTGGATCCCAGTGGGCTTTGTTGCATCGCTCTTCGGATAGTAGGTAACGCACAATAAATTTATGAAGCTATCTCAAATTTAGCCATACCAATATCAGTGAATTTATTAAGCAAATAGCATTTAGTTCTTTTTCTCGATTTGTCTCAGATTTATTCCTAAAACTAAACCCGAATGTTTGTTTCAGTCGCGAGAAAAAACTTTCTATATAAGATCTTTTTCCGTAGTTTGTTTGCCTTTTCCACCTCTTCATTCCATCTTCGCTGCATGATTTTATTAGTCTAATTGCAGCATTTCTCTCAGCCATATAGTCTAACTTTGGATGCTCTGCTGCGTTGTTTTTTGGAGGAATTTTCGTTTTTATACCATATTGATTACACAGCTTATAGAGCTTTTCTCTGTCATATGCCCTATCTGCATATAGTACTTTTATGACATACTGAAAATCGACTTCTTTTAGCAAATCACAAGCTCCATAGTGATCAGCCGTTACTGTATTTTACAGCTATGGCTTTTTTGCTGTTTGTATTCAACATTACATGCAATTTTCTTGTCTGTTCATAGCTGCGATACTTTCTATCTTCGCTATTTTCTTTGCTATGACCAGGAGTGTTGTTGTATATACTAATTCCTGTACTGTCTATAGCAATTTCGATATCTTCCATATTATTTTCTGCAATCATTGATCTTAATATTGAGTTTCTTAAACCTTCTTGATGATTGTGAATAGCTGATAACTTGCAAATTTTTCCCAATTTGCTCAAGGTATCCTGCTATAAACCCAACTGTTTGCCTCAGGCCTATTCTAAATAAACAAGTTATTATGTGCACCAAAATTACAACTTTATCGCTATAAATATTGTTGCCACCTGGTATTTTTGGACCATTCTCGTACCACTTTTCTATGGCTTCGTTGATATAATGAAAAATATTTCCTCTTTTTTCTAGAAATTTGTTATATTCGCTATGGTTACTGACCCTCATTTTTTGTGGCATATTTTTTCTTTCAAGGTTAAATGGCTATTTTATAATGAATTTTGTCAGTAGCCACCAGATTTTTTCAGTTGCTATGCAACAAAGCCCACTGGAATCCAGTTCTTATTATACAGCTATCTGGTGTACTTATTTAAAATTAAGTTTTCTGGATCTCAGTGCCAAAGCACTGGGATGACACCCTTCCTGGCGGAGATTATTCTCAAATCACAATGTTCGTACAGTTGTGGAATGAATTGCGGTATGACGTAGGAAAACCTTAGCTATAGCTTTAGAACTCCCAAAAGGTCAGAAGCATTGAATGACTTGACAGAAAGTTCAAACCCATATAAAATGTCCTTATTTCTTATATGTTAGGTATAGTATCAATTGCCTCAGATCATGCTGGTTATGAATTAAAATCAGAAATAAAACCTTACCTGGAAGCCCTAGGTTACAGAGTAGTAGATCAAGGCTGCACTGCTAAGCAAAAGTGTGTAGATTACCCAAACTATGCTGTTAAAGTTGTAGAAGATATAACAAGCAAAAAAGCAAATTATGGGATATTAATTTGTGGTACAGGTTTGGGCATGAGTACTGTGGCAAATCGTTTTGAAGGAATCTACGCTGCTTTATGTAACAGTGTTGAGATCGCAAAATTAGCTCGCGAGCATGGCAACGCAAATGTACTGTGTCTTGGTGCAGGATTTACTGCGAGTGGATTAGCAAAAGACATAGTCAAACAATTCCTCGAAACAGAATTTTCAAAAGAAAGCAGACATAAAAAACGCCTTGATAAACTCAGCAATATAACCTCTAAGAAAAAAAAAACAAAAACTTATAACGAAGATGAAATATCAAAATTCGCTAAAATGGCAGGCCAGTGGTGGGATGAGAACGGCAAATTCAAACCATTGCACATAATGAATCCTGTTAGAGTATCTTACATTATTGAGAAAATAAAAGAGTTAAAAAAATGCAATTTGAAAGAATTATCATTGCTTGATGTTGGATGCGGTGGTGGCATTTTGTCAGAGTCAATGGCACGCGTTGGCATTAACGTTGTGGGAATAGATGTATGTGAAGAAAACATAAAAGTAGCGCATTCACATGCAAAAAAAGTAGGGTTAAATATAGAATATATACACACCAGCATTGAAGAGCTAAGCAATGACAAGAAGTACGACGTGGTTCTGTTGATGGAAGTAGTTGAACATGTGGATAATTTAGAGCTTTTCATGAAAAAAGCGATAGAACTGCTAAAACCGAATGGGCTGATATTTATATCCACAATAAATAGAACTATCAAATCCTTCTGCCTTGCAATAATTGGTGCAGAGTACATATTAAATTGGCTGCCAAAAGGTACACATAACTGGAATAAATTTCTCAAGCCGTCAGAAATTGCAAATCACTTAAGAGAAAATAATGTAACGCTGCAAAACATGGCTGGCATGGAGTACAACGTAATAAAGCGTGAGTGGAATCTAACTAAAGGCGTGGATGTTAATTATATACTCTGCGGTTTGTTAGATTTAACTCTATAAAAGCACCATTTTCACTTCCAATACTTTGAAGGATCTTGGCCAGCTTTTATACAGTAGCCTTTATTAGTTAGCGCCCAACCGGAACGACAAGCATAATCTGTACCTACACGTTCATATCCAGGAGCAGCAACACACTTTCCATTCTCCAAGGTTTGACCTTTAAAAAGACAACAAACTTCTTTTTCTGTTACCTTTGTTACAATTTGAGGAGCACCAAAAAACACAGCAACAAACATACCCAGTGCGAAAAGTGCAGGCCAAGGCATTCTGCCAAATATTGCAAGTAAGCTTGAACCAATTATTACCACTGTAATCATTGGTCTACCTATTCCATGAACGTAACCTATTACATTACACATTACATCTGTTGCTCCATCAGCGTGTGCATCAAATGCATAGAAAACTATAAATAGAATTACAAGAAAATTTCTCATTGTTCTTTCAATAATCATGCCTGATTGTTTCTTATTTTAATAAAATTTCAGTAAATAGCTTTTTTCAAAAATTATGCTTAACCCAATCAATATTTATTTATTACTGCCTTTTTAATACTATAATTAACTCAGTTGATTTTTATCAAAATGCTAAACCATGGAACAATTCGAGAACTTTTACATCACCACGCCAGTATATTACGTAAACGATAAGCCGCATATTGGTCATGCATACACTTCTCTCTTGTGTGACGTGGTGGCAAGGTTCATGAAACTAGCTGGGAAAAATGTCAAATTTACCACCGGTACAGATGAACATGGACAAAAAATAGAAAAAGCAGCTAAAGCAAAGGAAATGCAGCCAAAAGAATTTACAGATGAAGTGAGCGTTTCATTTAAAGAATTGGCTAAGTTCATGAATTTTGAGTATGACGATTTTATTCGCACTACGGAGGAACGTCACAAAAAAGCAGTTATAGCTTTATGGAATAGACTTGAAGAGAGAGGGCAAATATATTTGGATTCCTATTCGGGTTGGTATTCAGTTCGTGATGAAGCATTTTATCAGGAGTCAGAGCTGATAGATGGCAAAGCACCAACAGGTGCTGAGGTCCAGTGGATAAAAGAAGAGAGTTACTTTTTTCGCTTATCAAACTGGCAAGAAAAATTACTGGAACTCTATAAAAATCAGCCAAGTTTTATCTTTCCTGAGAGCAGAAGAAATGAAGTGATATCGTTTGTAAGATCAGGGCTCATTGACCTCTCAATCTCTCGCACTAGTTTTAACTGGGGAATAAAAGTACCAGGTAATGACAAACACGTAATCTATGTTTGGATAGATGCATTAACCAATTATCTTACATCAATAGGTTTCCCTAGTACTGAAGGTGAGGAATATAAGAGGTTTTGGGCAGAACCAGAAACACAGATTCCAGTGTCAAGCACTGGAATGACACCAAACCAAGGGAAAACGCAGATTCCAGTGTCAAGCGCTGCAAACCTAGCTGACAACTCTTTCAACGTTCATGTAATCGGTAAAGACATATTGCGTTTTCATGCTGTATATTGGCCAGCGATTCTCCTTGCAGCAGACCTGCCACTGCCAAAACAAATTGCAGTTCATGGTTGGTGGTTGAACGAGGGAGAGAAAATATCCAAGTCCCTTGGTAATGTCATAGATCCAATTGGCCTCGCTCAAGAGTTTGGTGTTGATCAGCTACGCTATTTTCTCCTTCGGGAAGCAAGATTCGGCCAAGATGGCAACTTTAGTAAGAAAAATATGATCAGCCGGATAAATTCAGAACTGGCAAACAACATAGGCAATTTAGTACAAAGAACAATTTCATTTTTACACAAGCAATGTTCTGGAATTGTACCAACAATCGATCAAAGCCTACTTAAAGGTGAAGAAAGTCTTCCAGGTTGCAAAGCTATACTCGATCAAGTGATGAATCACCTATCAAAGTATGAATTTAACCAGATTATACTTCTAATTATCAACATCTCTTCTGAAGCAAATGCCTACATAGACAAAAGTGCACCCTGGACACTAAGCAAAACTGACAGAGAGCGCATGAATTTAGTAATTTACAAGTTACTGGAATATATCAGGATAATAGGCATTTTATTGCAGCCAATCGTTCCCAAGTCAGCAGAGATGATACTAAATCAACTGCAAATTCCGAAAGAACAACGAGATTTAAAATCTTTGTGCGACGCGTGCGTAAGTTCAGGCATAACATTGCCTAAACCTACGCCGGTTTTTTTGAGGGTTGATGCTAAAGAGGAGAAATAGTGTAAAAACTATTTCTCCTGGATGGGATTATCTTTAGTTAACGACGGTGCACACCGCTGTCTACATATTCAAGTTAGGTGGCAAGTGCCTTAGTTACTTTAGCAAAATGTGATTTAGTAACATCAGCATCTATCACTACTACTTCAGTCATTGCCGACTTAACCTTTCCTAGGCTCCATGCAAACCAGCCTTGACCATTTTCTTCTTTAGTTGGCTGACTTTCTGGGCTAGAAATCTCAGTACCTTTTTCATCACCAGATTCTGCATCATAAAATACATCCTGATCCTCAGAAAGACTCATTAAATACCTTTTAGCAGCATCAACATTTAAATGATCAGGTTGCTTAGGAACGTTATCAATATTCATCTGATTTTCCTGGCTAGGAGTCTCAGTTTTTAAATTTTCTTGTGTAGCCACATTCTTTTTTTCATCAGTTTGCTCTCTTAAAAATTGCCTTACCATCTTCTGTTTTTCTCTAAACAAAAAATCAAATAATATTGGAGAAAGCTCTAGCTTTGCCCCCTCTGGAATAACAATACCATTACCTTGAGATTCACTTGAAAGTTGACTAGCACCACTTGCTTGATCTGCCTTATTACCAAACATCAAGTTTTTAACACTATTCCAGTATGGTGAAAATTTTTCTGAGACCCATGAAAATTCTATTTTAGTTGATGGCATAGTATCATAAATATTTTTTAATTTATTTCCAACACTATTAAATTTCCCTTTTGCTTGTGAAATAATGGCTTGCTCTTGAGTTTGTACTTCGAAATCTCTCTTAGTAAGCTGCTGGTTTATGCTATCAAATTCTACCGCATTACCTGGCTGAGAAGCATTAATCCTTCTGGTTGCAGCCAACTCATTTTTCATTCTAAAAATCTCCCGATCTTTCTCAGAAATAGTTTTATCTTTATCTTCTATCTCTTTTGCTTGATTAGCCAGTTGAGTATTTTTTTCGGATATTTCTTTTACTTTCTCAGAAATTATTTTACCTTTAGCTTCTACTTTACTTTTTTCATCAGAAAGCTGAGCTTCCTTCTCAGAAATAGTTTTGTTCTTACTAACTGCTGCATACGAAAGTGCAATAGCTACAGCAGAAAATACAGCACCACCAATAATAAATGGAAGGCCAACACTTAATGCTGCAACTGGAGCTAAGAAACCAATATAAGGAGCTGCAGCAAACACTCCAGATGCTAATAAAGTTAAAGCAGCCAGAGTTCCAGCTATATAATAGGGTACATTGTTTTTATTCATCATCTCACGTATTATAAAATATAATACCATTATAAAAGGATTTTTAAGAAGTTGTCAAGCTATCTTTACATAAAAAAATAATTGATAAACTTGGGAACAAGAAGATTGCTGTCAAGCTATGAACTATGCCTTTCCGTGTAATCTTTAAATGCACCTCTGTTAGAGTCAAAATATAGCTTCACACTGCCAATTGGTCCATTTCTCTGCTTTGCAATAATGAGCTCTGCAATGTTTCTAATTTTTTCCATTTTCTCTTGCCATTCCCGATGTTTATTGTTTCCTTCATTTGGCTGTTTTCTTAGTTCATAATACTCTTCTCTATAGAGAAACATTACTATATCTGCGTCTTGCTCTATGCTCCCTGAATCACGTAAATCAGAAAGTTGTGGTTTTTTATCATCCCTCTGCTCAACAGAACGAGAGAGCTGAGATAGTGCAACAATGGGAATATTTAGCTCCTTTGCAATTGCTTTCAAACCCTGCGTCACTTCCGAGATTTCTTGCACTCTATTTTCATTACTCCTTTTTGTTGTTCCTCTGATTAGCTGCAAATAATCAATGAATACCACTTCTACATTATATAATTGATACAGCAAGCGTATTCTGGTGCGAAGGGCACTAATTGATAGCGCAGGGGTGTCATCTATGATGAAAGGCAGTTCAGATAATTCTGTACTAGTATTGATAAATTCATGCAATTCAAAATCACTAATTCTCCCGGTTAATGCCTTATAATAACTAATTCCTGAATCTATAGTGATCAGCCTTGCAGTTAATTGCTCTGCTGACATTTCAAGCGAGAAAAACGCTACATAGTGTTGCTTATCTGCTCTTTTTTGCAACATCTTACAAGCATTAAGTGCGATGTTTAGCGCCAATGCTGTTTTACCCATAGAAGGCCTTGCAGCTAAAATTAATAAATCAGATTTTTGTAGACCACCAAGAAGCTGATTTAGATCTTGAAGTCCGGTTGTAACGCCTAGCGCTTCTGGATTATTTTTCAGTGTGCTGATCTTCTCAACTACATCTTTAATTGAACTTGCAAGTTTTATATATGTTTTCTCACCTTGTTTTTTTACTGCCAAATTGAACAATTTTGTCATTGCTTGTTCAATTTGCGCCTGTGCAGGATTTTCAATATCGTAGTTGTAGCTATCACCAACTATTTCTTGCCCGAGCTTGATTAAACATCTCCTTAAGTAAGTATCACGGATTATTCTAGTCAAACTATAAATATCAAGTGCAATACTTGCCTTCGCTGCAAGCTTTGCTAAGTACTCTACCCCACCACACTCGGTAAATGCTTGGTCGTTTTCAAAAAACATTTTAAGGCTCAGTTCATTGGCAACTATGCCATGTTTTCTGGTTTTAGATATTTGCGTAAAAATACTTTGATGCAGTGGATCATAGAAATTTTCTGCTGTAATTGTGTCTTCAACTGCATCACAGATTCTATTATCACGAATCATTGCACCAATAAGCATCTGTTCAGCTTCTAAATTATGCGGTAATTTACATATTTCCTTATCTACACTTCTTGAACTGAGGAGATTGGCTAATTCATTCATTTTAAGTTTTGAGAGTAATTGTTGATTATTGTAGAATATTTAGTTTTGATTTGAAAGACATATAAAATTTGACTAATTCCGTGTTGCCTATAGCATTAAAACTTAATGCCCCTGTGGTGGAATGGTAGACACGGCAGACTCAAAATCTGTTGCTTGCAAAAGCATGCTGGTTCAAGTCCGGCCAGGGGCAGGTTAAATATTGGAAAGTATATATATGTTACATAAATTTTTTAATCGTTTATTTTCTATTTTTTCTTCTATAAATGTTATTCAAAAGGTAAAGAAAGATGAAAATGGGATATGTTATGTAACGGGCCTCAGGCGCTATATATCAGTATTGCTTGATTTGATTATTATCGTTTTGTTCTTGCAGTTTTGCAGCCAAGCCTTAAATCAGCTCTTTATGAACTCAGAGGATAGCAAAATATTAAGTCAAATTGCTGCAAAATCCCCAATGCAAGCACCACTGTCTGCGGAAGAAAAGACAACGCAGAGTAGACTTATAAAATTACTAATCCTAAATCAAATAGTCCAGTTTATTATGCTCTTTTGCTATGTAATATATATGTGGGTAAAGTTTGCTACTACACCTGGAAAACTATTATTTGGGCTTAGAGTTGTGGATGCACAAACTTTCGAAAAGATGACCCTAAAACAAGCAACAAAGAGATTTTTTTCCTTTATATTGTCAGTTGCACCATTGTTCTTGGGCTTTTTATGGTCAAATTTCAACAAACGCTGTCAAACTTGGCACGATAAGATCGCAGGCACAGTGGTTGTCACGAGTAAAAGCCTTAGAAGGCAGAGCTAAAAACTACTTGACACCCTTCGCCAGTCCCTTTATCATGATACTGAAGGTATTCATTTATCTTCAATCTGTGCAGATTAAACGACAACAGTATTACGTATTGGCGTCTTATTTTTAATTTTTTGCACTATGTGCATGCACTGGGATGACACCTCTGGGCACTGCCGTCGTAAAGGAACCAGTGTCAGCTACTCGGATGACAAAGGAGGACAGTGTCTCAGCTACTTTCATGACACCATTTGCTGTCTTTAAAAATGAATGTTCTTACAATTGTGCGTCATGCGCTTTATTAAATATTTTACTTAAAAATCTAATTTCTTATTATACAAGAGATAAGCAATTCATTGATGATGAAAAATTACAAAAAGGGGCATAGAAAGCGCCTAAGAGAGAAAATTATTTTAGATAATGGACAATCATTACTTGATTATGAAGTTTTAGAGCACATTTTATATTCAGCATATAGTAGAATTGATGTAAAACCGGTGGCAAAGAGTTTGATAGAAAGTTTTGGCAGCTTAAATAAAGTTTTTAATGCTGACCTGGAAGCGCTGCAAAACGTTGATGATGTCAGCAATGCAGCGATATCTGCCATCTTTTGTGTAAAACAAGCCTTTGTTCGTTCTGCAAGAGAAGAAATAAAAAACCTGCCTGTAATCGATAACCATACGCGTCAAGTTAAGGAAATAAAGGTATGAAAGAGATAGAATAATAAGGTATAAGTTCTCCCAGATATACTTTTAGTGAGAGAACCAATGAATAAAATAACTTGCTTATCAAAAAAGCTCAAAGAATTTTTTAATGAAAAAGCAGAGAAAATCTCAATTACAACAAGGTTTATAAAAAGAAAGAGAAAGCTAAAAGGTTCATCATTCGTAAAAGCCATGGTCTTGGGTAATATAGGAGTTGATAATTGTAGCGTAGAAACAATGTGTCAATTACTAAACGAGGACTCGATAGATATAACAAAACAAGGTTTGGATTTTAGATTTACTGAAGAAGCAGTGGAATTTATGAAAAGGATGTATAATGAATCTGTGATTCTCTTTAAAAATATCTTGCAAGTTGATTGCAAAATCTTACAGCAATTTAATAGTGTTAAATTATTGGACAGTAGCTATATTACTCTACCTAACAGTATGGAAGAGATGTATAAAGGTTATGGTACTAGCTACAGTGGCTATGAAAGCAATACTAAGTCTGGAATAAAGTTACAATTAGTTTTCGACTACATGAATCAGATAATAGACCAACTTAATTTAACGGAGGGGGTAAGATCAGACCAGGGATATAGGAAACATTTAAGTAATATATTAAGCAATGATTTGCTAATATCTGATCTCGGTTATTTTGTGCCAAGTTCTTTTAAACAAATCAATGAAATAGGAGCTTATTTCATAAGTCGTTATAAATCCGATACCAACATATATGATGTAGAAACAAATCAAAAAATGGAGTTATTAGAATGTTTAGAGGATAAGTTATTTTTAGAAAACGAGGTATTGTTAGGAAAAGAAGCAAAAATTAGAGTAAGAATTATATGTCAGAAACTAACTGAAGAACAGTCTATGGCCAGAAGAAGGAAAGCTAATAGATTAGCAAGATCGCAGGGATATACATCCTCTAAAAGAAATCAAAAATTGTTGAACTGGTCAATATTTATAACTAATGTTCCAGAAAATAAAATTAGTGCTGAGCAAGTATTAACGATTTACAGAGTAAGGTGGCAAATTGAGTTATTATTTAAATTGTATAAAAGCCATATCAGGCTTGATAAGCTAAAAGGAAAGCCATGCAGAGTATTATGTGAACTATATGCTAAATTGTGCGCAATTCTTATATTTCACGGCATAGTTGGTTGCACAGAAGTGAAAAAGAATACAGAACTTAGCTTAACAAAGGCATTTATTGAGCTAAAAAGGCGGGTTAGAGAGTTATTTTTAGTATTAACCAAAATTAATAGTTTAAAAGCATTTCTTAAAAAACTCACTATAACTTGGTCGCGATTTTCATTAAAAGACAAACGTAGAAGGGCTAGAGTATCCACTTTAACCTCTCTAAATTTGCTCACAATCTCTTAACTTGACGCGTATGGTAATCGATAACTGGGAAAAATTGCTTGATTATTTAAGAATAAGTATAGGAAGCCTCAATAAGGAAAATTTTCGTGTCATCTATATGAATAAAAAGTATCGTCTAATAGCGGAAGACCTGCAAAATATTGGTACAGTAGATCAAACTCCTCTTTATGTCAGAGAGATCATCAAGCGCGCACTTTTGATTGGTTCAACATCCATTGTAATATCTCACAATCATCCAAGCGGAGATACACAACCTTCAAATAGCGATATATCTCTCACTAGACAACTAGCAGAAGCTTGCCAAAGTATAGGAATAGAATTAATAGACCACATTATTATTACATTCAGTAGCTATTTTAGTTTCAAGGAAAATAGGTTGTTGTGAAAGCCTTTATAGCTACAGTAACTTAGATTTACCGACAATCGTCATTCCGCTACGTGTTAGCGGCTAAGAGATACCGTGAATGAATCGCGGTATGACGTAGATTGCTGTCATCCCGCTGCTTGTTAGCGGCTGAGATACCGCCGCGGTATAGTAACTCGTCATCCCGCTACGTGTTAGCGGGATCTATCCGCGGTGGTATGACGGTAAGATTTATTGTGGCATGATGGTGTAGTATAATGTTGATAAACCTCAGTTACTTTAGCTATAAACGATTAAGATGAAGTTATCATATATCTATATACTTACAAATAAAGCTAATAGCACATTATATATTGGTGTAACTGCAAATTTGATCAAGAGGATTTGGGAACACAAAAACAAAATTGTTTCAGGTTTTACATCAAGATATAATGTAAATAAACTTGTATATTTTGAAGAGTTTGAAGATATAAGTTTAGCTATTGCAAGAGAAAGGCGCCTGAAAGAATGGCCAAGGCAGTGGAAAATTAATTTGATCAATCAAAAGAATCCTAGCTGGGTTGACTTATATTACTTAGCTTTAAGATAGCTATGCTGAGATCCCGCTAACACGTAGCGGGATGACGAGAAAGGAGTGGCGGTATGACGGTTCGCGGTGGTATGACGTAGTAGCTATTTCTTGCAATCAAGTTTCGTTAAAAGTCAGATTGAATGGTTAAATCTTCCACCCAAATAACCACGCACTCTACTTGCTTGTTTGGATATATTTCTTGTACTAAGGTTTTATAGATTAACATCTGTTTTTTTATTTCATTTAATAAGGAAACAGAAACGTTACGGTGTGATTTGTAGTCAATTATGATTGCTTTATCTTGCGTTATGCATAGCCTATCTAGTCGTACTAATACTGACTTGCCATCAATTGTTCCACTCAGTGTAATCTCTGATTTGCCTTCCAAGTCAAACAAATAGCCATATTTTTCATTAAAGGCTAATATTTTACTGTAAATTTCATCCTTATCTTCGCTGATGTTATCAAGGTATTTTCTGACCCAATTTTTTCTCCTTTCTTTTTCTATCTTGGGCATATACTGCAATATGCTGTGAATAATCAGGCCTCTTGCATAACCATCTGTCATCCAAGTAGCTGACACTGGGATCCATTCTGCTCCTTCTTTTTCACTGGATTCCAGCGTCACGCGCTGGGATGACACCGAAGAGTGGGCTAAAGCTGGTGGAAGGGAAATGACCGGAACGTCAAAGTAATCACGTTTTTTATAAATGTAAGGGTAGTTTGCATTCACGCATAATACTTCAACTTTTTCTTTAAATATTGGCCGTAAACCCCTTTGTTTCTTTTCATATGGTTCTCCATACTTAGTGATTAGATCATACCAAGAGCCCTTTTGCACTGGCTCTTTACTTAAGATGTATAACTCATCTTCAGCACGCGTGAGTGCTACGTATAATAAACGCAAATATTCATTATAATCCTCTAGTTTTTTCTCTCTTTTTACTTGATCGCAATAAGCGTTGTTGTTTTTTCCACACCAAAATGGTGCTTCCGTTCCATCAAAGATAATGCTTTCACTGTTTCTTGGCACTGTGTTTGTATCAACCAAAAATACTATGGGAGCTTGCAGACCTTTTGATTTGTGAATTGTCATTATTCGCACAGCATTGCGTTCTGATTGCATATCATTCTTAATCTCCGGATTATTCTCCTTGATCCATTGAACAAACGCTTGAAGAGATGGGTTTTCAAATTGCAACACGAGGTTCATAAATTCGTCTAGGACCTCAAAGCACTCAAGACCTAGCCTTGCAGCAAATTTCTTCTTACCTGTACGTAATATATGCGTAAATAGTGCAAGAGGAGACTCTATGCGAGATAAGTTAATGAGATAGTTTAATTCACTATAGATAACCACAGAATAATCGTGAATTCTTTCCCATAGTGAATGCTCTTTACGGTCGTATGCAATGTTAAATAAATCATCCTCGGTGAAATTAAATAGCGGTGATTTTAAAGCATTTGCAAGAGCTAAATCATTTGCCTGGAGGAGTAAAAATTCGGCCAAAGCTATTAAGTCCTGCACGGCTATATAGTTCATAATTCTAAAATAATCCCGGCCTACAACTGGCACATTTGCTTTTTTAAGTTCGCTTATTATGTAATCAACTAACACGTTTCGTTGTCGCACCAAAATCATAATGTCTCTTGGCTCTATATGGCGATCTTTAGTGACTAAAATCCGCCCTTCGTTTAACCAATTGTGAATTCTGTTAGCTATTGTTTGAGCAAGTAATCGATCTGCTATTGTATAACCTTCCTTGCATGTCAGAGGAATTTGTAAAGCTCGCTGTTCTTTCTCTTTGCGCCTTGGTAACGCTGGCCAAATTTCAATATATCCTTGGTCATTTTCTCTATGTGGAACATGTTTTATTTCATTATCATTAAAAGATATTTCTGCGCGGAAGTTATTAAATATTCTATCTACAAGCATCAAAACTTCTGGAGTTGAGCGAAATGACTTTTCAAGTTGGCATGATATCCAATCTCTACCACCAGTTTTCGTATGAAAGTATTGTTGCATATAGTTGAATAGATGGGGATTTGCTCCTTGAAATCTGTATATGGATTGTTTTACGTCACCAACTACAAATAAGGTTCGCTTTTCATCATTACCGGCAAAAAATTCATCGCAGAGATTTGTTATAATTTTCCACTGGCTGATGCTATTGTCTTGTGCCTCGTCAACAAGGATGTGATCTATTTTTTGATCCAAGTTAAACAATATCCAATCTTTATAGTTTGGATTGCTGAGAAGATTTGTTGCTAAGTCAATTATATCATTGTAGTCAAGCAGTGCATTTTTTGATTTTTCACTATTATACAAATCAACATATACTTTAAATACACCAAGTAAGCTACTGGTTTTCTTGAATATTTGATAAGAGTTCATGTCTCTTATATGGGTAAATACTACATTCTGAACGCTCTCTATTATTTGCTCTGCATCTTTGAATTTCTCCAAAATACTTTTTGTTGCAATGGATGATATGCTCTTTTTTTCGTGCGATTCTGATTTTAGAAATACCTTGGCTAGGTTTCCTATTTTGGTGTCATTCCACTTTATTCCGGTGTCATCTGAGTAGCTGACACTGGTTCTTTTTTTCTGGATCCCAGCTGGGATGACAGTAGAATAAAGTATTTCACTATAACTCTGATCTCTTTTACTGCCTTCACTTAATATCTCGGCTAGTCTTTCCACGTGCTCGATTGTTTCACTCTGTAAGTCATGAATTTCATCTGGGGCGCTCAATTTATCTTTGATATATTTCGAATCATTTGCTGATATCGATCTTTTTATACATAAAGTATAAAGCAAATCGCGTAGTTTATTTTCATCAATTTCAGTTGCAATAAGGTTGATATCATCCTGCACAGTTTCGTTATGAAGCACTTTATTGAATATGATGGAATGTAATTCTTTGCATTCGCTCAGCGTGCAATTTGGAGCAATGCCAGCTTCTATAGGAAAGCTGGAGATTAATTTGTAACAGAAAGCGTGTATGGTTTGTATAGTTAGACCAAGATTTTCCAGTTCAGAGAAAAGCCTTCTTGCTCTTGTTAAATAATCTTTATTTTTTCTGGATCCCAGTGTCACGCACTGGGATGACATTGGAAAGAAATCTAGTTGTTCTAGATCTGCTGCCAACACACTATCTGAACATATTGCCCACTTACTGAGTATGCTGTGAATGCGATTCTCCATTTCGTTTGCTGCAGCATTGGTGAATGTTAAGCAAAGAATATTTCTTTTGTTTTCTAATAAAAGTCTCAATACTCTGTCTATTAAGATTTTTGTTTTGCCTGTACCAGCGGACGCATTTACCCACACAGAGAAATTAGGATTTATGGCATTTGATCTCATCAGAAGTGCGAGAACCTTATAAAAGTTGACTAGAATAGCATTATACATATAATGTAAAAATAGTGTTAGTGAAGATATATAATGAAAAGTTTTTGTGTAAAGGCGCCTGCAAAAATCAATCTTTTTTTGCATGTTGTAGACAAAAAAGAAACAGGGTATCACTTGATTGAAGGTTTATTTGTCTTTGCTAATCTCTCTAATTTTTTGGAAATAAAAGTAGGTGAGAAGGATTCTAGATACGATAACTCTACAGTTGAATTTATAAACTCCGAGTCTAAAATAAATAACCAATATAACACTGTAATGAAAGCGGTTAATCTGCTGCTTAGGCATGCTCCTGTACGCACTAAAGTCACTGTAAAGGTTGTAAAAAACATACCAATTGCTGCAGGACTTGGTAGCGGATCCTCAGATGCTGGAGCTGTGGTACGTACGCTAGGGAAGCTGTGGGAGATTGATAGGACGATTTTAAATGAAATAGCCTTAAACGTTGGTGCTGATGTTCCCGCAAGCGTAGATAGCAAGCCAGTTTTTGTTAGAGGTATTGGCGAAGAATTATGCCACATTAAAAAATTCTCTTTACCTACAAATGTGGTGCTTGTGAAACCGAAAAAAAGGTTTTTGAGTACACCAGATGTATTTTCCAAACATGAAGGAAAATTTTCTGAGCCAATTAAATGGAGCGATGACGCTGAAAAGGATTTGTTGAAGCTTCTTAAAGAGACGAGAAACGATCTTCAAGAAATAGCAATAAGCTTTGTACCTGAAATTAAGGATGTGATATCAACACTTGAGTCACAAGAAGGCTCTATACTTTCTCGCATGTCAGGCAGTGGTGTATCATGTTTTGGAATATTCGATAGTGAGGAAAATGCAAAAGCTGCTGCAGTTAATATCGGAAAAAAGCAACCAGAATGGTGGGTATGTGACACTCAATTAATAGTTTGACTTATGCCCTTAATTTCCGAGAATAAAAATCTTATAAATGGTTACAGGGAAGGAAAATTTTTGGTGAATAATAGAGAATATTGCGGCTCAATTATAATTTTTCCTGAAAAGGTGATTAAATTGAAAGAAAGTGATATAAACAGCAAGGAGTATTTTGAATCTTTTTTAACAGAGGAAATAGAAATTTTGTTAATAGGTACTGGTAAAACACGCAATATACTAAGTTCTTCAGTGAAGTCCTATCTTATGGAACAAAAAGGTTTAAATTTTGAATTTATGACAACAGGTTCTGCATGCAGAACCCATAATATTCTGATATCCGAAGATAGATTTGTTGTCAGTTATCTAATAGCCATATAGCATGTTTGAAATGTTTACCCAGGATTTTTTCATCAACAGTCTAGTTGCAGTAGTCGTAATTAGCCTAGTAACAGGCGCTTTAGGATCGTTTATGATATGGCAAAGGTTATCTTATCTTGGTGATAGTTTGTCCCATTCTTCATTGCTTGGTATTGCACTTGCTTTGATCTTTAAGATTAGCCCATCGCTTAGCATAATGCTCATTGCAATTACATTTGCTATACTACTTTCTCTTAATTTTAACAGATTATATTCTGCTGATACGATATTGAACATTGTTACCAATGTAGTTTTATCATCGAGTTTAATACTTATGTCTTTTCTTCCATCTGGCAATAATAGTATTATTAGCTCACTGTTTGGTGATATATTAACGCTCGATCAAAGTGATATAATATCGATTTTTTTAACCTCTCTAATAGTTACTTTGATATTAATATTTAGATGGCGTTATTGGTTAATGATTTCAATTAATCAAGATTTAGCAGTAGTTGAAAAAATTAATGTTACCTTTGTTAGACTAGAATTTTTAATCACTCTTGCTATATTTATAGCAATTGCTGCCCAACTAATAGGAATATTACTCATTGCTGCATTTTTGCTAATACCAGCAGCATCTGCAAGGCTCATTTCGAAAACTCCAATGCAGATGATTATTGTTGCAACAGTTTTTTCTGTGATCTCTGGGATATCAGGTCTCATGTTATCTGCAAGTTTTGATTTGTTAACTGGACCTGCAATTATACTTGTTGCAGCGGTATATTTAATTATCGCTTATTTTATAAGGCTAGTATTAAGCAGGTTGGCTTAATTTTGATCTCGAATGTTAATAATCTTGTAATATACTCATTATAAAACATCACTATCTTAGCACAAAATAGTTTTTGCTATACTATTATTTATATGCTAATGATAAGTTGTTAATTTTATGGAGTAAGCAATATGAGCGAAGAAGGATTTTTTTCCAAATATATATCTCAACCTGTGAAAAAATTTTATAATTATATTACAGGAAAAACAGAAGAGTCAGATGATGTAGCAGGCGATGTGCATAATATTGCACAAGGAGACTCAGAGTCTTTGGATACTCATGTACAGTCAAATGAGAATGATATCATATAGATAGCATGAGGGTCACACCATCCAAAGTTAAAAAATTCCTAGAGAAACCTGATGCTTTACGTGGTGTGTTAATTCATGGAAGTGATAACAGTAGGGTTGATTTTTATGTACAAGAAATAATTGCTAATTTGGGTGAGTATTCAGTTCAGGTGATGGATTTTGCAATAGTGAATAAGTCACCCAGTTTACTGTTTTCTGAATTGGCAAACGTTTCGATGTTTACCAGCAAAAAATTAATTAAGCTGATAAATGTGAGTGGAGGTATATCCAAAGAGTTAAAAAACGTATTGGATTATAACGCAAGTGGTCACTATGTAATGATGGTAGCAAGTGATCTTCCATATAATTCTGCGACTAAAAGTTATATGGAGAGTTCAAAAATTTTTGGTGTGATTGCTTGCTATAAGGACAGCAACAGCAATCTTTATGACATTATATCAAGTTACTTAAAACAAAATGATATAAAATGCACAAATGAGATAATCTACCATTTGCAATCTTACTTTAATCATAGCAAGCTGCCTATATGTTCAGAACTTGAGAAGTTAGTTTTATACTTAGGGGAGAGAAAAGACCTAAAACTTACTGATATAGAATTATGCTTTTCAACTTCTGGCAACGACTATGCTACACTTGATGATCTATGCTCTGCCATAGCAAGTAAAGATATGTCGCGCTTCATTAGAATTTCTGATGTATTGATATCGCAAGAAAATTTTTCACCGATAGCACTAATTCGCATTATATCAAATTATTTCCTACGCCTTGAAAACGTTTTGCTGTCAGTGCAAGGTGGAATGAGTGAGCAGGCTGCGATTGATCAGCTAAGCCCTCCATTGTTTTTTAAACAATTGCAGAGCTTTAAATCTCATTTGAAAAGTTTGCAACTTTCAGAACTTAAGAAGATCTTGGAAAAATTGATAAGCTTAGAAGTTACCTGTAAAAAAACTGACTTGGATCATAAAATGATTTTTCAACATGCACTGACGAGTAGCTGACTACTCAGATCCAGCCTTTCTTATAATTTCATCAAAATGTTGTATTTTAACATAAAATAGCTGCTTTTATGCCTACCAAAATTCATTCTTTAGTGTGTGTCTCACAAGTATTCTTTGCTAATAGGATATTTTCGAATATAATTGAATATAACTAGATAAAAATACAGATATGTTTGACATTTCAAAAATTGTAATAACACCTGAAATGTTAAAATTAGTTGCTGAAATTGATGAATTTAAAGGAGCATGGCAATTGTTTGGTAATTTAGCTCCAGAACGTTTACAAATGCTCAAGAAAATTGCAACAATTGAAAGTATTGGTTCTTCTACCCGTATTGAAGGGGCAAAACTATCAGACCGTGAAATTGAACAATTATTATCCAAACTTGATACACGTTCATTTCGTTCTCTAGATGAACGAGAAATAGCCGGATATGCGTATGTGTGTGAAGAAGTATTTCAAAATTTTAAAAAGATGCCATTTACAGAAAACACTATAAAACAGTTTCACATCTGGCTTTTACAATTTTCATATAAAGATCAAAGGCACATGGGAGAATATAAAAAATTCCCCAATCATGTTGAAGCGTTTGATGAATCTGGAAAAAGCTTGGGCATAGTTTTTGAAACAGCCTCTCCATTTGAGACAGCAACACAAATGCAAGAACTTATTTATTGGACTAGCCAGCAATTAGAGGTGAAATCGTTACACCCTCTATTAATTATTGGCATTTTTATAGTTACTTTTTTAGCTATTCATCCCTTCCAGGATGGAAATGGCAGATTATCACGCATTCTCACAACTTTCTTGTTACTAAAGTTAGGGTATATCTATGTACCTTACAGTTCCCTTGAAAGTAATAAGGAGAGTTACTACTTAGCTTTGCGTCGTACTCAACAATCCTTGAAGACGAGCAGCTATGATTTTAATCCATGGCTTATATTCTTTTTAAGGTCACTACAAAAGCAAAAATTTCATCTCGAACAAAAGGTGTCACATGAAAAAGTGTTAAATCTCTATTTACCACCACTTTCTGCTAAAGTATTAGCACTACTCAGCAAACATGGACGTCTTACAATTAAGGATTTGGAAAATATTACTAAAGCAAACTGCAATACCTTAAAGAAGCACGTATCTAATCTCGTAAAGAGTAATCACATCACTCAGCATGGAAAAGGCAAAGCAACCTGGTATGTAATATAGAGCTCAATAGGATATGTATTCATTTTGAATTGTTAAATTATTCAGCTATAGAATATAGATCACAGCTGTACAAACCATACGCGTCAAGTTAAGGAAATAAAGGTATGAAAGAGATAGAATAATAAGGTATAAGTTCTCCCAGATATACTTTTAGTGAGAGAACCAATGAATAAAATAACTTGCTTATCAAAAAAGCTCAAAGAATTTTTTAATGAAAAAGCAGAGAAAATCTCAATTACAACAAGGTTTATAAAAAGAAAGAGAAAGCTAAAAGGTTCATCATTCGTAAAAGCCATGGTCTTGGGTAATATAGGAGTTGATAATTGTAGCGTAGAAACAATGTGTCAATTACTAAACGAGGACTCGATAGATATAACAAAACAAGGTTTGGATTTTAGATTTACTGAAGAAGCAGTGGAATTTATGAAAAGGATGTATAATGAATCTGTGATTCTCTTTAAAAATATCTTGCAAGTTGATTGCAAAATCTTACAGCAATTTAATAGTGTTAAATTATTGGACAGTAGCTATATTACTCTACCTAACAGTATGGAAGAGATGTATAAAGGTTATGGTACTAGCTACAGTGGCTATGAAAGCAATACTAAGTCTGGAATAAAGTTACAATTAGTTTTCGACTACATGAATCAGATAATAGACCAACTTAATTTAACGGAGGGGGTAAGATCAGACCAGGGATATAGGAAACATTTAAGTAATATATTAAGCAATGATTTGCTAATATCTGATCTCGGTTATTTTGTGCCAAGTTCTTTTAAACAAATCAATGAAATAGGAGCTTATTTCATAAGTCGTTATAAATCCGATACCAACATATATGATGTAGAAACAAATCAAAAAATGGAGTTATTAGAATGTTTAGAGGATAAGTTATTTTTAGAAAACGAGGTATTGTTAGGAAAAGAAGCAAAAATTAGAGTAAGAATTATATGTCAGAAACTAACTGAAGAACAGTCTATGGCCAGAAGAAGGAAAGCTAATAGATTAGCAAGATCGCAGGGATATACATCCTCTAAAAGAAATCAAAAATTGTTGAACTGGTCAATATTTATAACTAATGTTCCAGAAAATAAAATTAGTGCTGAGCAAGTATTAACGATTTACAGAGTAAGGTGGCAAATTGAGTTATTATTTAAATTGTATAAAAGCCATATCAGGCTTGATAAGCTAAAAGGAAAGCCATGCAGAGTATTATGTGAACTATATGCTAAATTGTGCGCAATTCTTATATTTCACGGCATAGTTGGTTGCACAGAAGTGAAAAAGAATACAGAACTTAGCTTAACAAAGGCATTTATTGAGCTAAAAAGGCGGGTTAGAGAGTTATTTTTAGTATTAACCAAAATTAATAGTTTAAAAGCATTTCTTAAAAAACTCACTATAACTTGGTCGCGATTTTCATTAAAAGACAAACGTAGAAGGGCTAGAGTATCCACTTTAACCTCTCTAAATTTGCTCACAATCTCTTAACTTGACGCGTATGGCTGTACAAACATTGTAGTTTGAGCCCACTAGATCCCAGTGCCCTATTCTTGTCATCCCAGTGCCTTCTCCTGTCATCCCAGTGCCCAGACACTGGGATCCAGAAAAGTTTGCTTGTAAGCAAGCAAACTAGCATAGAAAGTGGTTACAACGTTTTCGATGAGATTGCAGAAAGGCTAGATTCCAGACTGGAATGACATCGTTCACTATGTACCATATTGCAATAGTTGTGGTCAAGGCACTGGGATCTGAAATTGCAGTGTTCGTACAGCTATAGAATATAGATCAGAAGTGACAGAGCTTAAAAAAAGGCCTAACATTCTTAATAAACGTAAAAAGCTTTATGAAAATCAGAGTTGGAGTAATAGGCTGCTTAGGCAGAATGGGCAAAAAAATACTCAATGAATTAATTACAAATACCAAAGTGGAAATAGCAGGTGCTGTTGCCCGTTCAGGTAGTAAGTACATAGATTCAGATATTGGACCAATTATAGCCAATCTAGGAATTAAAGTTACAAGTTCTATTAGTGGCATATTTGAGTCATCTGACGTTGTAATAGATTTTACAACTAAAGAATGTATGTTAGACTGCCTTAAAGCAGCTGTAAAATTTAAAACACCGCTGGTTAGTGGCACAACTGGAATAGAAGGTGTCGATTTGAAAGAATATGCTGCTGAAGTTCCAATATTATGGTCAGCAAATATGAGTGTTGGGGTTAATGTGTTGCTGAAATTGGTAAAAAAAGCTGCTGAGCTTTTAGGTAATGAATATGACGTTGAGATTTGGGAAATGCATCATAACTTAAAAAAGGATTCACCATCTGGAACAGCTATAGAACTTGGCAAAACAATTGCTAACGCTTCAAAAATGGATTTTCAGTCCAATCAATATTTACATAGTGGTTCAAACATAAGAAAAAAGGGGGGAATAGGTTTTGCAGTATCTCGTGGAGGTGGAGTAATAGGAGATCACAGCGTGATGTTTGTTAATTCTGATGAACGGATAGAACTAAACCACAAAGCAATTGATCGCACAACATTTGCTAGAGGAGCTGTTCAAGCAGCAGTATGGCTATACGAAAATAAAAGAGAAATTCCGGGGCTCTATTCAATGCAGGATGTGATATGAGCAATACACGTGCCTCTGTTAAAGATTTAAATCTCTGGTACGGCTCTAAGCAAGTTTTATTCGATATAAATTTGAATATTGATAAAAGAAAAGTTACTACTTTTATCGGACCATCCGGGTGCGGTAAATCAACATTTTTGCGTTGTTTTAATCGTATGAATGACTATGTACCAGGTTGCAAAACTGTTGGTGAATTAGATATCGATGGGCTGGGTGATATATATTCACGCGATATGGATGTTGTACTACTTAGAGCAAAAGTTGGTATGGTATTTCAAAAGCCAAATCCTTTTCCAAAATCAATATATGATAATGTTGCTTGTGGGCCAAAATTGCATGGTATGGCGAAGGATAAGCAAAAATTGAATGAGATGGTGGAAAATAGTTTAACCAAGGTTGGTTTATGGGAAGAATTGAAGGACAGATTGCAAGATAGCGCACTCAATTTATCCGGTGGCCAACAACAGAGACTATGCATTGCTCGCGCAATTGCAGTGAAGCCAACTATTTTATTAATGGATGAACCGTGCTCCGCTCTTGATCCAATGGCAACCAATGCAATCGAAAATCTTATACAAGAGCTGAAATTAAGATTTACTATAATTATGGTAACTCATTCAATGAAGCAAGCTAAGAAGTTATCTGATAGTGTGATTTTCTTTCATAATGGCAGAATTGTTGAGTCTGGAAGCACTCAAGAAATATTCGAAAATGCTCAATCTCCCTTAACAAAGGAGTATATCCTGGATCATTAAATTTCTGACCTTACCCAGAAAAAGTGGAGAGAAAGAAAAGAGTTTTTTTGGGTAAAATAAAATTTTGGAGGATTAGAAATGGTAAGAGAATATACAGCAGAATTCAAATTGGAAGCTGTTAAACTGGCAAATGAACAAAGAAAGGTAGGTCAACCAGTTGCAAAAGTAGCAAGAGATCTAGGAATAAGGGATAGTGTATTAGGAAAATGGATGAAGAAATATAACGAAAAAAAGTCAGCGGCAAATGCATTTCCAGATGTAGCACCTTATGACAAAGAGAGGTTTGATTTACAAAGCAAGAGTAACAAGGGAAAGAGACATTTAAAAAAAAGCCCTGGCCAGTCAAAAAGAGTAAAATATTTTTTTATATAGTAACTGCTATAAAGTACAGGAATTATGTAGGATTTTCTGCTAGTGGCTACTATAAGTGGACCACAAGAAAAATAAGCAGTAGAGAATCAGCAAATAAAGAGCTACTCGAAGCTATTCAAAAAATATATCAAGTTTCTAAATGTAGATATGGAGCTCCTAAAATTCATGCTGAATTGAAGGCTTTGGGTAAAAGTTGCAATTTGAAAACGGTGCAAAGTATTATGCAGAAAAATGACATCAGGGCTATACTGAGAAGAAAGTTTAAAATTAAAAAACAACAAACAGATAATAGAGCTGTAGCTCCCAATATATTAGACCAAAACTTTATTGTTGATCAACCAAATAAAGTATGGGATTACTTACATCAAAACCAAGGAGGGATGGCTATATTTGGCAGCAATAATTCTCACGTATGGTAGTTAATCTTACTATTACCCACAAATATAAATGTTTGTTGCATAGCTCTTAATGGCATAACTTTTGCTTGAAATAACTGTTTATATGGTGCAATTTACAGCTTTTAGTTGCTAAAATTATAACTCTTAGTTTAATAATTTTAATCTAATAAGCTTTCAGGTTAATAAAATTAAATTATTTGAGTAAATACAATATTATGTTTTTATTTGTGGGTAATAGTAAGCTTCAAAACCTTACTATTACCCACAAGTATAAAATTCATGAGCAAGTTTCCATCCTTCTGCTAAATCAAAGAGACGTTTCCATCCCTTCCACAAAGCTATAGGGCCTGGTTCTAAGTCATTTTTGCGAGCTAAAAACCCTCCTAACTTGGCCACCCACCTCACAATTTCTCTTATAGGTGGTGGTGTCTCAGGATAGTTTTTTGTCTTAAGCATTTTGGTATATAAAACCTTCCATTCGTCGTCAGTCAGTATGAAAGTGCAAGAAAGATTTGGATTTGTTCTAGCTACTAGTGTGATAAAAAATATTCTCCATGCAATTATACTCATTATTGTAAGAAAGCGGATTAATCTATCTGCTGCTTGGAGCCTACATTCTTCAACTTTAAGACCAGATTTCAAAATTTTATGAAAAACCTCTATTCTCCATCTTAAGCAATACCATTGTATTTTTTCTACTGCTTCTTCAAAATTATTAATATTTATATTTGTCAACAAAATCCAGTTCACAGGCTCTTCGCCAAATGGGGGGTATTTTTCTATAGCATAGACAGCATTTAAACTTAAATTAGGAAGTTTTTGGGTTTTACGTCTAGCGTTATTTTTTGATGCATTCATCACAAAGTTGCTAAACTTTACTTCTAAAACTGTTGTTCTTTGAGGTTTATCATTGCGAGCAGGAATATTCACTTGTATTTCTCCTTGACAAGACATGCGATTCATCAGATCCCACAACCTTTCACCACCTTTTTCAGAATAAGTCGACTTCTTATTTATTGTTCTGTTTTGATTTCCTCTTACTACAAAAAGAGATTGATTAGTGGAAGCAACTTCAAATAAATCATACATATCTGCTTCTCTGTCACAGACGGTAACTACCTTGATATCCTTTAATCCAGGATGATTAGTAGAATATTTAAGTGATTCTATCCACCGTATGCTTTCTTTCTCTTCTATGGGAACAGCAGTATTATGGCTTCTTCTTTTCAACTCTTTTAGGTCTTCAGCTAAGGAGGGTCTAGTACTAATTTTTTGATCCAATAATCCTATAGGCAGTCCTTCTGTTGTAACTGCAAACGTTGTATGCATCACTAATCCATGTGTTTTAAAATTAGTTGTTTTAGATGTTAATCTTGCTGCTATAATCCCTAATCCTTCGGTCTTTTTATGATTTTTATATGAGATATAACTCGTGTCTTGGATAGCTAAGATAGTTGAGTATTCTTTAGCTCTTTCAACAGTTTTAATTATATGACTTTCTAATATCTTTCTCTCAGAAATGGCATCGTTTTGGAAAAATCTATAAGCTGCTTTACTTTGATGCCAATCTTCACAAGCTTGATTTATTGAACGCTCAGGCGATTCAGCAAAACTATTAACTATTTTTAGAAGCCTTTTACTTAATCTTATATCACCAAAATTAACAATTCCAAATTCACTTTCTGCCCATTCGCCAGTTGAAGTATTTATAGTTCTTTTCATCATATATTCCATTTTTAGACCATAGATCCATTTATAATAGAAAGTTGAATTAGTAAAATATCAGCTTTTTTACTATTTATATACTTATGGGTAATAGTAAGGTAGTTAATGAGTAGTGCAATAAATAAACAATTGGTTATGAACTCTTTATTAATGGCCATTAATAGGCGTAAACCTGTTAAAAATCTACTGCTGCACAGTGACCAAGGTTCACAATATACTGCGCAAGGGTATCAATATCTCTTAGCTGTAAAGAATATAGATGAGTAATAAAGGCTGTTGTTACGACAATTCTGTTGCAGAAAGCTTCTTTAGCTCATTGAAAAGAGAAATACTTATTGATACTTCACAACACTCTGCTCAACAAACTAGAACTGCAATATTTGAATACATAGAAATTTTTTATAACAAACAACGTCACTATTAACTATTGCATTCCAGAACAATTTGATGCATCATTCTTTTTGTAAAAAATATTCCAAACTTTCTCTCCACTTTTTCTGGGTAAGGTCACTTTTCCACTGATCATATTTAATCGCCATAACTTTACTCCTACTTTAACAATATTTTAATTATCATATATTATGGCAAGAAAGTCAACCCTACCTAATTTTGCTTAGTAAGCACACTAACTATGAAACAATCTATATTACCATCAAAAACAGAATTTATATTGCCCACTTCATGTCCGGTTCTTAAATCCTTCACCATTTGATATGGATGCATAACGTACGATCTGATCTGATTACCCCAGCCTATATCGCATTTTTTACCATACTCTTCAGCCATTTTCTGTTCTTTTTTTTCCAGTTCAATTTGGTATAAACGTCCTTTAAGTAATTTTAACGCCTCATCTTTATTTCTATGTTGAGAACGACCATTTTGGCATTGAACTACAACACCAGTTGGAATATGCGTAATGCGTACTGCACTTTCAGTTTTGTTCACATGCTGACCGCCTGCTCCAGAAGCTCGGTAGGTGTCGATCTTTAGATCCTTTTCATCCACAGCAATATCAATTGAATCTTCGATCACTGGAGTTACTCCTACACTTGCAAAACTGGTATGACGTTTACCATTTGCATCAAATGGCGATATTCTAACCAGCCTGTGAATTCCACTTTCACTTTTTGCCCACCCATAAGCTTTTTCTCCAACGATTTTTATCATTGCAGACTTTATACCAACTGACTCTCCTTCTAATTTTTCTACAACTTCAACTTTAAAGTTGTGATAAATTTCTGCCCACCTTATATACATGCGCATCAGCATTTCAGCCCAATCATTGCTCTCGGTTCCGCCAGCTCCTGAGTGGATTTCTAAAAAGCAGTTATTATTATCTGCTTCACCAGTAAATAAGGACTCTGTTTCTTTATACTTGATTAATTTCTCTAGCTTAGCTAATTCATTTTCAACTTCAGAGAAAAATTCTTCATCATTTTCATCAATAGCAGACTTCATTAAGCTGATGGCATCGTTGTAATCGCTTTCCAGCTTTAAAAACGACTCTACGTCATTCTTAATTTTAGAACGTTCTTTTAAAACTTCTTGTGCTTTTTGGTTATCTTGCCATAGGTCATCATTCGACGCTTGGGAGTCAAGCTCTTCAAGGCGCAACTTTAATTTTTCTATGTCAAAGACACCTCCTGATAAGAGAAATACTTTTATTTAAGCTTTGAAAGTGTTCAAGAATTTCTGGATAAGTTTTCATTATACTTTAGATTTTAATATATTTACTATCAATAACAATAACAGTAAACAAAATAGAAATTTAACCATATGATAGTTAATTTAAATAATTTCATTATACTTTAATGTTTAAGGAAATCAAGCGCGTATATTTATTAAAAAACAAGGTAAAGTAATGAATATTGAAATAAGTTCCCATTATGGTTTAGACAAAAAGGCTATTGATGACTTAATAGAGTCACTTGATAACGAGGAGCTAGAGAATGTTCGTAATATTGTAAAAACGATAGACAGTGTTCAGTTAGCTTATTTTTTATCTACTTCGATCAGTGATCACAGGGAGAAATTAGTTAATATCCTCGATCAACATTTGTTAAGTGATGCCCTAGTGCATGTAGTGCCAGATTTACAAATAGAGATCATAGAAACATTGGGAATAGAAAATACAGCAAAGTTACTAATGCTCCTTGATGTAGAAGATATAGTAACCATAGTGAAAGATTTAGATAGAAAGTCTGTAGAAAATATACTTTACTATTTGCCCAGCAAAACTCAGAAATCGGTAGAGGAGTTGCTATCATATCCAGAAGAAAGTGCAGGAAGGTTAATACATAAAGATATGGTTATAGCTCCATATTATTGGACAATAAATCAACTGACAGAATTTGTGTGCAACTATAAAAAAATACCAGAAAAATTTCACCAGATATTCATTATCAACTCAAAATTAGAGCCTATAGGCAGTGTTAATTTAAATAAGGTAATATCTCACTCAGGAGACACAATAATAAAAGAGATAATGGATCATGACATAAAAATCATTAAAACTGGAATAGACCAAGAGGAAGTAGCAAGAATATTTAAAGATTACTCTCTATTATCGGCTCCGGTAGTAAATAAGAATGGTAAAATTATTGGTGTGATCTTAATTGAAGATGTAATAAAAGTTGTTCAACAAGAAACAGAAGAGGATGTACTCAAAATAAGCGGTGTATCTTCTAAAGCCGATATAAATGCCCCTATACATAAAACTATAATTAAAAGGCTACCTTGGTTACTGTTTAACCTCTTAGCTGCAACAATGTGTTCCATAGTAGTTGGCTTTTTCGATGATGTAATAAAAAGTTTTATAGTGCTGCCAATAATCATGCCGATAATTGCATCAATGAGCGGAAATGCAGGATCCCAAACAGTAACGCTAACCATCCGGGCAATCGCAACAAAATATCTAACTGAGCAAAATGCAAAAAGAATACTGATGAAAGAATTTTTAATAGGTCTTATAAACGGGGTGATCTTATCTACTATTTCATTAGTAGTGTTAGCAATAAGGTTTCACAACTTCAAAGTGGAGATGATTTTTGTGGTCTCCATGATTATGATGTCAATTATTGCAACGTTCATCGGAACTTTCATTCCTATAATGCTTCACCGTTTAAAGTCTGACCCTGCCGTTTCTTCTTCAATCCTAACATCGGCAACAACTGATATTCTCTCAGCTTTTATATTTCTTGGTTTAGCTACGATCTTTTTATTAAATAGCTAATACTATCTATAGCTATACCGCCGCGAACCGTCATGCCGCGATTCATTCGCGGTATCTCTTAGCATAGATCCCGCTAACAAGTAGCGGGATGACGAGAAAGGGGCTACTTGGATGACATTCTTCCTGGTGTGCCCAAATCACAATGTTCGTACATCTGTGGATTTATTCGCGGTATAGATTCCGCTAACGAGTAGCGGAATGACGGTTTTTCAAATTGTCGTAAGTCAGTTTAGCTATAATATCAAATTTTACCAACTATTTCTTTCTATTAAATAAGAATAAATTGCCTATACAAAAATAGATTGGCAATATTTCAAGTCTGCCAAGCAGCATTAAAAACGATAGAAATAATTTTACTTCATTACTGAAAGAGGAATAATTACCCGAAGGACCTATTAAATTACTAAATCCCGGGCCAGAGTTTGTAAGCGTTGCAGAGACTGAACTGATGCTAGTTATAAAGTCTGCATTGCTTAAGTAAGACATCACTATTGATGAAATGGTAAACGTTAACATGAAAATTGCAAAAAATATAAAGACAGAGTGAACTTCATCATTCTCCAGGGTTTTTCGATTGAATTTTACTCCATTGTCTGCATCAGGGTTTAATAAAAGGTAAAAGTAATTTCTTATAGACCTTAAAAGAACAATCAAGCGGAAGATTTTGACACCACCACTTGAAGAACCACTACATCCACCAACAAAGGTGAGAAAAAAAGCTAAGACTGAAATGAAACTCCAATCTATATGATTACAGATTGCATAACCAGTTGACGTAATCAAGGAAGTGATGGTAAATGTGCTGCATCTAAATGATAATGACACTCCTAAATCAACATTTTTATACAACCAAAAACAAGCAAATAAAGATGAAACAATAGCTATCTTAAAAAAGTAAGAGACCTGCTCATCATAGCAAATGTCTAACCGTCTTATGATTTTTAAATAGCTAAGAAAAGGCAGAGAACCCAAAATCATAAAAACGATCGTTATGGCTTCTAGTATGGGATTATTATAGTGCCCTATAGAATCATTATAGTTAGCAAATCCACCAGTTGATACAGCAGACATTCCGTGACATATTGCATCAAATAGTGGCATACCAGCTAGATAATAGGAAAATATACATAACAAAATTAAGCCATAATATATTGCCGTAACATGAATCACTACGCTTCGCGTATTCGGCAACTTCCTTTTGGTAGCATCTGAATACTCAGAATAAAGTAAATTATTTAGGCTGAGAACCTTAAACATAGGAAAAACTGCAATTCCTAAAGTAATTACACCAAAACCCCCCATGCCATGTAGCATTGCTCTCCATAGCAGTATTCCTGGAGATTGTTTTTCAATATCATTAAATATAGTTGCTCCTGTGGTTGTGATGCCAGATATCGTTTCAAACAATGCATCAACATAGCTCAGATTATCAAAATAGAAAGGAATAGCTGCAAACAGAGACAAGGCAATCCAGGTGCAACTAGTAATCGCAAAAATTGCTGGCATTCCATGCAATCTACTTAATTTACCGAGTAAAATAAAAATTGCGCCAGATGTGCAGGTAATTATGAATCCAGCGAGGAAATTTTTCCATTCGTAGCTGAGATACTTATTGGTAATAGCAGGAATAAGCATTGCTAAGCTAAACAGCAATAGGAATATTCCCACAATAAATACAATTGAACGCAAATTTTGTAAACGTTGATGATTTTTCATAGAATTACTTCCTCGCTATACAAAGCCATAAAAGCTACTCTAACGTCAAGCATTTTGTTGGCCTTTATTAACAGTTATTAACAGTATGCTTGATTTACTTGTAAATATGTGTGATAATTAAATTTTTATTAGAGGTAAGATATGGTTGCATTAACTAATGCACAAGAAGAAATTCTAGATTCATTAAGACAGGCAGTCTGGAATGGCAATTTTCAGGAAGTCCAGAACGTACTCGACAATAATGAACATAATGATATACAAGCAGTTTTGAGCCACGAGGGGACTTTGACTAGTGACAAAGGTACCATTTTAGATTTTGTTATGTGTTGTAGCATTACAATTAAAGCTCAAGTAGAGATCATTGAACAAATTTGGAAGGAAGCTGATCAAAAAACTCGTGATTTTTTGTGTAATACAGAATACGATCTAGCAGGAGGTGATAGTGTTAACACAATAAATATGCTTAGAGGCCTGCAAGAAAGGACCAACGATTCTAATAACGGACCTGTTCTTGGAAAAGTTATTCAAAAAATAGAAGATCACAAGTGGGTAATGGATCTTGATTCCAACTTACAAGAAGCAATAGAAAACCTTGATATTGATCAAGTTAAAGCAGCATTAGAGAATTGTGGTGAAGATGTAGAAAGGGTTTTAGAGCGAGAGGTATATTGGAGTAGTGGAAGAGTAGATGCCCTTTTAGTTTATCCTCTGAAAGTTGAATATAGTGAAGAATTGAACCAAGAAGATGTGGAAAAGATAAAAGAAAGCTTTAAATTAATGTTTGATGCTGCTTCTCCAGGGCTCCTTGGGTTCGAGCCCAATGGAAATAACTATGTAATGGATAAACTTACATGTGCACAAAAACGTTTTGCTAAAATACCTGGAGTAGGTGAGCAATGCTTTCAAGATTTGATTCAAGAATTTGAGGAAAAACTTAGTAAAAATGAACTAGATAATGCCAAGACTGATGATCAGATAGCATGGGATAAAGAGTATGCGACTCGATTTTCACAAGAAATCAATCAGGATCCGTCTGAGAATGATGATCTTAACTTTATAGATGACACTGATCTAGATCAAAACACCGTAAACTCTGCACCAACTGCAGACAACAAAACCCCAGAAAAAAACGATACAAACTTCTGGAGTGAACACAAAGGGAAGATCGCTCTGGGCGTTGTTGGACTATGCGTAGTTGGTGCTATTGCAGCCTATGTGCTGGCATATCCTGTAGTTGCATTAGTTTTAGAAGTTTTAGCAGTTTCAGCATTGGCTGTACTAGCTTATATTAGAGGAGTTTGTGAGAAATCAGAAAGCCCAAATACGAAAAGCTCGGACCCGGTTGTTTCTGGGGTGTTGCAACAACGCAGAACTGTCTAATTAGTAATCCATTGTCATCCCAGCGCGCCGCGCTGGGTCTGACTACGCTAGAACAAAGAATATAAAAGAAACGTTGCCGTCACGTTATATCATAAACCTTTGCTGAAGCTTTCTTTATATCTTCACTTGAAAGTGGAATTAGACCAAGCCTAGATAGGTACCCATCTTCAATGCTGATCGAATCTATAATTTCTTTTATGAATTCTCTTAATCCATCAACAGTATCCAGGTGTTCTTTCTTTATATAAAGGTATAGAGGTCTTGCTAATATATATTTTCCCGATGATATATTTTCGTAAGTTGGCTCAATTCCTGCAATTGTGCTCCCTTGTATTTTATCTTGATTCCTCATTAAAAAGCTAAAACTAAATATCCCTAAAGCGTTCTTGTTACTTTTCAATTTTTGTATTATTATGTTTTCATTAATTCCAACTTCTATATACCTTCCGTCATCCCTTATATTACCACATGCTTGCTTTCTTTCTTCCTGATCTTTATAATTCTCTTTGAAAATTCTCGAGTTCATGCATGAATATTGATCAAGCATAATAGAATTAACCAAAGTTTCGTATGTGCCTGTATTTTGATGTGGACCATAAATTTCAATTTCTGTTTTTGGTAAGGCTTGATTTACATCAGACCAAAACTTCTTATTATTTTTTACTAATTTATCATTTTCTTGAGAATATGCAGATAAAGTTTCAAATAAGTCCTTCTTTGTGAAATCAAATCTATGGCTTTGATTTGAATTTGCAATGACAACTCCATCATAGCCAATGATGATTTCTATCACTTCATTAATTTTATTCCTTTTACATAGTTCTCTTTCTACTTCCTTCATAGGGCGAGATGAAGTGGTGATGTCTGGAGTGTCTTCCCCTATTCCTGAGCAAAACATTTTGAATCCTGATCCACTTCCTATCGATTCCACAACTGGAGTCTTAAAGGAGAATACACGGTTGAACTCTTCGGCTATAAACGAGATAAAAGGAAAAACAGTTGAAGATCCAACAATTCTGATGTATTTCCTGGCATCAGCATTTGATAGCGGCGTGAATAATACGAATACAAAAATCAGGAGAAAGTTTCTAAGCATTATTTTTAGTTAAGAACATAAATCTAATTATTATAACAAAAATCAAACTGAAAAGCTTTAATTGCATGACAAAAGCTACAGTTTACATTTAAATTTTATTTTATATTATTGTAAGTATTACACAACTTTAAGGGGCAATTATGGCAGTTATGCCAGATAAATGGATAAGAGAAAAAGCTGAAAATTTTGGAATGATAGAGCCTTTTGTGAATCACAAAAGCAGCAAAGGTGTTATATCTTTCGGACTATCATCTTATGGTTACGATGCAAGAGTGGATAATAAATTTAAAATTTTTACTAACGTTAATTCAGCTATCGTGGACCCTAAAAATTTTTCTGAGAATAGTTTTATAGATAAGGAAACAGATGTATGCATAATTCCACCAAATAGTTTCGTACTTGCAAGTACAGTGGAATATTTTCGTATACCAAGGAATGTACTGGTCATTTGTGTTGGTAAATCAACTTACGCAAGGTGTGGAATTATAGTAAACGTTACTCCCTTAGAACCTGGATGGGAAGGTCATGTCACACTCGAATTCTCAAACACCACTCCGCTTCCTGCGAAAATTTACGCTAATGAAGGCGCATGCCAATTCGTATTTTTAAGCGGCGAAAGTGAATGCGAGAAATCATATGATGATATGAAAGGAAAATATATGAATCAGCATGGTATCACTTTGCCGCTGGTGAAGTGATTGCCATGAGAGTGGTAATTTTTCACTTCCGTACTTTTTCATTGTTGCTTACAATGATTATAGCTACATCATGTGCTTTTCTTAATTAAAAACTTCAATTATTTATTGTAAATTATTGAATTTGCTACTATTTAGTAGCAAATTGTCATCCAAGTGGCTGTAAAATGACAAATTCGTCATTCCGCTACTAGTTAGCGGAATCTATGCTAAGAGATACCGCGAATGAATCGCGGTATGACGGTTCGCGGCGGCATAACGATAAGCTCGTCATCCCGCTGCTTGTTAGCGGGATCTATCCGCTGCGGCATGACGTAGAGCCTACATTAGCTATAGAAACAAAAAGGAGGATCATTATGTCTACAATAATTTTATCATCAATTTTTGGTCAAGCAGGCAGCATTTTTGGGCCAATTGGCCAGATTATCGGCTCAGAACTCGGTGCTCTTCTTGGTGCGCAGCTTGATGGTGCGATGTTTGGCCTTGATGCCGAGCAAAAAGTAACGCATGGTGCGAGGCTAAAAAATCTGCAAGTTCAAACCTCAACCTATGGCAGAACAATTCCAATTATCTATGGCACTGCTCGTGTTGCAGGGAACATTATTTGGGCGCAGCCAATAAAAGAAGAGGCGATAACCACCAAAAGTAAAATTGGAAGAGGTATGAACGTTACATATAATTACTATGCAACGCTTGCAATTGCGATCTGCAAGGGGAAAGTAGAAAAATTAAACAGAATCTGGGCAGATACAACATCACTTAGCTTTGATGAAATAGATTATACTTTTTACAGCGGCAGAGAAGACCAAAATCCTGATCCATTTATGTCATCAATTGAAGGATAGGAGAATGTGCCGGCTTATAGGGGAATATCTTACATAGTCATCAAGAATTTTCCTTTAGCAGACTATAATAATCATGTTCCGGTATTTACGTTTGAAGTGCAAACTGCATTAAAGCCCGTTGGGTTTTCAATAGCGGAAAATATTCGGAATATCAATATCATACCAGGTTCAGGTGAGTTTGTATATGATACAAAAATACAGAAGAAAATCGCGCAAGAGAAAATAAGCAGCAACCAATATATCCCATATGGGCTGGCGCAAAGGGTAAATCACAACAACCACACTAAAAAGAGCGATGCAATGCTTTCTTTGGATCAATTAAAGGGAGATTTACCAAATGTTGAGTGGGTATCGGTAGTAGTCAATTGGTTTGTGAATGATCTGAACATTAAAGATTGTAAAATATATCCTGCAGTTGAATTTCAAGATGATTCCGCAATATTACCTGATGATTGGCAAGTAGGGGGTGTAACCAGAGATAATGCTCAGCTAATTTCAAAAGATGCGAGTGGAAACCCAAGGTATGGTGGCACAGTTAGTGATGCAGCGTTGATAAGATACATAGAAGAGTTACGCAGCAGAGGCTACAAGGTGATGCTCTATCCAATGCCCTTGCTTGACACAAAGAACAAAGAGTGGCGAGGAAAATTGAGCGGGACTCCTGGGGATATAAGTGATTTTTTTGAGAATCAATATAACAAATTTATAGAGCATTATGCAAGCATTGCCAAACAAACTAAAGTGGAAGGGTTTATCATCGGTTCTGAACCTTACTATTACCCACAAATAAAAACATAATATTGTATTTACTCAAATAATTTAATTTTATTAACCTGAAAGCTTATTAGATTAAAATTATTAAACTAAGAGTTATAATTTTAGCAACTAAAAGCTGTAAATTGCACCATATAAACAGTTATTTCAAGCAAAAGTTATGCCATTAAGAGCTATGCAACAAACATTTATATTTGTGGGTAATAGTAAGGTTCTGAACTTGTGCGGCTTACCAAAATTAGAGATGAACAAGGTAATTACCCTGCCATTATAGAGCTAGTTAAGCTTGCAAAGCGAATAAAACTTCAGCTTGGAAAAGAAGTAACGGTAACTTACGCTGCGGATTGGAGCGAATACCATTCATATGATGGTTGGTATAATATGGATGAGCTTTGGTCTTCAGAGTACATCGACGTTATTGGCATAGATGCTTATTTTCCACTGACTGATGGTCCAGAGCCTCCTTTTGGCTATTCTGCGGAAGATGTAATGGGTGGTTGGAGCAGTGGAGTGGGGTATGATTATTTCTATGATTACTCAAAAAGTGAGCCTGAAAAAGTAAAGTATAACGACAGCAGGTATGCGTAGAAAAATATAGAGAAATGGTGGAGTGAAACTCACATAAATCCAGGTGGTAGCAAAACAAAATGGCAACCAAAAATGAAAAAAATATGGTTTACTGAATATGGATTTCCCAGTATGAACGGCTGCACTAATGAACCAAATGTGTTTGTTGACAAAGGCAGCATAGAGAGCAAATATCCACGATATTCAAACGGAGAGGTGAGCTTTCTTTCGCAAAAAATTGCAATTGAAGGAACGTTAAAAAAGTGGCAAAGCTCGGAAATGGTAGAAAAAATGTTTCTCTGGGCGTGGGATGCAAGGCCATTTCCTTACTTTCCCAATTTATGTGATATGTGGACTGACTGCCATAATTGGCAGACAGGACATTGGATTCAGGGAAAGCTTTCACAGCTTAATATTTCCGATGTTTTATCGGATCTATTACAAAAAGCAGGTTTAAAAAGCGATCAGTTCGATACAAGCAACGTCAAAGGGTTATTGTCTGGGTATGTGATAAACGACCAGCAACCCGTACGTTCTATTATTAAAATGCTGCAAAGTTGCTATTTTTTTGATGTGGTTGAACAGGACTCTAAACTGAAATTTGTTCAAAAGGGCAGGGGAGTTACAACTGTAATGCCAATTGGTGAAACGGTTTTCAGTAACAATTCAAAGCAAATGCAACTTGTTAATATTAGTCAACTGGATTTAAACAATAAAGTTAACGTCGTTTATTTTAATCGCAATTTTGGCTATCCAATTGATGTTAAATATGCTGAGTTGCCAAAGCAAGGCACTGCTATAACAGTTGAAATACCGCTCATTATGGAGGAGGGAGAGGCGCAAAATATAGCTGAGGTTTTACTTTATTCTTCGTGGCAAGAGAGAAATATATACAATTTCAAGCTGCCGATAAGATATGCGTGGCTTGCGCCAAGTGATGTAATGACGATTTTAGACGGTGAGAAAAAGCATACGGTGAGAATTATAAAAACAAAATTTGAAAGCATGTCCATTCAAGTAAGTGGTGTTGGTTATGACAGCTCCATATATAAGCTTTCTTTTCCTTCAACAAGGTCTCTTATGCTGAAGGAATACCCTCCTTCTCATATCAGCAAAACCATCGCAGAAATGATAGATTTACGGCATGTTAAAGGTAATATTGCAAGCTTTACTTTAATTGGTGAGGAAAGGAATTGGAAGGGAGCAACGCTCTTTATTTCGTACAACGATAAGGATTATAAGCCTATCGCAAGCACAAATAAGCAGTCTACTTACGGATATGTAATGGAATCTACCGACGAGGGGCTTATAGTAGTGTTACGTTTTGGAAACATAACTTCAATTGCGAACTCAAATTTAGCACTGGTTGGAAAAGAGGTAATAAAATTCCAGAATGCTGAACTTATAGATAAAAATAAATATAAGCTTAGCAACCTAATCAGAGGACAAGAAGATACTAAAGAATATGATCATGCCACAGGTGAAAAATTTGTTCTACTTGATGATTCAATAATATCTTTCGAAGTGCAAATGGGGAAAAAGTTTTACCTAAAAGCAGTGACTTACGGTGACCATACGCGTCAAGTTAAGAGATTGTGAGCAAATTTAGAGAGGTTAAAGTGGATACTCTAGCCCTTCTACGTTTGTCTTTTAATGAAAATCGCGACCAAGTTATAGTGAGTTTTTTAAGAAATGCTTTTAAACTATTAATTTTGGTTAATACTAAAAATAACTCTCTAACCCGCCTTTTTAGCTCAATAAATGCCTTTGTTAAGCTAAGTTCTGTATTCTTTTTCACTTCTGTGCAACCAACTATGCCGTGAAATATAAGAATTGCGCACAATTTAGCATATAGTTCACATAATACTCTGCATGGCTTTCCTTTTAGCTTATCAAGCCTGATATGGCTTTTATACAATTTAAATAATAACTCAATTTGCCACCTTACTCTGTAAATCGTTAATACTTGCTCAGCACTAATTTTATTTTCTGGAACATTAGTTATAAATATTGACCAGTTCAACAATTTTTGATTTCTTTTAGAGGATGTATATCCCTGCGATCTTGCTAATCTATTAGCTTTCCTTCTTCTGGCCATAGACTGTTCTTCAGTTAGTTTCTGACATATAATTCTTACTCTAATTTTTGCTTCTTTTCCTAACAATACCTCGTTTTCTAAAAATAACTTATCCTCTAAACATTCTAATAACTCCATTTTTTGATTTGTTTCTACATCATATATGTTGGTATCGGATTTATAACGACTTATGAAATAAGCTCCTATTTCATTGATTTGTTTAAAAGAACTTGGCACAAAATAACCGAGATCAGATATTAGCAAATCATTGCTTAATATATTACTTAAATGTTTCCTATATCCCTGGTCTGATCTTACCCCCTCCGTTAAATTAAGTTGGTCTATTATCTGATTCATGTAGTCGAAAACTAATTGTAACTTTATTCCAGACTTAGTATTGCTTTCATAGCCACTGTAGCTAGTACCATAACCTTTATACATCTCTTCCATACTGTTAGGTAGAGTAATATAGCTACTGTCCAATAATTTAACACTATTAAATTGCTGTAAGATTTTGCAATCAACTTGCAAGATATTTTTAAAGAGAATCACAGATTCATTATACATCCTTTTCATAAATTCCACTGCTTCTTCAGTAAATCTAAAATCCAAACCTTATTTTGTTATATCTATCGAGTCCTCGTTTAGTAATTGACACATTGTTTCTACGCTACAATTATCAACTCCTATATTACCCAAGACCATGGCTTTTACGAATGATGAACCTTTTAGCTTTCTCTTTCTTTTTATAAACCTTGTTATAATTGAGATTTTCTCTGCTTTTTCATTAAAAAATTCTTTGAGCTTTTTTGATAAGCAAGTTATTTTATTCATTGGTTCTCTCACTAAAAGTATATCTGGGAGAACTTATACCTTATTATTCTATCTCTTTCATACCTTTATTTCCTTAACTTGACGCGTATGGTAGCTAGTACCATAACCTTTATACATCTCTTCCATACTGTTAGGTAGAGTAATATAGCTACTGTCCAATAATTTAACACTATTAAATTGCTGTAAGATTTTGCAATCAACTTGCAAGATATTTTTAAAGAGAATCACAGATTCATTATACATCCTTTTCATAAATTCCACTGCTTCTTCAGTAAATCTAAAATCCAAACCTTGTTTTGTTATATCTATCGAGTCCTCGTTTAGTAATTGACACATTGTTTCTACGCTACAATTATCAACTCCTATATTACCCAAGACCATGGCTTTTACGAATGATGAACCTTTTAGCTTTCTCTTTCTTTTTATAAACCTTGTTGTAATTGAGATTTTCTCTGCTTTTTCATTAAAAAATTCTTTGAGCTTTTTTGATAAGCAAGTTATTTTATTCATTGGTTCTCTCACTAAAAGTATATCTGGGAGAACTTATACCTTATTATTCTATCTCTTTCATACCTTTATTTCCTTAACTTGACGCGTATGCTTACGGTGACTCGCTGGAAAATACGGAAGTGAAAGTGATAAATTCATTTAGTAATTGAAATTTAATAAAGTAAGTGCTAGAATTAATATACAGGTATTAATGGTAGAGATATAACATGTCAAAGGAAATGGTCAATGCGTTGAAAGCTGAAGTGAAGAAGCTCAAATATGCTGATTTCAAAGCTAACACTTGGGACGAAGTAATTTCTGGTGAGGGAACATATAAGGATCTTAATAGAACACACGGCCTTGCTATTAACGGACAAAAAATAACTAACGAATTTATTAACGATCTGTATTCAAACCATAAAAATCTAATTCTACGGGATGAAAACGGAAAAGGGAATTATCGTCCATTTCTCAGACAAATTTTTACAGAAATGTTTAAACACGTTGGTGCAACAATTCCCAATAACTCTATTATTGAGGAGTTAATAAATAACTATTATCAGGGCGGATATACTCATTTTCTTCCTAATGATATGAATCAAGCTCTTGGATCTTTTCATTTGTCAACGCAAGGCAACTGTATGACAAGAGAGTATATTATGGATTGTCGTGAACCCAATTGTATAAAGCTTAGTTTTAGCATGAAATATACAAAAATGCTTAACTATGATGATTATACATATATCGAAACACCAGGTTTTTGCAGTTCAGCGGAGTTTAAACTGAAATGTGAAGATAAAAATGTAACATATGAAGATGGTAAAGTACTTCTTACCATTCCTAAAGAGCTAAAAAACTACAAAGTAAGTGGTAAGAATTTGTTTGATGTTATTGTTGAATATTTTCAGAAGCTTTGCGAAAAATTGGGCTTTAAATTTGAGACAAAAGTGGAACATAGCCTTGGTGAACCACTAAAGGTAGTAAGTGAGGCAAATGCATCTTCTGTTGAAGACTTAAAGCTTAAAGTGAATAATCAAAGGTAAGATATTGAAATTCGTGCTTTTCATGATTTTAGCTTAAGATTTCAGTGTCCGCTACTCGAATGACATCGTTTACTATGTAACATTGTACTTATACTAATGAAAAAAATACATTATAATTAAGTATATTTACCAATAAATCATTAAGTGAAAACAGCTCTTTCGCAAAATATCATCTCTCTTATTATGATATTGTCTGTAGCAATTGTCGATATGGCAACTGACCTATACTCAGTTGCACTACCAAGCATTGCCAATTATTTTAAAGTAGAAGGCAGTGTAGTGCAGCTTACAATTAGCTTGAATCTAGTTGGATTTGCGGTGTCTGGATTAATTTATGGTCCATTATCGGACCATTATGGTAGGCGTCCAATGATGCTGATTGGTATGACAATTTTTACTTTGGCAAGTGTCATGTGTTATATAGCCGACAGCATTGCGCTCTTGATACTAATTCGCTTCATACAAGGAACAGGGGCTGGTGTTGCAGGTGTTGTTGGGTATGCAGCAATAAGGGATATGTACTCGGGTAGTGAATACTCGAGAGTCATTTCAAAATTAAATATGGTTGTGGCACTCTCACCTGGAATAGCTCCAGTGGTGGGCAGTTATATAATTTCACATGGGTATCATTGGAAATTTTTGTTTTTTATTATATCACTTGCAGCAATTGCTATACTTATTTTTATCTACTTTAAGTTACAAGAAACACTCACTGTAAATAAAAATGAAACCAGTATAACTAACATAACTACTAATATCTTCAAGCAATATATATCAATATTTAGAAATTATCGTTTCCTTGGGTTTTCAGCCATTCATGGATTAACTTTCATGTGGCTTTGGGCATACATTGCTAACTACCCGTTCATATTTGAATCGATGGGCATTGAAGTACAGTATTTTGGCTACCTCATATCGATCATAGTCATATTCTACATAATTGGAACTTTAATTAATAGAAGGTATGTACCAAAAGTAGGGGTTAGCAAAATGCTAATAATAGGTTTGGTGTTACCGATAATATCCGATAGTTTATTGGTATATTTTTATTTCGCGGACAAGTTGAATATATTAATTCTTCAAGTCGCCTGGATTCCAGCCAATATCGGACTTGCATTAATAATAAGCAATAACGTAACTTCTGCTTTAGAAACGATCAAAGGTATAGGGCTTGGTAGTGCAGTTCTCTCATTCTGCAATATGATGTTTGGGGCTATTGGAATATATATAGTAGGAAAATTTTTTCGCTATGGTATTTTACCAAATTTACTATTAACAATAGCATGCTCTACAATTGCAATTCTTATGTACAGCCAGCTCAAATGTACTGAAAAACACAGGGAATAACCATTATTTGCGTGATCCAGAGCTCATGGGTTATTAATGACTTTATCATGATAATATAATTTTACAGGGGGTGAGAGCTCATAGATTATTAACGGCTTTATTATAACAATATAGTTTTACAAAGAGGTGTAGGATGAGTAGTTCACAAAGTAGAGATAATTTTTTTAAGGCTGTTGAAAGAGGTGATATTGATGCAGTAAACCGTCTAATAAGTGAAGGAGCAGATGTTAATGCAGTAGATGTACATAACAACACTCTTTTACATTATGCTGCTGGAAATGGCTATGCAGAGATAGTAAAAGATCTATTGGATAATGGGGCAAATGTTAATGCAGTAGGATTTGCAAATATGACTCCTCTACATCGAGCTGCTGAAGAGGGCCGTAAAGAGGTAGTAGAAGTTTTACTAAATAATAGGGCAAATGTTAATGCAATAGATGAACATAACAGCACTCCTTTACATAGGGCTGCTGAAGAGGGCCATCAAGAAGTAGTAGAAGCCCTACTGAAAGTAAATGGGATCGATGTTAATGCACAAGATAAATATGAAGGTACTCCTTTACATTTTGCTGCTGCACATGGCCATAAAGAGGTAGTAGAAGCCCTATTGGACAAAGGGGCAAGTGTTAATATAACAGATCAAAATGGAAAGACTCCTTTACATCGGGCTGCTGAAAATGGCCATGCAGAGATAGTAAAAGATCTATTGGAAAAAGGGGCAAATGTTAATGCAAAAGATGAAGGGGAAAATACTCCCTTAAATTTAGCCGGTGATGACGGAATAAAAACTCTATTGCAACCCGCAGAAGAATCTGATGATGCTAGTCCAGTATTGCAAAATGATGAAGAAGAAAGCCAAGTTCCACAAAATGCTGCTTTATTTGAGGCTGTTAAAAGAGGTGATATTGATGGATTAAAGCGTCTAATAAGTGAAGGAGCAGATGTTAATGCTTTAGATGGAAACAGATTTACTCCTTTACGGCATGCTATTGTCAAAGGAGACAAAGATATGGTCTCGCTTTTAATTGATAACAAAGCAGATGTTAATGCACAGTCTGAAAATGGACGCGCTCTTTTACATGTTGCTGTTGAAAAAGCCAACAAAACGCAACCACTCGATACAAGTATAATAGAAGCTCTATTAGAAGCAAAAGGGATCAATGTTAATATAGCAAATGAAAATGGAAGGACTGCTTTACATGAAGCTGCTAAAAGTTACGATAAGAAAATAGTAACAGTTCTATTAGAAGCAAAAGGAATTTGTGTTACTCCACTAGATAATACTGACAGCATTCCTTTAAAGCTTGCCTCTCAACAAGGCAGGCAACATATAGTAAAAATTCTAGAAGAAACGCAAAAGGATATCGAAGCTTTGTATTCAGCCGTTAAAAGTGATAATTATAAGGAAGTTTAAATTCTATTAAGTAAAAAAGTAAACGTTAATTCAATAGACAGCAATGGAAAAACTCCTTTACATGAAGCTGCTGCAAGTGGCCATAAAGAAATAGTAGACGCCCTAATAAAAGCAGGAGCAGATGTTAATATAGCAGATAAAGAAGGAATGGTTCCTTTATTTGAAGCTGCTGCAAGTGGCCATAAAGAAATAGTAGACGCCCTAATAAAAGCAGGAGCAGATGTTAATATAGCAGATAAAAATGGAATGGTTCCTTTGTTTAAAGCTGCTTTCTATGGTCATAAAGATGCAACTGAAGTTTTATTAAATAGTGGAGCAAAGGTTGATACAGTAATGGAATCACTTCTTCAGAGTATGATGGAATATAATTACAATAGTAGCCATAAAGATATAGTTAAAGCTTTATTAAACAAGGGAGCAAATGCTGATGCAGTAGATTCATATGGACATACTCTTTTGCATTGGGCTGCTAGAGAAGGTTATACGGATATAGCAGAACTTTTATTAGAAAAAGGAGCGAATGTTAATATACAAGATAACGATCTATGGACTCCTTTACATTTTACTACAAAAAATAAAATGTTTATGGGTTATGCATATCGTCCAGCAAACGCCTCTGCGGAAACAGTAAAATTCTTAATAGAAAAACGAGCAGATGTTAATATAGAAAATGAAGATGGAAATACTCCTTTCAAATTAGCCACTGATGAAGGAATAAAAACTCTATTGCAACCAGCAGAAAAATCTGATGATGGTTCAGCGGGTGGATCATCGACAGATAGTGAAGGGGGTCAAGAGGAAGAAAAACGAGTAGGTGATGATACTGAACTACAATCAGATAATAGCAAAGAAGGGGAAAAAACCAGCACCACCAGTGCAGAACAAGGAACTGGTGTAAGCAACGGTAGTCAACCTACTGGATCTACACAAAATAAGGGAGGACAAACCAGCACCACCAGTGCAGAACAAGGAACTGATGTACAAGACAACGATGTAGGTCCTGTTGCTTCCACAGAACCTGCACAAACAGAAGAACAGCCGAGCTCTTTTTTTGGTAGTTTGTTTAGTATACTTATGAAGCCTTTTTCATTAGTTGCATCATTTTTTGGTGGTTTTTTTTCATGGTTGTTTGGGTCTGACGAAGAAAAGTCTGACACACAACCTTATGATGATTCTTCTTCACCTGGGGTCGATCAATCAGTTGAACAAAATAATGGTGATCATAATGACCAGAGCAATGTGATTTGATAGTGATCTTCTACCGGAAAAGGTGTCATCCCAGTGCTTGACACTGGGATCTCATTTTACTTTATGATGATGTCATGAAAGTAGCTGACATTGGGATCCAGAAGACTTAATTTCAACCAAATAATAAAGGCTAGATCCCAGTGTCACGCACTGGGATGACAAAAAAAGGAGCACTGGAATGACACCATCTTGGATGGAAATAACGTCACGCGCTGGAATGACAAAGAAGAGTGGGCTTTCATATGGTTATGCAAGAAGTCTACTGAATATAAACCAGTTTCTCACACACACATTTTACTACGTGATCAGCACTGATATTAAAATGCTCATAGAGTGTTTTATAAGGTGCTGATTCTCCGAAGCTTTTCATGCCAATAAATATACCGTTTGAACCTATGTATTTATGCCAACCCATTTCACTTCCGGCTTCAATTGCAACTTTAATGCTGTCATTATTTAATATTGCCGCTTTATATTCATCGCTTTGCTCGTCAAAAAGCCTCCAGCATGGCATAGAAACAATCCTTGTACCTATACCCTTTTCCTGCAATTTCTCCCTTGCTTCAACTGCAATTTCAACCTCGGACCCCGTAGCAAATATCGTCACTTTTAATTCTTTTGAACATTCACACAAAATATATGCACCAAACTTCGATAAATTAGCAGATTGATCGATATCAGAGTAGAACTTGCGCATGTAACTTACGTTTTGCCTTGAGAGCGCAAACAGTGCAGGTGATTCTTTTTTTTCGAGTGCAATGCTAACACACTCTAGAGTTTCAACTGCATCGGCTGGCCTAAAAACATATAGATTTGGTATAGCACGCAAAGAGGCTAAATGCTCTATTGGCTGATGAGTTGGGCCATCTTCTCCCACTCCAATTGAGTCGTGAGTCATGACATACATAACCTGCTGCTTCATCAGAGCTGAAAGACGTATAGCAGGACGACAATAGTCGGAAAATACCAAAAAAGTGCCGCCATAAGGAAGAATCGCGCCGTGAAGTGCCATACCATTCATACAAGCTGCCATAGCGTGCTCTCTCACTCCATAGTGGACATAAGAGCCACTATAATTATTGCTATTTATTACCTGCATGTGCTTATATTTAGTGCAATTTGACCCAGTAAGATCAGCAGAACCGCCGATTAATTCCGGCATAGACTCAGTTAAAAGTTCCATTACTCTGCCGAAAGAAGATCGAGTAGCTTCGTTTGGCATTAGCTCACATATTTGTTTCTTCAGGTCAGCTAAAACACCAGCGATATTATCTGGTAGATGTTTATCTAACCGTCTTTGAAGTTCTGCATGATACCCTGTCATCCCAGCATTCTCTTCTGTCATCCCAGTGCTTGACACTGGGATCCATTCTTTTTCTTCTTTCCTGGTCACGCGCTGGAATGACATCGTGTAGTTTTGTTTTGCTCTCTCAACAGTTTTCTTCCAGGCATTTTTCACATCTTCTGGTACATGGAATGGTTCATAATTCCAGTTTAATTTCTCTCTCATCTGTTTTATGTCTTCCTCCGAAAAAGCACCACTGTGAGCAGAGGATGTGCCAGCACGGCCTGAAAATTTTCCGATAATAGTTTTGCAGCAGATCATTGTAGGTTTATCAGACTTTTTTGCTTGCTCTATTGCAAGGGATATGGCATCAAAATCATGGCCATCAATTTTGTCAACATTCCATCCATACGCTAAGAAGCGTTTCTCTACATCGTCAGAACAGGAAAGGCAAGTAGCGCCATCTATAGAAATATCATTATCATCAAAAAGAGCTATAAGCTTATTCAATTTAAGATGCCCAGCAAGTGATGCTGCTTCATGGCTTATTCCTTCCATAAGACAGCCATCCCCTAGCATCACGTAAGTGTAGTGATTAATTAAGCTATCTCCAAATTGTTCTTTAAGAATCGATTCAGCAAGTGCCATGCCAACAGCAGTGGCAAACCCCTGACCGAGCGGGCCTGTTGTTGCCTCTACTCTGGAAGTCAAGCCAAACTCTGGATGACCTGGGGTCTTGGATCTCATTTGCCTAAAGTTTTTTAGCTCATCTATACCGATATAACCTGTCAAATATAATATTGAATATAGTAACATTGACCCATGACCGTTTGATAAAACAAAGCGATCTCTATTGAACCATTTAGAATCATCAGGATTATGATTCAGATATTTAGCAAACAAAACAGTTGCAACATCTGCCATGCCAAGTGGCATACCTGGGTGTCCAGAGTTTGCTTTTTGTACTGCATCAATTGATAAAAAACGGATGGCGTTTGCCATAGATTTTAAATGTGAATGATTCATGTGTTAATAGAAAAACTTAAAAATGAAGTATAAAAGATTATATCAGCAAAAACAAGTTGACACTGAGTGCTAAAATCCTTAATAATCTAAAGTTAAATCGTGAGAGTTTTTATATGACAACTGTTATCACTAGAAAGTATAGGATTAGCCGTAGACTTGGTGTAAATTTATGGGGTAGAGCTAAAGACCCAGTAAACAAAAGGAAATACCCTCCAGGTCAACATGGTATTCTTGGATTCAAGAAGTTATCCGACTTTGGTAAGCAGTTTGCTGCGCATAAGAAATTTAAGTTTTACTATGCGATTTCAAGTAAGCAGCTCAGACGTACATTTTTAGATGCTTATAACAGAAAGGGTTATACGGCTGATAATTTTATCGGTATCTTAGAATCGAGATTAAGTTCTGTTTTATACCACTCTGGTCTTGTTCCAACAATTTACTCAGCAAAGCAGCTCATATCTCACAAGCACGTTACAGTTAATGATAAGGTGGTTAACATATCGAGTTATCGAGTGAAGCCAGGTGATATAATAAAAATAAGAGAAAGGGCAGCAAAAATCCCTGTAGTAGTAGAGGCTGAACAAAAACAAGAGCGCAAGGCTCCGGATTATTTAGAAGCAGATAGTAAAGAGCATTCAGTGAAGTATTTGAGGTCACCTCAATATTCTGAGGTTCCTTATTCAGCAGACATGGAAGTCAATTTAGTAGTAGAGTTTTACTCTAGATAGATAAAAAAAGCCCGTGTGGCGGAATCGGTAGACGCAGCGGACTTAAAATCCGTGGGTTTTGCGACCTTGGGAGTTCAAGTCTCCCCATGGGCACCAATTTAACTTAGCAGATAAATACAAAAAAGTATGAAATGGCTTGATATAGAAGATATTGTGGAAGCTCTGGAGGAAAAATTTCCAAATGAGAATATAATTAGTATCAGATTCACTGAGCTTAAAAAAAAGGTCTTGAGTTTAGAGGAATTTGATGATGATGAAAAACGCTGTAACGAAAAAATACTCGAAGCTATTCAAGCAGCTTGGATTGAGGAAAGATTAACCGCATAGCAATAAACCATACGCAAACGTGATTTCTATTACAATTTGCATATTGATTATGCTATTTTTTGGATCTAGCCTGGCAAGTTAATAATAATTTAACTAATTACAATTAAAACAGCTATAAGGTTAATTATGAGGCAAAACAAAAATTTTTGAATGGAACGATCTTGACAAGTGCTACGTTGAGATAAGTTTTGCATAAAAATACTGCTTTTACGGTGTGAGGCTAGAGGTTTGTAAAGCAGTTAGCAGGTTGTCATCTAAGTAGCGTGACCAGAGCTAGATTCCGCGAACACGCCGCGGAATGACGACTATGCAATATGCGTTGCGGAGTGACGATTATGGTCATACCGTCACGGTATCTCACAAACATGTAGCAGTAATGACAAAATCTCAAGTTATATGTATACTTTTATATTATCTACCTACTAAAAAAACAGAAAAATGCTCAAACGTAGCGGTCCAAAAAAATTAAAGTCTATAATTGAAAACTATGCATTAAAATGCATGAAAAATAAGATTAGTAAAAATGAAATACGTCTTATTTTAAACTGGCGAAATATAGTAGGGAAAGAAATAGCAGAGTGTACAAAACCGAAAAAGATCTCATATGCACAGAATATAAATTCGGGTGTGTTGCATCTGGTAGTAACAAATGGCAGCAAAGCATTGGAAATTCAGCATATGATTTCTCTTATAATAGAAAAAATTACGATATTTTTTGGTTATAAAGCAGTATATGGTATAAAAATTAAGCAAGAGAGTATTGACTATTTGACTATATAAGGTAATCTAAGTACATAGAATAATTTGGTATATTGAAGTGAGTAGAGTTTGTGAATTAACAAATAGAAAAAAATCTTTTGGTAATAAGGTATCACATTCGAATCGTAAAACAAAGCGTACCTTTCTTTTAAATTTACATAAGGTTACGTTAACAAGTGATATATTGAATAAAAAGTTTAGATTTCGTGTGGCAACAAGAACTTTGAGAACTATAGATTACAAAGGTGATTTAGATGCTTTTTTGCTCAACACAAGAACGATTAAACTAAGTGAGAAAGCGCAGAAGATAAAAAGAAGGTTGAAAAAAGTTTTAGTAAAGCAAGAGGTAGAGTTAGCAGTTTCAGATGCATAGTAAGCCTCCATGGCTCAGAGCAAAAGCTCCGACCGGTGAAGTATTCAATGAGACCTTAAACATCGTTAAACTGCATAACTTGCATACAGTGTGCGAAGAGGCTGCATGTCCAAATATTGGTGAATGTTGGAATAAACGTCATGCTACTGTGATGATTCTTGGTTCTGTTTGCACTCGTGCTTGTGCATTTTGCAACGTTGCAACTGGCATTCCTGATAAACTAGACCCTCATGAGCCAGAAAATTTAGCAAAAGCGATAAAAAAGTTAAACTTAAAACATGTTGTCATTACTTCCGTTGATCGTGATGATTTGCCAGATGGTGGCGCAAATCAGTTTATACAGTGCATAGAAGAAATTAGAAAGATAACTTCAGAAACAACAATAGAGATTTTAACTCCTGATTTTTTAAATAAGAAAGGAGCATTTGAAGCAATCGCTGTTGCATCACCTGATGTCTATAACCACAATATTGAAACAGTGCCGAGATTGTATGCAAAAATAAGACCACGAGCTCGCTATTTTCATTCACTATATTTGCTGAAGATGGTAAAGCAGATTAATCCTAAAGTTTTCACAAAGTCGGGGCTTATGGTTGGTCTTGGAGAAACAAAAGAGGAAATATTTCAGGTTATGGACGATTTGCGCAGTGCTGAGGTTGATTTTATTACAATTGGTCAATATCTACAACCAACTCCAAAACATGCAAAACTTGATAGATATGTTACCCCAGAAGAGTTTGAGCATTATAAATATATCGCTTACTCCAAAGGGTTCCTAGTGGTTGCATCAAGCCCACTAACTCGGTCATCATACCACGCTGAAGAAGATTTTAACAGGCTCAAGGCCTGTCGTTGACATTTGTATTAATTCAAATTAATTTTTACTAATTATAAAGGAGTTTTTACGTAATGTCTACTATAAAAATCGAGAAGAAATCACAATTAGTTAAAGAGGTATTCGACTCCGTGGCAAATCGCTATGACACCATGAATGATATAATGAGCCTCGGAATGCACAGATTATGGAAAGATAGGATGGTAAATAGTGTGCATTTTACAAAAAACTCTAAGGTTTTAGATGTTGCTGGAGGAACTGGAGATATAGCAATAAGAGTAGTAAGAAAAGAGCCAAGTGCTAAGGTTACAGTATGCGATATAAATCAAAACATGCTAAGCAGAGGACGTGATAAAGCTATAAATTCAAACCAAATTAATTTTGATTGGGTATGTGCGAACGCAGAAAGTTTACCATTTGAAGACTCCGAATTTGATTATTGCACAATAGCTTTTGGCATTCGAAATGTTTCTGACCGTAAGAAGGCTTTAAATGAGGCGCACAGGGTATTAAAACCACATGGAAAATTTATCTGCTTAGAATTTGCCCCTATGCACTATCAAAATGAGATATTTACCAAACTTTATGACTTATATTCATTTAAAGTAATTCCTAAAATTGGCAGCATAGTTGCTAAAGACAAGAGTTCTTATGAATATTTAGTGAAGAGCATCAGAGAATTTCCAACTCAGGCTGATTTTAAAATGGAGATTGAAGAGGTAGGTTTTAAGAATGTTGAGTTTCATAATATGAGCTATGGAATAGTGGCATTACACATTGGAACAAAATGAATATTAAACTCTGGTATAGAACGCTGGATTATTATCTCATCCTTCCAGTGTTTTTTTTGCTCACTATAAGCTTCATTCTTGTTTATTCAGCAAGCCCTGTAATTGCGCAGCGTCTTTCTTTACCACAAGATTATTTTATACGGCGTCACACAATTTATATAGTCCTGTCACTAATTACCTTGGTGACATTTTCTTTTCTCAACACAAGAACTATACTTAACCTCTCGTTCGCAGGTTTCATTTTATTTACTATTCTAGTAGCAATTGCGATAATACTTGGTATAGAGGTAAAAGGTGCGAAACGATGGTTACATATTGTCAAAATTTCAGTTCAACCATCTGAGTTCGTAAGGCCATTTTTTTCTGTTGTTATAGCTAGTATCTTGGCCAGCGAAATGAAGTTTAAAATACACATATCAATCATAATATTTCTGTTAGTTTTTGTGTTGTTACTTTTGCAACCTGATTTCAGTATGTCTATGCTTTTAACATATTCTTTTATCGGTCAAATGTTTATTGCATGTATACCATTTTTATACTTTCTATGCATAATAGGAATGGCCACAACTGGAACTACAATAGCTTACTTATGCCTCCCACATATAAAGCAAAGGATTTACAATTTTGTCTTTTTTACGCAGCGCGATAACTTTCAAGTCACAAAATCATTAGAAGCATTCAAAAGAGGTCAATTAACTGGAGTTGGGCCTGGTGAAGGTAGCGTAAAAGCCTCTCTTCCTGATTGCCATACAGATTTTGTGTTTTCTGTTTTAGCAGAAGAATTTGGTTTGATTACATGCTTAGCCACATTGATGTTATTTGGCATCATTTCCGCCCGCTTGCTTTACATTGCATATAGGGAAAATGAATTATTTAATCTGTTGGTGATTCTCGGTATCTCAATTCAATTCATCACACAATTCATAATAAACATAGGGGTAACATTGAGTGTTTTTCCAACCACCGGCATAACCCTGCCGTTACTTAGCTATGGTGGTTCTTCTCTTTTATCTTCGAGCATCGCACTTGGCATAATGCTGTCTTTCAGTAGAAACCAAGCTATCGCATTAAAGTTTCGTGAGCGTGTTATGCTTGGAAGGTATATGGACTAAACTTGTACCGCTCACAACTATTATTGGTATCCCTCCAAAATGGGTATCTGTTCAGATGAGTGGCAAAATAAGGTAGACGAGAAAAGCAACTATAGGAACAAATGGGTGTCATGCAAGTAGCTGACACTGGGATGACAAAAAAAGGAGCACTGGAATTTTTGTTTCAGCATTAGCCATGCATCTGAACAGATACCAGAAAATATTCCACTGACATGCTGAACAACAAATACATCACTATGTCGTTTATCGCAAAAACTTATATTTTTCGTAACCATTCACACTTAATTCTGCAATTCTTTGATCTCACTCATAGAAAGACCAGTAGTTTGAGCTATAATATTAAAAGAAACACCTGCTTTAAGTAGATTCTTTGCGACTTCAATTTCCCTCTCTTTTCTACCTTCCTCTTTAGCAAGATCAAGTCTGTATTCAAGAATGGCTTCTTCTTTGCGCAGATCCATTATTCTTTCTTCATAAGTTATTAGATCTTTTTCATTCCAGTGAAACTTATCTAATTCATCATATGCTAGCTTTATTATTGGTGATTTTTCCGCAATTTTTCTGAGATCTTCGTCCGTTGTTTCATCTGCATATTTGAAAAAAAATAGCCAACGGTCTACTACACTTTCTAGTTGTTCTTCTCTACTCTTAGGAAATTTTGGCAGCTCTATGAAGATAAATTGAAAATCTTTTAAGTCATGCTCATTGGTTTTTTCATCTCTTATGGTATGGCTAGATATATAGTCAAGCTTATCAGGGAATAAGGTACAATTTGAAATCGCGATAAAGAAAATCTTCTTTAAATCAACGTATTTACCAGATTTATCAGCTTGTCTTGAGTAAGCCTTAGCAGCATAAAGTTGTGCGCGTTTTTCAAAGCCTTTATCACGAGCGAGCTGCATCTCAATTATATACCTGTTCCCACTAGAATCTCTGCAAAGAACATCAACAATGCTTTGTTTATCAGAAGCAATTTCAGGGTCCATAATGGTGCTTAAGAATTCTACTTCTTGTATAGTGTTGACTTCAGTACATCCTAAAATATCGTTTAAAAAATGGATAAGAATATTCTTATTTTTTTCAGTGCCAAAGATTTTCTTAAATGTTAAATCTAACTTTGGATCGAGAAATTTAGAAAGAGCCATAGTAAAAATACTGAGAAAAGATTAATAATTATACACTATTATTAACAACTATTCAACCATATTTTTAAGTATAGCTATACCGCCGTGGCGCTAACACGTAGCGGGATGATGATTGTCGTTTAGCCATAAATACTTAAGAAATTTACCAAACGAAAAAAAAGGCAAAAGAAGCCCTAGTCATTGTCTATTTTCAGTATTGGCGTTTTTTAAGTCTTAAACACTGCAATTTAGCTGCTTTTAAATGCAACTCACCTTAGTTTAAATGTTTAAGAAATTTACTAAGCAGAAAAAAAGGCAAAAGAAACCCCGTGTTAGCTAGTTGTCACTCTCTAATCCTGCAAATTGGCGTACTATACTGTCTTAAACGACTTATAAGCGCGTTTCAGCTTATATAGGTAAAAACCTAGAAATGTTGTGAAGACATAAGGTGCACATAGTGCAAAAAATTAAAAATAAGACGCCAACTACGTTGTTTTCTTGCTGTTTAATCTGCACAGATGAAGATAACTGAATACCTTCAATACCATGATAAGAGGACTGGCGGAGTTTGTCAAGCAAGTTTTTCGTTTCTGCGGGCTACTACCCTTTCTTGGTGGACTATAACAGCTGCAGAACCTAAATTGCTTCATACTACACCTTTCCCCTTTCCCCTGAAACTAAAATCTATATACTTAACTTTAGAAACTTTAAAATAAGATGCGATCTAATATTAGGCAGTTATTTTACTATATAAAGCCTAATCTATCCTATTTTGTCATAGCTTTTATTGCAGTTTTATTTTCAGCCTTAACGATCCTCCTCTTTGGCAGAGGCTTAAGCAATATAATTGATTCTGGCACAGAGCACGATTTTACTACCAAACTATTAGTTGCAATACTTATAGTTTTAGCCATTTCTCTCACTGCATTTACTCGGTTATATTTCATTGGCATTGGCAGCGAGAAAGTTATCGCAAGAATCAGATATGACTTATATAGCAGTATCACTAACTTGCAACCAAGTTTCTTTGAGAACACAGGCGTACAAGATGTTATCTCAGCGTTAATTACTGATACCTCTGTGCTGCAATCAATAATAAACAGCAGCTTACTAACCATATTACGAAATTTTGTGATTCTGATTGGCAGTGTTGCTATGTTATTATATACAAATATACAACTAACTGCGTATGCAGCCGCAATAATACCTATACTACTCATTATCATGACCTCACTTGGAAAAAAAGTGCGTAGCTATGCACGCTTTGCTCAGGATAAATTAAGTGAGCTTGCGTCATTTAGTGAGGAAAATTTTAGATCTATAGTGACTATCAAATCGTTTGTACTCGAGGAAAACGAAAAAATCCGTTTTAAGGAACATTTAAACTCAGTATCAAAATCATACGTAAAATTAGTACTCTTGCGTGCTATTTTAGTAACTCTAGTTATCACGTGTGTGATAGGTTCACTAGTTGTTTTGCTCTTTTTTGGTATTAAAGAAGTCTTAAGCAATAATATAACTATTGGAGAACTCTCCTCATTTGTGTTTTATTCAGCGCTTGCGGCAGGAGCTATAAATAATTTGAGCGATAATATCAGTGATTTACAACGAGGTCTTGGAATAGTAGAGCGTTTATTTGAATTTAAAAATATGAAAAGCTCTATAGCAGATCCCGATGATCCTATAAAAATTTGTAGTGTTCAAAAGGGAATTTCGTTTAATGGTGTAACATTTTTTTATGCTGATAAGCCAGCATTAGATAACGTATCATTTTCTATAGAGGCAGGTCAAGCAGTATCAATTGTTGGACCATCTGGCAGTGGTAAAAGCACCATTTTAAAGCTTCTGCTCCGTTTTCATGATCCAAACAAAGGTAGCATTACTATCGATGGGCACAACATTAAGTCAATTGCGCTAAATGACCTCAGATCGTTGTTTGGCTTAGTGCCACAAGATCACATGATATTCTCTTGCTCAATAATGGAAAATATACTATATTGCAAACCAGGTGCCGAATATGAGGAAGTAAAGCAAGCAGCCATCAGCGCTTATGCAATGGAATTTATTGATAAGCTGCCTGATAAATTTGATACATTTGTAGGAAAAAGAGGATTAAAACTTTCTGAAGGACAAAAACAACGTATTGTAATAGCAAGGGCCATACTCAACAATCCTCAGGTTTTAATACTGGATGAAGCAACCTCTGCCCTTGATTACAAAAGTGAGAACCTCGTGCAAAAAGCATTGAGCAAGTTAATGCAAAACAGAACAACAATCGTAATTACACACAGGCTATCAACCGCACTCAAGACTGACAAGATTATAGTAATTAATCATGGAAAAGTAGAAGAAGTAGGAACTCATGACTCTCTAATGAGTAAAGACGGGCTGTATGCAAAACTGGCGAAGATACAGTGGAATTGAAAGAAAATTTAAATCATACCGTTAGTTGATATGCTAGATTTATAATTAAAATTATTAAATTTTTAATTTTATTATTTTATAATGGTTCCATAGTTATCCGGAAATTTCGTGATCTGTAGTTTCTTTCATTCACGTTATATTCATAGCTTGTTCTATCTTAATGTAATTCCAATTTTGACTGTATAGGAGGTCTCTATGTTAAAACATAACTATAGTGATAAAATCAATAATCGCTATTCATATACTAACAAATTTTCTTATAGTGATGAGGGTGTAGATGAGACGATCAAGGATAAAATCACAACTGAAGATCAGGTAGTAACTGATGATGTTGAAGAGCCTGGTGCTGGTAATGATGGTTACAGTGAAGGTATGGCTTTCTCTTACCATGGTTACGGCAACGACTTAATATAAACTCTGATCCAGGAAGATAAAATAGTTAAGATAAACCTTCAACTAGCCCCACTTATTCGCTATATTGTTGGAGGTTTTCATAGTTTTTCTAGTTGATGAACATTTTCAAAAGGGCTTCTTCCTTAATTTTGAGTAAATTAAACGAGTTGAAGCAAAGGGGTATTATAAATACAGATACAACAAACTTTATCGTAGAACCCCCAAGTAACAGAGCACATGGAGACATTTACACAAACGTTGCTATGGTGCTCGCAAAGCATGAAAAGAAGAATCCCATTGAAATTGCAGAGGTTTTAGCCAAAGAATTTGAACTTTTTGATGAAGTTGCAAAAGTGGAAATAGCGGGCCCTGGTTTCATCAACATACACTTAAAAATAAAAGTATGGCATGGGATTTTAAAACAAATAAATGAGCTAAAAACAGAGTTTGGCACCCTAGATATAGGGAACAATCAGGCCATTAATGTTGAATTTGTATCTGCAAATCCAACTGGTCCACTGCATATTGGTCATGCAAGAGGGGCAGTATTTGGTGACGTTCTGGCAAATTTATTGAAAAAAGTTGGTTATAAAGTTACTAAGGAATACTATATTAATGATGCTGGAGCGCAGATAGATACGCTAATTCGGTCAGTATATTTGCGGTATAAGGAAGCTCTGGGAGAAAAAATCAGCATCGAAAAAGGTTTATACCCAGGTGAATATTTAAAACCAATAGGGACTGGGCTGGCCAAAAAATATGGCGCAGAGCTTCTAGAAAAGCAAGATAATCAAGTGATTAGAGACTATACTTTAAGTTCCATCTTAGAAATCATAAAGGAAGACATGAACTTACTTGGAGTAAATCATGATGTTTTTACTTCAGAGTATGAGCTACAAAAAAGTGGCAAAATTGAAGAGAGTATAAAGATATTGTCTGACAAGGGTCTAGTGTATGAAGGGTACCTGGAGAAACCAAAAGGCAAAGAAAGCGAAAATTGGACTTCCAGAAAAGAGATGCTATTTCGCTCTACAAAATTTGGTGATGACGTTGACCGTGCATTGAAGAAAGAGGACGGCAGTTGGACTTATTTTGCCTCGGATATCGCTTACCATTTTGATAAGATATCGCGTGGTTTTAACAATATGATCGTAGAGCTTGGTAGTGACCACGGCGGTTATGTCAAAAGACTCAAAGCAGTCGTCTCTGCGCTCAGTGATGATCAAGCAAAAATAGAGGTAAAACTGCATAATATTGTGAATTTTTTCGAGAACGGCAAACCTGTTAAGATGTCCAAAAGATCAGGAAACTTCCTAACAGCAAGAGATGTAGTGGAAGAAGTTGGCAGGGACATAACTCGTTTTATAATGCTAACACGCAAGAATGATATGGTCTTGGACTTTGATTTTGCTAAAGTTAAAGAACAGTCAAAAGATAACCCTATTTTTTACGTGCAATATGCGCATGCTCGTGCTCATTCATTAATGCGTAATGCTCCAAAAGAGCTCCCAACAGCAGATCCTTCACTTTTAAGGACAGGTGGAGAGCTCTTCCTCATAAAAACCTTAGCAAAGTGGCCAGATGTGGTAGAAATTGCAGCAAGGCTTTGTGAGCCACACAGAATTACTTTCTACTTACTTGAAGTTGCAGAAGCGTTTCACGTTTTATGGGGGTATGGCAAGAGTGATTTAAACATGCGTTTCATACTGGAAGACAACTTAAACCTCACCGCTGCAAGAATGTTTCTCGTGCAGGCCTTAGCACACGTCATCGCTTCTGGACTTTCTATCTTCAATATAGAGCCTTTGGAAGAGATGAGTTGATTTTTTTATGCAAGATTGTTTTTTCAACGAATAGAGAAGTTGACAAAATTAAGTAAAAATGTTATAGTTTATAGTAGTATTTTCTGGTTAATATATGGCTCACAGTCAAAAAAAGCTCAATGTTAATGTAAGTTTTGACAGTAAATTGGCTCAGTATCTTACAGAAATGGCAGAGACTCAAAATAAAACTATTCCTGAAGTTTTAGTAGATTTAGTGGAAGAAGAGTTCGAAGAAGATGTAGAGCTATCCAAAATAGCTGACGATCGCCTCTCTGAAGGTGAAGAAGAAGTAGAGGATGATGAAAACATCTGGAAATAAAACTTACACTATAAAATTCTTAAAAAATGTTATTGAAAAAGAAATTCCAGCTCTTCCGGCAAAGATTAAATTAATGGTTCAGGAGGCCATAAAGAAACGCCTTACAGTTGATCCTTTTAATCTAGGAAAGCCTTTATGTCATAGCTTTAGAGGGCAATATAGGATAAGGGTTAGCAACTACCGTATAATTTACATCATAAATCATTCAGAACGTAAAGTACTTATTACTGCAGTGGGGTATAGAAAAAACATTTACAAACACAGAAGATTACACAATTAAAAATATAAGAAAGATCTCACCGCTGCAACTTGTCCAAGCCTTAGCACACGTCATTGCTTCTGGACTTTCTATCTTTAATATAGAGCCGTTAGAAGAAATGAGTTGATTTTTTTTTGTTACAATATGTAATGATCAAAATATTATTCAAAGTAGGGTAAAGTTATGACGATCAGTTTTAGGGAGTATTCAACTGTATTCACTGAAGTTGCGGAACAGACAGATTTAAATGGAAATAACATAATTGAAAGAATAAAAGGGCATTAGCATAGATCCCGCTAACAAGCAGCGGGATGACGGTTGTCAGGGTGTCAGGCTAGTACCTTCTCTTGTCATCCCAGTGCCCAGACACTGGGATCCAGAAAAGTTTGCTTGTGAACAAGCAAACTAGCATGGAAAGTGGTTACAACATTTTCGATGAGATTATATGGAAAACTGTATTCCAGTGTCAAGCACTGGAATACATCACAGGGGCACTGGAATGACACCCTTTACGGGCTCTTAAATTGCAACTATAAATGTTTAAGAAATTTACCAAATAAAAAAAAAGGCAAAAGAAGCCCCGTGGTGGTTGGCTATTTACCATGTACTAAAATACCGGCGTTTTTTTTATTCTAAAACGCTTGATTAAGAGCGATTTAGCTGCTTTTAACTTGCAACTAACCTACACCGCAAGTGTTTAAGAAATTTACTAAGCAGGAAAAAAGGCAAAGAAACCCCGTAGTAGCTAGCATTCAAATTCTCCCTTGTCAATTTGACGTTTTTTGCTGTCTTAAACGCTTTGTAAGCGCGTTTCGGCTTATATAGATAAAAACCTAAAAATTTTTAAAGACATGCGATGTACGTAGTGCGAAAAATTAAACATGAGACGCCAAATACCCTAAGTTTTTTGTCATTAACCTGCACAGATTGCGAAGATAAATAAATAGCTTCAGTTTCATGATAAGGGGGTTGGCGAAGGGTGTCAAGTAATTCCGTTCCTTATGGGTAAAAAAAGAGAAACTCTAAGTTGCAGCCGCACAATGTTTCTCTTTTCTGCTGTTGATGATTATTTCGCCTATTGTAACTGCCGCTAGAATAAAGCAATAATATACCTGTGTTAATAAAGAAATAGGTGATACAGAGGCGATGCTACCTGCTAGCAATAGTTGGGAACCATAAGGTAAGATACCTTTTGTAGCACAAGCAAAAACATCTAATAAGTATGCGCTGCGATGTGGCGCAATACTGTGTTTTTGTGCAAGCCTTTTTGCAATGCCACCACTTAGTAAAATAGCAATGGTATTATTGGCAACTAAGGTAGTAAACATAGACGCAATTCCTGCTATCACAAATTCAGCTTTAGTTTTTGTGATATTGCTTTCATCGATGAGTTTATGCAACGCTTTTTGACCTTGCTTGTACATTATATGGCTCAATCCACCGATAAATAGAGCAAATATCACTATTTCGTTTACTTTTTTGAAACCGTCATACACGTCATGAGGAAATTGAATGATAGCATAGTCAAAAAAAGTTATTCCTAGCACACCAGCAATAATTATGTTTATAGTTATTGTTACTAAAGTGGCGACTTCAAGCAGCCCCATGATTATTAAAGAAATGTAAGGAATAATTTTTATTATAGAATAATAATCTAAATTTGATATAGAAATAATTTTTGTACTATTTGAGGCAACTGCTAGGTAGATGAGTGTTATAATGCTGGCAATAAGTGCAACTTTAGAGTTCATTTTAAGTTTATCTTTTGCTGAAGCTTCCTGTGAAGAAACAGATGCAATGGTGGTATCAGATATCATCGAAAGGTTATCGCCAAACACGGCACCACCTACTACAGTTGCAGTTCCTATTTCGAGACCAAAAGCTCCACTTTTTGCCAGATTAACAGCTATAGGTACCATCAGCGCAACAACTCCCATAGATGTGCCAATTGCAGTTGAAATAAAAGCAGAAGCCAAAAATACTCCAGGCAGCAGTAATCTTGCTGGAAGGAAATTAAGAATTAAATTAGCAACAGTGTCTGCGCTACCAATTGATTGAGTAACTGCAGAAAATGCTCCAGAAAATAAAAAAATTAAACACATAGTAAGGGTATTTTTGTCACCCATGCCCTCGATAACAGTATCGATGTTATGCTGAGTTTTATTTGTACCACGTGAGACAGCAAAAAATAGTGCTGGTAACAAGCATATTACTGGTGAAACCTGATGAAGTGGATTATCAGTTCCGATAAAAGAAAAATAAGCACCACTTCCAAGATACAAGATTAAAAAAATAATCAAGGGGACAAAAGCTGTCATTTTACTGTACCTAAACTTATAACTATAACTAATTAAGTGGTTTTAAGCAAGTTTGGTTTTCACTAGTTCTACAGGAAGTCAATAGCAGAGTTTTAAACTTCATATTTAATCTACTAAATAAATAGCACATGTAGCTTATTGCTTGACAATAGGATCTAATTGTTGTCTAGATTCCAGCATCACGCGCATAACTGTACGAACATTTGTTTGCGAAGAAATGTTATAGCTGGTTTTGCCTCAAACACAAAGATGTCATCCGAGTAGCTGACTACTTGGATCCAGAAAATTTTGCTGCGAGTAAGCAAATTTGTTTGGTGAGCATAGAAAGTGGAATGTGTAAGCGCAGCCTCAACAGGGTGTCATCCAAGTAGCTGACTACTTGGATCCAGATTGGATACTGAGTTGGTGAGTATAAAAGTATAGCTAACGCGAGCTCTACGTCATACCGCCGCAGAATAATTAACCGTCATACCGCGATTCATTCGCAGTATCCCTTCGCGGTATCCCTTAGCCGCTAACAACTTACTATTACCCACAAATAAAAACATAGTATTGTATTTACTCAAATAATTTAATTTTATTAACCTGAAAGCTTATTAGATTAAAATTATTAAACTAAGAGTTATAATTTTAGCAACTAAAAGCTGTAAATTGCACCATATAAACAGTTATTTCAAGCAAAAGTTATGCCATTAAGAGCTATGCAACAAACATTTATATTTGTGGGTAATAGTAAGCGCTAACAAGCAGCGGGATGACGGTTGTCGTTTAGCCATAAACATTAAGGAATTTACCAAATAAAAAAAAAGGCAAAAGAAGCCCTAGTCATTGTCTATTTTCAGTATTGGCGTTTTTTAAGTCTTAAACACTGCAATTTAGCTGCTTTTAAATGCAACTCACCTTAGTTTGAATGTTTAAGAAATTTACTAAGCAGAAAAAAAAGGCAAAGAAAACCCGTGTTAGCTAGTTGTCACTCTCTAATCCTGCAAATTGGCGTACTATACTGTCTTAAACGACTTATAAGCGCGTTTCAGCTTATATAGGTAAAAACCTAGAAATGTTGTGAAGACATAAGGTGCACATAGTGCAAAAAATTAAAAATAAGACGCCAACTACGTTGTTTTCTTGCTGTTTAATCTGCACAGATGAAGATAACTGAATACCTTCAGTTTCATGATACGGGGACTGGCGAAACTTGTCAAGGAAGTTTTTCGTTTCTAACGGTTGTTGCCAAAAACTATACAAGAAGTCTATTGAAATCGCGTATATCAATCGTTGTAAAATCACACAATTGCTCTGTAGAGCTATGCCCTGTAATAATTACTATACCATTTTGCTCAGAGCGTATTGAGATTAAGTTCAGCACTAATTCACACGTTGCACTATCAAGATTACAAAATGGTTCATCTATCAGCCAAACGTTTGCATTAGAAATCAAGAGGCGAGCAAGCGCAACTCTCCTTTTCCAGCCTGCAGAAAGTTCGCCATATCTAATATTAAGTACAGGTTGCAACTGCAAACAACAAATAGCTGCCATAATCAATTCCCTAGTATTTCGTATTCCTGCCCAGAATTCTATGTTTTGAGCAACAGTTAAGCTGTCCTTGCAGGCGTTTTTATGCCCTATATAGACCATACAAGATATGTAAGATTTTGGGTCATCATATATGTCTTTCCCACAATGCTTTATACTGCCTGATACCGGCGGTAAAAGTCCAGATAAACTTCTAATTAAGCTGGTTTTACCACTACCATTTGGACCAGTGATTAGAATCTTTGATTTTAGCTCAGCTTTAAAACTGAGATTCTTAAATAGTACCTTATTATTACGAGCGCAGGATAAATTTTCACATTCAAGCATGGATTATCTGCCCTTCCCCTTATGTTTACCTTGAGTTGAAGCCTGAGCTTTAACAAACAGCTCCCAAAATCCTTTCTGTCCGCCTTCGCTATGTATCAATTGTGCAAAACGCTTCATTAAACCATTACCCATCATAACCATCTTTGTCCATTTACCTACCGGTTTTGCTATGTCAACTATTTCTGGATCTTCTTTATAAACTTGCACATCTTTTTGCTTCTCGCGCAGTATTTCCTGTTGTTTCATCAATTCTTTTTGCTTGTTTTTTTGATACAATTCATTGAATTTTCTGTCTTCTTCCCACTCTTCTTTAAAAACTTTTCTAGGAAATATGATTTTTCTAATGCGATTTTTGTATATTTTTCTCAAAAAGAGAAATACTGCAGCTACAGCAAGTAATGTTACGCTATGTAATATGATCTGTGTAAGTGGCATTTCCTGTATCTAATTCATTAAAAATACCCTTACTATTATACCATAATTATAGAAATTGTGCAATTTTTTTGCGGGTAAAGACAATATAAAAGCAGTACTGCTCTATTTCGAAAATTGCGCAAATATCTGACGAACGGGCTTGTATGTAATAAGGTTTATTTCTATACTTCTTAAAGAATTTAGAAGTAAAACAAATATGAACTGCTATAAAACTCATACGTGCAATGAACTGAGGAAGAACGACGTAGAAAAGGAAGTTACCCTTTCTGGATGGTTATATCGTAAGCGCGACCATGGTAACCTAATTTTTGTTGATTTAAGAGACTTCTACGGAATCACTCAGCTAGTATTTAATAATGACAAAGACTTTTTTGATGAGATATCAAATTTAAAATTAGAGAGTGTAATTACTGTTACAGGAATAGTTGAAGCTAGAACTGAAGATACGGTAAACAGCTCTATTTCTACCGGAGAAATCGAGGTGATAGTCAACAATTTGCGCGTTGAGTCGGAAGTTGAGTTCCACTTTGATGAAGAAATAGCAAAAGAAGAAAGAAGTATATTGGCAAGCATTACCGGCGAGCAAGAATACCCAGAAAACATGAGATTTAAATATCGATTTCTTGACTTAAGACGTGAAAAAGTCCGCAACAATATTATTTTGCGCTCACAAATTATTGCAGAGCTCCGCAAGCTCATGATAGAGCGAGGATTTTTAGAGATTCAAACTCCAATACTCACTGCTTCCTCTCCTGAAGGAGCACGCGACTACCTAGTGCCAAGCAGGCTAAATCCTGGCAAGTTCTATGCATTGCCACAAGCTCCGCAGATTTTCAAACAGTTGCTCATGGTTTCAGGGTTTGATAAATATTTCCAAATTGCACCGTGTTTTCGTGATGAAGACGCAAGGGCTGACCGTTCTCCGGGAGAGTTTTATCAGCTAGATCTTGAAATGTCTTTTGTAACTCAAGAAGACATCTTTCAGATTATTGAGTCTACCTTATATAGAGTGTTTGCTAAATTTTCTCGTAAGTCTGTTGATAAAGATTTTCCACGTATTACATATAAAGAAGCAATGCTTAAATATGGTTCTGATAAGCCAGATCTGCGCAATCCACTATTAATCAGCGATGTTACAGAAATTTTTCGTGATTCAGGGTTCAATATTTTCAAAAGCAATATTGAGCGTGGTATGGTAGTGAGAGCCATCCCTGCACCTAAAACAGCAGAGGAACCACGCAGCTTCTTTGATAAAAAGATAGAACATGCGCAAAAAGAATTCGGTGCTAAGGGTCTCGGATATATAACGTTTGATAAAGATGGAACTGCGAAAGGCCCAATTGCTAAATTTCTTGATGAAAATAGGCTAAACCACATAAGAGAAGCAACAAACATAGAGCCAGGAGATAGTGTATTTTTTGCTTCTGACAAAGAGAATGAGGCGGCAAACATTGCAGGAAAAGTACGCACTCTTTTAGGGTCAGAACTCAGTCTTATAGATGATAATATCTTCAAGTTTTGTTGGATCATTGATTTTCCATATTTTGTATATGACGATAAAAGTAAAAAAATCGATTTCTTTCATAACCCATTCTCCATGCCACACGGTGGTCTGAAAGATTTAGAGGACAAAAATCCACTGGATATCCTTGCTTACCAATATGATCTTGTTTGCAATGGAATAGAACTGTCAAGTGGGGCGATTCGTAATAACAAACTGGATATCATGTATAAAGCTTTTGCCATTGCAGGTTATAGCCGGGGAGAAGTTGATACAAGATTCGGTGCACTTGTACGTGCATTCAGATTTGGTGTTCCTCCTCATGGTGGAATAGCACCAGGAGTTGATAGAATAGTTATGCTGCTTGCTGATGAGCCAAATATTCGTGAAGTAATCTGTTTTCCTATGAACCAGCAAGGTGAAGATGTTCTAATGGGTGCTCCTTCCAAGGTGGAGGATAAGCATTTACGTGAATTATCCTTGAAGGTTATTGAATGAAAAATTTTATAGCAAGGAGCACCGGTTAATGATATATTAGGTTATGTTAAATTGAAAGACCATGAATAATATCCAAAAAGCAATACTATCGGGCATGATCTGTAACATGATTGTGTGGTATGAACTCACTCTTTTTGGAGTATTAACAGATACAATCATCAACGTTTTTTTCCCATCAGAAGATCATTATTTGAGTACACTCAAATTCCTTGGTGTTTTTGCAATTGGTTTTGCGTTTAGACCAATTGGTGCAGTAATTTTTGGTTATATGGGAGATAAGTATGGCAGAAGAAAGACTTTACTTACTTCAGTAATATTAATTTCAATATCATCCACAATTATGGGAATTATACCTGGGTATAAAGAAATAGGGTTGCTTTCACCTGTATTGCTTGTGTTTTGTAGAATAGTGCAAGGAATAACTGCAGGAGGTGAAACAAGCATTAATACAGCATTTACGATAGAGCATTCAAAAGATAAAAAAAATCTAGGTTTCTTAGGAAGTATGAAGCCCTTTAGCGGAGCCCTTGGAACGCTCTTATGCATAACAATGATATTTATCTGCAAAAGAGTTACAGGTGAGAACTATGAAATATGGGAATGGAAGTTGCTTTTTTATTTTTGCTTTTTTTTGGGGACAATAGGTTTTTTAACTAGGTACATATTAAAAGAAAGCTTAGCATATAAAACTAATAAGTACGCTAATAATTTAGCACATTCACCATTGTTAGAACTAGTAAGAAACTATAAAAGACCGCTTATTATTTCAATCAATCTGGGAATTGCTCAGAATGCAATTGTCTACGCAGCAATAATGTTTTATAATATATCAATAAAAGAGCTAGTTATTTTATCTATTAGTGTTAAAGATTTAATGAGGATAGTAATACAGGTTGTATTTGCAGCATCTGCGGTACTTTTTGCAATTTTATCTGATAAAGTTGGAAGAAAACGCGTAATGATTCCTGTACTGATTATGCTATCTCTGATTGGTACATGTGTATTACCATTATTATCTTCCGTTAACCACTATGTCGTAATAATAACTTACTTATTGATTACTATACCAGTAGGTGCATCTTTTGGAATATATGGTTCTGTTATTTGTGAACTGTTTCCAACAAAAGTAAGATGCACTGGCGTAAGCTTAGCAAATAATATATCTGCAGGAATTTTTGGTGGCCTTTCTCCATACATATGCATGTGGCTTATAGAAAAAACCGAAACAAAACTTGCAGCAGGCATTTATCTTACTGCCTGCGCATTAATTAGCCTAATATCTGTGCTTCAAATTAAAGCCAAAGACAGAAAAGTTGATTGGTGAAATCGTTTCAGTCGAAAAATAGCGCTTCAATGGATTTTTCGATGTGTTTAGTGATAGGAGCGGTGATAGTGATTTCTTTATTGTTTGGCAGTTTTAAAGATAAAGAATGCGAATGAAGGTGAATTTTATTTGCTATCCCATCAATAAAAGCTTTTTTACCACCATATTTACCGTCACCAAGAATAGGGCAATTTATATGAGCTAAATGTGCACGTAACTGATGGGTTCTGCCGGTAATTGGTTGTAATTTTAAATAAGCAACATTGTGTTTGGATTTTGCTATAATTGAAAAATGCGTAGTGGCATTCTGAGGTGAATTTTCATCAACGACCACTTTTTCTTGACCTGAAACATATTTTTTCACCAATGGATAGTCTATTGTTCCACTATCCTTGCTCGGTATGCCAGAAGTTAATGCTAAATAAGTTTTTTTTACTCTTCGTCCTTTAAATTCTTCCATAAGGTATCTGGCAACATTAGCGTTGCGTGCGAATATTATCACTCCACTCGTATCTCTATCTAGCCTATGGACAATTTTAAATGTTTCTCCCTCTCTTATTTGGTCAAGCAAATCACTCATGCTAATCTTTACTTTTACGCCACCTTGAACGATGACCCCTGCGGGTTTGTTTATAGCTAGTATATATTCGTCTTCATATAATATGTTCTCTCTTAGTAGATTCACTAACTTTTCATTATATTTGCGATCAGAATTAGCGTTTTCAATATAATGCAAGTGCTTCAGCGTTATAGTTTGCCCAGAATTTACTCTATCACTGGACTTTGCTTTGCAATCATCAACTTTGATTAATCCTTTCCTTAAAGATTTTTCAATTACAGATTGCTTTAGATCAGGAAAGATTCTTCTGATGTACCTATCCAGCCTAACGTTATCGTCTTCTATTAATATGGTTTTTATACTTTGTAGCATTCCATTATTTATAATGAATATCTAGTGAAATGTCAATTATTGGTGTCATTCCAGTGTCAAGCACTGGAATGACACCGAAGGGGCTACTGCCGTCATAAAGGAACCAGTGTCAGCTACTCGGATGACAGGAGAAGGAGACTACTGAGATGACAGCTAGCCTGACAACCGTCATCCCGCTGCTTGTTAGCGCTTACTATTACCCACAAGTATAAAATTCATGAGCAAGTTTCCATCCTTCTGCTAAATCAAAGAGACGTTTCCATCCCTTCCACAAAGCTATAGGGCCTGGTTCTAAGTCATTTTTGCGAGCTAAAAACCCTCCTAACTTGGCCACCCACCTCACAATTTCTCTTATAGGTGGTGGTGTCTCAGGATAGTTTTTTGTCTTAAGCATTTTGGTATATAAAACCTTCCATTCGTCGTCAGTCAGTATGAAAGTGCAAGAAAGATTTGGATTTGTTCTAGCTACTAGTGTGATAAAAAATATTCTCCATGCAATTATACTCATTATTGTAAGAAAGCGGATTAATCTATCTGCTGCTTGGAGCCTACATTCTTCAACTTTAAGACCAGATTTCAAAATTTTATGAAAAACCTCTATTCTCCATCTTAAGCAATACCATTGTATTTTTTCTACTGCTTCTTCAAAATTATTAATATTTATATTTGTCAACAAAATCCAGTTCACAGGCTCTTCGCCAAATGGGGGGTATTTTTCTATAGCATAGACAGCATTTAAACTTAAATTAGGAAGTTTTTGGGTTTTACGTCTAGCGTTATTTTTTGATGCATTCATCACAAAGTTGCTAAACTTTACTTCTAAAACTGTTGTTCTTTGAGGTTTATCATTGCGAGCAGGAATATTCACTTGTATTTCTCCTTGATAAGACATGCGATTCATCAGATCCCACAACCTTTCACCACCTTTTTCAGAATAAGTCGACTTCTTATTTATTGTTCTGTTTTGATTTCCTCTTACTACAAAAAGAGATTGATTAGTGGAAGCAACTTCAAATAAATCATACATATCTGCTTCTCTGTCACAGACGGTAACTACCTTGATATCCTTTAATCCAGGATGATTAGTAGAATATTTAAGTGATTCTATCCACCGTATGCTTTCTTTCTCTTCTATGGGAACAGCAGTATTATGGCTTCTTCTTTTCAACTCTTTTAGGTCTTCAGCTAAGGAGGGTCTAGTACTAATTTTTTGATCCAATAATCCTATAGGCAGTCCTTCTGTTGTAACTGCAAACGTTGTATGCATCACTAATCCATGTGTTTTAAAATTAGTTGTTTTAGATGTTAATCTTGCTGCTATAATCCCTAATCCTTCGGTCTTTTTATGATTTTTATATGAGATATAACTCGTGTCTTGGATAGCTAAGATAGTTGAGTATTCTTTAGCTCTTTCAACAGTTTTAATTATATGACTTTCTAATATCTTTCTCTCAGAAATGGCATCGTTTTGGAAAAATCTATAAGCTGCTTTACTTTGATGCCAATCTTCACAAGCTTGATTTATTGAACGCTCAGGCGATTCAGCAAAACTATTAACTATTTTTAGAAGCCTTTTACTTAATCTTATATCACCAAAATTAACAATTCCAAATTCACTTTCTGCCCATTCGCCAGTTGAAGTATTTATAGTTCTTTTCATCATATATTCCATTTTTAGACCATAGATCCATTTATAATAGAAAGTTGAATTAGTAAAATATCAGCTTTTTTACTATTTATATACTTATGGGTAATAGTAAGTTGTTAGCGGGATCTAGAGATACCGCGAATGAATCGCGGTATGACGGTTCGCGGCGGCATGACGTAGAGCTTGCGTTAGCTATACTTTTATACTCACCAACTCAGCTGGATCCAAGTAGTCAGAGCACTGGGATGACAAAAAAAGGAGGGCACTTGGATGACGGGAGAAGGAGCTATTTGGATGACATCGTTTACTATACAATGTTTGTACAGTTCTGGATAAAAAAATTAGCTAACAAATTTATAAACATCAGTATACAGCTCATCAACGCTTGGTTCTTTACTATTTTTGGCAAAATCTTCCGACTTTTTTACTAAATCACGTATTTCCTTATCAATTACTTTGCACTCTTCTTCTGAAGCCATTTTATTATCTGTCATGTATTTCTTTAAAGTGCTTATAGGGTCATGATTTTGCTTCATATCTTCAACTTCTTCTTTTAAGCGATAAGTAGCAGGGTCTGACATTGAGTGACCGCGATATCGATATGTCTTCATTTCAAGCAGGATAGGCTCTTTTCCGCTGCGTGTGTGTTCCGCTGCTTCGCTTGTAGCCGCATAAACAGAGAAAAAATCCATTCCATCAACTTGTTTTCCAGGAATACCAAAGTTTTCTCCTCTTTTGTACAGCTCAGTTACTAAAGTTGATCTTTGCACAGAAGTTCCCATTGCGTATTCGTTATTTTCTATGATGTAAACCACAGGCAACTTCCACAAAGCTGCCATATTAAATGATTCATATACTTGTCCTTGATTTGCAGCACCGTCACCAAAATACGTGAATACCACGGTATCTTTTTTCTTGTATTTATTAGCAAATGCTATTCCTGTGCCAATTGGAACTTGTGCTCCCACTATTCCATGTCCGCCGAAAAATTTTTTTTCAACGTCAAATACGTGCATCGAACCACCTTTACCTTTTGAACATCCCGTTTCTTTGCCGGTGAGTTCTGCCATTACAACATTTGGATCAGAATCACATGCGAGCATTAAACCATGGTCTCTATAACTTGTGATAAAAGCGTCACCTAATTTTGATGCAGCTTGAGTTCCAACTGCAACTGCTTCTTGTCCTATTGATAGGTGACAGAACCCGCCTATTAATCCCATCCCATATAATTGTCCTGCTTTTTCCTCAAATCTGCGTATGAGTAGCATTTTCCTGTAGAATCCAATTATCTGTTCTTTAGTGAAATTTTCTGCTTTCATATCGATTTCTTTTTCATTAAACTAACACAATACCAGGAATTTTAAATTTTTGCTAATGAACTATTACCACTGGCTTGAGGCTTTTCACGTTATCTCTGTTATCATGTGGATGGCAGGTATGCTTTATTTACCCAGGCTTTATGTCTACCATGCAACTGTAAAACCGGGATCGGAAAATGATAGCTTGCTTCAAACAATGGAAAAGAGGCTACTTAGATATATCATAAACCCTGCAATGCTTTTCTCACTTGGTCTTGGAATTACACTAATGGTTATTAGGGAAGCATATCGTGAAGGATGGTTTCATGTAAAAGCATTTGCAATACTTTTGATGTTAATTATTCATATGCTACTTGCAAAATATAGGAAAAATTTTGCAATGGGTTCGAATAAGAAGTCACATATTTATTTTCGCGTTTTAAATGAAGCAGTTACAGTATTGATAATAGTTATAGTTATTATGGTTGTTGTAAAACCTTTTTGACTGACCTTACCCAAAAAAAGCAGAAAGCTCGTATCTGTTCAGATGCATGGCTAATGTACAATACTGAAATAAAAATTCCAGTGCTCCCTTTCTTGTCATCCCAGTGCTTGACACTGGGATGGCTTTGTTGCATCGCTCTTCGGATAGTAGGTAACGCACAATAAATTTATGAAGCTATCTCAAATTTAGCCATACCAATATCAGTGAACTTATTGAGCAAATAGCATTTAACAAGTAGTTCCTTCTCTCTATTTGTCTCAGATTTATTCCTAAAACTAAACCCGAATGTTTGTTTCAGTCGCGAGAAAAAACTTTCTATATAAGATCTTTTTCCGTAGTTTGTTTGCCTTTTCCACCTCTTCATTCCATCTTCGCTGCATGATTTTATTAGTCTAATTGCAGCATTTCTCTCAGCCATATAGTCTAACTTTGGATGCTCTGCTGCATTGTTTTTAGGAGGAATTTTCGTTTTTATACCATATTGATTACACAGCTTATAGAGCTTTTCTCTGTCATATGCCCTATCTGCATATAGTACTTTTATGACATACTGAAAATCGACTTCTTTTAGCAAATCACAAGCTCCATAGTGATCAGCCGTTACTGTATTTTACAGCTATGGCTTTTTTGCTGTTTGTATTCAACATTACATGCAATTTTCTTGTCTGTTCATAGCTGCGATACTTTCTATCTTCGCTATTTTCTTTGCTATGACCAGGAGTGTTGTTGTATATACTAATTCCTGTACTGTCTATAGCAATTTCGATATCTTCCATATTATTTTCTGCAATCATTGCTCTTAATATTGAGTTTCTTAAACCTTCTTGATGATTGTGAATAGCTGATAACTTGCAAATTTTTCCCAATTTGCTCAAGGTATCCTGCTATAAACCCAACTGTTTGCCTCAGGCCTATTCTAAATAAACAAGTTATTATGTGCACCAAAATTACAACTTTATCGCTATAAATATTGTTGCCACCTGGTATTTTTGGACCATTCTCGTACCACTTTTCTATGGCTTCGTTGATATAATGAAAAATATTTCCTCTTTTTTCTAGAAATTTGTTATATTCGCTATGGTTACTGACCCTCATTTTTTGTGGCATATTTTTTCTTTCAAGGTTAAATGGCTATTTTATAATGAATTTTGTCAGTAGCCACCAGATTTTTTCAGTTGCTATGCAACAAAGCCATCCCAGTGTTAGCTACTTGCATGACACCATTCTTTTTCCTGGATCCCAGTGGGCTTTGTTGCATCGCTAGCTATGATGGATAAAGATAAAAAAGGTAGAGAATATCAGTAGCTTATTATTCTGGTATTTATAACAAGAACGGTCAGTGAATACCTAAATTTGAGTAAAAGAAATTTCACTACCACTCACTAATCCGGCTAAAATTCAAGAATTTCAATGCTTTAGCTATTTTCAATAGAATTAAATTTATTAATATAAATAATAAATTACTATTCTTAAATTTGATCAGATTGATTGCAAAAAAACAAGATTTTCAATAGGTTGCTTATAATCCTAACTATAGTTAGCCTTTCATAAGTAGCGATGCAACAAAGCCATCCCAGTGTCAAGCACTGGGATGACAAGAAGAGGGCACTGCCCTCTTGGATGGAAGCCAGTGTTAGCTACTTTCATGACACCCTGACAACCGTCATCCCGCTACTTGTTAGCGGGATCTAGAGATACCGTGATGGCATGACGTAGGGGTTGCCGAGAACTTGTCATCCCAGTGCTTGACACTGGGATCCAGTTTTTCGTATAATTTTGTCAAAATCTATTGTGCTAGCAAGTTCACTAGCGTCACGCGCTGGTCTGTTAGACATTTACGTGTAGGGTGAAGAAATTTTGAAAAAGACATACCAAATATGAAAGGCCTATATATTAAAACTTACGGCTGTCAGATGAACGTTTATGACTCCGTTTTAATGGAAAATGTAATTAAACCTTTGGGGTTCAACGTTGTTAGTGATGCAGGGAAAGCCGATTTAGTGATACTGAATACTTGTCACATTAGAGAGAAGGCAGCAGAAAAACTTTACTCAGAGCTTGGGAAGATTCATTCGTTACGAAAAGAAATGACTATAGTGGTGGCTGGGTGTGTAGCGCAAGCAGAGGGAGAAGAAGTGTTCAGAAGGGCTCCTTTTGTTGATATTGTTGTTGGTCCGCAGAGTATCGCTACCTTACCGGAGCTGATAGTCAAAGCAAGCAGAAGTAAAGGTCATGTAATAAACACTGATTTTCCTGAAGTTGCAAAGTTTGATAAATTGCCAGATGAATGCTATGGCAATAGCCAGGGGTCTTCTGCGTTTCTTGCCATACAAGAGGGTTGTGATAAATTTTGTACGTTTTGTGTAGTGCCCTATGCTCGTGGAGCTGAGTATTCACGGCCAGTGAATGAAATATTTCGTGAAGCATTGAAATTAGTTGCAAATGGGGCAAATGAGATCAATTTGCTTGGTCAGAACGTCAATGCTTACCATGGGGAGTGCGAAGGGGAAGTGTGGGATTTAGGAAAATTAATTAGTCATATTGCTAAAATTGAAAAGCTAGAGAGGATTCGTTATACAACTTCTCATCCAAGAGATATGCATGAATCTCTCTACTTGGCACATGCGGAAGAGCCAAAGCTCATGCCGTTTGTTCACCTGCCTGTGCAGTCTGGTTCGAATAAAATATTGCACGCGATGAACAGGAAACACACTGCAGAGGAGTATTTGGAAATAATAGACAGATTTCGCAAATTGAAACCTGAAATCGAATTTTCTTCTGATTTTATTGTTGGTTTTCCTGGAGAAACCGAAAAAGATTTTGAAGAAACTATGAAATTAGTAGAAAAAGTTAGATATGCTCAGGCTTATAGTTTTAAATACAGCCCAAGACCAGGCACACCGGGAGCGGAAAGAAAAGATCAAGTACCAGAAGAGGTTAAAACAGAGCGCCTTCTTCGTTTACAGAAATTAATTAGTAAGCAACAACTTGAGTTTAACCAGAGTATGGTAGGTAAAACTATACCTGTTCTATTTAGCGATAAAAAAGGTAAACACCAAAACCAAATTATTGGTAAAAGCCCATATATGCAATCAGTGTGCATTGATGATTCTGAAGATAAATACAGGGACAAAATAGTAAATGTGAAAGTGTTGGAAGCTCGGCAGAGTAGTTTGCTGGGGTGTGCATTTCACTGATTTTAAGCAGCGTTAAATATAAATCTTAAGCAAAGAGTATTGAAAAAATGCAATCATAATCTTTTTCAAAAGTTACAAAGTTTAATTGCTACCTCTGCTGAACGGGTACCTTAAACCTACAAATTTGAGCTTACCTATATCAATTTTTTGTACAAGATGAGTTAGTAACAACTTTATGTATAAAATTGAAGAAGAATAAAAATACAATAACGAGCATTAAATTAAATATTCCCACCTTTAAAAAACCCTCTTTATATATTTCTAAAGATTCTAAATAATTTATTTTACCATTTACTGAAGGAACTGACATAAATTTTGATATTGCAACTCCGGCTAGGTTAGAAAACGCTAATGACAGCATTACTATACCCATCACTACTCCTCTAAGGTTTTTGGGGGCTAGTGTAGTTGCTTGTTCTTGGACTAATGGAGCAATACATAATTCTCCCAGTCCCATAAAGGAGATAGCAATTATTAAATATAAGTATTCTACTTTACCTTCAATGTTAGAGTTTAAACATCCTATGTACAGTGTGAAAAAACACATAGCCATTGTCAGAAGGCCAAGGGTAAACATGGAAGTTGCATATTTTTGCTTAAACTTCATGTATGTTCCAAAAAGAAAGCCAAATATTATAATTGACAAAGGATTTATGGCTTGAGAAACTGAAGCTGGGGTTGTTATACCTAATACATTGTTAATAACGTTTCTTTCGGTGAATAAGTTAACCAAAGAGCCAAGCTGCATTTCTAAAGCAAAAAAACACAAGAAAAATACCACAAGAATAGATAATGCCACTAATTTTCGTCTTTGTTCTGCTGATAATTTAGATATTATATAAATAAATATGCCCAGAGCTGTTATTCCAATAAATATGAGCATATTAGTAAAAAATTCACTATGTATAAGCATTTTAGCAATTATTGATGATGACAGAAAGCTTCCTATCAATACTATACCAAAAATTTTAATCCCTAATATGCGCTTATTCATAAGCTCTGGATAAGGAGAAAGGCCGCTATCTCCTAAAAGATTCTGAAATTTGAGAAAAAAGATTAGCCCTATAGACATCCCAATACCAGCTAAACCAAAGCCGTAGTGCCAGCCAAACAAGTGGGCTACATAACCACATGAAATAGAAGCCAATATTGCTCCAATATTCACACCTACGTAAAATAAAGTAAAGCCTCTGCTACGTTCAGGATCGTCTTTGCCATAGCATGAACTAAGTAAGTTAGTTACGTTCCCTTTAAACATACCAGTACCTATGGCTATTAGAGATAAACCTAAATATAATAAACCTGGTTCAAACTTAACCAATGACATGCAAGCATGACCTGCTATCATCACTATCCCTCCAAGCAACACCATGTTGCGGAATCCCATCAACTTATCAGCTAAAAAACCTCCAAGTATTGGTATAGCATAACCTGTTGCAGCAAATAATGAGTAAATAGTAAAGGCCCTCTCATCAGTGAAACCTAAGTGAGAAGTCAAAAATAGGACCAAAAGTGCCCTCATTCCATAGTAAGAGAAACGTTCCCACATTTCAACAAAGCACAACATTTTTAAAAATTGTGGAAACTTATCTGTCTTCTGATCCATAAAATACCCCTAAAGCTTTGGTTAATGTTAAGTAAAACAATAAAAACTGCAAGTAAAACTTAAAAAAAGGTATTGGAAGCTCGGCAGAATAGTTTGTTGGGGTGTGAGCTACGGAAATATTTTTGAATTTGTAATTTTTCAGAAAGCCCTATATTCTTTAGTTTTACATAGCGAACATGAAGTCAAAGCATTATCCTGATACAGTAAGTAGTCCTGATTTTTTATCGTTAGAAAAGGAAATCATAAAATTTTGGCAGGAAAACAAAGTTTTTGAGCGGTCAGTTGAAGAACGTTCCAAGGATAATTGTTTTGTCTTTTACGATGGGCCTCCGTTTGCAAATGGACTTCCGCATTATGGACATTTACTCACTGGTTTCATCAAAGACGCATTTGCAAGATATCAAACTATGCTTCAAAAAAGGGTTGAACGTAGATTTGGCTGGGATTGCCATGGATTGCCGGCTGAGATGGGTGCAGAAAAAGAACTTGGAATATCTGGTAGAACTGAGATAGAGAAGTTTGGTATAGATAAATTTAACGATCATTGCCGTACTTCTGTGATGAAATTTTCATCAGAGTGGGAGAAGTATGTAAATAGGCAAGCAAGGTGGGTAGACTTTCACAATGACTATAAGACTATGGATAAATCATTCATGGAGTCGGTCATGTGGGCATTCAAGCAGCTTTATGATAAGGGTCTGGTGTATGAATCAGTGCGCGTTGTACCATATAGCTGGGCATGCGAAACTCCATTATCTAATTTCGAAACAAGGCTTGATAACGCGTATAGAGAAAAAGTTAGCAAAGCTGTAACTGTTGCATTTGAGCTTTTAGAAAACCCACAGCAATTTAAAAGTGTTAAACGAAAGTGTAAATTACTTGCTTGGACTACAACTCCTTGGACGTTGCCGAGCAACTTGGCTTTAGCAATAGGAAAAGATATTAAGTATTGTGCAGTGTCAGTCCACCCTTTGATGTCATTCCAGCGCGTGACGCTGGAATCTATTTCTGGATCCCAGTGTCTGGGCACTGGGATGACAGGGAGTAGTGAAGGAAGTTCAATGAATGGTGAAATATACATTTTTGCTGAAAGCTACTTAGAGAAATTTATCAGCCACTCTGAACAAAACAATATTCCATATGAAAACTGCAATATAAAACTTAAAGCGAATGATCTTGCAGGTCTTTCTTACAAACCACTGTTTGACTATTTTAAAGACACAAAAAATGCATTTCGCGTTTTTATTGCTGATTATGTGACGGAAGAAGATGGTACTGGCGTTGTGCATACTGCTCCTGGATTTGGTGAGGAAGATTTTTACCTTTGCCAAAGCCATGATATTCCAGTTATTTGTCCAATTGATAACAGTGGAAAATTTACTGCTGAAATTTCAGATTTGGCAGGGGTTCATGTTTTTGATACCAATGATACAGTAATAAAAAAATTAAAAGAGCAAGGGAATTGGTTTAAAACTGAACAATATATTCACAATTATCCACACTGCTGGAGAACTGACACTCCTTTGATCTATCGCACTATGCCTTCTTGGTATGTTGCTGTTACAAAATTCAAAAGCAGAATGGTAGAGCTAAATAAGAGAGTTAATTGGATACCAAACCACATTAGAGATGGTCAATTTGGAAAATGGCTTGAAGGGGCACACGACTGGTCAATTTCACGCAATCGATTCTGGGGTACACCAATCCCTGTATGGAAATCAGACGATGCGAGATATCCAAGAGTAGATGTATATGGTTCAATAGAAGAACTGGAGAGAGATTTTAATGTTAAAATAGACGACTTGCACAGACCATTTATCGATACTTTAACAAGACCAAATCCTGATGATCCAACAGGAAAATCAGTTATGCGCCGTGTACCTGACGTGTTTGACTGCTGGTTTGAATCTGGCTCGATGCCATTTGCGCAAATCCACTATCCGTTTGAAAATAAGGAGTGGTTTGAATCTGCGGATTTTATCACTGAATACATAGCGCAAACCAGGGGGTGGTTTTATACGCTCTTTGTATTGTCCACTGCTTTGTTTGATAGGGAACCATTTAAGAACTGCATATGCCACGGTGTTGTTTTGGATGTAAAAGGGCAAAAATTGTCCAAACGTTTGAATAACTATGCAGATCCAATGGAGGTTTTTGATAGATACGGTTCTGATGCACTGCGTTTTCTTATGCTTTCTGGATCTATTGTTTGTGGTGGTAATTTGCTACTCGATAAAGAAGGAAACTCAATACGAGATGTTCTAAAAAATGTAATAAAACCTATTTGGAATAGTTATCACTTTTTTACTATGTATGCAAATGCAGATGGAATTAAAGCTGAAGTGTGTAAGGACTATAGAAGCACTATTGATCGTTACATGATTTCCAAGTGTTTTGAAGCTGTAGAAGGTATCCAAGCTTCTATGAACAACTATAACTCCCAAGAGGCTTGCAAAATTTTAATGAACTTTTTTGAAGTGCTAAATAATTGGTATATTCGTCGCAGTCGCGAGCGTTTTTGGAAAGGTGATTTGGATCAGGATAAAACTGATGCTTATAATGTTCTATATACGGTTTTTTATTACATACTAAGAGCTGCAGCTCCTTTGTTGCCACTTATAACAGAGAATATATGGCAAGGGCTTAAGTATGAAGAAACATCTGTTCATTTGGCTAATTTTCCACAATTAGAGAAGTTTGATAGTCAGCTCATTGCCAAAATGGATCTAGTGAGAGAGATATGTAACTCTGCACTCTCTATTAGAAACACTTTTAACATACGTATCAGACAGCCACTTGGCAGTATGAGGATTTATCATCAGTCTTCCTGTGGTTTTCTTGAAGGTGAATATCAAGAGATGATAAAAGATGAGGTAAATGTAAAAGAATTAGAAATAGTGGATAAGTTGAAAGAAGTTGCATCACTAGAGTTAAAACTCAACTTCCCTGTGCTTGGAAAGAGAGTTCCAGGCAAGATCAAGAAATTAGTTCAATACGTCAAAGAGGGAAAATGGAGGCAAGTTGGAAATGAACAGATATTTCTGGGAGACGAAACAGAGAACTATACTATAAAAAAAGGCGAATATGAACTATTATTAAAAGCAAACAGTGAATTCTCCTCTGTATTTGATAACAACAAAGGGGTTGTTATCCTAAACACTACTTTAAATGATGAATTGATTCTAGAAGGGCTAGCGAGAGATGTCGTGAGGCTCATTCAGGAAACTAGGAAACAAGCTGATTTTCATATATCAGATAGAATCAGAGTAATAATCAAAACAGAAGATGAGAAAATTAAGGAAGCAATAAATACGTGGTTTGAATATATAAAAGAGCAGACCCTTGCCTTATCTTTGGACATTAATACAGAAATTGGAACTAACTTCTATTCTAAGGAATATCAGGATTTAAGTGTTAGTATTGAGCGTTAAATTTTTAATAAAGTTGCAAGATTGTCAGTATTTATGCTATACTTAAGGTAATTGGATAAGGTTATAATATGAATAAAGCTGTTGCAGATGATTATGAAGAAGTTGTTAACAATAGTGGTGGTTTAGGTAAAGCAGAATCTGTTGTTACTTTGGAGGAGGAAGAAGAGTTTTTTGATGCTATGGAAGCTGTTTCTAATGTAGAAGAAGGGAATAATTTAGGTCTTGCTACTTCAGAAGAGGAAGAAGAATTTTTTGATGCTGTGGAAGAACAAGAGCCGTTAGCTAATTTTAACGTTCCACTCAGTATATTTCATTATAAAGATTATAACTCTGATTTTTTTACTTCCTGGTATAATATATCAAGCGAAATATTTAAGGAAATAAATAGAACTTGCCCAGAAAAGAAAATATTAAATTTAGCTCTGTCAGTTTTAATGCTTCCTTATATTGCTTTTACTGCACTGGGATTAGTCGTATGCAGTAGATTTCAAGCAAACAGCAAGACACAAGACAGTGTAGGGGAAGATAAGACAAAAAAGAGTGAAACTGGCGTGCCAAAAAGATTGGCATATGGTGTTCTTGCTGCAATAGCAATTTTTGTTAATATGGCTGTACTTGTAGCCTTAGTTGTTCCTGCAACAATTGCTTTGGCTACTTTTTATCTTTTAAATAGAGATTTATCTCACTCTTTAGTTACTGCTCTTAAAATAAGTATGGGGCGGTATTCTAATAAGCATCAAAATATTGAGGTGTCTTTTCATGAAAAGGAAGTTACTGGACCAAATATTGCGTGGGATATGGAAATAGAATTTCCACCGCAATTTAAACGATTGCTTAGAGATTTGTATGAAAATGAAAATAACAAGTGGTTTGATGTGACGCGGGATTCAGAGCATAGCATCGTACTGAAATTGTCAACTAACATCAATTTAAAAAATGGTCTTAAGCCCTTACGCAATGAAATCAAGGATGTGCTTGCAACTTCTATTCAGGAATTTGCGAAGACTATGGAAGAACTGATAAAGCTAGAAAAGAAAGAGATTACATATGATAAATTGAAGGAATTATTGAACGAATTCAAGTCGAAAGTGGTAGATAGTACAGGTCCTAATTTGACAAGTCACTTAATACAAAGTGCTTATCAAGTTGCCTTTATACAAGCAATTAAGTTTCAGCGAGATAGACGGGGAGAAGATTTTTCGCTGGAAGATGAGATAAAAAATTCTTTAGTGAGACAGGAATTAGAGAGCCAAGGTAAGGAATTACCAAGTAGAAAAGAGATTATAATAGAAGATTTGAAAAACGCAGGAATGGAAGTAGAAGACTCAAAAGATGATGAATTTTCTGTACATGAGGCGGAATGGAAAAAGCTTATAAAGGAAGGCGAAATAGTTAAAAGGACAGTAATTGATATTTATAAAAATAAGCATCTCCAAGCAACAGAGAAAGCCTTAGGTAATGCGAAAGAAGAAATTGAACGTTTAAGAGGAATAGGTCAAACAAGGTGTAACAATATATATAAGAAATTAAAAGAAATACATGAAAACAGTAGCTTAACAAATGACACCTTAAAAAGGGGGTTAGAAGACCTTTTTAAATTCGAATATGATGATCAAGAGATTGAGCGCAGGCTGATAAAATCAGTAATGAAAAAAGTTCAAGGTAAGTTAAGTCAATCAGATATACCGGATAAGGAGAAGCAAAGCCTAAGGAAGCAGCTTGAAGATTTAGAAAAAAAAGTAAAGGTTCCATCGGATAAGGAAGCTTCAGCTAAAATAAATGACTTTATAGAAAAGATGTATTTAGAAATAAAAAAATATAAAGTGCAAAGGTTACTTCGAGAACAAAAAAAGGGTGTTTTACGTTTATGCAAGAAATTAAGAAAATATGGTGAATCAGGTCTAGCAGAAATAATTGAAGCTTTTCGCGTGCAAGATGAAGGACATTTAGAAAAATCTACATTAGAACAAACACTCAAAGATCAAAATAAGCGTTTACAAGCTGAACAAAATAACAGGGAAAAAGGGCATCCGGGTACAAGATCAATAGAAGTGCTCTTAAAAAGGAATGAAGAAATTCTGAAAGCATTAAAACAGTTAGAATTAGGCAAAAAAGAATTATTGATAAATGAAGAAACAAAAAATGATTATAAAGAAGAACTAACGTCTCGTGAAAAAATAAAATTTGCAGTAATAGAAGATGATTTACTGAAGGTATTCAAGCTTGAAACTTTTGATGAAAAAGAAATCAAGAAGTTATTAGAAAGAGCAGAACTGGAGTACTGTTTAGCAGAAAAACGCATCAAATATCCTGTAATTAAAACAAAAGATAATATCAAACATTTTAGTCAAAATTTATTGTCTCCTTTGATAGACAATTTGACAAAAAATATAATAAATAATATACCAGGAAATAGTGAAGGTTGTATACAGAAAGTTAAGAACTGGAGTAAAGTTATGTTTGGTGCAATAAAGATTGGAGCATCAAATGCTTATAAAGAGACTACAGAGAGAAAAGCGTTAAATGTGGCACATAATACTTATAAAGAAGGAGAGACATTTCTTCAATGTTTTCAGTCAAATTATGAAGGTATTGGAGCCTTTTTAGGTAATTTATTTTCTGATGATGGGGTAACATTTAAAAATGATGTGTGGCCTAAAATAGAAGAGCATTTGCATGGAATGTGGGATAGATTTTTCAAGGATATTGAATTCAATATTGGAAATAAATTGGATGAAGTAAGTGTGACACAGCAACGGCAGGAAACTATGATTGTGACTCAACGATAAGTTCTCAAAGTTCCTCCGGTATTTTCACATACTAAATTAACTATAGCACTTGATTCTTTTTGGATCTCTTTTTCAGTTAAAGTGTGGATTGGAGAGCAAAAAGTAACTGACAACGCTATAGACATCTTATTCGGTTCTATATTATTTCCATGGTATACATCGAATATCAAAACTTCTGTGATGAGCTCTGAGCTTTTTTTTATCACATTGATTATGTTACCTACTTCCACATCCTTATTTACTATAAATGCAAAATCACGTTTTACACTTTGGTATTTATAATCGATAAATTTCTTTCTACTTACAGGTAAATTTTCAATATTTTCTAGTATTACCTCAAAACCTACAACTTTTTGCTTGATATCAAAAAGATCTAATATATTAGGATGCAACTCTCCAAAATAACCTGCTACTTTATTCTTAAAAGAGAGAGTGCCTGACTTTCCTGGGTGGTAATGTTCTTTTTCTGCTTTCTCTATCGTTAAATTATCACAATTAACGTTAAAAAACTCCAAAGCTGCTATGCAATCAGCCTTTGCGTCAAAAACATCTACTTTCCTATCAGTATTATAATGGTTTCGCGGTAAATTATTTCCTGACCTAATTCCACTTAAAACATACTTAGACTGAGCTTCACCATCGTAAATCGGCCCGATTTCGAAGATTGCAAGATCAGATATTCCATGGGCAATATTATCAGCAGTAACTTGCAATAAATTTGGCATAATACTTGGTCTCATTATATTAAAGCTATTGTTAAACGGATTATCGATGATAAATAACTTATTCGAGTAACCAAATTTTTCAGCTGTTGATTCACTCATAAACGACCAGGTTAGCACTTCATGAAACCCTCTGTTTGTCATCAAAATACGCAAATTGTCGTATGTACTATCTACTTCTTCAACATTATTTGGTAGTGGTTCTTCTTTTATTTTGTCATAGCCGTATATCCTTGTTACTTCTTCGATTAGGTCAGCCGGTATTGTCACGTCCGGTCTCCAGCTTGGTACTTGTACATTCCAATTGCCTTCGGTTTTTTTATCAATACTAAACCCTAGTTTCGTTAAGATATCAAGCACCTCATCAGGCGATACAGACACACTTCCAAACTTGTTCACATCCTGATAATCAAAGCTCACCTTGGTGTCAGCACTATCTAAACTGCCAGCAGACACTACGCTTGAGGTTTCTCCACCACATAAGTCCAGAATCATTTTAGCTGCAAGGTTGAGTCCATCAAAAGTAAATCCAGGATCAACTGAACGTGCAAATCTGTAACTAGCGTCTGTGGAGATGCCGAGCTGCCTTGAAGATTTAGTAATAGAGATGGGATCGAACCAAGCAGACTCTAAAAAGATATCAGTAGTTTCAAGAGTACATTCACTGCACTTACCACCTATAATTCCAGCAATTCCATGAATATTTTTATCACCTGCAATAACGCTTATGTCTTTGTTTAATAAGTATTCTTTACCGTTCAAACCAGCAAATTTTTCTCCGTCGTTTGCTTTGCGTACTGTGAGCTCTCCTTCTATTTTTTTTGCATCATACGCGTGCATTGGGCGGCTGAAAGATATCATAATATAGTTCGTGATATCAACTATTGCAGAAATGGAGCGCATTCCTATCGATTCCAGCCTATCTTTTAACCATTTTGGGCTTTCTTGATTTTTTACATTGGCGATGTATATTCCACTAATAAAACTTTCCCCGTCAGTAACTTCAACATCGATTGGTGAATTTATGGAGCTGGTAAGTTGTGGAATGCTTAAAGTCTTTAATGTCCCAATTCCAGTTGCAGCAAGGTCGCGAGCTATTCCATAAATGCCTAAGCAATCTCCACGGTTTGGAGTAACATTTATATCAATTACAGGGTCACAATTGAAAAATTTATCCCCTACTTTATAATCATCGGAAAGCTCGATTATTCCTTCACTTTCCTCTTGAACCAGCGCAAGTTCAGAAGCAGAGCAGAGCATCCCTTCACTTAGCATTCCTCGTATTTTTGTGGACTTAATTGTGAGATCACTTTCTGGCAACGTGCTACCAAGAGATGCAAGTACAGTTTTCATACCTTCTCTAACATTGTTTGCTCCACAGACTATTTGTAGAATTTTACTTCCATCATTTACTTTACATAATTTTAATTTATCAGCATTTGGATGAGGTACGACTTCTAATACCTCTGCAACAATAAACCCAGTCAATCTGGAATTATCGATCACATCTTCTACTTCTAACCCTATGTGAGTTAATTTATCGGTAATTTCTTCTAAACTAGCATTGGTTTCTAAGTGTTCTAATAACCAAGATAATGTGAATTTCATGGACCTAAAAAGAAGTGAAAAAGTTATTGTAATGTAAAATGTAGTGATTTTAAAGCTTATTGTAGTGGAATGAAAAGTGACTTCTGTATCACAAGCAATGATGCAGAAGTTTTTGTAACTTTATATCTTCTTGTAAAGAGAATTTATCTTCTTTATATCACCTTTTAAATCTATCTCCGTAAAGGATTTAAGATTCATATTGTGGGTATCTGCATGGAAGCTATGAATGTAGCCATCTATAGTTAAGTCTCCTATCATATTATGGCTTTCATCTAGTATTTCGCTTCCTATTTGATAATGGCCAGTATATTCGTTAAAGGAACCATCTGTCAATTTGATGTATCCGTTACCAAATTCCTGCTCTAAATTTAAAGGATGATTAGCGTTAATAAAATCTATTTCGTTCATTATATACCTCACTAAAAATTAAATTATAATTAAAATAAGATGTTAAGTTAAATAATTTAATAAGATTAGTAAATTTTAAAATACAGAGCTGACTGTAATTAACACTCTAATTACATATTTTGTTAATGTATCAATGTTATAATAACACAGAGCCTTATCTTAACCCTTGACTTTGTCCTATAAAATTCATACTTTATTTACTGTTATAGTTCAAGTACATAGGGTCAAAATGGCGTTAAATCCGCTAGAGCAATTTAAAGTATATACAATAATAGAGTTACCTAGGTTATTTGGGTATGACGTAAGCTTTACCAATTCATCTTTTTTCACGATGATTTCGGTGATATTGATGATACTCTTTTTGCTTTTTGGAATAAAGAAGGGGGCAGTAATACCAGGATATTTGCAAGCTGCAGTTGAGTATGTATATGATTTTGTTATTTCAATAATAGAAAATAACACTGGAAGCAAAGGCTTGCAGCACATTCCATTGATATTTACAGTGTTTATTTTCATTTTATCGTGTAATTTAGTTGGTGTTCTTCCTTATAGTTTCACGGTCACAAGTCATGTGATAGTCACCTTCGCTTTATCGATGGTGGTTTTTATTTATATAACGATTGTTGGATTTAAAGAAAGGGGAGTAGAATTTTTACGCATATTGCTACCAAAAGGAACTCCTTCGTGGCTTGCACCTATAATAATTATTATTAAGTTGTTTGCTTATTTAGTAAGGCCGGTTAGCCTATCAATAAGGCTTGCAGCAAATATGATTGCTGGTCATACAATCATCAAAGTGATAGCAGGGTTTATTGTAAATATGAACATATTTTTCACTCCTGCGCCGTTTTTGTTCATAATTGCATTGATAGGATTTGAAGTATTTGTTGCAATTTTACAAGCTTATATATTTACTATATTAACATGTGTATATTTGTCAGATGCAGTAAAGTAATTGACTTCCTTGTAGAATATTTTACAATTATATTATAAAGAAATAATTAAAGGTAATATATGGATTTAGTAGCTTTAAAATTTATAGCAATTGGTTTAGCTGTGTTTGGAATGCTCGGTGCTGGTTTAGGTATAGCTAATATCTTCTCTGCTATGTTAAATGGGATTGCGAGAAACCCTGAATCAGAAGGTAAAATGAAAAGTTATGTTTATATTGGTGCTGCCATGGTTGAAATCATGGGATTGCTTGCGTTTGTACTTGCAATGTTATTAATATTTGCTGCTTAACAGATGCCACAGCTTGATGTTTCAACCTTCTTTTCTCAAGTTTTTTGGTTTTTAATTTTTTTCTCTTCACTTTTTTTCGTAGTAAGTTGTTTATTTTTGCCAAAGTTAGATGAAATAATAAGCACTAGAAGTAAAGAAGTATTGGATTCTTTCAATAGTTCTGTTCATCTTTTAAGACTCACGGAAGATCAGGTTGCCAAGTATAATGCCGCTTTAAACCAAGCTAGAATACAGGCAAAAAAAATCATAGATGATGCACTTGCTCAGGTAGAAGAAATGAGAGCTAATGTTAAGAATATATTAGAAGAGGAAGATAAAAAAAAGAGCAAGCTTATTGAAAAAAAAGTGGCAGAATTTAAATCTGAATATACTGATCAGTTAAAACAAATGGCTACTAGTATTGCTTTAATTTATTATACTAAATTGACTAATTCTGAAATTGAAGAGGAATTTATTGCTGACTTGGTGTCCAAAGAATTTTAGGGGTTTTTATGTCTACATCACTGATTATCGGTCTTGCCTTCTTGGTAAGTTTTGTCCTTTCGTATAAATTGCTAAAGAAAGTGATAAAAAATGCGCTTAACAATAAGCGTAACAAAAGCAAATTTTCAAGTGAAGAAACTGAAAAATTCAGGAAAGATATGTTGGAGTATTACAAAAAATCTTCTAAAAAATACAAAGAATTAGATGCAGAAGTTAATAAAATGATGAATGAAGCACTTGATAAAGCTAATAGTATCATTAAGCACAATAGACAGCAGCTAGATCAGACATTAGATGACAATGCCCATTCTAACTTGAAGAAAGTCACTGACCAAGTTGAAAAAGCTCTTGGAGATTTACAGGCTAACACAGCGAATATAGCTGCTGATGCTGTAAAAAAAATAATGCATGAACGTAAAGATGATAAGCGTAGTAGCGAGGTCATATCTTCATTTTCACGTGACTTAAATAAAAAATTGCATTAGGTTCAATGCAACAATTGCCTATACTTCAAGCTGATAATGTAGAAAAAATTAAGTTTGATTCTAGTTTGTGCAAAGAGCCAGAGAAACTTTTTTACTATAAATTTAATATAATTCCTTGGCAAAAATTAAATAATACTACTTTTTTTATGGTTGAAGACACAAGCCGAGATATCAACCGTTGGGTCGAAGCTCATTACGGTATTGACTATGTATTAATAAAAGTGGATAGCGAACAGATTTTAAATCTTCTTAACTCGCACTTTGGTATTTCAGAATTTGCAAGCAACTACTTATATTACAAGAATCCTAATTTTTCAGCCAAAAGCATTAAACTAAGCTCAATATTTTTTGCTTCTTTCTTTATTGTAACTTCAATTTTAACACTAACAGAGAAATATACATATTTTGCTTTGATGTTGATATTTATAATCGGATGTTCTAGCTATTTATTCAAGTTTATAGCTACAATTTTTAACTTATGTGAAACCTCCAACCAAAAAGTGGATTATAGTAAGCTGAGTGAAGAAGATTTTCCTATATATACTATTTTATTGCCTGCTTTTAAAGAAAGTGCAGTGATAGAGCAATTGGTTGAAAGCATTGAAAGTTTGGATTATCCAAAATCAAAATTAGATGTGAAGCTTCAGGTAGAAAGTGATGACCAAGAAACGCTAGCAGCTATAGAAAAGTACACTTTACCGCAGTATTTTGAAGTAATAAAAGTGCCTTATTCTTTGCCTAGAACAAAAGCCAAGTCATGCAATTATGCTATGAGCTTTGCTAGAGGAAAGTATGCAGTAATATATGATGCGGACGATAAACCAGACCCATTGCAGTTAAAAAAAGCACTGATTGAATTTAATAAGGGCGACGATAAGCTTGCCTGTGTACAAGCAAAATTAAATTACTATAATTGTGATTATAATTTTCTTACACAATCCTTTTCTCTGGAGTATATGAACTGGTTTCAATACTTATTGCCTGGATTCCAAAAAATGAACATGCCAATGCCTTTGGGTGGTAGCAGTAATCATTTTTCAGTAAAAATTCTAAAAAAAGTGTTTTTCTGGGATGCTTACAGTGTTACCGAAGATGCTGACCTCGGTTTGAGACTTGCGCAAATGGGATATAAAACCAGGATGATTGACTCAGAAACATTGGAAGAGTCACCAATTGTTGTATTTGCTTGGATTAAGCAAAGAGCGCGCTGGATCAAAGGCTATATGCAAACTTATATTGTTCATTTAAAAAATATAAAGTCACTTTATAAACACACTGGATTTAAGGGAATTTTGCTATTGAATCTTTTTGTTGGTTCTGCAGCTTTTATATTTTTTACTACTCCATTTTTACTGCTTTCATTGATATTAACTAAAGTTTTAAATGAATTATTTTTGTACTACTTTGTAGTGGTATACGTTACTAACCTGATTCTTTTGGTAATAGCTGTCAAACAGCAAAAGATGCCTTTTTATTTTTATATAGTATCGATATTTTTTCCGGTCTATAGTCTGCTACATAGTGTTGCAGCTTTTCTTGCCTTATGGGAATTTATTCTTTACACTGAGCGATGGAACAAAACTCAGCATGGTTTATGGAAGCAAAACCTGTAGCTATTTGGCTTTTTCTCTGCTCGGTCATGGTAATTCTCATGGTAGGGATTGGTGGATTTACCAGACTTTCAAAAGCAGGATTGTCAATCACGGAGTGGAAACCAATTACTGGAACATTACCACCACTGAGTGAACAAGACTGGCTACAAGAAAAATTAAAATACGAAGCTACACCTGAATATAAAGCACTTAACTATGGTATGAGTATGGAGGAGTTTCGCGCTATATACTTAATAGAATATGTACACAGATTGGTTGCAAGACTAACAGGTTTAGTTTTTGTCCTGCCATTTATATATTTTACATTAAGAAGAAAAATATCTAAAAAGGTAGTAATAAAGCTATGTGTGGCATTATTATTTGGAGCTTTACAAGCTTTTGCTGGTTGGTATATGGTTAAAAGTGGTTTAGTAACTGAACCTCATGTTAGCCACTATAGGCTTGCACTTCACTTATTATTAGCATTAATTATCTTTGCATTATTGTCATATCAATTTTTTGATTACCAAATATGGATCCCAGTGTTACGTACACAACTATACGAACATTGCAGTATAAGAGTAATTTTCACCAAGAAAGATGTCATCCCAGTGCCCAGACACTGGGATCCAGAAAACTTAACTTTAAATAAGTGGCTGCATAGTAAAAGCTGGATTCCAATGTCAGCTACTTTCATGACACCATTTGCTGTGCAATTTATTTTCAAAAGTAAGCGTTCGTACAGTTATGTGTCAGCTACTCGGATGACAGGATTTCAATCTACTAACAGTAGTATATATTACACAATACTTATTCTGATTCTAATTGTAATACAAATAATTTTCGGCGCATTTGTTGCGGGATTAAATGCTGGTTTGATTTACAATACCTTTCCACTAATGGACGGACAAGTCGTTCCAGAAGATTTATTTTTCTTACAGCCTATATGGCTGAATATCTTTGAGAACAGAGCGACAGTGCAATTTATACATCGAGCACTGGCATTGCTAATACTAACTTTGGTAGTAATACTCACAGTAAAAAATGCTAGCGTAAAACCGGTATATATTATGCTGCTCTCCATCATCATTCAGATAATTTTAGGAGTGGTTACTCTTTTGTTACACATACCAATAGCCATTGCCATAGCTCATCAAGTGTTTTCATTTATCTTGTTTGGGTCAAGTTTGTACTTCTTGTGTTATTTAAGAAAGCAGACTACATCACCGATCTGCACATTTTTTCCTTCTTGAACGGGAATATTTTTTATCACCATTGCTGCTTCAGCACATATGATATTTTCCATTTTCATTGCCTCCACCACAAATAAAGGTTGTCCTATTTCCACCTGATCTCCTACATTTACGTGTAATTTAACTAATAAACCAGATATTGGGGATTTTACAGCATCTGCTGAAATCCCTTCTGTTTCATTATTTAGCATTAACTTACTTAATTCAGCTACATGAGGTTTAAATATACAACACTCAGCTTTCATACCTGCATGTCTTATGAAGTATTTACTGCCTTGTTTTTCTACTTTAAATGTTATATCAGCATCATCATTAATTGTAATATATAGTAACTCATGACTTGATTTCCACTTACCACTTACAGAATATACGTTATGGTTGTATATTGTTATTAACGTATTATCTTGGTACTTTACGTTTACAGAGTACTCATTGTCATTTATTACAACTACAAGCGTTTCATTCACTGCCTTATGATAATACCTTTCTTCATTTTCTAAATGAACATATAACGTAGTGAAAATAAATATTTTAATATACTCTTCTGTAATAAAATCGCCGTGAAACCCACTAGGGTAATGATCTGGAATGAATCTCGTATGGAGCTTTGCTGCGATAAAATTTGGGTGATGGAAGATGGATTCTAGAAATTCTATATTATTTGTTACTCCTTCTATATAGCATTCAGACAATGCTTTTTGCATTCTGCTAATCGCTTCTACTCTATCTTTTCCATATGTTATAACTTTTGCAATCATTGAGTCATAGAACGTGCTAATTTCTGAACCTGCAGCAACTCCATCATCTATTCTTACATAATCATTTTCACCCGGTTTATCGTAATATTTTATTCTTCCGCTGGAAGGGAAAAATTTCTTCGATGGGTCTTCAGCGCAAATTCTACTTTCTATTGCAGAACCAGTAAGTTTAATATCATCCTGATTGAATCTCAATTTCTCTCCACAGGAAGTTCTAATCATTTCTTCTACTATGTCTATTCCAGTTATAAATTCTGTTACTGGATGCTCAACTTGCAATCTCGTATTTACCTCAAGAAAATAGAAGTTTTGGTCTTTATCTACAACAAACTCAACAGTGCCTGCTGAAAAATAGCCAACTTGCTTTGCCAGAGAAACACATTGAACATACATTTTTTGTCTTACTTCTTCACTAATGAATGGACTTGGCGTTTCTTCTATTATTTTCTGATTATTCCTTTGTATCGAGCATTCTCTTTCTCCAAGACAAACTATATTGCCATATTTATCTGCTATGATTTGTATTTCAATATGTCTTGGTAGTTCTATATATTTCTCTATAAAGATACTGCCATCCTTAAAACTTTTCTCTGCTTCATTTGTTGCTGATGTGAACGCTAGTTCAATTTCTTTTTTGGAATTTACAATTCGCATTCCTTTGCCACCACCGCCTGATGCAGCTTTGAGCATAACGGGAAAACCGATCTCTTCAGCAACTTGAGCTGCATGGGCAGCATCGCTGATCTTACCCATATATCCTGGCACTACATTTACTCCAGCTTTTTTTGCCGCTTCTTTTGCTGTTATTTTGTTGGCTGTAACTTCTATTGTTTCTGCACTGGGGCCGATGAAGTCTATATTATGTTTTTGAAGAGCACGTGGAAAATCTGGATTTTCTGCTAAAAAACCATAGCCAGGATGAACCGCCTCAGCACCTGTTTCAACTGCTACTTCACATATTTTTTCAATGTTTAAATAACTGAGGCAAGATGGCGAAGGGCCGATATATCTTGACTCATCTGCTTGTCTTACATGCACAGAATTTACATCTGCATCCGAGTATATGCACACACAAGATATACCCATCTTATGGGCAGTTCTGATAATCCTGCAGGCAATCTCTCCTCTGTTTGCTATTAAAATCTTACTGTACTTCTTTTCTATCATCGTATGAGTATACTTTCTGAAGTTAAGAAAGTAAATTTCTATATCATTGCCTGCAAGTAATTTCTAGCTTCATCAAACACCCAAACTTTCTCCTGCAAGTTGTACATTAGCATTTTCCACTAAAGTGCTTTCGTTATGCAAGGCATGTATCTCGCTACATGCTTTAACTGACAGGTATGTGACTCCGCCAGAAGCTATTGCAACCATCGAGCTTAGTGCAAAAGATTGAGAAACTAAAAATAAAAAGTATAAAGACAAACATAAAGCAGCGATACATGCTATCGCTCCTATTATATATAAGCACAGGTGAAACTTCTGGTTACATATAAAGCTGTCTTTTATGCCTGCGATTTGCTTAATTTCTTTCTGTTGTGCAGCATTTAAGTAATAAAGAGTAGTTTCCCTCTTCTTATTAAAAGCATAGCCTTTACTGCAGAGCGCATCTTTAATATATTTTTTATTACATTTGAGTTCCTCTTTCAATCTGCTTACTTCTTTCCGATCTCCAGCTTCTTCTGCTTTCGTAATTTTGTTATTAGCTTCCTTCTCTAAGTCATTCACAATCTCTTGTACTGCAGGCAGCAAAATTCCACTTCTTGCTGCTTCATGAAATGGATTATCTCCATATTCATTATGCGCAGTTACAGAAGCAATGTTCTTCTTACAAATGTCTACAAATTTACCTTTGTTTTGTATTCTTGCAGCTAAATGCAGGAGATTATCTGCCTGTACTCTTTGTTTTGTTTTATCAAAAGGGCCGGTGTAACGCCAATTGATATTAGCTTCATTATCTGAAAGCAATTTTGCTATATCTACAAGTCCATCCATAACTCACCTCGCTATATTCAACCAATACTAAATTATACAACACAATTTATGAAAAACAAGTAAATTTTATCTCTCAGAACAAATAAATTCTAAATTGTTACAAACATAAATTTTAGCTATCATCATTTACATTACTGTAACAGACAAATATGCCAGGTATAGTCACGAGATTTGCTCCATCACCAACAGGATTTTTGCACATTGGAGGAGCTCGTACTGCGTTATTTAATTGGCTCTATGCAAAGCATCATGGTGGCAGGTTTTTGCTAAGAATTGAGGACACCGACAGAAAACGTTCAACACAAGAAGCAATTGATGCAATTATAGAAGGGCTAAGATGGCTCGGTGTGAGCTGTGATGGGGAAATAGTATATCAGTCAAAAAGAATAGAGCGGCATAAAGAAGTAGCAAACCTTTTAGTTGAGAAGGGTAGGGCGTATCACTGTTATTGCCCTGAAGATGAAGTTGCAGAAAAGAAAATAAAAGCAAGAGAAGAGGGCAAGATATACAAGCATAAATGTACTACAAAACCTCCTTCTTGTCATCCAAGTAGCCGACACTGGGATCCAGAAGAAAATATGTGGTCACGCGCTGGAATGACATCCGGTGTGAGGTCAGTTATCCGTTTCAAAGTGCCAGACTCACAAGAGATCGTCATTGATGATAAAATATACGGCCAAATCAAAGTAAATAGCAACCAGCTTGATGATATAGTGATCTTACGCTCTGACAACACTCCAACATATATTTTTGCTGTCGTAATTGACGATCATGATGCTGGAATAACTGATATAATACGCGGTTCTGACCATCTCACTAATACCTTTAAACATCTGCTAATATACCAGGCTCTTGATTTTGACATTCCACGCTTTGCACATGTGCCGCTTATCCATGGGGAAGATGGGAATAAGCTATCCAAAAGGCATGGTGCCACAAGCGTTTGCGATTATGAAAAGATGGGAATATTGCCAAAAGCGATGCGTAATTACTTGCTGAGACTTGGCTGGAGTCACGGCAACGATGAGATTATTAGCGATGAGCAAGCAATAGAGTGGTTTAATTTAGAAAGTATTGGTCGTTCACCTGCACGGCTCGATTTCAAAAAACTGGAGCATTTGAATAACCACTATATTAGTAATATGAGCAATGAAGATATTCTGACTCTAATGCTTAGAGAAAATACTCTAACTGACAAAAAAAAGGGCTATTTACTGCAGGGACTGACAGAGCTAAAAAAAAGAGCAAACTACCTGACCGAATTATTGGATTTAGCAAAATTTTATATTCAAGATCCGCCACTTGATTTAAGTGAAGAGGCTGAGCAAATTGTCAAATCTAACCTCGATATAATCAAGTTACTCGCGTCATTTCTGTCAAAGATCGGTGATGAAAATTGGAATAAGGGTTTTTTATCTTCTCAGATCAAGGAATGTGCAAAATTGCACGATATGAAAATAAGCGATGTATACCACTCATTACGCGCCCCTATAACTGGAGTAATGGATGCACCTGGAATCATTGATATCATGGTGATTCTTGGTAAAGATGAGTGTATAAGAAGGTTACAAGCAATTTAAATGAAATAAGAAAATTTCTTGACAAGCTTTGCCAGCCCCTTTATCATGACAGTGAAGCTATTGTATTTGCTTTCGCCAATCTGCAGATTAAAAGGTAAGGATTACTTAATGTATCGGCGTCTTATGTTCAATTTTTTGCAGTATATAGATACTGTATGTCTTTACAAAACTTCATCTACATCTAGATTTTTATCTAAATAAGCTGAACGCGCTTATAAAGCGTTACAAGAAATCAAAAAATGCCAATACTCGACAGAGATAGTAAAAGACTAGCTAACTCGGGGATTCTTTGTCTTTTTTTCTGCTTAGTAAATTTCTTAAACATTTGCAGCGTAAGTTAGTTGCAATTAAAAGCAGCTGAATTTCGCTTGTCAAGCGTTTAAAACATAAAAAACGCCAATATTTTAAAGCGGATAATAACCACGGGGCTTCTTTTGCCTTTTTTTTCGTTTGGTAAATTTCTTAATGTTTATAGCTAAAAGAGCCCAAGAGAGGTGTCATTCCAGTGCCTCTGTGATGTCATTCCAGTGCTTGACACTGGAATCCAGTTTTCCATATAATCTCATCGAAAACGTCGTATTTTAACATAAAACAGCTACTTTTATACTCACCAACTTAATAAAATTCCTGGATGCCAGTGTCAAGCACTGGCATGACACCCTACTAGTAGCACAATGTTCGTACAGCTGTACGTGTGACCAGAAAAAACATAGACCCCAAGTGTCAGCTACTTTCATGACACCCCGACAACCGTCATCCCGCTACTTGTTAGCGCCGCGGCGGCATGACGTCTTAACTATAGAAAACTTGTATAGATTTTTTCTACTTCTGTGATATCATAAGCCTGTAATGATAAAATAAGTAAATATGGATAAGTCAGCGTATGAGATCATAGAACATGAGTATGACGTGGTAGTAGTAGGTGCAGGTGGAGCAGGGCTCAGAGCAACGCTTGGGATGGCTGCAACTAATTTTTCAGTTGCCTGCATTTCTAAAATTTTCCCTACACGAAGTCATACAGTTGCAGCACAAGGCGGAATTAGTGCAGCTTTAGGTAATATCGGTGAAGACGATTGGCGCTGGCATGCATATGACACAATAAAAGGTTCAGACTGGCTTGGTGATCAAGATGCAATAGAATATATGTGTAAAAACGCTGCTAAAGCTGTTATTGAACTTGAAAATTTTGGCGTACCTTTTTCTCGTACAGAAGATGGCAAAATATACCAGCGTTCCTTTGGTGGAATGACAACTCACTTTGGTAAAGGAAAATCAGCGCAGCGCACTTGTGCGGCAGCAGATAAGACTGGGCACGCAATCCTTCACACTCTATATCAGCAGTGTCTTAAATTCAACGCTGAATTTTTTGTTGAATACTTTGTGATTGATTTAATTATGGATAGCGAAACCGGAGCATGCTGCGGAGTTCTTGCTTGGTCGCTATGCGACGGCACATTACATAGATTTCGTGCGCATAGAGTGGTGTTAGCAACAGGTGGATATGGACGTGTTTATTTCTCTGCAACAAGTGCGCATACCTGCACAGGTGATGGTAATGGCATGGTAGTAAGGGCTGGATTACCACTTGAAGATATGGAATTTGTACAATTTCATCCAACAGGAATGTATGGCTCAGGGTGCCTGATGACAGAAGGATGCCGTGGTGAAGGGGGGTACCTCGTTAATTCTCAGGGCGAGAAGTTTATGGAACGTTACGCACCAAAAGCAAGAGATTTAGCTTCCCGTGATGTGGTAAGTCGCGCAATAACAATTGAAATTAGAGAGGGAAGGGGGGTTGGACCAAAAAAAGATCATATGTATTTAACTATAGCGCATCTTGATCCGGAAGTAATAAAACTCAGATTGCCGGGCATCAGCGAAACCGCAAGAACTTTTGCTGGAGTTGATGTCACTAAAGATCCAATACCGGTCATTCCGACTGTTCACTATAACATGGGTGGCATTCCAACCAATTATTATGGAGAAGTGATCACGCTGAAGCAAGGTAAGGAAGAAGTGGTAGATGGACTATTTGCAATTGGAGAAGCTGCATGTGTTTCTGTGCACGGTGCAAATCGACTTGGTTCTAACTCGCTTCTTGATCTTGTGGTTTTTGGTAGAGCTGCAGCGCTCAGAGCAAGAGAGAAACTAAAATCCGGTACACCACATAAAAAATTGCATTCAGACTGCACAGACTGGATAGTAGATAGATTTAATAAAATGCGATTTGCCTCCGGTGGGCTAAAAGTAGCAAAAATACGCAGCGAAATGCAGAACACTATGCAAAAGTACGCATCAGTGTTCCGTGTTGCTGAAGTTTTAGAAGAAGGCAAAAAAGCTATAAAAAAGGTAGCAAAAATGATGCCTGATATTTCACTTGAGGATCGCAGTATGATGTGGAATAGTGATTTAGTTGAAGCACTGGAGCTTGCTAACATGATCCCACAAGCGGTTATTACCATGGAATGCGCAGCTAATCGCGAGGAAAGCAGAGGTGCCCATGCTCGTGAAGACTTTCCTGAACGTGATGACAAAAACTGGATGAAGCACACTATAGCGTGGCTTGAAGAAAAGAAAGGGCAAATTAACGTAAAAATTGATTATAAAAAAGTGGCTGAAAAAACTCTGAGCGGTGAGATTGATTTCATAGCGCCAGAGAAGAGGGTTTACTAGTTACACTATCCCTACACAATTTTTCAACGAGTTTTATTGATATGGCACTCATTTTAGTGTCTGGAGGACTCTCAGTATGCTCTGATTGATTTGATGATTTTTGCACCTCTTGCTCTTCTAAATCGTTGGACTTATTTTCTATATCTTTAACAGAGTTATTGCATTGTGTATCATTTTTTGGTGCGTTATCTTGAAGTGTAAGTTGCTTTTCTTCAGTAAACTTTCCTTTAATTTTTCCAAATCCTTCATAAATATTTTCTAAATTCAAGTAAATAAGATAACAAACTCCAATAACTGCTATAATAGATGAGGCAGTTGCAATTGTAATAATTCCTTGAGAAGCACTGAATATTGCTGCACAGGCTAAAGCAGCAAATACAAGCGTTGTCACTGCTTTACAAGCAACATTATTGATGTACTTCACAATATCGCGTGCTTTTAACTTCCTGCCAAAGTTGCACTTCAGTTCAGTTCTCATATCATCTGGAATAAGCGCTCTACCCATTGATTTCTCTATTCCTTTTATAGTTTTATAATACTCTTTGCTCCATAATCTTTCGGGTAGTATTAACTGCTTTGGGTCAACACCATTTTGCAATAATTTTACACAGAACTTGATCGTGTTATCACGGCTCTTAGGATTGACCAAATTATGTTTATCTTTTGTCGTCTTAGTAATTAGCGCTACTTGTAGTGGTGTGCGTTCTTTTTCGTTAGCGGCGTTTGCAGCTTTACTAAATTTCTCTTTTTCCACCGAATTTAAAATCAACTCTAAACATGTAACTTTTTGTTCTCCTTTGAATGAAGCAATATAGTGCAGAGCATTTTTTTCATCTTTATCTTGCACAGTAATATCTCCACCATTTTGTAAAAATAACTCTAAGGCTTTATATCTATTTGTTTTTTCAAATTTTCTATCTGTACATGATCGATCCTCATTCTTTTCTTTTATATGCTGAAGCAACTGATGAAGAGGTGTTTGCTCTTTCCCGTTAACAGCATTTATAGCCTTACTAAATTCATCCTTACCTAAAGTCAACTTCAAACATGCAACTTTTTGTTCTCCTTTGAATGAAGCAATATAGTGCAGAGCATTTTTTTCATCTTTATCTTGCACAGTAATATCTGCACCATTTTTTAGCAATAGTTCTAGGGTTTCATACCTTTTAGTTTTTTCAAAATTTTTACCTGTACATGATTGTTTCCCGCTCTTTTTTTTTATATACTGAAGTAATCGGTGAAGAGGTGTTTGCTGTTTGTTTCGAGTATTTACCAGTTCTTTGTTTTTTTCTAGTATAAGCTGAGTAAAGTTACACTTTGCTTCTTTCTTTAATGTCACAGCACAGTGTAAGACCGTATCACCATCTGCATTTTTAGTAGTAATATCATCACCTCTCTGTAGCAAATCATTAAATCTATCTATATTTTTATCTGAAACTGCTTTATGTAATGGGTAACCACCGTCGGTAATTTTCGCGATTTTAATTACTACCGAGTTTTCTGTCTTTTGGTCTAACTTAGACTTCTTTACTGACTCTGCTAATTTTTCTAAGAAATTACGATAGTATGTCTTTTGCTCCTCTTTTAAGTTTTGTAATTCTTCTGTAGATAATTCTAAATTATCAGAGCTGGCTCCATGCTCTAACAATTTTGTAAGAAACTTAAGTGTGTTATCGTTACTTCGAATTGTATTAGACTCATGTTTTTCTTTTGTTACCTTGTTAATTAGTGCTACCTGAAAAGGGGTCTGATTTTCACTATTAATGAGTTGTGCTAGATCTTCCTTGGTGACCGTTTTTATTAGGGTACCTAGAAACTTGCATTTCTGTTTCTTTTCCAATGACACGATAAGGTGTAAAATATTATTTCCTTTTTCATCTTTTATGCTGCTAATATCCGTACAATCTTTTAGATATTTTCTAAATTTCCTGTTATTTCCATTTTTGATCGCTTTTAGTAATTGAACATTATTATGCGTTGTTCCGTTGCTTTTCTCTACTTCTTGATCTTCATTTGCTGTATTAGGGTTACTGATTGAATGTTTCTCATAATCATCACCAGCATCGCTACTGTAGTCACTTTCAATTCCACTGTCCCTACGATCATTTTGGTTACAATATTTGCTATTATAAGTAATTTCTGAAATTGCTTGCTTTACTCGCTCTTTTGTTTCATTTGATATTTTTTTCGATCGTTCTATTGCTTTATCTAGCACTGGAAGGAAGCATTGGACATAATACCTATAATATTTTTCTTGTTCTCTAAGTGATTCTTCTAATTTAGTTAATACTTCAGGACTAGCATCTTTTTCAAATAACCTTTTACACTTCTTGAGGGTTCCATCTTGAACTCTTGATTTTTCACGCTTGTGTTCTTCTTTTTTTACCTTTCTCTCTATAGTGCAGTGCAATTGCTCGTCTTTTCTATCCTGCTCTTGCTTTTTATTTTTATCTATGCATTCACCTAATTTATCTGCATTAGTAGTTAGTGCAGTTATATCTATACCCATACTAAAACCTCAATATTAAAAGCTATTTAAGTTGTCAGCACTAAACTAACAACCAAGAAGTTTGACTTTTAAATTGAGCTAAACGTTGTATATGTATAGGTGGAAAGGCAGAAAATTAATTTCTGTGAGAAAATTTGCCGTCATAGTTAAACCTCACTTGAACAGTTGCTACTATTTTAACCATTTAATCTTAAAAAATAATAAATATAGCTAAACTGTGAAATGTGCTATTGGCTAAAATAGGATAAGAAACTATAGCTGCAAATATCCAAATTGATGTTTTTATCAGTCTTCCAGACTTGGTTTTTCTTTTAGTTTTTTAAGTCTTTCTTTATTTAGTATGGAGCTTATCTCTTCTACACTTTTATCAATATCATCATTGATTATTACATAATCATATTTATCACGTTTGCTTATCTCTTTTTGAGCTTCGGCTAATCTGCGCTCTATTTCGCTTGCATCATCACTATTACGCTTTTGCAAACGCAACCTAAGCTCTTCCATTGAAGGGGGAAGTATAAAAACACTCACAACTTTTTTTCTCATGAGCTTGAATAAGTGAAATGCTCCTTGCCAGTCTATGCTGAGTAAAACACTTATTCCATTGCTTAAGTTTTGCTCTATAAAATTTCTTGGTATACCATAAAAATTCTCAAAAACTTTGGCGTATTCAAGCATTTGGCCAGCTTTGCATAACTCGTGAAATTTTTCTTCGGTAACGAAAAAATAGTCTTTTCCATTTCTTTCGCCGGGGCGAGGCTTGCGTGTAGTCATAGAAACAGACCTAACTAAATTAGTTGATTGCTCAAGTAATTTTGCTGATATAGTAGTTTTTCCAGCTCCAGAAGGGGAGGATAGAACCAATAATACGCCCTCACTTTTTACGGTCATTTTTCTTTGCATTTTTTAACATGGTGCTTTTTGGATCAGAGTTTAAAAAGCTAGAACCTTCTAAATTAGAATTTGATAAGTTGGTGCCAATGAGAGAAGAGTTATCAAAGACAGTATAGCGCAAATCGGTCTTTTCAAAATTTGCCTTATTCAAATTAACGTTTACAAACTTTGCTCTACTCAATGTTGAATTAGAAAAATCGGCATTTTCTAAATTCATATTCTTAAATTCAAAGTAAGAATAATTTACATTAAATTTTTCACCCTGTGATATTTTCTCTTGCAAATCTTTAATCGAAGTTATAGCATTTTCTGAACCTGCAAGTTTTTTCTGTCCTTTATTTTCAATCAAAATTGAATTATCAAATTTGCAACCTGTTAAGTGAGCATCAACAACTGAACTTTTATATATGCTTGAAGAGAGAAAAGACATATCACTAATTGTTGAATTACTCAAATTGCTAAGAAAAAAGCTAGTTTTCCTAAAGGCATTAGCGTGAAGCAAAGAAGATCTGAAATCGCTTTCAATAAAATTTGAATTAGTTACTTTTAAATTGGACCAGCTCGAATTATCAGCTAATAAATTAAAGAATGTTGAATTTTCTATTTCACTGGAATCAATATTATGGCGAGAAAGTGTACTGTTATAAACTTGAGAGTCTTGGATTTTTATCTTATACATTGAAGTTGTAGAAAGGTCTGAATCTTCTATCTTCGCAGAGGTGAATAGTGAATGGTCAAAAAATGAGCCATTCATGTTAGAATTTGCAACTTTAGTATTATGAAACTTTCCGTGACGAATGTCAGCATTAGAGACATTAACTTGATGCAGTTCACTAAAACTAAAATCAATATTGGATAAATCAGCATCATGAAGATTTGCTTCAGAAACATATGCATGTTTTATCTTGGAACCATTTAGTATAGATTGAACAAAACTTGAATTATCGTCATTCACATAGGAAATTTGTGTGTTGCTTAAATTAGCCTCGTCGAAGTTACTGTTAATTATGATAGAAGAATTAAGGCAGGCATCGGAAAGATTGCTACCTGTAAAGTCTGATTCTTTTAACTCTGCACCATATATGTTAGCATTTTTTAATGAAGAAAATTGTATCTTTAATTTATATGCATCCACTCCAAAGAAACTTGCATTATCAAGGTTGTTTTTCTGCATAACAGTATCGTTTATTTCACTATCACTAAAATTTACGTGGCTAACATTTGAGTTTGATAAGTTGGAGAAATTCATTTTCACATTCGAGAAATTAGTATGCAAACCAATTACGTTGTGCATACTTACTTTTTTGAGATCGGAACTGATAAAATCAGCATAACTAACATTAGACTGATCAAATACGATATCTGTTAAGTTTGCAGAAACAAATTTTGTAAAACTCAAATTTGTACCTTTTATTTTAATGCCATGTAAATTAGCATTGGAAAAATTAGCACCACGTAAATCAACATCAATGAAAGACACATCGGATAAATCGGTGTTAGAAAAATCGGCACCAATCAGACTTACTCCATCAAAAACAGATTTACTTAGGTACAGTTGGTTAAAATTAGCTCCATTTAAGTTAGAACCAAAACCTTTCTTAAAATCTTCTGGCACGCCCTCTTTGTGGCACTGCACCAAAAATTCAGCAAAGTCTTTTTTACTGTAAGATACGTATTTTACATCATGCAGAGCTTTTAAAAAATCACTAATCTGATTTTTTTCATCATTTGTTTCGTTTCCATAACATAAATGACCAACTAAAATTAATATCAAAAATCTAATCATCTTGCTTATCACACTGCGACTCATTGTTTTCTTTCGTTTTCACAGCCCAATCGTACATTGCTGAGCTTTCTTTATTGTCTATTTTTCTATCCTCCAAAAGGTGTGGCATCATTTCGGCAATCGCATTTATTATATTGATCTGCTTTTTTTCGATTGCTATATCAATTGGGGATTGAAAATTATTGTTAACTACTCTAAGATCAGCACCTTGTAATAAGAGAAAGCGCACTATGTCTACCTCACCTTGTTTAACTGAATAAATGAGAGGAGTATCATCCAATTTATTTCTAAACCTTAGTATCTCTTGAATTGTTAATCCAATTTTTTCTAGCTTACTTATTACTCCTCTTAAGCAAGTTAAGTTGTTCTTCTTAATGCAGTAAAAAAATTGCTTACTGTAATCATCAATAAACACAGTTGTAGGAAGATGCTCATTAAGGCTATCATATTGTCGTTTATATATTGACTTGCTTTGTATGTCTTTATGACCCCATTCTTTTATTGGTTCTCTGTTTAGCTTTGTCCATTTTTGTAAATTTTTCTTTTCACTTTCATCTTTTTTAGTTATAGGTTTTACTCTATTGCGGTCCTTGGAATTACTGTTTGTTTCTTTCACTTTTTTTTCTTCAAACTGACTCTCTACTTTTTCTTTTTTTTCCTCTAATAATTGACTCGCATCACTTTTTGAAAGTTCATTATCTTTTATATCAATCTTCTGATCAGCTTGTAGATTTTTTTGCGGGTTAGCTGTATTCTCATTTAAATCAGCACTTAAAGGCAAAGGCTCTGGTTTCAAATCTTTATTCACTTCTTTATTGGCCACATTTGGTAAATTTTGAGCAAATTTGTCTGTGCTTCCTTCTAGCTGGTCATTTGGCAAATCTTTATCAATCCTTTCACCTTCACTTATAGTTTTTTCAACCACGAAAGCTTTGTTCTCGTTGTGTTGCAGTTTCTCTTTATCGGTAGTGCCGTCTAATCTTTTGCTCTCAGCCTCTTGTGTTTGTTTAGCATCGACGTTGCTTTTCAACTCATCTTTTTGATTTGTGCTATCTTGCTTCCTTACACCTACATTTTCGTTTTTATGAACTGATTCAATTTTCTTTTCTTCAAGCTGCTCTACGGCAAACAGGATGGGTGATCCGAATACGACAGCTAATAATATAAAATATAAAATATTCTTCATAAATATCCCAAGCATAAGCTTAATTAAAATGATACTATAATCAAATGATTAATCTACAGTAAAAAATGCCTTAGGATTTAATTTATAAAAAAACAATAGATTTTTTGTATCTGTTCAGGGGCATCGCAAATATTGAAGCAAAGTGGTCAGTGCTTACTGTACGAACATTGTGATTTGAGAGCAATCTCCGCTAGGGAGGATGTCATCCCAGTGCCCAGACACTGGGATCCAGAAAACTTAACTTTAAATAAGTGGCTGCATAATAAACTACACATTAAACCTAAAGTGCATTATATCACCATCTTGCACGATGTAATCTCTGCCTTCAAAGCGAATTTTTCCTGCGTCTTTACAAGCCGGTTCACTTCCATACTTTATGTAGTCTGCAAAGCCTATCGTTTCTGCTTTTATAAAGCCTTTCTCAAAATCAGTGTGGATTACACCTGCTGCTTTATCGGCTGTTGACCCTATTTTTACTGGCCAAGCTCGTGCTTCTTTTGGCCCTACAGTAAAGAAAGTTATCATACTCAGCACTTCATACATAATACGCGCTACTCCATCAAGCCCTGATTCTTGTAAGCCAAATTCTGATAAAAAACTCTGTTTTTCCTCTTCACTATCAAGATTTGCAATATCTGCTTCGAGTTTTGCTGAAATGCAATAAAATTTGCTTTTATTTTCCTCTGCCATTCTCTCTACCTTTTTAGATAATTCATTGCCAGTTATAACATTTGTATCTTCAACATTGCAAACGTACATAACGGGCTTTGTTGTCAGCAATTGAAGCAACTTCATCTCATCTCCATCAATATTCTCCAAACTTCTTGCAGGTTTACCTAATTTTAAAGTAGCTAATACCTCTTGCATTAATTCAAGTTGTCTCTTTAGCTCTTTATCACCTTGCTTTGCTTTCTTTTCCAATTGAGGAAGCCTTTTTTCTATGCTATCAATATCAGCTAGGATTAATTCCATTTCTACCACTTCAGCATCTGATATTGGATCTATTTTACTGTGTATATGGCTGATATCGTCATCCGTAAAGCACCTGAGCAGATGAACGATGGCATCAACTTCTCTGATATGGCTTAAAAATTTATTGCCGAGCCCTTCGCCTTTACTCGCACCCTTTACCAGACCTGCAATATCTACAACTTCTAATTGGTTGTAGATTACCTTCTCTGAGCCTGCAATTGCTGCGATTTGTTTCAAACGTTGATCTTTTATCGAAATCTTGCCTATATTTGGCTCGATTGTGCAAAAAGGATAATTTGCAGCTTCGGCTGCACTTGACTCTGTAAGCGCATTAAATAAGGTTGATTTTCCTATGTTTGGTAACCCAACTATACCGCAGTTAAAACTCATATTTGCTATGTAAAATTATAACTATTGCATAATTTAAAAATTTCTGCTATACTTAATTAGTCGCTTATTGACAATTTTGTTGGTATAGTAATATATAGCTTAAATTAAGGTAAAACTATGACTACAGCTAAGAAACGGAAACTACCAAGTGACTTTCATGATGTTGAGGTTGGAATAAAAAGGCCCAGGATCTCAGGGCAAGAAATAACTCTTTTAAATAGTAACCCTTACCCTGACAATTTCTATGTAGGACAAGCAATTGGTAATGGAAGCTGTTTTTTTGACTCGTTCAGGCAAAGTCTAGAACAACAGACAGGAGAGCAAGTTACTGCCGAAAAATTAAGAAATGATTGTAGGGAATTTGCGCAAAAGAATCCACCAAAGTGGTTTACAAATGCAATTGTCAATAGTCATGATAACAATGGCCAGCACCGTAGTGAAACTGTAGATGATTATACAGCAGACATTATGCGTAACAGTAGGTGGGGTGATCCTGACGTTGAAGGCAGAATACTTTGTGAAAAGTATAAGGTAAAGCTACATCTTATAGAGAACCAGACTGTTAATAACCAAGATCTGTCTTTGCATGAATTAATAGACAATTCAGGTTCAAAAAGTGCAGGTGAATACAATAAAGTTGATTATGATGATAGTAGTATTGTGCATATAATAAACAAAGGCGGATTGCATTTCGAACCATTGCTTGATAGAAATAAAAGTTTAGCAAAACAACTGCAAGAGGAAACCAAACTTAAACAAGAGCAAGAACAAGAAGATTTCCTATTAGCAAAAAAACTGCAGCTAGACGAGATCTTAGAATATTGTAACCTTTCAAAGGATATCTCTGAGAGAGCAGAGGTTGAAAAGGGATTTGATAAGTTATTGGCAGAAAATGCTGATGGAAAAATTGGTGATGTTGTAGGGCAGTGCGTTAGTGATATAAAGCAGCACATAGAGCAGCAAAACCCTTCAAGTTTACTAAGATGTGGTACGGAATCGATGGCAGAACCATTTCATCAACAACGAGCACCACAACTTGTAAAATCTTAATAGCCCTGTATATTTTTATATAGGGCTTTTGCAAGCATTTCATATAATATGAACTTGCAGTACGTACTAACCTAAATGCAAGTTGACCATGAGACTAGTTTAATTATTGATGCCATAGAGGAATTTGGTGGTGAGGCTAGGCTTGTCGGCGGGTGTGTGAGAGACTCAATTTTGCAGCGTGATGTCCACGACATCGATTTAGCTACTAATTTGCTTCCCAATCAAACGATTAAAGCGCTAAAACTCCGTAATATAAAAACTATTCCAACTGGCTTAAAACATGGAACTATCACTGCGGTTCTAAATCAAAGATCTTTTGAGATCACAACACTAAGGCATGATGTGAAATGTGATGGTAGGCATGCAAAAGTAGAATTTACCAATAATTGGCAAGCGGATGCTTCAAGGCGCGACTTTACATTTAATGCTCTGTATGCAGATAAGCATGGCCATATATATGACTACTTTGGTGGTATAGAGGACTTAAAAGCGCGAAGGTTAAACTTTATAGGCAACGCTGAAGATAGAATTAAAGAAGACTATCTACGTATTTTAAGAGCATTTCGTTTTCATGCAAAAATATGTGTCGGAGATTTGAGTGATGAAATACTAAACGTATGCAAAAAGCATTCGCATATGATTCAAAACCTCTCTGGAGAGAGAATAAGAGATGAAATACTTAAATTGCTGGAGTGCAATGATCCTTTTCCAACACTTAAGAGCATGCAAGAATCTGATGTTTTGCAAAAGATTATCCCAAAAGAAGTAAAATGCAAAATTCTGTCTTCGCCACTTCTTTTGGGCACTGATGCACTAGTAAAATTAGCGTTACTCCTTAGGACTACTAAAAAAAATGACAGGCTAAGTCTTGGAGAATATGTAAGCAAATTTTTACGTCTTTCGAACAAGCAAAAGAAAAAGCTGCTATTTTTACTATCCAACGATATCAAAACAGAACTCTCAGAAAAAGAGCAAAAAAAATACATATCTTTATTTGGTAGAGAATTATATTGTGATTTAGTGAAAATTTGTGGTGTTGAGTCTGGAGAAAATGTTGATGAATACATTTCATTTGCTAACACATTCAATATTCCAAAATTTCCTTTATCTGGCGATGATTTAATAAGTATAGGTCACCAGCCAGGAAAAAGTTTAGGTAGAAACTTGGAATTGCTAAAACAACATTGGGAAGATAGCTCCTACACTTTAACAAAAGAGGAGCTGGTGCTTTATGCTAAGAGCCTATTCTAACTGCTTTCTGACTGTTCAATGAATGTATGCTTGCAATATTAGGGGAACTCATAGAGGAATTAGGTATATGTTCTTTTTTAGCTTTTTCTGTTAATTGATATTCGTTTACTCCTCCTTGAGTTTGATTACACATTCCCTGATCTGGAGATAAAAATTTATCTCTTATGCTTAATGCCAGTTGTAACTCTTGAATCTTATTTGAAAAACATTTCATTTTAGCCTCTGTTAATTTTCCTGTAACAATTTCTTTAAGCAATTCTCCTGAGTCGTTATTATTATTATTCTTGCTATTAAAGCTGTGCAAGATAGAGTCTACAATCTTATTTACCCCTTCTTGTTTGTTAAATTCTAATTTTTTTACGCATTTTCTAACAGAAGGTGACAACTTGGCTTTTAACGTGTCATCTCGTAGTTCTTTACCCATATTTTTTCCAATGTTACAATGTTCGTTGACAACTTCTTTAACCTTAGCTTCTATGATCTCCCTTGCGGATTGTTTCAAATTACTTTCTAATAATTCAAGCAGCTTACTGCTTTCAAATTTGCCATCATCTTGATTTGATAGAGACTTTATAGTTTCATTAAGCACGTTATGGCAAAAGTGTTTCTCTTTAAATTCAGGAAAACCTTTTTTTAACTCCTCGTTTTTCCCAGATAAAAAGTTATTGAGACCCTTATCCCTAGAAAGCTTATTGGGCAAGTTTCGTAATTTTGAAAGAGTTGATTTTGCAGTAGATACTGTACTCACTGCACCTGCCTTTTTAGCCAATTGACCTTCTTTTGCTTCCTGTAGTTTCTTAGTGTCAGCTTTCAATTGACCTTCTAAATCAATCTCCAATTGTTGTTTAGATTCTTGAACACTTTGTAATTGCTTCCCCAAGTTCTCCATTTCACCCAATTGAGCAGTCAATGTATTCACACTTAATCGTAGAGCTTTGTTTTCATGACCTAAGTCACTGACTTTATTTTCTAATTCAGTATTTTTGTCTTTAGCCTGACACAATTTATCAGTCTGTGATTTAAGTAAAGCCACTAATTTGCTAGCTTGCCATTGTTGATTCAATTCAATTAATTTATCCTCCTTGTCCTTTAACCTACTCTTAAGTTCTATTATTTGTGCTTGCAGACTTTCATTATCTTTCCTAGTAGCTTCAATTTCTTCTCCTTGCTCTCTTATTATCATGTATTGATCAAATATAGTTTTCTGTTGTTCATCAACTTTATCCTGCATTGCTTTTTTATCTTGTTTGTATTTGGTTAGTTCCTCTTCTCGTTCGCCTGCATCTTCTGTAAGTCCCTTATAACTCTTTTCAAGTCCTTCAATTGCAGATCGTAATTCTCTATTTTCTTCTTTTAAGGAAGCATTTTGTAAACGTTCAAGTTCTAATTCCTGATTTATGCCCTCCAGCTGTTCTTCTAATGCTTCATCATCTTCCTCTGTTATCAATGCTACTCCATCCATACGCGTCAAGTTAAGAGATTGTGAGCAAATTTAGAGAGGTTAAAGTGGATACTCTAGCCCTTCTACGTTTGTCTTTTAATGAAAATCGCGACCAAGTTATAGTGAGTTTTTTAAGAAATGCTTTTAAACTATTAATTTTGGTTAATACTAAAAATAACTCTCTAACCCGCCTTTTTAGCTCAATAAATGCCTTTGTTAAGCTAAGTTCTGTATTCTTTTTCACTTCTGTGCAACCAACTATGCCGTGAAATATAAGAATTGCGCACAATTTAGCATATAGTTCACATAATACTCTGCATGGCTTTCCTTTTAGCTTATCAAGCCTGATATGGCTTTTATACAATTTAAATAATAACTCAATTTGCCACCTTACTCTGTAAATCGTTAATACTTGCTCAGCACTAATTTTATTTTCTGAAACATTAGTTATAAATATTGACCAGTTCAACAATTTTTGATTTCTTTTAGAGGATGTATATCCCTGCGATCTTGCTAATCTATTAGCTTTCCTTCTTCTGGCCATAGACTGTTCTTCAGTTAGTTTCTGACATATAATTCTTACTCTAATTTTTGCTTCTTTTCCTAACAATACCTCGTTTTCTAAAAATAACTTATCCTCTAAACATTCTAATAACTCCATTTTTTGATTTGTTTCTACATCATATATGTTGGTATCGGATTTATAACGACTTATGAAATAAGCTCCTATTTCATTGATTTGTTTAAAAGAACTTGGCACAAAATAACCGAGATCAGATATTAGCAAATCATTGCTTAATATATTACTTAAATGTTTCCTATATCCCTGGTCTGATCTTACCCCCTCCGTTAAATTAAGTTGGTCTATTATCTGATTCATGTAGTCGAAAACTAATTGTAACTTTATTCCAGACTTAGTATTGCTTTCATAGCCACTGTAGCTAGTACCATAACCTTTATACATCTCTTCCATACTGTTAGGTAGAGTAATATAGCTACTGTCCAATAATTTAACACTATTAAATTGCTGTAAGATTTTGCAATCAACTTGCAAGATATTTTTAAAGAGAATCACAGATTCATTATACATCCTTTTCATAAATTCCACTGCTTCTTCAGTAAATCTAAAATCCAAACCTTGTTTTGTTATATCTATCGAGTCCTCGTTTAGTAATTGACACATTGTTTCTACGCTACAATTATCAACTCCTATATTACCCAAGACCATGGCTTTTACGAATGATGAACCTTTTAGCTTTCTCTTTCTTTTTATAAACCTTGTTGTAATTGAGATTTTCTCTGCTTTTTCATTAAAAAATTCTTTGAGCTTTTTTGATAAGCAAGTTATTTTATTCATTGGTTCTCTCACTAAAAGTATATCTGGGAGAACTTATACCTTATTATTCTATCTCTTTCATACCTTTATTTCCTTAACTTGACGCGTATGGCTACTCCATCAGTCTGAACCCCTCCATCTTTGTTTATCACTACACTTTGGCTCTCTTTCTCTACAACTTCAGGTTTTAAGTCAACTTGAACACTTCCATCTATTGTCTTAAAAGCATCAGTTTGAACTTCATTGTTTGCAGTAGTTTTATCGTAGTACAAAATATTTTCTGCCCATCTATTCCATCTCTTGGGCAATATTCGTCCAATCGTTTTTAGATATAACCAAGCAAATACAGTAGACCAGCTGTATTTTTTTTCCTTTCGCTTAATATTAATTTCATAATTAACCTTATTATTAATATTTAGCATAAAATTACCTTATTTTTTAACTTTAATTTACAGAAAATTTTAATAGTAATAAAGTTATATATATTAGTATAAATGTTAAACAAATACTAACACAGGTGTCAAATTATGGTAAAGTCTTTGCCCGCCTAATACACTTTAAGCAGAAATGTACATGTCTGCAAGTACAGCATTTGCTTTTTCTATCGCTCTTGCTAACACTTCCTGTTCATTGTTCTGATTTTTCACATTGATTACCTGAGCAGCCAAGTTTGCAGGAAAAGTGACCAAACTGACTTCCCATAATTCCACTTGTTTTAACACTCTAGCTCCACTTTTATGATCAACATCATACTCTATAGGTATATAGCCGATGGAAAGTCCGTTAATTGCCCCAGTTTTGAGCATCAAATACACTTCTTCTGCTTTCTGAATACCCAAAAGTAAATGTGCGGTTATATACCTTACTATTACCCACAAATATAAATGTTTGTTGCATAGCTCTTAATGGCATAACTTTTGCTTGAAATAACTGTTTATATGGTGCAATTTACAGCTTTTAGTTGCTAAAATTATAACTCTTAGTTTAATAATTTTAATCTAATAAGCTTTCAGGTTAATAAAATTAAATTATTTGAGTAAATACAATACTATGTTTTTATTTGTGGGTAATAGTAAGGTTATATACAGGCCAACATCATTTTCATAAATATCTATGATGCTACCTATAGGTTCGTCAGGATTATGCTGCCAAAGGAGTTTTATTTTATTTCTGTTTAAATTTTCCTTAAATGCTCCAGGCAATATCAGATCATTTTGTTTATCAACTATATTAAAAACGCTAGCATAACCAGAAAATACACCGTTTTCTCCTATGCTTTTTATTGACAATGGTGAATAGAGAAATTTCTTATTCATAAAGCCTCCTGTAGTATTGGGAATTTTGTTTCGCAATGCACTGCGATATAATTCTATTATATGCAGTGCTCTAAAAGGGGGAAGCACTTTTCTTAGTTACTAAAAACGCTAAATTGTAATATGGTACAATGTTACAACGATGTCATGAAAGTAGCTGAAACTGGTTCCTTTATGACGGCAGTACCTTCTCCTGTCATCCGAGTAGCCTCCTTTTTTTGTCATCCCAGTGCTTGACACTGGGATGGCTTTGTTGCATAGCAACTGAAAAAATCTGGTGGCTACTGACAAAATTCATTATAAAATAGCCATTTAACCTTGAAAGAAAAAATATGCCACAAAAAATGAGGGTCAGTAACCATAGCGAATATAACAAATTTCTAGAAAAAAGAGGAAATATTTTTCATTATATCAACGAAGCCATAGAAAAGTGGTACGAGAATGGTCCAAAAATACCAGGTGGCAACAATATTTATAGCGATAAAGTTGTAATTTTGGTGCACATAATAACTTGTTTATTTAGAATAGGCCTGAGGCAAACAGTTGGGTTTATAGCAGGATACCTTGAGCAAATTGGGAAAAATTTGCAAGTTATCAGCTATTCACAATCATCAAGAAGGTTTAAGAAACTCAATATTAAGATCAATGATTGCAGAAAATAATATGGAAGATATCGAAATTGCTATAGACAGTACAGGAATTAGTATATACAACAACACTCCTGGTCATAGCAAAGAAAATAGCGAAGATAGAAAGTATCGCAGCTATGAACAGACAAGAAAATTGCATGTAATGTTGAATACAAACAGCAAAAAAGCCATAGCTGTAAAATACAGTAACGGCTGATCACTATGGAGCTTGTGATTTGCTAAAAGAAGTCGATTTTCAGTATGTCATAAAAGTACTATATGCAGATAGGGCATATGACAGAGAAAAGCTCTATAAGCTGTGTAATCAATATGGTATAAAAACGAAAATTCCTCCGAAAAACAACGCAGCAGAGCATCCAAAGTTAGACTATATGGCTGAGAGAAATGCTGCAATTAGACTAATAAAATCATGCAGCGAAGATGGAATGAAGAGGTGGAAAAGGCAAACAAACTACGGAAAAAGATCTTATATAGAAAGTTTTTTCTCGCGACTGAAACAAACATTCGGGTTTAGTTTTAGGAATAAATCTGAGACAAATAGAGAGAAGGAACTACTTGTTAAATGCTATTTGCTCAATAAGTTCACTGATATTGGTATGGCTAAATTTGAGATAGCTTCATAAATTTATTGTGCGTTACCTACTATCCGAAGAGCGATGCAACAAAGCCCACTGGGATCCAGAAGACTTAATTTCAACCAAGTGGCTGCATAATAAAGGCTGGATTCCAGTGTCAAGCACTGGAATGACATCACAGGGGCATTGACCTCTCTTGGGCTCTTTTAGCTACAAACATTAAGAAATTTACCAAATGAAAAAAAAGGCAAAAGAAGCCCTGGGGTTATTATCTGCTTTAAAATATTGGCGTTTTTTATGTTTTAAACGCTTGACAAGCGAGATTCAGCCGCTTTTAATTGCAACTAACCTACGCTGCAAATGTTTAAGAAATTTACCAAGCAGAAAAAAAGACAAAGAATCCCCGAGTTAGCTAGTCTTTTACTATCTCTGTCAAGTATTGGCATTTTTTGATGTCTTGTAACGCTTTATAAGCGCGTTCAGCTTATTTAGATAAAAATCTAGATGTAGATGAAGTTTTGTAAAGACATACAGTATCTATATACTGCAAAAAATTAAACATAAGACGCCGATACATTAAGTAATCCTTACTTTTTAATCTGCAGATTGGCGAAAGCAAATACAATAGCTTCAGTTTCATGATAAGGGGGCTGGCGGAGTTTGTCAAGCAAGTTTTTAGCCCTGTCTCCTTGCTATAATGTTCATATCGATAGAAAAGCAAAAGAATAGAATGAAATATCAAGTGATATCCTCTATAATTAAATTTTTTGAATGAAGAGATGACGGTTCGCGTAGGAATTAATGGTCTGGGTAGAATAGGCAGAGGCGTATTGCGTGCTATTTATGAAATAGAAAAGTATAGTGAGCAAATAGAAGTTGTAGCTGTAAATGGATCGCTCAGTGCAAAGCAGCACGCACATTTGATTAAATATGATTCTGTTCATGGCAAATTCAGTGGTGATATTGACTTTAATGAGTCTCAAAATTGGCTATCCATAAATGGCAAAAAGTTTTCTTTATATAGAGAACGGAGCCCTGAAAATATTCCTTGGAATGTTGATGTAATACTTGAATGTACTGGTGCATTCAACAAACGTGAAGAAGCAATAAGGCACAATGCAGAGAAAGTAATTGTCTCTGCTCCAGTTCCGGATGCTGATGTAACTATAGTTTATGGTGTGAATAATGATATGCTCAAAAAAGAGCATAAAGTAATATCAGCAGGTTCTTGCACTACAAATTGCCTTGCTCCGATTGTGAAAGTCCTACACTCCAGTTTAGGTATAAAAAGCGGTTTTATGACTACTATACATGCCTACACGAATGATCAAAATGTTCTTGATGGTAATCATAAAGATTTACGTAGAGCAAGGGCTTGCGGATTATCTATGGTGCCAACTACAACCGGGGCAGCAAAAACAATTGGTTCTATAATTCCTGAATTAAAGGGCAAGCTAGATGGCACTGCCGTCAGAGTTCCGGTTAGCAATGTTTCTATGGTTGATTTTACATTTACGACTGATAAGAAAGCGACCGTTAAAGAAATCAATGAAATGTTTAAGGATGCAGCTCTCTCCTCTACGTCATTCCAGCGCGTGACGCTGGAATCTAATTTCTGGATCCCAGTGTCAGCTACTCGGATGACATCAGAGGGTACTAGGATGACAGAGGGTTATCCAATGTCAAATGTACTTTCTATATGCGAGGAACCTTTAGTCTCAATAGATTTTGTGCATAACCCTTATAGTGCAATTGTGGATTTAACCGGTACATATGTTACAGGTGATATATGCAGGGTTGCAGCGTGGTATGACAATGAGTGGGCTTTTTCGCTGAGAATGTTAGACATAGCATTATTGAGCTATAGTAAAGTATGAACTGGAACTCAAGCAAATACGCCTCATTTTATGAGCACTTTGCGGAACTCAGAAAAAGAGTTATCTTTTGCTTTCTATTTTTTTGCGTTGCTTTTGGTTTTTGTTATTACTTTAAGGAAAATATATACCGTTTTTTACTCGCACCTTTAATAGAAGCAACAAAAGGTAGCGAAGGTTTTTCTTTAATTTACACAGACTTAACAGAGGCATTTTTTGTGTATCTCCAAGTTGCAATAATGAGCGCACTTTTGTTTTCTTTTCCTGTGTTTGCATGGCAATTTTATATGTTCTTAGCACCTGGGTTATATAAAAGTGAAAGGGCAGTGTTATTGCCATACTTGATTGCAACACCGGTTTTATTTGTAACGGGAGCTACTGTAGTCTATTACTATATATTTCCTTTAGCCTGGAAGTTTTTCATCACTTTTGAACATAGTGGGAAATCTTTCGGTATACCAATAGAGTTTATGCCATCAGTTAGCGAATATTTAGACCTCGTTCTCCAATTTATGTTTGCTTTTGGCACTGCATTTCAAATTCCAGTAATACTCACATTAATGGTGAGAGTAGGGTTACTCACTACACAAAGTTTGTCAAATAAACGCAGAATCGCGATAGTGGTAATTTTTATTATCGCTGCAATCTTAACTCCACCTGATGTATTAAGCCAAGTAGGGCTTGCAATACCAATGCTGATTCTATATGAATTGTCCATTCTGATATGTAGGTATATTGAAAAAAAGAAGACAAAGATTTAAACAAAGGAATCCCTCTCATCTCCTTTATATCACATTTTTAACTTACAACATTCTTATTCAGGACTTAAATATGGAAATGTTTCATAAATTGATTGTAATACTTTGTTAAGTTCAGCCTTACTTTTGATGATCAATAATACTGTATCATCACCTGCTATAGTTCCTATAATTCCTATGTTTTTGCTATTATTTAATGAATAAATAACATACTTCTGATCTAGAAAGTAAGCTAGGCTGCTAGCTTGTCCTGGTTGAGTGTGTAGTACTATTAAACCAAAATCCGAAATTTGCATATTAAGTATTAATGGTAATCGATATTGGTTGATGTCAATTACTTTATACATACCAGCAACTTTGGCAATTTTAAGTTCTTTCAATTTTCTTGATAAAGTAGCCTGAGAAATGTTATACCCTCTTTTTTTGAGTAAGGTCTGTAAATCGCTCTGTTCTAAAATTTCATGATTTTGAATAATATTTAAAATATGTTCACCTAGTGTGTTGTCATGCATTATGCATTTTCCTCATATTGAATATGTAATAAGTATATTTGAAATTATATTCATTATTTCTTGACTATTCAATTTTTAATGTCTATATTCACAAGATGAATAAAATATGAATATAAATTAGTAATATGAAAAAATACATTTTAAATGCTATTATAGCGATAAGTATTCTATTAACAGGATGCAAGGAAGATAAACACGATAATATCATTAGATTTGCAATTTCTGCAGATTATCCACCTTTTGAATATTATGAAAATGGTAAATTTACTGGCTTTGACATTGAGCTTGCTCAATTAGTAGCAAAAGAGTTAGGTAAAGAAGCGATATTTAAAGATATGCAGTTTAGTACTATATTTGCAGCATTGCAAAGTAATTCTGTAGATGCTGCTATATCTACTATTGGTAGCACAGAAGAGCGTGAAAAAAATTTTGATTTTTCAAATAGTTATTATACAGGGGAATTTGGTATTCTATATCACAAAAATAAACCCATAGCCGGTATAAACAACTTAACTCACAAGAAGATAGCCGTTCAACTAGGAACTGTCATGGAAATTTGGCTAAAAGAGCATGTTCCTACAACAGCTCAAATTATTGCTATAGACAATAATAATCAAGCTGTAGAAACATTAAAGTCTGGTCATGTTGATAGCGTCCTAATTGATGAATTCCAAGGTAAAGTATTTAGCAAAAAAAATCCTGGTCTATCATGGTCAGCCATCGCTAAGTCAGATAATGGTTATTCTATTGCTGTGAATAAAGGATCTGATTTAAAGGATAAAATAAACGAGGCGTTAAAAAGTTTAGAAAGTAAAGGTGTAATACAAAAGATAGCAGAAAAATGGCTAGGAGATAACTGATGCAAGAATTAATTTCTAATTTCTTGTTTGTTGGAACAGGCCTTGCCTTTACTTTAAAATTATTGATTGGAGGACTGCTTTTAGGTATGAGTCTAGGAGGGTTATTTTCAGTACTCAGATATAATAAGATCTGTATTCCATTAATTAATGGAATTATATCTGTAATACGTGGCACCCCCCTTATATTACAGTTAAGTGTTGTTTATTTTATGACTCCAACCATTGCAGGAATTAAATTAAACATATTTAGTGCTGGCATTATAGCATTTGGTCTAAATAGCTGTGCTTATATTGCTGAGATTTTACGAGCTGGTATTGAAACTATATCAAAAAACCAGTTTGAAGCAGCTAAAACTTTACAAATACCTAGTTTCTATATGTGGAGAGATATTATATTACCACAAGTTATTAAAAATATTCTTCCTGCAATGATAAATGAGATCATTGCACTCCTTAAAGAAACGGCATTAATCTCTACTATTGGTGGTGTTGATATTATGCGCTCTGCGCAAATGCTTGCAGCAGAACAATTTACTTATTTTATACCACTTTGTCTTGCTGGGGCTTATTATTACGCTCTTGTATTACTAATTGAATATATAGGCAAAAAGATTGAACAGAAAGGTATATATGATAAAAATGCATAATGTTTGTAAATTATTTAATAATATTCCAGTACTTAATAATATTAACCTGATTATAGAACAATCTATAGTTGGTCTTGCTGGTCCTTCTGGTAGTGGTAAATCAACATTGTTACGTTGTATACAAAAACTCGAAGTTTTAGATTCTGGTAGCATTGAATGCAATGATAGTACTGGTTTTGTATTTCAGGATTTTCAACTTTTCCCACATATGACTGTCTGGGAAAATCTTACATATGCTCCCAAACTTAAAAACAAAACTCAGGATCAAAGTGATTCACTACTTGAGTCTTTGGGTATTGCCTCTAAAAAAAATGATTACCCTAGTAATCTATCCGGTGGGCAAAAACAGCGGGTTGCGCTTGCCAGAAGCTTAATGATGAATCCAAGGATTCTATTATGCGATGAGCCAACGTCTGGTTTAGATGTAGCAACAATAGTCGACGTTGTGGAACTATTACAATCAGTTAGAGATATGGGTATTACTATGATTATCGCTTCTCACAATTTGGATTTTTTAACAAAAATATCAGATCGGATTATTCTGTTAAAAAACGGAAAAATAATTGTAGATATCAATCCTAAAGAAATTGATGAACCAACAAACTATTTAAAAAATAATTATTAAAAGAGAATCACTCATATCATACTGAGAGCTATAACAGATCTTAGCATCGAAAATTACATAATGTATATTATGGAAGATAAATTACATAATATAAGAAGCAACGCTAAAAATAAAATCACATAATATAGCAAACTATAGCTAACCCAAGAAAGGTTTTCCTACGTCATACCGCCGCGATATCTCAGCATAGATTCCGCTAACAAGTAGCGGAATGACGAATTTTTGTTTTTCAAACTGTCGGTAAATCTAAGTCAGTTTAGCTATATGTGTCAAGCACTGGGATGACACCCTCCTGATGGGCCAAAATCACAATGTTCGTACAGTTATGGAATGAATCGCGGTATGACGTGTTGCTTTGATCAGCTATAAAGATGATGCTGCGGAAGTTTTTAGTACTTGCTCGCAACTTTCAACAATTTAATAGCACTGGTGTTTACAACCTCTCCGCCGACACGCTTAGTGACAAAAAACCTCACATAAGGTTTATTCGTATAAGGGTCTCTTAATATTCTCATTCCTCTGTTATCTACAATCTTATAAGCTTGTTTGAAATCTGCCATCGCAATTACTGGTAGCTGATTGTTTGGCGCTGGTGGCATATCGGCAGATTGATATACTGGTATTCCCATTAAAGTATCTGGAGCTTCAAGCGACAGACTTGGCTGCCAGAGATACTGACCTGTTTGAGATTTTAGCAGCCTGATATCCTTCAACGTACTCCTATTCATCAAAAATGACGCATTTTTGGAATAATATTCGTCCAGAGAGTAATACAACATCATTATTGAATCACTATCTAATTTTTCAGTTTTAACTTGCTCTATTTTATTATAACTGTTTCCATTTTCATAAGCTAAAATTCCTTTTGGTTGAAAAGTGCCCTCACCCTTAATGAAGGCTTCGCTTTCTTCCTTACTAAAAGTCTCGGCAATCTTTTCCACCAGCCAACTCTCAACATCGACAAACGCATCATCGAGTAACTTTTGTGATATTTATGGTTGAGCATATAACTCGTAAGTTGTGACGGAAATCTTTTGGATTTTGGGCGTGTCCGTATCTTTTGCAAAATCATACTTAGACTTATTGCCACCGTCCTCATCATCTACTGTTTCACTGCTCCAACCTGCACCGGCGCGGTCAAAATCTTCTATAATGTAATCCAATGTTTCAGTAGAGATTCTTTGACTGGAGCATATTTGTCGCATTGGGGACGAATCAGTTACGCGCTTGTTTATGCGTTTTACAATATGCGGAGTAACTAGATACCCCCCGATATCACTGTCATCTCCACTGAGGGTTTTGTGTGATAAACCGCTTTCCATTCCCTTGCGGATATAATCAGAAAAATATTTATCGCTTGTGCTAAAATCTGTATTTACTTCTGGGCGTTGAGCTGCAGTTTCGATCAAGTCTAAACGCTCTTTGCAACTATCAATGGCATTATTTACCTTGCATAGCTGCTCAATTGTTGCAGAATCAGCACGCCCTTTGCTTTCAATTTCTTTTAGTTTGCGATCATTTATTAATTTAAATTGCTCCCATGATGAAGCGAGTTCATTGATACGGTGAGCGATATCGGTAAGTGACATAATAGCCTCCTTTGAAAATGAAATAAAAATGGAAATAAGGTAATAGGAATGGCATCCATAGATGTTTCCCACAGTTGTACGAATCATACGCGTCAAGTTAAGAGATTGTGAGCAAATTTAGAGAGGTTAAAGTGGATACTCTAGCCCTTCTACGTTTGTCTTTTAATGAAAATCGCGACCAAGTTATAGTGAGTTTTTTAAGAAATGCTTTTAAACTATTAATTTTGGTTAATACTAAAAATAACTCTCTAACCCGCCTTTTTAGCTCAATAAATGCCTTTGTTAAGCTAAGTTCTGTATTCTTTTTCACTTCTGTGCAACCAACTATGCCGCGAAATATAAGAATTGCGCACAATTTAGCATATAGTTCACATAATACTCTGCATGGCTTTCCTTTTAGCTTATCAAGCCTGATATGGCTTTTATACAATTTAAATAATAACTCAATTTGCCACCTTACTCTGTAAATCGTTAATACTTGCTCAGCACTAATTTTATTTTCTGAAACATTAGTTATAAATATTGACCAGTTCAACAATTTTTGATTTCTTTTAGAGGATGTATATCCCTGCGATCTTGCTAATCTATTAGCTTTCCTTCTTCTGGCCATAGACTGTTCTTCAGTTAGTTTCTGACATATAATTCTTACTCTAATTTTTGCTTCTTTTCCTAACAATACCTCGTTTTCTAAAAATAACTTATCCTCTAAACATTCTAATAACTCCATTTTTTGATTTGTTTCTACATCATATATGTTGGTATCGGATTTATAACGACTTATGAAATAAGCTCCTATTTCATTGATTTGTTTAAAAGAACTTGGCACAAAATAACCGAGATCAGATATTAGCAAATTATTGCTTAATATATTACTTAAATGTTTCCTATATCCCTGGTCTGATCTTACCCCCTCCGTTAAATTAAGTTGGTCTATTATCTGATTCATGTAGTCGAAAACTAATTGTAACTTTATTCCAGACTTAGTATTGCTTTCATAGCCACTGTAGCTAGTACCATAACCTTTATACATCTCTTCCATACTGTTAGGTAGAGTAATATAGCTACTGTCCAATAATTTAACACTATTAAATTGCTGTAAGATTTTGCAATCAACTTGCAAGATATTTTTAAAGAGAATCACAGATTCATTATACATCCTTTTCATAAATTCCACTGCTTCTTCAGTAAATCTAAAATCCAAACCTTGTTTTGTTATATCTATCGAGTCCTCGTTTAGTAATTGACACATTGTTTCTACGCTACAATTATCAACTCCTATATTACCCAAGACCATGGCTTTTACGAATGATGAACCTTTTAGCTTTCTCTTTCTTTTTATAAACCTTGTTGTAATTGAGATTTTCTCTGCTTTTTCATTAAAAAATTCTTTGAGCTTTTTTGATAAGCAAGTTATTTTATTCATTGGTTCTCTCACTAAAAGTATATCTGGGAGAACTTATACCTTATTATTCTATCTCTTTCATACCTTTATTTCCTTAACTTGACGCGTATGGTTGTACGAATATTGCAATATGGTACATAGTAAACGATGTCATTCCAGTGCTCCCTTTCTTGTCATCCCAGTGCTTGACACTGGGATGGCTTTGTTGCATCGCTAGCTATGATGGATTAAAGATAAAAAAGATAGGGAATATCAGTAGCTTATTATTCTGGTATTTATAACAAGAACGGTCAATGAATACCTAAATTTGAGTAAAAGAAATTTCACTACCATTTACCAATCCGGCTAAAATTCAAGAATTTCAATGCTTTAGCTATTTTCAATAGAATTAAATTTATTAATATAAATAACAAATTACTATTCTTAAATTTGATCAGATTGATTGCAAAAAAACAAGATTTTCAATAGGTTGCTTATAATCCTAACTATAGTTAGCCTTTCATAAGTAGCGATGCAACAAAGCCCACTGGGATCCAGCTTCTATGCAACTTAATTAAAAACGTTTGTTTTAGCGTAAGACAACTACCTTTAGCTCATCAGCTCAGTTATAAGCAAAATTTCTGGATTCCAGTTTCAAGCACTGGAATGACATCATCTGTTGTGCAATTTACCTTTAAAAATGAATGTTCGTACAGTTATGTGCTTGGCACTGAAATGGCATCATTTTTTATCTGTTGAAAATGTAAACCGAAAAATAGCGTGGCACTTTGTGCCACGCTTAGTACTGTAAGCTTAATCCAGTAATTAAATTAAGCGAGGTAAAATAAAAGATAATGACACTATATAATGTTCGTTCTTTTATGTCAAGCACTTTTTTGAATTTTTTTGGTGATAATTTTTATCCAGTTATTTTATTATTGTAGTATAATTTCAATGCCAGATACTATCATTATGATCACTATCTAAATTTAAATCGTAATTATCATCAAATTTATATATCCCCTCCATCTCTTCTCTATGCAATTCATGTGAATCACCTAAAGCTTTTTGATTAGAAACGTCAACACAATACTGTAACAGTGCTCTTAATGCTCCAGCACTATCTTGATCTAAATTAAAATTGCTAAAATCAAATTTCTGCATATTCTCCACATGTCCTTCTCTACATAACCTACATATCTTAGCAAAAGCCCTTTCACTTTCTCGACTCCAAGCATTAAGAAAGTAAGGATCTACTACTTTGCTAAATTGTTTCTCTATCTCTTCAAGAGAGCTCTCTGGATTAAGTTCTAATATTACTTTGAAAATCCCACTGCCATGGAATCCATAAAATTTACTAGATAAGCTATCTTTTACAAAATTAACTGCATCATCTATTGTAACACCAGAGCGAGATTCAAATATCATCTCAAATGCTCCATAACAACTATCAATACCAAAATTAATTATTTTTTCCATAAAATCAATTACCTCTTCTAAGGAAATTTGTGGCTTATTCCTCAAGATAACTTCTAAACTCTTGACAAAATTATGCCCATGCTGACCCATAGCATGGGTTTTCCCATTTATTGTATAATGATATAGCTTCTTATTTTCTATTATATGCTTATTGCACTGGTAGATATGTAGCTTATTCAATTTGCCAGAATATTCCTCTATTTCCTTATCTGGTAATTTTGAGCGGAATTCCTTGATTACTTCGCGTATTATTCTATTGATATTACTCATGCTTATTCCTAATTAATATGTTAGTATTTTTATAAATTAAGTTATTATATTAAAATTCTTTCATGGATTTCAATATTAGCTCCGCACTACTTGTAGTTTTTGTAATGGGTCTGCCAATGACGATATAATCAGCTCCTGAATTTATTGCTTCTTTTGGTGTTGCTGTTCTTTTTTGGTCGTCATGACCTGGATCTATACGAATTCCTGGAGTAATAATTTTAAAGTCTTCACCGCACTCTCGGCGCACTTCTTGAGCTTCTAGTGCAGAACAGACTACTCCATGGAGTCCAATCTTTTTTGCAAGCTTTGCAAGCAAAATTACCTGTGATTTTGCCTCTCTTGCTACTCCAAGCTCGTTTAAATCCTCATTGCTCATACTAGTTAGCACTGTCACTCCAATCAGCTTTATTTTTGTGCCTTGCACTACACTTAGCGCTTCTTCAAGCATTTTTGTTCCACCGCTGATGTGCAGAGTTAACATTTCAACGTTCAGAACTTTTATTACTTCAACTGTTTTAGCTACAGTGTTTGGAATGTCATGCAATTTCAGATCTAAAAAAATTGGTACATTGCATTTTGCAACTTCTTGCACTCCAGAAAGACCTTGAGCAGCAAAAAATTCTAATCCCAGCTTTACCATGCCAACTTTACCACGCAGAGCATTAGCTAGAGAAATAGCCTTATTTAAGTCTTGTGTATCCAGTGCGCATATTATTGGGTTCATTATCTTGCATGATTTATCTTATAATAAGACTCATTGTTGTGTTTTGCAAATACTTTCACTCTGATTACGTTCATAAGATTCTGTCAATAGTGAATTTGGCAATTTGATCGGAGTGGATGAGCGACTTGCATATCCAAGATCCTCCAGTAAACAATCAAACGTTTCCTCTGATGGTGATTCACATCTAGAATCTTCACCTAGCGTGAATTGCATAATTTCCTTCAATATAAACTTTATTTTTTGAGTCTCCTGTAATATTATTTTTCTACTACGATCTCCGATCGCTTCATTATTGTTTACCAATTTTTCTACCTTGTCTACCACAGATTCTAACATTTCCGGTAAATAACCCTTTTTCTCTTCTGCATTTCTCAACAAATCTTCTTCAAGTTGTTCTATTTGACTGTCTCGCTCTAAAAGTAAATTTTTTAAACCTTTTACCTCATTGTTACAATCTTTTCTTATTCCGTCTAACTCAAAAGACTGATTTTCAATTAAACCATTTGCTTCATCTAACTCGTCAAATTTCTTTTCCAATTTTTTAGATAAATTTTCCTTTTCTTTATTGATTTTTCTGATTTCACATTTTAGGTCATCTAATTTTGTATGCAACTTTTTTTCTTCCTCATATAATATATCTCTTTCTTTATAAAGTGTGTCTTCTTTCTTACGTAATATATCTCTTTCTTTATAAAATTTGTCTTCTTTCTCGTATAACTCCCTTATTTCTTTACGTAATTTTTCTACTTCCTCATTCAATTTTTTATTTTCTAATTCTTTGCATTGATTATTGTCTATTTTCCCTTTCAATTCTGTTATACGTTCTTCTTTTTCTTGTAACTGTTCACGTAAACACGAGATTTTAAGATGTAATTCTTCTTCTCGTGCAACAAGCTTATCTATTTCCTCTTTTGTTTTGTCCAATTCATTGTCTATTTCAAACGTACGATTCTTTGCTGTTTCTAATTTTTTCTCTAAAGATTTTTTTTCTTCAAGAAGAGATTCTCTCTCAACTTCTGACTCATTTACTTTCTGATTCAATTTTTTTGCTCTCTTGTCCAAATTTTGCTTTTCTCGAGTTAATTCATGTAATTGATTCTTCACTTCTTTGTTTGCAGCTTCTTCAGCTTCCTTTCCTAGAGTTATTTTATTTTCCAACTCTTGCTCTTTTTGAGCGAATTTATTTCTCTCAATCTCTATTTTCTTATTATTACGAATTATTTTATATAAAAGTGCAAGCACCAAAACAGATAATGTAGCTAAAGCAAGAATTAGAGGAAGAGGCACATTAGAAGTTACAATAAGCGCTAAAGATGTAAGTAACGTAAGAGTAGCTAAGGAACTAGCTACAAAATAAAATGCATTAGCCTCACTAAGCAAATTGCTCATTACTCCCCTCCCCCCCACGTTCAGCAGTCTTGTATATATTTATTAAAATTCTCTTATCTGTGGAGGGGAGTATTTATTTTTATCCTGCACCTACAACAAACTTCCCATCTTCAGTCTGCTAGCTAAAAATGGCTAAGGTTTTATGTATCCAGTGTACAACTGTACTCAAAATGTGTGGTAGCTATTGGTTGGGGTAGAACATATACTGGTATATCCAGAATCACATGAAGCGTCATTCAGCTTACGTGATGGTCTGGATGTGTATTGCTGTGATTCTCCTATAGAATTTTCAATTTTCCCGTTAGTCTGCTTATTCGACACCTTTGTAACATTATGAGTCTTCTTAAAATTTCGACAAATAACCCCAATCCTAGTATTGTCAAGTACTTTACTTCCACAATCTTCTATTTCCTTTAATAAACTAATCAGATTTGCTGGTGAAAAATTCTCATTAGTATTGCGTAAAATTGTGTCAATAAATATATTTTGCAATTCTTTCTTCTGAAAATACTCATTTATTATTTTTTTACGTGTGTCTGTGTCTAATGTAGGAATCTTAATGTGTGTAGACAAACGACCACCCCTAATAAGTGCATCATCTAAAACATTTATACGATTAGTTGCAGCAATCACCGTCACACCTTTTCTAAATTCAAATCCATCCAATTCAGCTAATAAATTATTTAAAGATTCTACATTATTATCACTGCGCATTTTGCCAATGCTATCAATTTCATCTATAAAAATTATACAAGGAGTGTTTTTTTTTGCTTTCTCAAAAACCTTATTTATATTTGACACATTAAGCAAATCAGATCCAGAAACACTTATAAATGCAGATTTGAATCTAGTTTCACTTGCAATCGCCTTAGCAGTCATAGTCTTACCAGTTCCTGGTGGACCATACAAAATGTATCCTTCTCCTTTTTCTAGAGCATTTGGTTCACAAATCCTTATCAACTTTTGTTTTATATCGTTTTGAAGTATAACATCATCAAATGTTATCTTTCCTCTTTCTTCATCTTTTCCATAAAACTTCATCCGCAGCTCTTCTTTTACTTCAACTTTCTTTATGAGACTACCAAGCCTTTCTTCTAATTCCTCTTTTGTTATGAGACTACCAATTAGCTTTTCCATTTCATCGCTAAGCTTCTTACTTAGCTCTTCCATTTCACCTTTTGTTGTAGCATTATTAGCTTGCTTTGAAATTTCATCTAATTTTGCCGTGAAACTACTAATTAGCCCTTCCACTTCATCTTTTTTTGCAGCACTACCCATTAGCTTTACAATTTCATTGTATTGACTACTAAGCCTCTTATTAGCTCTTTGATTTGAAGCTCTAAGCTTTGTATTATATTTTCTTGCTCTTTAGCTAATCCATTTTTTTCATTAGGTTCTGCTTTTTGTGCATCAAGCTTTTTATTCTGGCTGATCATTTTACATGAAAGTACAAGCACCAGAACAGAAAGTATAGACAAACTCAAAGCAACAGGAAGAGCTACATTAAAGGCTGCAACTGAAGACAAGAACTTAACATAAGGGGCAACAGCAAGTGTCCCAGACGCAAGCAATACCAAAGTAGCAAGAGCACCAGCTATAAGATATGGTGCATTGGTTTTACTATACAAATCCCTCATTATTCCCTCATACTAATAATGATTACAATAGCATGGATATTAAAGGAAGTAAAGCTATAAAAATCAGTATAAGTCTATATTCACTATGTATTTTCCGTCTTCAGTTTCAAGCTCAGACTGCATCCACTCTATCGTTTCCGCATTGCAAACTGCCTGCAAATCATCCTGTGCAGATTGATTCAATTTATCCTCTCGTAGATCTGCTTTTATCATCAACTTTTTTATCAGATGCTTAACTGATACATTATTATCTGCCTTTATCTTTCTGATAATGTTTAATATCTGAATAACATTATCTCCCATTTCCTCTGAATATTTATCGTAGATAAGTTCTTCTTTGCTCGGCCAATTACTTTGATTGTGTACAGAATTATAACTATACAATTGGTGGTATATCTCTTCTGTAATGTAAGGCAAGAAAGGTGCAAATAACCGCAAAATAATATTCAGTACATACGCCAAGCTTTGTTTTGCACTTAAACTGCTTCCGTACGCACGTTTTTTTACTAACTCCAAGTAACTATCACAAAAATCCTTCCAAAAAAATTCCTCTATTACGCCCAAAGCTTCGCAGTATTCAAATTGTAATAGGTTGTTCGTTGCTCTTTCTATAACTTTGTATAACTTAGACAATATCCACTTATCCATTGTCTCGTGAGCAGAATTTATGCTCATCACTTGATGCTTTTCCATGAACATGGAAACGAACTTGCTAGCGTTCCAAAGTTTTGTAACGAGGCGCTTGCCAATTTTGAATGTATTTTCAGAGTAGACTGTATCAACTCCAAGCCTTGAGTTCGCTGCCCAATAGCGCACTACATCAGCTCCATAAGTTTCAAGTATTACATGAGGAGTAATGATGTTACCCTTTGATTTACTCATCTTTTTCTTATCATCTGCTAAACACCAACCGCTGATCATAATGTTTTTCCAAGGTAAAGAATTTGCATGATAATGTGCCTTTAAAATAGTATAAAAAGCCCAAGTTCTTATTATCTCATGGCTCTGGCTGCGCAGATCTGCAGGAAATATCGTATCATAGCGATGATTTGGTAAGCTAAACTCACTGTTTACTGCTAGTGCACTTAGTTGAGGAGTAATTGAACTTGTGGCCCAGGTATCCATTACATCTTGATCTGGGATAACCTCTTCTTTGCTATACCCTTTTGGCAAATCTTTCAATGGATCTATAGGCAGGTCCTTTATCTCAGCTAGAATAATTTTACCTTCTTCTCCCTTACGGTTGGAATACCACGCTGGAAATGGCACACCAAAATAACGTTGCCTTGAGATGCACCAGTCCCAATTTAGCCCTTCTATCCACACTTCCATACGTTTACGCATAGTAGCTGGATGCCAATTGCATTCTTTTACTTTATCTAATACTTGAGCTTTTTGCTCTAAGGTCTTGATAAACCATTGATAAGTAGGCAATATCTCAAGTGGTGCACCAGATCTTTCTGCACACTTAACAGAATGAGAAATGTTAGTGCTTTCTACCAAAAGTCCTTTTTCAGTTAGGATTTCGATTATCCGCTTTCTTGCTGCTGTAACTTTCAATCCATTTATTTCATTTAGTATATCGTCTGTCATCCGAGTAGCTGACACTGGGATCCATTCTTCTTTCTGATCACACCCACCTTCCTTTGTCATCTGAGTAGCCCTTTCTCCTGTCATCCCAGTAGCCCCTATGGTGTCATCCCAGTGCCCAGACACTGGGATCCATTCTTCTTTTTTCTGACCATACGCTGACATGATATCTTCCTCTGTCATCGCTGGCATTGGCTCTTTTTCCTGGATTCCAGTGTCAAGCACTGGAATGACATCATCTAGGTCCATCCTTCCATCCTGATCGATGATAATTTTCATCGGTAGATTATGCTTTTGCTGCCAATATATGTCGAGTTCATCACCGAATGTACAACACATAACAAGCCCGGTGCCTTTATCTATTTTAACCTTATCATCTGCTATTATTGGAACTTTCTCCTCTGTTATTGGCACTACCGCTGTTTTTCCGATCAGATGAGTGTAGCGCGTATCCTCTGGATGACAAAAAACTGCAACACATGCAGGAAGTAACTCAGGCCGCGTAGTTGCAATGTTGATCTGCTCATTTTCTTGAGTAGAGAAAACTATCGTGTTTAAGGATGACTCAAAAACTTTATCTTCTATTTCTGCTTGCGCAATTGCGGTTTTATCAACCGGGTCCCAAAGGATGGGCTGCATTTTTCTATATGCATATCCCTTATTATATAGATCAATAAACGACATCTGTGAAAGCGTCACAGTTTCCTTGCTGATCGTGTGATATTCCAAATCCCAGTCATAACTAATGCCGACCGATTTAAATAGTTCCTTGAATTCTTGCTTTGATTTTTCAATAACCTCATGGCACATCTCTATAAATTTTTCCCTGCCAACTTCTTTTGCGCGGGTTTTATAGGTTTGCTCAACCAATCTTTCAGTGGGAAGCCCATTATCATCAAACCCAATTGGGTAAAATACATCTTTTCCCAGCATGCGCTGAAACCTTGCAATAAAGTCCGTGTGGCAATAGCTAAATATATGGCCGATATGGAGTTTTCCTGATATTGTCGGTGGAGGCGTGTCTATAGTGAAAGTGTTATCCTTTTCACCATTCCATTTATAAACTTTACTACCTTCCCATAATATGTTGCATTTGTCTTCAACTTCTTTAAAGCCGTATTTTTCTTTTAACATAAATATTTCTCAATTTTAAACTTTAAGCTAGCAACGTCATACCGCCGCGGTATCTCTAGATCCCGCTAACAAGCAGCGGAATGACGATGGTCGGTAAACCTAAATTACTTTAGCTATAGCACAATTACGGCAATTTTACGCCAAAATTTTTTGTTTACGAACATAAATTTTCTATGCTATGATAAAAATATTACTTGACCTTAGGTTCTAAGGGTATTATGTAATGTTAAATTATAATTGAGGTTCGTTATGCTAAGCTTAAAGAATGGTACAATACAGGTTGCCGATGATAAAATAGTGCTTGTTATAAAAAAAGATGATTATGAAGAATTTAAAAAGTATAAAAACGTAGATAAGAGTGGTGCTATAATTGATGACAAGTTTTATGTGGGCTGTACGCTAAATGATCAACAACTATATATTACTGGTTCTTATCCTCAAGAAGAACTAGGAGATAATACAATCATGAATGTAAAATCCGTTGGGAAAAAGGGTGGCAAATATTTTAGTCGCCTAGAAGAAATGAAAAATCTGTTAGGCTTTAACGATGGGAAAGAGGAGATTATGGTAAAAGACCTATCTTGCCATCCCACAGTACAATTGTTAGAAGAGAAAAATGTTAAAACAACAGAATTGGAAGCTGCAGAAGAGCAGTTAAAGGGGAAAAATGAAGAATTAGAAGCTGCAAAGAAGAAAGCTGAGGAGGAATTGAGAATTAAAACACAAGAATTACAAGATCAATTGGACACAGCTCAGCAGGAAAAACAAGACTTAGAAGCTGAAGTGGAAAAACTAAAGGCAATAGATTCTACAGCGTTGCAGCAGCAGTTAGAAGAGAAAAATGCTAAAATAACAGAATTGGAAGCATTAGATGCTGTGGCGTTACAGCAAAAGTTAACAGAGAAAGAGAATGAAATGACAGCATTAAAAGCTCAACCAGATGCTGCTGTTACGAAGTTAGAGGGTGAAAAAACAACACTAACAAATAAAATAAAAGATTTAGAAGCACAGTTAAACAACCAACCAAATGCTGCTCAGTTAAAAGCCAAAGAGGATGAAATAAATAAACTAAATGATGAAGTTGCGCAGTTAAAGGCAGCACCAAATGATACTGCTGCTCAGTTAAAAGCCAAAGAGAATGAAATAATAGCATTAAAAGATCAAGTTCAGCAGTTGCAAGCAGCACCAAATGATACTGCTGCTCAGTTAAAAGCCAAAAAGGATGAAACAAAAGACTTACAAAATCGATTGACTGAAGCTGAGGAGAAAAATAGAAAACTAGAAGATAAAAGCAAAACAACTGAGCAACCAAAACAAGGCAATGGAGCACGGTACACTGCTACTGTTGGTATGGGTCTTGCTGCTGGACTGATAGCATTTACTGCACTTGAACGTACAGTTAAGTTAGAGATGTTAGTAATGATTGGTATAGCAGTAGCATCTGCACTCGTAGCCGGTGGTATTACATATGCAGTATTACCTAGTACTCAAGTAGATGGGGCAAAAGCACAAGAAGTAAATGAGAATGGGAAAAAGAAGTAACAAGGGTTAAGCCGAAATGTACGTGTCAAGTAAAACACTTGACGCGAACTTCAGTTTTTATATTCCTTCATTAGCATAATATAATTTTGTGCTGATTGTGTAATATGTTTAATTTCTTCATTCGACATTTTTTTGAAGAATTTTGCTGGCCTGCCAGCCCATATTTCCCCACTTTTTATCACTTTTCCGTGTGTTACCAGTGAGCCAGCAGCTACCATAGCTTCAGGCTCCACAACTGCATGGTCCATCACGGTAGAGCCCATACCAATAAACGCCTTATCATGCACCGTGCATGCGTGCAACACACAAAAATGTCCCACTGTTACCATGCTGCCAATAATTGTGTCACCACCTGGGTTTCTATCCACATGAATTACCGTTCCATCTTGAATATTTGTTCCATTACCTATTTTTATTGATCCAACGTCCCCTCTGATTACACAATCAAACCAGATGCTTGCATCTCTTCCTATTTCAACCTTGCCTATGATATGCGAACCACCTGCGATGAAAGCACTTTCGTCTATTTTTGGTTCATAATCTTTGTATTTTAAAATGTGATACATATTAAGCCCAAAGTCTTATGCATATGTTAATCAAAATAAGGTAAGCAGTAAATACATACTTAGATTTCAAACTACTTGGGTGACAGATGTTCTTGACTTACGTGCTTTGTACTGCTAAGATTTTTATTTTCAGCCCTATCTATAATGTCAGTAGCGGTATTAAGTATATTTCAAATAATATTGGTTGTTGTGTTAGTAATTTTAGTGCTCTTGCAGCCGCCTGGAAGTAGTTCGTTAAGTGGTTTTAGTAATACACAACAGGGGGTCAATTCGATGATTCCGGTGAAATCTTCTGAAAACCCGCTCAGCAGAATAACGGCTATTGTTGCTGGATTGTTTATTATAAACACATTGCTATTGTCAGGATTATGTTCAAAAGACGTACATAAAAAATCGATCGCAGAAAAAATTATATTAGAAAAAAAGCAAGAAAGTGAATCTACTTCTGTTCCATTTGAAAATTAATGAAGGAAGCTAAATTTATCTTTGTCACAGGTGGAGTTGTGTCATCGCTTGGTAAAGGCTTAGTTGCTTCGAGTGTTGGTGCGCTTCTTCAAGCTCACGGTTTTAAGATCCGTATCAGAAAACTTGACCCGTATCTCAACATTGATCCTGGGACAATGAACCCAACTCAGCACGGAGAGGTATTTGTTACCGAAGATGGTGCTGAAACTGATTTGGATCTTGGGCATTATGAGCGTTTTACTGGAATTAAAGCAACAAAAGGTGACAATATAACAACTGGTAAGATATATCATGAGTTATTGAAGAAAGAGAGGCGTGGTGATTATCTGGGCAAAACTGTGCAAGTCATTCCTCATGTAACAGATTTGATCAAATCGTTCATTTTTAATGGTACGGAAGGTTTAGATTTTGTAATATGTGAAATAGGTGGAACTGTAGGTGACATTGAAAGCCAACCATTTTTGGAGGCTATACGCCAAGTTAACTACACATTAGGAAAACAAAGAGTTATCCTTATTCACTTAACTTTAATACCATATCTTACCGCAGCGCAAGAATTAAAGACAAAGCCAACGCAGCATTCAGTTCGAGAGTTAAATTCCGCGGGGTTACAACCAGATATTATATTATGCCGCAGTGAGAAAGAAATTTTCGATAATCAAAGAGAGAAAATAGCTAAGCTTTGCAATGTTTCTTTATCCAATGTGATACCTGCTCCTGATGTGAGTCATATATATGAGTTACCGGTGTTGTATAGCCAATGTGGGCTTGATACGCAAATTTTGGAGCACTTTCATTTAAGTAAGCCAAGACCAAGCTTGACTGAATGGGATCAAATAGTGCATTCCATAAGGCACCCAACACAGGAAGTTACTGTGTCTATAGTGGGAAAATACACCGAATTCCCTGATGCGTATAAATCACTAGTTGAAGCATTAAATCATGGTGCGATTAGTAATAAAGTCAAAGTAAGGATAAATTGGGTTAACTCAAGAGAGAAGGAAGAAAAACCTATAAATGAAAAACTTATAGGAGAGAAATTACAGAATTCTCATGCAATCCTTGTTCCAGGGGGGTTTGGTGATGACGGAGTAGAGGGTAAAATATTAGCAATAAATTATGCCCGTACAAATAATATCCCATTTTTCGGAATTTGCCTTGGTATGCAGCTTGCAATTATTGAGTTTGCTCGTAATGTTGTTAAGCTTGAAGATGCACACTCTGAAGAATTTCGTAACTGTAAACATCCAATCGTTAAGTTAGCTGGCGATCAAGATGACGATCTTGGTGGAACCATGAGACTTGGGGCATACAAATGTAATATAAATGCAAACTCTAAAATGATGGATGCATATAGTAACACTACTATTTCAGAAAGACACAGGCATAGGTACATAATCAATTCAGATTATAAAGATGACTTAGAAAAAAATGGGCTGTTATGCAGTGGCATATCAGAAGATGGAACGTGCATAGAGGCAGTGGAGTTAGAGAGTCATCCGTGGTTTATTGGTGTGCAGTTTCATCCAGAATTTCAATCAAAGCCGTTTTCTCCTCATCCTCTTTTCGTGTCGTTCGTTAAAGCAGCAATTGATAAGAAATAAGTGCCTAGTGTTTAAGTATCAATATATGGAGCTTGCCATAGAGCAAGCCAAACTCGCTCAAAAAAATGATGAGGTGCCTATAGGTGCTGTAATAGTGAGTGGAGACAATATCATTTCTTCTGCACACAATATATCCAGCGATCCAACTGCACATGCAGAGATGTTAGCGATCAGACAAGCATTTTCAACTCCCACGCTTTGTGATGCTGATATGTACGTAACATTAGAACCATGTCCGATGTGTGCTCAAGCTATTTCCTTTGCCAGAATTAAACGATTGTACTTTGGAGCTTATAATCCAAAAGGTGGAGGAATTGAAAATGGTGCTAAGATATTTCAATTTTGCAGCCATATACCTGAAGTTTATGGTGGGATATTAGAAACAGAATGCTCTTTTTTGTTAAAGGATTTTTTTGAGAAACTAAGGAACATTTGATAAATCGTCATGCTACTTGTTTTCCGATACAAAATCGTCATCCCGCTACTTGTTAGCGGGATCTATGCTAGGAGATACCGTGACGGTATGGCGGTTAAGTAATTCGTCATTCCAGCGCGTGACGCACAACTATACAAACATTGTCCACCAGCAGGGTGTCATCCGAGTAGCTGACACTGCCCTCCTTTGTCATCCCAGTGCCCTGACTACTTGGATCCAGAAGACTTAATTTTAACCAAGTGGCTGCATAATAAAGGCTGGATTCCAGTGTCAAGCACTGGAATGACATTACAGGGACACTGGGATGACATCATCCTTTTCTCTGGATTCCAGACTGGAATGACAGCCATACGCGTCAAGTTAAGAGATTGTGAGCAAATTTAGAGAGGTTAAAGTGGATACTCTAGCCCTTCTACGTTTGTCTTTTAATGAAAATCGCGACCAAGTTATAGTGAGTTTTTTAAGAAATGCTTTTAAACTATTAATTTTGGTTAATACTAAAAATAACTCTCTAACCCGCCTTTTTAGCTCAATAAATGCCTTTGTTAAGCTAAGTTCTGTATTCTTTTTCACTTCTGTGCAACCAACTATGCCGTGAAATATAAGAATTGCGCACAATTTAGCATATAGTTCACATAATACTCTGCATGGCTTTCCTTTTAGCTTATCAAGCCTGATATGGCTTTTATACAATTTAAATAATAACTCAATTTGCCACCTTACTCTGTAAATCGTTAATACTTGCTCAGCACTAATTTTATTTTCTGAAACATTAGTTATAAATATTGACCAGTTCAACAATTTTTGATTTCTTTTAGAGGATGTATATCCCTGCGATCTTGCTAATCTATTAGCTTTCCTTCTTCTGGCCATAGACTGTTCTTCAGTTAGTTTCTGACATATAATTCTTACTCTAATTTTTGCTTCTTTTCCTAACAATACCTCGTTTTCTAAAAATAACTTATCCTCTAAACATTCTAATAACTCCATTTTTTGATTTGTTTCTACATCATATATGTTGGTATCGGATTTATAACGACTTATGAAATAAGCTCCTATTTCATTGATTTGTTTAAAAGAACTTGGCACAAAATAACCGAGATCAGATATTAGCAAATCATTGCTTAATATATTACTTAAATGTTTCCTATATCCCTGGTCTGATCTTACCCCCTCCGTTAAATTAAGTTGGTCTATTATCTGATTCATGTAGTCGAAAACTAATTGTAACTTTATTCCAGACTTAGTATTGCTTTCATAGCCACTGTAGCTAGTACCATAACCTTTATACATCTCTTCCATACTGTTAGGTAGAGTAATATAGCTACTGTCCAATAATTTAACACTATTAAATTGCTGTAAGATTTTGCAATCAACTTGCAAGATATTTTTAAAGAGAATCACAGATTCATTATACATCCTTTTCATAAATTCCACTGCTTCTTCAGTAAATCTAAAATCCAAACCTTGTTTTGTTATATCTATCGAGTCCTCGTTTAGTAATTGACACATTGTTTCTACGCTACAATTATCAACTCCTATATTACCCAAGACCATGGCTTTTACGAATGATGAACCTTTTAGCTTTCTCTTTCTTTTTATAAACCTTGTTGTAATTGAGATTTTCTCTGCTTTTTCATTAAAAAATTCTTTGAGCTTTTTTGATAAGCAAGTTATTTTATTCATTGGTTCTCTCACTAAAAGTATATCTGGGAGAACTTATACCTTATTATTCTATCTCTTTCATACCTTTATTTCCTTAACTTGACGCGTATGGGAATGACAGCAGTCCTACGTCATACCGTCACGGTATCTCTAGATCCCGCTAACAACTTACTATTACCCACAAATATAAATGTTTGTTGCATAGCTCTTAATGGCATAACTTTTGCTTGAAATAACTGTTTATATGGTGCAATTTACAGCTTTTAGTTGCTAAAATTATAACTCTTAGTTTAATAATTTTAATCTAATAAGCTTTCAGGTTAATAAAATTAAATTATTTGAGTAAATACAATATTATGTTTTTATTTGTGGGTAATAGTAAGCTTCAAAACCTTACTATTACCCACAAGTATAAAATTCATGAGCAAGTTTCCATCCTTCTGCTAAATCAAAGAGACGTTTCCATCCCTTCCACAAAGCTATAGGGCCTGGTTCTAAGTCATTTTTGCGAGCTAAAAACCCTCCTAACTTGGCCACCCACCTCACAATTTCTCTTATAGGTGGTGGTGTCTCAGGATAGTTTTTTGTCTTAAGCATTTTGGTATATAAAACCTTCCATTCGTCGTCAGTCAGTATGAAAGTGCAAGAAAGATTTGGATTTGTTCTAGCTACTAGTGTGATAAAAAATATTCTCCATGCAATTATACTCATTATTGTAAGAAAGCGGATTAATCTATCTGCTGCTTGGAGCCTACATTCTTCAACTTTAAGACCAGATTTCAAAATTTTATGAAAAACCTCTATTCTCCATCTTAAGCAATACCATTGTATTTTTTCTACTGCTTCTTCAAAATTATTAATATTTATATTTGTCAACAAAATCCAGTTCACAGGCTCTTCGCCAAATGGGGGGTATTTTTCTATAGCATAGACAGCATTTAAACTTAAATTAGGAAGTTTTTGGGTTTTACGTCTAGCGTTATTTTTTGATGCATTCATCACAAAGTTGCTAAACTTTACTTCTAAAACTGTTGTTCTTTGAGGTTTATCATTGCGAGCAGGAATATTCACTTGTATTTCTCCTTGACAAGACATGCGATTCATCAGATCCCACAACCTTTCACCACCTTTTTCAGAATAAGTCGACTTCTTATTTATTGTTCTGTTTTGATTTCCTCTTACTACAAAAAGAGATTGATTAGTGGAAGCAACTTCAAATAAATCATACATATCTGCTTCTCTGTCACAGACGGTAACTACCTTGATATCCTTTAATCCAGGATGATTAGTAGAATATTTAAGTGATTCTATCCACCGTATGCTTTCTTTCTCTTCTATGGGAACAGCAGTATTATGGCTTCTTCTTTTCAACTCTTTTAGGTCTTCAGCTAAGGAGGGTCTAGTACTAATTTTTTGATCCAATAATCCTATAGGCAGTCCTTCTGTTGTAACTGCAAACGTTGTATGCATCACTAATCCATGTGTTTTAAAATTAGTTGTTTTAGATGTTAATCTTGCTGCTATAATCCCTAATCCTTCGGTCTTTTTATGATTTTTATATGAGATATAACTCGTGTCTTGGATAGCTAAGATAGTTGAGTATTCTTTAGCTCTTTCAACAGTTTTAATTATATGACTTTCTAATATCTTTCTCTCAGAAATGGCATCGTTTTGGAAAAATCTATAAGCTGCTTTACTTTGATGCCAATCTTCACAAGCTTGATTTATTGAACGCTCAGGCGATTCAGCAAAACTATTAACTATTTTTAGAAGCCTTTTACTTAATCTTATATCACCAAAATTAACAATTCCAAATTCACTTTCTGCCCATTCGCCAGTTGAAGTATTTATAGTTCTTTTCATCATATATTCCATTTTTAGACCATAGATCCATTTATAATAGAAAGTTGAATTAGTAAAATATCAGCTTTTTTACTATTTATATACTTATGGGTAATAGTAAGCGCTAACAAGCAGCGGGATGACGGTTGTCAGGGTGTCAGCTACTTAGATGAAACCCTTTCCCGGTCTATCAAATCACATAGGAGAAAACTAAGACCAATCAAATTTCTTATCTTGCGGTTTTATTTGCAATATTGCTACCACACTGATCAATAAGCAAAAGACTACATAAAGCCCAGCGGCAAAGTTTACTTGAGGAAATGTTATAGTAAACCAAGTGCATATCATAGGAGTAAATCCTCCATGTAACGCATAAGAGATGTTACGTGATAAACTCACTCCACTAAATCTAACATTGGTAGGAAAAAGTTCAGCAGCAACTATTCCTATAGGATTTATACCCCTTTCTATTATAGAAAGAGCCATTACACCAAGCATAATTATAAGATAACTTTTATAGTAGTATGCAGTAGATAACACAGGACAACACAGTACCATTGTGATCACTGTAAATAAGATTGCAGTGCGCTCTTTTCCTACTTTATCAGCTAACATTCCGAGCGCTATTGAAGATATCGGCATTAATATACTGGTTATAATGAGCACAATTTCATTGACATATGTTGTTACATACGTCTCAACCGACACTATTTCTTTTGCAATTGTTCGAAGAAATATGGTAAATCCAACAACAACATTAACAGGTACAGATATTAAAATAGCAAGTATCAGAGCTCTCTTGTAGCGTTTTATAAGCTCTATTATTGGCAAATCAGATAAATTCCTTTGTTTTCGATTTTCTTCATATGCTGGAGTTTCTCCTAATGTGTATACACTATATGCGCTGATTAACCCCAAAACAAATGAAAAAGTAAACGGCAACCTCCAACCCCAAGCGTTAAAATCAGTGTTTTTTTTGCAGATGATCACTACAATCACAGAGAGCAAGATGCCAATGGAGCGACCAAAACTTATTATTCCAAAAAACATTCCTAGTTTTTTCTTATTAGGTAAATGCTCTATGAGATAAACAGAACTGCCTCCTTGTTCAGCGCCAAGCGCAATCCCTTGTGTCACATGGATTGCAAGAAGCAATATAGTAGAAGTTATACCTATTTTGCTATAACTTGGAATAAACGCAACGAGACTAGACGGAATCGATATTAGCAAGATAGCAATCGTTAATGCCATTCTCCTTCCATACCTGTCACCAATGTGACCAAATATGAATGCGCCAAGTGGCCTTACCATAGCACCCAGTCCTGCAATTCCAAACAATTGCAGTATTCTGTTGTAAACATCTTTTGCACAACAAAACTCTCTACTAATTATGTTAACCAGATCGATAAAGAGCATATGGTCATACCATATTGCGATTCTGCAGAGAATAGCTGATATCAACACCCTTGTTTGCACTAAATTTAATTTGTAAATGTTTGCTTATTTCATTGTGGCTGCTTTTTGGGATTTTGCAACCTAAGGTGTGGGTTGACTTTTTTATTATGGTGTGTGAAACTAAAATGTTATTAACATAGGGACAAAGTTATGGTGGGTGTAATTTATTTAGCGATGCTGGGCGTGGCAGCAATAATAGGAGCTATAATAGGCACTTTAATAGGTCTCTTACTAAGTTTCACTAGTCTTTCACCTCTGATAATAGGCGGAACTGTTGGAGCCATCTATGTAGTGCCATTAATTGCAGCTTTCATAACAATTCTTTTGTATCCAATTCCATATGAGCGTCATAGCGGGTTAACATTAAAAGAAACTGCGTGTCTAGCTGGCTTGTTTATTGGAAGTGTTGCAGCCGGAGTTGGCCTTGTTGCATGTGGCTTGACTCCAATAATTAAAGTAGATTCTTTATCGTCTTTATCAACTACAGTTAGTTCTTTGTTAGCTATGGGAGCTACAATACCAGTACTTCTGATTGCAACTGCAATTGGAGTAGCTATTGTAATCGAGCTCGCTAAGCAAGCTAAGGAGTACATATCAGGTAAAATAATGCAAGCAGAAAAAGAACCTGTGACTGATACACATGAAGAACCAGGCTCTAAAATGGAAGAAGCAAAAGAAGAAAAAACTGCTAGAAATAAGCAGGCAGTACGGGAATGTTCAAAAAAGCATACGCGTCAAGTTAAGGAAATAAAGGTATGAAAGAGATAGAATAATAAGGTATAAGTTCTCCCAGATATACTTTTAGTGAGAGAACCAATGAATAAAATAACTTGCTTATCAAAAAAGCTCAAAGAATTTTTTAATGAAAAAGCAGAGAAAATCTCAATTATAACAAGGTTTATAAAAAGAAAGAGAAAGCTAAAAGGTTCATCATTCGTAAAAGCCATGGTCTTGGGTAATATAGGAGTTGATAATTGTAGCGTAGAAACAATGTGTCAATTACTAAACGAGGACTCGATAGATATAACAAAACAAGGTTTGGATTTTAGATTTACTGAAGAAGCAGTGGAATTTATGAAAAGGATGTATAATGAATCTGTGATTCTCTTTAAAAATATCTTGCAAGTTGATTGCAAAATCTTACAGCAATTTAATAGTGTTAAATTATTGGACAGTAGCTATATTACTCTACCTAACAGTATGGAAGAGATGTATAAAGGTTATGGTACTAGCTACAGTGGCTATGAAAGCAATACTAAGTCTGGAATAAAGTTACAATTAGTTTTCGACTACATGAATCAGATAATAGACCAACTTAATTTAACGGAGGGGGTAAGATCAGACCAGGGATATAGGAAACATTTAAGTAATATATTAAGCAATGATTTGCTAATATCTGATCTCGGTTATTTTGTGCCAAGTTCTTTTAAACAAATCAATGAAATAGGAGCTTATTTCATAAGTCGTTATAAATCCGATACCAACATATATGATGTAGAAACAAATCAAAAAATGGAGTTATTAGAATGTTTAGAGGATAAGTTATTTTTAGAAAACGAGGTATTGTTAGGAAAAGAAGCAAAAATTAGAGTAAGAATTATATGTCAGAAACTAACTGAAGAACAGTCTATGGCCAGAAGAAGGAAAGCTAATAGATTAGCAAGATCGCAGGGATATACATCCTCTAAAAGAAATCAAAAATTGTTGAACTGGTCAATATTTATAACTAATGTTCCAGAAAATAAAATTAGTGCTGAGCAAGTATTAACGATTTACAGAGTAAGGTGGCAAATTGAGTTATTATTTAAATTGTATAAAAGCCATATCAGGCTTGATAAGCTAAAAGGAAAGCCATGCAGAGTATTATGTGAACTATATGCTAAATTGTGCGCAATTCTTATATTTCACGGCATAGTTGGTTGCACAGAAGTGAAAAAGAATACAGAACTTAGCTTAACAAAGGCATTTATTGAGCTAAAAAGGCGGGTTAGAGAGTTATTTTTAGTATTAACCAAAATTAATAGTTTAAAAGCATTTCTTAAAAAACTCACTATAACTTGGTCGCGATTTTCATTAAAAGACAAACGTAGAAGGGCTAGAGTATCCACTTTAACCTCTCTAAATTTGCTCACAATCTCTTAACTTGACGCGTATGGTTCAAAAAACTCACCTCAACCTGGTTAAAATTTTCCTTAAAAGATAAATACAGAAAAACAAGAATATCAATAGCTTATTGTTTTAGCATTTACGATAAAGCAGTAAGCATTTTAAGACTAGTTACTAATTTAGTAAAATTCAAGACTTTCAATAATTTACCTAAAATCTAATCCAGAATTCGGGTTAATAATAAAATCTTGTTTTTTGAAAATGAATTTGGTAAACTTTAAGGATGTATGTGACAATATGGTGATATATTGTTTTTAGTATTTAATAAATTAAAGTACGTACTTGATAATTTTTCTGAACGCTCTAATCAAGCTAAAATAGGTAAGCTAGATAAAATTATTCTTAGTTTAAAATTGGTATAAGGTATTAAGATGAAAAAAATTGAAATTTCAGAATTACTAAAAAGAATTTCAATCTGTTTACTATGCGTGGCAACTATTGTCTCTATCGCTTTTTTGTTTGCCTATATGCATACAATGTTGCTTAGTAAAGGGTATGAGTTAGCTGCACATTATGTTAGTGAAGCTATGCCTTGTGTGTTACTTGTCGTTCTCCTTTTTATTGTTTGGTTTGTATATGATCAAGTATTCAGCAAACTAAAGGAAGTAGAGCTGCCTATATCGATAGAATTAGCTAATTCAGATGATAAAAGAATAACATTTGCTGATGCTATAATTGATGACTCCTTAAAACAACGGTTGCAGATGATTTGCTGTGACCAAATGACAGAAGAAATGCGCAAGCTGTTTGGAAATAAAAGTATTAATTCACTAAGAGGTTACATATTATATGGCCCTCCTGGAAATGGTAAAACACTTATCGCTCGTGCAATTGCAGGTGAATCAAATATGAATTTCATAAGCATCTCAGGTCCTGAACTTATTGGAGTATATATTGGTCATGGTGCACATGCTGTACGCGAGCTTTTTAAAATAGCAAAAAAATATTCTCCTTGTATAGTCTTTATAGATGAAATAGATGCAGTTGCTCAAAAAAGAAGTACCGCTAATAACTCAGCTTACCATTGTCGAGAGAGTTTAACACAGTTGTTAACTGAAATAGATGGATTTAAGAGCAGAAAAGATATAATAGTAATTGGTGCAACTAACCTTATCGGTGGTATAGATCCAGCACTTATTAGACCCTTACTATTACCCACAAATAAAAACATAGTATTGTATTTACTCAAATAATTTAATTTTATTAACCTGAAAGCTTATTAGATTAAAATTATTAAACTAAGAGTTATAATTTTAGCAACTAAAAGCTGTAAATTGCACCATATAAACAGTTATTTCAAGCAAAAGTTATGCCATTAAGAGCTATGCAACAAACATTTATATTTGTGGGTAATAGTAAGTATTAGACCTGGACGTTTAGGTCAGAAGGTTTATGTCCCTAATCCAAACATAGAGGTGAGACAAAAGATATTGGCACTTTATATGCGAGGTACAAAAACTGATGAAAAGCTAAGCCTCCAAGACATTGCAGACAAGAATGAAGGCTATTCTGGGGCTGAGTTAGAGCAATTAGTGAATGAAGCAAAAATTAGCGCTGGTGCGCAAAGACGGCTTATAGTGAGTGAGGAAGATTTCAGTTACGCGCTTCACAGGTTAAGTCCAGAACAAGAAAGAGATAGAATAAAGTTAGTTTCAAACGCGAAGACACAGATAGAAGAAACTTCTTTTATACGGTAAACATAAAAATTGAAATTATAGAAGTGTAGCTGAGCCAACCTTCGTTATTCTTATTATTACCCACAAATAAAGACATGGTATTGCATTTACTCAAATAATTTAATTTTATTAACCTGAAAGCTTATTGGATTAAAATTATTAAATTAAGAGTTATAATTTTAGCAACTAAAAGCTGTAAATTGCACCATATAAACAGTTATTTCAAGCAAAAGTTATACTGACCTTAGCTAGAAAAAGTGGTGGAAAAGTTAGGAATGTTTTTTACAAAAAAAGACAGTATCAATAAAAAGGATTTTATTCTATTTGAAATATAAAATTATCATGTATTTTTCTGTTATTCCCAAGTGAATTATTATTAACTTAGCAGTATATATTATTAAAAACACAAGCAATACAATCATTTTTAGCAACCAAAACCAGCAAGCGTGAGAAGATTTTTTTTTGGAATGAGTTGGTCATGATGTTTGTAAAACTTAATTTGTACACTTTACTTACCCCCAGTAATTCTGATATAGTTACTTTAGTTAAAGTCTATAAAAGTTTATAAATGGCAACCTTAAGTGTAAGAGAAGCTTTATGCACAGCAATTAGAGAAGAAATGCAAAACGACTCTGATGTGCTTATCATGGGTGAAGAAGTTGCAGAGTATGATGGTGCTTATAAAGTAACGAAAGGATTACTGAAAGAGTTTGGAGAAAACAGAGTAGTTGATACGCCTATTACCGAACATGGATTTGCTGGCCTTGCTGTTGGAGCGGCATTTGCTGGATTAAAGCCAATCGTTGAGTTTATGACTTTTAATTTTTCTATGCAAGCTATTGACCAAATTGTGAATTCCGCAGCAAAAACAAATTATATGTCAGGCGGACAACTTGGATGCCCTATAGTATTTCGTGGACCAAATGGCGCTGCAGCAAGAGTTGCTGCACAACATTCTCAATGCTTTGCAGCTTGGTATTCGCATATACCGGGGTTAAAAGTAATAGCACCCTATTTTGCCTCCGATTGCAGAGGTCTGCTTAAAGCTGCAATTCGTGACCCTAATCCGGTAATATTTCTAGAAAACGAAATAGCTTATGGACATGAGCATGAAGTTTCTGACTCTGAGCTATCAAACAAAGATTATCTACTTGAGATAGGCAAAGCTGCTGTTATACGGGAAGGAAAGGATGTAACTATCACTGCTTTTTCATTAAAATTAATGGATGCCTTAAATGCAGCAGATTTACTTTCGAGTGAAGGTATAGAAGCTGAAGTTATTGACCTCAGAACCTTAAGACCACTTGACACTCAAACTGTTATTAACTCTATTCAGAAGACTAATAGGTTAGTTAGTGTAGAAGAAGGATGGCCATTTGCAGGAATAGGAGCAGAGCTGTCAGCCGTTGTTATGGAACAAGGATTTGACTACCTTGATGCTCCAGTTGTACGTGTAACTGGCAAGGACATCCCCTTACCTTACGCTGCAAATCTAGAAAAAAAAGCATTACCGCAAGTGGAAGATATAGTTGAAGCCGTGCATCAGGTCTGTTTTAGAAAAAAATAGTTCTTTTTTGTGTCTCCTGTTCCGCATTGGTCCATCAAAGAAGTATTTCCAGTGCCGCCTATACCACCCATTACTTTTATGACGATAGTTTTAGCACCGAAAAATACAGCACAAAATATACCGAGTGCAAAAAGAGCTGGCCATGGCATTCTACCAAATATCGCAAGCAAAGCTGCACCTATTATCACTACGGTCATAAGCGGTCCGCCTATTCCCCAAACGTAGCCAATAATGTTACATATTACTTGAGCAGTTGTATCAGTATTAGTGTCAGCGGCAGCACTCCCAACATGAGAAAAAGAAATAAATAATACTATAAAAAGAATATTAAAAACTTTCCTAGGGTTCATCTCTATACCTTAAATTTAGATATTGCAATTATACCTAAAATACTATAATTTTTAGTAAAACTAGCATAAAGATTGAATAACAAACAGTGCCACAAAAGTAGTTGACACACAACTGCACAAATATTGTAATATAGACATAGTAAACGATATTATTCCAGTGCTTGACGCTGGAATCCAGACTTTAATTGTTATATTTATAAATAAGTCTGGTAAGAATAAACGTTCATCTCAAATGCAGTATTTTTGTTGAAATAGCTCAACTGGATCCCAGTGGGCTTTGTTGCATAGCAACTGAAAAAATCTGGTGGCTACTGACAAAATTCATTATAAAATAGCCATTTAACCTTGAAAGAAAAAATATGCCACAAAAAATGAGGGTCAGTAACCATAGCGAATATAACAAATTTCTAGAAAAAAGAGGAAATATTTTTCATTATATCAACGAAGCCATAGAAAAGTGGTACGAGAATGGTCCAAAAATACCAGGTGGCAACAATATTTATAGCGATAAAGTTGTAATTTTGGTGCACATAATAACTTGTTTATTTAGAATAGGCCTGAGGCAAACAGTTGGGTTTATAGCAGGATACCTTGAGCAAATTGGGAAAAATTTGCAAGTTATCAGCTATTCACAATCATCAAGAAGGTTTAAGAAACTCAATATTAAGATCAATGATTGCAGAAAATAATATGGAAGATATCGAAATTGCTATAGACAGTACAGGAATTAGTATATACAACAACACTCCTGGTCATAGCAAAGAAAATAGCGAAGATAGAAAGTATCGCAGCTATGAACAGACAAGAAAATTGCATGTAATGTTGAATACAAACAGCAAAAAAGCCATAGCTGTAAAATACAGTAACGGCTGATCACTATGGAGCTTGTGATTTGCTAAAAGAAGTCGATTTTCAGTATGTCATAAAAGTACTATATGCAGATAGGGCATATGACAGAGAAAAGCTCTATAAGCTGTGTAATCAATATGGTATAAAAACGAAAATTCCTCCGAAAAACAACGCAGCAGAGCATCCAAAGTTAGACTATATAGCTGAGAGAAATGCTGCAATTAGACTAATAAAATCATGCAGCGAAGATGGAATGAAGAGGTGGAAAAGGCAAACAAACTACGGAAAAAGATCTTATATAGAAAGTTTTTTCTCGCGACTGAAACAAACATTCGGGTTTAGTTTTAGGAATAAATCTGAGACAAATAGAGAGAAGGAACTACTTGTTAAATGCTATTTGCTCAATAAGTTCACTGATATTGGTATGGCTAAATTTGAGATAGCTTCATAAATTTATTGTGCGTTACCTACTATCCGAAGAGCGATGCAACAAAGCCATCCCAGTGTCAAGCACTGGGATGACAGCAGTCCTACGTCATACCGCCGCGGTATCTCAGCCGCTAACAAGTAGCGGGATGACGGTTGTCGTTTAGCCATAAACATTAAGAAATTTACCAAATGAAAAAAAGGCAAAAGAAGCCCCGTGGTGGTTGGCTATTTACTATGTACTAAAATATCGGCGTTTTTTTATTCTAAAACGCTTGATTAAGAGCGATTTAGCTGCTTTTAACTTGCAACTAACCTACACCGCAAGTGTTTAAGAAATTTACTAAGGAGGAAAAAAGGCAAAGAAACCCCGTAGTAGCTAGCATTCAAATTCTCCCTTGTCAATTTGACGTTTTTTGCTGTCTTAAACGCTTTGTAAGCGCGTTTCGGCTTATATAGGTAAAAACCTAAAAATTTTTAAAGACATGCGATGCACGTAGTGCGAAAAATTAAACATGAGACGCCAAATACCCTAAGTTTTTTGTCATCAACCTGCACAGATTGCGAAGATAAATAAATAGCTTCAGTTTCATGATAAGGGAGCTGGCGGAGTTTGTCAAGTAAGTTTTTTCGTTTCTAACGGTTGTTGCCAAAAACTATACAAGAAGTCTTTTAAGATCAATCACTTATCTTCAAGGCTTGAATAAAAGCATTCTGTGGAATATTTACGTTCCCTATAGAATGTAACCTTTTTTTACCCTTCTTTTGCTTTTCAAGTAGTTTCATTCTTCGCGTTACATCTCCACCATAGAGTTTAGCTGTTACATCTTTTCTGTATGGGTTAATCGTTTCTCTGGCAATAATTTTTCCGCCCACTGCCGCTTGAATCGCGATTTTATATTGCTGACGTGGTATTAGATCCTTCAAGCGTGCGCATATTTCACGCCCTCTTTTTTCTGCCCTACTTTTGTGAACGATACAAGCCAGTGCATCTACGGGCTCTCCATTAATTAAAAAGCTTAATTTATCTATTTGGCTTACCAGATAGCTGGAAATTTCCCAATCCAAACTTGCATATCCTTTGGAAATTGATTTTAATCGATCATAAAAGTCAAAAACAACTTCAGACAGTGGTAATTTATATCTTAACAATGCTGTTGTTGTGTTACCAATGTAAGATAAATCCTCCTGTTCTCCCCTCCTTTCTTCACATAGAGATAGAATCTCTCCCAAGTATTGGTCAGGGACCATTATGGTTGCGGTAATCCATGGTTCTTCCACAATTTCAATTTTCGTTGGATCTGGCATATCACTTGGGTTATGAATATTCAAAATTTCACCACTTCGTGTTGTAACCCTATATATAACACTCGGTGCAGTTGCTGTTAGGTCTAAATCAAATTCTCTCTCGAGCCTTTCTTGAATAACTTCAAGATGCAACATTCCCAAAAAACCACAACGAAATCCATAGCCTAGTGCATTTGAAGTTTCAGCTTCGAAGGTAAAACTTGCATCATTTAAATGTAACTTCTCTAGAGCTTCCCTTAGATATTTAAAATCATCCGTTTTGTGAGGGAAAATGCTACAAAATACCACAGGATGCACTTCTTTAAATCCAGGAAGTGCTTCACTACAAGGTCTCTTTTCCTCAGTGATAGTGTCTCCTACCTTGCAGTCTGCTACTTCCTTCATTGAAGCAGTTATAAAACCAACTTCACCCGCTGAAAGCTCACTCGTCATAACTTTTTTAGGGGTGAAAATACCAATATTGTCCACTTGATATGTAGCATTATTAGACATCATAACAATTCTCATGCCTTTTTTTAGCACTCCATTTTTAACTCGCACTAAAATTACTACTCCTAAGTAAGTGTCATACCAACTATCAACCAAAATTGCTTGCAATGGAGCATTTACATCACCTTGAGGAGCTGGAAGTTTTGCTACTATTGCTTCCAGTACATCTTTTATTCCAAGTCCAGTTTTTGCTGATATTAAAACTGACTCACTTGCATCAATACCGATTATTTCCTCAACCTGGAGTTTTACCCCTTCTGGATCTGCAGCAGGAAGATCAACTTTATTGAGCACAACTATTATTTCATGGTTGTTGTCAATAGCTTTATATACATTTGCAAGGGTTTGTGCTTCAACGCCCTGGCTACTATCTACCACTAAAAGTGAACCTTCACATGCGGCTAAGCTTCGGCTTACCTCGTAAGAAAAGTCAACGTGACCTGGGGTGTCCATGAGATTTAGGCAATATTGATTACCGTCGTTTGCCGTATAATTGAGTTTTACCGTCTGTGCCTTAATTGTAATCCCACGTTCGCGTTCTATATCCATTGAATCGAGTATTTGATTGGTCATTTCTCTTGCTTCAAGGCCGTTACATTCCTCTATTAAACGGTCAGCAAGCGTTGACTTACCGTGGTCTATATGCGCTATTATTGCAAAATTTCTTATGTTGTTCATTTATGGCTATTTTACTTAAGTAGAACCATTTTACATTTTAAGTGTTGTGAGGGCAATCCTTTATTAAGAGACTATTTACTCCTTCAACATAGACGACACTTTTTTCGAGCAGGAAATCACTTTATTAACCATATAGTTTTCATGATTATTATCTATTTTAGGCAACTCATATAGATAATTTACCATCATCCCGGCTGACTGACTAATACCCTTTTCAGAAGTATCCGCCATCCAGTTTAATTGTTTTATTGATGCGCCATTGCTTAAATGAAAATGTGCCACCGGGTCATAAGTATTTCCATTACTATTATTCACTTTTAGTAAATAATATGCACATAGTTTAAGCATGTATTGTTTAGTTTCATTTGTACATTCAACATTAGTTTTTAATTGCTCTGCACTTTCTAAAATTTCTGCACTAGATTGTTTTATATTTAGTTTGCCCAATAAAGTGACATCTTGGTTTAGATTGTTTTTTAGCCATTTCGTAAAGCCAGGTATTGGAGAAAGAGTTGCATATGTTTTTATACTTTTAAACTCCTGTGATAGCTTTTCTACAACCCTTTTGATCAAAAAATTACCAAGGCTGATTCCAGATAACCCTGCTTGAGTATTTGATATTGAATAGAATATAGCAGTGCTCGCATTACTCGGATCATTTGAAGGTACTGACTCATCTAAAAGGTGTTGAATGCTATCTGCAATCTTATCCACCAATGCAACCTCTACAAAAATTAGAGGTTCGTTTGGTATCTTGTAATGAAAAAAAGCAAAACAGAGACGATCAGAATCTAGTCTGTTTTTTAGGTCGCCCCAAGAGGAAATTTTATGCACAGCTTCATATTTTATAAGTTTTTCTAGCAATGATGCAGGTGAATCCCAAGTGATTTGACGAAGATCGAGTAGATCGACATCAACCCAAGTATAGAGTATATTTTTTAATTCGTTCTCTAGTGGATTCAAGCTTCTATGTTGGTTTTTTAGCTTAAGCACATCAGAACGCATATCAACAATAAACTTAAGGCCTTCTGGTAAAGAAATAAATTGCTTTAATATTTTAGAACGCGGTGATTCAAGAATTTTTATTAAATCCTGTTCAAATTTATAGTTTAACTCGGGATCTTGGTTTTTCTTATACTCTCTAATTTTCTCATCTATTTCCGCTTTATTCGGATTAAATTTTTCTGCCAGGGTTTGTAGAAATTTTATTTTACCTTTCTCTGATAAGCTTAAGTACAAGTTACCAAGAGATACAGCGTTTTTACGTGCTGAAACCTCCCCTCCCTTTGGATTTAAGCACTCGTTCATCTTCAAGACTAAACTATCGATATCGCGACTGTTGCTTAAATCAGGACTGATGTTACCAATCCACGATCTTACAGCATCTGCCACTCCACCTAGTATTTTAAAAAAGCTTCTTACCGCCTTTTTGTCTTCAACTTTCACTATATCAGTTTTTACCAATGATTCTTTTGTCATAGATTCCCTTTATTATACATAGCTAATGCAAGTCAGGGTCATACCGCCGCGATATCTCTAGATCCCGCTAACAAGCAGCGGGATGACGGTTGTCGGTAAACCCAAGTTATTTTAGCTACATATAGCTTAAGTTAAAGGAAAATTTTAGCTACATAGCAGGCACTATTACTAGATTATTAATAATTCAGTAATACAATAGACTTCTTGCACTACCTCCCAAGCCACAACTGTCATTCAGTAGAAACGAAAAAACTTGCTTGACAAACTCCGCCAGCCCCCCTATCATGAAACTGAAGCTATTGTATTTGCTTTCGCCAATCTGCAGATTAAAAGGTAAGGATTACTTAATGTATCGGCGTCTTATGTTCAATTTTTTGCAGTATATAGATACTGTATGTCTTTACAAAACTTCATCTACATCTAGATTTTTATCTAAATAAGCTGAACGCGCTTATAAAGCGTTACAAGACATCAAAAAATGCCAATACTCGACAGAGATAGTAAAAGACTAGCTAACTCGGGGATTCTTTGTCTTTTTTTCTGCTTAGTAAATTTCTTAAACATTTGCAGCGTAGGTTAGTTGCAATTAAAAGTGGCTGAATCTCGCTTGTCAAGCGTTTAAAACATAAAAAACGCCAATATTTTAAAGCGGATAATAACCTCAGGGCTTCTTTTGCCTTTTTTTCATTTGGTAAATTTCTTAATGTTTATGGCTAAACGACAACCGTCATCCCGCTACTTGTTAGCGGCTGAGATACCGCGGCGGTATGACGTAGGACTGCTGTCATCCCAGTGCTTGACACTGGGATGGCTTTGTTGCATCGCTCTTCGGATAGTAGGTAACGCACAATAAATTTATGAAGCTATCTCAAATTTAGCCATACCAATATCAGTGAACTTATTGAGCAAATAGCATTTAACAAGTAGTTCCTTCTCTCTATTTGTCTCAGATTTATTCCTAAAACTAAACCCGAATGTTTGTTTCAGTCGCGAGAAAAAACTTTCTATATAAGATCTTTTTCCATAACTCATCTCTTTTTTCCACTTCTTTATACCATCTTCATCATATGACTTTATGAGCTTGACTGCAGAATTTCTCTCAGCCATATAGTCTAACTTTGGATGCTCTGCTGCGTTGTTTTTCGGAGGAATTTTCGTTTTTATACCATATTGATTACACAGCTTATAGAGCTTTTCTCTGTCATATGCCCTATCTGCATATAGTACTTTTATGACATACTGAAAATCGACTTCTTTTAGCAAATCACAAGCTCCATAGTGATCAGCCGTTACTGTATTTTACAGCTATGGCTTTTTTGCTGTTTGTATTCAACATTACATGCAATTTTCTTGTCTGTTCATAGCTGCGATACTTTCTATCTTCGCTATTTTCTTTGCTATGACCAGGAGTGTTGTTGTATATACTAATTCCTGTACTGTCTATAGCAATTTCGATATCTTCCATATTATTTTCTGCAATCATTGATCTTAATATTGAGTTTCTTAAACCTTCTTGATGATTGTGAATAGCTGATAACTTGCAAATTTTTCCCAATTTGCTCAAGGTATCCTGCTATAAACCCAACTGTTTGCCTCAGGCCTATTCTAAATAAACAAGTTATTATGTGCACCAAAATTACAACTTTATCGCTATAAATATTGTTGCCACCTGGTATTTTTGGACCATTCTCGTACCACTTTTCTATGGCTTCGTTGATATAATGAAAAATATTTCCTCTTTTTTCTAGAAATTTGTTATATTCGCTATGGTTACTGACCCTCATTTTTTGTGGCATATTTTTTCTTTCAAGGTTAAATGGCTATTTTATAATGAATTTTGTCAGTAGCCACCAGATTTTTTCAGTTGCTATGCAACAAAGCCCACTGGGATCCAGCCTTTCACGCAATCCCATCAAGAACGTTATATTTTACATAACACTTTTATGCTTACCAACTTAATAAAATTCCTGGATCCCAGTGTCTGGGCACTGGGATGACAGGCTAGCCTGACAACCGTCATTCCTGTAAAGATCAAGTATCCCACTACGTGTTAGCGGATGAGATACCGCGGCGGTATGACGGTTCGTGGCGGTATGACGGTTAAGCAATTCGTCATACCGCTGCTTGTTAGCGGCTAAGAGATACCGCGGCGGTATGACGTAGGACTGCTGTCATTCAAGTAGCTGAAACTGGAATGACACGTCATAAAGGAACCAGTGTCAGCTACTTGGATGATACCTTTTTTCTACTTAGTTTGGGTTATGCAAGAAGTCTATTTACTTCTTAACTTGACGCACATGATGTCTTGCAGCATCATCTACTGTCTCTAAATAAATCATTGCTAGACATATACCACTGTGTACTTCTACGGATACCTTATTGCCTAAACTTCGATTAAAGCAAGAATTTTTTCCCGGAAAAGCAAGATTACTAAGGTGCAGTTCCCATTTTAATCCTTTGGTTGATATTTGAGCTCTCGGTATACCAAGTAAAGATATTTTAGTATTTTTTGGCAAAGAAAAAAAATGGGTAATACCTTTTTGTAAAGTGTAACCTACCATGGGAGGTGAAGGTGTGTAAAAGATACTATCTGTACTTAGAAAAACGTTAATATTTTGTAGTATATGATCAATTGCTCCTCCAGTAATACCTGTTATTATCGATGGCAGTAACTTCATTGTCTTTAAATGGGCTATGGCTTTAGAAAAGTCACAATAATCTTGATCAGGTAGATATATCGTATTCAAATTAGCACGTAAATCCAGATTTACGCTATCCAAATCTCCTACTACAAGATCAGGTTTTACGCCAATTGATAGAAGCTTGTTTGCTCCTCCATCTACAGCAATAATAGGTATATCTCGTTTAAAAAACGATGAATCAGGTATTTCCCCATTTAGCACAACAATAGAACGATATTGTTGTTGTATGCTACAATGTAGTACATGATTATGAAATGCTTCACGCAGCTTTTGCATCGTAATAACATTTTTGAATAACCGATATTAGCAATTATACTAATTATTATCCAAACTAATCGTTGGTTGTGCATCTTGCTCAGAGATTAGGGCAACCAACAAATTATTTATCAATTGAACCTTTTGCTTGCCATCTAATTGTAAGCTTTTGTTTTTTTCAAAATGAGCTATTACTTCCTCGACAATTCCTATTGCATTTTGCACTATAAGCTTTCTTGCAGAAGTGATAGCATGTGCTTGTTGACGCCTTAATATTGCTTGTGCAATCTCGGACGAATACGCCAAATGCGATATTCTCGCTTCTGTAATCTCAATTCCTGCAATATCTAATCTTTGTTGTAACATTGACTGCAATTCACTCGAAATTTTATCAGAATTTTTACGTAAAGATTCCTCATCGCTTTCGCTGTCATACGGATAGTTACTAGCTAATTCTCTTATTACTGAGTCACTTTGTACAAAAACAAATTCGTGATAGTTGTTAACATTATAATACGCCTTTGCAGGACTGCTCACTCTCCAAACAATTACTGCTGAAATCTCTATTGGACTTCCATTGGCATCATTAACTTTTATTTTTTCTGTGTTAATATTCTGAAATTTTAGGGAAACTATATATTTGCTTGAAAAGGGAAGCGTTACACATATTCCAGACTTAAAATAAGTTCCAATATAATGACCAAAAAATTCTATCACTCTTGCTTCATTAGGGTCATTAATAAAAAATCCTTGAAGAAAAGTCAAAATTGAAACGGCAGCAACTCCAAGTGCAATTGTGCTGTCATATGCCAAAAAAAGCAGCGATAAAATTAATCCTAGCGCTATTAGTACAGGAAAAGCCCGAATTTGACTCAAATTTCTATCGTTTATCGTATTCTTATCCATATTGTCTTTAAACTTCTTTTTCACTTGAACTCTCTCTGTTGATCGTTTTGTTTATCTTATTTACAAATAGTTTAAACTCTCTTAATTCATGATCAGGCAATTTTACTTCAGTTTTATGTGCTATCGTAAGCGGATCAATGTGTTTGCCATTATATATAACTTCGTAATGTAAATGGGGTCCTGTTGCAACACCAGTGCTACCAACATAAGCGATGATCTGCCCCTGCTTTACTTTAGAGCCTAACTTTATATCGCCACTAAATCTACTTATATGCGCGTAACAGGTTGAATATTCATTTTTGTGTTTTATTTTGATGTAATTTCCATAGCCACCATTCTTTCCTATATATTCTATCACACCCTCTGCAGCAGCGTATATGGGAGTGCCAAGTTTAGCTGCATAATCCACTCCTTTGTGAAAAGCAATTTTACCGCGAACAGGATGCTTTCTATTGCCAAATTTTGAGGATATGCGATAATCTCCATTTAAAGGATTTGCAAAAATTTCGCCATTTTTTAAGCTTATTCCTTCTTTATTAAAATACCTTTCTTTGCCGTCTTGCGATTTATAATGATATAAACTAATAGCTTTCTTGTTTATTGTCAGTGAAGCATATAAAATTTTTTCTTCAGTCTTCTGATTATTAGGCAATCTCTCAAAAAGAACCTCCAATTTACTCTTCGGCACAATGTCTTTTTTAAAATCAACACCGAAATCTTTATATATGTTGATCAATTTCACCACTGTATTTGGCGCCAACCCTTCCGTGGCAAAAAAGGAAGATTTTATGGTACTGGATATGAATAACAACTTTCTATCACTTTCTGTCGTCAAAGTAGCTTTTTTTTTTCTGATTCCATGCTGGAATGGCTGTGCAAGATCTGTTGATGTTTCAGTAGCATATGCTGGTAAAATACAAAGCAATACAAATATTACCAGCCTCATAGCTTATCAACAAAAGTAAAATTACCTTCCACATACTGTACATCATCATTATCTTCCAGCTCTTCAACCAATGCAGATAATTTATCAATCAACTCTTTATCGCTAATTTCAATCAGATCTTTTGGCTGCCATGAAAGACGAGCAAGTTCTGGTTCTCCGAATTTTGCATAAAAGGCATCGCGTACTTTACCAAAATCTTTTATTTCACAAGTTATAACGTGTAATCCTTCTTTGTCATTTTCCTCAACATTCAATACTTCTAATTCGATTCCATGACTGAATAAATCGTCAAAATTCATACCTTCTGCTTTATAGACGATTAAGCCTACATGATCGAAAAGGTAACTAACACTTCCTGTTTCTCCTAAATTTCCACCTTTACGAGAAAAGATATAACGTACCTCAGAAGCAGTACGGTTGCGGTTATTAGTCAAGGCATGGACAATGAGTGCAGTGCCAGAAGGCCCATGACCTTCATATTGTATTTCCTCGTAATTTTCTCCAGCAACGTTACCAGTTGCATTTTTTATTGCTGTTTCTATTTTATCTTTTGGTAGATTTTCCTTGCGTGCAGCAAATATAGCAGAGCGAAGGCGCGGGTTGAGTTCGGGTAGCCCTTGCTTTGCAGCAACTGCTATTTCTCTAATCAGCTTCGTAAATTTTTGAGAGCGCTTTGCATCCTGAGCACCTTTCCGGTGTTTTATATTTGAAAATTGTGAATGACCAGCCATATTCAAATAGTTAAAAACCTAATTATATATCAAAGCATAGAAAAAGCTAAAGCAAATTTTCAAGCCTCTGGCTTGGCATCTTGCAGGTTTTCTGCTAATAACATACTTTCATACTGCTCAGCTTCTAAGTCAAGGCCAAGGGCTGAATGGGCTGCTACTAAATAGTTAATAGACTTAGAAAAATATTTAGAATCCTTATAGCTTGCCATATTCTGGAAACGCTTAATTGCTGCTAAATATTCACCACGCCTCAGGTAAAATTTACCGATAGAATACTCTTTTGTTGATATATGTTCTGTGATTAATTTTGCTCTTTCCTTTATCTCGTCTACATATTCGCTGCCTGGAAAGAGATTAATGTACTCAGTGGCTAGCTCTAAAGTTTTATATGCAGTTTGCTGTCCAAGTTGCACTTTATTAATTTGCATGTAATAAGATAATACCCTTAAGTAGTATACATATGGTAAATCTTCACCATTTGAATAAACATATATATAATCAGCCATATCACTTGCAGCACTGCTATAGTTACCCATATTATAGTGAGAGACCCCAGATAATAATTTTGCTTTCATTGCCCAATAAGAAAAAGGATACAAATCCTCTATCTTATGAAATGCCCTAATAGCTTGTTTATATTTTTTCTGGTCAAAAAGTTCAACTGCTTCTTCATATAGTTCAGTTTCAGTTTTTTCAAGATCATCCGCATACGATTGTGTAAAGGAGCAAATTAGGAAAATAAAGCACGTGATTAAAGTCTTATACATAAGATTTTTTTCGATCAAAATAAAGTATAGACCTAAATATTACTTAAATAAATAAATTTCTTAGGCAATAGCCGGTCCTTCTTCTTTATAACTACGGTCAGAACTACCTGCATTTCTTGATTCACCTCGTCCTTCCACTTTTGGATCTTTCAGCGTCTTACTGTAGAAATGTATAGTTAAGACCTGTACAGCCATAAAAATTGCAATACCTATCAAGCCTAAAGTAGGTCCAACAGCAGGATTTAAGGACGATGCTAATGCTATTAACATTATCCTTCTTATTAAAAATACAGAAGAACCAGCAAGCGCCAATCCGGCTACAGATATATTGCTAGTTTTCTTGCTAGATTTCTCATCAAGATCAGACTTTTCTGTTTCCTTTTTCTTATTTTTTTCATGCTTATCAATATAAGAAACAAGAGTTGCAAGAAAAGCAATTGCATTGGCAAGAAATAAAATTGCATCCTCTGCTGCTTCAAGTGAAGATGTTTCACCCATTATCATACCTACAATAACCAGTGCAGTTGTTATAGCCTCAATATAGATCAAACACTGACCTATATCAGAAATATTGTGCTCTTTTTCCTTTACTTCCTCTCCATTTTCAATAATCTCCAACTCTCGTTCTTTTTGTGCTATCTTCCTATTATTGTAAATTAAATATAGCGTACAAATAAGAGATAAGACTGTAAAAGGTAATATAGTGTGGCTTAGCGCGCCACTTATCACGCCAAGTAATACCTGATCGCTATATGTTTTTTCCAGTTCAATCGCCATCAGCAATGTAAATGGGACCATTGTTGCCAATGATGCACATTTTCTATATAGCTCTCTTTTTTTTAGTGCTAATAGTTCTTGTTCTAGCCTTTCTCTTTTGACTTCTTTATCAACTGTTGGCCAAAAATCCCAAAAAAACTCTTCTAATGGTTCAAAATCTCTTTTTTTCTTATTCTTTCCTGGAACCTTTTTAGTAGAAGAAAATTTGCCACTAGGTATTTTCATAATATTAACCTAATTAGTTGTAAGTTAATACAATTATACACCTTTTTGCTTTCTGAGTCAATATCACTAAGATATTAACTACTCTTGTCTATTAACTATTTCCTAGGAGATTTAATCAATCTGTTTGATGCCGGCTAGGATATAATTATAGCCTGACCACATAGTTATAATAGCTGCAACCCATAAACAAATCGCACCTGTATATTGAATCATATAATAATCGTTCATTATTAGCGCTACTACAGCAACCATCTGTAGAAATGTTTTAATTTTTCCAGCTTTGCTTACAGGTAGACTAACATTTGTAGCTATCAAAAACTCCCGCAAACCCGAGACTAATATCTCCCTACAGATGATGATAATCGATGGTACTATTGTAAAATCATTTATCTTCTGCTTATAAACTAGCATAATTATCGTTGAAACCACTATTAATTTATCAGCAATTGGATCAAATAGCTTGCCAAATTTTGATTGGACTTTCCACGCACGCGCCAAGTAACCATCAAAAAAATCCGTAATGCACGCAAACACAAAGATTGATATTGTTATCAGGCCTGCATATTTATTTTCTATATAAAAACTTAATATTATTGCTGGTACTGCAAGCGCACGAGAAATTGTAAGCAAATTAGGCACGTTTTTCTTAAGCATGTAATACCATTCTACGTAGTAGGTAAACTTATACAGAAGTACACCAGAGTTCACAAGCTAATAGTTTACAATTGAACATTTATAAAAACTCCATATACTTAAAAAATACAAGCTTAAAATATAAGGATGTAATGATGAACGATGATTTAGATAGTACCACAAAACAAGAGGCACTTAATTATCACAGTAGAGGTGGTAAACCTGGTAAAATTTCAATCATGCCAACAAAACCTTTATCTACCCAGTATGATTTGTCACTTGCTTATTCCCCTGGCGTTGCAGCTCCGTGCCTTGAAATAGCTAAAAATCCTGAGGTTGTTTATGATTATACGGCAAAAAGCAACTGTGTTGCTGTCATTTCAAATGGCACTGCAGTGCTTGGACTTGGTAATATCGGTCCTCTTGCTGCAAAACCTGTCATGGAAGGCAAAGCTGTTTTATTTAAGCGTTTTGCTGATATTGATGCAGTTGATATAGAAGTTGGTACAGAAAATATAGAAGATTTTATCAATGCAGTAAGGTACCTTGGGCCAAGTTGGGGGGGGATAAATTTAGAGGATATAAGATCTCCCGATTGTTTTATAATAGAGAAACGTCTGAATGAACTGATGGATATTCCAGTGTTCCATGATGACCAGCATGGAACTGCAGTGGTTGTTGCAGCTGGTATAGAAAATGCTCTTGATATTGTCGGAAAGAAATTAGAGGACGTTAAGATCATTATGAATGGTGCTGGAGCAGCCGGTATTGCATGTTTAGAAATACTAAAGTCCATGGGCGCTAAAAATATAGTGCTGTGTGATAAGCAAGGAGTAATATACAAAGGTAGAAACGAGGACATGAATGAGTGGAAGGAAAAATATGCAATTGATACTTCCGAACGTTCTCTACTTGATACAATAAAAGGCGCTGATGTATTCATCGGACTATCTGCAAAAGATGTGTTAAATGAAGAGATGTTAAAGAGTATGGGCAAAGACCCGATTATTTTTGCTCTTGCCAATCCCGATCCAGAAGTAAGGCCTGAGTTTGCAAAATCTGTGAGGCCAGATGCAATAATTGCAACTGGTAGGTCAGATTACAACAACCAAGTCAACAACGTAATGGGTTTTCCTTATATATTTAGAGGGGCACTTGATGTACATGCAACAACAATAAATGATGAAATGAAAATTGCAGCTGCAGATGCAATAGCAAAGCTTGCCCGTGAGCCAGTACCAGGTGAGATATCTGCAGTCTATGGCGGTCGTAAAATGGGCTATGGACGTGAATATATAATACCTACTCCATTTGACCCAAGATTAATTTCTATAGTAGCTCCTGCTGTTGCAAAAGCCGCAGTTGATTCAGGTGTTGCAAGAAAGGCAATACAAGATTGGAGTAAATATGAAAATCAATTAAAATCTCGTCTTTCTAATGTTCTCAGCACGCTGAATTTACTATCTTCACATATGTAATTTATTGGATAAAGTTAAAAGTGATAAACCAACCCAAACTCTAAGCCATATATGCCAAACCTATTGGTAATGGTTGCAGTTGTTGATTCAACACGTGCAGTTTCATCAACCTTACTTCCTCCACCGGCAGGAATATATCCTTCACCAGCTAGTATCTTTATTCCTGGTACAATATCTTTAAATTGGTTATCAAGGATACCAAAATAGCGTAAACCAGCAAATGCTTGAGTTTGTGCTGTAAGTTGGTGATTGATACCAAGTTTTGCTTGGTAAGCCAAGGCATATCTGGTTTTTCCTAGAAATTTAACCCTAGTTACACCTGCACCAATACCAACATATGGGGTGAATGGCATTTTTGCTATATTAAAATCACGATATACATTGACCATTCCAGCTAAGTTATTAAAACCTTCATTTTTCATCTTAAATGCAGCTCTGAACTCTGCTTCAACACTACAATTTTCTTGAATGTGAATATCAACCTTTCCACTTCTCCAAGGTGAATTGCATTCCGCTCCAGTAGACGCATCATTGTGACGACGAAGTTCAATATATCTTGCTTTTTTCTTATCTGAATAATCTTCATCATACAAGTTAGTCTGAGAATATAAGCCTTCAAACTCAACTCTCATATTTTTGAATAAATACCCTATTGCAGCACTACCGGCAAACCCTGGAACATATTTAGGACTGTATCCAGCTTCAATTCGCTCCTTCTTATTAAAACTAAAAACCCCCTCTGTTATATTGTCACCTGCATCTTCTTTTCCTTCTAGAGAACCTATTGCATTGAAGAATGCTCCAAAATAGTTAGCTTTGATGTAAACATTCTCTAAGTTATTTATTTTATCATCGTAAGATAAGCACCTAAATGAAAAAGTTAGCAAAACCAAAGATATGTGAATTTAAATCTTTCGCCCACCATAAAGCCTCCCTGCATAACTTGTCATTCCATTATTATAGTATGCTTCTATTTTTTATGATAGCAACTTTTTATTGCGCTCAATCGTTTTAGATTTATAATGAAAGTATTGTAATTTAAAGCAAATCAATGACTATTGCAATTCACGAATTAGAGAGGATCATCAAACAATCGTTCCCCGACGCTGATATAAAGATTCATGATCTTGCTGGAGATGATGACCATTATCATTTAAAAATAAACTCCAAGTGTTTTCTTGGAAAGACAAAAATAGAACAGCATAAAATGGTATATAAAGCTCTGGAAGGTCAGTCTATACACGCCTTGCAACTGGAAACTAATACTTAAAAATAAGGTGAATTTATGAGCAATTTTGAACAAATAAAAAAAGATATAACAGAAAATGATGTGGTATTGTATATGAAAGGCACTTCTGATTTTCCTCAATGCGGATTCTCTGGACTCGTCGTGTCAATCCTAAAAAAATTGAACGTGAAGTTTAAGTATATTAACGTGTTGGAGAATGATGAAATACGTGAATCTATAAAAAAGTTTTCTGATTGGCCAACAATTCCACAATTATATATAAAGGAAGAGTTTATTGGTGGTTGCGACATCACTCGCGAGATGTACGAAAAAGGCGAACTGCAAAGTTTATTGAAGGAAAAAAAAATTATTGCGGAATAAGTACCAAGAAACCAGTGCCCAGACGCTGGATAACGTAGTATTGCTATGAAAAAGGATCTTATGTCTTAAACCGTATCCGTTCAGGGGAGCGGCAAAATAAGGTAGACAAAGCAAGATAATAATGTTGATGTTAACACTATTGTCAAGTTTACTGGCCTTTCTATTAGTGAGATTGAAGAATTAAGTGTGAGCGGTTACAAATAATTTACCATTTCTTCTGGTTTCACTATCCTTTCAAACTCTTCCTCAGTGAGCAGTTGAAGTTTTGCTGCTGCTTCTTTTAGAGTGATATTTTCTTTATAAGCAAGCTTCGCTATTTTTGCTGCATTGTCGTACCCTATATGCGTATTTAATATAGTGACCAACATCAACGACTGATTCAGTAAATCTTTTATCCTCTCTTCATTTGCTTTAATACCAACTACACATTTTTCTGTAAAATTTAAACTTGCGTCAGCTAAAAGTCTTATAGACTGCAAAACATTGTAAATTATCACTGGCTTAAACACATTCAATTCAAAATGACCGTTTGAACCACTAATGGTTACAGCAACATGATTTCCCATAACTTGAGTGCATACCATAGTCACCGCTTCACACTGAGTTGGATTCACTTTACCTGGCATAATTGAAGAACCAGGCTCATTTTCCGGTAACATTATTTCCCCAATTCCGCATCTTGGACCAGAACCAAGCAACCTTATATCATTTGCAATTTTCATTAAACTGACTGCTACTGTATTGAGTGTTCCACTGAGCTCAACTAAAGCATCATTTGCTGCTAGCGCTTCAAATTTATTGCCTGCTGAAGTAAATGGAAGGTTAGTAATTTCTGCAACTTGGCTTGAAAAATCTTCAGCAAAACCCTTTTTAGTATTGAGTCCCGTGCCAACTGCAGTGCCACCTTGTGCAAGCTCATATATATCACTTAAAGTTGATTTTACTCTCTCTATCCCCTTTTTAATCTGGACTGCATAGCCAGAGAACTCCTGTCCTAGTGTTAGGGGCGTTGCATCTTGCAGATGAGTACGTCCTACTTTTATTATATCTTTAAATTCCTGAACCTTATTATCCAGCACCTTATGCAATTTTTCAAGATTTGGAATAAGCAAGCAGTTTATTTGCTCTGCTGCTGCTATATGCATTGCTGTTGGAAAGGTGTCATTTGACGACTGACCATAATTCACATGATCATTTGGATGTATCGGAGATTTACTACCCAAATTACCACCTAAAATCTCTATTGCGCGATTGCTGATCACTTCATTCATATTCATATTAGTCTGCGTTCCGGATCCGGTTTGCCAAACAACAAGCGGAAATTCATTATTAAATTTGCCATCTATTACTTCCTTTGCGGCTGCGCAGATTGCGTCCCCTACCTTATTATCTATGCTACCCTGCTTCATGTTAACATGTGCTGCTGCAAGTTTTACTATTGCTAATGCTTTAATCAGAGGCTCTGGCATTTTTTCTGTGCCAATCTTAAAATTTTCTAAAGAACGCTGAGTCTGCGCTCCCCAGTAATGTTCACTTGGTACTTTTACTTCCCCTAAGCTGTCTGATTCTATTCTCGTCTTTCTATCCATATTTTCCTCCTGGTGTTATGCAAACTGGTTCACTACATAATTTTTTCATGCCTACTTCTTGGTTAATTAAATCATACTAGATCCAAGTAGTCAAGTGTACGAACATTGCAATTTTCAGGTAACTTGCATGGTAGATGTACAACTGTACGAACATTGTCTAGCAGGAGGGTGTCATCCCAGCGCCCCTATGATGTCATCACAGTGCTTGACACTTGGATCCAGAAATTTTATTAAGTTGGTAAGCATAAAAGTAGCCGTTTTATGTTAAAATACAACGTTTTGATGATTATGAAAAGGCTGGATCCCAGTGTCTGGGCACTGGGATGACACCATCTGCCACGCAAATTGCCTGTAAATTGCAATGTTCGTACAGTTGTGTGGTAGATGCAAGTAGCTGACACTGGGATTTGTTGTGTTTAACAAAAACAAATGTTCGTACAAATATATTCTAGTTATATGATAAAATAAATGAAATTCACATCTTAAAAGGATCATATACATCGATTTCCTTAGAATTACTCTTTTTCAATTTTTCACTTAATAATCTTAAAATAGGCTGTAAATCACCATTAATTGATAAGCACAGCACTTCTTTATTGAGATAATTAGCTAGGTGATTCTTCTTTTCCAGAATTTCTGCTTCCCTCAATAAGTCGCATTTGTTTAATACTACAATCTCTTCTTTTTCAACAAGATCACTATTGTAAAGTTCCAATTCATTATGGATACAACTATAAGCCGAAACAACGTCATCGTGAGTTACATCGATTAAATGAAGTAAAATTTGACACCTTTCTATGTGCTTTAAAAATTTATGCCCGAGCCCAACTCCAAGGTGAGCATCAGTAATTATTCCAGGAATATCTGCTATTACAACTTCGCTATCATCCACTTTTACCATGCCTAAATGAGGTCTTACGGTGGTAAATGGATAATCGCCTACTTTTGTATCGGAATTTGAGCAGCGAGTCAAAAATTTTGATTTACCTGCGTTTGGCATGCCAATAATTCCAACATCTGATAAAACTTTTAGTTTTAATAATACATGTTTTTCTTCGCCAGGCTGACCGTAAGTAAAATGTCTTGGTGCCTTATTAGTAGAAGATTTAAAATTAGTATTTCCAAGTCCACCTTTTCCACCCTGTGCTACTTGAAATTCCATACCAGGCTTGTCAAGGTCTACTATTATCTCTTCACTTTCTTCATCAATTATTTGTGCACCGACTGGAACTTTAAGTATAACGTCTTTCCCTGCTGTGCCAGATCTATCCCTGCCTGCACCATTTTTTCCACTATCTGCTTTAATGTGTCTTCTATAACGAAAATGAAGCAAAGTGTTGAGATTAGCGTCGCTGATGAAAACTATGTTTCCACCCTTTCCTCCATTACCACCATTTGGACCACCAAATTCAACGAACTTTTCTCGACGAAAACTTGCACAGCCATCACCACCGTCACCGGCTTTTAAACACAATTTTACTTCGTCTATAAAACCCATGCTAACCCACGATAATATTTAGCATCCTTTCCTAACGTGCTTTCTATTCTCATTAGCTCATTATACTTCGCGAGTCTATCAGAACGCGATAGCGACCCGGTTTTTATTTGCCCGCAATTTGACGCAACTGCTATATGAGATATTGTTGTGTCTTCTGTTTCACCTGAGCGATGAGAAACAACAGCTTTATAGCCATTTGATTTTGCCATTTCAATAGCAGCAAAAGTTTCTGTTAACGTCCCTATTTGATTTGGCTTGATCAGTACAGCATTTGCCATTTTTTCCTCTATTCCTTTGCATATCAGTTCACAATTTGTAACAAACAAATCATCCCCAACCAATTGAATTTTACTCCCCAATTTTGCAGTAAGTAATTTCCAACCTTCATAGTCGTCTTCACTCATTGCATCTTCTATAGAAATTATTGGATATCTTTTCACAAGATTACAATAATATCCAGTCAACTCTTCTGAAGTAAGCCCCTTACTTTCAAATTCGTAAATTCCATCTTCATAAAAAGTAGATGAAGCAACATCAAGGCCCAGTGCAAAATCACTTTGCGCTGAATAACCTGCTGATTCTATAGCGTATATGATCAAGTCAAGTGCTTCTTCAGTGCTTTCAATATTTGGTGCAAAACCACCTTCATCTCCTACGTTTGTGCTATAACCTTTTTTCTTAAGAATGCTACGTAAGTTGTGGAACACCTCCGCAGATATTCTGATAGCTTCACTGAAAGTCTCAGCACCGACCGGAAGAATCATGAATTCTTGGAAATCGAGCTTATTGTCTGCATGTACTCCACCATTAATTATGTTAATGAGTGGAACCGGCATAACACTCATCTGCTCTCCTCCCAAATATCTGTAGAGCGGCATATTGAAGCTGTTTGCTGCTGCTTTTGCAACCGCAAGAGACACACCCAAAGTTGCATTTGCTCCAAGTTTAGATTTATTTTTTGTTCCATCCAGTTCAATTAATGCTTTATCAATTGCATTTTGGTCCGCTGCATTCATTCCAATGATTTCATCTACTATTATCCCATTTACAGCTTGAACAGCTTTCAGCACTCCCTTACCACAATACCTTTTCTCATCTTGGTCCCTGAGTTCCAAGGCTTCTAATTTACCGGTTGAAGCTCCAGAAGGTACAGATGCCCTGCCTATTGCACCATCACAGAGCTCAATTTCTACCTCAATAGTGGGGTAACCCCTGCTATCTAAAATTTCTCTTGCAAATACGTTATTGATTATCTTATTCATTACATTAAACCTTAACTTCCGCAATAAGTGCTGCAGTTTCCTTTGCCAATTTAGCTATATTACTACCAGCACCAATAAATAATACTATATCACTTGGACTTGTCGAATCACTAATAAAATGTGAAATGAGCAAAGCATCATTCATAATTTTTGTGTTATTAAATCCATTACTGATTAAAGCTTTTTGTATATCATCAATCCCACAACCAGGAATAGGCTTGTCTTCTGGGGGATGAACAGGAGTGAGGATGACATAATCAAACATCATGAAAATTCGTATGAATTCATCAAAAAAATTACGAATGCGGGCAAAACGAAGTGGTTCGATAATTCCTATTACTTTTCCTTTAGTAATCGAACGTGCAGCCGTTAAAGTTGCATATATTTCATTTGGATGATGGGCATAATCCTCAATTAACTTAACACCTTTAATATCGGCAATCAAAGAGAATCTTCTTGCTACTCCTTGAAATTCCAAAAGGCCTTTTTTAATATCTGCATCGCTAATTCCGAGCTTTATCGCAACTGATATTGCAGCTAGGGCGTTGCTTACTTTGTGAATTCCAATTGCATTTGATAGTACTATGTTTTTTAAAGGGCTGGATCCCAGTGTCACGCACTGGGATGACATCTCTGTACACTTTCCTTTTGTCATTCCAGCACGTAATGCTGGAATCCAGTTGTTCAACACATCAAATTCTATGCTGTTAGCATGCTGTTTAATGTTGCTGGCTCTTATGCTACCATTCTCAAACCCAAACGTTATAGAATTACCCGCATCATAATCGATGTCTACAGAATCAGGTAAAACTGCAGAACCTGCATTATTCACGAATTGGGAAAATGCATTTTTGATATTATCAAATGTGCCGTAATAATCTATGTGGTCATTGTTAATACTTGTTATGACAGCAATCTTTGCAGGGATTTTTAGCATAGTTCCATCAGACTCATCAGACTCGATCAGAAAAGTGTCACTCCCTCCAAGTTTGAAGTTGCTCTTATAGGAATTTAATATCCCTCCTACAGTTACAGTCGCATCAATGCCAGAATGATCAAAAATGGAAGCAATCATAGCGGTTGTTGTTGTCTTTCCGCTCGAACCTGAAACCGCTATCACATATTTATCTCTTAAAAGTTCAGCAAGTATGTCTGATCTATGCAAAATGGTTTTATTGTTATTTTTTGCCGCAATTAACTCCACATTATCAGATTCTATCGCAGAAGAATGTACAACTATTTGAGCTTGGCTTATATTATCAGCATTGTGACCAATATAAACCTCTATACCCAGCTTTTGTAACCTATTTATATTGTCGTTTGATTGTGCATCACTACCTTGAACTTTGTAATTGGAATTGTGAAGAATTTCAGCAATGGCACTCATTCCAATTCCACCTATACCAATAATATGTATTATTCCTTTTTGAGTTTTGTTAATATTTAGCAGTAGATGTTTACTCATTACTAAATTTATTATAGTATAATTTAAAATCCTCATAGTATCGAACCCTCTTACCGAATACAATGATAAAAAACCTAACCTTTCTATGTCTAATATTTGTTTTGATAAGTAGCTGCAGTTTTAGCAACAGGTTTAACTGCACTGCAGGTCATTATAAAATTGGCAGCAGCTACACAATAAATGGTATAACTTATTATCCAAAAAACTGTAAACACTATGAAGAGATAGGGATAGCATCGTGGTATGGAATAGAAGATCATGGCACACTTACAGCAAATGGTGAAGCGTTTAACCGTCACTTGATCTCTGCAGCGCATAAGACTTTGCCCTTACCCTGCTTTGTTCTTGTCACTAATTTAGAAAATGGAAGAAAGCTTGTTACAAGGGTTAACGATAGAGGGCCTTTTATTGAAGGCAGAATAATAGACTTATCAGAAAAAGCAGCTCAAGTCTTAGGATTTCATAAATCTGGGCTTGCAAAAGTAAAAGTTCAATACCTAAGAAAGATGTCAGAACAATTGATACAAAATACTCCTCATTACAGAAAGCAATATGAAAAAGAAATGCAGAAACGTCATCCGAAACAAGACAGTGCAGAAAGTAAGGGATATGTTGCATTTTTTAAAAGTGCTCAGGCTGCTAAATCAGCTGCATCAAAGCTTCGCAATCAAGGAATAAAAAATGTTAGATTGCTTTTTAAGAACGATCAATATTGCGTGAAAGTGAGTTATAGGTAGTGGTGAGTGCAGAATTTGAAAGATTTGGTTAATGTAAGGAACGCTGGCTAACTATTGTAAGTTAAAAATGTGATATAAAAAAGATATCAACAATTTATAGCTATACCACCGCGATATCTCTTAGCCGCTAACACGTAGCGGAATGACGAGCTTATCGTCACGCCACCGCTAACCGTCATACCGCGATTTATTCGCGGTATCTCAGCCGCTAACAAGTAGCGGGATGACGAGCTTATCGTCATGCCACCGCGAACCGTCATGCCGCGATTCATTCGCGGTATCTCAGCCGCTAACAAGTAGCAGAATGACAGCAATCCTACGTCATACCGTCACGGTATCTCTAGATCCCGCTAACAAGTAGCGGGATACTTGACCTTTACAGGAATGACAGTTGTCGTTTAGCTATAAATGTTAAGAAATTTACCAAATAAAAAAAAAGGCAAAGAAACCCTAGGGTAGCTAGTATTCAAATTCTCCCTTGTCTATTTGACGTCTTTTACTGTCTTAAACACTTTATAAGCGCGTTTCGGCTTGTATAGGTAGAAACCTAAAAGTTTTATAAAGACATGAGGTGCACATAGTGCAAAAAATTAAGCATGATTTACGCCAAATACATTAAGTTTTTTGTCATTAATCCACTGCAGAGATTGCGAAGATAAATAAATAGCTTCAGTTTCATGATAAGAGGGCTGGCGGAGTTTGTCAAGTAAGTTTTTCGTTTCATCCAATGCGCTGCCAAAAGTTTGTTATGCAAGAATGCACTAGCCATTTCTCACAGATTCATTTAAACTTAATCAAGTAGGAGTATTATTAACGCGAAAAGAGTTTAATTAGAGATTTAAGTGATATGGCGCGTGAGGAAGATATAAACCAATTAGTAGAAAATGGATTTGATATTAACTCAAAAGATGCAAGTGGAATCACTCTCTTGCATAAGTTCACAAAAGAAGGCGATTTAGTTGGAGTAAAGTCATTACTAGAGCACGAAGCTGATTTCAATGTCGTAGACAACGAAAATAGAAACCCTCTGCATTACGCCATTATGCATGGACACAAGAAAGTTGCTAAACTTTTTGTTAACCAACTGACAATTAATTCCAAGGATAAAAATGGATTCACTCCACTGCACCTTGCTGCACTACAAGATGACACGGAATTAATAGATTTTTTGATAACAAAAGGCGCAAAAATTAATGAAAAAGATGCCAAAGAGGGCTATACTCCTCTTCATATAGCTTCACTATACGGTTCTAAAAAAAGCGTCCAAATTTTAATTGATAGCGGAGCAAATCTCGAATGTGAAGATAACAATTTTCGTACTCCTTTGTTTTTAACCATTTATCAATGCACCGCACATTATGACAGCAGAGCAGAAATTATAGAATATCTGATAAAGAAAGGTGCAAATATAGAAGCCAAAGATGCAGAAAATAACACTACGCTTTTCCTAGCAGCGTATAACAACAAAATGCAAATAGTAAAACTTATTGCAAAAAAACAGCAAGCAAGTAACGATAAAATTAAACTTAAAGAGTTTTTTTGCACAAAAAACAACCATGGTTTTGATGCGTTAGATTGCGCTATTGAGCATAATAATAGAAAAATGGTAACATTTCTTGTTTCAAAGGGAATAGAAGCAAACGATCAAGATTTTAATGGTAACGCTAGGCTGCATAAAGCTAGCCATAATGGTAACACTAAAACAGTTAAGCTCTTATTGAAGCTTAAGGTAAACGTTAATGCTGTTACTAAATGTAACAGAACTCCCTTGCTACTCGCAGTTAAAAAAGGCCATACACAAATTGTGAAAATGTTATTGGAAGTTAGAGCCAATATGAACATTTGTGAGCAACAAGGTTTTGCACCTCTACATCTTGCTGTTCAAAAGGATTATTTTGATATAGCTCAGTTGTTAACAGAAAAAGGTGCAGACCTTAACATTAAGTGCAATAACGGTCATACCGCAATAGATATGTTCATTAGCAAGGCTCATAGCAAAAAAAACATCGAAGAAAATTACAAAAAATTTTGTAGATTTTTGATGCTTTACCTGAAAGAACTACATAGTAAACACAAAGCCTGTTGTATACTTTCAACCCTAGCTCTAAGCTTAACAATTATAGGCTTACCATTTATTTTCAAGCCTATTATTAAATACAGAGAAAGAAGTAAAATATATAAAAAAATTAGGGCTATGCTGGTCTACATTTAAGTACAAGAAGAGTATACAAAAAATACATAGCCAAAGCTAATACACGACAATTATCTGCTCGATGAAAATGAGATTAAATACATTTTTAATATTTTTATAGAAATCTATTAGTATAGATTTTGTATGCTGTTCTAATGGCTATTTTTAAATGCTTAATACTCCTCTTCATTATTTCTTGCACACATCTACCTACCAAGCAATATCCTATTAACATAGACAATTATAAGCACGATTATCCGTTGCAACAATATAACACCTCTTTGGAGATTAATGAACCGGCAATACCAGAAATTATGCCTTTACCAATAGAGTTTCCCGATCTCACAATCAGTAATCAGCTTATTTCTATTAATGTTAGTGAAGAAGTATCAGTAAAGGATTTGCTGATTGAGATAGGAAAACTTTCTGACGTTAACTTGGATATGGACCCAAAAATATCAGGTAATATTATTTTAAAGCTAAAAGATAAGGATATAAACGAAGTAATTCAGAGTATAGCAAATAGCGCCAAACTGCGTTACTCAACAAGTAATGGTGTAATTAGAATTGAGCAGGACTTGCCATACGCACAAAATTATTACGTAGACTTCATCAATATTCAACATTCTGCTCAAAGCAGTTTCGTCATTAATAACAATATTACTAACAATGATGGAAGTAACGTTGATAGGGACTATAACAATGTTATGAAGTCTCAATACAGTAGTGACTTATGGAATTCATTAGAAAAAGGCTTGAATGCAATAATGGATGTTAACGGGGTGGATGATGGCGAATTCCTTTCATCCAACAGAGAAGCTGGTGTTATTATTTTGAATGCTAGAAAAGATATCCACAAAGCTGTTGAAGAATATATTAATAAGGTTAAGAAGTTAGCGTCTTCTCAAGTAATGATAGAGGCAAAAATAGTTGAAGTTGTGCTAGATGACAAATACCTTTCTGGTATGAACTTAAATGACTTACAAGATGGAACTAAGTCTATAATAAATCAAGATAACTCCATTATTAACCTAGCAATGAACTTTGGTGCAAATGATCTAGGAGATTTAGTAAAAAATTTAGACAAATTTGGCACTTCAACTGTAATTTCAAGCCCCAGAGTACATGCTATAAATAATCAGCAAGCGATGATTTCATTTACTAAAAACCATATTTATTTTACCTCCGATATACAAAAAGATACTAGAAACTCTAATCAGACCTTAATTACCAAGATGAATAGCGTCCCAATAGGTGTTGTGCTAATAATCCACCCAAGCATTAACATTGATACTAGTGAAATATTCATGGATATACATCCAACTTTATCAAGAATTAACGGCTACACTAAAGATCCAGATATAGAGTACGTCGCACAGCAGAGTAAAATGAAATTAAATAGCGACATTCCAATTGTTGAAATCAGAGAAATGAACTCTATGTTAAAAATTAAGAGCGGTGAAATTATGGTAATCGGCGGGCTTATAGAACATAGAGAAGATAAGCAAAGCTTATTGCATCAGAAATCAAAAAGGCTAGCGAATAATATTAGAACAGTAGAAACTGTCATTTTTTTAAAAGGAACAATCGTACCAACATTTGGTTTGTTAGATAGAAAAGATAAGAATTTATATATATATTAAATTATCACTAAAAATTAAATATCAAACCAACTTCAATATTGTGAGTAGATATGTCATCTGCAACAGGTATCGGAACGCTAAAGTAACGATAGCCGAGAAAGGTTTTGATTTCTGGGATTATTGAATAATCAACACCAAGTTTTATTTGATAAGCAAACCAAGGAACATTCAGTGGCATTGAATTTTGGGGTGACCCATTAATCCTTTTTAATCTAAAAACTGTTGGTCCTATACCAAGACCGATGTACGGAGCAAATTGTGTATCCTGAACGCTGGGATTATAATAGAAGTTTAACAAAAACGCAAATATACTTGCTGATTTATCAAATACCGGAGGAGAATTACTATCTTCAATATTGGCTATAGAATACGCGGCTTCAAAATCAATTTTACCATTTTCTCCAGCATAGTAACCTAAAGACATGCTGCTAAACCACTGGAAATCAATTTTACCATCAAATTGCTGTATACTTTTAATTTCATCTGCCACTATATTTTTTATTATAAAACCATAATGACTTTCAACTAAAGTTAGGACTCTTTTTCCTATTTCTTGTATACCCTTTACAAATATTTCTGAATTATCACGGTATACCTTACCACCGTTAGCGCTAACATAAAAATCAAGTTTTTTTGATTTTTCTTTTGTAGGCTCAGCTTGATCTGCAATACGTGACCACATATTTTTCTGATCAGCTACTTGGAAAACAGAAGGTGGACTACTTTCAAGTTCTTGATATTTTATTGGTATTTCTTTTGCAGTAACCTCCTCAGAACGTATCACACTTTTATTATTGTCTGTTTCTAATTTTAAGGGTTGTACTTGCTCAATGTGTGTATCATTACTAATATAAGTAATAAAAAAATAGACACATGAAATGAAAATCAAAAATAAAGTAATAGATATTCTAGTTATCATAAATGAATTCACAATTATCATTTACAGTATAATTACTATATCGTATATTTCTTCAATGTACAAAAATTAAGAAAAAATATTTCCAATTAGATAATTATTTTCCACTCCTTTAACATTAACTTTCACAATACTCTTGGCTTGAGCTTTTGATTCAAGCTTTATTAATGCAAAATTTTCTGCTCTACCGACATTATTTTGCTCAACCAGAACACTTTGCTTAGTGTTGATCAAGGATTGACAAAAACTGCTCATAATTTCTTTATTTACTTCTCTTAAATTTTTTACTCGTTCTTTACGCACATTCTCTGGTACTTGTGGCATTCGTGCAGCAGGTGTATTTTTCCGCTCTGAATATGGAAAAGCATGTAGGTAAACTATATTTGTTTTTTTCAGTAAATCAACTGTATCCTGAAACATTTCATCAGTTTCTGTTGGAAATCCAGCAATAATATCAGCGCCAAATGCTATATTAGGCCTCAAGCTCTTCATTTTATGACAAAATTCTATCACTTGTTCTCTGTTGTGACGACGCTTCATTCTCTTTAGTATTAAATTATTACCAGATTGTAGACTCAAATGTAAATGAGGCATAAGTCTTGACTCATTAGCTATTAAATCCATTAATTCGTCGTCAACTTCAGCAACATCGATAGAGGAAAGTCTTAGCCTCTTCAACTCTGGTATATCCTTTAAAACTCTCCTAATCATTGAACCAAGTGATGGCTTACCCAACAAATCTGTACCAAAGTCAGTAATATCAACCCCTGTAAACACTACTTCTTGATATCCATTTTCTACAAAGATCCTGATTTGCTCTATAATACTGTTTATTGGCACAGATCGATTATTCCCTCTTGCCTCAGTAATTGAACAAAATGTGCAGCTATGATTACAACCATTTTGAATTTCAATAAATGCCCTTGACTTATCTTCAAATCCATTAATTAGAACAGGTTCTACTTGGTTATCACTGACCAAGATTTTATCGTCATTTAGTAAGTAATTTTCAGCTTTTAGCTTATCTTGATTACCGAGCACTTTACTTACACCAGGAATGCTACTGTAAACTTCTGGATCCAACTGAACAGCACAACCAACTACGATAATTTCTTTATTTGGATCATTTTTGTAAATCTTACGTATCTTTTGCTTTACCTGACGTTCTGCTTCGTTTGTCACTGCACAGCTATGCACCACAACAACATTTTCTCTCTTTGCTTTTTTTAATGCTTCTTTGATTAACTCGCTCTCGTAAAAATTTAGACGACAACCAAATGTTATCACTTCATTCATGTTAGTATTTTTTGCTTTAATAGACCTAAATTATATCAAATATCCAAGCAAAGTCTCTTGCATGACTATTTTTTTGTAAATAAATGCTATGCAAGCAGCAGACACTGGGATCTCAACGATTTTCACTCAGACACAGTATCACTCCTTTGCTTATTATAGTCTTTTGACCTTTTTAAGATACAATCCGGATTGGATACTGAGTTGGTGAGTATAAAAGTATAGCTTCTACGTCATACCGCTGCGGTATCTCTTAGCCGCTAACAAGTAGCGGGATGACGATTGTCGGTGAATCTAAGTTACCTTAGCTACATTTCTAGCTGTAACTATAAATGTATGGATTTTTTATCGTGCCATGTTATAATTAACGTCTTGCTAAAAATTAAATATTGATGAATGAACTAAGAAAGTTAAGTATTACACAAATGCATGACGGGCTCAAAAAAAAGAGTTTTTCTGCCGTTGAACTCGTAGAGGCGCACATCAGTGCGGTTGAAAATGAGAAATTAAATGCATTTATAACAAAAACCCCAGAGATAGCAATGAAAGCTGCTAAAGCTGCAGATGAACATTTCTCTAGGCAAAAGGATGATTTAATCTCGCCGCTCATGGGTGTACCAGTTGGCATCAAAGATCTATTCTGTACAAAAGGAATAAAAACAACAGCATGCTCAAAAATGCTGGAAAATTTCGTTCCGACTTACGAATCTACGGTGTCTGACTTGCTTTTAAAAAGTGGAGCAGCCATGCTCGGTAAGCTTAATATGGATGAATTTGCTATGGGTTCTGCGAACACAAATAGCTATTTTGGCCCTGTTGAAAATGTGTGGATTAGAAAAAGCGATGGGGAAAAAGTTGTTCCTGGTGGATCATCTGGTGGATCTGCAGCATCGGTGGCTGGATTTTTATGCGCTGGAGCACTAGGGAGTGACACCGGTGGATCTGTGCGCCAACCAGCAGCTTATTGTGGAGTGGTTGGAATAAAGCCAACTTATGGAAGATGCTCGCGTTTTGGTATGATTGCATTTGCGAGTTCTCTAGATCAAGCAGGAGTCATTACTCGTTCTGTCTCTGATTCAGCATTAATGCTGGAAGCAATCTGTGGCTATGATACAAAAGATTCAATATCAAGCGAAAAGCCAGTGCCTAAATTTTCTAGCTTTATAAATGGTGATGTCAAGGGTAAGCGTATTGGTATACCAAAAGAATATAGGATGGATGGAATTTCAGAGGAAATAGTCCATAATTGGGAGAAAGTTGCTTCCTATTTAAAAGAAAATGGCGCTGAAGTTGTTGACGTTACTCTGCCACATACTAAATATGCAATACCAGTCTATTATTTAATTTGTTCTGCTGAAACTTCATCCAATCTTGCTCGTTATGACGGTGTGCGTTATGGGTTCAGGGTTGATGCTGATACCCTTGAAGAAATGTATTCACTAACAAGAGCAGAAGGTTTCGGTAAAGAGGTGAAAAGAAGAATTTTAATTGGCGCTTATGCGCTTTCCTCAGGTCATTACAATGAATATTACGAAAAAGCACAGTGTATCAGGGCATTAATCAGAAATGATTTTATAAAAGCGTTTGAAAAAATAGATTACATACTTGTGCCATCTGCTCCAACAGAAGCTTTTGGCTTAAATGAAAAGCCAGATCCGCTAATTATGTGCATCAATGATGTGTTTACTGTGCCGGCAAGTCTGGCAGGATTGCCTGCTATTTCTGTTCCTGTTGGGCTCTCCAATGAGGGTTTACCACTTGCCTTGCAAGTGATTGGAAATTATTATGATGAAGCTGGAATATTAAATGTGGCAAGTGTGATAGAGCAAAATTGCAGCAGAATAATTAGACCTCTTGCATAATCTATTTTTTGATAGTAATTTTTGCATTAAAATTTGCTTACGCTCCTCAACGTACTCTATGGTTCCATTTTTAGATGAATAGCAAAAACAGGGTATATTAATCTGTTTACAAAATTTTCGTGTAACAGTTCACACTTAATTAAACCATACGCGTCAAGTTAAGGAAATAAAGGTATGAAAGAGATAGAATAATAAGGTATAAGTTCTCCCAGATATACTTTTAGTGAGAGAACCAATGAATAAAATAACTTGCTTATCAAAAAAGCTCAAAGAATTTTTTAATGAAAAAGCAGAGAAAATCTCAATTACAACAAGGTTTATAAAAAGAAAGAGAAAGCTAAAAGGTTCATCATTCGTAAAAGCCATGGTCTTGGGTAATATAGGAGTTGATAATTGTAGCGTAGAAACAATGTGTCAATTACTAAACGAGGACTCGATAGATATAACAAAACAAGGTTTGGATTTTAGATTTACTGAAGAAGCAGTGGAATTTATGAAAAGGATGTATAATGAATCTGTGATTCTCTTTAAAAATATCTTGCAAGTTGATTGCAAAATCTTACAGCAATTTAATAGTGTTAAATTATTGGACAGTAGCTATATTACTCTACCTAACAGTATGGAAGAGATGTATAAAGGTTATGGTACTAGCTACAGTGGCTATGAAAGCAATACTAAGTCTGGAATAAAGTTACAATTAGTTTTCGACTACATGAATCAGATAATAGACCAACTTAATTTAACGGAGGGGGTAAGATCAGACCAGGGATATAGGAAACATTTAAGTAATATATTAAGCAATAATTTGCTAATATCTGATCTCGGTTATTTTGTGCCAAGTTCTTTTAAACAAATCAATGAAATAGGAGCTTATTTCATAAGTCGTTATAAATCCGATACCAACATATATGATGTAGAAACAAATCAAAAAATGGAGTTATTAGAATGTTTAGAGGATAAGTTATTTTTAGAAAACGAGGTATTGTTAGGAAAAGAAGCAAAAATTAGAGTAAGAATTATATGTCAGAAACTAACTGAAGAACAGTCTATGGCCAGAAGAAGGAAAGCTAATAGATTAGCAAGATCGCAGGGATATACATCCTCTAAAAGAAATCAAAAATTGTTGAACTGGTCAATATTTATAACTAATGTTCCAGAAAATAAAATTAGTGCTGAGCAAGTATTAACGATTTACAGAGTAAGGTGGCAAATTGAGTTATTATTTAAATTGTATAAAAGCCATATCAGGCTTGATAAGCTAAAAGGAAAGCCATGCAGAGTATTATGTGAACTATATGCTAAATTGTGCGCAATTCTTATATTTCGCGGCATAGTTGGTTGCACAGAAGTGAAAAAGAATACAGAACTTAGCTTAACAAAGGCATTTATTGAGCTAAAAAGGCGGGTTAGAGAGTTATTTTTAGTATTAACCAAAATTAATAGTTTAAAAGCATTTCTTAAAAAACTCACTATAACTTGGTCGCGATTTTCATTAAAAGACAAACGTAGAAGGGCTAGAGTATCCACTTTAACCTCTCTAAATTTGCTCACAATCTCTTAACTTGACGCGTATGCTTAATTAAACAGACTGAATTCTGTAATTTTGGGATGTTGAAAAATTTACCTCACGTTGTCATTCCATCGCATAACGCTGAAATCCAGATTTATAGAAACGAAAAAACTTGCTTGACACATTTTGCCAACCCCCTTATTACGATGTGTGGTACAATGATACAAATTAAGAATTCCCCCATCCTGTGCTGGTTCTTCGATCTGAAATCCTACTTCTACCTGATCACAACCAATGTTAATTTGTCCTATTAATGCTTTAATAATGCCGCGCTTAGTTTGCCAATCTAGCTGTTCCAGGTTCGATTTTACACTAGAATAAAAATTCTTTATGCTATTTATAATAAGACTTATTCCTTTTTCTACTGCCTTCTGATCAACTACCTTTTTTTTCTCTTCTTCTATCCCTTGTAAGCGTTCTTTCATTTTTCTCATTGTCTGTTTAAATTCTTCCTCGCTTATATATCCTTTCTCTCCTGCATTTTCTTGACTATAATAATCTTCCATTAATTTTTCGATACCTTCTTTTATTTGATTTTCTCTTCTTGCAAACTTTTTCTCTGATGATTCATCATTTTTATTTTCTAATACTCTACGTTGGTATTCCTTTTTTATCATCTCTGGGTTTTTTAGCACATCTTTCACCTTTTCCCATACTGACCTTACCCAGAAAAAGTGGAGAGAAAGAAAGGAGTTTTTTCGGGTAAAATAAAATTTTGGAGGATTAGAAATGGCAAGAGAATATACGGCAGAATTCAAATTGGAAGCTGTTAAGCTGGCAAATGAACAAAGAAAGGTAGGTCAACCAGTTGCAAAAGTAGCAAGAGATCTAGGAATAAGGGATAGTGTATTAGGAAAATGGATGAAGAAATATAACGAAAAAAAGTCAGCGGCAAATGCATTTCCAGGTAGAGGTAACATGGCTCCTTACGACAAAGAGAGGTTTGATTTACAAAGCAAGAGTAACAAGGGAAAGAGACATTTAAAAAAAAGCCCTGGCCAGTCAAAAAGAGTAAAATATTTTTTTATATAGTAACTGCTATAAAGTACAGGAATTATGTAGGATTTTCTGCTAGTGGCTACTATAAGTGGACCACAAGAAAAATAAGCAGTAGAGAATCAGCAAATAAAGAGCTACTCGCAGCTATTCAAAAAATATATCAAGTTTCTAAATGTAGATATGGAGCTTCTAAAATTCATGCTGAATTGAAGGCTTTGGGTAAAAGTTGCAACTTAAAAACAGTGCAAAGTATTATGCAGAAAAATGGTATTCAGGCTATATTGAGAAGAAAATTTAAAATTAAGAAACAACAAACGGACAGTAGCTCCCAATATATTAGACCAAAACTTTATTGTCGATCAACCAAACAAAGTATGGGATTACTTATATAAAAACCAAAGAAGGATGGCTATATTTGGCAACAATAATCGATCTATATTCACGCATGGTAGTTAATGAGCAGTTCAATAAATAAACAATTGGTTATGGACTCTTTATTAATGGCCGTTAACAAGCGTAAACCTGCCAAAAATCTACTATTACATAGTGATCAAGGTTCACAATATACTTCGCAAGGTTATCAATATCTCTTATCCATAAAAAACATAGATGAGTCATAAAGGTTGTTGTTACGACAATTCTGTTGTGGAAAGCTTCTTTAGCTCATTGAAAAGAGAAATACTTATTGATACTTCACAACACTCTGCTCAACAAACTAGAACTGCAATATTTGAATACATAGAAATTTTTTATAACAAACAACGTCACTATTAACTATTGCATTCCTGAGCATTTTGATTCATCATTCTCTTTGTGAAAAACATTCCAAACTTTCTCTCCACTTTTTCTGGGTAAGGTCAGTTTCCATTTGGTTCAAACTCGGATACAATTTCTCCAGAGCTGGGTAATCTCATACCAGAACCATCTGCTGCAATAAGTCTATAGCCTCTCCAACTCAGGTTCATCCTGATAGGCTGTTTGGATGCTTAAATTCTTGAAAGCCTGTATGGCAAATCTTATACCTTGCTTTAGAAAAAGCTTGCTTTGAGGGTACATGTCAATGGCTCCATAAGTTTACATTCTATTCCCAAACTTTTTTTAACTAACTTTAAAATCATAGAAAATACTGTCGAAAAAGCTTGTTCGTGTAAAACTCAACACAATGGATTTTCTGAAAAGTTTTCGAGTATATTGCATTTTTAATTTGTAAGATAAGATCTTTTCCTTTTTGCATGCCTCACCTAAAAAAGACACATTTTAAACTTTTTTGTTGCAATAAAATAGAAACAAAAGTGCTGTCCCTTGCACTCTTTGGATAATTTAATGATAAAAAATTTGGAGAGAAATTTTATACACTATCGCTGATATTTTTCCTTAAGTTGACGCCATTGCCTGAACGGATACATGACAAATCTATCGTTTATCAAATCGTCGGTAAGCCTAAAGCTATAGCCATTAAGCACGATAAAGAAAATCATTCATAATCGCTATAGCAACTAGTGTAGACACTTGACGTTCCTTGTGATTTGATAAATAGAGGTTTTTATCTGACTTCACAACAAGGGCTTCTGGATGACTTTGAAAGTGAACATTACCATGCTTATCTTCAATAGCCTCTATTACCCCCTCACTGGAAAATGCTGCAACTTTATATCCAAGTGACTCCAATTTTCTTCTATTTTCTGGTGTATTACCTACTGCTCCTGAATGAGCATCTGGAAAATATGTTGAAAACCAGCCATTTTCATTAGGTATTAGGAATTTGGCTACTACTTCTGCTAAACGACTATTTGGAACGATCTTTATCTGCTGGAGAGGTACATCCTCTTTCTGTGGATTAGGTGCTGATTTTAAATGAGATCTTTGCTTCTCTTCATCACTCACAACACTCACTACTTCAATTCCCTTTGCATTCATTATGCCTTCACATATGCCAAGTAAATGAATTGCAGGGTTATCATCAACTATTTTTACAATTGCTTCAGTAACAAGCTGGCGATAAGGAGTGGGTGCTGAATGTAAATTATCCGGAATAAATATCCTATTTATTTTGTGCTCTTTAATGAATTGTGCAACTTCAACTTTTATTCGGTCTAATGTTAGCTTTTTTGCCAATGTTTTATCTTGTTTTGCGAGATTAAGTGACTCTGTCTGAATTTTTTTAAGGCTAATTATCTTATTATAATCAATCAGTACAGTCTTAACCACAAAGTTATTAAACATCTCATAGATATTTTGAGATAGCCCAAGTTCATGTGCTTCTTCCGTTTTCAACAAACCAACAACTACGTCATTATTTACTGTATTTTCTGCCGTCAAGACAGTTGACGCTGGTTCTTCTTTTCTGGTTACATGTTGAGATGCCGGTTTTTCACTAACGCCAGCATAAGTAATATTGCTTAATAATAGAACTATAATTAATAAGATATTAAATATTCTGCTATAATATCTATACATATAGTTTACCCTCTCAACACTTATATCAATATCATAACATATTATAGAACGTTTTACAACAAAAAGGTAAATTTGGTAAGAAAGAGAAGGTGGCCTGAGCAGGAATCGAACCAGCGACACAAGGATTTTCAGTCCTTTGCTCTACCAACTGAGCTATCAGGCCAACTGTATACTTTTATTTTTAGATAAAAAATGTTATTATGTCTATCAAAAGTTTTTAAAGTAGTTTATAAAAATAAAGGATGAACATTAATGACAAAATAGGAATCTACCCTGGCACATTTGACCCTATAACTTTTGGGCATATTGACATAATCAAAAGAGCGTGTAAACTAGTCGATAAATTAATAATAGGAGTTGCAGAAAACGTTAATAAGCATACTGCCTTTGACACAAAGCTACGCACAAGCATGGCTGAAAATGAAATCAAAGGACTAGGAATTGATGCAGATGTTATATCTTTTAATGGGTTGCTAGTGAAGTTTGCCAAAGAGCAGAATGCTTCTGTTATTATTAGAGGATTAAGAGCAGTGTCGGATTTTGATTACGAGTTTCAAATGAGTTGGGTAAATTATAAACTTCTTCCTGAAATCGAAACCATATTTCTTCCCGCTTCTGAAGATACTCAATTTATCTCATCAAGCTTTGTAAAGGAAATAGCAAGATTAGGAGAAGATGTTAGCAAATTTGTATCAAAAGGTGTTCAAAACGAATTGATTAACCTGAATAGGATAAAAAATGGAGAATAGTGCTTGTTGTTTTTTATTTCTGAATGGGTATATTCAATATATAAAATGTTATAAGCTAAAGGAGCAGCATGTCAAAAGTGAGGGTTAATAATAGAAAAGTTTGTTGTCATGGTGATGAGAATGATGAGGGTTCCGGCCATCCATTAATATATTTAGATATGGGAGAAGAAGAGGAAATAGCCTGCCCTTATTGTGAAAAGACGTTTGTCCATGACTGCACTGTAGAAGCGGTTGGGGAGCTGACTAGGGATGAGCTCTAATGGCACTTCTGCAGACTTAGCTTATGTAAATAGCAATAAGAGGGGCAGTAAAAATGAAACTGTCCATACGGTCGAGCACTCCCCCATGGCCAGGTATCATATTTCCACTATCTTTAACACCGTAAGCTCTTTTAACAAGCGACTCAGTGAAATCGCCAAGTTGCGCTAGAATAGCAATTGCAAGGCCAATGATTGGAGAATAAAAAATTGAAAATAGACCAAAAAATATTGATCCAAAAATTGTGCACACTACTCCAGCTAAAATCGCACCAAGAAGTCCTGTCCAAGTTTTTCCAGGGCTAAGAATTGGGCAAATTTTAGCTCCACCAAAATTCTTGCCAAATAGGTAGGCAGTAACGTCAATTCCCCAAATGGTTAAGACGAACCATACTAATGCGTATTTTCCCTGTGGTAGATTATATAAATATATTAATGAGGCGCTTGGTAGTGCAATCAATAATAATGCAAAAACGTATAAAATTTTATTTCCTTGGGTTAGATTATACCATTCAAAAGAAGATAAAACTGCTATTGAAAAAATCAATAGGTAAAACGATAAATCACTAAAATATGTAGCAAAGGAAAATATGAATAATATTACTATTGAGGACAACATTCTAATTATAAAATTATTATCTACCATATTTTTTCTCTCTTTTTATATAATCTTCTAATGCTTTACTCAAATCTTGACAAGAAAAATCAGGCCATAAAGTATCACAAAAATACAATTCAGCATAAGCTGCTTGCCATAATAAAAAGTTGCTTAACCTTTTTTCGCCGCCAGTGCGAATTAATAAATCCAATTTTGGCAAATCTTTAGTATACAGAAATTTTTCAAATTCCTCTTCTGATACATAAGCAATATTTTCTTTTATAATATTGCTTATAGCTTGTGTAATTTCTTGCTTTGCTCCGTAACTGACTGCCACAGTGAGTAATAAACCATCGTTCTTATGTGTCATTTCTTCTGCTTTTTTAATTTGATCCAATATTTTACTGGATAACAGACTTAAATTGCCAATAAAATTCAACTTAATGTTACAGTTGCAAATGAAATTGACTTTATCTTCATTAGTTAAAACGGAGTAAAATAAATCAAATAGACAGTCAGTTTCGTTTTTGGGTCTAAGCCAATTCTCCATAGAGAATGCATACAAAGTTAAGTAGGGTATGGTTAGGTCCGTACAATACTTGGCAATATCGTATGCAACTTCACTGCCCTTTTTATAACCATCAATTTTTACTCTTCCTTGATTGTTTGCCCATCTACCATTACCATCCATAATAATTGCTAAATGTTTCGGTAAAGATTCTTGATTCAACATTTAAATTTAACCTAATTTTGACTTGAGTGAAATTTTTTGGATTTCAATGGACACCTGGAAGGTGTCAGCTACTTGCATGACAGGAAGAGAGTTACTGTAGTGACACCAATAGTTGATACTTGAATGCAAAATTGGTGTCATCCCAGTGCTCCGACACTGGGATCCAGGAAATTTGATTTCAAACAAGTGCATCAGATAGTTGTATAGTAAAGACTGGATTCCAGTGTCAAGCACTGGAATGACATCATTTGCTATGTAAGCTTTCTCCATATCATTTAGTGATTCAGTATATCCTTTTCTTTGATGGACAATTCACCATCAATTTTTTTTATATTATTATCAGTAATATTTTGTATTTCCTTTTTAGCACCATGAAAATCATCTTCTGAGATTTCTTTATTTTCCTTCATTTTTTCTGTTTCTTCCATAATATCTCTACGTATATTTCTAATGGCAATCCGTGCATTTTCAGCAAACTGATGCAATAATTTCACTAATTTTTCACGGGTTTCTTGTGTCAAGTCCGGAAGAGCTATACGTATGGTGCTACCCTCGACAACAGGATTTAAATTCAGGTTAGCATTTAATATAGCGTTTTTCACTTCACCTACAACACTAATGTCCCAAACTTTAATTGATAGGGTTTTGTTATCTATAACCGAAACACCTGCAACCTGATTTAACTTTTGATGTCCACCATAGATATTTACAACTATACCATCAAGCAACGATGCGCTAGCTCTACCAGTGCGTACGCCTTTAATATCATCATGAAAGGACTGAATAGTTTTTAGCATTCTTTCTTTTGTTTTAGCTTTTATTTCATTTAACATAAATTACCTAATGTTTACAATCTGAAACTATAGTATAAGTACCTTGACCCTTAATAATATTGACTATTTTTTCTCCCTTCAAAGAAAAAACTATAATTGGAATAGAATTCTCACGAGCAAGTGAAATTGCTGATGCATCCATAACTTTTAAATCACGAGTCAATAAATCCGTGTAAGAAAGCCTATCATACATTACAGCATCCTCATTTTTTTTCGGATCAGCGGAGTATACACCATTTACTTGCGTACCCTTTAGAATAACATCACAATTCATTTCAACAGCACGTAAGGCTGCAGCTGTATCTGTAGTAAAAAATGGGTTGCCTGTGCCTGCTGCAAAAATTACCACTCTACCTTTTTCTAAATGACGAATAGCTTTCCTTCTGATGTAAGGTTCGCATACAGTGGCCATGGGTATTGCAGATAATACCCTAGAAGCTACTAAATTTTTTTCTAAAAAGTTTTGTAAAATTAAAGCATTGATTATAGTTGCAAGCATTCCAATATAATCACTGCTTGCTCTTTCACAACCACTTAAAGACGCAGATGTGCCACGAAAGATATTACCACCACCAACAACAATACATACCTGAACTCCAAGATTACAAACTTCAACTATGCCTTTAGATAACTCACCTATAGTCTCCATATCGTGACCAAATTGCTTTGATCCCATCAAAGCCTCACCAGAGATTTTAAATAACACCCTGGAATATTTTATTTCGCTTTTTTCATTTGTTGAAATAAACATTTTTTGCTATTTAATCTGCATCACCCAAAACAAGTAACTTGTAATTAGAGAGTTTAACAGCACTCAACTCGCTTGATTTTATAAAATCAGAAATCTTCATCTTATCATCCTTTATAAATTTTTGCTCCAGTAAAACAACTTCTTCATAGTACTTAGCCATTCGTCCATCTACTATTTTTTTTGCTACTTCTTCAGGTTTATTTAAGCTCCTCACTTGCTCTTCAATTATAGAACGTTCGTTGTTCAACTTCATTTGATCTAAATCATCTATAGACAAGGCTTCAGGCTTCATAGCAACTACATGCATAGCTATTTGTTTCCCAATCTCTTGTAGCTTCGCCTTATCACCAGATGATTGCAATGCAATTAAAGCACCAATCTTACCTAAGCCATGCGCATCACCATGTACGTAGCCAGCAATAACTCCATCCTTAGCTTCTAAGTAACAAAGCTTGCTTAACTCTAGCTTCTCACCAAGAACTGACGTACCATTCATAATAGCTTCCTGCACTGTGCCAATGCTTTCATACTTGGCATTTTTTAACTCATCAACGCTAGTACAGCGTTCTTGATGAGCAATTGATGCTAAATTTAAAACTAACTCTATAAATTTCTCATTCCTTGCGACAAAATCGGTTTCGCAATTGAGTTCAATCAATACACCACAATTTTCAGTCAAACACATAGCAACGAGCCCATCTGAAGCTACTCTATCAGATTTTTTGTCAGCTTTAGCAAGACCTATTGTACGTAACTTATCAACGGCTTTCTTAATGTCACCATTACATTCTTCTAATGCTTTTTTACAGTCACTTAAGCCAAGCCCTGTTCTATCACGTAATTCTCTTATATCATCTGGATTCATCTTCATTTGTTACTACCTCCCTTTCTTCTTCTTTGTAAACTTTACTACGTCTCCTTTTAGTTTGCACAATACCATCTTCTTTTTCTTGAATAAACTCATCACCCCTTATATCATCAACCTTAACTCCAGATTTTGCTAGACTAGACTCTATTCCAGCTAATATAGAGTCGGTAGCTAATTTACAATAGAGCTCTATTGATTTTCTTGAGTCATCATTTCCAGGTATTAGATAAGTAATACCATCTGGATCAGAATTAGTATCAAGTATTGCAACTATTGGAATTCCTAACTTCTTAGCCTCCTTAACCGCTATATGCTCTTTATTAGTATCAATGATGAATAAGATATCAGGAATTGCTCCCATTTCTCTAATACCGCCAAGCGCCTTATCAAGCTTTTGCTTTTTCTTTTCAATGTTTCCCAATTCTTTCTTTGTTAAAATGCTATCCTCGTCATTTAATATTTTCTCATATTGCATCAAGGTTTTTATCGAAGAAGAAACAGTGCCCCAATTAGTAAGCATACCACCAAGCCAACGATGATTCACATAATATTGACCACAACGAATCGCTTCACTTGCAATAATATCAAAAGCTTGAAACTTTGTACCAACAAATAGAATGCGACCACCTTGAAATGCAACGTCATATAAAGCCTTCATGGCCACCTGTAGCAATGGTAGTGTTTTTCGCAAATCAATTATATGTATACGATTTTCTTGATGCACTCCATATATGTATGGAGCCATTTTTGCGTTCCAGCGACTAATTTTGTGACCAAAATGTACACCCGATTCAGCTAAATCACGCACAGTGACTTTAGGCAAATTTGTCATATATCATTCCTCCAAATAGTTTATCTTCCATGGCATAACCCTAATGGGACTACTTGTACAAGCCATGTGTGAAATTAAATTATTTACATAGTAATAGAAAAGACAGCAAAGCGCAAACAAAAAATATTGACAAAGGGCAACATGTTTATTAGCTTTAAAGTTGAAGCCCGAAAACGCTAAAAAGAAATTAGGGGGGTGTAGCTCAGTTGGTTAGAGCGCATGCCTGTCACGCATGAGGTCGTGAGTTCAAGTCTCATCACTCCCGCCATATTAGTTTTAGCATAACTTAGAATTCGCAGTATTATTGCCGGTATTGAGAAACGCCTTCACCAAACTTGACATGGCATGGTATTGTAATTAATACTTAAATAGGTTTGTTTTTATCATTAACAATTAGGATTAAATATGCTCATTTCTGAAGTTTTTGCAGCAGATGCAACTAGCAATACATCAAGTATCGGCGCATCTTTTGCTAGTTTTACTCCATTGATTTTAATATTTGTGGTATTTTATTTTCTCATTATTCGCCCGCAACAAAAAAAACTAAAAGAACATAGAAAGATGATAGATCAAATAAAACGTGGTGATACAGTCATTACTTCTGGTGGAATAATAGGTGAAGTTAATAAAGTTGATGAGGCAAATGCACAATTTATAATAGAAATAGCACCAAAAGTTGAGATAAAAGTTCTAAAGTCCGCTATATCTGAGGTTTTAAGCAAAGAAACTCAAAAAGTAGCAGCTAAACCAATTAAAAAGGTAAAATCGAAAGAATGATAAAAAGAATATAAATCAACCAGTAATAAAGGCAAAAATGCTTAACATGTTTAGAAAAAAGTTTGTTTGGTGATCCATTTGTGTGCGGAATATTTGGTGTAGTAAGTAGCGGTGATTCAGTAATACCAACTTTACTAACTGGGTTGCAAAAATTGGAATATAGGGGATATGACTCTTCAGGTATAGCAATCATAAATAATGAAGGCGAGATAGAAGTCAAAAAATCAGAAGGTAAAGTCAAAAGGTTATGTGAAGTTGTTGATGACAGCAAGATGTCTCACAGTACAGTTGGTATAGCACATACTCGCTGGGCTACACATGGAGTCCCAGGCCTTAAAAATGCTCACCCCATTCGTACAAATAACGTTGTTGTTGCTCATAACGGCATAATTGAGAATTACAATCTGCTAAAAAAGGGCCTAGAAGAAAGGGGCATGTCATTCCATACTGACACTGACACAGAGATCATACCAAACATGCTAACCTTATATCTTGATGAAGGATTGTCGCCAGTTGATTCTCTATTTAAGTGTTTAAACAACCTACACGGCTCATTTGCCTTGGTCTTATTATTTGCAGAATATCCAGACGCCTTATTTGTTGCGAAGAGAAATTTGCCTTTAGCAATAGGCTATAACTGTAACACAGTGTTTGCTGCATCTGACTCTAATGCTTTAAGTGCATTTGTGGAAAGAATATCGCATTTGGAAGATGATGACATTGCAGTGATAAAATCTAGTGGAGTTAGTATATACAACAATGGTACACAAGTTAAACGCAGTATAGAAAATAGTAGTCCAAGTGATTTTCTAATTAGCAAAAATGGTTACCCTAGCTTCATGTTAAAAGAGATTTTTGAGCAACCTTGTGCATTAAACAAAACAATAAACCAATTTTACAAGCAATATAAAGAGGTCAACAAAAAATTATTCTCTGAACTGAATCACATTACTATAGTTGGATGCGGATCATCTTATTTTGCTGGGCTAATAGCGAAGTATTGGCTGGAAAGTGTCGCTCAAGTTCGAGTATATCTAGAAATCTCGTCAGAATTTAGGTATAGCAACGTCAAGCTAGAAGAAGGCAGCATTGGGTTATTCATCTCTCAATCTGGCGAAACTGCAGATACCATAGAAGCGCTGCGTTATGCGAAATCACAGAAGCAAACAATCATTAGTATAACTAATACATTTAGCAGCAGCATTGAAAAGATCTCAGATATTGTGTTACATACTCTTGCTGGGCCAGAAATTGGTGTTGCTTCAACAAAAACCTTTTCTGCGCAACTTGCAACTTTAGCATGCTTTGCCGTGGAGCTTGGAAAAATAAAAGGTATACTGGGTGGAGAGAGAATAAAACAGCTAAGCAACGCTATTAACTCTATTCCCGAGTATGTTGAGCACGTTTTGAATGTGATGAAAATACAACATATATCGGGCAGTATATTAGAACACAATAACGTTATTTTAATCGGCAGAGGAAGTTCATACGGAGTTGCAATGGAAGGCGCATTGAAAATAAAAGAGCTTTCATATATCAATACAACTGGTATTGCAGCGGGAGAAATGAAGCATGGTTCTATTGCTTTAATAGACTCTACTGTGCTTGTTATAGCAATTATCCCTTATGATGATTTATTCTTTAAAACGCTATCTAATATACAAGAGATTATTGCAAGAAAAGGCAAAGTAATTGCCTTCAGTGATAAACAAGGAGCGCCATTCCTAAGGGGAGTTTGCGCAGATGTGGTGCAACTTCCAGACACTGATAATTTTATCTCTCCAATCATCTACAGTGTTGCTATGCAATTCCTTGCTTACTTTACTGCAGCAAAAAAAGGGTTAGATGCAGATTGTCCAAGAAATTTAGCTAAGTCTGTCACGGTTGAGTAGTCCATTTAAAGTTAAAGCTAAACTTCTAATAAGGTAACCAGACTGCATTCTGTGATTTTTAGCAAAACACGATACACAATCGTCATTCCGCTACTAATTAGCGGAATCTATGCCGAGATACCGCGGCGGTATGACGGTTCGCGGTGGTATGACGGTTAAGTAATTCGTCATCCCGCTGCTTGTTAGCGGGATCTAGAGATACCGCGGCGGTATGACGGTTCGCGGCGGCATAGCTATCTTCAAAAATATGGTTGAATAATTGTTAATAATAGTGTATAATTATTAATATTTTTAAGCACTTTGGCTATGGCTTTATCTAAGTTTCTCGACCCTAAGCTGGATTTAACCTTTAAAAGAATCTTTGGCACTGAAAAAAATAAGAATATTCTCATACATTTTTTGAATGATATTTTAGGGTTTACCGAGATAAATACTATACAAGAAGTGGAATTCCTCAGTACTATAATGGATCCTGAAATTGCCTCTGATAAGCAAAGTATAGTTGATGTTCTTTGCAGGGACTCTAGTGGGGCTAGGTATGTGATTGAAATGCAGCTCACTCGCGATAAAGGATTCGAAAAACGAGCTCAACTATATGCTGCTAAGGCTTACTCAAGGCAAGCTGATAAATCTGGTAAGTACATTGATTTAAAGAAGGTTTTCTTTATTGCTATCTCTAATTGTAATTTATTTCCTGATAAGCTTGATTATATATCCAGCCACACTATAAGAGATGAGAAAACCAATGAGCATGACTTAAAAGATTTTCAATTTGTATTTATTGAACTACCTAAATTTCCTAAGAATAAGGAAGAACAGCTAGAAAGCATAGTGGATCGTTGGTTATTTTTCTTCAAATATGCAGATGAAACTACGGAAGAAGACTTAAGGAAAATAGCAGAAAAAGCACCAATAATAAAGTTAGCCTACGATGAATTAGACAGGTTTAGCTGGAATGAAAAAGATTTAGTAGCTTATGAAGAAAGAATAATGGATCTACGGAAAGAAGAAGCCATTCTTGAATACAGACTTGACCTTGCTACTGAAAAAGGCATCCAAATTGGCGAAGAAAGAGGCATCAAAATCGGTAAAGAGGAAGGGAAAATTGAAGGAAAAATCGAAGGAAAAATCGAAGGAAAAATCGAAGTCGCAAAAGCAATGCTGGCTAACAATGTTGATGTCAACACTATTGTCAAATTTACTGGCCTTTCTATTAGTGAGATTGAAGAATTAAGTGTGAACGGTTACTAATTAAGAACTTTAATTATCAATCATAAATCACTGAATTTCGCTAGTAAATTTGTTGCCATTGTCCATATTGCACAATTGTATATAAGATATAGTATAACAATAGTGTCCGTTCAGCTAATACCAATTCCCACTGCACAATAAACGGATAGATAACAATGGAAAAAAAGCCATACTATTGCCTTTCTTTCTCACTCCACAATTAAATAACTCTACAATATCGCTTATTTGATTCACTAATAATGAGAATTGGTATAACTTTGCTATTTTTCTCTCTAGATTCTTGCAAAGTTCTACAAGATTAACCACATTACCTCACGGTTTCTCTATGATTATTTTTTTAGATTACTTGTTTACCTTATTTGCCGTTCTCCTGAACGAATATACATAAGCTATAAAAACTATCTAATAGCTACCCAAAACCCTTATTTCCCACTCAAGTTCAACATTAAATTTATCCTTTACTGCATCTTTTACTTTGTTGCCAAGGTTTTCCAAGTCAGATGCAGTTGCATTATCGTAATTGAGCAAGAAGTTACAATGTTTCTGAGAGATTCTAGCTCCACCAATATTTAACCCTAGGCAGCCAGATTTATCAATTAACTCCCATGCTCGGTAGTTTTTTGGATTTTTGAATATGCACCCAGCAGTTTTTCCTCTTATTGGCTGGCTTTTATTTTTTCTCTCAATAACTTCCTTTAACCTTTGCAGTATAAGCTCATACTCTGAGTTTACTCCTTTAAACTCAGCTTCAACAAAAATCCAATTTCCTTTTAGGCTATGTCCACGGTAAAAATACCCCATTTCTTCGCTGGAGAACTCATATAGGTTTCCATCCTCTAGATTTACTGCTTTTATGGATTGTACAACACTTGCGATATCACTACCATATGCACCTGCATTCATTTCTATTCCGCCACCAACTGTTCCTGGAATTCCAACTAGAAACTCCAACCCACTAATCTGCTGATTTCCCGCAAAGTGAGCAAGGTTGCTGAGCAGCACAGCTCCCCCAGCTACAATAGAGTTGTTACCCTTACTTTTAATATATGCAAACTCCTTACCTAATTTTACTGTTATTCCTCGAATGCCACTATCTCGCACTATTATGTTGGATGTTGCACCAATAACGCTAACTGGCAGTTCAGTATTTTTAATCAAGTATGTTAAATCTTCAATATCACATGGTTTAAATAATACATCAGCTCGTCCACCAACATTTAACCACGTCGCTTTAGACATTAAGACATCATAACGATAGATTCCACGTACTTTAGGTAAGCTTATAAGCATTTTGATTTCAACTCTAATCCTGCATCCATACCCATTTTCTCCGCATCTTCTATAAATGAAGTGCGCTCAGTGAAGTATATATTTTTTCCACTTGCTAACATACAACGAAGGTGTAGCATATTTTCGCTCACATATTCAGCGAAAGCTGCAAGTGGTGTAAAACATGAACCATTCACTGTCTTCATAAAACTGCGCTCTGATTTCACTCCTATAAAAGACATATTATTATTAATTTTCTCTAAAAGATCGATAATTTTTACATCATTCCTTCTACATTGAATACAAACCGCCCCCTGCCCCACTGCACTTAACATAACTTTTGGTGGCAATACCTCTGTAATCAAGTGATGTTTTTCTAATCTTATGAGTCCTGCTTCAGCTAGAATTATTCCATCAAAACTTTGATTTTGCAATCTGGTTGTTACATTTCCACGTAGCGGTACTATATTTAAATCTGGTCTAACATTTAACAACTGAACTTTTCTTCTTATTGAAGAAGTGGCAATAGTAGCCTGCTGTGGCAAAGACTCAAGGCTATTGTGTTTATGAGAAATAAACGCATCGCATGAACTTAGCCTTTCTAAAACACAAGGAATTGTTAAACCCCCTGAGAAAAACGCAGGCATATCTTTTAGCGAATGAACTGCCATGTCTATATTATTTTCGAGCAATTCAGTCTCAATTTCTTTAATGAATAATCCTTTGCCTCCTATTTCAGCAAGATTTGCGTTTGCATACTTATCTCCAGAAGTTTTTATTTTAACAATTTCAATAGATAAGTTAGGAAAAGAATCCAGCAACTTTTGTTTTGCTTCCAAAGCCTGGGCAACTGCAAGCTTGCTTCCTCTGGTACCTATTTTGACTAGCATGTGTATGATTGTTTGTCTGATGTCATTCAAGTAGCTGACTACTTGGATCCAGTTTATATAAACCTTTGCATTTATTGTACTTTAACTTAAAACCAAAAGCAACTTTGACTTTACAAAATAATAACCTTTTATATGCATAAATAAGCTTACTGGATTCTAGTACTTGCATGACAAGGTATAAACCTTATCGTCATACCACCGCGAACCGTCATACCGTCACGGTGTCTCTAGATCCCGCTAACACCTTACTATTACCCACAAATATAAATGTTTGTTGCATAGCTCTTAATGGCATAACTTTTGCTTGAAATAACTGTTTATATGGTGCAATTTACAGCTTTTAGTTGCTAAAATTATAACTCTTAGTTTAATAATTTTAATCTAATAAGCTTTCAGGTTAATAAAATTAAATTATTTGAGTAAATACAATATTATGTTTTTATTTGTGGGTAATAGTAAGCGCTAACACGTAGCGGGATGACGAATTATTTAACCGTCATACCGCGATTCATTCGCGGTATCTCTAGATCCCGCTAACAACTTACTATTACCCACAAATATAAATGTTTGTTGCATAGCTCTTAATGGCATAACTTTTGCTTGAAATAACTGTTTATATGGTGCAATTTACAGCTTTTAGTTGCTAAAATTATAACTCTTAGTTTAATAATTTTAATCTAATAAGCTTTCAGGTTAATAAAATTAAATTATTTGAGTAAATACAATACTATGTTTTTATTTGTGGGTAATAGTAAGCGCTAACAAGCAGCGGGATGACGGTTGTCGTTTAGCTATAAATATTAAAAAATTTACCAAGCGAAAAAAAAGGCAAAAGAAGCCCCGTGGTGGTTGGCTATTTACTATGTACTAAAATATCGGCGTTTTTTTTATTCTAAAACGCTTGATTAAGAGCGATTTAGCTGCTTTTAACTTGCAACTAACCTACACCGCAAGTGTTTAAGAAATTTACTAAGCAGGAAAAAAGGCAAAGAAACCCCGTAGTAGCTAGCATTCAAATTCTCCCTTGTCAATTTGACGTTTTTTGCTGTCTTAAACGCTTTGTAAGCGCGTTTCGGCTTATATAGGTAAAAACCTAAAAATTTTTAAAGACATGCGATGCACGTAGTGCGAAAAATTAAACATGAGACGCCAAATACCCTAAGTTTTTTGTCATTAACCTGCACAGATTGCGAAGATAAATAAATAGCTTCAGTACCATGATAGGGGGGCTGACAAAGCTTGTCAAGGAATTTTTATGGCCTAGCGTCACGTGCTGGAATGACATTTGGGAATATGTTATCCGTTTGTCACTTCTAAATGATAAGAGCCTCAATGAATTTATTAGTTTATTACATGTCTCTTTTCATGTATAAATCTATAGAAAGTTTTATACGGAAGTTGTTTTATGAGCAAAATTATAGAAATCAGAGCACCAAAAACTCTTGGTGGTGAATCAGTTACAGAAGGTATAGTAAAAATAAAGAAGGGTATTGGAGAAGCAGTAAAAGTAGATGACTTGATCTTTGAAATTGAAACTGACAAAACAGCACTCGAATTAACTGCAGAAGCTTCAGGGCAAATAACTGAATTTCTTATAAAAGAAGATGATGTAATAAGTCCTGATCAATTGTTAGCGAAGCTTTCCATGGGAGAAGTAAAAGAGGAAGCGAGAAAAGAAGATAAAAGCGAAAGTGCTGCTAAAAAAGATGCTCCATCAGCTCGTAAAATTATGGAAGAAAATGCAATCAGTGCAGAAAGCGTCAAAGGAACTGGCATGGGAGGCAGAATAACAAAAGCAGATGTAATAGGCCATATAAACAAAACAGAACAGCCTGCAATAAAACAATACGAATTGCCAAAAAGTGTAGTAAATGGAGAGCAAAGAGAGGAACGAGTAAAAATGAGCAAAATAAGGCAAGTAATTGCCGCTCGTTTGAAAGCATCGCAAAATACTGCTGCAATACTGACCACGTTCAATGAAATTGACATGAAGAATGTCATGGATCTAAGAGCAAAATATAAGGACGCCTTTGAAAAAAAATATGGAATAAAACTTGGTTTTATGTCGTTTTTTATAAAGGCAGCGGTGCAAGCATTGAAAGAAATTGCTGAAATTAACGCTGAAATCTCAGGCGATGAAATCATATATAAACATTACTATGACGTAGGTGTTGCTGTTGGCACCGATAAAGGTCTTGTTGTACCAGTTATTCGGGGTGCCGATCAGATGTCATTTGCAGAAATTGAGTTGACTTTAGTTGCTCTTGGCAAAAAAGCTCGTGAGGGTAAATTACAAGTATCAGAAATGGAAGGTGCAACATTTACCATCTCAAACGGTGGAGTATACGGTTCACTTCTTTCCACTCCGATAATAAACCCTCCGCAATCTGGAATACTTGGAATGCATTCAATACAAAACAGGCCAGTTGCTGTTGGTAATGCAGTAGAAATCAGACCTATGATGTACATTGCTCTCTCTTACGATCACAGAATAGTTGACGGCAAAGGAGCAGTAACTTTCCTCGTTAAAATAAAAAATTATATAGAAGATCCAAACAGGTTAGTTTTGGAAGTGTGATTATAAAATAAGTGATTATTAATCTAGTGTTGCTAAAAGCCTAAATATCATCTAGCTCTGCCAGCAGTTTAGCAACTTCCGGATGATCAGGGCCATAATGTTTCTTAAAGATGGATGAAGCCCGTGCAAACAACTCCTTTTGTTTCTTATGGTTACCTAGAGCACCATAGGCGTCGCTTAGGTTTATCAGTAGTGTAGCAACTTCCGGGTGATCAGGGCCATAATGTTTTTCAAGAATAGGCAAGGCCTGTTCAAACAGCTCCTTTTGTTTCTCGTGGTCACCTAAGTCCCCATGAGAGATGCCGAGGCTTATTAGTATAATAGCAATTTCTGGATGATCAGGGCCATAATGTTTCTTAAAAACAGGTAAAGCCCGTTTAAGCAACTCTTGATTTTTCTTATGTTTACCTAAAATGCCATAAGTAATGCCAAGGGTTACCAGTAGTTTAGCAACTTCCGGGTGATCAGGGCCATAGTGTTTTTCAAAAATAGGTAAAGCACGTTCAAGCAACTCTCTTGCTTTCTGAGAACTACCTAAAGCATTATGAGCAATACCAAGATTTACCAGCAGTATAGCAACTTCGAAATGGTCAGACCTGTAATGTTTCCTTTTGATTGCTAAAGCCCGTTCAAGTAACCTCTTTCTTTTCTTATGATAACCTAGACCCCCATAAATGACACCTAAGTTTGACAACAGTTTAGCAAATTCAAGATGGTCAGGACCGTAATGTTTCTCAAAAATAGGTAAAGCCCGTTCAGACAGCTCCTTTGCTTTCTGAAGATCACCCAAAGCATAACAAACAAGACCGAGGTTTGCCCGTAGTTTAGCAACTTCGAAATGATCAAGTCCATAATGTTTCTCTTGAATTGCTAAAGCTTGCTCAAACAACTTTTTTGCTCTCCGGGGATTATCTAAATTCTCATAAGCGTGGCCAAGGTTTGTCAGTATGACAGCAACTTTAGGATGATCAGAGCCATAATGTTTCTCAAAAATAGGTAAAGCCCATTCAAACAACTTTTTTGCTTTATGAGGATTACCCGAATCCTCATAAGCGTTACCAAGGTTTGTCAGTGCAACAGCAACTTTAGGACAATCAGAACCATAATATTTCTCAAGAATAGGTAAAGCCCATTCAAACAACTCTTTTGCGTTCCGAGGATTGTCTAAAGCATTATAAGCAATACCAAGACTTACCAGCAGTGTAGCAATTTCATAATCAGGGATAAAATGCCTCTGAAGAATAGGTAAAATCCATTCGATCAACTCCTTTTGTCTTTTAGGGTTACCTAAATCAGAGTATCCATCATTAATCCACATTAACAAATCTAAAAGATAATCCTTTTCTATTGTTTGCTTTTCTGAAGAATTTTTTTCTAGCAAATTATCCATGTGTGATAAAAATGCTTCTAAATGTGGTAATAATTGTCGTTTCTTAGCATAATCTTCTAGTTTATCACTGTGGTAAGGAAAACCCTTTTGTAATAGTTGAAAAACAGTCTTTATGTCTTCTTTAGTTTTTCCACTTTTCTCTGACTTTAGCCTTATAACTTCTTGAACCAAGCTGTGTATTAACATACTATGATCTTTTTTGGTAGTTAACATGGAGTAACTTATTAATATTCCAAACGCTTCATGGAAAGTTTCTAAGGAAGGATTATTTTCTTGATTATCAGCAAAGATTTCTAGTAAAGATTGAGGAATAGGACTACCATCTAAGTAAGCACAAGCAGTAAGCCAGTTAGCTGCCAATAAGGATTCTTTTTTTATTGCTTCTACTGTGATGTCCCATGTAACATACACTATTGCTGCAGTCTCTCTATTAGCGTCGGCTGGAAATGTTTCAAGCAATGTTTCATCAGATAATAAAGCTCGTTTTCTATCGTTATATAATTTCAAATAGTCTGAAATATTTATACCTGTTTTCTTTATATAAGCGCTTGCTTGGGCTAAAGCTAAAGGTAAATGACCTAATGTCTTTGCTAATGCATCCACTTGAATTATATCTAGCTTTGTTCCTTCCACTTCTAGTATCTTACAAATGTAGCTCCTTGATTCTCCAGGTTCAAAAACATCAACAGAAATAGTGTTCTGTGGTTGTGGCCAGCCAAATGTATAACGAGAAGTTAATAATATCTTTCCTCCTTCTATAGGAAGTAAATCTGCTATATCTTTGTAGTTAGGAGCGTTATCGCATATCAGTAGCCACCCAGCACGTTCAGGGTGTTCTAGCCAATACTTAACATGCTTGGCGTGATCTTCTTCACGAACGTTTTCTCTGTAACCATGAATAACGTTTAGTCCACGTCCTAACTTGATGTACTCGTTAATTAAAGTATTTCTATCTCGTGTATCAAGCCAAATTATCCATCTATATTTTTGGAGCTTACTCCAAATAAATTCTAATGCTAATTGTGTTTTACCTATTCCACCTATTCCATGACAAGCAACTAGTGTTGCTGTATCATTAGCTTTCAGGCATTCTTCTATTTTATCTAGCAGCGCTTCTCTGCCGACAAAGTTATAATTTCGAAGAGGGACTTGCCAAAATTCAGGTAGATCTTCCTTAAGTTTGAGACTATAAAGATGTTCTATGGCTTCCTTAAAATAATTGTCTTTTCTTGTTAGATAAGAAACTTCGCTACCCTGTTGTTCCCACCATTTTTCTACCTTCCCGCGTGCAAAGTCAAAAACCATGTCAATGTTTTTCTTGCCTGATATTTTGTATATACTCCCTATTTCTTTCTTAATAATATCATCTAATTTTGAATGATTAGGTTGATTAACTACAAACCTTATTCTAAGTAAAAAATCTTCTATTTCATCTTCACTGCCGCAACTGAAGTATTTTTTCAGTTCAATATGATTTTTTATTTTGTAGCAAGTTCCTCTGTGACCTTCATAAATACTTAAAATGTTATCATCTGTTAACTTTGACTCTTCCAGATACTCCTCTAATGTTTCCACTTTGCCTTGCTTTTCTGTACCTTTTTTTAAGTTCACATTAACATTAGCATGAATGACAAGTGTAATATCACTGTTCTTATACTCAGGGTTTTGCTTAATCTCAGGATGAGATTCAAAATATTTGTTTAACCAGAAATCCTCTTTCTGTCGCTTTCTATTGTTTCCATCAATAAACAAATCTTCAAAAGTAATATTCGCTGATGAACTAGGGTCGTTACGGTGTTTAGCTTGAACCAAGATAATTCTCGATTTGTTCTTCTGATCTTTATACTCAAAAAAATATCATCAAAGGCTCCAAAACCTTCTATGTTTGATGCTAACCAAAAGTCAATTTTACTACTTAACCCATAAAGTAGATACAGCATTAATAATTTTACTTCATACTTGCAACCATGATCACCTGTTGATGTGCCATCTCTCTTCTTAAATATACGATTACTAAGTATTTCAGACTGTTTATTTTCTACATTCATACCCTACTAAACCTACGAATAACTTCTTTCTATAAAAAATTAAAGTCACCAAGTGCCTAAGATAATGCAACAGATTCTTTAATATTTCAATAACAGTGCCTGCAAGAACAGGGTTGGAAGTGTTCCTTTGTTTATTACCTTAGTATATGAATAAGGATTCCCCGAATCTAATATGTAATTGCTGTAGGCTGCATTTAGTAATATAATCTCATATTAAATAAGACGTTACTTAAGTTTATGCTAGATTCTCCGCTAATTTTGACAGCCATTCTTATATTTTTCATTTTTACGTTGTCATTCTTTTTTATAAGAAAGATATTTGGTTCCACAAACAAGAAGATAATAAAATCCTTTAGGAAAATTGTTCAGCAAATAAATGCATTAGAAACAGAAATGCAGAGTTTATCTGATGAGGAGCTTGCTGGTAAAACTGAAGAATTCAAACAAGAATTGAAAAATGGGAAAACGTTAAATGATCTTCTCGTACCTGCATTTGCAGTTGTGCGTGAAGCCTCTCGAAGGTTTCTTAACATGAGGCACTTTGATGTTCAACTGATTGGTGGAATGGTGCTCCACAATGGTATGATATCAGAAATGAAAACAGGAGAGGGAAAGACACTCGTTGCAACTTTAGCAGCATATCTAAATTCCTTAGAAGGGAAAGGCGTACACGTCGTAACTGTTAATGACTACCTTGCAAAACGAGACACAGAGTGGATGAGCAAATTATATAATTCTCTTGGGGTTTCTGTTGCGTTTATTACGAATAACTTGACAGACGAAGAGAGGAAAGAGGCTTACAGTGCAGATATCGTGTATTCCACAAATAACGAGCTTGCCTTTGATTACCTGCGAGACAATATGAAATTTTCTCAAGAAGACATGGTTCAGAGAGGCTTTCACTACGGAATAGTTGATGAAGTGGACTCAATACTCATTGATGAAGCTCGCACTCCGCTTATTATTTCTGGCCCGGTTGAGGAAAACAATCAGATATATAAGCATATCAATAAAATAGTAACCAAATTAGTTGACTCTGATTATGAAGTAGATGAAAAAGGTAGAACGGTATTCTTGACTGAAGATGGTATTTCACGAGTGGAGGAACTACTAAGATCATACAATCTCATTCCTGAAAATTCCTCGCTCTATGATACTGACAGCATGATAATGACTCATTATATGGACCAAGCATTACGTGCACATAAGCTGTTCACTGCTGATAAAGATTATATAGTGAAAGATGGAAAGGTAGTGATTATTGATGAATTTACTGGGCGTATGATGGAGGGCAGGAGATATTCCGATGGTCTTCATCAGGCACTTGAAGCGAAGGAGAACCTTGAAATTCAGCATGAAAACCAAACTTTAGCATCGGTCACATTTCAGAATTACTTTCGTATGTACAATAAACTTTCCGGAATGACTGGAACAGCAGCAACAGAGGCAGAAGAGTTTCGTGATATATACAGATTAAATGTAGTAAAAATTCCAACCAATGTATCTGTAAAAAGAGTTGATATTGATGATGAAATTTACGGTACAGAAAAGGAAAAATTTAATGCTGTATTGAAGTTTATAGAAGAATGCCACAAACGCCTTCAACCGGTCCTTGTTGGCACGGTGAGCATCGAAAACTCTGAGAAGCTTTCTGCGCTTTTGCAAAGCCATTCTCTTAAGCATTCAGTATTGAATGCTCGTTATCATGAACAAGAGGCGTACATAATAGCGCAAGCTGGGGTGCCAGGTAGTGTCACTATAGCAACTAACATGGCAGGACGTGGAACTGATATTCAGCTTGGTGGAAATGCTGAAATGATCGCAAAGGTGGAGCTAAAGAAGATAAAAAATGCTGATGAAAGAGAAAAAAAATATCAAGAAATAGTTGAAAGAGTAAAAAAAGATAAGGAAATTGCTATAAAAGCTGGTGGTTTATGTGTGGTTGGAACCGAAAGACATGAAAGCAGGAGAATAGATGATCAATTACGTGGCCGTTCTGGCCGTCAGGGTGATCCTGGACTTTCTAAGTTCTTTTTATCGCTCGAAGATGACCTAATGAGAATATTTGGTTCTGATAGAATGAGAAGCTTTTTACAAAAAGTAGGGTTAAAGAATAACGAAGCTATTCATCATCCATGGATCAATAAGGCACTTGAGAAAGCGCAAAAGAAAGTTGAAGCTAGAAACTATGACGTGCGGAAATCTCTACTTAAGTTTGATGACGTAATCAATAACCAACGTAAAGTTATTTTTAAGCAGAGAAACAATATCTTAGGCAACGAAATTAATGATTTACTTGAAGTATATAGCGAAGTAAATGAGAGCGTAATAGAAGGTATAGTCCAAAGTGGCTATTATGAGGATTATATTGAAGATATAGTCAAAGAATTCCATACAAGGTATGGAATAACGCTTGATAAAGAAGATTTAGCAAAGTTTTTAAACAAACAAGAAGCTTTGGATTATATAAATGATAAGATACAAGAATTTTTTACTGAGAAAGAAAAATATTTCAACAGTCAGCACACTACAGATTTGTGGAATACGATCGTGAAGCAAATGATGATAATGACACTTGATCATTTATGGAGGGAACACCTTTCAGTTCTAGAGAGCCTAAGACAAAGCATAAGCCTACGTGCCATGGGGCAGAAAGATCCACTGAATGAATTTAAACGCGAAGCTTTCTTGATGTTTGAGTCAATGCTTGAAAAATGGAAGGAACTCACCATTCACCGCCTAGCGCACTTTAAGTTGGCAGATAACCAAGAGATAGGCAATAGGTTACATTCTGCTAGAAATAGCAGACTTCCCAAAGTCTCAAGAAACGACAAGTGCCCTTGTAATTCTGGAAAGAAGTACAAACACTGCCACGGCGCGGTTACTGTGGTGAATTAATAATTATGGTTGTACAGTTTGTTTATTTCCATCAACATTACTGCAGCTAACCTCACTTAGCTTACTGTTTAATGAATGCTCTGATGACTTATATGCAACCCCATAGGAAATTCCACCAACGATCAGTGCAGATGCCACAGTAATTACAACTATTGCTAGTGCAGGTAATGCAGTAGCATAAATGAGTGCTAATGGAGCAACAATGGCAGCTAATATACCTACAGTAATTCCTGCTGTTATAGCTTTAGGTCTATGAATAAATGATGGATCTGCACCATAATTTAGCAGAAGTTTCGCTACTTTTGGATGTTGATAATTTAGTCTTGGATGTTCACCATGAGTGTAATAAACAGCATAATATAAAGGAGTTCTTCCGTCTTTATCTTGTGCATTAACGTCTGCTCCCTCTTCTAGCAAAACTTCTACTACTTGTGTGTATCCATTCTCAGCAGCATAATGTAAAGGACTTCTTCCATATCTGTCCACTACATTAACATCTGCCTCTTTTTTTATAAGATGTTTTACTACTTCTATATGACCACTATAAGCAGCATAATGCAAAGGAGTCCCTTTATCTTCATTTTGTGCATTAACGTCTGCTCCTTCTTCTAGCAAAACTTCTACTACTTGTGCATGCCCATGCTGAGCAGAATAATGTAAGGAGGTTTTTTCCCATTCATCTTGTACATTAACATTAGCTCCGTTTTTTGTTAAGTATCTTACTACTTTTTCATAGCCATTTTCAGCTGCTATAAGTAATAAATTGCACTTGAGCACTATAAACGTGTAATTTATATCAAATTCGTTTTTTTTCCACTCATCATATATAAGTTGATTTTCCTGCTGCAGCTTATCTTTAATTCTATCAATTAAATTTTCCTTACTCAGATCTGGACTACTGTTGACTTCTTGTAGTATTAACCTTAATGTCATTTCCTTCTCCAAGATATAAAATTTTATTATGGCATATGGAGTGGATTATGTCAATGAAAAACTAAGAAACTGGTTCTTCTTTTTTTCTATAGCTTTAGGTTTACCTACAATTTGAAAAACAACAAATTCGTCATTCCGCTACTCGTTAGCGCCTCGGCGGTATGATGTAGGGAAACCTTTCTTGGGTTAGCTATAAAGTTAAAATTCGACCAGGGTAGCCGCAATAAGGTAGCAAACGCCATCATGTCTTTAGGAGAGTTTGCTAATGAAGGCTCTTAAGTTGACGCCATTGCCTGAACGGATACGCCAATTTTTATGTTCATTTGTAACCGTTTATTATTTTACACCCCAGTCTTTTTCAAATATTGCTAGTCCTTGGTCAGTAAGTGGGTGATTAATTAATTGTCTAAGTACTTTTGCTGGCACAGTAATTGAATCAGCACCAAGCCTTGCAGCTTCTATTACATGCGCTGGGCTTCTCACTGATGCAACAAGAACTTTAGTATCAAAACCGTAATTAGAATATATAGTACATATATCTTCTATTAGCGATAAGCCATCATAGCTTATATCATCAAGGCGACCAACAAAGGGGGAAATAAAACAAGCACCGACCTTAGCGGCAAGCAGTGCTTGTCCAGGAGAAAAACATAATGTGATGTTAACAGGTATTTTATGCTCTGTCCATAACTTTTTACAAGAAATTAATCCTTCATGTGTAAGAGGTAATTTGATCACAACATTATCAGCAATTTTTGCTAAATTCAGACCTTCTGTGATCATCTCTTCATGGCTATCTGCAACAACTTCAACACTAACAGGCCCTTTTATAATAGAGCATATTTCACGCACTAAATCCTCGTATTTATCTTTACGCCCGGACTTTGCTATTAAAGAAGGATTAGTTGTTATGCCGTCAATGAACTCCTTTAGTCCTTTAATTTCATTTAAATCAACGCTATCAAGAAAAATTTCCATATTAATCTCCTATAAAAAAAATACCCTTGCAAAATCTTGTCATCCTACCGCTTGACTTACAACCGTATGAACTTCCTGCGTTGTAAACATCAAACAGCCGATAACACAACTGTACAAATATTGAGACATAAGAGTAATTTGTACCAAGAAAAAAGATGTCATCCCAGTGCCCAGACCCCTTAGACAATGTACCATCTTTTGATTTTGTCCATTCTGGGCGGGGTTTTCAAGTTCTTTGATCTTAAATACTACATCTACTTTATCAAGATCAATGTTGACTTCTTTTACTAATGTTCTAATAAGACTACGTTTGGCTTGCCAATCTAGGTCCGATTTAACACTAGAATAAAAGCCCTTTATGCTATTTGTAATAAGATTCATTTTCTGCCGTATTCCCTTTTACCTTTTTCTTCTCTCCTTCAATCTCTTTTAAACGTTACTTCATTTTTTTTATTGCCTGCTTAAAGTCTTCCTTACTTATAGTTAGTGCATACTTTGTTGCCGTAAAAACTTCTGGTACCCAAACAATTGTAATAAGTATACACAATCTTTGTCAACTATTTTCGGCACTGGTATATTGACCTTACCCAGAAAAAGTGGAGAGAAAGAAAGGAGTTTTTTCGGGTAAAATAAAATTTTGGAGGATTAGAAATGGTAAGAGAATATACGGCAGAATTCAAATTGGAAGCTGTTAAGCTGGCAAATGAACAAAGAAAGGTAGGTCAACCAGTTGCAAAAGTAGCAAGAGATCTAGGAATAAGGGATAGTGTATTAGGAAAATGGATGAAGAAATATAACGAAAAAAAGTCAGCGGCAAATGCATTTCCAGGTAGAGGTAACATGGCTCCTTACGACAAAGAGAGGTTTGATTTACAAAGCAAGAGTAACAAGGGAAAGAGACATTTAAAAAAAAGCCCTGGCCAGTCAAAAAGAGTAAAATATTTTTTTATATAGTAACTGCTATAAAGTACAGGAATTATGTAGGATTTTCTGCTAGTGGCTACTATAAGTGGACCACAAGAAAAATAAGCAGTAGAGAATCAGCAAATAAAGAGCTACTCGCAGCTATTCAAAAAATATATCAAGTTTCTAAATGTAGATATGGAACTCCTAAAATTCATGCTGAATTGAAGGCTTTGGGTAAAAGTTGCAACTTAAAAACAGTGCAAAGTATTATGCAGAAAAATGGTATTCAGGCTATATTGAGAAGAAAATTTAAAATTAAGAAACAACAAACGGACAGTAGCTCCCAATATATTAGACCAAAACTTTATTGTCGATCAACCAAATAAAGTATGGGATTACTTATATAAAAACCAAAGAAGGATGGCTATATTTGGCAACAATAATCGATCTATATTCACGCATGGTAGTTAATGAGCAGTTCAATAAATAAACAATTGGTTATGGACTCTTTATTAATGGCCGTTAACAAGCGTAAACCTGCCAAAAATCTACTATTACATAGTGATCAAGGTTCACAATATACTTCGCAAGGTTATCAATATCTCTTATCCATAAAAAACATAGATGAGTTATAAAGGTTGTTGTTACGACAATTCTGTTGTGGAAAGCTTCTTCAGTTCTCTAAAAAGGGAGTTACCAATAGACACCTCTCGGCACTCTAAACAGCATATCAAAACTGCTATATTTGAATATATAGAAATTTTTTATAACAAACAACGTCACTATTAACTATTGCATTCCTGAGCATTTTGATTCATCATTCTCTTTGTGAAAAACATTCCAAACTTTCTCTCCACTTTTTCTGGGTAAGGTCAGATACTATAAACTATAAAAAAATTTCTCCGATAGTTCATATAGCAAGTAAATTCACAAAATGAAGACTATTATTTTTATTACAGGTGTATCTACGGTTGGAAAATCAAGTTTGGCTCATATATTAGGTTCAAAGCTTTTTATGCCTAGAAACTTTGCAATTCCACTAACTATAGCTAACCCAAGAAAGGTTTCCCTACGTCATATCGCCGCGGTATCTCAGCATAGATTCCGCTAACGAGTAGCGGAATGACGAATTTGTTGTTTTTCAAATTGTAGGTAAACCTAAGCCACTTTAGCTATACTTGTAGAGAAAAAAGAATAGATGATGATCCTAAATATTTAATAAATTTGACTACTGAGGAATTTCAAAAATCTCAATTTTTTATTAATTGTGATATGGTACATTCTATCTTCATATAGCTTTCCTCTTCATACCTCAACTAATGAAATCAGAAGCATCAACTCCCTTTTGCAAGCAAGCAGCAATAACAGTGTTCATCATTAGAAATGCAATGGTCATTGGGCCAACGCCCCCGGGTACTGGGGTCATAGCTTTGGCTTTCCCTTTTATTCCTTCAAAGTCAACATCACCTACAAGCTTTCCTACGTTAACGCTATTTATGCCAACATCGATCACTATTGCACCTTTCTTTATCCAGTCTGCTTGAACAAAATTTGGCTTTCCGACTGCTGCAACTACTATATCCGCTTTAGAGCAATATTCAGCTAAATCCTTGCTTTGTGAATGCAAGATGGTGACAGTGCAGTTTTCTTGCAATAGCAGGTAAAACATTGGCTTGCCCACGATATTTGACCTACCAATTACCACTGCGTTTTTACCGGAAAGGTTCTCTTCAATTGACTTAATTAAATGCAAAGAACCTTTAGGAGTGCAAGGTATAAGGCAGTTTTTTTCACCTTTAACTAATTTGCCAACGTTTTCATCATGAAAGCCATCTACATCTTTTTCAACACTTACTGTGTTAATTACTCTGCTTGCACTAATATGATTTGGTAAAGGCAATTGCACTAAAATGCCATGCACAGATGGATCTTCATTTAATTCATTGATTTTTTCAATTAATTCATCTTCTGAAATATTATCAGGCAAAACAATGGTCTCAGAACTTATGCCTATTGATTCTGCTTTTTTCTGTTTGTTGCGAACATAAACCTGACTTGCTGGATTGCTGCCCACGAGAATTACTTTCAGGCAAGGAAAAATGTTATACTCTCTCTTTAAAATATCAATTTTTTGTGATAGCCTCTCACATAGGTCGTTTGCTATTTTTTTACCATCAATAATAATTGTCACTTCCTTGCCACTCCTTAAAGTCGGGTAATTTGATATCAAATAAATCCAATACTTTGCCAACAGAATGATTAATAATATCATCCAACGATTTCGGTTTAATATAAAAAGCAGGCACTGGTGGAGCAATAATTGCTCCCATCTCCGTTAATTTTAACATATTTTGTAAATGCCCAAGATGCAGTGGTGACTCTCGCACCATAAGAACTAACTTTCTTCTTTCTTTTAGCGTTACATCTGCAGCCCTTGTCAATAGATTGGAAGTAACACCTGATGCGATTTCAGACATTGTCTTCATAGAGCATGGTGCTACAATCATCCCTGAGGTTTTAAATGAGCCGCTTGCTATTTTTTCTCCAATCTTTTCTTCAGAATAGTAAAAATCTGCAAGTGATGTAATATCTTCAAGTTTTTCTTTAATCTCGTGAGCTAAAGTTATTTTCCCAGCACGACTTATCACTAAATGAGTTTCATAATCGACGTCTTTCAACGCTTCTAAAATACGCACACCGTAAATAGAACCAGATGCTCCACTTATTCCAATTACAATTCTGCTATTCACTTAACTCTTCTTCGTAGCTCATTCCCAATGCACGTTTATAGGTATCAAGCAATATTTCTTGTTCCTCTCTGTCATCATCATCCATCTTCCTCAGCCTAATAATTTGTTTCATCACTTTTATATCCCAACCTTCATCTGCGGCTTTTGCATATACATCACGAATGTGATCTTGCACATCCCTCTTTTCTTGTTCAAGTTTTTCGATTCTCTCTATGTAACCCTTCAACTCTTCAGCCGTTATTTTTACTGTATCTTCCATGAAACTCCACTAATTAATTGCTGCCACTAATATTACCAGTTTTTACTTGCACTTCAACAACAGTAATAATATTTTTATCTTTTTTTAAAATCTTAAAGCGAAAACCATACATGGAAAACTCCTCGCCTTCGTCAGGAATGCGCTCTATTTCATTCACAATCATACCTGCTAGAGTTGTAGCTTCTTCATCAGGGAGATTCCAGTATAACTGCCTGTTAATGTCCCTAATAGTAGATTTTCCTTCTATGTGATACATATTATCAGATATTTTCTTTATAAAATTCTCCGTAATCAAATCATGTTCATCCGAAATTTCTCCAACTATTTCTTCCAGTATATCCTCAAGAGTTACAATTCCCTGCAGTGCTCCATACTCATCAATAACAAATGCAAGGTGTTTCCTGTTCTTACGGAAGTTGTGAAGTTGCACGCTGAGCGGTGTACTTTCTGGTATGAACCAAGACCTTGACATAACTTGGGTAATGTCAACTTCTTCCGCTTTATTATTCTTTTCACGCAAAGCATTTATTAGAGCTTTCACGTGAATTACACCTACAATGTTATCTGGTTCCTTCTGCCATAAAGGTACTCTACTGTGACTGCTGGTTAAAATCTCTCTTATTAACTCTTCTTTATTCCGATCTATATCAAGAGAAAATAGGTTTCTTCTATGGGTCATAATTTGTGATATCTCTGTCTCAGCCAAATCAAGTATGCTGCTTAGCATATCTAAATCCTGTTGCAACATAGTTCCTTCACTGCGGTGAAGAGTAATCATATTACGCATTGCATCCGCTGCAGATATCACTTCCTTATCTTTATGCAGCCCACATAATTTTAGGATGAGGTTAACAATAAATTGAATACCTAGTGTCAATGGAGAAAAAATCTTTACAAAAAACAATACAAAATAAGCAGAAAATGATGCAAATTTTTCAGGATTTTGGATAGCATAAGTTTTTGGTAGAACTTCGCAGAACAATAAAATACAAAATGTCATTATAATTGTTGATAGGAGAATGCCCTCATTTCCAAAAAGATTGATAAATATTGCTGTAAATAAAGCAGAGCAAGTAATATTAATAATTGTATTGCCGAGCAATACCGTTCCTATTGTCAATTCTTTCCTATTTAATAAGCGATCTATTACCCTGGCTTTTTTGTTACCGTCTAGCTTTAGCTTATTAACTCGAGAACGGCTAATTGAGGTTAAGCCTATTTCTGCTCCTGAGAACAAAAACGATAAAACTAACAAAACAAAAATTGCTGATGATACTAAGACCAATAACCAATCCATTAAAGTACGATGTTATTGTGATAAAAAATAAAATTAATTTTACATGTTATGAGAGGCATTTGCAAGCCTGAATTTATATTGCCGAATTTTATATACCTTTAATCTTAAAAAACAAATCATAAAGCATATTACACGCTGCGTTCACATGCTCATCCTCAATGATAAGTGGTGGGGTTACCCTTACTACTTTGTTGTTTAAAACCCTAGTTATTATTAAACCTTTATCAAGAGATCGACTAATAATTTTATCAGCTACAAGAGTTGCTAGTTCTATTCCCATTAGTAACCCTTCTCCACGAACTTCTAAAATCATCTCAGGAAATTCTTTAGCTAAAAGCAACAGCTTTTCTTTTAAATATTTACTAATTCTTTTAACATGATCAAAAAAGTCTTCTTTTAGCATTATATCGAGCACTGCATTACCAACAGTCATGGCAAGTGGATTGCCACCATAGGTTGATCCATGAGTTCCTGGAGTAATTGCTTCTGCTATATAATTTTTCACTAAACATGCAGCTACAGGAAAACCGTTACCCATAGCCTTCGCACAGGTTAGCATATCAGGTTCAATGCCGACATTTTGATAATGAAATAAAGAACCGATGCGTCCATATCCGCACTGCACTTCATCAAAGCACAAAATTATTCCTTGAGCTTTTGTTATTTCCCTTACTTTTTGAAGATATTCTACGTCTAGTGGATATACTCCACCTTCGCTTTGTATGGGCTCTAAAAATACAGCAGCTATTTCATTGTTGATTTTTTCTTCTAATGCTTTAATGTCATTTCTTGGCACTTTATCAAAACCAGAAAGGAGCGGAGCAAAACCTTCGCGTGATTTTTCATTGCCTCCAGCAGAAATTGCAGCAATACTGCGGCCATGAAAGCCTCCTTCAATTGTAATAATACGATTACGTTTTGCTTGCCCTTTTGAATAAAAGTAACGACGAATAAACTTAATTGCAGCTTCTGTTGCTTCAAGCCCACTTGAGCAGAAAAAAACTTTATCTGCAAAAGTCAGGGTTGTTAAACGCTCGGCAAGCCTTTCTTGCTCGGGAATAGTGAAAATGTTAGAGCAGTGCCATAATGAGCTCGATTGCTCTTTCAGCTTATCTGTAATGTATGGATGACAATGCCCTAAAGAAGTTGTAGAAATACCTGCAGCAAAATCTAAATATTTTTTACCATCTTTATCAAAAAGATATGCCCCTTCTCCCCTGACTATAGGAGTGTCAAGTCTATTATACGCATTAACAACATGATCCATTTTATAAGTATTGTGGTATTATCTATACTATACCTGAAATGAATCCATTAACACAAAGCTTTTCCTTTAACCTCTTATGCTACTTCAACTAAAAATTTGGCTAATGCAAACCTTTTTTGTCATTCTATAGCTAAAGTGACTTGGTTTTACCAACACTTATTAGCCATTGTAAAAGTTTTTGTTTCTATTGAATGATAGTTGTAGCCTATGCAAGAAGTTTATTGACTTTGAGCGCACTTTAGCCTATACAATTTTAATATCTTAAACTACTGGACATGCCCGATCTAAAGACAATGATGTTAAATTTTGGACCTCAGCACCCAGCTGCACATGGAGTGTTGCGTCTTGTTTTAGAGATGGATGGTGAAGTGATCGAGAGGGCAGATCCCCATATTGGGCTTTTGCACCGCGGTACTGAAAAATTAATAGAACATAAAACGTATCTTCAAGCTTTGCCTTATTTTGATCGCCTTGATTACGTATCACCAATGTCACAAGAGCATGCATATTCACTTTGTGTGGAGAAATTGTTGCAATGTGAAGTGCCAATTAGGGCAAAGTATTTACGTGTCTTGTTTTGTGAACTGACGAGAATACTAAATCATTTACTGAACGTTTCTTCTCAAGCACTTGATGTTGGAGCAATGACCCCTCTTTTATGGCTCTTTGAAGAAAGAGAAAAAATACTGGAATTTTACGAAAGAGCTTCAGGTGCAAGGTTTCACGCAGCTTACATCAGGCCAGGTGGAATTGCAGCAGATGTTCCAGAAGATTTGATTGAGGATATTGCAAAGTTTATAGAGCAATTTCCAAAATATATAGACGATGTTGATGAACTTTTAACAGAAAATAGGATATGGAAGCAACGCACTGTAGGAATTAGTGAAATATCAATTAAACAGGCACTTGATTGGGGCTTTAGTGGCCCAATGTTGCGCGCTGCTGGGCTTGCTTGGGATTTGCGAAAAAGCCAGCCATATGAGATATATGATCAACTAGATTTTGATATACCGATCGGCCAAAATGGCGACTGTTATGACCGTTATCTAGTTAGAATGGCAGAGATTAGGCAATCTATCAGTTTGGTGAAGCAGTGCATAGAGAAAATGCCTGAAGGGCAAATAAAAACTGAAGATAGAAAAATTTCTCCACCGTCAAGAGTAGAGATGAAAAAATCTATGGAAGCTCTGATTCACCATTTTAAGCTCTATTCAGAAGGATATCACGTACCAGAAGGTGAGGCTTACGCAGTTGTTGAGGCACCAAAAGGTGAGTTTGGAGTGTATATAGTTTCAGATGGTACCAATAGACCTTATAGGTGCCGAATAAGAGCACCTGGCTTTGCGCATTTACAAGCCTTAGACTTTATGGCAAAAGGACACATGCTTGCTGACGTTGCAGCAATTATTGGCTCACTCGATATAGTTTTTGGTGAGATTGATAGGTAATCATTGGTACCCGTTCAGGCAATGGCGTCATGCAAGTAGCTGACACATAACTGTACGAACATTTGTTTGCAAAGGCAGTATGTTAAGTGTTATAGCCGATTTTGCCTCAAACACAAAGGCAGTGCCTTGACTACTTGGATCCAGAAAAATTGATTGTGTACTATATAACATTTTTGATCAAAAGCGTAACCGTTCACTGTTAGACTGCATTCTGTGATTTTTAGCAAAACATGATCTTTCATTTGAGCTTCCTTCAATTTAAAATAAATACAGAAAATTGCTGCCTATAGCTAAACTGACTTAGATTTACCAACAATCGTCATCCCGCTACTTGTTAGCGGCTAAGAGATACCGCGGCGGCATAGCTATCTTCAAAAATATGGTTGAATAATTGTGTGTATAATTATTAATATTTTTAAACACTTTGGCTATGGCTTTATCTAAGTTTCTCGACCCTAAGCTGGATTTAACCTTCAAAAAAATATGTAGGGTCAAGAACTGGCGCGCCTACTTTAGGGTTTGGTGGCTGATCCATTGTTTTCACAATAGGCCTCAATCCAAATTCCCATGTTAACGTTTCCAGCTCCCGCCTCGTCAAACGCAGCATCCGCACTACGCTTTCCTAGCAGATTCTTTACCAAAGTTTATAACATATTGTGCTGGTGATGCTTTCGGTTTGTAATACCTTATTCTGTAGTCTGAATATAGACCCAGCGTTTTGTATATCCATTCGCTACTCCACTTCTTCCAACCAAACCCTCTCTTCACTTTCAGCTAATAAGTGATTTTCTATTTCACCTTCCAAACTTGCCTCCAGCAGCTTTTTTATAAATGGTGTAAATGCTCCATCCCTTCCTGTTAATGGTCTGCCTTCCCTTATTGATGACAGTATATTTGCTTCCAGTTCTTTGTAATCTACCAAACCGGTAGTTCTGTTTACTACTTTCTGACTCATTGTCAAACCTCCATTTTTTTTATATCAATTTATTACTTTTTTTTTGGTTTGACACACTTTTTTGAACCATACGCGTCAAGTTAAGGAAAAGTGTAAGTAAAGTTGATAGAGTGAAGGAAAATAATAAGGTATAAATTCTCTTGGATATATGAATGAGAGAACTTACAATGGACAGAATAGCTTGCTTATCAAAAGACCTCAATGAATTCTTTAATGAAAAAGCAGACGAAATATCAATTGCAGTAGGTTTTATAAAAAGAAAGAGAAAACTTAATGGCTCATCATTCATAAAAGCTATGGTTTTTGGTAACATAGGAGTTGATGATTGCAGCATAGAAACAATGTGCCAATTGCTAAATGAAGACTCGATAGAAATTACAAAACAGGGTTTAGATTTTAGGTTTAGTGAAGAAGCAGTTGAGTTCATGAAAAAAATGTATAACGAAGCTTTGTGTTTATTTAAAAAAAGTCTACAGATTGATTGCAAAATTTTACAGCAATTTGGAAGCGTTAAATTATTGGATAGCAGCTACATTAGCCTGCCCAGTAGCATGGAAGATATGTACAAAGGATATGGCAGTAGCTATAGAGATTGTGAGAATAATACTAAATCAGGAATAAAGCTACAGTTAGTCTTTGATTACCTGAATCAAGCGCTAGATAAGTTAAATTTTATGGAAGGAATAAGGTCGGATCAAGGTTATAGGGATTATCTGAACGGTTTATCAGCCAATGATTTGCTAATATTTGACTTGGGCTACTTTGTGCCTAGTTCTTTTAAACAGATTGATGAAGCAGGTGCATATTTTGTTAGTCGTTATAAGTCTGATACCAATATATATGATATAGAAACAAATCAAAAAATAGAGCTATTGGAGTATTTAGAAGGTCAATTATCTTCAGAAAAAGAAGTATTATTAGGAAAGGAAGTAAAAATTAAGGTAAGAATTATATGTCAAAAGCTAACTGAAGAACAGTCTATGGCTAGAAGAAGAAAGGCTAATAAATTAGCAAAGTCACATGGATATACATCTTCTCAAAAGAATCAAAAGTTATTAGATTGGTCAATATTTATAACTAATGTTCCAGAGAGTAAAATTAATGCTGAACAAATATTGACGGTTTATAGAGTAAGATGGCAAATCGAATTACTATTTAAACTATATAAAAGTCATATCAATCTTGATAAACTAAAAGGAAAGACAAATCCATTTAGAGTATTGTGCGAGCTATACGCAAAATTATGTGCTATTCTCGTATTTCACGAAATGGTTGGCTGTGTAAAACTAAAAAAGAACACGGAGCTCAGTTTAACAAAGGCATTTATTGAATTGAAAAGGCGGGTTAGAGAGCTCTTTTTGATATTAAACAATATTGTCAATAATTTAAAAATTTTTCTAAAAAAGCTTACTATAATCTGGTCAAAGTTTTCTTTGAAAGACAGATATAGGAAGACCAGGGTATCTACTTTAAGCTCTCTACATTCCTTAACTTGACGCGTATGGTTTATTTAACACTCCCCCACTGGACATTAGGTTTGGGACAAAAGGCTGAATAATGGGAGCTGTGTGAGTCGAGAGGGTGCGCCGTGGTACGCATTAAGAAATACTTAGCGGAGCTAAGCGGGGTTCAGAATAAATGGCCTCGAGGTGAACAACTAACTTTAACCCGAAAGGGAAGGAGGACAAGAGCATGTATGTAAAGCGAGAGTTATCTGAAGATGTGTAAGGTAACGGCTTGCAACACCTGATCAATATGGTTAAAGCTAAACTGCTTGAATTCTAATCTTCAGGGGTGGGATTTCACATCCATGGGTATCACATTTAAAACCCCATGTCTACAGTAAGCACAAATTAAACTTTCGTTTGTGTGACATTCTGGCTGTAGAACGATAAGTAGTGAACTTATTTAAGAGCATAATAGATGTCGCAAAGATAACAGATGGGGCAAGGAGCTTAGGGTTAACTCAAGGAAAAATAGAATACGGAAGAGATATAGTAAAGATCGGTAAAAGTGAGGTAGAAATTATAACGGAAAATGGCATAAGGCATTACACTAATCTTGCAGACAATAGTAATATAGTGTTAACTTTCTCTACTAGTTTAGGAGAATTAGAAGTTAATTTGTACCCTGACAAGCAAGATAAAATAATAGTAGAAGTTAGTAACAAAAAGGAAATACTGGAAAAGTTCAAAAATTGTAAAGAAGAATTAGGTGAGAATTGCTCGCTTGGTGGATATTGGGTCTACGATGCTATTAAACAGGGATATTTTGAAAGGTCTGGAAAACTTTGTCAATCTTTTGAAACAATTAGTCTATCTAAAAAAGTCTCAGAAGGAGTCAAAGCAGCGGTAAAAGGTTTAAAGTGTGGTGATATAGTGAGTTCTTCATCCAGTAATATATTTCCTCCAAAAGCGATTATGCAGGAAGGTAAAGCAAGAGTACCAGGAGCATGAACTCAAAGTTGCTTAGGGTCAAGTTTTGAGTATTTTACTAAAATAGCTTTAACATTTTTTGGGGAATGTTTTAAATCCTATGGTGATGTTAAGTTAATAGCTTAAGAGATATTCTAAAGGAGTTATCTTATTTAAAAAATTACTTGGACGCTTATAGTTTTTTGAGCATAGCCTTTCATGTTAGATTCAAAGAAGACTGAATAGGCTGCTCCACACTTTCTACTTTCTCGAGCTTGGTGTTGGGCTTAAAGGTATTGACCTTACCCAGAAAAAGTGGAGAGAAAGTTTGGAATGTTTTTTACAAAAAGAATGATGCATCAAATTGTTCTGGAATGCAATAGTTAATAGTGACGTTGTTTGTTATAAAAAATTTCTATGTATTCAAATATTGCAGTTCTAGTTTGTTGAGCAGAGTGTTGTGAAGTATCAATAAGTATTTCTCTTTTCAATGAGCTAAAGAAGCTTTCTGCAACAGAATTGTCGTAACAACAGCCTTTATTACTCATCTATATTCTTTACAGCTAAGAGATATTGATACCCTTGCGCAGTATATTGTGAACCTTGATCACTATGTAATAGTAGATTTTTAACAGGTTTACGCCTATTAATGGCCATTAATAAAGAGTTCATAACCAATTGTTTATTTATTGCACTACTCATTAACTACCTTACTATTACCCATAAGTATATAAATAGTAAAAAAGCTGATATTTTACTAATTCAACTTTCTATTATAAATGGATCTATGGTCTAAAAATGGAATATATGATGAAAAGAACTATAAATACTTCAACTGGCGAATGGGCAGAAAGTGAATTTGGAATTGTTAATTTTGGTGATATAAGATTAAGTAAAAGGCTTCTAAAAATAGTTAATAGTTTTGCTGAATCGCCTGAGCGTTCAATAAATCAAGCTTGTGAAGATTGGCATCAAAGTAAAGCAGCTTATAGATTTTTCCAAAACGATGCCATTTCTGAGAGAAAGATATTAGAAAGTCATATAATTAAAACTGTTGAAAGAGCTAAAGAATACTCAACTATCTTAGCTATCCAAGACACGAGTTATATCTCATATAAAAATCATAAAAAGACCGAAGGATTAGGGATTATAGCAGCAAGATTAACATCTAAAACAACTAATTTTAAAACACATGGATTAGTGATGCATACAACGTTTGCAGTTACAACAGAAGGACTGCCTATAGGATTATTGGATCAAAAAATTAGTACTAGACCCTCCTTAGCTGAAGACCTAAAAGAGTTGAAAAGAAGAAGCCATAATACTGCTGTTCCCATAGAAGAGAAAGAAAGCATACGGTGGATAGAATCACTTAAATATTCTACTAATCATCCTGGATTAAAGGATATCAAGGTAGTTACCGTCTGTGACAGAGAAGCAGATATGTATGATTTATTTGAAGTTGCTTCCACTAATCAATCTCTTTTTGTAGTAAGAGGAAATCAAAACAGAACAATAAATAAGAAGTCGACTTATTCTGAAAAAGGTGGTGAAAGGTTGTGGGATCTGATGAATCGCATGTCTTGTCAAGGAGAAATACAAGTGAATATTCCTGCTCGCAATGATAAACCTCAAAGAACAACAGTTTTAGAAGTAAAGTTTAGCAACTTTGTGATGAATGCATCAAAAAATAACGCTAGACGTAAAACCCAAAAACTTCCTAATTTAAGTTTAAATGCTGTCTATGCTATAGAAAAATACCCCCCATTTGGCGAAGAGCCTGTGAACTGGATTTTGTTGACAAATATAAATATTAATAATTTTGAAGAAGCAGTAGAAAAAATACAATGGTATTGCTTAAGATGGAGAATAGAGGTTTTTCATAAAATTTTGAAATCTGGTCTTAAAGTTGAAGAATGTAGGCTCCAAGCAGCAGATAGATTAATCCGCTTTCTTACAATAATGAGTATAATTGCATGGAGAATATTTTTTATCACACTAGTAGCTAGAACAAATCCAAATCTTTCTTGCACTTTCATACTGACTGACGACGAATGGAAGGTTTTATATACCAAAATGCTTAAGACAAAAAACTATCCTGAGACACCACCACCTATAAGAGAAATTGTGAGGTGGGTGGCCAAGTTAGGAGGGTTTTTAGCTCGCAAAAATGACTTAGAACCAGGCCCTATAGCTTTGTGGAAGGGATGGAAACGTCTCTTTGATTTAGCAGAAGGATGGAAACTTGCTCATGAATTTTATACTTGTGGGTAATAGTAAGATTAACTACCATACGTGAGAATTATTGCTGCCAAATATAGCCATCCCTCCTTGGTTTTGATGTAAGTAATCCCATACTTTATTTGGTTGATCAACAATAAAGTTTTGGTCTAATATATTGGGAGCTACAGCTCTATTATCTGTTTGTTGTTTTTTAATTTTAAACTTTCTTCTCAGTATAGCCCTGATGTCATTTTTCTGCATAATACTTTGCACCGTTTTCAAATTGCAACTTTTACCCAAAGCCTTCAATTCAGCATGAATTTTAGGAGCTCCATATCTACATTTAGAAACTTGATATATTTTTTGAATAGCTTCGAGTAGCTCTTTATTTGCTGATTCTCTACTGCTTATTTTTCTTGTGGTCCACTTATAGTAGCCACTAGCAGAAAATCCTACATAATTCCTGTACTTTATAGCAGTTACTATATAAAAAAATATTTTACTCTTTTTGACTGGCCAGGGCTTTTTTTAAAATGTCTCTTTCCCTTGTTACTCTTGCTTTGTAAATCAAACCTCTCTTTGTCGTAAGGAGCCATGTTACCTCTACCTGGAAATGCATCTGCTGCCGACTTTTTTTCGTTGTGTTTCTTTATCCATTTTCCTAATAAACCACCCTTTATTCCTAAATCCTTTGCTATTTTTGTAATTGTTTGACCTGCCTTTCTTTGTTCATTTGCCAGCTTAACAGCTTCCAATTTGAATTCTGCCGTATATTCTCTTGCCATTTCTAATCCTCCAAAATTTTATTTTACCCGAAAAAACTCCTTTCTTTCTCTCCACTTTTTCTGGGTAAGGTCAAGAAGCCTATTGTCTAATTATGTACCTAAATTTTATTACGGCACTTTCACTACTACTTTAACGAGTGAGCTACCTTTCTATAAAAGACCTATCGACTGTTGCAATTATAGGCGTAAACAAGAATGATAAAAGAGTACGAGATTGAGTAACTATGTACACTTCTGCTGGCATACCAGGGTATAGGTATACGTTTTTAAACTGAGCAAGCTCTGGTTTTGGTATCACTACACGTACTGAATAATAACGCCCTAGCCTTGGATCATCAAGGGCATCGGGAGAAATATTGCTTACTATACCATTAATTAAACTTAAACGACGTGCACTGTAAGCACTTAAACGAACTTTAACCTTTAGCCCTTCTAGCCCATCAATAGAGACTATGTTGCTATCTTTCTTTTGTGCTGACAGTATCTCTTCTATGTTTCTGGTCTGAATTTTAGCATCTATTATTAGGTCATCATCCGATGGCACTACGCTCATGATCGGAACTCCAGATTGTATAACACCACCTTCAGTATGGTATCTTATATCTGTGACTATCCCATCTTGAGGCGATTTAATTATTGTACGTGCTAATGAATCTTCAGCAACCATCAGTCTCTCTTTCAAGTCTGCAATAGACGTACTAACTTCCTTAAGTTCAGCGTTTGCTCTTTCTTGAGAATCATTTCTCACGTTTATAATTTCTAATTCGTTCTCTCCAATTTTTTGCTGCACTTGAGATATTGCAGAACGGTAATGTCCAACTCTGCCTTCAATTTCAGCAAACTGCTTTTCTAAAGCTAAAATGTGTGGTTTGCTTATATGGCCACTATCAAGTAATTGTCTTTTTGTTTCCAACTCCTCAGTTATCAAGTCATATTGCTTATGAGCTGCATTTAGTTGAAAGTTTAGCCCCGCTAATTCATCATTTAACTGCTTTATACGTTGTTGCAGTATGTCTGTTTTTCCCAATATGCTCTTTCTCTGAGAGTTGAACAACTTTACTTGATTCTTTATCGCTTTATTTACAAGTTCATCGTGAGATAATTTTTTAACCTCATCAGGAAACTCGAGCGTGTCCAAATCTACTCTGATTGCAAGAAGCCTTGCTTCTGTTGCTAAAAATGATAAGAGCTTCTCTTTGATGATACTTAAATTCGCCTTCTCGTTAACATCACTCAACAAAACTAGAGGCTCATCTTTTTTAACTGCTTGACCCTCTTTTACTAAAATTTTGCTTATTATTCCTCCGCCCAAGTGTTGAACTATTTTTCTATTTGAAGATACAATAACTTCTCCACTTGCATGCACCGCACCGTCAATTGGAGCTATAGCCGACCAAATACCACCTATCCCAAAAAAGATGAGTATTACTACCAGACCAAAAAATAGTGGTCCCCATGTTACTTTCAGGACTTCATTTACGTTATTACTTTCGCGTTTTAAAATAAAATTTATCACTGCATCAATCAATGCAAACGTCTTATCCAAAAATTTTGGGTACTTCTTCTTTTTATTTTTTGCTCCTTGCATATTTATATTATCACCATGGCCAATCAAGCCTGTCAAAGAAAATCCAGCGCTAAGCTTTTTTAACTTACTTATCATAATACTACTGTGAATTTGTGTTAACTCAAGATAACACACAAAAACAAAGAATCTATAATTTAAGCATTCCATTTAGACTGTAGAGCACCAGAATAAACTATTTAGTAACAATTCCTGCATCAACTATGTTTTTAAAATTTTTTGACGTTTAACTTTATTATAACTTTTTCTTTATTTTGTGAATATCTGAGTTACTTATATTATGTAAGAAATCTATTGCCAACTAGTCAATATTCTGTTAGGAATTAAGATAATATAAAGTTATTATGCTTAAATTGGAAAGCAGAAAGTTCCTGATTACTGGCGCATCAGGCGGAATAGGGCAAGCAATTGTAAAAATTATCCACAAAGCCGGAGCAACTTTATGTATTTCTGGCACAAAAAAAGAAGTGCTCGAAGAAGTTGCTAAACAATATGAAAAAAACATGCATGTACTCCCTTGTGATTTATCAAATGCTGAGGAAGTAAATCAACTAATAAATAGAGCAAGTGAGCTGATGGAAGGCTTTGACGGGCTCGTATGCAATGCGGGTATTACGCGAGACAGTTTATTATTGAGAATGACAGATGAAGCATGGCAAAAAGTAATTGATATTAACTTGAGCTCTACATTTAAGCTGAGTAGAGAAGCATGCAGAAAACTAATTAAGAATAATTGGGGAAGAATTATAAATATTTCCTCAATAATAGGGCTGACAGGAAACGCCGGGCAAGCAAATTATGCGGCGTCTAAAGCTGGAATAATAGCTATGAGCAAATCCATAGCAAAAGAAGTTGCAAGTCGTAATATAACAGTAAATTGTATTGCTCCTGGGTTTATAGATACTAAAATGACTGAAGTTTTAAATGAAGGACAAAAGGGAAAAATATTAGATAATATTCCAATGAAAAGAATGGGAACAGGGGAAGAAATAGCAGCAGGGGTCTTGTTTTTAGCAAGTGATGAAGCAAAATATATAACAGGGCATGTGCTCAATATTAATGGTGGGTTATTTATGTAGCAACACTTATGTATGGACAAATTATAATTTTTACTTTAAAATAAAAAATGTGTAGGTGTAGGTTTAGGTTAATTTATTACTTAGAGGCAAAAAAATGAGCTCTATAATGGAATTTTTTAGTGTTTTTTGCGTAGTATTGCTTTTCTCTTTCTCAGGTTATGCAGCTGACCCTGATATGGATGACACAACTAAAGTAATATGCAATATTATTGGTTATGTTTGGGGGATAGGCGGTCCACTTATGACGGTAATAATAATTGGTGCAGCTTTGCTTGCAATATTTGGCAGGATGCCGTGGCCAGCCCTCTTTGCTCTTGGCATGTTCTGTGGTGTATTTTTTGGCGCTAAAACTATCATAACGAAAATTATGCCCAACGTAAGCGATGAAGCAAAAACTATGTTGGAAAAGTGTGGACAAAAATAATCCAAAAAGTGCAGAAATGCTTTTTTGTTATCCATTAAACCGCTTCATATCTTCAACTTGCAACAAATAAGGGCTATCTTTTGGTAAAGTTTTAACAGCTAGCTCAGCATATTTTGTAAATTGCTTTAAATCACCTTCAATACAAGCCTTTTTTGTCAAGGCAAAATAATGCATTGCCGTATCAGCTTCACATTTATATGCAATGCTTAAATACTTCCAGACAAAAGCGTTATCTGGTTCTACATTCAAAATCTGCTCCAGGTAAAAAATCGCCTTTTTTGCATCACCGTGTAATAATAAAGTATGAGATAATGCAAGTTTCACTAAATAACTGTTTTTCTCAGATAAATACCTAAGCGATTCCTCATACATTTTTATTGCTTCACTTAAATTTCCGGCCTTGTATAGCATTTCTGCTTTTAATTCATATAGGTATGGGTCATTGCGTGACTCTTGAATCAATGAATTAACTTTAGCAATAGCCTCTTCTATCTTTCCTTGCCTATAGCAAACTATAGCATTTACATACTCAGAATTATTTTCATATTTATTAGATAACACATGAATAGGAGCAAAGAAAGAGTCTAGCTTGGCAACCACACGCTCAAACTTTAGTAACTTATCCGCAAAAATTGGTTTTACGTTGTTTTTAACCTTATAATTTTGTACAGCAAATATACGTTTCTCACTAAGTGGGTGAGTGCGGAAATATTCCTCGGTGTTCTCATGCTCAATACTTTTAAAATAATCAAAAATCTCTTTCATACCTGAATTATCATAGCCAGATTCATCAAGATACCTTAAAGCATAGCTATCTGCTACACTTTCTTGCTCTTGAGAATAGTTAAAAAATAGCCTTGAACTAAACGCTACACCACTAAGCAAAATTGCACCACCAACCTGAGGGTTAATGATAATATTAGAAACTAATCCTACCATATAACTAATCATTGCTATCGATTGAAAATAACCCATAGCACTACTCATTTGCAATATATGACCAGCAGATATGTGAGCAATCTCATGTGCTAATACACCAAGCAGGACATAAGGTTTAGCCGAATATTGTAAAAGTCCTAAATGAATGAAAATACTGTTATTGTTAATTACAAAAGCATTAATCGAATTGTCATTAATTATAAAAACTTTTATTTGCTCATGATCAATATCCGCAGCAGAAAATAAAGGTTGCGCTAGCTCTTTCACTATTGCTTCCACTTCACTATCTCTAATAATGTTAATAGGGTAAGCATTATTACAATATGCAAAAAAGAACAATAAGGTCAAAAACTTAGCAACTCTAAACATGAAAATCCTGTGCTTGTATAATTTATAGACATTCTATATTTTAACACTTAAATTATACAAATTTATAAACGCTAGTTTAAATTTTTAACGTAACTGATAAGTTTGTCGATGGTAGTTAACTTAATTTTATGTTGTTCAGCAAATTTAAGTAACTGAGGTAAGCGCATCATAGAGCCATCATCATTCACTAATTCACAAATAACTGCTGAATGATCAAACCCTACTAACTTCGCCATTTCAACACTCGCTTCAGTATGACCAGCACGTTGTGCCACCCCACCTTTATGTGCAATTACAGGAAAAACATGACCTGGAGTTATGATGTCATCCTGAGTACCATCCTTGTTGATAGCAGCATGTATAGTTTTCGTTCTATCCTCTGCTGAAACACCGGTTGTAATGCCATAACGTGCATCAATTGATGTAGTAAATGCGGTATGATTTTCACCAATATTTTTCTTCTCCATGAAATTAAGGCCCAACCTTTTCATGTGAAATTTAGTCATTGCTAAGCAAACAACCCCTGTACCGTACCTAACCATAAAAGCCATATGTTCCGGCTTTATTTTCTCAGCTAAGACAATCAAATCGCCTTCATTTTCTCTATTTTCATCATCAACTAAAATGAATAATTTACCGGAACGAGCATCCTCTAATACATCTTCCACAGAAGAAATACCTGGTAGACTCATTGAAGCATAAGTGGCCTGTACCATAATAATTTACTTAAATTCAATCTTAACTATTTTATACAATTTCTCTCCATTTGGCACTGTCACTTCCACATATTCACCGACTTTTTTGCCGATTAAGGCACTCCCAAGTGGTGAACTAGTAGATATTAACTGCTTTGAAACATCAGCTTCATATTCGCCTACAACCTTATAAACATATTCCACTTCACCGTTATTATCACTTAACATGCTTAATGTCACAGTTGCACCAAACATTACTGAATCACCAGACAAATTTTTTACTTCTATTACTTCCGCATGTGAGAGCTTACTTTCTATCTCCATTATACGGCCTTCAATAAAACCTAACCTTTCCCGTGCTGCATGATACTCTGCGTTTTCAGACAAATCACCTTGATCACGAGCATCAGAAATAGCCTGTATCACAGAAGGTTTTTCTTCCTTTAATTTTTCAAGTTCGGCTTGCATATTCTCAAAACCTTCCCTCGTCATAGGAAATTTATTAATAATGGATGAAGCCATAATCACCACCTAAACGCAATTAAATTGAGTAACGAAATTACTCACAATGTTAAAAATATCACCTTTTATATCATCACTCATGTCATTTGACAACTTTTTTAAAACCCCAGGGTGTACAGTATGAAAATAATTAATAAGATCATGTTCAAATTTATTAATGTAACTTATTTGTATTTTACTTAACTGATTATATAGGTTAGAAAAAATATACATCAGCACTACTTGCTCTTCTATTGACATAGGTAAATGTTGTTTTTGCTTTAATAACTCGACAAGATATTTACCCTTATTCAAGGATAATTGAACACTAGCATCAAGATCAGAACCAAATTTTGCAAAATCTTCTAATTCTCTATACTGAGCTAAGCTTAGCTTTATAGAACCAGCAACTTTCTTCACAGACTTTAGTTGTGCAGCAGAACCAACCCGTGAAACTGACAAACCTATATTTACTGCAGGTCGAAATCCTTTATAAAATAATTCAGACTCAAGAAAGATCTGCCCATCGGTAATTGAAATAACATTTGTTGGCACATATGCAGATACATCACCAGCTTGAGTTTCGACAATTGGCAAAGCAGTTAAAGAACCCTGCCCTTTTTTATCAGACATTTTAGCAGCTCTTTCAAGCAAGCGAGAATGTACATAGAATATATCTCCAGGGTAAGCTTCACGACCAGGAGGACGTCTGAGCAATAAAGACATCTGCCTATATGCCACAGCATGCTTAGATAAATCATCATATATAATCAAACAATGCATTCCATTGTCACGGAAAAATTCCCCAATAGTGCAACCAGCATAAGGTGCTAAAAATTGCATAGGCGCGCAGTCAGATGCACTAGCCACAACTACAGTTGTATACTCTAATGCTCCGCTTTCTTTCAGCTTATTTACCACTTTTGCTACTGTTGAAATTTTTTGCCCAATAGCAACATAAACACAGTAAACTTTTTGATTTTCGTTTACCTCATCGTTAATCTTCTTCTGATTGATAATAGTATCAAGCGCAATAGTAGTTTTACCAATTTGTCTATCACCAATAATTAATTCACGCTGCCCTCTACCTATTGGAATTAGCAAATCTATAATTTTAATTCCTGTTTGCAGTGGCTCATGCACAGACTTACGATCAATAATGCCTGGCGCTTTAGATTCTATATCCATTCTGTTTTTGGCTCTAATTTCCCCACCGTCGTCCATAGGATGGCCCAACGCATTTACAACTCTCCCTAACAATTCATGCCCTACAGGCACCTGCACAACATCACCACTACATTTTACAACGTCCCCTTCTTTCACATCACGGTCATTACCAAGCACAACTATTCCAGCCGTATCATGATCTAAATCGAGAACTATTCCTTCTACACCACTTGCAAAAAATACCTTTTCACCGAATTTTGCTTTTTCCAGCCCATAAACCAATGCGATACCATCTGTTACTGAAATTACTTCACCTATATTTTCCCGCTTTATAGGATTATCAAACGTCTCAACCTTTTCTCTTATTATACTTGCTATCTCAGAAACATTCATACTGTTCTTCATACAAAATTCCTTACTTTTAATATTTCCATTTTACTTAAGTCAACTAACCTATCCAAGTAACTTTTTAGCGAAGCATCGATCAAATTAAAACCATACCTAACTACGAAGCCACCTAGTATAGAAGGGTCAACCACATTGCTTACTTTTATTATTTTACCAAGAAAGCTCAAAGATTCAGTAATTATTTTTATATCAGATTCCTTTAAAGTTTCTGCTGACTTTATAGTAATTTCGAATTCATTTTCATTTTCTCTTGCAAGACTTAAGAATTTTTCTAATATAAGGATCAATAAACTAGATCGTTTATTTGCAAATATAACCATAATAAATTTTACTAAATTCTCACTCAAGTGCTCATTTATAGAAAGCATCACTTCTTTTTTGTGTGCAAAAGAAATCATAGGATGAGATAGGTACACAAAAACATCACGTTGATCCTTAAAAAAAGCCAACAAAAATTCTACTTCTTTCCTTATAATACCTAACCTGCTTCCTGAGACATGAAATAGCACTCTAGCGTAAGATGAAACTAAATTATTGTATTGGGTCTTTTTCATATTAAATCCAGTAAATCTAAATTAATTCAGCTACAAATCTTTCATTCTTCAATCCAAGCATTTTTTATATAAACAGGTCTTCTCTTTAAGGAAAGAAAATATAAATCATATCTGACTGAATAATCTAAAAAACTAAGGTTTTTACTTAAGAAATACTTAGAAGAATTTATAATAGACTGACATTGAAGATGAGATATCGGTATTTCTTTTCCAAGTAAACTTGTTTTAACTTCTATAAAAATCAGCTCCTTTTTTTTAGATACAATTAAGTCAATTTCAACGAACTTACAACGGTAACGGCGTTTTATAACATTATACCATTTCAGTTTTAAATATACTAAAACTAATAACTCGCCAAAGTAACCTACAAAGTAGCGTAACCTACTTACCACAAGAAGAACAATTATGATAACAATTAACTTTGTGTAACTACTTTGCCTCCTTCTTTATTTTTACTATAAACCTTACCTCTTGCTGCAATATCCCTATCAACCAGTTCTATCACTGCCATTGAAGCGCAATCACCCTTTCGAGTGCTAAATTTTATTATTCTAGAATACCCACCTTTACGATCTTGATAACGGCTGGCTAAGACGTTTAATAACTTATCAACTGCTAACTTACTATTATGAAGGCGTGAAAGCAAAAGTCTTCTACCATGTAAAGTATTCTTATTCTTAGCAATTGTAATAAACTTTTCGACATATGGACGAAGTTCCTTAGCTTTTGGTAAAGTAGTTACAATCTGCTCATGGTTAATTAATGAGATAGATAGATTCTTTAACGTCGATAATCTATATTCAGTACAACGAGATAGTTTACGTTTTTTTATTCCATGTTTCATATATCACCTAATCTTCATCAGTATGTTGTTTAGCCAACTCATCTATATCCTTAGGTGGCCAGTTTAGCACATTCATACCCAAAGACAAGCCAAAATTAGTCAAAACTGCCTTAATCTCATTCAAAGACTTTCTGCCAAAATTAGCAGTTCTTAACATTTCACCTTCTGTCTTTTGCACAAGATCACCTATATAAGTGATGTTTTCGTTTTTCAGACAGTTATGAGACCTGACAGATAATTCCATTTCATCTACCTTACGCAATAAGACAGGGTCATAACCCAAATCTTTAGCACCACTAGACGAAGAAACCTGCGATTTTTTATAACTTACATCAGAACTAATAAAGGGCTGAAGTTGCTCCTGTAATATTCTTGCAGCAGAGTCAACAGCTTGACTCGGAGAAATTGTACCATCAGTTTCAATTGACAATATCAGCTTATCCTTATCAGTCACTTGGCCAACACGACTGTTCTCTACCCTGTACGAAACCCTGTTGACAGGGCTATACAAAGCATTAACTGGAATAAAACCAATTAAATCCTGTTCACTCATAAGCTTCAAAAGTTCGTTTTCTTTATACTTAATTACAGGAAGATAACCTTTTCCGCTAGCCACATATATGGTCATGTTAAGCTCTACATTTTGCCCCAGCGTACATATTAATAAATCCTTATTAACAATAGAGCATTGATCATCAGTTTCTATCATCCCAGCTAATACCTGGCAAGGCCCTTTAGCGTTTAAATTTAAGCATTTATTAGAAGCACCATTTAATTTACACCTCAACATGCCCATATTTAACACTATATCAGTTACATCTTCTCTCACCCCTTGAATTGAAGTAAACTCATGAGTTACACCTTCAATTTTTATTCCATAAACAGCACTACCTTTAAGAGAAGATAACATTACACGTCTTAATGCATTACCTAATGTTAAAGCAAAACCACTTTCCAACGGTTCTAGCACTATATCACTTTTTTCACTTGAATCATCTGATATTACCTTAACTGAACTAGGTTTAATCAATTTATCTAAATTGCTACAGAGAGACACATCATTATTATAATACATAAAACAACCTTTTCAAATATCCTATACTCTTCTTTTTTTTCTTAACCTGCACCCATTATGAGGAATTGCGGTTTTATCTGCAATTGAAGTCACAGTCAACCCACAGCTCTGAAGTGCTTTAACCGCAGCTTCGGTACCAAAGCCAGGACCACGAATTATTACAGAGACAACCTTCATACCAAATCTCTCTATTGCATTCTTCGCAGCAGCCTCCGCAGCCTTACCTGCAGCATAAGGTGTGGATTTTCTCGAACCTGAAAAACCACATGCACCCACAGAAGTTTGACATAGCGTATTACCATGAACATCATTTACATTTACAAAAGTATTATTAAAAGTTGCACGAATATGGACAACACCAGTAATAAACTCCTTCTTACTCTTACCAACCGTTTTGACTTTTTTCATTAAAACTCACAATAATAATAAATTTTATTTTTTCCCAGCAATAGGCAACCGAGATCTACCTTTACGAGTCTTAGCATTAGTATGAGTCCTTTGCCCTCTCACAGGTAAACCTTTTCTATGTCTCACCCCTCTATAGCATCCCATTTCCACTAAAGATTTTATGTTCATAGCCACTTCTTTTCTGAGCTCACCTTCTATAACATAATTTTGTCTAATGAAACTGCTGATCTTTTCTATATCTTCATCTCGTAATTCTGAAACACGTTTGCGCTTATCAACTTCGCAAGCGTGACAAATTACATTCGCAGTAGCAATACCTATACCATATATATAAGTTAATGCAAAAGGAACACATTTCCTCACTGGAATATTTATGCCTGCAATACGTGCCACTGGTACCTCGATACTTTATTAATAACAACTCTTAATTTATACCATAAAACAACTCAGAGTCAAACCAAATTACAAGAAATTTTACTTTCAATCTCTTGCGTTACCTCATCAACACTCAAATTAGCGTCAATTGTTAATAATTTGCCTTTATAATACTCGCGTAAACCTTTCATTTGAAGGTGATATTCACTTATTCTCTTATTAATTGCAGACATATCAGCATCATCAATTCTTTTCTCTAACCTCGTACTTTTACATTTAGCACAAGTAGTACTCTTAAAAGAAGATACACTATATATGCTTTTACAGCCCAAACACGCGAGACGATTTTTTAACCTATCGATTGCAATATTATCGTCAAGCTGCAGCTCAACTACAATGTCAACATCCCTATTATATTTTTCTTGCAAAACTTGAGTCAAAAAATGAGCCTGGTTTAAATTTCTCGGAAAACCATCTAATAAGCAATTATCATCCACTAATGCAAGCTGGTCACGTAATAATCCACATATAATTTCATCTTGAATTAAATTACCAGATTCCACGGTACCCTTTATTTTTTTACCTAACTCACTACTGCTAGATATAATATTCCTTAATAAATCCCCTACTGAAATTAATTTTAAATTATATTTTGCTATTAACAAGCTTGACTGAGTACCTTTACCAGAACCTGGAGGACCAAAAATCGTAATGATCATCTTACTTTCCTCGTTTTAGACTCATATTTCTTTATCCAGTTGTCGTACCTATTTGAAAAAATATAAGATTGTATTTGCATAATAGTATCAGTAATAACGTTCACTATAATCAGTAAGCTCGTCCCACCAAAAATAAATGGTATATCATAATAATATCTCATAACTTCAGGTACAGTACATATGACTACCAAATACGCAGAGCCAATGAATGTCAACTTAAAAACTATATCTTGAAGGTAATCAGAAGTATGTTTCCCAGGCCTTCTACCAGGTATAAAACCACCATTTTTTTTAAGAAAATCTGCGTTTTCCTCTGGATTAAATATAAAATTGGTATAGAAAAAATTAAAAAATACTATCAGCACCAAATAGGCTACAATATATACTACTTTATTTCCCATAAAGTAATTCAAAATAAAATCAGAAAAAGCGTGCCCCTTATAGAAATTTGCAATTGAAATAGGTGTCAATAAAATTGCATTAGCAAAAATGGTTGGTACTACACCAGATAAATTAATCTTCAATGGAATATAAGTAAAATCGTCATTATGTAATCTTTTAAATTGCTTTTTAGGATGTTGAACAATAACCTTTCTATAAGAAGACTCTACAAAAATGACTAAGAGTAGCAGCAAAAAAAACAATACCAAAACAAAAAGGATAATAAATAACGATACGCTACCGTTTTTATTTAACGTTAACAAAGATGACAAAGCGCTGTGTAACTCTGATATTATACCCGTGAAAATGATTAATGAGATACCATTGCCTATACCGCTAGCGCTGATTCGTTCACCAAGCCATATTAAAAGCATAGTTCCACCTAAAAGGCTGAAAACACCTATTGTACGAAACATAACACCAGGTTCGATTACAACCAATACCCCTTCCCTATTCATCCCTTCCAATCCAACCAAAATTGGAATTGATTGAAATACACAAATTACTATGGTCAGATAGCGTATATAAGAATTCATCTTTCTACGGCCTGACTCTCCATCATTCTTAACTTCCTTCATTCCTTTAATCGCAGAAGAAAGTAACTGAATAATGATAGAAGCCATTATATATGGCATAACGTTCAATGCTAGAATTGTCATTCTAGCCAATGCACCACCAGAAAATAAATTAAATACTCCAAAAACGCCTGAGCCATCTTTGGGAAATATATCATTAATTACATCAAGATTAATTCCAGGAATAGGCACATAAGTACCCAAGCGATAGCAAATTAAAGCTATTAGCGTAAAAAATATACGCTTTAATAAATCGCCTTTATATAACAACGTAGGATCCAAGCTATTAAATGCTGATTTATTGCCCATGACTTACGATAGTATTTCCACACTACCACCAACTGAAGCTACAGATTTTTTTGCAGCTTCTGACGCAAAATCAACATGAAACACAAATTTTTCGCTCAACTTACCTTTATTAAGAAGTTTAATTTTATCCTTAATAGACTTTATAAAACCTAATTTATACAGCCTCTCCTTATCTATAACAGAGTCTTTCACTATTTTTTTAGCTTCCATTAAGCGCTGTATATCGCCAACATTAATTATAGAGTATATGCTCCTACGTATAGGCTTAAAACCTCTTTTAGGCAAACGAGTATATATAGACTGTTGTCCACCCTCAAAACCATTTATAGAAACTCCACTTCTAGCCTTCTGCCCTTTATGCCCTCTACCGGATGTTTTACCTTTACCACAACCGATACCTCTACCCAGCAACTTAGGCTTCTTTTTCTTAGATAATTTAGTAAATATAGAGTTTAATTTTACAGCATTATTCATACTTTACCTGTTTCCAACTATCTCGCTAATCTTTTTGCCTCTTTTGCTTGCTACCTGACGAGGAGATAACATACTATCAAAAGCCTTAAACACCGCACATATAACGTTATGAGGATTATTTGATCTAGTGGATTTAGCTACCACATCCTTTATACCTAACACCTCAAAAACTGATCTAATCGCTCCACCAGCAATAATACCTGTTCCGGCTCTTGCGGTTCTTAAAACTATCTCACCAGAACAAAATTTAGCTTTAATATCATGATGCAAAGTTCTACCTTCACGCAAGTACACTCTAATCATTGATTTCTTTGCAGCATTTACAGCTTTGACTCTTGCTTCAGCAACTTCTGCGTGCTTACCTATTCCACACCCTACCCTACCCTTCTCATCGCCAACAACAACCAAAATTGAAAATGAAAATCTTCTACCACCTTTGGTAACCGTTGTCACTCTTCGTACCGAAACTAAAAGCTCTGATAAATCATTATTATTTTGTAAATTCTTTATAGCCATATTCAAAACCTTCTAAAATTCAAATCCAGAACTTCTTAAAGCCTCAGCAAATTGAGAAACTAATCCTGTGTATTTATACGCTCCACGATCAAACGTAAGCTGCTGCTCTAATTTCATGCCAGACAGACGCTCAACCATTAAAGAAGAAACCTGCTTTATAGTTTCAGCGTTGACTTTCCCTTTACATACATCCTTAATTTTAGCATCCAAAGTAGAAGCTGAAGTGAGAGTTATTCCTTTTACATCATTAATTAACTGGACATAAAAATGCCTATTAGATTTAAATATGGATATACGTAAACGTTCAGCGCTCTTGTCAAGCTTCGCTCTATTACGTAACTTCCTTTTTTCAGAATTACTTAAAAAATTATACGATCTTTTCATTTTTATTACTTCTTTTTACTTACAACCTTACGCAGCATAAATTTGCCTTTTATTACAACACCCTTACCTTTATAAGGATCATATTTTCTAATTTTGCATATATCAGACGCCACCATATAGACCTTCTGCTTATCCATACCACTAACTACTAAGTGAGTTGGCTTTATGCACTTAATCTCAACATCTTTAGGCACTTTATATTTAACATTATGGCTATAACCAAGATATAAAGTCAAATACTTACCATCACACTCTGCCTTATATCCCACACCGTTAATCTCAAGATTAACAGAAAAACCATCAACCATGCCGTTAATGATATTATTAATATTACTCCTATAAGTGCCCCACATAGGCTTTATTTTATCATAATTATCTTTATCTTGATCAACAGAAAGCAATAGCTGATTATCAATAATCTGACACACAACATCCCTGATCAAGCTAACTTCCTTTTCAGCCTTAGCACTCTTTATTAACATACTACCATTATTATATTCAACTGAAACACCAGCAGGAATATTGATAGGAGCAGCACCTATACGAGACATGAATTTCTCCTATTATTTAAAACACACGACACAAAACTTCTCCACCAACCTTTAACTTATGTGCATTATAATCAGTCATCACTCCTTTGGGTGTCGATATAATAAAAATACCAAGACCATTATATGCTTTAGAAATGTCCTTATACTTAGAATAACGACGACAACCAGGCTTTGACACCCTAACTATGTCACTAATTACAGGTAACTTCTCATAATACTTCAATTTTACAATGAAAGAAGGTAAATTACCTACAACTTGCTTTTCATAATCAAGGATATACCCTTCCTCTTTTAAAATCTCCAATATAGAAGAATTCATCTTAGAAAATAGTACCCTTGTTGCCCTATGCATTGCCAATTGAGCATTACGTATCCTTGTTAAAAAATCACCAATACTATCAGATAACGCCACAATATACTCCTTATATTATATTTACCAACTAGACTTTGTAACTCCTGGAACTTGCCCAAAAGAACATAAATCACGCAAAACAATTCTACATAAACCAAATTTTCTATATACTCCTCTTGGTCTCCCAGTTAAAGCACACCTATTTCTAATTTTGGTTTTAGAAGAATTTCTAGGCAATTTTTTAATTAATTTATTTTGAGCTGTAAACCTTTCTACAATAGACAAATTCTTATTATTTATTATAGATTTCAATTTTTCTCTTTTTTCTTTATATTGATCGCACAACTTTATTCTGCGAAGATTTCTTTCTATCATAGATTTTTTTGCCATATATTTCTCCTCTCAATTAATCAAAAAAAGGAAATTTAAGAGCCAGTAATAATTCCTTTGCTTCCTTATCACTAACTGCACTTGTTATAATATTAATATCCATACCTCTAATTTTACTTATTTTATCATAGTCTATTTCTAAAAACGAGATATGTTCCTTTATACCAAAGGAAAAATTACCATTACCGTCAAATTGCTTCACACTAAATCCTCTAAAATCTTTTTCCCTTGGCAAAGCAATATATATCAATCTTTCTAAAAACTCATACATTTTATCTCTACGCAAAGTTACTTTGCAACCTACTGTAGAACCTTTTCTGATCTTGAAGCCAGAAATAGATTTTTTTGCAAAAGTTGATAAAGGCTTCTGCCCAGCAATCAAATATAGGCTATCAAGTGGTTCATTTATTGCTTTACTATCTGTAGCAGCATCTCCAACGCCCATATTGATACACACCTTGACAAGTTTAGGCACTTGCATTATATTGCCGTAATTAAACTTATCCTTCAAGGACTTTACTATGCTATCTTTATACAATTCTTTAAACATATCAACCTAATCTATCACTTCTCCAGAAACTTTTGCAAAACGCACTTTTCTACCGTCTATAACCTTAAACCCCACTCTAGTTGGAGTTTTATATTTAGGGTCCAATGTTGCAACGTTGGATATATCAATAGCTAACTCTTTATTTAATATACCACCACTACTACCAGCTTTTGGTTTAGTATGTCTCTTATGCACATTCACTCCAGAAACAATTACTTTCTTTTTAGCATCACGTGCTATAACTTTGATTACCTTACCAATTTTTCCCTTATCTTTACCAGTTAAAACTATAACGTCGTCACCACTTTTTATTTTAGCACTCATTATAAAACCTCAACAGCTAATGACATTATCTTCATAAAAGAACCAGATGATAACTTTTTTACCGGACCAAACACCCGAGTGCCAAGTGGTTCACCTTGATCGTTAATCAAAACTACAGCATTGCTAGAAAAACGAATTACAGAACCATCAGATTTTCTAATAGGGCTTTTCACCCTCACCACAACTGCTCTATATACTTTTCCCTTCTCAACTTTCCCTCTTGGAGTAATAGATTTAGTAGATACAATAACTGTGTCACCTATAGATGCAGACTTTCTACCACCCAATAAACCAATACAAAGCACTGCACGCGCGCCAGAATTATCAGCTACTTCCAACAATGTATTTTTTTGAATCATATAAATATCCTATTCAATGTGAGCTATTAACAATAACCCATTTTTTAGTAGTAGAAATAGGCTTGTGTTCTTGTATTAAAACCTTGTCCCCTTCTTTACAACTATTATTCTCATCATGTGCTGTATACTTCTTGTATTTTTTTATAACCTTTTTATACAGCTCATCCTTATACACTTGTAATACCGAAACCTTTACAGTCTTATCACACTTAGCCTTAGTTACAGTACCACAAAAAACCTTTTTAGGCATTCTTTTCCTCTCTTCTTCTTTTATTTAATGTAGTTAAAATACGAGCTATGCTCTTTCTTATTAAGCTAAAACGCGAAATATTGTTGCACTGGCCCAGCTTCTTTTGAAAAACCAAATTAACAAACTCTTTTCTCAAATTCACAAGAATTTCATGCAATTCTTGCGAGGACCTCGATTCAATGTCAGCTATATCCATTGCAACTCCATTTAATTATGATTAGATACAAATTTACACTTCATAGGAAGCTTAGCAGTTGCCTTTTCAAGCGCCAATCTTGCTAAATGCATGGGAACATCACTGCTAATTTCAAACAACATTCTACCGGGCTTAGCTTTAAATACCCAAAACTCAACACTACCTTTCCCTTTACCCATACGCACATCCGCCGGCTTTTTACTAACAGGGTTATCAGGAAAAATTCTTATCCACACTTTACCAGAGCGTTTTAATGTTCTAGATATTACACGCCTTGCAGTTTCAATATGCTTAGATTGAATCCTACCTGCTTCCATAGCCTTTAGACCATAATCTCCAAAAGATAATGTGCTACCACCTTTCGTGTTACCCTTAATTCGTCCTTTAAATACTTTTTTATATTTACTTTTTTTAGGAATAAACATTTCAATATACCTAATTAGTTACCAATATAAACCCAGACCTTAACTCCTATGATGCCATATATAGTTTTTGCTTCAGCAAAAGCATAATCTATATTAGCACGTAAAGTATGCAAAGGCAAACGGCCTTCTTTATACCACTCAGTACGAGCTATCTCAGCTCCGCCAAGGCGCCCAGAACAACTTACTTTAATACCTCTAGCACCCATCCTCAAACAACTTTGAATAGCTTTTTTCATCGCTCTTCTAAATGAAACCCTTTTTTCTAACTGCTGTGCAATGCTGTTTGATATTAAAACTGCATCTATTTCAGACCTTTTAACCCCTACTACATTCACTTCCACATTATTTTTTACTTTTTCAGCTATCTTTTGCTTTATCTTCTCAATATCCGAGCCTTTCTTACCTATTATCACTCCAGGTCTAGAAGAATGTATTATTACAGATACCAAATCGATCGTACGCTCTATAATTACTTTAGAAACACCAGCATGCTTAAAAGATTCATTTATATAACTGCGAATAGATAAATCTTGATGCAACCCTTGTTTATAACCCTTCTCAGCATACCAAATAGATGACCAAGTATTAATTATTTTTAACCTAAATCCTTTAGGATTAACGTTTCCCATATTTTTGCACTTTCCTTATTAATTTTCTATTTTTATGAATCATATAATTTCCCCCAATTTTACAGTTATATTACTATAACGTTTACTAACTCTATTAGCTCTACCCATAGCTTTTGGACATACCCTACGCAAAGTAAGAGACTTACCTATTAAAATTTCTTTTATATATAAATTATCGATATCCAATCCATAATTTTGAGCATTAGCAATCGCAGAATTCAATACCTTCCTTATAAGACCTGCAGCTTTCTTTTCACAAAATCTTAATTGCACAGTGGCAAAAGAAACTTTTTTATTACGTACTAAACCAGCAACCAAATTCAATTTACGAGGAGTTGATTTTAAAACCCTAGAACCAGCTTTAACTATTACATCTCTGTTTTTCATATCAATTACCTTCTTGTCGCCTTTTTATCACCACTATGCCCAGTAAATTTACGAGTGGGTGAAAACTCACCAAACTTATGACCTATCATATTCTGATCATTAACATTCACAGGAATGTAATCCTTACCATTATAAACAGCAAACTTTAAACCTAAACAATTAGGAAGAATTACAGAAGCCCTGGAATGAACTTTTATAGCCATGTTAACAAACCCCTTGTTTAAAGCATTATTCACCGACTTTAATATAGAAGGATGACAAAAAGGAGGCTTCCATGCAGATTTACTCATAAACTAACCTTTCAATTGTTTTATATACTTATCACTAGATTTATTTCTCCTTCGAGTTTTCTTTCCTTTTGTTGCAACACCCCAAGGAGTAACAGGATGACGACCACCAGAGGTTTTTCCTTCCCCGCCTCCATGAGGATGGTCAACCGGATTCATTGCAACTCCACGTACAGTAGGTCTAATCCCAAGCCACCTACTTCTCCCAGCTTTACCCAACTTTCTATTCTTATGGTCAGGGTTAGATACTACACCAATAGTAGCCTTGCAAGAAGATAAAATCAACCTAATTTGACCAGACCTGAGTCGTAATAAAATATATTGGCCATCACGACCAACGATTTGTGCATAACAACCAGCAGCTCTAGCAATCGCAGCACCATTACCTGGCTTCAGCTCAACATTATGAACGAAAGAACCAACAGGTATATGCTTGAGTAGTAAACAATTCCCTGGCAAAATATCAGCATCATTCCCAGCTGTAACAACATCACCTGGCTTCATACCTTGAGGAGCTAATATATAAGACTTAATATCATCTTCCTTATATGATATTAACGCCAAAAACCCACTTCTATTTGGGTCATACTCTATTTTTTCAACTATACCTTGACCACTCCTATTACGCTTAAAATCTATCACTCTATACTTCTTTTTGTGACCACCACCCCTATGACGAGTTGTAATTCTACCATGATTATTTCTTCCACCACTGGACTTTTTACCGGATGTAAGAGACTTTTCTGGCTCATCTTTTGATAAACCAACTTTACTTACTAACACAGTCCCACGAGAAGACGGAGTAACAGGATTAAAAAATTTCATACCCATACTAAACGCTCATTATATCTAATTTTTGACCATCCATCAAAGAAAAATAAACTTTCTTTTTCTGTTTTTCACAACCAATCACACCCCTAAAACGCCTATATTTAGGCTTAATTCTAACAACATTTATAGAAGAAATTTTAACATCAAATAGAGACTCTATTGCCAACTTTATTTGACGCTTATTTACATTTACAAAAACATACAAAGAATATTTATTAAACTTCTCCCTCAAAAAAGAGGCCTTTTCTGTAATTATAGGAGATTTTATTATACTATTATATTTGATCATAACAATCTACCTTCAAGATGCTTTAAAGTATCCTTTGTCAACATCACGCATTCGTGATTCAATATATCAAAAACATTTAACCCAATAGGTTTGATTAAGTCTACATAGTGCAAGTTTTTAGCCGCACGCAACAAATCATCTCCATAATCACCAACTATCAAAAAGGAAGAAAATTTAAAATTTTTAATACATTTACACATTTCAGACGTTTTCTTCACATCAATATTTAAATTATCCAGAATAATTACTTGATTATTTAAATACTTTAGAGATAAAGCAATTTTTAAACCAAATTTGCGTACCTTCTTATTAAGAGAATAAGTATGACTCCTCACAACAGGGCCGAAAATAATCCCACCACCTCTAAATTGAGGAGATCGCAAGCTCCCTTGTCTTGCCCTACCGGTACGTTTTTGACCATAAGGTTTAGCTGTTGTACCAGAGACATCACTAATACCTTTTGTTTTATGAGTACCAGCTCTTCTCTTCGCTAATTGCCATCTCACTATATCATGCAAAATACTCAATTTTTGCTTAGCAGAAAATATCAAAGGATTGAGCTGAGCAGTACCTACATTATCATTAGATAGATTAACTAAATTACATTCCATAACTAACTTACCAAATTACTAGCATCATCATTTACATCTAACAGTAAACCTACCGGAAAAGGAACATCTTTATGTAAAGATTTTTTAACTGCATCTCTTACAAAAACATAGGAATTTTTAAACCCAGGAACATTATTACCCTTCACAGCAATTATACTATTTTCATGATCAATGGATAATATCTTCATATTTTGTGCAGTTATCCTGCTGTTACCTAAATGACCAGCCATTTTCTTTCCTTTGAATACTCTACCAGGATCCTGACATTGGCCAGTGGAACCTTGTGATCTGTGAGCAATAGAAACACCATGAGATGCCCTAAGCCCACTGAAATTATGCCGCTTCATCACACCAGCAAATCCTTTACCTATAGAATAACCCGTAATATCAAGATATTGACCAACCACAAAATGATTGATTCCCACTTTTTTACCACATTCTATTCCCGACAGGTCATTTAATCTACTTTCGTATAACTTACATTTATTATTTATACCCTTTTTCTTTAAATATTCCAACTGAGGTTTTGCTATATTTTTAAAATCTCCTGTGCCTAAAATGACTGAATTATAGCCACATTTATCTTGTCCTTTTATATCAATAATATAAGTTTCGCTGAGATGCAATAAAGTTACAGCCATGCGACTATTGTCAGAATACATAGCAGTATGACCAATATTCATCATTAGCAAACCAATTCTCCTCAGCGAATTTATTCTCTTCATTTCCTTCTCCTAAACCTTAACTTCCTTGACTTTTAAATCCACTTCTACGCCAGCAGAAAAAGATAAACCTGTAAGCATCTGCATCATAGTAGGAGTAAGATCATGTAAAACAATCAAACGCCTAGAAGTTCTCATTTCAAACTGTTCACGAGATTTTTTATCAACGTGAGGAGATCTATTAACAATAAATTTAGAATCTTTCCTTGGCAACGCAATCGGACCAGATAATTTTGCACTGGACCGCTTTAATTCATCAACAAATTTTCGAACACACTCCTCCAATAAAGAACAATCGAAAGCCTTAATGTTAATATATATATCTTGCTTCATCTTAGTTACTACACTCACTCCAAAATTTCAGAAACAACACCAGAACCAACAGTTCTACCGCCTTCTCTTATCGCAAAACGCAATCCCTTATCCATTGCTATCGGTACTTGCAATTCTACTTCTACACTCACATTATCTCCTGGCATTACCATCTCCTTCCCATCTAGCAATTTTATGCTCCCAGTTACATCCGTTGTCCTTAAATAAAACTGTGGCTGGTAATTCGCAAAAAATGGTGTATGCCTTCCTCCTTCCTCTTTCTTTAATATATAAACCTCCGCCTTAAACTTTCTATGCGGCGTTATCGTCCCCGGTTTTGCCAATACTTGCCCTCTCTCTACTTCTTCTCTTTTTGTTCCTCTTAACAATATTCCTACATTGAGTCCTGCACTTCCCTTATCCAGCAACTTCTTAAACATTTCTACACCTGTGCATATCGTCTTTTGCGTCGCTTTCAGACCTATTATCTCTATCTCTTCTCCCGTCTTTATCTCTCCCTTCTCTATTCTTCCTGTTACCACTGTTCCTCGCCCCGATATCGAAAATACATCTTCGATTGGCAATAAAAATGGTAAATCCACAGGCCTTGGTGGAACCGCTACATATTCATCTAACTTTTCCATCAATTTGTCTATTGATTTCTTTCCATATTCGCTGCTGTCATCCTCCAGCGCCTTGAGCGCTGAACCAACCACCACAGGCACTTCATCCCCTGGAAATCCGTATTTACTCAGTAATTCCCTCACTTCCATTTCTACTAAATCTATCATATCAGCATCAGCAACATCAGCTTTATTTATATACACCACGATATATCCAACACCTACCTGCTTCGCCAGCAATATATGCTCTCTCGTTTGTGGCATTGGCCCATCAACCCCCGACACTACCAATATCGCCGCATCCATCTGTGCTGCACCTACTATCATGTTCTTTACATAGTCAGCGTGTCCAGGACAATCAACGTGTGCATAATGCCTTTTCTCTGTCTGATACTCAACATGCGCTGTTGCTATCGTTATCCCCCTCTTCCTTTCTTCTGGCGCTTTGTCTATCTGATCGTACGCTACAAAATTTCCATAATGCTTCGTTATCGCCGCTGTTAACGTCGTCTTCCCATGATCCACATGTCCTATTGTTCCCACATTTACATGCGGCTTTCCAAATGCTTCCACTATTGCTGTCATAATTTAAACTTTTCTACCTAAAATACAAATACATCAATAAATAATATGTTGATTTTATAAAAATACAACAAAAAAAAGAGCGGATAGTGGGAATCGAACCCACGTCACTAGCTTGGAAGGCTAGAGCTCTACCATTGAGCTATACCCGCACAATGGAGGAGGTAGGATTCGAACCTACGTACGCTCACGCGGACAGATTTACAGTCTGTTACCTTTAACCACTCGGTCACTCCTCCGCAAAAATTTGTTAAGAGAATACTATTTTAGCATCTTAACTTAAGCTCTTATTGTATTTAATACTAAACGCCTAAAATTAAAAAATCAAGCAATAAAACCTACCCTGATTAAAATCATGCAGATTTCATTTTATATAACACAATATTGCCAATAAAACGCCTAAACAAATAATGCGAATCATGCGTACCTGGCGCTTCTTCTGGATGATATTGCACAGAAAAGACTAGGTAATCCTTCATCATTATTCCCTCTACACTATTATCAAATAGAGAAATGTGAGTAATTTCAACATTACTTGGAAGAGAAGCTGAATCAACAACAAAACCATGATTTTGGCTAGTGATCTCAACTTTTCCACTAATTACATCATAAACTGGATGGTTACTCCCTCGGTGACCTATATCCATCTTGATGGTCTTTGCCCCCAAAGTAATCGCAAGTAATTGATGGCCCATGCATATGCCAAAAATTGGTATTTTAGATTTTATAATAATGTCTATTTCTGAAACTACACTTTCTCCTATTTCTTGCGGATCACCAGGACCATTTGAAAGCACTATACCATCTGGATTCATACTCAACACTTTTTGAGCAAAACCTGTGCTTGGTCTGATTAATTCAACTGTACAACCAAGTTCTATTAAGCGTGAAACTATACTGATTTTTACGCCAAAATCAACGATTACAATCCTATATTTTGCATTAAGGTCAATAGCTCTATCTGATGTCATTCCAGTGCGTGACACTGGAATCCATATATTTTTTGCTGGATCCGAGTAGTCAGCTACTTGGATGACAAAGTGCTCCGCTAGTCTATTATTTTCAAAACTGTTATTTAAGCTAACCTTATTAGTTATTTCTATCCCATTTACAGGTTTGTATTCCTTCAATTTGTCTAATGCATGCGCCTTACTCGATGAGCATATCATTCCATTTTGAGATCCATGTTCTCTCAAATGTCTTGTTAAAGCTCTAGTATCAACTCCTGATATCCCAATCACGTTATTTTTCTCTAACCAATCATTTAAACTGATATATGAAGAAGGGTGGGACATAGAAGAAAGTTCACGCATAACCACACCACTTGCAAAAATTTTCTTTCCTTCATTATCTTTATGGTTTATTCCAATGTTACCAATATGAGGAAAAGTGAACGTTATAATTTGATCGGCAAAAGAAGGATCAGTTATAGTATGCTGATAACCGGTCATACCAGTGGTAAAACAAACCTCGCCTATGCACTTGCCTTTTTTACCTACTGATTTTCCCCAAAAGCACTTGCCATCTTGTAAAATTAAAACTGCGTCCTGCACTTCATTATCTATTTAACTGATTCAAAACAGTATACAAGAATTTCAAATAATACGTAACTCTTTCTAAAATTCCAAATTTAACCACGAAGCAGCAAAAAATAACATGAAAAACTTTTAATACAATCTTTCATATAAAATATATAGTTGACTACCTTCATATTTCGTATTAGATATAGGTAAATCATAAGTAAAGTGGAGGGTAATAATGAACACTGGTACAAATCAATCAAAAAAAATAAATGAGAAGTGGTTAGCTGGAGGAATTGGCGCGCTATTATTTGTAATGATGCTACCGTCGATTCTTCTTTTAGCAAAAATAGCTATAGGGCTAATTATGGTTTCAGTTGCAGCAATAGCGATAAAAGTTGCCTTAAAAACAATATCGAATGCTTTAGAGGATAAACAGGCAGATCAAAGCCAAGCGACGCAACAAACAACACAAAGTAAAATTATAAACCTGGCTATTGGATTAACATCTATATTCGTAGGAGGATTATCACTATTCATTATAGCACAAACTGGCTTAATTGCAGCATGTGCAGCTATAACTGCTTTAGCTCTACACGAATATGTTAAAAATCAAGAAATAGGAAAAGAGATAAATGATAAATTCGATAAGGTAGCTGACGATACAATCAATTTTATTGTTAGCAGTGTTGAAAAACTTATTCCAACAAAGCCGCCAGGCATAACAGCCTAAACTGTCTCCGTTCAGGGCATAAGTGTTACAAGTAGCATTATATAAAGCGATTAATGGCATCCTCCTGATAATAGAATAATTGTATCTGTTCAGGGGCATCGCAAATATTGAAGCAAAAGTGGTCAGTGCTTACTATACGAATATTGTGATTTGAATCCACTAGGGAGGATGTCATCCCAGTGCCCAGACACTGGGATCCAGGAATTTTGATTAGAGATTAAATTGGTGAGTATAAAAGTAGCTAATCCTACGTTAAAATACAACGTTTTTAATGGGACTGCGTAAAAGGGCTGGATTCCAGTGTCAAGCACTGGAATGACACCTTTGTGTTTGAGGCAAAACCTGCTATAACATTTCTTCGCAAACAAACGTTCGTACAGTTATGTATCAGCTACTTTCATGGCACCATTTGTTGTAAACTCACATTTCTCTATGATTATCTTTATTTGCCGCTTTCCCGAACGGATGCTCTACAGTTATTTCCTCATTAATAGAGCGAGGTGCACCGGAACCAGGTACAACGATATTCTCGTGCGATTGCATATCCTTCTTTTCCTCACATGGTGTTTGCTTAATGAAATGTGCTGCTAAAACTTCATGTAAAGCTTTACCTTTTATAAGCACAGCCTCGTTTTGCTTAGCTAACTCTAAAATTTTCTTTGGTTCAACATCTTTACCGTCAATAGTTGATTTTTTAATACTAACTTGACCTAAATTTATATTTAGAACAACAGTACAGTTAAGGTCTTTTCCAGATTCATCTTTTGCACCCCAACTAATTTCGATGTCACATATTGCAAATTTTGTAAAGGAGTAGTTCCTCTGTTGTTTCTCATTCTTCTCAATTGTTACTATTCTTTCACCATTGCTGTATATTTTTGCTCTTTTTACCTCGCTTTTCTCTTCTTCCATTCTTTTAGTTTTTTCAGTGAAAAGACGACTGGTTTCTAAACTTTGTTCAGGTTTAGTAATGTTGATATTAAGATGGTCATAATGATTAAGAAGACGGTTTGCATATGGACATGGCACATAACACCCATCAAAGAAAGCAATTGCACTACCAGTTTTTAGAAATTCTTGTCCATCGCTCATTCTTTCACCAATTCGAATAAGATATCTACCCAACCTCTTTTTAAAATTTTCTTTTAACTCCTCCTGATCTTTAGAAGTAAGCTTCTTATCCAATATACCCATTATTTCTTTTCGCTTACTCAATACCACATAATTGAAAAGGAAAATATCATCCTCTCGATAACAATTTGCTATCTTGTCAAATGGATCTGCCGGCCAACCGTTATTATAATTTACGAAATCAGAAGAATCTTCACACTTATTATCCTTAAAATCAAAATTCAATCTTTCAAAATCTGATAATACTTTTTCTGCCCTATCTTCAAAAGACCGAAGTCCATCTTGAAGTTCTTTTCCATAACTCATTCCTTTGTCAATTTGAAGAACATATTGACCATATTTCTTTCTAAACTCCTCCTGTTCTTCGAGGAGAGGAAGATTCCTATCTAATATATCGATTATTTCTTTCCGCTTATTCAATATTACATAGTTAAAAAGGGCACTCTCCCCCTTCTTTTCATAATCGTCTGCTATTTTGTCAAAACACTTATTATCCTTAAACTCCAATTCCTCAAAATCTGAGAGCACACTTTGTACCTGAGTCTCATCGAATTGAAGATTTGCTTGAGGAGATAGAAGAGTCAACTTTTCTTCACTTTCCTTGGTACTCGAATTTTTGTACAAACCATTAAATAGATTTATAATACTAGAAAACATTTCACACCTCTATTGTTATAAGTAAACTTGATTATATCTTAATGCTAAATGTTGTAAAGCTAAAATTAGAAACTAAAAAAGCTAACATAAGTTCTGCATTGTTTGCAGCTTTATCAGCCTATTAGGCAGAATTATTAAAGAATTAGTTGAATAGGTATTATGATTCAATTTAACTCCATCCACAAGTTCTCCGCTTGTTACTCCAGTTGCAATGAACACTGATTCACCTCTTGCCATATCTTTTACGGCGTAGACTTTTTCTGGGTCATCAATATTTAAATTTTTTGCTCTTTCTCTTAACTGATCCGTATCAAGTACTAATCTTCCCTCCATCTGTCCGTCGATAGAGCTTAGCGCTGCAGCCGCAAGCACTCCCTCTGGTGCTCCTCCTATACCGATATACATATCATGATTGCCATTTACTAGTGAAACTATGGCCGCAACATCACCATCATCTATTAGTTTAATTTTTGATCCTAATTTCCTGATTTTCTCTATTAATTCACCATGCCTTTCACGTTTAAGTACAGTTACCACGAGATCATTCACTTTGCACTTTTTTGCCTTGGCTAAATTGTCTAGATTCTTTTCAATGCTATTTTTTAGTGAGACTACACCCTCTGGAAGATTTTTTCCTACCGCTATTTTTTCCATATAAACATCAGGTGCATGTAAAAAATTACCTTTTTTCGTTGCAGCAAGAACAGACATTGCCCCTGGTTTGTAATGAGCACAAATCGTAGTGCCCTCAAGTGGGTCAACGGCAATGTCGATTTCAGGACCATTTCCAGTGCCAACCTTCTCGCCAATATATAGCATCGGCGCTTCATCTCTCTCACCTTCACCAATTACGATAGTACCATTTATTTCCATTGAATTTAATACTGTACGCATTGCATCAACTGCAACCTGATCAGCCCTTTTTTCATCACCAAAGCCTGCCAATTTATACGCAGCAAGTGCTGCAGCTTCGGTCACTTTAACTAATTTACAGGCTAAATCTTCCATCATTTGCTTTAAGAACTATATTCAATATGTATCATGATATATCATGCTGCTTGAAACTGCAATATGCCTTGACTGGTTTTGGGAAAGTTGCTATAATAAATTAGATAGTAATAGTGGTAAAATTTGACATGACTTATGAAAAGATAAAGGAAATTGTAACTAACAATCCTAATATAACTGCTGAGGAGTTTGGTGAGAAGCTCAAAGAAAATAGGATAAACATAAAAAAAACAAATAAATATCATTATACTTTACTTGGGCATATTGTTAATTCAAAGGGACCTAATATTACAGACAACACCAATGATCGTGCTATATTTCTACACATTATTAAATTACTCACAGAGTTGAAAACTGAAGGCAATACTGGTCAATTCAAACATGTAAAAGCTGGATTGAGCGAAGCTATAACGACTAAGCAAGCTGATGTTGTAAGAATACTCCTGGATAGTGGTAAGTTTAATGAAGAAGAAAAATTTAACGCTTTGCTCTGTGCTGTTACTCAAAAGTATGTCCAGGGAGTTAAATTATTGTTAGGTCATGTAAATGATGAAAACATGCAAAAGGCTTTAAAGGTGGCCATGGATAAAGAACAAACTACACAAGTTGAAGAAATTACTCAGATACTATTAAATTTTATTACACCAGAAACATCCAATGTAGAAGAAAATATAGTACCAGCACCTCCTATAGTAACAGAAGCAAATGCTAACCAACCTGTGTCAAGTAGTGTTAATGATCAGCCAGGTCATAGTAACGAAAATGAAACGCCTGTATTAACAATAGAAACAAATACCGGCAAAACTACTATATCAGATTGTGATAATAATAAAAATGTCTTCACAAATTCTCAATTTTCTATGCCAAATGAACAAGAAACTAAATATAAAGAGAGCAAAAAGGATTTTTACACCTCATTGACAAAAGATGTTGTTGGAGTTGTTATTACAGGATTATTCATTACTGCTGCTGTGATGGTTCCATTTGTAGCTGGTGCAGTAGTTTGCAGTGTCATAGCTGCTTTGATTGCAATATATACCGGGTTGCATGTAAAAAATTCTACATTACCAAGTTATAGGGAGATGAGAGAGAATGAAGTTGAACGTGTAACAGGATGTCATCCCAGTGCCCAGACACTGGGATCCAGAAGGTCATAATAAAAACTAGATTCCAGCGTCACGCGCTGGAATGACACCCTCTGGTGGGCTCAAACCATATGAGTAGCCAACACTGCCACTATACTTACCTAGCAAATTTAGATCTAACACTAAACTGTGCTGCCACTAACTTTGCAATCGGTACTCTATAGGGTGAGCATGAAACATAATCTACCCCTGATTCGATGAGAAACTCTATAGATTTTGGATCTGCTCCATGCTCTCCACATATACCCAGTTTTATTTCTTTTCGGGTTTTTTTGCCTCTTTCAATGGCTATCTTGATTAACTCCCCTACCCCTTCGATGTCCAGCACTTCAAATGGATCATTGTCAAATATGTTGCTTTCCTTATAAGAATCGAGGAAATTAACTGAATCATCTCTTGAAAGTCCCATGGTTGTTTGCGTTAAATCATTAGTGCCAAAACTAAAAAACTCTGCATGTTTTGCTAACTTATCAGCAATCAGTGCTGCTCTTGGTAGTTCTATCATCGTTCCAATTGAGTACGCCTTGTCTGATGTCATTCCAGCGCGTGACGCTGGAATCTGCATCTGGATCCTAGCTGAGATGACAGAGGATTCTTTCTTTGCTAGCTCGCATATCAGAACAAACTCTTTCTCACTCATGATAAAAGGAATCATGATTTCAGGTTCCACTTCTATCTTCTTTTCTTTCTTTAATTCACTTGCAGCACTAAGTATTGCCCTAATCTGCATGCTATATATTTCAGGATGAGAAATAGCAAGTCTACAACCTCGATGGCCAAGCATTGGGTTCTTTTCTGATAACTGTGCTATTTTATTTTTTACTGACTCAACTGACTTACTAAGTGATTTGGCAATTTTTTCTATAGTAGACTGATCATTGGGTAAAAATTCATGCAAAGGTGGATCAAGCAACCGTATAGTGACTTCCCTGCCCTCCATAATAGAAAATATTTCTTTGAAATCAGACTTTTGCATTTCTTCTAGTTTAATGAGCGCATTTGCCCTTTCATTTTCATCGTCAGCTATTATCAATTTTTGAATGAATTCGATTCTATCACTAGCGAAAAACATATGTTCTGTGCGACATAAGCCTATACCTTCTGCACCGAATTCTTTTGCAATTTTTGCATCTTTTGGAGTATCAGCGTTCGCTCTCACTTTGATCGTTTTGATTTCATCTATCCAGTTGATTATCGTTTTGAATTCTTGCGATAATTCAGGCGAAATTGTAGGAAGAATGCCAAGCATAACCTCCCCTGTTCCTCCGTTGATGGTAATTGGTTCACCTTTATTTACTTTTGTATCCCCTACAGAAAAGAAAATTCCATCTTTATCGATATAAAGTCCACTTACACTGCAAATGCATGGCTTACCCATTCCACGGGTTACAACAGCAGCATGCGAGGTCATCCCTCCCCGTGCTGTTACTATGCCGCTTGCAGCATTCATTCCATTAATATCTTCAGGACTCGTTTCTGACCTTACTAAAATCACTTTTTTACCCTGCTCTGCAGCTTTTTCAGCATCACTTGCACTAAACATTACATATCCAGAAGCAACACCTGGAGAAGCAGATAGCCCCTTCCCTATTACTTTTTGGTCACTCTCAACGTCAAGAACTGGATGCAATAAATTGTCAAAGGTTTTTGGATCAATTCTCAATATTCCTTCTTCTTTTGTAATCGTTCCTTCGTTTACCATATCAACTATTATGCGAATAGCAGCTTCAGCCGTGCGCTTGCCAGACCTAGTCTGCAAAATCCATAATTTACCGTCCTGTACAGTAAATTCGATATCCTGCATGTCTTTATAATGCCTTTCAAGTTTTTCACATACCACACATAATTCTCGGTAGACACTTGGCAGCAACTTCTCCATGGTGTTTTTTTGCTCTCCGTCAATTGGCATAGGAGTATAAACACCAGAAACCACATCCTCACCCTGAGCATTAATCAGAAATTCACCAAAGTATTTTTTTTCTCCAGTTGAAGGATTTCGTGTAAATATCACACCAGTTGCAGAATTATCATTTAAATTACCAAAAACCATTGCTTGCACGTTGACCGCTGTTCCAAGGTTTTCAGGAATATTATGTATTCTTCTATAGGAAACAGCCCTATCATTTTTCCAAGAGGCAAATACTGCATTAACTGAGTTTAACAATTGCTCTTCAACGTTCTGCGGGAAATGTTTTCCTGTTTTTTCATGTACTATCCTTTTGAAATTGTTAACAATTTCTTTTAAAACATCAACATCAAGATCAGCTAAGCTTTTTGCTCCACTCTTTTGCTGCTTATTATCAATAACATCTTGAAATAGGTGATGATCAAGCTGTAGTACAACATTGGAGTACATCATGATGAAACGGCAGTAGCTATCGTAAGCAAAACGTTCGCCACTTTTTTTTGCAAGCCCAACAACGGTTTCATCATTTAGGCCAACATTTAAAATAGTATCAAGCATGCCCGGCATTGAACTAACACTACCAGAGCGTATTGAAACTAATAAGGGGTTATTTAAATCCCCAAACTTACAACCGATGTCATTTTCGAGCATCGCCATGTAGTTTTTGATTTCACTACATATGTCATTCCAGTGCGTGACCACATTTTTTTCTGGATCCGAGTAGTCAGCTACTTGGATGACAGAAGATCTATTGTCTTGATAATAGACTTTGCAAGCAGAGGTGGAAATTGTGAAACCAGGTGGAACAGGAATGCCAACATTGCACATTTCTGCTAAATTTGCCCCCTTTCCTCCCAGCAGATTTTTCATTTCTGCATTGCCTTCGCATTTACCCTGGCTAAAGTAATGTATTAACTTTTCCCCCATCATTTTCTCCGGATTTTCACTGATAAACACATTGTACATATAGTTCCAATAAACCTGTGAGGACTTGAAACCTTAGGATAATAAATTTTACAAAATTTTGCAACAACGTTCCCTCTGGCAACATCAGTAAAGTTAACAAAAAAGATGACAAATTATTGAATTATTATCAATAAGAATATATAATATAAAGATACATTTAAAAATTTTTTTATGGCTCTTTCTAAGTTTCTCGACCCCAAGAATGATGTTGCGTTTCGGCGTATTTTTGGTACTGAAAAAAATAAAGACATCCTCATTCACTTTCTCAATGATATTTTGGGGTTCACTGGCAAAGATGAAATAAAAGAAATAGAATTCCTCAGCACTATTCAAGATGCTGAAATTGCCTCTAAAAAACAAAGTATCGTTGATGTTCTTTGCAGGGATGAAAATGGGGTGCAAGTAATAGTCGAAATGCAAGTTGCCAAAACTAAAGGCTTTGAAAAACGCGCTCAATATTACGCTGCTAAAGCTTATTCAAGGCAAGCTGATAAAGGTGATCAATATCAGGATCTTAAAGAAATCATTTTTATAGCTATTGCTGATTGTATTCTCTTTCCTAATAAATCTGAGTATAAGTCAGATCATGTAATGTTAGACAAAGATAGCTATGAACATGATTTAAAAGATTTTTATTTTACATTTATTGAGTTACCAAAATTTCCTAAAACTAAAGAAGACCAATTGGAGAGTATAGTTGAAAAATGGATCTATTATTTTAAATATGCAGATGAAACTAGCGAAGAAGAATTGGAAAAGATAATAGGTAGTGATGTAATAATTAAAAAGGCATATGAAGAACTAAATAGATTCAACTGGTCAGAGAAAGAATTTATTGCCTACGAACAGGAAATAAAACGTATTCGTGATGAACGGGCTGTTCTTGAACAAAAACTTGATGATGCTAAAAAGGAAGGAAAAATTGAAGTTGCAAAAACAATGCTGGCTAATAATGTTGATGTCACCACTATTGTTAAGTTTACTGGCCTCTCCATGAGTGAGATCAAAGAATTGCAGAATTAAGTGGACCCGCAAACGGTTACACGAAATAATGCTGCAGCCTGACCAGGTGATAAGTACATTTAGCCTATTTATCTTTATACTTTCATGTCAATTTTATAAATCAAATTTATTTCTGTGAGTAGCTACAATTTAAAGACCTTGCTTCATCAATGTAATGGAACAAAACCTTTTTAGTAAGTTCAAAACCCTCTAAAGTCTCTCCTTCGCATCTTGCTGTAATGCAGTTTTGCGTATTTGATACCCTAAGAAGCCACCAACCTTTATTATCGGTTACTTTAACACCATCAAGATCTGAAAATACAATATTTTGCTTCTCCAGTGTTTTCTTTATTGATTCAATTATTTGAAATTTTTTCTCATCTTTCACTACAATCTTTACTTCATGAGTGATATATAACTTCGGTAAATCCTCAATTACCTGAGATAGGCTTTGGTTTTTCTTAAGCAAAATGTCAACTGCTTTAACAGCAGAATATAGCCCATCATCAAAACCTAGCTCAGAAAAGAAGAAGTGCCCGCTTAATTCACCAGCAAACTTTGCCTCTTCCTCTACCATCTTCTTCTTAACTAGTGAATGTCCAGTAGCGCAGGTAATAACTTGCCCTCCTAACTTACTAACAAAATCATGCACTTTCATACTCATTTTTACGTTAGCAATAACTTTGCTTTCTGGATATTCCTCCAACACTTCACGTGCAAAAATTATAAATAAATGGTCATTGGAAACAACGTTGCCTTTATTATCAATTAAGCGCACCCTATCGCTATCGCCATCTAGCGCAATGCCAAGATCACATTCACATTCCTTCACAATGTCAATTAATTGAGCGAGGTTCTTTTCCTCTATGGGATCTGGATCATGCAGTGGAAATGCCCCATCTATAGAGTTATTGGTTACGATATGCGTATGACCAGGCAAGATCTTTTCAATATACCTTATAATTCCACTTGCTGGACTATTTCCACAATCCCAGGCTATTTTTAATTTCTGTGTAGTATTATTCTTCACTGCACTTTTCAATATGCTAATGTACTCACTATATATATTTATGTTAATTAAGCTTCCAATTCTTGTGCTGTTTTTAATTGGACTGCTTATAATTTCCTTCATTTCTTGATCTGAGAAGACTTTTTTATTACTAAAAAATTTAAAGCCATTATATTCGCTGGGGTTATGAGAGGCAGTTATTATGATACCAAGATCCGCCTGTGTGATTTGTGTTGCAGCGTAAAGCATAGGTGAAGAGCATAGTCCAACGCGTATAACATTTGCACCGGATAAAGTTAAGCCCCTAATTAATTCTCTTTCTATACCTGGTGAATCTATTCTGCTGTCGTAGCCGACACAAACACTAACTACGGTTTGGCCAAACTTTCTACCTATCTCGTACCCATCATTAATCTGCAAGTCTTTGCCTATTATACCTCTAATATCGTATTTTCTTATAATGGTATTGTCCATACTGTACTTCTTGAAGTGACTACTATATAACATTTTGGCCAAATGCTCAAGTTTATTTATCCAACAATTAGTTGGCTTTTTAAAGAAATCTGTTAATATTATAGTATATTTTTTAAAATGTAAAATTATGCCACAGGAAAACGAAAATGTATTTATAGCTGAAAGTCAAAGTTTAGATGTAGATGAACAGAAGAAAAAGGATATTTTAGATGTGATTGAATCTTGTAGCAGCTTTCAAGAGACTATAAAACAATTGGAGGAAAAAAATTTAATCTGGTATTTTATTGGCCCTTTACGCAAAGATGAGAACATTACAGGACAGATAAATTTAAAGTGGGAAAAGGAGTTCCAAAAATTTGAGCAATCAATAAATGAAACACATAGAGAATTTGAAGCATCTTTACCAAATCAAAATTTCTTAGCGTATTCAACAAAAGATGATGACTTCAAAATTAGATTTGAAAATGAAGAAAAACCAATAGAAATTAGCAATATTTTAAGAGCTAGCAGTGAAGGTAAGGTTTATAACATATCTTTAGGGAAAGATAGTCAAATAACTGCAACCAAAAAAGGCAGCGAAAGGCACTATGATTTTACTGGTTCAAGCTCATGTGAAATGACCATTAATTGGCAGGCTAAGGATTCTGAAGGTAACAGCATAGACTGTAGCATGACCGTAAAATTGGATTCTGGTGGTATACAGAGTGTTATTGGTGAGCCAAAATTTGGAGGAATAACGAGTTCAGAAGAAGTATTAAAGTTAGTTGGACAAAATAAAGAAGTTTTTATCAACGGAAAAACTCTGTATCAAGCTTTTACTGGCATATCCAAGAGTGTAGACGATCAGCAAGTACCAGCAGAGGAAATATTTACAAAAGATCTACATATATCACCACAGTCACCTACACCAAGCAGCAGTGGGTATTCCTCTCCTAGCACACCTTCTTCACGTAGAAGTTCTATATCCACCAGCAGTGAATTTAGTGATGAAGATGAAATATTTGAGGATGATATGTCTGGTGATGAAGAAGAGTATGAGCAAGAAGGATTAAAAGATGAAGTTGAGGAATTAGAGGAAGAAAAAGAAACATTTGCTAAATATTTTGCAGTGCAGGCAAAGCAGCTTGAGGATCTAAGATTAGAACGTGACTCCTTGAGAGATAAAGTCAATGAACAACAGCGAGCGATATTTGAAAGAGGTCAAAGAATAAAGGAACAAGAGGAAGAACTACAGGATAAAAATGATGTAATAAAGAACTTAAATGATCAGTTGAAAGATAAGGAAGGTGAAACAAATGAGGCAAATAAAGAATTACAGAGAAAATTGAAGCAAAGTGAAGCTAATTTAACTGTACTAAAGGAAAAGAATGCAAATTTGGAGAATGACCTGAAGAAAATAGTGGAAGGTTTAAACGATGATCATAAAAAGCAGTTGGCAGAACAGTTAATGGAAACAAAAAAGGAAAACAATACATTGGCTGAAACGGCGAACCAATTGTCTAAAGAATTAAATGAATTACAGAGAGAAAAGGAAGACTTAGAGAGGAAAATTCGACAACTTGAACCTGGAAGATCACTTGCAGATGAGCTAAGCGAAGAAAATACGAAGGGGGAAATAGAAAAGCTTCAACGTCAGCTTAAGGAAAAGGAAGATATGTTACAAGAAGAGTTGAAATCTGCCAAAGAGAGTCTAGAGCAACTGCAGAACATATTACAGCAGGAAAAAGGTCAGGCAACTCAAACTGAAGTTGAATATGAAAGTAGAGGAACAAGCATGCAGCAGCAAGACCAAGGTATACAAGCTGTAAACAATAACTCAAGCAGAACAGCTAGTGGGTTAAGACAAGAAAACAAAAAATTGACTAGAGACAAACTAACTATATCTGAACAATTAAAACAAAAAATAAGAGAGATTGACGAGTTAAAGAAAAATTTAAAGCAATTACAAGAAGAAAATAAACAACTCAAACAAGAAGTTACTAAAAATGCAGGAGTTGATGCATCATCTTCAACAGGTCAAAAAGAAGCTAAAGAAGCAGAAGTTATACCGCAAAACATTATGGATTGGCCTGTTCCAATTCCAGATGATAAACCGGAAGAGCAGAAAACTCCATTAGAGCCAATCAAGGTAAATACAGAATTATCAGATCCAAAATCAATCCCTGCTGAGGGTCCGGAAAAATCTCCTCCTCTTTCAAAATGATGAGTTTTGCTTCTATAGCTGACCCAAGCAACACGTCATCCCGCGATTTATTCGCGTTATCTCAGCCGCTAACACGTAGCGGGATACTTAACCGTCATACCGTGATTTATTCACAGTATCTCTTAGCCACTAACAAGCAGCGGGATGACAGCAATCCTACGTCATGCCGCCGCGGTACCTCTAGATCCCGCTAACTAGTAGCGGAATGACGAATTTTTGTTTTTCAAATTATAGCTAAACATACTGTAATTGCTATTGAATGATGGAGAGACATACTCCATTATTTTAGCACGAAGTAACAAATTCAATGAATTGGTTCTTCAAAAATAATTTAAACTTTTACAGTAGGTCATGAAATATTATAGCGATCTCATTAAAAGAAACTTTTATAAGTATCGTTGATGAGAAAGGAAAAGTTGTTAAGGAAGAAGTTGTTGCAAGCGAAAGTAAGGCAATAGCAGATTAGCCAAGGCAAAAAATACGAACCCATAGGAATAGAAAGTGGATAGTTGTCAATATCAATGTGCAAAGAGTTAAGGAGTTTTGGATTACCAGTAATTTGTGTAGATGCAAGGCATATGGCAGCAGCGTTGTCTGCAAGAATCAATAAGAATGATAAAAACGATGCGAGGGGTATAGCGCAGATGATGAGAAGTGTTAGTAAAATCAGTTGTCAAATTAAAATAGCGCTTGGAAGCAGAAGACAGCTAATGTGTAGCAAACAGCAGGTTATTGGAACAATAAGAGGGTTGTTGAAGATACCATACGCGTCAAGTTAAGGAAATAAAGGTATGAAAGAGATAGAATAATAAGGTATAAGTTCTCCCAGATATACTTTTAGTGAGAGAACCAATGAATAAAATAACTTGCTTATCAAAAAAGCTCAAAGAATTTTTTAATGAAAAAGCAGAGAAAATCTCAATTACAACAAGGTTTATAAAAAGAAAGAGAAAGCTAAAAGGTTCATCATTCGTAAAAGCCATGGTCTTGGGTAATATAGGAGTTGATAATTGTAGCGTAGAAACAATGTGTCAATTACTAAACGAGGACTCGATAGATATAACAAAACAAGGTTTGGATTTTAGATTTACTGAAGAAGCAGTGGAATTTATGAAAAGGATGTATAATGAATCTGTGATTCTCTTTAAAAATATCTTGCAAGTTGATTGCAAAATCTTACAGCAATTTAATAGTGTTAAATTATTGGACAGTAGCTATATTACTCTACCTAACAGTATGGAAGAGATGTATAAAGGTTATGGTACTAGCTACAGTGGCTATGAAAGCAATACTAAGTCTGGAATAAAGTTACAATTAGTTTTCGACTACATGAATCAGATAATAGACCAACTTAATTTAACGGAGGGGGTAAGATCAGACCAGGGATATAGGAAACATTTAAGTAATATATTAAGCAATGATTTGCTAATATCTGATCTCGGTTATTTTGTGCCAAGTTCTTTTAAACAAATCAATGAAATAGGAGCTTATTTCATAAGTCGTTATAAATCCGATACCAACATATATGATGTAGAAACAAATCAAAAAATGGAGTTATTAGAATGTTGAGAGGATAAGTTATTTTTAGAAAACGAGGTATTGTTAGGAAAAGAAGCAAAAATTAGAGTAAGAATTATATGTCAGAAACTAACTGAAGAACAGTCTATGGCCAGAAGAAGGAAAGCTAATAGATTAGCAAGATCGCAGGGATATACATCCTCTAAAAGAAATCAAAAATTGTTGAACTGGTCAATATTTATAACTAATGTTCCAGAAAATAAAATTAGTGCTGAGCAAGTATTAACGATTTACAGAGTAAGGTGGCAAATTGAGTTATTATTTAAATTGTATAAAAGCCATATCAGGCTTGATAAGCTAAAAGGAAAGCCATGCAGAGTATTATGTGAACTATATGCTAAATTGTGCGCAATTCTTATATTTCACGGCATAGTTGGTTGCACAGAAGTGAAAAAGAATACAGAACTTAGCTTAACAAAGGCATTTATTGAGCTAAAAAGGCGGGTTAGAGAGTTATTTTTAGTATTAACCAAAATTAATAGTTTAAAAGCATTTCTTAAAAAACTCACTATAACTTGGTCGCGATTTTCATTAAAAGACAAACGTAGAAGGGCTAGAGTATCCACTTTAACCTCTCTAAATTTGCTCACAATCTCTTAACTTGACGCGTATGGTTGAAGATACATGGTCGATAAAGGATCAAAATTTGAAACTTTCGCTTTAAGAATACAAGAGGCAATAAATAATTTGGATGAAATCAGTAGGAGTTCAATTGAAGCGTTAGTTTGTAGTTTGGAAGCAATAGAAAAGTCATTAAGAAAGCTTGACAAAATGCTTTCAGAACAAGGTGAAAAAGACGATGATTGTAAATTGTTAACTACTGTTCCAGGAGTGGGGATTATAGTAGCAATGACGTATAAAGCTGCAATTGATAACCCACATAGGTTTGAGAAATCTGATACAGTTGGAGCATATATAGGGTTGACACCAAGGCAATATTCTTCTGGAGAAGTTGATCGGCATGGCAGCATATCAAAGATGGGACCAGCGGAATGTAGAAGTATGTTATATGAAGCTGCACAAACAATGCTTACAGTTACCAAGCTTACTATTACCCACAAATAAAAACATAATATTGTATTTACTCAAATAATTTAATTTTATTAACCTGAAAGCTTATTAGATTAAAATTATTAAACTAAGAGTTATAATTTTAGCAACTAAAAGCTGTAAATTGCACCATATAAACAGTTATTTCAAGCAAAAGTTATGCCATTAAGAGCTATGCAACAAACATTTATATTTGTGGGTAATAGTAAGGTTACCAAGAGGACATTTAAATTAAAAAACTGGGGTTGCGAAGAAAAAAGGAATGAAAAAAGCAATTGTAGCAGTAGCAAGAAAATTAGCTGTAATTATGCATAGGATGTTGGTTGATAAAACAGAATTTTATTATCAATAAACATCAAAAGAGCATAGGACAATAATTTTATTGAAAATAAAGATAGCAATGCCGATGGAAGGGACAAGCAAGAACTTAGTTAGACTTCGTGGTAAACATGTTGCCGTCCACTTCCGCCTAACAAGTATGATGCGGCTTGACAAATTTATTGTCATCTCAGACCGCGGAGAGAACCATATGCTACTTTTAACTTATGTAAAATTACCAAGGATTATGGAGAAGATATGCTGTTTTGATTTGTGTGAAAATTATTGTTGACTTATGTGCAATTAGAGAACCTAAGTCACTTTAGCTATAATTCAGAATTGAGAGCTTTTAATAACTCTCTAACTCCCACTTAGGTCTTGGTGCAAAATTAAGTGGATCTATATAATTTTTCTGTAACCTTTCAATTCCTGTCCATCCAACCATAATTGCATTGTCTGTACATAGGTCGTTAGGGGGAAAAAATATGTTTAAGTTTATGTGTTGTTTTAATTTTTCTCTCAAGAAATTATTTGCTGCAACTCCGCCGGTAATCACAAAGTCATTGATTTTGATATTTAAAGATTCGGCCATAATAATCGCATTACTAACCCTGTCCAGCAGTATGTCACTAATACACTCTTGAAACGAAGCACATACATCACACACATCTTGCTCGCTCATTTTAAGTTCTTGTACTAAGTTTTTTACTGCTGTTTTAATCCCAGAAAACGAAAAGTTACATCCAGAACGTTTTATCATTGCCCTTGGCAGTTTGAATCTTGTGCCATTGCCTTTTTTAGCCAACTTTTCAATTAATGGGCCTCCTGGGTAGCTTAAACCCAGCATCTTAGCAACTTTATCAAATGCTTCTCCTAGTGAATCATCGAGCGTTTCTCCAAGTTTAATGTATTTACCTACATCCTGTGCAATTAAAAATTGACAGTGACCACCTGATATTAGTAGGACTAAAAATGGAAATTTTACCTCATGCAGTAACCTAATAACCAATGCATGCGCTTCTAAGTGATTCACTGCAATGAACGGTTTTTGTGCTACATGCGCAATTGCTTTAGCCATCATTGTACCAACTATTAATCCACCTATGAGTCCTGGTCCTGATGTTGCTGCAATTGCATTGAGGTCACAAAAGTTAAGGTTAGATTTTTTTACAGCGCTTTTTATCAGGCCACTTAAATGTTCCATATGAGCACGTGAAGCTATCTCAGGAATCACCCCACCGCGTTTTTTGTGTTCTACTTGAGAAAGAATCTTGTGAGCAAGGACTTGCTTGTCACTATTTACAATCGCTACTGCAGTTTCGTCGCAGCTTGTTTCAACAGCTAAAATGGTTTTCATGTATATTTAGTTACTGTATTACCAAAACTATACTTTGAAACGCTGTAGAAGTTAACTGCAAAGTTAACTTCTATAGCTAAAAGATTTACCGACAACCGTCATTCCGCTACGTGTTAGCTGATGAGATACCGCGCACAACTGTACGAACATTCATTCTTAAAGGTAAACTGCACAGCAAATGGTGTCATTCCAGTGCTTGACACTGGAATCCAGCCTTGCCGTAATCTCATCAAGAACGTTGTGTTTTAACATAAGATCAGCCACTTTTATGCTCACCAACTTAGTGCCCAATCCAAATTCCTGGATTCCAGTGTCAAGCACTGGAATGACACCATCTACTACTCAAATTACCTGCAAATTGCAATGTTCGTACACCAAAAGAATGAATCGCGGTATGACGGTTCGCGGCGGCATGACGTAGGAAAACCTGCACTATAAGCTAATCATCATCTCCAAATATAGAGCTAATTTTTTTGCCCCCAGGAGAACATTTATTAGTCCAACTGCTTTGCACTTTGGTTACGTCTTTAGTGGCAGTTTTATTGCTGTATTCCTTGATTTCCTTATCTATTCTCTCCATCATTTGTGAATCAAGGTAGCTCTTTTTCCATTGGCCAGTAGCAAGGAACACTTTGTTTAAGTCTTGAGTGCGGATTAAGTATTCTTTATCTTTAGGGTAAACCTCCTGCGCCCAAGCAAATAGCTCAAAATAGCGTGCAAATAATTCAGATGCACGTGATTTTGCAGTTTGATAAGCCTGTATCTCCTTAAATATAACTTGGCCGATAATTTTCTGCACAAGAATATTTGCTTGCTTTAGGTTCTGCTCAATATCCTGGTAAACTTTATGGAGGAATTCCTGCTCCAAATTTAAGTTCAGTTCATTTTCAACCATGTGTGAAAGTTCATGCACTATAATGTATGGGTTTGACTTCCTCAGTACAATAACATATCTATTTACACTGGAAGACCTGATTGTCTTACACACTCCCTCTTCCATATCCACTAATCCCTCTTGGTATATTTCAAATGAGAGCCTATTTTGCTTTATTAGTGATAAAGTGAGGTTTAATGTGTTTCTAAACTTCTCAAATTGATAGAGATATTCGACATACCGTATTGCATTTTCACTGCTTCCTACTTGAGTTGCTTGTTTTATTAAATTCCTGATTAGCATACCTTATTATTAAAGGAATTCTTTTTATACTCAAGAATTGATTGGCTACAAAGTGTTTTTAGGAAGCCTGATTGCATAGCTAAAGTAATTCATGTTTACTGATAACCGTCATACCGCGATTCATTCCATAGCTGTACGAACATTGTGATTTGAGAGCAATTTCCATAAGGGAGGATGTCATTCCAGTGCTTGGCACTGGAATCCAGCCTTTCCATAATCATCAAAACATTGTATTTTAACGTAAAACAGCTATTTTTATGCTCACCAACTTAATAAAATTCCTGGATCCAAGTAGTCAGGGCACTGGGATGACATTACAGGGGCACTGAAATGACACCATTTTCGGTCTCTTAAATTGCTTTAGCCATAAATATTTAAGAAATTTACTAAATAAAAAAAAGGCAAAAGAAGCCCCGTGGTGGTTGGCTATTTACTATGTACTAAAATATCGGCGTTTTTTTTATTCTAAAACGCTTGATTAAGAGCGATTTAGCTGCTTTTAACTTGCAACTAACCTACACCGCAAGTGTTTAAGAAATTTACTAAGCAGGAAAAAAGGCAAAGAAACCCCGTAGTAGCTAGCATTCAAATTCTCCCTTGTCAATTTGACGTTTTTTGCTGTCTTAAACGCTTTGTAAGCGCGTTTCGGCTTATATAGGTAAAAACCTAAAAATTTTTAAAGACATGCGATGCACGTAGTGCGAAAAATTAAACATGAGACGCCAAATACCCTAAGTTTTTTGTCATTAACCTGCACAGATTGCGAAGATAAATAAATAGCTTCACTGTTATGATAAGCATACGCGTCAAGTTAAGGAAATAAAGGTATGAAAGAGATAGAATAATAAGGTATAAGTTCTCCCAGATATACTTTTAGTGAGAGAACCAATGAATAAAATAACTTGCTTATCAAAAAAGCTCAAAGAATTTTTTAATGAAAAAGCAGAGAAAATCTCAATTACAACAAGGTTTATAAAAAGAAAGAGAAAGCTAAAAGGTTCATCATTCGTAAAAGCCATGGTCTTGGGTAATATAGGAGTTGATAATTGTAGCGTAGAAACAATGTGTCAATTACTAAACGAGGACTCGATAGATATAACAAAACAAGGTTTGGATTTTAGATTTACTGAAGAAGCAGTGGAATTTATGAAAAGGATGTATAATGAATCTGTGATTCTCTTTAAAAATATCTTGCAAGTTGATTGCAAAATCTTACAGCAATTTAATAGTGTTAAATTATTGGACAGTAGCTATATTACTCTACCTAACAGTATGGAAGAGATGTATAAAGGTTATGGTACTAGCTACAGTGGCTATGAAAGCAATACTAAGTCTGGAATAAAGTTACAATTAGTTTTCGACTACATGAATCAGATAATAGACCAACTTAATTTAACGGAGGGGGTAAGATCAGACCAGGGATATAGGAAACATTTAAGTAATATATTAAGCAATGATTTGCTAATATCTGATCTCGGTTATTTTGTGCCAAGTTCTTTTAAACAAATCAATGAAATAGGAGCTTATTTCATAAGTCGTTATAAATCCGATACCAACATATATGATGTAGAAACAAATCAAAAAATGGAGTTATTAGAATGTTTAGAGGATAAGTTATTTTTAGAAAACGAGGTATTGTTAGGAAAAGAAGCAAAAATTAGAGTAAGAATTATATGTCAGAAACTAACTGAAGAACAGTCTATGGCCAGAAGAAGGAAAGCTAATAGATTAGCAAGATCGCAGGGATATACATCCTCTAAAAGAAATCAAAAATTGTTGAACTGGTCAATATTTATAACTAATGTTCCAGAAAATAAAATTAGTGCTGAGCAAGTATTAACGATTTACAGAGTAAGGTGGCAAATTGAGTTATTATTTAAATTGTATAAAAGCCATATCAGGCTTGATAAGCTAAAAGGAAAGCCATGCAGAGTATTATGTGAACTATATGCTAAATTGTGCGCAATTCTTATATTTCGCGGCATAGTTGGTTGCACAGAAGTGAAAAAGAATACAGAACTTAGCTTAACAAAGGCATTTATTGAGCTAAAAAGGCGGGTTAGAGAGTTATTTTTAGTATTAACCAAAATTAATAGTTTAAAAGCATTTCTTAAAAAACTCACTATAACTTGGTCGCGATTTTCATTAAAAGACAAACGTAGAAGGGCTAGAGTATCCACTTTAACCTCTCTAAATTTGCTCACAATCTCTTAACTTGACGCGTATGGTAGTGGTATCTCACTAATCCAATTATTTTTCTCCCGATCTAGCCTATCATCTAATATAGCCTGCCTTATTGATGCCATTAACTTATTCATAAAGAAAATATTATGAATGGTAACGAGCGTGTAAGCCAGGAGCTCTTTAGCTTTCAGTAAATGGTGTATATAAGCTCTTGAATGTTTTCTGCAGGTAAAGCATAAACAGTCACTTTCAATTGGGTTGTTGTCCAGCTCAAATCGTTGATTCCGCAAATTAATATGCTCTTTGCACTTTGAAGAAATAGAATTTCTGTTTTTTACTTTAACAAGTGCGCCACCATGCCTTGCTAAGCGGGTTGGATGCACGCAATCAAACGTGTCAATTCCAAGCTCTACTCCGCGAAAGATGTCCACAATTCCACCAATACCAAGCAAATGAGTAGGCCTGTCTTTTTTCAGGTGGTCCATAGTGAAAGAAACTACATCATGCATCTGCTCTTTACTTTGACCAAGTGATCCACCTATTGCTTGACCAAAAAATGGCAAATCGTTGATAAAATCACAACTTTCTCTACGTAAATCTTGATACACTCCGCCTTGACTAATTCCATACAGTGCCTGCTTGCCATTATTGTTTTTTTCAAATTCATTTAAAGAACGTTCAGCCCATCTGTGGCTCATGAGCATTGATTTTGCTGTGTATTCTTTGCTTACGTGAAATGGAGTGCATTCATCTAAAACTAGGATTAAATCTGCACCTAATTTCTGTTGAATTTGTACAGATTTTTCAGGAGTTAAGCAATAAATTTTACCATTAATGTAAGAACGAAAAATTGCCCCATCCTCATTAATTTTGATCAAAGTTTTTTGTTTTTTTCTTATTCCTTTTATCTCTTCCGAAACTGATCCGTGGCCTAAGCTAAATATCTGATATCCACCTGAGTCAGTTAGCATTGGCCCATTCCATCCTATCATCTTGCGCAAACCACCAAGTTTTGCAACAGTATTCTCTCCTGGTTGAAGCATTAGGTGATAGGTGTTGGAAAGTATGATTTGGGTACCAGCTTCACTTATTCTTTCAATATCTGCAGCTTTAATTGCAGCTTTTGTTGCGCAGAATATAAAAGCGGGGGTTTCTACGCTTCCATTTGGAGTTTTAATTGTTCCAACTCTTGCAGAACCTGATTGCTTGATTCTCTTGAATGAAAATTCTTCTTTCATCTATTTGCCTGAAAGTTCTGTTATGATGTTTTCTACTTTCTCAGGAGTAAGATTTTCATAGAAGTCATTATTGATCTGCACAACGGGAGCATTAACGCATGCACCTAGGCATTCAACTTCTTTTAAAGTGAACAAATTATCTTTAGTAGTCTCACCGATATTGATTCCAAGTTTTTTTTTAAAGGTATTTAAAACTTCTTCACTATTGCACAACCAGCAAGGAGTTGTTCTACAAATTTGTATTAGATATTTGCCTACTGGTTTTAAATTATACATGGTGTAAAAATTTGCCACTTCATATACACGAATATGTGGAATATGCAGCATATCAGCAACATAACGCATAGCAGATTCAGAAACCCATCCGCATTGCTCTTGAACCAGATATAGTAAAGGCATAACAGCACTACCTTCTCTACCTTTGGGATACATCTCTATAAACTTTCCCGCTTTCTTGAGGTTTTCTGATGTAAAACTAAACTGCTCTTCTTTTTCTATCATTCATGAGACTCGTGTAAACTTTAACAGATTATACCTGTAGAACCAATGATTGCAATTGTTGGTTTTTTGAGAAATAGCATAAAGCTTCTTAGCCCTCTTCAAGCTTATATTTACCTTTTAGTATAAAATATTATATTAATTTTTTAATTTTAGTTAAAATTTTCATTGACATTAACACACAGGAGTAATCATAATAGCATTTTATTAATATTTTAAATAAAATTATGTCTATATTAAGAAGATTGCTCGGGATCAACTCAAATACACCGGAAATTAAAGAAGCGATAGGTTTTAATCCAACAAACGTAGAATTAATTGAGGGGAATGGAGTTGCTTACGGACTCAGCTATCAAGATAATGGTAATGGGAGCAGTAAAGTAAAATTACTTATTAGTCCATTATATCAATCAAAAACATACGAATGTGGTACAAATATCAGCGTAGCAAATGAATTCAAAGATCAATTATCTCTCACATTAATAGAAGATTCAGCTGAAATAGATAAAGTTGGAGTTATCTTTCCTGAAGAAGGAATTAGCGAAGAAGGAGAAAAATGCGTTAAAGGCTTATCTTTTAACACTTACGGAATTAAACAATCAGTTAACACTCCTTCAGTTGAACATTTAGATAAAAGAAAATTACAAAAGAATATTGATAATAATAGTCTTGCAAATGTGGGCAATAGTTACTTTCAACCAAGAGCAGTGAAAGTTGGTAATGGTGACGTAATTGTAATCGCCCATAACTTAAAGGATCAAACTTTAGTTTCTTGGTACTTAAAGTCAAGCGAGAGCGGAAAATTTAAGGTATTGACTGGAGAAAAAGGTGTTACAGAAAGAAAATTGTTCAATTTTGATAATCAGGGGCAATTGGCATTAAATGGAAACACGATGCTTTATTCGCAAGTGAGCAAAAGTATTACTAAGGAAAATCAAGAGGTGAGAAAAACACGTATTTTTAAATTTGATATGGCTAAAGTGATTCAGGGTCTAAAGGATGGAGTTAATGGCTTTTTACTTGGTAATCGAAAAGGTCAAATAGATAATAAAGCACTATCTCTTTCTAGAGAACATGAAATAAGCTTTTTGCAGTATGTTGAACAAACGGAAGGAAATGATCTAGTTGCTTTTCTTGAAAATGACCAATCAGCTAATGAGCAGAGGTTACATATAGCAACTCTACTTAAAAATGGATCAGTGTCAGATTTTCCTATCTATCAATTTACAGATCCTATAGAGCAATTATATATTAAAGGCAACGGTCAGGGTGGTTTTATCGTAACTGCGGTAAGTGGAGAAAATATTGTAACTTTTAATCAAAACGGCTCTGGAAAATCTTCTGAAGCAACAATAATACCGGCAAATAGCATCAAAACTCTCAGTGATTTTGTTAATATCATTAACGGTCGATTAACGCCAGATATTATTTCTAGTAGTACCGTGGCTCCTATAACTGTTGCAGAAACGGTTGTGACTTCTAAGAAAACGCCGACTGCTGCAATTACTAGCACAGCAGAAACCGACGCTGTGAAGACTACTAAATTGACAACGGAAGCCGTTGCACCTACTTCTACAATAAGTAAACCTTCAACGGAGTCAACGACAGTAGCAAAAACAACTACTACTTCACAAGCGACCACGGTTGCTACAACGTCAACTAGTGTGCCGATAGTAACTTCAGGGACTGAGACAAGTACTGTAAAACCTACAGCAGCGAATGGTGCGTCGACTTCTACGATGAGTAAACCTTCAACAGAGTCAACGACTCAAACAAGCACAGTAACAGTGGAACCAACTGCGCCAACAACAAGCTCAGAGAAAACTACACAAACAGTATTTAGTATACCAAGTACTAGAACAAAAGAGTCAACAACTCCTATATTCACCACGACTTTACTTCCTCAGTCTACTTCTTCACCACAACCTACTCAACTTGCTATAGGGTCTAATAAGGCAGGAATGATAGGGGGATCTTTGGTTGGAGCAATAGGTATTGTTGGAATTATAGGATTCATAGCATATAGATATGTTAAGGGTCGTAATGCTGCTCCTGTATTAGAACTAACTGATTTGGGTTATAGAAGGCGATCATCTTCAAGTAGCGATGAAGAAATTTTTACCACTGGTAACAGAATGCGAACTATATATCAATCTGAAACAGTGCTAAATAGTATATCAGTAGAAAGTAGTAGTCGATCAAGAAGTAGCTCATCGTCTTCAAGCGGTGGACCAGGCTCTTGACTAACTGAAGCGGAGTCTAAAAGTGAAAAAAGCTTATCTTGGGATAGTGATGATGTGCCGGAATATCACCTTTAGCTATTTGTCTAAATGTTTTTAATATGTAGACTGTTAGGAAATTGTCTTTTGCTTTTGTGATTTTCATGTTAAAGTATAATTCCTAGGTGAAATAAGTAGCTGCTGTTGTGTGATAAACATAGCAGAGGAAAGTCCGGGCTCCAAGGAAAAATAGTGACGGGTAATGCCCGCCGGAGGTAACTCCAGTTATAGGACTACAGAAAATTACCGCCTAAAATATTTTTAGGTAAGGGTGAAAAGGTGTGGTAAGAGCACACCATGGCAATGGCAACATTGGTAGTCGAGTAACCAACACTAGGAGCAAGATTAAATAGAAGTAGATTTTATGTTTTCCTCATATCTACTCGGGTAAATCGCATGCGGTAAATGGTAACATTTACTCCAGATAAATAGCTACATAAACAGAACTCGGCTTATATTTCACCTAGGCGTTCACATGATACGTGCGATATAAGCCATGCTATATTTAAATGTGTAGGCATTTCATGCGTTGTCCTTCACTTGTTCTGCTTAATAGCCATCACTACTTTCGCCTACATTAACATTAGAATATTCATCATCATCAATATACTCTTTCAGAACATACCCTCTGCCCCAAACGGTTTCTATGTGGCTTTTTCCATCATTTGCACTTTCAAGTTTCTTACGTAATTTGCACATAAAAACATCAACTATCTTGTTATCTGAAGGTTCATCCAAGCCATTGTAAAGATGATTTAAGAACATTTCTTTTGTTAGTACTGTTCCTTTACGCAGTGCTAGCAATTCTATCATAGAATACTCTTTATTAGTAAGGTGAACCGTTTTACCTTTCACCTCAACAACCCTGTGATCAAAATTGATATTTATATTACCAATCTTTATCACCGATTCAGGATGGCCTTTAGTACGACGCACTATGGCCTTAATTCGAGCTAATAACTCGCTTTTATGAAATGGCTTGGTTAAGTAATCATCGGCACCATACCCGAGTCCTTTAGCTTTGTGATTGACAGCGGATATGCATGAAAGTATTAAGACAGGAACTTTGATTTTTGCACTTCTTAGTCTTAACAATATATCATATCCGTCAATATCACCAGGTAAGTGTATATCTAAAATAACTAGGTCATAGTAATCTCCGTTTGAGGAAACCATATTATTGTTATAATCTTGTGCAGAAGTAACAACGTCACAGAAGTGTCCATCAGAAGTTAAGGCGTTAACCACAGTCTTTGCACTTACTTGATCATCTTCAATTAATAATATACGCATATTTTACACCCCATAAATAATTTATAATTTTAGTAATATATATAACTAAGGAAAGTAATAAATCAAATTTTTATTAACAAATGATCAAAATTACACTTATTAATTAATAGTAAATATATTGTTCCAAAGTTATATAAATAGATCTAAAATATAATAGACATACCATGATAGTAATAATATTTTTAGTAAATATTGAATTAAAGTTACTATTATTAAAAGAATACTTCGGTTAATAAATATTTAACTATTCTATATGTCTGTGTTATATTTTTAATTTACTTATCCTACTATTTTAAAGTATAAGTAATATTTCCAGGAATATTGTGTGGCAATATCAATTTTAGGTGCTGGTGCATGGGGTACAGCAATCGCAATTTCATTAGGTAGTAAGAAAGATGTGATTTTGTGGACTCACAATGAAACTACATTTGAATCAATCAACGGGAAAAGAGAAAGTGACAAGCTACCCGGTTGTCGAATTTCTGATAATGTGTCAGTAAAATTGGCTATTGAAGACACAATTAATGCTTCAGTAACAATCCTCGCTGTTCCCACTCAGTCTCTGAGGAAGGTATGTCAGCAATTGCATAATTATAATCTGAAAAAAGATGTAGCAATAATTTTAGCTTGTAAGGGAATAGAAAAGTCTACATTAAAATTACCTAGTGAAATAGTAAATGAAATTTTACCTAACAATCCTATTGCTATTTTTTCAGGTCCTAGCTTTGCTGTAGAAGTTGCAAGAAAATTACCCTATTCAATGGTTCTTGCATGCCAAAATAACACATTAGGTTCAAAGCTAGTATCAGAGCTGCAACAAGAAAATGTTAAATTGGAGTTTAGTAACGACATTATAGGAGTACAGATTTGTGCAGCGTTAAAGAACGTTTTTGCTATAGCGTGTGGGATTGTTCTAGGTAGTAAACTTGGGTTTAATGCTCATGCAGCATTGATTACGAAAAGTATGAGCGAAATTAAGGCTTTATACTCAGCAAAAATTGGTGACGGTAGTGTGGATATAAATACACTACTTGGGCCAGCATGTCTGGGTGACCTAATTATGACATGCACATCCTTGAATTCAAGAAACTTATCTTTTGGGTTTAAAATAGGTAATAGTGACAATGGCTTTAATGTTCAGCAGATTTTGTCAGAAGGCAAGTCAGTGATTGAAGGTTTTAGCACTGCTGAGTCCATATTTAATTTAGCAGGAAAGCTAAAGATAAAAATGCCTATATGTGAAGCGGTCTATAGATTATTGTATGAAAGCGCCTCTATAGAGGATACTCTTTCTGTTCTTATAAGTTAATTTTGTATTTGGATATATTGTGAAATTTTTATATAAATTAATATCAACGTGGTGGCTGTCTGGAACAGTAAAAAAAATGCCAGGTACTGTGGGTAGTTTGGCTTCTTTTCCGCTTGTTCCTGTAATCCTGAGCAACAAAATTTTAGGTGCAGCAATTATTTCTTTTTTATTCTTAATTGGATTATGGTCTACAGGTAATTATATAAAACATTACAAGACTTCATGTGATCCAAAAGAGGTAGTAATTGACGAAGTGGTTGGTCAATTGCTGACGATACTTTTAGTTTCGATATTGTTAAGCCAAGAGATGAATTGTTCTTCATTGTTGTTGTGCTTTTTTTCTTTTAGGTTTTTTGATATAATAAAAACGTGGCCTATAAATTTAATCGATAAAAATACCAAAGGTCCTTTAGGTATTATGCTAGATGACGTTATAGCTGCAATTTTAGCCTGTGTTCTTATAGGAGCCTTTTATTGTTTATTGTTGGTGTATGCAGGATAAAAAAATTTATTATTCAAGCTTAATTGTTCAAAATCTAAAGGATTATATACTGTACACAGCGAATTTATCTGAGTGGGAAGTACACGATGAATTTGATAACATCATATTTACAATAAATGGTACCAGGGAGTCATTATTTAATTTTGTGTTCTGTGGAGATCAATGTACCGAGCTTTCTATACAAAAAACTCTAGATTATCTCAGAACAAGAGATATAGAAGCAACATGGGTAATAAATTCACATATGAAAATAAGAGATATTTTAGAAAAGTGTGAAATAAAACACGTTAGCACACCAAAAAAAGCTTTACTTAATATGAAAAATTACTTTTTACCTGCTGATGTTATTCCAAACTTGAGGTTAAATGCTGTGAATGGTAGCAACCTCTTAGAACAGTTAGATCTACACACTTCTAAAATTTTTTATCATGGCGTTGGAATTGTCAGCACATTTTTTCGCGGATTATCAAATTATGATGATAAGAACTCAAGATTAAGATTTTTTCTTGTAACACTAAATAATGAAATTATTGGGACATGCGGTCTTTATGTTCAAGATAGCGTAGCTGGTTTTTATAGTGATGGAGTTTTACCAATTTACAGGAATCGTGGAATAGGTACCCAAATGGTTTTAGAAAGAATAAAGATAGCTAAACAGCTTGAATGCAAATATATAGTAGCACATTGTATGAAATCTTCTGTGAACCTTTATAAGAGATTGGGCTTTCAAATGTTAGGCAATCTTTACTTATATACCTCTTCAGCATAATTCTGAGCGGTTACAAATTTTTACATTTGTTTTAAAAGTGCTATGTTTTTTTTGTATGAAGTGGTTTTAATATTGATTCTAATATTATTCTTTCTCTCTTATTCTAAATTAAAAATTAGTAATAAGATTAAGAACTTACAGCATCAAAATGTTATCATAAATAATTTAATTGATACTGTGAATGATGGGTTTTATATTTGGGATGCAAAAAAACGTATAGAAAAGTTCTCTCCCAATTTACTAATTTTGCTTAATACTGTTTTTTACTCATTTAATGAGTTTGTGAATTTTTTTGAGCAATCAGAAAGCTTAATCAAAAATTTTGTTGAGGCAAAGGAAATAAATAAATCTTTTACTCTAGATTTAAAGTCAAAAGACAGTGAGGTTTATTGCATATGTTACGGTAGAAGCATAATAGATGATTCTAACAATGTGATAGGTGTGCTGTTATGGATAAGGAATGTCTCAGACTGTAAGATAAAGGCTAACGGACTTGAGTTAGAAAATAGTAAGCTTACACAGGAAGTGGAGAGCTATAAAAACGTTTTCAACTCTTTACCATTTCCAATACTAAGATATAACAAGAGTAGAAAGGTGGAATTTTATAACTTGTTTTATGATAAATATGTAGATGGTTCTAAGAAATTTGCTATTACCGGTAGCGCTCATAGCACAAAACCAGGAAGACATGTCATAACTTATAAGAACGAACCTAAGGTTTTCGATTTTGTTAAAATTCCAATACAAGGTTCTGGTAGCATAGTAATGTATGGGAAAGATGTTAGTGATGCAGAGAAATTATATACTGAATTAAACAGTTATTTAGCTACACAGAAAAATTTGCTTGAGAGGTTACCGGTTGCTATAGTAATATATAGTAAGAATCAAAAGCTAAAATTTTATAATAATGCTTTTATAAAAACCTTTCAATTTGACCCAAAATTTTTGGCATCTTACCCAACTTATCACGAAGTTATGCTTTACCTCTTCGAATCTAAAAAGCTTTTAGAAAAAGAGGATTTTCAAACTATTAGTAACCAAAGACATGAGTTGTTCAAAAAATTATTTGAATCGTACGATGATACGATGCACTTCACAAACGGAAAAGCGTTCAGGGTATTAACAATACCCTACGCTTCGGAAGGTTTGCTGTTCTCTTACGAAGAATGCAAAAGATAATACTTAAACTCCTTCTCTCTCTACCATGAGCTGTTTTACTTTCGCTATTGCTCTTGCTGGATTAAGTCCTTTAGGACAAGTTTTTGTGCAATTCATTATTGTATGACAACGATACAACTTGAATGGGTCGTTTAAAACATCAAGTCTTTCACCTGTCTTATTATCACGGCTGTCAGCAATCCATCTGTAAGCTTGTAATAGTATTGCTGGTCCTAAAAATTTATCACTATTCCACCAGTAGCTTGGGCAACCAGTCGAACAGCAAGCACATAATATACAGTCGGACAAGCCATCTAATTTTTTTCTATCTTCAGAAGATTGAGAGTATTCTTTATTTGGTAGGGCAGGCTTATCTGCTTGTAACCAAGGTTTAATTGATTTGTATTGCTCATAAAATTGGCTCAAATCCGAGACTAGGTCCTTTATTACATACATGTGAGGTAATGGATATATTTTTACGTCACCTTTTATATCATGTATAGATCTAGTACATGCAAGAGTATTGGTTCCGTCAATATTCATGGCACAAGATCCACATATGCCTTCTCTACAAGAACGTCTGAAAGTTAAAGTCGAATCTATTTCATCCTTTATTTTTATTAATGCATCAAGTACCATAGGGCCACAACTATCCATATCAATAAAAAATGTGTCTATTCTAGGGTTTTTCTCGTCATCAGCAGACCAACGGTAAATTTGAAATCTTCTGATGTTTTTTGCTCTAGCAGGAATAGGATAAATTTTGCCCTTTTGATTAATTTTAGAATTCTTTGGCAAAGAAAACTGAACCATATCACTTACCTTTTATTGTTTATAGCTAAAACCCTTTGTAGATAACATATTTTATTATCATCTACTATATTTTTATTAAATTCCTTTTAAATCGCACACATATTGTAGCCAAGCGAAGCTAAAATCTCTCTTTCTAGATTTTTCATTATAATTTCTTCATCTTTTTTTTGGTGATCATAACCAAGTAAATGCAGTAATCCATGCACTAACATGTGTGCAATGTGAGCAAGAATGGGTATATAATACTCATGCGATTCTCTTTTTATTGTGTCTATTGAAATTGCTATGTCTCCTAAATCGCACTCATTAGACAATTGTTCATACGGAAATGATAGTACGTTAGTTGGCTTATCCATTTCTCTAAATTTTAAATTAAGTTGATGTAGCAAGTCATCATCAGCCAGAGCTATTGATATATTTGGTTTATAGTGGTCTATTTTTAATTCTTTTAGAGAAGCATTGATGACACCTAATACAAAATTTTTAGGATTTTCTATAATGCTGCACCATTTCTTGTCAAGAATATTTACTTCTAACATGAGTGACACATCAGTAAGGGTGTCATGCAAATAGCTGACACTGGAATCCAAAAAAGAAGAGTTATAGACCCTTGTGTCATGTACACAACTGTACGAATATTGTACACTAGAAGGATGTCATCCCAGTGTCTAGGCACTGGGATCCAGGAATTTTGATTAGACATCAAGTTAGTGAATATAAAAGTAGCTAATCTTATATTAAAACACAACGGCTTTAATGTGGTTGCATTAAGGCTGGATTCCAGTGTCAAGCACTGGAATGACACCTTTGTGTTTGATGCAAAATCGGCTATAACGTTTAATGCACTGCCTTCGAGACAAATATTCATACAGCTGTGCGTTGTGTGCTGAGATGACATCATTTAGGAACTGAAATGACAGGTATTACACATCACTCATCCTTATTATTTCATTCCATTCAATTTCCGAAACTGGGGCAATTGATAAACGTGGTTGTTTTAATATAGTCATATTTTTCAAAAGTGGGTTTTGTTTTATATTATTCAACGTTACTTGGTTATTTAAAGGTTTCAAAAACTTTACATTCACTAATCCGAACTTGGGATCATTAACATGATAATACTCTTTAAATACTTCAACGATTCCAAGTATTGCTTTCTCTTTACCTGTATGATAAAAAAACGCAAGATCGCTTGCTTTCATAATTTTCATGTAATTTTGAGCTTGATAATTGCGCACACCATCCCACTCAACTACCTGCTCCTTTTCCATTTTTTGCCATGAGTATTCACTTGGCTCTGACTTAAGTAGCCAAAATTGCATTATTTTTTTCTTCTTAAGTAAGCTGGTATATCATAGATATTGCTGCCCCACTTAGCTCCTTCGCTTACCTGTTCAGCTGGTTTTGTTTCCAGTGTTTTGTCTTGTGTACTTTCACTTTGACTATATGGCCACTTAAATTTCTCTTTCTCTGAGTCTTCGCTCTGACTTATAGGTGAAGTTTCTGATTTATTATTGCGACCATCAATGCCAGTTGCAAGAACAGAAACTCTAACTCTTCCCTCCATCGCTTGATCAAAAGTAGCACCAAATATTATATTTGCATTTTCATCTACTTCTTCACGCACTCTATTGGCTGCAGCATCAACTTCAAACAGAGTCATATCTCCGCCACCAGTAATGTTAATTAATATTCCTTGCGCACCTTTCATTGATACATTATCAAGCAATGGATTAGATATTGCAGCCTCTGCAGCACTAATTGCTCTATCTTCTCCTTCTGCCTCTCCGGTGCCGATCATCGCTTTGCCCATCTCGCTCATTACTGTTTCTATATCAGCGAAGTCAAGATTGATAAGCCCTGGCATGACCATCAAGTCAGTTACTCCTCTGATGCCAATGTGCAGAACATTATCAGCAAGTTTAAATGCATCAGAAAATGTAGTTTTTTCATTTGCAATTCTAAATAAATTCTGATTTGGAATGACAATAAGTGTATCCACGTATTTTTGCAGTTCTTCAAGTCCAAGCTCTGCAATGCGCATACGGCGCACACCTTCAAAACCGAACGGTTTAGTTACAACTCCAACAGTCAATATCTTTTTTTCTTTTGGCGCTCTATCCTTAACTGCGGCTCTTGCTTCTCTGGCTGCTTTTGCAATTACCGGTGCTGCACCGGTTCCAGTACCACCGCCCATTCCTGCTGTGATGAAAAGCATATGACTATCTTTTATATGCTCCATAATCTCATCAATTGACTCTTCTGCTGCACCTTTGCCAACATCAGGCAAAGCACCAGCACCAAGCCCCTTAGTTAAATTAATGCCAAGCTGAATTTTTTTATCACATAACGACTTTTCTAGTGCTTGAGCATCGGTATTTGCGACAACAAAATTCACTCCTTGCAAATTAGATTGGATCATGTTATTCACAGCATTTCCACCAGCACCACCCACTCCCACAACGGTAATCCTTGGGTGCAATATAGGTAACTCCGGCAGACTAAGATCAATAGACATTTAAATTACTCAAATTTAGCGAATTCACTTGATAATAAGTTACCGCTTTTTTAATAATATGCAAATACTTTTCACTTCTATAGGCGTAAACAGTAAACGGGATTTACTTATTCTTAACATTTATACTAATAAGTGCCGTTAATTATAATAACTAGATTCTTAGATGACATCACTTAACCGATGCAAAAAATAGAAAACGTTTATAAAAAGGGACAGAAACCTATCCCTTTTTATTTTGTTAAAGATTATTAGCTTCCTTATCTTTCTCTTCCCCTTTCAATGCTTCAACCGCAACATCTTTTAATTTTGAGGCAATTTGATATGTTCCATAAAGAACAGCAGCTGCAGCAATTGCCATTATGGCACCCGCAACTATCTGACCAGCAACACCTGTTCCGATAAATCCAGGTAATGAAGCAGCTATTGCTTGATTTGTTCCAACAAAGTAACTGGCAGTCTTAGCAAGAAACCCAGAAGCTTCTGCTGCACTAACAAAGCCTGCTTTCATATGCATTGCTGTAAAGACAACACTTGCAACTGCAAGCGGAAATAATGCTGTTCTCCCTTTATTATGCATAGCGTACTGACCAGCTCCACCAGCTCCACCAGGAATTCCCCAGTATTTTTCAGCTCGTATATATCCTTCTGAAATAGCATGAAAAATGCCATCCCCTTTTCTATACTCATAATTTGTTAATGCCATAACTCTACTCCTTAAATAGAATGTTAAAATTTCATTAAGGAAGCATATAGTAAAAAAAATTGCCTGTCAAGTAAACTAATTTTTTAATATACCTTTATTCTGTAATTGAGCGCTTCAGCAATGTGTGCTCTTTTTACTTCTTCACTTTTTGCAAGATCTGCAATAGTTCTTGCAACTTTTAATACGCGTGTGTAGCCTCGATTGGAAATGTAATTTTCTTTCAGTACGTATTTTAGCAATTCTAACCCTGCCTGATCTGGTTCAGTAAATTTATTAAATGCTTCACCGCTTACTTCTGAATTGCAACGAATATTTAATTCACTATAGCGCTCAGTTTGAACTTTTCTTGCTGCTATCACTCTTTCTCTTATGATTTTAGTACTTTCTCCCTCCACAGAGATTTCAGGAGAGAGTATGCTAACGTTTGGCATTTCAATGCATATGTCTATTCTATCAAGCAATGGGCCTGATATTTTGTTTTTGTAATCTGTGCCACACTTTGGAGCTTTGTTGCACGATCTGCTTGCATCACCTAAATAACCGCACCTGCAAGGGTTCATTGCAGCAATCAGTTGAAAATTTGCAGGGTAGGTTATGTGAGCATTTGCCCTTGCAACGGTAACTTTTCTATCTTCAAGTGGTTGGCGCAGAGAATCAAGCACAAGTCTTGGAAATTCTGGCAACTCATCAAGAAATAACACGCCATTGTGAGCCATGGTAATTTCTCCAGGTTTTGCATTCTTTCCTCCCCCTATCATCGCTGGCATAGAGCATGAATGATGAGGTTCACGAAAGGGACGAGTTACTTTGAATATTTCATTACCAGTTTTTGTTATGCTGGAAATAATATTAACATCAATCATCTCCTGTTCGGTTAAATCAGGCAGCAATCCTATAAAGCGCTTAGCAAGCATTGATTTTCCAGTACCAGGAGGGCCAACAAGAAGCATATTATGCCCACCTGCTGCTGCAATTTCAGCTGCTCTTTTTGCAACAACTTGGCCTTTGATATCCTTCATATCGGGAACCAATCTTTTTTCTTTGGGTGCATCACTATAATTAAAAATTACTGGCTGAATTAATTCCTCACCCTTAAAGTGTCTGATAATATCAGTTAATTTCTCTATAGCCAGAATTGAAACATTCTTCACCCATACAGCTTCTACACCATTTCCTCTCGGGCAAATTACTCCTTTATTGTCCTTTTTTGCATTAATTGCTGTTGGCAGCACACCTGAAACTGGAATAACTCTGCCATCAAGGGCAAGCTCACCCATAATGATATAAGACTGAACTTTTTCAACTGGTATCACATTCATTACAACAAGTAGTCCAATAGCAATAGCCAAGTCATAATGACTGCCTTCTTTCAGCAAATCCGCAGGGGAGAGATTAACTGTAATTCTTTTTGGAGGTAGTAGTAGATTGATTGAATTTAACGCTGCTCTGATGCGCTCTCTGGATTCTGCAACAGTTTTATCCGGCAAGCCAACAATATTGACTGCTAGTACAACATTGCATAATTCTATTATGCCTATTTTGATCAAAATTTGCAAGACTTTTTATGCGAAATACTATGTATAAGTGGTTGTGGTTGATTTCAATTTGATGAATTAACATTCTAATAATATTTTGTTTAGTCTGCCAATCTACCAGATCAAGTTTTGATTCAACACTTGAGGAAAAGTTTTTCAAGCTATCTGTAACAAGGCTCAATTCTTGTTGTAACTTCTTTTGATCGAGTGTTCTTTCTTTCTCTTCTTCAATTTCTTTCAAATGTTGTTTCATTGTTGTGATTCTTGGTTCAAATTCTTCTTGGCTTATAAACCCTTTGGCATAGCTATCAATAAATTTTTTGATACTTAATCTTAGCTTACTTTCTTGCTTTTCACGTGTTTGATTATGTAAAGGCTTTTTGTTCTCTGACAATCTACGTTGATATTCATTTGCAATCCTATCTGGCTCTTTCAGGATACTCTTGACTTCTTCCCATATAACTCCATCTAATACATCAGTGCGTATTGATTTATTATCGCAGATTTTATTGCCATTGAATTTGCTAGAGTTTGTACCAGAGCAACGATAGTAATAATATGTCGACTTTTTATGAACGTGGTTTGTACCGCAATAAGTATATTGACAACGTTGACATACCATTAAATCTTGCAATAAATATGTTTCTCTTCTTTGTCGTACTCTTGCTCTTTGCCTATTTTCAGTTAGTTGTGCCTGTACTGAATCAAATAAAGGCTCATTGATTATTTTTGGTACTGGAATATAAGTCCAGTTCTCTTTATCACTGTTAAAGCGACCACTTTTAAGTTTACCACAAGTTCCTTTTTTTGACTTTTTTACTTGTGGTTTTGAGCATGTCCTAGTTTTACCATAAGCTGCTTTTCCTATATAAGCAGGATTTCTTAACATGTTCCAAATAGTGCTCCTTTTCCAATACCTTTTTCCTGTTCGTGTTATTACCGGTATCTTATTCAGTTCATGTACAACTTCTCCTATACTTGCTCTTTCTTGGCCAACCCGACTAAATATTTTACGCACTATATTTGCCTCTTCTTCATCAACCTCAAATTGAGCACTTCCTTCACCTACATGTTTTGCTATGTAGCGATAACCGTAAGGCGCCCTACCCATCACACTTATACACCCAGCTTTGGCCGCATGAAGTTTACCTCTACGGTTTCGTTCCATAATCTTTGCACGTTCATACTCTGCTATTGCTCCCTGAATCTGTAGAAATAAATGGGAATCCGGATTATCATCAAACTTATGATTCAAAAATACTATTTCAGATCCAGCCTTTTTAAACTCTTCGAGTAAGATCATTTGATATGAAAATTTACGTGATAGCCGATCAGGTGAATGAATGTATATCTTATCAATCTTACCTTCTGCTACTCTATCACGTAAACTCTCTAAGCCAGGACGTTCTAAATTTGATCCACTGTAACCATTATCGATGAACCTATGCTCATCTAACAATTCATGTCCATCACTACTAATGCGACGCTCCAATTCTACAATCTGACTCTCTATTGTATTCTCCTGTGCCTGTTGTCTTGATGAAACTCTTGCATACAAGCTTACCGTTGTCATTTTCTTCTACCTCCTTTGTTTTACATTTCAATAATTGTTCATAAGCATTTGCCAAATATGTACCCGCCAACCTGTGAGGTTCATAACGGCAATTAATAGTTAATTCCCCTTTTTGCATGTTTTTCTTCCTGTGAATTTTTTTATAGGTTAGGAGACTTCTATTAAACTAAACCAATGCACACCTTATTGTAAGAAAGCTATCTAGTTTACACACATTCTCCCTAATTAAATATACAAGATTTGAAAAAATTATGTCCAAAAAATCTTTGCTTAAATTATCATATTATGTATGATATAGCTTATTTAAAGTATCATGAATGTTTATCCAAGTAATGAATTCTGGGAGAGTGATTTAGAAGTTCCTGTTAACCTTTTACTAGAACGTTTTCAGGATTCTAATGTACGTCAATTTTGGTTAGATTCGCTTTCTGGTAAACAACTGAGCATCATTTTTCAGCATTGCTTTAAAAAGCATTTAAATGGGCAACTTTTTCAGGACGGAGATTATGACGATAGATCCACTCAACAAAAACGTAAGATACTTACCAGTTACTCTGACTCTCTTTTTGACTATTATCTCATTAGCTACTTTGATCGTACAAAACTTGAGGCTACAGTTAGTGAAGTAGCAAGATTTGCTCTGACTGAGAAGTTAATGAGATCGTACCTGGTAAAAAACAATACCAAGTATGATAAAAGATCCTTATTGTTTTTACTATTTCACATAAATTGTGAACTTCTAAAATCTGTCTATCACTTTGATAAAGTACAAAAGAAAGGTTTCGTATCATTTGCTTTACAGAAATCACCAAGACAAATACATACTTCATTTAAGGAATTTATGTCACAAGAAGCTGTAGAGCAGATACTTAAGGATGATGACCAGTTGCAGGGTTTTTTCCATCACCAAGATCGAATATATATGTTTGTACGTCGAGGAAGTGACATGGATTTACTGCTTAATTCAAATAAAGTTGTTCATGGTCATAAACCTGAGTGGATGATTTTAGATTTTTCGCTTGATGGTACACAGGTTAATCTCTGTGCTAAAAATACTAATAAAGCTGTGGAAATAGCAAATAGCATTGTAAGTGGGTATTTTAACTGCGAATGTACTTTCGTAAATATAAAAGATAAGAACTTTCCACTACAAGTGCATAAGTTTCTTCAAGCATGTATAGATGGTTCTGACCCTGACATTTGTATATTTGAGTTAAATTTTAAGTCAGATTATTTTAAAAATAGTAATACATATCTTACTTTAAGTGTAAAACCGTATGATCCTATTGCACCAGAGTTACATATTTTAAAGCCAGCTATTGGCAACATACTACAATCTATTCAATCAGCTAAAGTAATGTTCCAAAACAAAAAGGTAACATTTTCTTTCAAAATAAGTGGGGAAGTTTATTATTCAGAGCATCCACTCAATAAAAAAGAAAGAGAGGACCTGAAGAAACATATGGAACAATCTTATGGTCTTAAAATTCTTTCACGAGCAAATTGCTGATCTTTTAAGTTCAAATGGTTCCTGGATTAATCCAAGCCAAAATCATATTAAAGCAGCAAGATACTTATTCGATCTTGGATTGATAAAAATGCAAGAAAGGTATTATATTGTTTGCTCTCGTGAAGAAGATCATCTTGATTGGCCAAATGTAATTGATTCAAGTTGTAGCAATGAGATTTTTATCGATTCAGACTTTGATGAAGCATGTGATGACGCTATTTGTGAAAACTGTTCTCGTCATATTCTGCCTAATACTTATCAAAAACAGAGATTTCATCTCTTATCCATATACTTAAATACAGAAAAGGTCATAGACTGGTTTGAAACAAAGTTGAATGATTCAAAACTTATGTGGGAAAAAGTGGAAAAAGGAGTTTATTATATTTGTAATCAAGGTCGTATTGTAAATCTAATAATCCTTGATTTTTGTACTGATGCGATATTTTTAACTATAGATAAACTTAGAGTCCACCCTACAGTTCTCATCACTCTAAAAAAAGATATACCAAATCTATTACTGAATCTATATGTAGTGCCAATGGTGAAACTGTTTTGTCAGCTTAAGACTGTAACTGAGATCATACGCGTCAAGTTAAGGAAATAAAGGTATGAAAGAGATAGAATAATAAGGTATAAGTTCTCCCAGATATACTTTTAGTGAGAGAACCAATGAATAAAATAACTTGCTTATCAAAAAAGCTCAAAGAATTTTTTAATGAAAAAGCAGAGAAAATCTCAATTACAACAAGGTTTATAAAAAGAAAGAGAAAGCTAAAAGGTTCATCATTCGTAAAAGCCATGGTCTTGGGTAATATAGGAGTTGATAATTGTAGCGTAGAAACAATGTGTCAATTACTAAACGAGGACTCGATAGATATAACAAAACAAGGTTTGGATTTTAGATTTACTGAAGAAGCAGTGGAATTTATGAAAAGGATGTATAATGAATCTGTGATTCTCTTTAAAAATATCTTGCAAGTTGATTGCAAAATCTTACAGCAATTTAATAGTGTTAAATTATTGGACAGTAGCTATATTACTCTACCTAACAGTATGGAAGAGATGTATAAAGGTTATGGTACTAGCTACAGTGGCTATGAAAGCAATACTAAGTCTGGAATAAAGTTACAATTAGTTTTCGACTACATGAATCAGATAATAGACCAACTTAATTTAACGGAGGGGGTAAGATCAGACCAGGGATATAGGAAACATTTAAGTAATATATTAAGCAATGATTTGCTAATATCTGATCTCGGTTATTTTGTGCCAAGTTCTTTTAAACAAATCAATGAAATAGGAGCTTATTTCATAAGTCGTTATAAATCCGATACCAACATATATGATGTAGAAACAAATCAAAAAATGGAGTTATTAGAATGTTTAGAGGATAAGTTATTTTTAGAAAACGAGGTATTGTTAGGAAAAGAAGCAAAAATTAGAGTAAGAATTATATGTCAGAAACTAACTGAAGAACAGTCTATGGCCAGAAGAAGGAAAGCTAATAGATTAGCAAGATCGCAGGGATATACATCCTCTAAAAGAAATCAAAAATTGTTGAACTGGTCAATATTTATAACTAATGTTCCAGAAAATAAAATTAGTGCTGAGCAAGTATTAACGATTTACAGAGTAAGGTGGCAAATTGAGTTATTATTTAAATTGTATAAAAGCCATATCAGGCTTGATAAGCTAAAAGGAAAGCCATGCAGAGTATTATGTGAACTATATGCTAAATTGTGCGCAATTCTTATATTTCGCGGCATAGTTGGTTGCACAGAAGTGAAAAAGAATACAGAACTTAGCTTAACAAAGGCATTTATTGAGCTAAAAAGGCGGGTTAGAGAGTTATTTTTAGTATTAACCAAAATTAATAGTTTAAAAGCATTTCTTAAAAAACTCACTATAACTTGGTCGCGATTTTCATTAAAAGACAAACGTAGAAGGGCTAGAGTATCCACTTTAACCTCTCTAAATTTGCTCACAATCTCTTAACTTGACGCGTATGGTTATGATAAGGGGGCTGGCGAAACTTGTAAAGGAATTTTTTACATCTAATTTATAGCTCCCTGCATGATATCACGTATTATCTATACCAAGGAGTTCTGCTTGTAGATATTATACCAACAATCCACTATTTTTTTTATGTCTTGTGGTTTAGTTTCTGGACCTATACTGATTCTAATTGAACACTCTGCTTGCTCTTTTGTTGCCCCCATTGCAAGCAAAACATGGGAAGGCTCAACTTTTCCAGAAGAACATGCGGAGCCATTACTAACTGCAATATGATTCAAGTCAAAATGCATAAGCTGCACATCACTCTTTACTCCTGGCATATAAATAAAACTTGTGTTTGGCAGCCTCTTAGAGTTTTTACCGAAGATTCTTATGTCACTGGCAAGATTTAATAATTCACACTCTAATTGATCACGTAGCTCCTTTACTTCATCCATTTTTGATAGAAGGTCTGGAATATTTTGCAGTGCAGCAGAAAGGCCTGCAATCGCAACAATATTTTCCGTACCACCACGAAATCCCTTCTCTTGTCCACCACCTATTATAATAGGTTCTATCGCAAGTTCTTTATTGAATATTAAAACTCCACTGCCTGCTACACCGCCAAATTTATGGGCGGATAAAGTGAGTAAATCCACTCCTAAATCTTCCATATTAACTTTAATTTTCCCAACACTTTGAGCAGTGTCAGTGTGGCAAATTGCTCCAAACTTGTGTACTATTTTAGCTATTTCCTCAATAGGTTGAATAACTCCGGTTTCGTTATTTGCCATCATAACTGAAACTATTGCTTTGTTTCCTTTAAGTTCGCTTAGAATTTTTTCTAGCTCTAAAAAGTCAACAATGCCCTCCTGATTAACAGGTATTATATATGGATTACATGCAGAATTAAGAATTGAAGGATGCTCTATAGCTGAAATTATATGCAGGTAGCCTGCTATTCCTCTCATAACAAGGTTATTCGCTTCAGTTGCACCAGACGTAAAAACTATTTCTTTATCACTTGAGACGCCAATAGCACCACGTACGTTATCTCTTGCATCCTGAAGAATCTTCCTCGCTTCTTGTCCTCTTTTATGTAGTGATGATGGATTGAGCGTTTGTTTTAACAAGACCTCAAATATACTTTTTTTTACATTTTCACTAATTGGAGCAGTTGCATTGTAATCAGCATATACGCAACCACTATTTTCTAAAGAGAATGGACTCATCTGTCACTTAAATAAGTTTACCATCAACTATAGCCATAACTATGTACGTTAGCTTTAACACGATAAAAAATTTATTGCAAAAACAGCGAAATTAATACATAATTAATAACTCACGTCATTAATACCTGTCAAGCGGGTTCTTATTAGGGGTTACCATGGTTGAAGTTTTTTTGAATAATGCAACAAGAAAGATAGAAGGTGAATACCACCAAAGCAAAGATGCCAACGCGCCGGTTGTGCTGGTTTTACATCATCATCCTCAATATGGTGGTAATATGGATAGTAAAATTGTACATAGTACATATACGTCTTTTATCGATAACAATTTTTCTGCATTGAAGATTAACTTTCGTGGTGTGGGAAAATCTACCGGAACTTTTGATAAGGGTATAGGAGAATTAACTGACGCTGCGGTAGCCATTGATTGGCTTCAGGAACATAATCTTAGCAATGTTTCAATTTGGATCGCTGGTTTTTCTTTTGGAGCATGGGTGGCTATGCAGCTAACAATGCGCCGCCCTGAGATAGTGGGTTTTATTGCTCTTTCTCTTCCGGTAACTAAGTACGATTTTTCTTTTCTTTCTCCCTGTCCAGTTTCTGGGCTTATAATACAAAGCAGTAATGATACAATCTCAGAAGAAAGCGATGTAACAGAATTAGCAAAAAGGTTGATAAATTCAGTAAGAAGTGATCACATGAAATACCATATAATAGATGATACTAATCACTTTCTAAAGGATAAAGAAGAGGAAGTGACTCAAATCGTGGACAATTATATAAAACTGCGCTTGAATAGTGCAACTATTTCTTTTCAAAAGGTCAAAAAAGAGGTAAGGGTAAAAGAATATGCCTAATCTTTACAAACAAGAGAAATGAGTGTAGTAATATAAATGAAAAGGTTTTGTTATGTTTAAAAAGCTATTATTTTTTGTTTTAGCTGTGTTTATGTTATCGGGGTGTTCCCTAAGTAAACAGCGTAAGTTAAAAAGTCCGTGTATAAAAAGCAATGAAAGCATTTCATGCGAGTTGTACTCTGTTAATGATCATTGGTTAGATAAGTATAAGGCATAGAAATTGTGCTATTTTTCCTATTCACAACTTCACTAATGATCGATCTCTCAATTGGAAAATGCAGTCTGCCTTTTCTGCAAGGAGATGATTGTGTGTTACTATAAGCATAGAGCTGTTATTTTCCTTTACGTATGAATGTAGCAGTAAAAACACGTTAAAAGAATTTGTTGGATCTAAATTTCCTGTTGGCTCATCTGCAAGTAAAAGCTTTGGAGAATTTACAATGCTTCTTGCAATTGCAACTCTCTGCCTTTCCCCACCCGAAACTTCAGATACCATGCTACTTGCTTTGTTTTCCAGACCAAATTTTTCCAACATTGCTTGCGAATTTTTTTTTGCTTCAGCTTTGCTTTTTCCTGCAATGAGTTGAGGAAGCATAATATTTTCCAACACCGATAACTCTTGTAACAAATAGTGAAATTGATAAACAAAACTAAGAAAATTTCTTCTTACATGAGTTTTATGCTTATTACTGGCTTGTGTGCAATTTATTCCACCTATCGTAACTATACCTGAAGTTGGCTTGTCCAACAAGCCTGCGATTTGCAATATAGTTGTTTTCCCTGCACCTGAATCGCCAATCAGCGCTACTACTTGCCCTCTTGTGACACTTAAGTTGATATCCTTTACAACAGCAGAATTGTTCTTGAAGCTTTTATCTACGGAAGTTAGTTCTAGTGCTACATTACCACCCATGTTTAAAAGATCCAGAAGGCATCTAAGTTTTAGTAATAATTAAACCGAAAAACTGTTACCACAACCACATTGAGACTTAGCAAAGGCATTCTTTATTTGAAAACCAGAACCACTGAGATCCTCAGTATAATCTATAACTGAGTTATTTAAAAATTTTGCTGAACAATTATCAACCATTAATACAGGATTACCATTTTCATCATTAATTACTATATCTTTACCTTTTTCGCTAAAACTGGAATGGCTTCTATAGTCCTCGCTTTCTTCATAATCATCATCTTCGTCTTCGTCATCAAACTCATCATCGTAATCATCATCTTCATCATCCAAAGATAGATTTTTATTCATTTGATCCATAAGAAAATTGTATTTGAAGCCAGAACATCCACCGCCTGAAACTGCAACCCGTAAAACGGAACTCTTATCTCCTTCCTGCTCTGCAAGAGAGTGGATTTTTTTTAGTGCATTATCAGTTAAGTTGATGTTGTAATTTGTTGACATAGTAACCACCGTTTATTATTGATAACTTATTATAGTAGAAATTTTACATGTCAAACAATAATTTTCTATTAAATTATGCATGTTTTCCAAGCAAAACAAAAGGGAGATACTTCAAAGAGCCAGAAGATGAGAATCGCAGCTGCTTTCAGCGTGATAGGGACCGTATCATTCACTCTAATGCGTTTAGAAAATTGGAGTACAAAACACAAGTTTTTATCAATTATGAGCACGACTACTATCGCACTCGGCTTACTCATAGCCTTGAAGTTGCACAAATTGCAAGGTCCATTGCGCGTAGACTTGGCTTAAATGAGGATATCACTGAATGCATAGCGCTTGCACATGACCTTGGTCATCCTCCATTTGGTCATGCAGGTGAAGATGCTCTAAAGAAATCAATTCAAGATTTGAATCTTGATAACGAGAAGTATGAGTTTGATCATAATGTTCAAGCTATAAGGATTTTAACTTATCTTGAACAAAAACATGCTGATTTTGATGGTATGAATCTAAGTTGGGAGGTGATTGAAGGAGTTGCAAAACATAACGGTCCCTTGCTTGGTCAAAACGCGGAGTCTTCTACAAGTAATCAGCTGTTATTAGAATACAACAAAAAATATGATCTAAAACTTGAAGAATTTTCAAGCATTGAAGCGCAAGTTGCTTCAATTGCCGATGATATTGCTTACAGTGTTCACGATCTTGATGATGCACTCAGGGCGAATTTAGTAACCATCGAAGATTTGCTGAATGTTCCTTTAATTGAAAAAATGTTTAAAGACATAAGGAGCAGATATTCAGAATTGCCTCAGAGCAAACTCATACATGAATCACTGAGTGGAACTATAGGAACTATGATAAGTGATGTTGTTTCTCAGACTGAAAGAAATATTGAAGATCACAAAATAAAAAGCGTAGAAGACGTAAGAAGTCTAAATAAAATGCTAGTCACATTTTCACCAGAAGTTGCGAATGCTACAAAAGAAATGAAAAGATTCAACATGGAGAAAATATACAGAAGCTATAAACTGAGTAGAACGATGAACAAAGCAAAACGCATAATACAGGAACTCTTTCAATGTTTTTATGAAAACCCAGGATTACTTCCCACAGAGTGGAGCAAACTCGCTTGTGAATCTCAGCGTTCAGTAATAATATGTGACTATATCTCAGGTATGACAGATAGATTTGCTATACACGAGCACAGAAGAATTTTTGATACCTCATACGAAATGACTTCTTTCTAATGACTGATGATCATTTCATGTCAATTGCATTAAGGCTTGCAGAAAAAAATCTTGGAAATGTTGCACCAAATCCTGCTGTCGGGTGTGTTATTGTAAAGGATGGTACAATTGTTAGTGAGGGATACACAGGGATTGGTGGGCGTCCGCATGCGGAGGTAGTCGCTTTGCAAAACGCTAAAGATTCAACTCATGGCGCAACTATATATATCACTCTTGAGCCATGTTGTCATCACGGAGTCACGGGGCCTTGCACTGCAAAAATCATAAAAGCTAGCATAAAAAGAGTAGTAATTGCAACTATTGACCCAGATAGTAGAGTTTCAGGCAGAGGCATGAAAGCTCTGAAAGAAGCAGGAATTGAAGTTGAGCAAGGTATTATGCAAAAAGAGGCAAAAGAACTGAATGTCGGTTTTTTCACCACTAAAGAATTACATAGACCATTTATAGCTTGCAAAGTCGCAACAACTCTTGACGGAAAAATCGCAACATTTACAGGCGATAGCAAATGGATAACAAGTGAAAATACGAGAAACTGGGTGCATGAGCTCAGAACGAAATATGATGCAATTATGATTGGCAGCAATACTCTTATTAATGATGATCCACTCTTAACTTGCAGATTACCAGGACTCGGAAGTAGATCGCCAATAAGGCTAATTATAGATAGTCAAGGGAGATTAAAGGAAGAGCATAACATTGCAAAGACTGCAGACAAAGTAATAACTTGGGTCATCACAAATAAAGAAGTAGAGAAAAAAATAAAAAACATTAACTACTTAGTAGTTAATTCAAGCAACGCAGGTAAGGTTTGCCTAAAGGACATGGCATTAAAACTTGTTTCAGAAATTGGTATAACAAGATTATTAGTTGAAGGTGGAGGAGTATTAATCACAGAACTATTAAAGTGTAATTTAATCGACAGGTTGATAATATGCCGCAGTGGTAAAATTTTAGGCAATGATGCCACTCCTTTTGTAGGAGATTTAGGGATTCAATTCATTAACAACTGTTATCAGTTAAAAAAAACAAAGATAATAGAGTTTAGTGAGGATATAGTTGAGGTTTGGGATAGGTCGTCATAATCCTTACATACTCAAACAGTAAAAAAAAGGTATCCGTTCAGCGGAGCGGTAAAATAAAAAGTAGACAAGGAGTGCTAAAAACATAATATCACAAGTAGTATGTGTGGTAAATATGTCTGATCTACTAGCTAGTCTTCTCAAGCTCTGTGAAAGCTTTAAAATAGAGATAGAGCAACTAAAAGCAGAGATAAAGAGGTTAGAGATAGAAAACGAAAATTTTAGATCTGAGAATAAGGCGCTAAGAATCGAAAATGCTGAATTGAAAGAAAGACTAGGTCTGAATTCACAAAATTCATCGATAACGAGCTCAAAAGAGTTATACAAGCTAAAGAAGAAAAAGAAAAAAAGTGACAGGAAAATAGGGGCACAGATTGGGCATGAAGGAAAGTATCGCCCTAAAATGGAAGCAGATGAAGTGGTGAAAATAGAGTTCTTGCGAGTGCGGAGGAGAAATTGCGATATCGAAAGAGCCATACATTCATCAAAAAGTTGATTTGCCAGCTTATGTTGTGGAATACCAATGGCCGCTGTTGCAAGTGTGGAAAAAGAAAAAGTAGCAGGCTACCAGAAGGTGTTACTGCGGATACATTTGGTCCAAAAGTTAAGTCAACAATTGCGGCGCTGAGCGGATTTTACAAGAACTCGAAAAGAGAAGTAGCAAATATTATAAAAAATATTTTCAACCTGGACATCAGTGTTGGTAGCGTGTCAAATAGCGAGGCTAGAGTTGCAGAAAAATGCCAAGAAGCATATGAGCAAATCGAGCAAGAAGTAAGTAAAAGTGAAGTTCTGCATATCGATGAAACGAGCCATTATAACAAAGGTAAACTTGGTTGGTGCTGGATGTTTGCCAGTAATACAGCAAGTTTTATAAAATTGACAGAGTCAAGAGGAATGAAGGTTTTACAAAATAGTAAGTTCTGCAATCGCAATAGCTTACGACAGGTACGCAGCATACAACTACTTTGCCGATAAGAACAGGCAAATCTGTTGGGCACATTTATCAAGAGATTTTGAAAGATTAGCACATAGTTGAAGTTAAAGTTCTGGGCTGTTACTTAAGAAACGTAGCCACTGAATTATTTGCACTAAAAAAGGCCTTGCTAAAAAATGAGATAGATGTTTTTAGATTTACCAGACGTGCCAGAAAATTGCGAAAACGTACAAGGTATTACTTGAAGCCGTTTACCTGAAGCAATTGGAGCTTCTCGAGTTGCAAAAAATATTTTGAAATCTGAAAGAATGATGTGGAAATTTTTAGATGACCCAGAAAATATTCCGCTGACAAATAACCATGCTGAACGGCAAATACGGCATTATGTCGTTTATCGCAAAAATTCATATTTTACCCAATCGAAGCGGGGAACTTGAACGGATAATTTCATTATACTTGACATGGAAACAAATGGGCTTTCCAAAACCTCTTATCTATCATCTCTCACACCGCTTAGCTGAACGGATACAACCCAAGAAAGGTTTTTCTACGTCATACCGCCGCGGTATCTCAGCATAGATTCCGCTAACGAGTAGCGGAATGACGCATTTGTTGTTTTTTAAATTGTAGGTAAACCTAAGCCACTTTAGCTATATAGGGTCACAACAATAGATTTTTAAGATCGTTTACGGCCTTCTTAATATCTTCAGCCTTGAATATCGCCGATCCCGCAACTAAAATATCAGCACCTGCTTTTATTATATCAGCTGCGTTAGAAAAGTTAATTCCACCATCTACTGAAATTTGTGTTTTAAGATTACGCTCCTGTATCATTTTTTTTATAGTAGATATCTTGTTCAACTGTGAATGAATAAATTCCTGCCCTCCAAAGCCAGGGTTGACTGTCATAATCAGCACAATATCTAGCTCATGTATTATATATTCAAGCACACTTGGGGAAGTTGAAGGAACAATTGAAACTCCAACTTGAATCGGTTTTTTTTCGTCGTTTACATTTTTGTATGACTTTATCTTTCTTATCAACCTCTCAAGGTGTATCTCTGCTTCTGCATGTACAGTGATAATATCAGCACCAGCATTTATAAAGCTTTCAATGTGGTTACCAGGAGATTTGACCATTAAATGCACATCAAAAGGAAGATTGCTATATTTACGTATTGCAGAAACAACGCTAGGACCAATTGTAATATTTGGAACGAAATTCCCATCCATAACGTCTATGTGTATGTAATCTACACCTAAATCGCTAATTTTTCTTACTTCTTCCCCTAATTTTGCAAAATCTGCTGAAAGTATAGAAGGTGCAATTTTAATACTCATGAGCTGCCTTTTTTGCTAAAAAATAACTTATTTTTAAAACTCTGTCACCCTAAGCACCATCTGAGTAGCTAGAGACCGATATCGGTATGCCTATTTAACTAGATCTTAAATTAGATAAAAAAAGGTAGTCTTGATAAAACTTATTTACAGCAAGTTTTTTTACATTTGGACTTTCTGTTTGTTCTTTTTTGTACCCTAATTTATAGCTTATTGAATCCTTGTATAAACTGATCGTTTTGTATGCTTTGTTCATCTCTCTAGGAAAGATGCCGTTAGCAATTACGACGCATAACCCTGTAGCTGTTGCAAAAGCTAGAGTGGTAAATGCTAGATTTTGTAAAAAATTCCTTCCACTAACTTTTTTTTCCTGTATATTAGCAGAGTGCGATTTGTTTGACACTTCTTCTAGATATTCATGCCATATGTGATTGCAGTTCGTACATTTTACCTTTCTTCCAGATGCACCTATTTGCTTAGGAGATACTAAGTAAGTTTTAGTACAACTATTACATTGTATTTTCATAGCACTTACATATAAGTAGTAACAAGCCCAAATGATACGAGCTACAAATTTAATATCAATATATATATAACAAATGGAAGGTTTGCAACTAAAAAAAACACAGAGTGAGATAAAAGATATTTGGAAAAATAGAGAAAAATTTAATGACTGTAATCTAAAGAAAACAGCAAGAATAGCAATTAAAGAGGTAATTGAGCTCCTTGATAGTGGCAAAATTAGAGTAGCAGAAAAGCTATCAAGTGGAGAATGGGTAGTACATAAGTGGATAAAGCAAGCAATATTATTACATTTTCTCACTGAAGAAAGCAAAATAATAGACAATACCAATTGCTGGTTTGATAAGATCGGTAACAAGTTTAGTGAATGGAATGAGGAGAAATTTCGCCGGTTAAAAATTAGAGCAGTTCCTGGGTGTTTTGTTCGCCGATCTGCTTATATAGGTACAAATGTTGTTCTAATGCCAAGTTTTATCAACGTTGGTGCATATGTTGATTCAGGAACAATGATAGATACCTGGTCAACGATTGGTAGCTGTGCGCAAATAGGAAAAAACTGTCATATTTCCGGTGGAGTGGGAATAGGTGGAGTTCTTGAGCCTATTCAAGCTTCACCTGTCATTATAGAAGATAATTGCTTTATTGGAGCACGTAGCGAAGTGGCCGAGGGTGTGGTAGTGAGAGAAGGATCAGTCCTTGGCATAGGCGTGTTTATTGGGGCATCAACAAAGATTATTGATAGAGAAACTAGCAAGGTATTTTACGGCGAAGTGCCACCTTATTCTGTAGTGGTACCAGGGTCTATTCCATCTAAAAATAATATTTCAACCTATTGTGCAGTCATAGTAAAAAAAGTGGATGAAAAGACGAGATCGAAAATCTCTATAAATGAAATATTGAGGGATTAAACTATCTTACTCCTTGTCGTCACTTTTTTTATCATTATTACTAACCACAGTAATGGCATACGCGCATAACTCTGAGAAAGAGACTCCATTTTCTTGAGATAGTTTATATAATTTTTGTAGACTTTCTTTTACTTTATTAGGAATATTCCCTCCACGTTCTTTTACAAGCCAGGAATCTTGATGATGAATTGGATGAGCATCACTTTTTGGATTTCCTATATATATTGCAAAAGGTGAACTTTGCCCTTTGAAGTCACATTGTACAGTAAATTTTTTTATAGATTCAGCCATCTAAAGACCTCTACTTTTCTTTTTGGTCGATTTTATAGCAGGTGGAAGAGGTGGTTTCTTTATAAAATCTTGTCTATTGACAACACTTTCTCTACCTTCCAAAGCTCGGCGAACATCAGCTCTGCTTAATTGCGACTCTTTTGCTACCTTCATTCCATGCTTTGCCATAATATTAGCACATGCTAGTACTTTTTTTACCAATTCTAGATCACCATTTAGCATTTGAACTAGCACTTGAAACACTTCCGCTAAAGTTAGCCCATCAGCATTTATAACCTTGTTTTCTATAAAATTGACAGCTTCTTCAAATTTGTATTCAATACTATCATCTTGAGCTATAAGGGCAACATAATCGGTGTTTTTGTCGTCCATAACTGAAGCACTATTACTCACAAACTTAAGTGTATACTATATATATAAATACTCTACTATTTTATATTATGGCACGCTATAGTTAAACATTTATTAATAACATGCTCACTTATATACACGAATTAATTGACAAAAGTCAAGGATCAATATCCATCAGTGATTTCATGAATGCCGTTTTGTACCATGAAAAATACGGCTATTATACAAGTAAATTACCGCTTGGTAAGGATGGTGATTTTACTACCGCACCTGAGATCAGCCAATTATTTGGTGAAGTAATTGCAGTTTGGATAATGCATACATGGGAAAAATTAGGAAAGCCATCAAAATTTTCTCTAGTTGAACTTGGGCCAGGCAAAGGAACACTCATTCACGATATAATAAGAGTCACTAAAAAATACAGCAGCTTTTTTAATTCAATGTTGATCCACTTAGTTGAAATAAGCCCTACTTTACGGAAGATACAAAAGGAAAAATTAAAAAGCTTAGATGTTAATTGGCACAAAAATATTGACAACCTACCAGAACAACCAACCATTTTTTTAGCAAATGAGTTCTTTGACGCTCTTCCGATAGATCAGTTTGTATATCATGATGAGGGGTGGTATGAAAATATGGTGACAAAACAAGATGATGGCAGTCTCTTGGTGTCATGCCAGTGCGTGACACTGGAATCCAGAAAAAAAGAATCATGGATTCCAGTGTCAGCTACTCAGATGACAAATGGAAAATTTTTTAATGGTGCAGTGGTGGAAATATGTTCAGTTGGGGTTGAAATATTAAAAAAACTTGAGAAGAAGATATATAATAATAAAGGAGCTGCTTTGATTGTAGATTACGGTTATGTATACCCCGCATATAAGAGCACTTTGCAATCGATAAAACAACATAAGTATGCTAATTTTCTTGAGAATGTTGGTAATAGTGATATTACCGCACTTGTAAACTTTCAAGCATTAAAAGATTCATTAAAACACGTAGATTGCGAGATTTTAACTCAAAGGGAATTTTTATATCTTTTTGGCATAAAAGAAAGAACCCAGGCTTTAATGAAAAGCGCAAGTGATGAACAAAAGAATAGGATCTTTAGTGAATTCTTAAGGTTGACTGAAAATATGGGCACTCTTTTTAAAGCAATGCTATTGATATAGCTAACCCAAGAAAGGTTTCCCTACGTCATACCGCCGCGATATCTCAGCATAGATTCCGCTAACGAGTAGCGGAATGACGAGCTTATTGTCATGCCGCCGCGAACCGTCATACCGCGATTCATTCGCGGTATCTCATCAGCTAACAAGCAGCAGTTCTACGTCATACCGCCGTGGTATCTTTTAGCATAGATCCCGCTAACACGTAGCGGGATGACGAGCTTATCGTCATGCTGCCGCGAACCGTCATACCGCCACGAACTGTCATACCACCACGAACCGTCATACCGCGATTCATTCGCGGTATCTCTAGATCCCGCTAATAAGTAGCGGGATAACGGTTGTCTCCTAGCTGTCATCCCAGTACTGGTAGACTCAAATCACAATGCTCGTATAGCTGCAACCCTGGAGGTACTGTTTCTCACCCACTGGAGATATTGCACGGTACTATCTACTTGATCATCGTGTCGAGTTTCAGGAAACATTAAAATCTCATACTCAAAATCGTTCAGCCATACTGCTTGATGTGGCAGAAAAACCTTGCCAGACTCTATAATCGGAACAATTTGATGAAATCGAGTGAGCTTGTCATCATGTGGCACTATTTCAATAATCGGTAAATCACTGTTTGTCTTTAGCTCTTGCACCAATTGTTGACCACTTGTTTTTGCTTCGATTAAAATTGCGTGTGGCGTCCATCTTGCAGCTAGTGACAAAACCTGTTCTTTAAGCTTTGGATACTCAAGCTTTGCGCGATATACGTCGAGTAAATAGAATTTATTATCTATTTTTGCCCAGGTGATGCAGACACTAAAGTTGCTCATGTTACTTGTTGAAACCGCAGTATCCCAACTTTGTGTTATATGCGAGAGATTATCAGGAAATTTTTTATAGCGTTTCAACCACTCTGGTTTAATTATACCACTTGAAAGCGGCAGAGGGTTTTGTTGATATTGAGCAGCAAAAGCGTAACTCCCAAGTTCAGCTTTTATTATCTCAACTTCTTCTTTTCCTCCATCGAGGGGATATAACAACTGACCTTCTTCTCTTGAATATAATATCCTTACAGGTGACGCTGGTTTATTATATAATCGCCTGGTCGCACAGTGCTGAGCTACTCGGATGATAGGAACGGGAGGTATTGGCTTTTTGATTGAATAAATAACCTGCTTATTTTCAGAAATCATTGGCAAACAAATATGATGCCATATGTTTTTTGGCTTGGAGAGAAGGTGTCCAGTTAAGTCCTCCTGGTGTAGCCTGTGCATTACAAGAACGATGACTCCTTTTTTTCTATCGTTCAGCCTGGTTACTAAAGTCTGATCAAACCAGTTTGTGGCACGCTTTCTAAGCGTTTCACTCAAAGCTTGAGCAGAACTGAGCGGATCGTCCACAATGATAAAATCACCACCTTCACCAGTTAGTGTTCCACCAACTGATGTTGCGATTCTGTATCCTCTCTGCACTGTTTGAAATTTATATTTTGTATTCTGGTCTTTGGATAGTTCTATCTCTGGAAATAGCGCTCTATACCAACTAGACTGCATCACGCACCTGGTGTCGAGCGAGTGCTTTTCGCTGAGCCGCTGAGAATAACTTGCAACTATTATTCTCGCAGTTGGTTGGTTTCCCAGTATCCATGCGGGCCACGCAACGCTTATGCACATGGACTTCATCGAGCGCGGAGGCATATTGAATATTATTCGTTTCACTTCACCAGCGCTCGCCGCTTCCAGCCTATCTGCTATGACTTTTATATACTGATAATCGTTATACTCACACCCCGGCACTACCGTTTGAAAGCACAGTTCAATGAATTTTAGAAAGTTCATGATATAATGTTGAAACCAACGCGTGACGCTGGGATGACAAAAAAAGGAGCACTGAAGGCTATAGGTGAGACGTCGCGGTATCTCTAGATCCCGCTAACAACTTACTATTACCCACAAATAAAAACATAATATTGTATTTACTCAAATAATTTAATTTTATTAACCTGAAAGCTTATTAGATTAAAATTATTAAACTAAGAGTTATAATTTTAGCAACTAAAAGCTGTAAATTGCACCATATAAACAGTTATTTCAAGCAAAAGTTATGCCATTAAGAGCTATGCAACAAACATTTATATTTGTGGGTAATAGTAAGCGCTAACAAGCAGCGGGATGACGAATTACTTAACCATCATTACACCGTCATACCGCGATTCATTCGCGGTATCTCTTAACATAGATCCCCTACTATACCTTAACATAGATCCCGCTAACAAGCAGCGGGATGACGAATTACTTAACCATCATCTACACCGTCATACCGCGATTCATTCGCGGTATCTCTTAACATAGATCCCCTACTATACCTTAACATAGATCCCGCTAACAAGCAGCGGGATGACGAATTACTTAACCATCATCTACACCGTCATACCGCGATTCATTCGCGGTATCTCTTAACATAGATCCCCTACTATACCTTAACATAGATCCCGCTAACAAGCAGCGGGATGACGAGCTTATCTTCATGCCGCCACGAACCGTCATACCGCTGCGGTATCTCAGCCGCTAACAAGTAGCGGAATGACAACAATCCTACGTCATACCACCGCGGCGCTAACAAGAGATCCCGCTAACAAGCAGCGGGATACTTAGGGATGACGGTTGTTGTTTAGCTATAAATATTAAGAAATTTACCAAATGAAAAAAAAGGCAAAAGAAACCCTGGGGTTATTATCCGCTTTAAAATATTGGCGTTTTTTATGTTTTAAACGCTTGACAAGCAAGATTAAGCTGCTTTTAATTGCAACTAACTTACGCTGCAAATGTTTAAGAAATTTACTAAGCAGAAAAAAAGACAAAGAATCCCCGAGTTAGCTAGTCTTTTACTATCTCTGTCGAGTATTGGCATTTTTTGATGTCTTGTAACGCTTTATAAGCGCGTTCAGCTTATTTAGATAAAAATCTAGATGTAGATGAAGTTTTGTAAAGACATACAGTATCTATATACTGCAAAAAATTGAACATAAGACGCCGATACATTAAGTAATCCTTACCTTTTAATCTGCAGATTGGCGAAAGCAAATACAATAGCTTCAGTTTCATGATAAGGGGGCTGGCGAAGGGTGTCAAGTAAGTTTTTTCGTTTCTATTCCCAATAAAAGTTTGTTATATGGTTATGCAAGAAGTTTAATACTCATAGTTTCAAGCATATACTGAAATATCTCATTAGCAATTGCAACATCTTGGCGTGGGGCTTTGCCGTGTTCTATAAACACAGAGATTGCATAGCGCGGGTTATGGTAAGGGCCATAGGCGATAAATAACTTATGACTTTCGCCCTTAGAGTTTATTTCTGGTGTACCGGTTTTGCCAGCAATTTGTATACCGCTTAGCCCTTTCTTATAGGTTCCAGTTTTAGAATTCACCACATCAAACATAGCTTTTCGAACTATGCTAAGATGCTCACAATCCACATCAATATCGGGAAAATCTTGTATCGTTTCATTCATCTTAATGCGGGGAATTACCTCTTTTCCTGTTGCAATCCTCGCTGCAAGAACTGCAAGCTGTAGTGGTGTTGTAAGCATATACCCTTGTCCTATAACTAAGTTGATAGTGTCACCTAAATACCACTGCGAATATAGCTTTCGTGTACGCCAATCTCTATCTGGCAACAACCCTGGAGCTTCTTCTTTAAACGTTCCAATCAGTGGCCCACTTCCAATACCAAATTTTCTGGCCATTTCTACTAGAGAGTCTACACTTATTTTTTTCCCTATATTATAAAAGTAAGTGTTGCATGATAATGCCATTGCTTCATTTAAAGATACATATCCATGGACTTTGCTTTTCAGGCAACGAAATTTCCGCTCACCTATTTTCATATAGCCCTTACACGAGAATTTTTCTTCTGGTGTGATTATTCCGTCTTTTAAACCCGCAAGCGCAACTATTACTTTAAATATTGAACCAGGTGGAATTTGATATGATAACGCACGATTCACGAGCGGCAATGAAGGAGCATTCAAGCTCTCCCAAGTCTCATTTGATAGCCTGCTAGCAAAAAGATTATTATCGTAAGAAGGTGAATTATATAATGCTAAAATTTCTCCATTATTTACATCAATTACCACTGCGGAGCCTTGGTGATCTTTAAATACCTCTGCGGTTTTCTCTTGCAGATTAATATCAATTGTCAGTTGTACATCTTGTCCGTCTTGTTGTGGTATGCTTGATAATTCTTTTATGACGCGTTTTTTAGAATTTATTTCCTGCTCAGATTTTCCTGACTTGCCTTTCAATATATGATCATATGTATATTCAATACCGCTGATTCCTACTTCGCTTATGCCTTGCTGTCTTTTTGTATATCCGATTACATGAGAACACATTGAACCAAACGGGTAATAACGTTTATAAAGAGCAGTTATTTTTTCTGACGATTTTGCTATTTTAGACTCGACTTCTGATAATGTCTGCAAATCAACTTCCTTACCAGAACCATCAAACAAAACAACATACGAAATTTTGTTTACCGCAAGTTCAATGCTATTCCTATCTAAAATTTTGCCCCGCTTAGGCATAATAGTAGCAACTCTTATTCTATTACTATTAGATAGTGCTTCGTACTTTTGTCTGTTTCGTATTTGTAAATTATATAACCTGCAACTAAAAACCGCAGAAATGGTAAGCTGAATACCACCTAATATGAATGCTCTGCGGTTAAAGACTTTGTTTTTTGTCCACATAACATTCCTTCAAAACACACTTTTTTCCCCTCTTTTATTGTTACACTTCTGGCTTTTACCGTATTACAAACCCTTTTTTCCCACTTACTTAAGGTCACAAACTTATAACCTGATTTTTTTAGTATTTTAATAATATGAGGTAAAGCTTCAATTGTGTTTGACCTGTTATTGTGATCATGAAACAGTATAACTGCTCCATTATGTACATTACTTAAAACTCTTTCAACTAAAGTTTCTGGCTTATCACCTTGCCAATCTAGCGAATCAACTGTCCATAATATTGAATACATATTTAATTGATCAGTATTTTCAATCAGATTATCGTCATAACATCCATATGGCGGACGAAACCATTTTACATCTTGTTTTATTGCATTTTTAATTGCTGTATTTGTCTTTTCCAATTCTTGCAATTGTTCCTCACTTGAAAGTGATGTCAACTTCCTATGCGACCAAGAGTGATTGCCTAACTCATGACCTGATTCATGAATTTTCTTTACTATTTCAGACGTTTTTTCATTTATACGTTCACCAAGCACAAAAAATGTTGCTTTTGCTTCATAGCTTTCCAGAACATTAATAATATCGTTTACTCTATTGTTAGACGGTCCATCATCAAACGTAAGCGCAACAAACTTATCGTCGTTATTCAATAATTTTTTTATATTACTTAAATTTCTATATGATAGATCTAGATTACAACTGAGCCCACAGTATGGTAAATTAAAATTACAATCACTACAAAAAGCCGTACTTGAATATAGTAAGAAAAAAGTGATTATCCTTATAAACATTTGTAATCAGCAAAGTGATAGAATACTACACTTTTTTGCTAAGTTAAGCCATCTTTAATTGCTGTAGCCTTTACTTCATCGCTTCTTTAATATATTGTATTAACAATTTTATATAATATATTATGATTGCAAATATAAATACCGTTGCGCTTCAGGGAATTAGCACAGTAAATGTCAATGCACAAATTCATATGGCAAATGGTATTCCAGCTTTTAAAGCAACAAGGACAACATTGCAAATTTAGAGTTCAAAAGGGTTATTCCTCGAGAACTATTGCGTCAGAAAGCTGGCGCTGAATTTGTATATAATGTTGACCTTGGAGGTTTTTATGAATAATAGTGAGAGAAAAGAAAAATTGGAAACTCGTATTCTATCAAGCAGAGGCAGGTCTTTATTGGATCACGAGCTACTAGAACGTACCATACGCGTCAAGTTAAGAGATTGTGAGCAAATTTAGAGAGGTTAAAGTGGATACTCTAGCCCTTCTACGTTTGTCTTTTAATGAAAATCGCGACCAAGTTATAGTGAGTTTTTTAAGAAATGCTTTTAAACTATTAATTTTGGTTAATACTAAAAATAACTCTCTAACCCGCCTTTTTAGCTCAATAAATGCCTTTGTTAAGCTAAGTTCTGTATTCTTTTTCACTTCTGTGCAACCAACTATGCCGCGAAATATAAGAATTGCGCACAATTTAGCATATAGTTCACATAATACTCTGCATGGCTTTCCTTTTAGCTTATCAAGCCTGATATGGCTTTTATACAATTTAAATAATAACTCAATTTGCCACCTTACTCTGTAAATCGTTAATACTTGCTCAGCACTAATTTTATTTTCTGGAACATTAGTTATAAATATTGACCAGTTCAACAATTTTTGATTTCTTTTAGAGGATGTATATCCCTGCGATCTTGCTAATCTATTAGCTTTCCTTCTTCTGGCCATAGACTGTTCTTCAGTTAGTTTCTGACATATAATTCTTACTCTAATTTTTGCTTCTTTTCCTAACAATACCTCGTTTTCTAAAAATAACTTATCCTCTAAACATTCTAATAACTCCATTTTTTGATTTGTTTCTACATCATATATGTTGGTATCGGATTTATAACGACTTATGAAATAAGCTCCTATTTCATTGATTTGTTTAAAAGAACTTGGCACAAAATAACCGAGATCAGATATTAGCAAATCATTGCTTAATATATTACTTAAATGTTTCCTATATCCCTGGTCTGATCTTACCCCCTCCGTTAAATTAAGTTGGTCTATTATCTGATTCATGTAGTCGAAAACTAATTGTAACTTTATTCCAGACTTAGTATTGCTTTCATAGCCACTGTAGCTAGTACCATAACCTTTATACATCTCTTCCATACTGTTAGGTAGAGTAATATAGCTACTGTCCAATAATTTAACACTATTAAATTGCTGTAAGATTTTGCAATCAACTTGCAAGATATTTTTAAAGAGAATCACAGATTCATTATACATCCTTTTCATAAATTCCACTGCTTCTTCAGTAAATCTAAAATCCAAACCTTGTTTTGTTATATCTATCGAGTCCTCGTTTAGTAATTGACACATTGTTTCTACGCTACAATTATCAACTCCTATATTACCCAAGACCATGGCTTTTACGAATGATGAACCTTTTAGCTTTCTCTTTCTTTTTATAAACCTTGTTGTAATTGAGATTTTCTCTGCTTTTTCATTAAAAAATTCTTTGAGCTTTTTTGATAAGCAAGTTATTTTATTCATTGGTTCTCTCACTAAAAGTATATCTGGGAGAACTTATACCTTATTATTCTATCTCTTTCATACCTTTATTTCCTTAACTTGACGCGTATGGATACCACTACACTGTGAATTATACACCTAGTTCATATTTTTCTACGCTTATTTTATATTCCCTAAAACAGAAAAAGCCTTCCTCTTCCTACTCTTTCTTCCTTGGCTAATCCATAGTTAGCGTCTTTTGCACATGTGCGTTGCATTTTTTAATCTTCTTTAAAAACTTGACAATACATGACAACACTGGTATGTTAAAAATATAGTTTTTGTGAGGTATTTATGGTTAACAATAAAGAAAAACATCAAATAGCGTTTTGCGTTTCAGCCGTTACATTCTTAGCTGGGTTATCATTAATCGCAACTGCAATTGCAGTGGGTACCGTACCTGCTATAGCTGCTTGTCTAGTGATAGGAGGAATTTTGACTGTCTTGTCTGGTGTGCAAGCAGTAGAAAGCTATTTATTTTTACGAAACAGCGAGAAAACTTTGAATAAACTGATAAGTAATATACGCGATGAACCAGAAAGTAAACTTTTTATAGAAAGGATTTTGCAACCGTTCATTGAACTTTTTAGTGAGCTTAAGCAACATAATTAAAGTACACTAAGCTTTAAGCATAGAAACCACTTTATCGTAACTTGGCAATGATTCAATTTCTCCAATTGCAGCTAGAGTGGTTTTTTCATGCTGAGATAACAATTCTTCTGCTGCTTTTTTTACGTTAGCAGTGGTAACTGCACTAATTTTTTCTATTAATTCATTTTTACTGATGTACCTATTATAGTTACCGTAGTAGTGTCCCAATGTTTCAGCACGTGAGCTAACACTTTCGCGTGACATTAAAATTTGGGATTTTACTCGCTCTTTCACTCTATTTACTTCTTCTTCCTTCAGATCATCTGTAGACAACTTCTTCAACTCTGTCGTTATAGATTTTAAAAGCTTATCTAAGTTACTACTGTCTGTACCAGCAAAAATGGAAAACATTCCTGTATTAGTATAGCTGGAATTAAATGAATAAACAGAGTAAGCTAATCCCTGCTTTTCCCTTACTTCCTGGAATAAACGTGATGACATTCCGCTCCCTAATATAGAATCAAGCACTTGAAACGTGTGATATTTATCGTCATGGCGAGAAACACTAGGTAGACCAATTAGCAAGTGTACCTGATCTAATTTACGATGTTCTAAATACTCACCACCAGTACAGCTCGCATTTTGGCTTTTTTTCAGCTTTTTAGAATGAATCTTTGAGAGAAAATCTTTGGTTAATGCAACAACTTCTTCATGTTCAACATTTCCTGCAACGGCAAATAGCATATTCTCACCAAAGTAATGCTCATTTATGTAATTATCTAGATCTCCTCGAGTAAAAGATTTTACAGTATTTTGCGTGCCTAAGATTGACCTACCAAATGGTTGGTCTTTATAAGCTGCCTCAAAATATTTGTCGAAAATAATGTCACTTGGTGAATCATTAGTTTGAAAAATCTCTTGTATTACAACACCCTTCTCACGTTCCAATTCATCTTCTGGAAACGTGGAATTCATCAATATATCTATTAATATATCAATACCAGTTTTTATGTCTTTCTTGAGGACTTTTGCATAATAGGTGGTGCTTTCCCTACCGGTGCTAGCGTTGAAAACTCCACCTATGTCATCAAAAGCTTTTGCAATTTCAAAGGCAGTTCTTGTCTTCGTCCCTTTGAAAGCCATGTGTTCTAAAAAATGGGATATTCCATTTTGCTTTGCACTTTCTGCTCTACTGCCAACACCAACTCGTATGCTTAAAGCTACGGAATCAATATCACGCACCTGCTCAGTTATTATGCGCAGACCATTATCTAATTTTGTTACCCGGGGTATATTCATCTCATATATTCTTCTAAGTTCTCTTCTGCAAAATCCCAATTAATCAAATGATCAAGGAAAACTTTTATGTAGTCAATTCTACGGTTTTGACAATCTAAATAATAGGCGTGCTCCCACACATCCATAGTGAGTAGTGGCACTTGGCCATAAATTATTGGCAAATCTGCATTTGGAGTCTTGGTGATTTTGAGCTTTCCTAACCTACCTTTTTCGAGCACTAACCATACCCATCCACTGCCAAACTGGCTTACTCCATGACTCGAAAATTCTTCATAAAATTTATCAAAGCCACCGATATCGTCTTGAATTTTTTTTGCTAGAAGACTACCATCTTTAGGCTTACCACCACCATTTTTTTTCATTGAATTCCAATAAAAAGTATGGTTCCAAACTTGTGCTGCATTATTAAATATAGGCAAGTTGCCGCTATTACCATGCACTTTTGTTATTAATTCCTCAATTTTTACATGTTGACAATCTGTATTTTCAACTAGCTCGTTGAGTTTATTTAAATATCCTTTATGGTGCTTATCATAATGAAAATCTAAGGTTTTTGCAGATATATAAGGCTCCAAAGCTGTTTTATCGTATGGTAATTCAGGTAAAGTAAAACTCATAAAAACCTCTTTATTTCTAACCTACTTGGATGGTAGGGCAATATATGCTTTTGTGCAACATATAATTAATAGCTAAAACATTTAGGTATCTATTGCATTATTCTAAATTATACTACAATAACGATTATTATATAAGCCATAGAAATGGATTAAATGCAAAAGTTACTTGACACCCTTCGCCAACCCCCTTATCATGAAACTGAAGCTATTTATTTATCTTCTCTGTACAGATTAAATGACAAAAAAACTCACGTATCTGGCGTCTCATGCTTAATTTTTTGCACTATGTGCACCTTATGTCTTATAAAATTTCTACCTACATAAGCTGAAACGCGCTTATAAAGCGTTTAAAACATAAAAAAACGCCAACTTAAAAAATGGATAGTGAATAACTAGCTACCCTAGGGTTTCTTTTGCCTTTTTTTCTGTTTAGTAAATTTCTTAACGTTTATAATTTAGATTAGTTGCGGTTTAAAAGTAGCTGAATCGCGGTTATTAAACGTTTAGAATAAAAAAACGCCATACTTGAAAGTATAATGTAAGTAATTAGCCAACCACGGGGCTTCTTTTGCCTTTTTCTCCGCTTGGTAAATTTCTTAATGTTTATACGGAAGGTGTCATTCCAGCGCGTGACGCTGGAATCCCAAAAAAAGGATGATGTCATCCGAGTAGCTGACACTGGGATGACAAAAAAAGGAGCACTGGGATGACATCATAGGGGCGCTGGCCTGACAATCGTCATTCCGCTACGTGTTAGCGGGATCTAGAGATACCGTGACGGTATGACAAGGGAGAACAGTTGTATTCCTGCACAATTTATTCTCATGACAAAAACGTCTTAACTTTCTCTCTACTTTTTCTGGGTAAGGTCAATTTTGTGAAAAAATGGATTGAATTATAGGCAGATTTGGCTATTATTTGTAATACATGGGTATTAGGTAAAATGTTTAAATTTGATCCTTTATTATTAGCTCGAATTCAGTTTGCCTTCACAATAGGCTTTCACATTATATTTCCTGCTTTCACGATCGGGCTTGCAAGTTTTCTAGCCTTTTTGGAATGGTGTTGGCTTAAGACTGGTGATACACGTTTCCGTGATGTTTATAAATTCTGGATCAAGATTTTTGCCGTTGCTCTTGGCATGGGAGTGGTATCTGGAGTTGTAATGTCATATCAACTTGGTACCAATTGGTCGATTTTTTCTGACCGCATAGCCAATGTTCTCGGCCCTCTATTTTCCTTTGAGGTTTTAACAGCCTTTTTTCTGGAGGCATCTTTTTTGAGTATTATGCTATTTGGATGGAATAGAGTAAGTTCTCGTATGCACTTTGCTTCTACTTGTATTGTTGCAGTGGGAACGCTTATTTCAGCTTTTTGGATTATTGCGGCCAACAGTTGGATGCAAACACCCGCTGGATTCACGATTGGTGAGAATGGTCTCCTATATCCAACCAATTGGTTAGAGATTATTTTTAATCCTTCTTTCCCTTATCGCTTTATTCATATGGTAACAGCAGCCTATCTTACAACAGCTTTTGTGGTTGGTGGTGTAGGAGCATTTTATCTTTTGAGAAAACGACATGCTCCTCAAGCAAGAATTATGCTTGGTATGGCAACCATTATGGTAGCTTTAGCTGCACCATTTCAGCTGTTCATGGGAGATAGGCATGGATTAAATACACTAAAGCATCAACCTGCTAAGATTGCTGCAATGGAAGGTATATGGGAAACCGAAAAAGGGGCTGGCTTACTTTTATTTGCTTATCCGGATCAGCAAAATGAAATTAATCACTACGAGACAAAAATTCCTAATCTTGCCAGCTTGATCTTAACACATGATTTTTTAGGAGAAGTAAAAGGATTAAAGGAATGGAAAAAAGAAGATAGACCACCTGTAGTATGGGTATTCTGGTCCTTCCGTATAATGGTTGGAGTTGGAATTTTAATGATCATAATTGGGTCAGTAAGTGTTATACAGTATCTTCGTGGCAAATTATTCCAAAGTTGTTTCTTACATGGATGGTGGATATCAATGATGCCGTCTGGGTTCATAGCGTTACTTGCAGGTTGGTTTACTACTGAAATTGGCCGTCAACCTTACACTGTATATGGAATTATGCGCACAATTGAATCATTTTCATCTGCGATTACCGGTCCTCAGGTTGCATGGTCTTTGATTGCATTTATCGTTATGTATACCCTTATATTTGGAGCAGGTAGTTACTATATTCTGAAACTTATATACAAAGGAATTCCTGTCATTAAAGAAGAAGAGCAATTTTATAAACACGGTATTGGAGCTTCAGTGATTGATGCTGGTACATCTGGAAAGGACAACAATCATGTTTGATTTTTCTTCCTTAATTAATTTACCCCTAATCTGGGGATTACTAATTGCCATAGCTGTTTTACTGTATATTTTAATGGATGGGTTTGATTTAGGTATTGGTATTTTACTTCCTTTTGCACCGTCAGATAAATGCCGTGATCACATGATAAGCTCAATTGCACCATTTTGGGATGGAAACGAAACATGGTTGGTATTGGGTGGTGGAGGGTTGTTTGCTGCTTTTCCTCTTGCATATTCAATATTAATGCCTGCTTTTTATATTCCAATCATTATTATGCTGCTTGGCCTTATAGTGCGCGGAGTATCCTTTGAGTTTCGTTTTAAGGCAGAAGGAAAATACAGGCGATTATGGGATTATGCCTTTCATTTTGGGTCACTTGGTGCTGCATTTTGCCAAGGCATGATTTTAGGTGCATTTATACATGGTGTAGAAGTAAACGGACGCAACTTTTCTGGTGGCCAATTTGATTGGGCAAGTGCTTTTAGTGTAATGACAGGCATTGCTGTGATATTTGGATATGCACTTTTAGGTTCTACATAGCTCATAATGAAGACAGAAAATATAACACAAGAATGGGCACGCAAGGTTGCTTCTTATACGCTTGGTTTTGTAGGTATTTTCATGGGACTAGTGAGTGTAGTGACACCATTTTTAAATGAACGTATTAAAAACTTTTGGTTTAGCATGCCAAATTTTTATTATTTATTTTCTATTCCATTACTCACATCTTGGCTATTTTTCATGCTGTGGTTTGATCTTCAGAATACTAAACAGGAGTACCGTCCATTCTTTCTCAGTATTGCTATTTTTTTTATGGGATATTTAGGTTTAGGAATTAGTATCTACCCATGGATTATACCTTTTCAATATACCATTCTGGATGCAGCCGCTTCTCGGCCAAGTTTATCTTTAATGCTCATTGTTATAATACCGCTTTTACCAATCATTTTAACTTACACTGGTTATTGCTATTATGTCTTTCGTGGAAAATCAAATTATGAACACACATATTAAGGAGTTAGTGACCTTATGGTTAAAACGTTACCCTTAAATCAAGCAGTCGTTCAGGCAATGGCGTCAACTCAAGAACCTTCATTAGCAAACCCTCCTATGGATTTTCTGAAAAGTTTTTGAGTATATTGTATTTTTAATTTGTAGAATAAGTTTTTTTCCTTTTTGCATGCTAACCAAAAAGGGTTCTGTCATCCTTCTTGTCATATAAGTAGCTTGACGCGGGCATTCAGTTTTCTTTATAATTTTCTTTGTGAAAGAACAAAAATGCTTATTTGTAACCATAGCTGGCTTACCAAATGCTGGGAAGTCTACATTAATTAACAGCATCATAGGCAAGAAAATTGCAATTGTCACCCCTAAAGTGCAAACAACAAGGACGCAAATAAGGGGTGTTGCAACATGCAACAACACACAAATTGTCTTTACTGACTCCCCAGGAATTTTCTCAGCAGAAACAAAACTTGAAAAAGCTTTAGTTAAATCTGCATGGTCGGCAGTTAAGGATAGTGACATCACTTTGTTGCTTGTTGATGTAAGCAATTATTTGAAAAATATAGAAAGAATTAAGACTATATTTATGCGGCTGCAGCGCACAAAAGGCAGATGCATTTTGGTTATCAATAAAACTGATTTGGTAAAAAGGCCTGAATTAAAGATGGCGCATGAGCATCTGAATTTGCTTTATAAATTTGAAAAGGTTTTTATGATATCAGCATTAAAGAATGATGGACTTTCTGATTTGATGAATTACTTGTCTGAAGTTGCATCGGTGAGCCCCTGGTTTTATGAAGAAGATCAAATAACCGATTCCTCGACAAATTTTTTATCAGCAGAAATTACGAGAGAAAAATTATTCTTGAACTTGCGTGAAGAATTGCCATACTCTACAGCTGTTATAACTGAACAATTTGAGGAAAAAAAAGATAAGAGTTTAGTCATCAAACAGATCATATTTGTGTTGAAAGATAGTCATAAAAAAATAGTACTAGGAAAAGATGGCAGTAATATTAAAAAAATTAATATCGAAGCGCGTGCTGAACTAGAAAAATTATTTGAGTGCAAGGTACACCTCTTTTTATTTGTGAAAGTGCGACCTTGGATCGACCGTCCGGAGGAGTATATAGGCAATGCTTAATTCTTTATTGGTATTTGATATTGAAACTATACCAGATGTAAATTCCTGCAAAAATTTACTCAATATTAGTGATGATAGTAGTGTAGAAGAGAAGAGGGATGCATTAACAAAATATCATCTTGAAATAACAAACGGGCAAAACTCTTTTCTGCGTCAGCCTTTTCACCTTGTTGTAGTTATTAGTTTTTTACTTTGCAATATAAGCTACCAGAGTGGTTATGAGGTGTTCACACTGCAAGAAATAAGATCTGGAGGCACACTAAATTCCAGTGAAAAGGAGCTAGTGAAAGGATTTTTTAACTACATATCAGAGAAAAAGCCAAGATTAGTTTCGTTCAACGGACGCACTTTTGATATACCAGTGCTGAAGTATCGTGCTATGGTCCATGGCATTCAAGCAGAATATTTTCATAAAGCTGGCGATAAGTGGAATAGTTACAATCAGAGATATAGCAGTGATTGGCATTGTGATTTGCTTGAATCCCTCTCTGATTTTGGAGCTTCTGCGAGAGTAAAAATGAACGAAGTTTGTGCAGCATTTAATCTTCCTGGTAAGATTGGAGTTGATGGGTCACAAGTTATGGACTTATACGATAGCGGCAAGATACAAGAGATTCGAGATTATTGTGAAACAGATGTAATTAACACTTATTTGATTTACTTAAGGTTCATGCATCATCAGGGAAGGATTACTACTGAAAGCTACAACAAAAGTGTGGAAGAGCTGCTTTTAGAGTGCGAAAAAAAAGAATACCTAAAGAAATTTAAAGAAGAATGGCAAATAACTTGTGGTGGAAAAATTTTACTTCCATAGAATAAATAGTCGAGTTATAATGGACTAACAAGCGAACCTCTGTACTAAATTTTGGTTAATATACACGTTGAGCATATTAAGAAAGTTGCTTTTAAGGTATTGCATTTTACTTTTATTTTCGTTATAAGGTTGCTTTAAGTTGAATTTTCAACATTTTTATACTATTTACATTTAAGATATGATTTCGAAATTTTTTGGGGGCACTTCATGAAAAAGTCTATGTATACTAGAACTGTTCTAGTTTCTTTATTAACTTTATGTTCTTTCAGCAGTTTTGCAGCTGACTTTCCTGATGAGAGTATGAAGGAAATAAAAAAGCAAGAGAGCACAAAAACTTCTGGAAAAGTGGAAGTTATGAAAACATCAAATAAAAAACTGAAAGAAAAGATGGACAGAATATGTAATGCTGATCCAAGAAAAAAAGCTGAAGAGCTTAAGAAAAAAGAGGAGATCAGGCTAGCAAATGAGAAAAAAGCAAAGCTTATAGAGGATTCAAAAGCGAAAGCTCTAAACGCTAAGAATTCTAATATAGAAAAAGGTAAAGTTTCAAAAACTAAGCGTTCTAAAACTAAGAATGCTAAAGTTGAAGCTAAAGATGTAAAGAAGGATATAAAAGTTGTTAACAAAAATACAGAGGAAAAAGGTAAGGCAAGTCCTGTTGTTTCAGTTGGTGGAGTTGATATTATCGATACCAATCAAGGGCAAAGTAATTTAAGAATAACTTTTGGTGGTGTTGTTGATGCTCAAGGTTATGGCAAAGCTGGACCAAGTGGCGCAGATTATAAACGTTATAACGTTATGCCAAACAGATCTACAGAGTATTATAATGCCACTCCAGATATAACAAGAGGAGCAAATCCAATATTCTATGAAGGAATAGGAAATATTGGTGATTACAGCAACGATATGGGTATGATTGCTGACGCGATATTGCACCTCAGAGCAGAAAATAAGAATGAAGATTTAGGTCTTCTTTATGGTGCTGACGTGCAGTTTCATGTTCCAGTGACCGAAGGTAAGGGAGCTTCACAGGGTGTTTATGCTGCAAAAGGCAGAAGTGCGCATGTGTTTGTTAACTCAAAATATGGTGACGTGAAGCTTGGTTACCAATTTGGTCCTGAGGCTCTGATGAGGCTTGATGCAACAAGAATTGCGACTGTTGACGGAGCTGCAGATAGTGACTGGTTCAGAAAAGTGAACTTAGAAGGAAGCGCTGCTAGCTTTCCATTTTATGTAACACCACGTCTTTACACTGAAAGTTTTTCGAGTGAAAGTGAAAAATTCTCTTTCCGCATGGCAGGGAAATATAACAAAGGCGTTATGACTACACTGCCATTTAGAGTTGCCTACTACTCACCAAATTATATGGGCGCAAGGTTTGGCATCAGTTATGCACCTCGTTATGATAGTAGCTTGTTTATTGTGAAAGAAAAAGAAGAGAAAAACGGTAAGGTAAAAGATAAGATAAGGCATGTCGGTCCAGACTATGAGCACATAGTAAGTGCTGGTGCATCATATGAATATGACTTTGATAAATATAATGTAAAAGTTAAAACTTCTGCAGTTGGTGAGTATGGCTTTCCAAAGCAACCAAGTAAAGATAAGCATCTTTATAAGGAATTTGTGGAGTATAATGACCTGATGGGTGTTAATTTTGGTGTAAGCGCTGATTATAAGATTAATGAAGATCAAGGCGTAAAGTTTGCTGCCTCTTTTGCATACTTGGGCAAATCTGGTCAACCGAAGGGTATTAAAAAATTAATTGGTGATACCTATACGGAAATTGATAGTAAAGATGCTACTGATGGCAAAAGAGTGGAAGGGCTGAAAGCTCAATTTGGTAAAGATAGTATAGATACCATGTATTGGACTGTAGGAGCTGGGTATCAACATGAGAATATCTACACAAGTTTGACGTATTTTGGCAGCAGAATGAATGACAAAGATATGCTTCATGATGGTGCACTTGGCGTTCAATATGATCTGTCTCCTGCATGCAGTAAGAACAAATTTGTTCCTTACGCAGCTCTCCATTATTTTATGACTAACGAAACAGGTAAGCTGAAAGATGAGTCTGATGCTGATGTACCTTCTAACCAAGGAATTCTCCTTCTTACTGGTGTGAAGTTTTCTTTCTAACCAGCCAGTACACACCACAGTTAACTGTGGTGTATTCTTGTCTGTTAGTGTTTATTTGTCGATCAAATAAACATATGGTGTCCTCTCTCCTGTCATCCCAGTGCGTGACACACAACTGTACGAACATTGTGATTTGAGGACACTCCACCAAGAAGGATGTCATCCCAGTGCCCAGACACTGGGATCCAGCTTTCCATGCAACTTCATCAAAAGCGTTTATTCAGCATAAGATCAGCCACTTTTTATGCTCACCAAATCAGTTTGCTTACTTACAAGCAAAATTTCCTGGATTCCAGTGTCAAGCACTGGAATGACACCCTATGTTCACCGGAATGACGCTTTATGGCTACTTAGATGATGAGAAAAGAACACACTGCCCTTATTCTACTGGCCGTATAGCTACTTTCAAATTTAATCAATTAAGCAGGAGGCCCCTATGCAAACCACACTAAAAAATCATTTAGCTGGAGAATTACTTACCACCGCTACGTGCTGGAAATTAAAGCTCGCAGGTGGAGAAGTAATGGGATTCACTGACTATGATGAAGATTTAAATATTGATAATATACTCTATAAATCTTCAAGTGGATTTACAGCCAGTAGTATAATATTAAACAGCGATTTAAAAACTGATAATCTAGAAATTGAAGGGATATTAAATAGTGCTGATATTAAAGAAGAAGATGTTTTATCAGGAAAGTACGACTTTGCAAATATTGAAATATTTCTTGTGAATTATAAAGACTTGACCCAGGGAACAATGAATCTACATTCAGGAATTTTTGGTAAAGTGACATTAAGTAGTGGAAGATTTATTGTTGAAATTAGAGGGCTTTCAGCAAAGCTTGAGAGAAGCATAGCAGAATTATACTCTCCTGCATGCAGAGCACAATTTTGCGATGATAAATGTAAAGCCGATACTAAAAAATTTAGTAAAATAAGTACAATCACTAAAGTAATAGACGAAAGAAGATTTGAAGACACGAATTTAACTGAGAGTGATGAATATTATAAGCACGGAGTAGTAAAATTCTTTGGCTCAATAGCGTTTGAAGGTATAGTAAAAGAATATAAAAATAAAGTAGTTACGTTGTTTACTTCGCCTCCATACCAAATTTTTGCTGGAGATAAATATTCAATACTCGCAGGTTGCGATAAAACATTTCCAACTTGCAGAAGCAAGTTTAACAATACTGTGAATTTTCGTGGTGAACCCTATATACCAGGTTTTTATATTGTTTAGCAGTACAATTTTCAATATTATGAATAAGCATGGAAAGGTGGCTGAGTGGTCTAAAGCACACGCTTGGAAAGCGTGCACATATGAAAATATGTCGGGGGTTCGAATCCCCCCTTTTCCGTATGTTACTTCTAGAATAGTATAAAACCCCCGGTCGCGCACACAACTGTACGAACATTGTAATATGGTACAATGTTACAACTATGCGGTGGTAATTTACGATAAATTCATGTAGCCATTTCAAATTTAGCCATACCAATGTCAGTAAATTGATTAAGCAAATAACACTTGAGTAGCAGTTCCTTCCCACGATTAATTTCAGATTTGTTCCGAAAATTAAACCCGAATGTTTGTTTCAGTCGCGAGAAAAAACTTTCTACATAAGATCTTTTTCCGTAGTTTGTTTGCCTTTTCCACCTCTTCATTCCATCTTCGCTGTATGACTTTATTAGTCTAATTGCAGCATTTCTCTCTGCCATACTTTGGATGCTCTGCTGCATTGTTTTTTTGGAGGAATTTTTGTCTTTATGCCGCATTCATCACAGAATTTATAGAGTTTATGTCTGTCATATGCTCCATACGCGTCAAGTTAAGGAAATAAAGGTATGAAAGAGATAGAATAATAAGGTATAAGTTCTCCCAGATATACTTTTAGTGAGAGAACCAATGAATAAAATAACTTGCTTATCAAAAAAGCTCAAAGAATTTTTTAATGAAAAAGCAGAGAAAATCTCAATTACAACAAGGTTTATAAAAAGAAAGAGAAAGCTAAAAGGTTCATCATTCGTAAAAGCCATGGTCTTGGGTAATATAGGAGTTGATAATTGTAGCGTAGAAACAATGTGTCAATTACTAAACGAGGACTCGATAGATATAACAAAACAAGGTTTGGATTTTAGATTTACTGAAGAAGCAGTGGAATTTATGAAAAGGATGTATAATGAATCTGTGATTCTCTTTAAAAATATCTTGCAAGTTGATTGCAAAATCTTACAGCAATTTAATAGTGTTAAATTATTGGACAGTAGCTATATTACTCTACCTAACAGTATGGAAGAGATGTATAAAGGTTATGGTACTAGCTACAGTGGCTATGAAAGCAATACTAAGTCTGGAATAAAGTTACAATTAGTTTTCGACTACATGAATCAGATAATAGACCAACTTAATTTAACGGAGGGGGTAAGATCAGACCAGGGATATAGGAAACATTTAAGTAATATATTAAGCAATGATTTGCTAATATCTGATCTCGGTTATTTTGTGCCAAGTTCTTTTAAACAAATCAATGAAATAGGAGCTTATTTCATAAGTCGTTATAAATCCGATACCAACATATATGATGTAGAAACAAATCAAAAAATGGAGTTATTAGAATGTTTAGAGGATAAGTTATTTTTAGAAAACGAGGTATTGTTAGGAAAAGAAGCAAAAATTAGAGTAAGAATTATATGTCAGAAACTAACTGAAGAACAGTCTATGGCCAGAAGAAGGAAAGCTAATAGATTAGCAAGATCGCAGGGATATACATCCTCTAAAAGAAATCAAAAATTGTTGAACTGGTCAATATTTATAACTAATGTTCCAGAAAATAAAATTAGTGCTGAGCAAGTATTAACGATTTACAGAGTAAGGTGGCAAATTGAGTTATTATTTAAATTGTATAAAAGCCATATCAGGCTTGATAAGCTAAAAGGAAAGCCATGCAGAGTATTATGTGAACTATATGCTAAATTGTGCGCAATTCTTATATTTCGCGGCATAGTTGGTTGCACAGAAGTGAAAAAGAATACAGAACTTAGCTTAACAAAGGCATTTATTGAGCTAAAAAGGCGGGTTAGAGAGTTATTTTTAGTATTAACCAAAATTAATAGTTTAAAAGCATTTCTTAAAAAACTCACTATAACTTGGTCGCGATTTTCATTAAAAGACAAACGTAGAAGGGCTAGAGTATCCACTTTAACCTCTCTAAATTTGCTCACAATCTCTTAACTTGACGCGTATGGTCATATGCTCTGTCTGCATATAGTGCTTTTATGGCATGCTGAAAATTAACTCCTTTAAGTAAATCGCAAGCTCCATAGTGATCAGACCGTTACTGTATTTTGCAGCTATGGCTTTTTTGCTGTTTATATTCAACATTACATGCAATTTTCTTGTCTGTTCATAGCCACGATATTTTCTATCAGCGCTATTTTCCTTGCTGTGTGTTGTTATAAATGCTGATGCTTGTGCTATCTATGGCAATTTCGATATCTTCCATATTATTTTTATCAATTCTGCAATCATTGATCTTAATATTAAGTTTTTTTTGAAGCTTGCGAATAGCTGATAACTGCCAAATCTCTTCCTATTTGTTGCAAATATCCTTTTATAAACCCGACTGTTTGTCTTAAGCCAATTCTAAAAAGATTAACGATTATATGCACTAAAATCACAACTTTATCACTATAAATATAGTTGCCGCCCTGCATTTTTGGACTATTTTCATACCAATTTTCGATAGCTTTATCGATGTAACGAAAAATATTTCCTCTTTTTTCTAGAAATTTGTTATATTCATGGCAGTTACTAACTCTCATTTTTTGTGGCATATTTTTTCTTCAACAGTTAAATAGCTATTTATAATGAATTTTGTCAGTAGCCACCAGATTTTTTCAGTTGCTATGCAACAAAGCTATCCCAGTGTCAAGCACTGGGATGACAGGAAAAGAGGCTATTTGGATGACATCTTTCTTCTTGGTATAAATTATTTTATATCTCAATGTTCATACAGCTATGCACGTTGCTGCATAGTGGATGAGGTGTACTACCTCTAAGAATATACATTATCTCACATAATAATATAATATTTCGTTCATAAATCAACGTTTTTAACATGCAGCAAGAACATTTCCGTTGTAATTAAGGTTCTTAAGATGTATATTAATGAATCTTGTTTTCAATAAATAATGAAAGTAATAATTGTCATGATAATGTTATTGTGTAGCAGTTACACAATGGCAAGCGAGAGAATAAGTCTAGTGGATAAAAAACTATCTCAAGGATATGTAGCTCCAGTGCTTATAGAAAATAGCGTTATTTTATCAGACAAGCACGGCGCTTTATATTCCTTTGATATTGATAACTCAAAGGCTATGAATTGGAAATTACAACTCTCACATAGGAAAAAAATTGGTAACATGAGCCTATCACATTATGAAAAAAATGTTTTCTTTATAGTGGATAACACTTTACACGCAATAGGCGCAAAAACTGGCAAGATTGAGTGGGAAAAAGAATTGAGAGCTCCAGTAAGAGGAAAAGCAGCAGTAATAAATAATAAATTGGTAGTATTGACTATTGATAATTATCTGTACGTGTTTGATATAAAAGATGGCAGCTCCGCTTGGGCTTATCAAAACGGTATCAATGAGGTTCGAGGTTTGTATTCCATATCGCCAATAACTTCTAACGATAAAATAATAGCACCATTTTCAAATGGTGAGTTAATAGCTTTTAATGAAGATGGTAAAAAATTGTGGAGCCAAAAATTGGCTACAAACCTTTTGGATACACAGCTCACAGATGTAACTACTACACCGAGAGTGCTTGGCGATACTTTAATAGCTACAAATAATTCTTATATTTATGGTATTGACGTAAAATCAGGAAATATTTTATGGTCAAAGTCACTGCAAGTAAAAAGTGTATCAGACATTGAGTCATATTATAGTCCTCTTATTCCTGCAGAGAAACAAAAAGAAGGCGGAAGAATTTTTATAGTTACTAAAGATGATAAAATAATTGGCCTGGATATAAAAAATGGAGAAATAGTCTGGGCATCTGATTTAATAGAAAATACGCAACTATTTGCTCCAATTATGCATGCCCATACACTGTGGGTGACAAGCAATAAAAGTTCAATGTTTGCTTTTCCGGGATCTGAAAGTGCAGGAAAGGTAGTAAAAGTACCTGGTAATGTGTTTCACACTCCAGTGTTTACTCGCAATAAGATATATGTAACAACTGAGGGAAAAGGTGTTTATTCTTTAGAAAATAGGTTTGTTTTTTATGACTGATTATGATTTAATTGTTATAGGTGGTGGCCCAGGAGGCTATAAGTGCGCTATCGCTGCTGCAAAACTTGGATTGAAAGTTGCCTGTATAGATAAAAATAGCATTTTTGGTGGCACATGCCTCAGAGTTGGGTGCATACCCTCCAAAGCATTGCTCCATTCTTCCTATCAGTATGCTCACACGAAAAATGATCTGTCGAAGCTTGGCATAAAAATTAAGGACGCAAGTTTCGATTTAAAAGAAATGCTAGGTTATAAGGACGCCAGAGTTCAGGAACTTGGAAAAGGTATAGAATATCTGTTTAACCTTCACAAAATCACTAAAATCAATGGGCTTGCTTCTTTTGACCAAGGTAATCTTGAAGTTTCAGTTGAAGGTAAGGTGCTGAAGACAAAAAATATAGTAATTGCAACCGGTTCTGACGTTATTTCTTTGCCAGGAATTAATATCGATGAGAAAGACATTATTTCTTCCACCGGTGCACTATCTTTAACTGAAGTACCAAAAAAACTTGTCGTAATCGGAGCTGGGGCAATAGGGCTTGAAATGTCTTCTGTATGGAGGAGGCTAGGGTCTGAAGTCACTGTAGTAGAATTTTTTGACAGAATCGCTGCAGCAATGGATGGAGAATTAAGTAAGTCTCTACTTTCTAGTCTACAAAAACAAGGAATAAAATTTTTACTTAGCACTAAAGTTGAGGAGATAAAACAAAGTAGTAATTCTTTGAGTGTGAAAGTTTGCTCTGTAAAAGATAATCAAACAAACACTATAGAGGCGGATAAGGTATTGGTGGCAGCAGGACGCAAACCATGCACTGAGAATCTTGGTATTGATGAAAAAATAGAAAAAGATAATCGCGGTTTCGTTCAAGTTAACAACAGATATGAAACTAATGTGAAAGGAATATTTGCTATTGGTGATGTGATCGGTGGAGCAATGCTTGCTCATAAAGCAGAGGAAGAAGGAGTGGCAGTTGCAGAGATAATAGCAGGACAGTCACCTCACGTTGATTATGGAATCATATCATCTGTCATTTACACTCACCCTGCGGTTTCTTCAATCGGTAAAACTGAAGAGGAGTTGAAAAGTGTTGGCCGTAAGTACAAAGTTGGTAAATGTCAATTTGCTGCAAACGGCAGAGCAAAAATAACTGATGATGCTGAAGGATTCGTGAAAGTGCTGACTTGTAGCAGGGCAGATACAATACTAGGTGTGCATATCATAGGAGCATACGCTGACACGCTAATCAACGAAGCAGCGGTTGCAATGGCATATGGCGCAGCAGCAGAGGATATATACAGAATTTGTCACTCTCATCCTGATATAAATGAAGCCTTTCGAGATGCGTGCATCGATGCTTTCTTTAAAAAATAATTGTGGACCTCGGTTCAATCATTGAAAAATGGTATGAGTGGCTGAGGTGCAACAGATCTTATTCACCAAACACTTTGGAATCATACATGAGGGACTTGAAGGATCTTATAAGTTTCCTAAATACTCACATTGGTGGAGAAGTAAATGTTGGTACTCTGAAAAATTTAAGCATACCTGAGTTAAGAAGTTGGCTTACCTCTCGTTACGCAAGAGGTGTAAACGCAAGATCCAACACTCGAGCACTCTCAGTAATCAGAAATTTCTTCAAGTACATAAAAAATAACCACAATATAGACAATGAAGCTGTATTTTCCTTATCAAGGCCAATTCAGAGAAGAACTCTGCCCAAAGCATTATCAATACCTAATATAAAAACTTTATTGAAAGAAATGAAACTATCCGACCTGGGTGAACCTTGGGTGGTAAAAAGAGAAATTGCGATTATCGTCCTGCTATATGGTACAGGCTTAAGAATCAGTGAAGCGTTGAACCTTAGGGTTAGTGATATTAACAATGAAAGTTTAATAGTAACAGGTAAGGGAGATAAACAAAGGCAGGTATTCATTCTTCCGGTAGTAAAAAAATGTATACAGGAATATGTAAAAGCCTGTCCTTATCTTGGCATTAATGATGAAGCACAATATCTTTTTTTGGGAGTAAGAGGAAAAAAATTGGGAAGAACTTATGTGGCCAATCGTTTGCAAAAAATAAGGAGAATGTTAAATTTACCAGAAATTTTATCTCCACATGCATTTCGCCATAGTTTTGCTACTCATTTGCTTCAGGAAGATATTGACATAAGATCAATACAACAACTGCTTGGTCACTCAAGCCTGGAAACTACTCAAATTTACACTCACCTCAATTATCAAGATGTTTTTAACATGTACAAAAATTTTCAGCAGGGCCTGGAGAAGAAATCAAAACTTTAACTTCGTTCTAAACCACCAAGCTGAGTGCTTTCAACATCACTAAGTATTGTGTTTGCTTTATATAAATTACAACATCCTAATAAAAAAAAAGCCAGTGCAACTGCTGTAAAGAAAGCACTTATTATCCCTGGATAATCTTCTATTACTAAACATGCAACAACAGTATATACTCCAAGCAATATAAAACATGCAGAAGCGTAGTTGCTTAGTTTTCTACCAGAAGAAATTGCTTGCGAGGATTTTTCGTTTTTATTACTACGGAGTAGTCTATTTTCTGATGAAAGCCTATCTCTTTCTTCCCTTACTTGTTTCAAATCTCTTTTTAATTGTAAAATTTCGACAGTGTCGCTTGCTCTTCCATACACAATTCTATTAAGTCGAGTTACTTCACTATTTAGATCATTGATTTTTGTTTTTTGAGCCGATTTTTCCTGTCTTACTTGCCCTAAATCTCTTTCTAATAGTGAAATTTTGCTAGTTTTATTCGTTAGCTCTTGCTCTTTCTCTACAAGTTGAGCTTTTGTTCTTTCAAGCCCTTGTAAAAACTTCTCAAAATCTTCTGGTATATTATTCGTATTTGCAGGAAATTTTTCATTTAAATAATCTTTAATAGAGTTAACTGGATTATCAACACCCCCCAATGCAGCAGTAACAACTGCACGATTTATAAAACAATTATCTTCTACTAATTTTTTCACATCATCTAAATCTTTTCTATTAATAGTATCAGTTAATCGGCTCTGAATAGCTTGTTCAATTGTTTGCTTTAATTGTGCATACTGCTCGTAACTAAAATCTAGGTCTTTATGTTTTAAAAGTTTTGTCAATACTTCTTTTTCATCTTCTGTTATCGTTCGTAAACATAATCGAATAATTAAGCTAAGTGGTGTTTTTATTCTTCCATCTTGGGTTCTTCTCCAGCAATTAGGATGAAGCTCTTGATTCAATAGTGTTTTCGCTTGGCAAATATTTCCGCTAGAAAGAGCAGCTAATAATTCTTTTCCTTTCTGTGCTTTTTGTATTTCTATTATCAAATGCCCAGCACGATTTTGTCTAGCACATTCCTCAGGATTTTGATGGTTTTTATTGGTTAGATAAGTGTTTATGTTTGGATGACTTAGTAAGAGTTGTAAAGTTTTCTTTTGTTGAAAGCACATTGCTAGATGCAAAACTGTATTGTTATTATTTTGTTCAGAAATATTAACATCTATGCTCCGGTGCAGTAGGAGCAACCTAATCATATTCTGATATTCTTTTTCTGTTTCAGAGCCTGCAGACAAATTAGTAACTATGGACATCAAAGGTGTCATGCCTTCTTTATCAAACGCATTAACATCCGCACCCTCTGCCAGAGCTTCTTTAAAATCTTCTAGGTTTCCATCATCAATAGCCTTAAATAGCTGTTTTGTTGATTCACTTAGCTGTCTTGAAGTTGTCGGATTTCGAGCTTGCGATGCCGTGTTATCACCACCTCCATAAGCTCTATAATATGCTACACCGTTTCTATAAGGCATACTAAACCCTCTTTATTAATGATTTACTAATATAATTATGTAAAAGAAAAGGAAAATTGCAAGCAATTTATCTAAAATCCTAGAATTAACTACGACTCCAAAAACTTTTCTGCATCAAGCGCAGCCATGCATCCTGTTCCTGCTGCAACTACTGCTTGACGATATACCTTATCTTGAACATCACCTGCAGCAAACACTCCTGCCCTACTAGTTAAAGTTGTTCCAGGTTTTGTAATGATGTAACCCTGCTCATCCATTTCAACAAAGCCTTTAAAAATACCCGCATTTGGTGCATGCCCGATTGCAATGAACACTCCATCCACTTTTAATTCTTGGGTTTTATCGATCTCTGCTGATTTAATCGCAATACCAGCAACCCTTTTTGGATTTTCTTCTCCAAGAATCTGCTCTACGGTATGGTTCCACATTACTTTTATTTTATCATTTTTAAAGAGCCTATCTTGCATTACTTTTTCCGCTCTTAATTTATCACGCCTGTGTATTAATATCACTTCTTTGGCAAATCGAGTTAAAAATATTGCTTCTTCAACAGCAGTGTTTCCACCACCAATCACAGCTACAACTTTATTCCTAAAAAATGCACCATCGCAAGTCGCACAAGCTGAAACCCCATAACCCTGAAATTTCTTTTCACTTTCTAAACCAAGCCACTTCGCTTGCGCACCAGATGCAATGATAATTGCATCTGAATAGTAGTCATTGATATTACCAGAAGATCTAAATCTATACTCATTAAAGTCCTCAAGTTGTTCAACGCTTTTTATCTCATCATCTATTATTTTTGCTCCAACCTTTTCTGCATGAAACCTCATTTGCTCCATTAGTTCTGGACCCTGTATTGAAACAAAACCAGGATAGTTTTCAACATCTGTAGTAATTGTAAGCTGACCACCAGGCTGCATTCCCGTTACTACAATTGGCTCTAAGTTTGCACGTGCTGCATATATAGCGGCAGCATAACCCGCTGCCCCAGATCCAATAATAAGAACTTTTGTACTAAATTTATAATTCTTCACTGTATGAGTTTAGATAATCAGCTACTCCTTCATCGCTTGCCTGCATTGCTGGCTTACCTTTCTTCCACCCTGCTGGACATACTTCACCATGCTCCTCATTATGTTTAATTGCATCAACGATTCTAACGAATTCATCGATATTACGCCCTAAAGGCAAATCATTTATCGATTGATGACGTACAATAAATTTATCATCAATAACGAAAGTTGCTCTCAGCGCAATTGAGTCATCATATAAGACCCCATAGTCTCTTGATATAGACTTTTTGATATCAGACACTAAAGTGTAGCTAATCTCTCCAATACCACCATCATTAACTGGAGTGTTTCGCCATTTATAATGTGAAAATTTTGAATCTACACTTATTCCTATCACTTCAACACCACGCTTTGCAAACTCATTTATTCTATTATTGAGCGATATCAATTCAGTTGGGCAAACAAAAGTAAAATCAAGTGGATAGAAAAAAAGGACAGCATACTTATTTTTTATGCGCTTACTCAGACAGAAATCATCAACAATTTCTCCGTCAGAGAGAACAGATGAAGCAGTAAAATCGATAGCAGATTTTGTTACAAGATTCATAATTAACCTATTCTTTTAAAATAACTTTAATTTTACATCTTGATAAACTTATATGCAAGTTTTCTTTGGTTTTAGTCCTATAAAAACTTCCTAAAATAGCTCTTCTTTTTTACCGATAAGATACAATCCAGGTTGGAATACTGAGTTGGTGAGTATAAAATTCTACGTCATGCCACCGCGAACCGTCATACCGCCACGGTATCTCAGCCGCTCACAAGTAGCGGGATGACGGTTGTCGTTTAGCTATAAATGTTAAAAAATTTGCCAAACGAAAAAAAAGGCAAAAGAAGCCCCGTGGTTGGCTAATTACTTACATTATACTTTCAAGTATGGCGTTTTTTTATTCTAAACGTTTAATAACCGCGATTCAGTTGCTTTTAAGCCGCAACTAATCTAAATTATAAACATTAAGAAATTTACTAAACAGAAAAAAAGGCAAAAGAAACCCTAGGGTAGCTAGTTATTCACTATCCATTTTTTAAGTTGGCGTTTTTTTATGTTTTAAATGCTTTATAAGCGCATTTTAGCTTATATTAGGTAAAAACCTAGAAGTTTTATAAAGACATAAGGTGCACATAGTGCAAAAAATTAAACATGAGACGCCAGATACGTGAGTTTTTTTGTCATTTAATCTGTACAGAGAAGATAAATAAATAGCTTCAGTTTCATGATAAGGGAGTTGGCGGAGTTTGTCAAGTAAGTTTTTCGCTTCTGCGGGCTACTTGAATAACGGCTACAATGTTCATACAGCTATGTACATAGCTGGAACCCAAAAAAAGAACCAAGTAGCCAAGGCTACTTGGATGACAAAAGGTAATACAAGAAATCTATTGGCTCTCGTATATCTTAGTGAAACTTAACAAGTTTATCTATAGTTTTAGTGATGATTCTTGGAGTATCCGGAGAAACTGCTGAGCTCAGCCTATTTAACCGCTCTATAGCGAACTCGCTATTCTCATTTGCTATGAAATCACATAAAATATTTTCTATATCCTTAGTAACACTTTCATGCTTTCTCAGAGGATGATTATGTGGATACCTACTGATGGTTTTGATACTGGAATACTCAACAAAAGCTTGATCCTTAAAAGCAAGTTGTCTCAATTTCTCTTTGAATTTTCCTTCTTCCTCTTTTGCTAAAAGGCGAGACTTTATCAGTGATTTTATAATCAAATTTATAGCTTGATGTATTTCAGAATGCACTATAACTTTAATGGTATTTTCTTCTACTATACAATCATAAATATTTTTTTCGCTCTGTAACGACTCTATTAATTTCTTGCTACTTTGTGAATTCAATTCCAAATTCTCCTCACTCATAGGAGTTATTATGAAGGTGTTCTTACTCACTCTGATGTTAAATTGTGGAGAGCCTTCAGAAAAGGAAAATGCTACATCCTTAAATTCAAGTGCATGATTGTATGCAGCAAAAAGGGTGTGTGCTATAACACTGCTGGGCACCTTCATTCCATGTTTACTCAGGTGGTTCAATACATTTTCAACCTCATGATATGTAAAGTCTGTATCTTTTAGCAATTCAACAACTTCTATGCCGTTGTGTTGTTTATACTCTATTCTCACTTCTTCTGTAAAAAGTGTTTTAGCTGCTATATGTTTATCAAGCACTGTGAAAATCTTGATGAAATTCTCTAAATCTTGTTTGTTAACTAATTCGATACTAATTAAGTTTCTGCTAATAATTGAAATATTTTTTGTCATTTTTTCCCACTAAAAAAACTCACTTAATGAATTGTATTTTTAATTCATTAAGAATTGTTTAAAGTGAGCATACTAGTTTTCATTTACGTATTACACGACAAAACAAGATAAAAAGTTACATAAAATCATCATGTGGTATAACACACTCTCCACATTCATCATTGCTGTTTGTGTAGGTTGTGACATCAGTGTGATTGTCATTATTATTTAGCATATCATCCAACTTTCCTTCTTTTTCAAGATCCATCAATTTGTCACACCCCCCAATGTGCTTATCGTTGATAAAAATCTGTGGAACTGTTCTAACGTTATACTTTGATTTTATGTCGTTAAATAGATCTGAGTTTTTGAGCACATCAATTTCTTCATACTTCACACCTTTTTTATCTAGTAAATCCTTTGCCCTTATGCAGTATGGACAGCCCTTCTTTACATATATCACAACATTTTTCACAATTTATCTCCGTAGCTTACTAAAATATAGTTATTATATATAAGAAACATGTAAAAACATCAAATTGTATGAAAATTATTTATAATTGTGAGCAAGGAATAGAAAATAATATAGCACTAACCTTCGGAAATTTCGATGGCATTCATTTAGGACACGAGTTTGCAATTTCTACTCTAAAGAAGGTAGCACAAGAAAGAGGATTACCCTCTGCAGTTTTAACTTTTGAGCCTCACCCATCAACTGTTTTATTTGGTAGAAACAATTTTAGGTTAATAGACCAAGAACAAAAAAAGGAACTGATCAGCAGCTATGGTATAGATTACTTGTATATTATTAATTTTAATAGAGGTTTTTCTGAGGTTGGCTGCGATGACTTTATCAGTAAGATTTTAATAGATAAATATGGCGCTAAACACATAATTGTCGGAGAAAATTGCACTTTTGGTCATAAACGATTGGGTAATATATTAACTCTAGAGAAATATTCTGAAACGTATGGATACTCTTTGACTAAATTAGAGCCATTAATAATTGACGGCAAAATTTGCTCTTCTTCTTCAATAAGGGAGTATGTACAAAGGGGCGAAATAGAAATTGCTAATAAATTGCTCGGCAGGCCTTATCAAGTTTCTGGTGTTGTGACACAAGGTGCATGTAGAGGTAGAGAAATAGGATTTCCAACCATAAATATTCCTATAGAAGATTGCATGATAAAACCTAAATTTGGCACATATTACGCTAGAGTGACTTTTCCTGATAGTAATCCAAATTGGTTATATGGAGTAGTCAATATTGGTATGAGACCTACTTTTAAGGATCTGAAAAAGCCTATAATAGAAATGCACATATTCGATTTTGATGAAGACGTATATAGTCATAAAGTCAATATACAACTTTTAAAATTCATAAGGTCAGAAAAAAAATTCCATAGTATTGAGGAGTTAACAAAACAGATAAATTATGATATACTTAAAGTTTATAGGTTAAAGGCAAATTTATGAAAAAGTTATGCTTAGTTGTTATATTAATTATAGTATTGATTGACCAAACGAGCAAATTGTACATAAACTCATTGATTGATGAAGGAGAATCAATTGAGATCGCTAGTTTTATAAAACTAGTTGAAGTTTGGAATTCAGGTATTAGTTTTGGAATGTGTAGCGCTTTACCACATGGCGGTTTCTTTTTTTCAGCATTTTCAATACTAATAATTGGTATACTTGCATATTTGATATACAAGTCTGACGATCAGTCAACTTACCTTGGTTTTTCTCTGATGATTGGTGGAGCAATCGGAAACGTAGTTGATAGGATCTATTGGGGAGCTGTATATGATTTCATATATTTTCATATTGATGATTGGTATTGGCCAGCCTTTAATTTAGCAGATTTATCTATAGTTTGTGGAATGTTTACATTGTTATATAAGTGGTATATATACGATATGCTTATTTCTAAACAAAATGAGGAATAAAATAATTGTTTTTATATTAGGTCGAAATAATGCTTCATAAGTTTTTTAGTTTTCTTATACTACCTGTACTTTTTTTTACTTACCCAATTTCTTCGAATGCTTTAAACATAGAGCACAACATAAAATATACTAAACTCAGTAACGGACTAGATGTTTATGTTGTTTCTAATCATCGGATTCCAGCCGTTTTACATGCAGTAATATACAAAGTTGGGGGAATGGATGATCCAATCGGCAAAGCAGGATTGGATCACTACTTTGAACATTTAATGTTTGAAACTACAGGAAAGTTCACAGATATAGAAGCCACTATGAGTAGCATTGGGGCTCAATTTAACGCGTTTACCACTAAAGAATATACCTGTTATTATGAGTTGGTCCCCAAAAAAGATTTACCACTGGCAATGGAAGTTGAAGCAGATAGAATGGGAAACTTTAATGTTACTCAAGACAAAATAGATAGAGAAAAAAACATTGTACTGGAAGAAAGAAAAATGAGATTTGATAACCAACCTCATAACTTGTTGTGGGAAGAAATGGATAGTGCATTTTACCGTAATGGCTATGGTAGATCTGTTATTGGCTGGGAGAGCGATATCAAAACTTACAATCAGAATGACATAGTGAGGTTTCACGATAGTTATTATCACCCTGGTAATGCAATATTGCTGATTGTGGGTGATGTGGAGTTTGATGAAGTAGTGAAATTAGCAGAAGAAAAATATGGCGAAATTAAAGCTAAGCCTGTAATGAGACATTACCCAAATCAGGATCCAGTGCATAATGCAGGTCTATCGGTGACCTTAGAGAGCACTGAAGTAAAAGAATCAAGTTTTATATTTTCGTTATCGTGTTCCCTTATTTGATCACATAAATGAAGCCTCTGCTGCTCATTTAGCGGTTGACATTTTAGGTGGCGGCAAATCCAGCAAACTGTATAAAGATTTGGTTTTAGATAAAGATGTGGCAGTATCAGTGTTTGCTTATTATAATAGCCTAGCTTTTAGTGATGGCTACATTGATATTATGATAATTCCAAAAAGTGGCGCTAATTTAGATATTGTTGAAAGAGAGTTAGATAATGCTATTAATGGCTTCGTATCTAAAGGGGTGACGAGCGAGGAATTACAAAGCTCAAAATATAGGTATAAGGCAGCACAGTTTGATAATCCATACGCGTCAAGTTAAGAGATTGTGAGCAAATTTAGAGAGGTTAAAGTGGATACTCTAGCCCTTCTACGTTTGTCTTTTAATGAAAATCGCGACCAAGTTATAGTGAGTTTTTTAAGAAATGCTTTTAAACTATTAATTTTGGTTAATACTAAAAATAACTCTCTAACCCGCCTTTTTAGCTCAATAAATGCCTTTGTTAAGCTAAGTTCTGTATTCTTTTTCACTTCTGTGCAACCAACTATGCCGTGAAATATAAGAATTGCGCACAATTTAGCATATAGTTCACATAATACTCTGCATGGCTTTCCTTTTAGCTTATCAAGCCTGATATGGCTTTTATACAATTTAAATAATAACTCAATTTGCCACCTTACTCTGTAAATCGTTAATACTTGCTCAGCACTAATTTTATTTTCTGGAACATTAGTTATAAATATTGACCAGTTCAACAATTTTTGATTTCTTTTAGAGGATGTATATCCCTGCGATCTTGCTAATCTATTAGCTTTCCTTCTTCTGGCCATAGACTGTTCTTCAGTTAGTTTCTGACATATAATTCTTACTCTAATTTTTGCTTCTTTTCCTAACAATACCTCGTTTTCTAAAAATAACTTATCCTCTAAACATTCTAATAACTCCATTTTTTGATTTGTTTCTACATCATATATGTTGGTATCGGATTTATAACGACTTATGAAATAAGCTCCTATTTCATTGATTTGTTTAAAAGAACTTGGCACAAAATAACCGAGATCAGATATTAGCAAATCATTGCTTAATATATTACTTAAATGTTTCCTATATCCCTGGTCTGATCTTACCCCCTCCGTTAAATTAAGTTGGTCTATTATCTGATTCATGTAGTCGAAAACTAATTGTAACTTTATTCCAGACTTAGTATTGCTTTCATAGCCACTGTAGCTAGTACCATAACCTTTATACATCTCTTCCATACTGTTAGGTAGAGTAATATAGCTACTGTCCAATAATTTAACACTATTAAATTGCTGTAAGATTTTGCAATCAACTTGCAAGATATTTTTAAAGAGAATCACAGATTCATTATACATCCTTTTCATAAATTCCACTGCTTCTTCAGTAAATCTAAAATCCAAACCTTGTTTTGTTATATCTATCGAGTCCTCGTTTAGTAATTGACACATTGTTTCTACGCTACAATTATCAACTCCTATATTACCCAAGACCATGGCTTTTACGAATGATGAACCTTTTAGCTTTCTCTTTCTTTTTATAAACCTTGTTGTAATTGAGATTTTCTCTGCTTTTTCATTAAAAAATTCTTTGAGCTTTTTTGATAAGCAAGTTATTTTATTCATTGGTTCTCTCACTAAAAGTATATCTGGGAGAACTTATACCTTATTATTCTATCTCTTTCATACCTTTATTTCCTTAACTTGACGCGTATGGTTTGATAATCTATCTAACTTAACTCATATAGCGATGTTCTATGTGCCACACCTTGCACTTGGTATTCCACTTGATGAAATAGATATTTCATATAGCAAGATTAATGATGTCAATCTAGAGGATGTAAATAATAAAATCCGTGCTATTTTTTCTGCTAATAAGTTAATTGGTCGTTTATTACCAAAAGGAGATAATAATGAGAATAAGTAAAATTATATTTCTATTTTTTTTCTGTCTAGGCTTTAATTTACAAGCAAGTGGTAACCTAAATATAGAGGAGGTCACTACCCGTAAAGGATTTAAGTTTTTATTTGTAGAAAATCATGATTTGCCAAAAGTTTCACTAAATATATCGTTCAAGGATGCAGGTTATGTGTATGAGAATAAGGAAAAACAGGGGCTTGCTTGGTTTACTTCTCTTGTAATCCAAGAAGGGGCAGGAAAAAATGATGCCAAAGATTTTGCGAAAAAGCTTGAAGATAAAGGGATTAGTTTAAATTTTATTGCTGATTTAGAAGCATTTAGGGTTTCATTAAATACTTTGTCTGACAATCTAGAGGAAGCAATTTCATTACTGAGCGATACTATAATGCGTCCTAAAGTTGACCCTGAAGGGTTGAATAGTTAGATACGTTATTGTTTAAAAAACATCCTTACTCAAAAAGTGTGTACGGTACTCTTGATACTATAATGAGCATTACTAGAGACGATGTTTTAACATACATAAAGCGTAATTTTGCTAAAGATAACATAGTTATCAGTGTTGCTGGTTGTACAAAAAAAGAAGAAATTATTACGCTATTAGATAAATATTTATCTAAATTGCCGTCAAAAAGATCAAAAGTTAGAAAAATACCTGTAAAAAATAATTTTGGTTCTGCAGAAAGTAAGAATATTTTTATGGATATACCACAGAGTGTGATACTTTTTGCTCAAAAAGGTATAGCTTATGAAGATCCTAATTATTATAACGCTGGTGTCTTAATTGATGCACTTGGTGGCATGAGGCTGAATTCAATATTAATGACAGAACTGAGGCAAAACTTGGGTATTACTTATGGTGTTTATGCAAGTATTATTTCCAATAAACATGGAAATATTATATCTGGATTTATAAGTACTGATAGTTCTACTGCTGGCAAAGCTATATCAGCAGTAAAAGATACATTTAGCAGAATAAAAAAGCAAGGAATTGACGAACAATTGTTCAAGGATGCAAAAATTGGCTTGGTAAATAATCTTGTCCTTTTCCTGTCCAATAACACAAATACAGCAACGCTGCTAGATAATATGCAGATAAATGATCGTGATGTTAACCGTATAAATAATTATGCGAATATCATTAATGATGTTAAATTAGAGGAAGTAAACGAACTGGCAAGTTCTTTACTGGAACCTGAAAATTTATTTTTTGTTGAAGTTGGAAAAAACGCTCAAGGTCAATAATTATTACAGTCATATATCTTCTGCTATTGACCTTACTGCTTCTACATAACACTTATGCTCCTCAGCTAGAATGCGTTCTGAGAGGCTTTGAATATCATCAGCTGGTAACACTGGTACAACAACTTGAGCAATTATGGCTCCAGCATCAACTTCAGGAGTGACATAATGTACAGTACAACCTGTAATTTTTACACCTGCTTTTAGAGCTTGCTCTTGAGCGTTTAGGCCTTTAAAAGACGGAAGTAAAGAGGGATGAATATTTATCACCTTGTTATGCCATTTACTCAGAAAATCAGCTTTGAGAATTCTCATAAACCCTGCAAGGCAAATTAAATCAACCTTATGTTGAACAAGTATTTCGTGAATTTTACCAGCATCAAGCGGTTTATCTTTAACAATAAACGCTGAGATTCCTGCTTGCTCTGCTATTTTCAGACCAGCAGCTTCGCTATTATTTGTGATAACACATGCAACTTCTGCGGAAAAATTCTGATCTTGACATGCTTCTATTAAGGCCTGCATATTCGACCCCCTACCTGAAATTAGTATTCCGAGTTTTATCTTTTTCATTATAGCACAGTTAGTTTAGAATTTAGTTAATACTAACAAAACAGCTCAAAAGGAAAACTTATTTTATAGCAAAGAAGGCAGACTAAACTCTTTATATAAGTGGACCTCTAATTTTGGACCTCACTGGACAACACAAAATAACGAATAGCCCCATGTACCCAGCTAAAACTAGCTTTAATGCTTAGATATTGTGCTATTTTTATATAATATACTACTATAAGTATATATTTTTGTAATCGCGTTATTATTTATTTAACAAAGTATTAGTATAATTTATTACACTGGATTAAATGGAGAAAGTTCAATGAGTAAATTACCGAACAATGCAAAAATAGGTAAATCTCAGGTTACTCAGTGGGAGGTAATAAAAAATTGTGAATATGCTGATAATTGCTTGTCAAAAATAGTAACTTTGTACGTTATTAGAATAACTCAGCTATCAGATTTTTATACGAGTGACGAACCTGAAATTAACACTGTTTTAGCAAGAATAAGCGTGACAAGTGAAAATGTATTTTTAAACAAGGCTACTACTATTGAAGTTATGGAAGGTATTTTTCCGTATAAATTCAACAGCAAGAAGAGAAATAACGTATTAAGGTTAGAAGATTTGTATAATTATTTATGTTCTATTGTTAACAATAGCCTTCCAAAAGAAATGCTTGAAAGTCTTGTAAGGGAATATAAGGATGCTGTTAACTTATTTAAAGCAATTACTTAACTGAACGTAGTATTTTTAAGATTTTATTTTCTATTTCAGAAATGCCGCTTTCAAGATCTTTATCTATCAAATACATGGTAGAGAAATATGTTTTCTGCTTACTTTCAACATTGATAGTTAAAGTTCCGGGAGTGATTGTGACTGAATTGGCAAATAACGCAATGCTTTCATCATTATGCCCTTTGCATTTTCTTAGGATAATGATTGGCTCAAGCTTAGATTTGAGTTGTAGCACCTTTTTTGTTACATAAACACTTGATAAAATGATTTGGTACATTAACCATGGTATATAACTTACTAACTTATAAAACGACAGTCTACTCGTACTATTTAAAATCTGGCTAAGAGCTCTTTCAGCGTTTATCAACCTTCTAAAGATAAACGATGTGAATATACAGGAAAACACTCCACAAAAAATAAAAAACGGCTCAAAATAACCAGACAATACAGTCCATAGAACAAATAAAATTATAAATGACAGAGAAAAAAACTTGATTTCCTTCCTAAAGTTGAGGTTTTTCATAGTCTGTAATATAACTAAAATGACTCTTTAAGGAAAGATAATAACGAATATTTAGGTTCTTGACTTCTATGTTAAAAGATATAACAACTAAGTTATGTATTTTAAGTGAGGAAGTTATGGAATATGATAAATTTATGGAAATATTAAAAAAAATAAATGACCTTTCAGATTTGAGCAAGGACAATATAGTTGAAAAAATAAAAGCTAAGTTACAAGAAGAAGATCCAGATTTATGTCAAGAGTGGGAAAAGAGTAAACCTGACAATGATAGTGGATCTGGCATAAATTACATATTTACTATATCTCGTGGTCAAAATTCTAAGGAAGTCAAATTGTTACATCTTGCTTCTTATTGGAACTGTGCAAATGTAGCAAAAGCTCTGATTGAAAACGGAGCAGATATTAATGCAGAACATGATAATAAAATTACTCCTTTACATATTGCTGCTCACTATGGCCACGAAGATGTAGTAACCATTCTAACTGGAAAAGGAGCAATTGTTGATGCAAAAAATGGTGATGGATGGACTTCTTTACATTTTGCTGTTGAAAAGAACCACAAAAATGTAGTAAACACTCTAATTGGAAAAGGAGCAAATGTTAATGCAGAAAATGATAAAGGATGGGCTCCTTTACATCTTGCTATTACAAATGGCCACAAAGAGATAGTACAAGTTCTATCAAAAGCAGAAGGAATCAACGTTGATGCAAAAAATAGTGATGGGTGGACTTCTTTACATCTTGCTGCTGCAAATGGCCGCAAAGATATAGTAGAAACTCTAATTGAAAAAGGAGCAGATGTTAATGCGAAAGACCATTATAAATGGACTCCTTTAACATTTGCTTCTCAAAAAGGCCATAAAGCGGTAAAAGAAGCTCTATTAAAGGCACAAGAGAACATCAAAGCTTTGCATTCAGCTGTTAAACATAATAATGAGGAGGAGGTGAAAAACCTATTAAATAAAGGAGTAAACGTTAATGCAAAAGATGATGATGGATGTACTCCTTTACATCTTGCAGCCAGAGAGGGCCATAAAGATGTAGTAGACATTCTAATCAAAAAAGGAGCAAAGGTTAATGCAGAAAATGATAATAGATGTACTGCTTTACATCTTGCTGCTGAAAATAACCACATAGAGGTAGTAAAAATTCTAGTTGAGAAAGCAGATGTTAATATAAAGGATGCTGATAGATGGACTCCTTTGCATGTTGCTGCTGAAAATGGCCACGAAGATATAGTAAAAACTCTAATCGCAAAAGGAGCAAAGGTTAATGCAAAAAATGGTGATAGACGTACTCCTTTACATCTTGCTGCTAAAAATGGCCACGAAGATGTAGTAAAAACTCTAATCGCAAAAGGAGCAGAGGTTAATGCAAACAATGGTGATAGACGTACTCCTTTACATCTTGCTGCTGAAAATGGCAAAATAAAAGTGGTGGAAGTTCTGCTACACACTGAAGCAGACCCTTCATTAAAAGATGTTGATGGAAAAACGCCAAGAGACCTTACTAAATATCAAGGTATAATTCAGCTTTTAGAGGAAGCGGAAAAAAAGCAAACGTTAAAAAATGAGAATAAAAAAACGCCAAAGGATCTTACTGAAAATAAAGATGTAATGCAGCTTCCAGAGAAAAAGGAAGAAAAACAAATTGGAAAAAATGCAATTGTGAAAGAAAAAGAACAATCTGCAAAAAATGCAATTGTAAAAGGTGTTATTGTGTGTTTTGTAACTGCAGTGATAGTTGGTGTTGCACTTGCATTTGCTACTGCCCTATCTGTACCAGCAATAATTGGACTAGCTGCAGGATCTGCGCTCATAGTTGGTGCTGGTCAATATATAATGTCAAAGCCTAAAACTGAAATGAAAGAAGTAAAGGAACTTGTGCCTAGAGAGACAGAAAAAGCACTTACTTGATTTTTGTTATCCTGTTGCTATCAGACTAGCCTGGCACCTTATATTTATTGGGATAACTGTTTTATTATGAATTAAGTCAAAAACTCTGTAATATATTGAAGCTTAAAGATATCTTTAGATATGGAAGTTATTGCAGAAAATAGGAAAGCAAGGTTTGAATATTTCATCTTAGAAGAATTTGAAGCGGGTATGGTCTTATTAAGCAGTGAAGTTAAATCGCTAAGAGAAAGAAAAGTAAATATTTCCGACGCCTACGTTGTTGAAAAGAATAGCGAAGTATGGCTGCACAATATGCATATTGCAGAATATAAAGCTGCGAACCGAAAAAATCATAAACCAAAAAGGGAACGTAAATTACTCTTGCATAAAAAGGAGATAAATAAACTAATTGGTCAAATCAAGACTGCTGAGATAACTGTTGTGCCGCTTTCGGTCTATTTTAACGATAAAGGATTTGCAAAAACTAAAATTGCCATTGTAAAAGGAAAAAAACTCTACGATAAGAGAGCAACCATAAAACAGAGAGAGTGGGATCGTGAAAAAAGTAGATTGTCTAAAAATAATTTATAGCAAAATATGTCTTTAAATCCAGTAATTTTCAGCATCGGTCCTGTTTCTATATATTGGTATTCCTTAGCCTACGTTTTGGGTATAGTGTTTGCATATTGGTATTTACATAGGCTAGATGACCAAAAAATATTTACTAAGAATTTTTATGATTCGTTATTAACAGCCACTATTGTAGGTATTATCCTTGGAGGTAGACTTGGCTACGTATTGATATATGATCCAGTTCTTTATATAAGCAACCCTATCGAGATATTGAAGACCTGGGAAGGAGGGATGTCATTTCATGGCGGTGCTATAGGAGTTTTGCTTGCAGTAATAATCTCCTGCAGAAGACATAACATTCCTATATTTTATGCACTGGACCTAGTTTCTTGCGGAGTTCCCATAGGTTTATTTTTAGGTCGCATAGGCAATTTTATAAACGGAGAGTTATTTGGCAGAGTTACAACTATGCCATGGGGTATGGTATTTCCAGAGAGTGGTGATAATTTGCTGCATCATCCAAGCCAGCTTTATGAGGCACTTTTTGAAGGACTGCTACTTTTTGCAGTTGCAAATTCACTGTTTTTCTTAACTAGAATAAGACTGTATCACGGTGCGTTAACTGGTATTGCAGTTATGTGGTATGGAATAGCACGTTTTTTCGTTGAGTTTTTTCGCGAACCAGACTATCAAATTGGCTATTTGTGGCTTGATTTAACTATGGGGCAGTTGCTTTCTATACCTATGGTTTTGCTAGGAATGCTTGTATATCTAGGCGCATTAAATTTAAAATTTAATACGAAATCTGTCACATAGAGAAAAGGTGAGTTCAATAGAAAAATGTAGCCAGAAGCCCCACATTATGCACAATTGTACGAATTTTCTGCGTTGCAGTAGAATGAATCGGTGGGCTTTGTTGCATCGCTAGCTATGATGGATTAAAGATAAAAAAGGTGGAGAATATCAGTAGCTTATTATTCTGGTATTTATAACAAGAACGGTCAGTGAATACCTAAATTTGAGTAAAAGAAATTTCACTACCACTCACTAATCTGGCTAAAATTCAAGAATTTCAATGCTTTAGCTATTTTCAATAGAATTAAATTTATTAATATAAATAACAAATTACTATTCTTAAATTTGATCAGATTGATTGCAAAAAAACAAGATTTTCAATAAGTTGCTTATAATCCTAATTATAGTTAGCCTTTCATAAGTAGCGATGCAACAAAGCCATCCCAGTGTCAGCTACTTTCATGACACCATTTGCTGTGCAGTTTACCTTCAAAAATGAATGTTCGTACAGCTATGGAATGAATCGCGGTATGACGTAGCTTCGCTATAGGCAATGAAGGAAATATTAACTATACTTCTTTTTACCATTGTTTATATTTCCTATTCACATATATTAATATTTTACTCACTTAAAGTAAGCTAACTACCGTTATTAATATTTTTGTAATAAAAATTGTATATGGTGCATGTAATCAAATTAAGAGGAAGATTGTGGAAATTACGCCATCAATAAAAAAAGAATTGAAGCAAAGTACTCTATATATTTGCCTAGAAAAATGCAAAAGTGCATTTTGGTTTATCTTTTGGTTTAGTGCGGGAATCAATTTATTAATGTTATTCCTACCACTTTATACCTCTCAAGTGCTTGATCGGGTGATATCGAGCGAAAGTGTATCAACACTAACTATGCTGACAATTATCACTTTATCTGCATTTGCATGTTCTGCAATGCTTGAAACTTGTCGATATTTAGCCATGGCAAAAATAGGTGATTGGATCGATAAAACTGCAACACCAGATCTGATAGTAAGGTCAATCAGGCTAACGTCAGTGCAGAGCTCAACTTCAAGTGGTGAAGCAATACGAGATCTCGGAGTGATAAAAAATTTCATTACAGGAAATGGTATATTCTCACTGTTTGATACTCCATGGTCGTTAATTTACCTTGTTGTGATTTTCATGATACATACCTCCACGGGGTTTATAGCTATTACTGGAATTATTATATTAGTCTCTATGGCAATATGGAATGAACTTGCCACTAAACGAATATTACAAGAAACCAACGAAGAAACTATACGGAATATCAATGCTATAGATGTTGCAACAAGAAATGCAGAAGTGGTTGAAGCTATGGGCATGTCAGAATTCATAGTCTCTGATTGGTGTAAACGAAATGATCAGAACCGAGCAATGCAAATTAAAGCACAAAATCGCTCTAATGTAATTACTGGAATCACTAAATTTTTGCGCTCAACTCTGCAAATATCAGTGATTGGAACAGGTGCATTACTTGCAATCACAGCTCATAAGACTGCCGGTAGCATCATCGCTGCTTCAATTTTAATGGGTAGAGTATTAGCACCATTTGATGCTGCGGTTCATACTTGGAAGTTTTTAAATCAGGCTAGAATGTCATATGGAAGGCTACAAAGACTTATATTAACATCGCCAAAAAGAGAGCAAACGATGGCTCTACCAGAACCTGAAGGAAAATTGGAATTTGATAGAGTATTTTTTACTCCTTATGGAAGCAATAAGCCGACAGTAAAAGGAATATCATTCATTATAGATCCTGGAGATGTAGTTGGTGTTATTGGTGCAAGTGCTTCTGGTAAATCCACTATCGCAAAATTAACTGTTGGTGTATGGAAGCCAATATCTGGTGTAGTCAGACTAGATGGCGCTGATGTATATACTTGGAATCGAGAAAATTTTGGTAATTATGTTGGCTACTTACCTCAGGATATTGAGTTATTTAACACTAGTGTCAAAGCTAATATTGCTCGCATGAGGCCAGATCCAAATCCTGAAGAAATAATCAAAGCAGCAAAAATTGCAGGAATACATGAACTAATACTAAGCTTACCAAATGGATATGATACAACAATAGGAGGTCCTGGAGGAGTAACGCTCTCTGGCGGCCAAAAACAGCTTCTTGGACTTGCCAGAGCTTTTTATGGTCACACAAAACTTTTAGTACTTGATGAACCAAACGCTAACTTAGATAGCAATGGAGAGGCATGCTTAATTAATGCAATTGGCATTGCAAGAAAACAAAATACTACTACTGTTATCATCACTCACAAGCTACCGTTATTGTCCGTAGTTGATAAGGTGATCCTCATGTCAGATGGTGTCATTTACGCTATGGGACCAAAAGATGAGATTTTGAGCAAATTAGTTGCTCCATCATCAAGTACCACAGAAGATGAGCGCTCTTCAGCAAATGGTTAGTTTACTTACAATAAATTCTGTATCTGAAATAACAACTGTTCCAGAAAAATATATATTTCTTTACCATTAGAAATAATATTACAAGAATAGTAAATAGATTAATAACTCTTATTAATTAAAGTCAATCGGCAGATATAGCTAAAGTGGCTTAGGTTTACCTACAATTTGAAAAACAACAAATTCGTCTTAATGAATTTTCTTAATTTGTTATCTAAATAACTTAATATTAGTGGTAATTTTATAAAAAAATTATAATATAAATAATGTTGCTGCGAAAATTTATAACAATATTTCCCTCTAACGTTTAATGAATTTCAATAAATTGCCTTTTTAATTCTAGATAAGTATATGCTTTGTTAATATGTTTAGTTCAAAATCCAAAAGTAAGTTTATGCTTTCTATTGGAGAAGAAGGCATAATGTTACTATATTTTAAAAATAATACTTTAAATAAAAGGTATTTTGTTAAGGGCAAAAACGATAAAGCAGTTTCCGATTTAATTTCATGTCTTTCGTCAGATAAAAAAGCACCTTTATACCTGGTGCTTAATCATGCAGATCAAAATTACTCGCTACAGTTTATTACAAGGGCAAACAAGATTAGTGCCTATCTATCAGCAAAAACAAAGATGGAGCATTTTTCTCGTAATAATGACATAAGTTCAGTTTTTTTGGTTGAGAAGCCAAACAAATTCAATCAAAACTGGTGCTATCTTCTTGTTTCATCAAAAGCAAAGCATTTAGTAGAATATTGGTTGAATGTGTTTATTGAGATAGGCTCCAACTTTAAGGGAATATTAATGTTTCCTATAGAAATAAGTAATATAACAAAAAAGATTCTACATAAAGATCCTAATAATTGGAAAATTATAGTTGCTGCAACTAAAACGGGAGGCTATAGACAAGTGGTTCTTAAAGAGAATAAAATGGTATTTACGCGCTTAACATCATTTACTAATGATAATTTACCAGGAATTATCGCTGGTGGAATATATCAGGAAGTGCAAGATACTATTCGATCCTTAACTAAGTTTGGGTTTGAAAAAAATAACCCTATCGACCTTTGTATCATAGTGTCAGAAGATATCAAAGCTAGTTTATCAGTCATAAATTTTTCAGAGAACAGTGTGAACATATTAACTCCATATGAGTTAGGCAAACTATTAGGAGCAGAACTAGCTATAAGTGAAAAAGATAACTTTTGCGATACCATAATTTTGTTTCATAGCTTTAAGAATAAATTAGCAGCTATTTTTAATACAAAGGAAACTAAAGAATTTTATCTATTCAATTACCTTTATTTAAACTCTCCTCGAATTTTTCTATACTTCGCCCTGGTTTTAGTTATAACAAACACCCTTTGTTTGCTAAATTTGTATTCAAATTTCAATGTCGCTGATAATTTATCAGCAAAGCAGAACACCTTAAATAACCAATTAACAAAACTTAGCCAAAGCTATAATGTAAAAAAAATAGATGAAATTTATGATTTTATTAATATCAATAATATTTTATCAAAAATAGAATACTCTCCTCTTACACAAGTTAAGTATGTAGAAAAGTTAAAAATACCAGGTATAGAGCTTCGATCATTTGAATGGAATTATAATGAGGCAAAAAGTTATATTACCACAACTTTAAAGTTTAATTTTCAATCCGGTAAAAATATTTCTCATCAATACGAGAAACTACGAAAAAATTTAAACGATAATTTTCGTACCTATGACATTAATATTTCTAGCTTACCTGCTGCTAAAGAGCAAAATCTATCTATTGATGTTGAAATAGGAGAGGCAATGTAGATTAATGACTATCTCTCAATTAAAAAGAAAAGCTACAATTCAGTTTATATCGTATTTGTTATTATCTGTTGGATCAATAGGGTTATTAACATATGTTGTTATCTATAACGAAAAGATTTATAATAAAAACCAAATTGCGATTGATAAAATACGTTCTATTAATTTACAGATTACTGGAATTCAAAAAAAGGAAGTTGTTCTAAATAAAAACCTAGATTTATGGAAAAAAATTTCTTCTTCAAATTTACATAGTAGCAGATACATTGCAAATTTAAATTTCGAGCTTAGCAAGTTATATAAAAAGCACTATATATTAGAACCTGAAATATCAATTTCTATACCCGAAGAAGTTGAGCTCCACAACAAAAGTGAACGCACAAAAGTAATAAAAAGTGAAGTGGTCCTAAATTTAAGCTCAATCAGCGATAAGCATATTTTTTTATTTCTACAGTCTATTCCAAATCTGCCCGGTTATGTTATGATCAAATCTCTTATTTTAAATAAGCAGAGAAATATTGATGCTGCAACTATGAATCAGATTTTGAATGGTAATATGATAGAGATAGTGAGAGCTAATATAGTCTTTGATTGGTATACTATATTAAGTAGATAAGGTGATGAACATAAAGCTGTTTTTTATTTTTACGCTACTCATTTCCAATGTTAATGCATATTGCAGTTGTGAAGATATCATAGAAAGCATAGAAATTTGTAAGGAGTATTCTTGCCGACAATATATTGGCAATGAAGATTTTATTGAGCATAAAATATTAGGATTAAATAGTGGAAATTTATGCGTATATATAGAAAAACAAGGTAATGATGAAATGGTTTGTCATCATTCTCAGTATGGAATGATGATAGAAAAAAGATATTTTGAAAGTATTCTTAAAGTTGGCAATCAAGAAATCGACGATTTTATTGATATAGCAAATTTGCGTGCAAAAGAGTGTTTCTTTATCAACAATCAAAAACTAAGCTATACAGATCGGGACGATATAATAAGAGAAGCAGTGGAAAGTGACTTTGACGTTTTGTCACAATATAGTAACGTAAAAAGCATTTTTTTTGATGAAGAGCCAGTTAATAGAATGGTCAATGAAATGGAAAAGTTCAATTTACGATCTTCAAGAGCTGCAAAAGAGGAGGTATCAGATAATTTCAACTGTAAGGTAGTGAGTTTAGACTCAATTTTATATCTTTCTCCCGATACATGGAAAATATGGGTAAATGGAAAACTGTTTATAAATACCAAGGATTTAAAAGTGCACTCAGTCACTGAAAATTATGTAACTTTTGTATGGACCGTAGATCAAAAAGCAATAAAAAAGCATGCGAATGATTCTCAAAATGTATATTTTGGATATGGGAGTATTATGTTTACGCTTTATCCAAAACAAAAATTTGACTTGGATGGCTTATCTATTAAATAACTTAAATATATATGCGCTTGTAGCTCAGCTGGATAGAGCGTTGCCCTCCGGAGGCAAAGGCCGTGGGTTCGAATCCCTCCAAGCGCACTTTTAATTAAATTTGACAATAGTATTTTCACATAAGATAATAAAAGGATTTATTTAGAGCATAATTATGTCTGGTGGTACCATAAACAAAGTCATACTAGTTGGTAATTTAGGAAAAGATCCTGAAATTAGGACTACACAAAATGGAAAAGAAATGGCAAGTTTTTCAATAGCCACGTCTGAAAGTTGGACTGACAAACTTTCCGGTATGCGCTCTGAAAAGACAGAGTGGCATAATATCGTAATTTTTAGTGAAGGATTAGTAAAAATCGTCAAAGATTTTGCACGCAAAGGCAGTAAAGTTTATGTTGAAGGTTCTTTGAGAACTAGAAAATGGACTGACCAAAACGGTGGTGAAAGATACACAACAGAGGTGGTTCTATATAATTTTAATAGCGCTCTTACTCTCTTGGATTCACGAAATAGTGCGCCAAATCCTGATTACAAGCCAAGTGAATACAAACAAGGTGAAACAGGACAAAAAGATAAACACGAAAGTTTTGACAACGATATAAAAGATGAACTACTCGATGATGAAATACCATTTTAACAATTTAAATTGAAATCTACATTTTTATGGACTGCTTGTATTACTCCTTTTAATTGCAATGGGGATAGCATAGATTATAGCAGTTTGCAGCGTTTACTGACAATGCAAGTTAAAGCTGAAAATGGTGTAGTGTTGCTGGGTAGCACCGGTGAAAGCCTATCGCTTACTGATTCTGAAAAACGCGAGTTAGTTGAATTTGTATGTGAGCTAAAATTAAATACAAAAATTATAATTGGCGTACCAGGAGTGAATCTATATCAGACTCTTGAATGGCTTGATTTTTGCAAGGGTATGCCTATTCATGGCTATCTAATGACAACTCCCATTTATGCAAAGCCCGGAATTATGGGGCAGACTTTATGGTTTGAAAAGCTGCTTGAGAAAGCACATATGCCGGCTATGTTTTACAATATTCCATCGAGAGCAGGAGTGAGTCTTCACGCTGAAACTGTACGCAACTTATCTAGTCACGAAAAATTTTGGGCTATCAAAGATTCAAGTGGCACTGTTGATACTTTAACTCAGTATAAGAAAGTTGCACCAAATATTGAGGTCTTTTGCGGAGATGATAATATGATATCTGATATGGCCGCTTATGGTGCGGCTGGCCTGGTTTCCGTTGCTGCCAATGTTTGGCCACGCATAGCGCATGAATACGTTAAGAAGTGCCTCAATGGCAGGAACCCTCAGGCAGATATCTGGCAACAGGCTTGCGAAGCGTTATTTATTGCCAGCAACCCAATACCCACTAAAGCACTTTTGCATGATATTGGGCTCATAGAACATCAAACTGTCCGCCTACCACTCAGCACAGAAGACTTGCCTTCTGTTGAAAAATTGAGGCAAGTCAATAAAATGATTCTTGGATGGAAAGAATTGGCTACTCTCTAAATAGTCTTGCAACTTTGATTTAATATACAATCCAAGTTTCATTTGAACACTCCCAAACTTATCACTTTATGCCACTGGTCTTCATCTAAAATTTCTACACCTAATTCCACTGCCTTTTTATATTTGGATCCTGGTTTTTCTCCTGCAATTAGGTAGTCAGTTTTAGCAGAAAGATGTGAGCTGACCTTTGCTCCTAGAGTTTTGGCTCTTACTTTTGCCTCTCCTCTACTCATAGCAAGTAGCTTACCAGTAAACACTATAATTTTATTATTTAAAACAGAGTCACTAGAGTTGGAGCTCACAGAAAGAATTTGAAGACAAGCAGTAAGATCATTTAACATTTTGATGTTATGTTCCTTAGAAAAAAATGATTCCAAAGATTCAGCTACTTTTTTTCCTATGCCGTCTATACCTACTAGCTCAGTATTATCTGATGACAGTTCAATCATCGAATTATACCAATTATCATAAGAAACATAATAATCTGCAAGCAATTCTGCTGCAACTTGGCCAATAAATCTAATACCTAAAGAAAATATAAACCTATCTAGAGTTATTACCCTTCTGCTTTGTATAGCATTTAATAAATGAGCTATTGATTTCTTGCCCCAACCAGACTGTTCTTCCAGATTAAATTCATCCAATCTTTCTTCTAAAGTAAAAATATCGGGAATTTGTTTTATCAGACCAAGGTCGTAAAAAAACTCTATCTGCTTATCACCAAGGCCAACAATGTCAAATGCATCTTTCGATACAAAATGCTTTAGTTTTTCTATTATTTGAGCTTTACAGGCAAATTCCTCAGGACATCTTACTGCAGCCTCTCCCTCAACCTGACGTACTTTACTACCACATTCAGGGCATACTTCAGGAAACACAAATTCAGGTGTATTTGGAAGACGAGAATCTCTGCTTACTTCAACGATCTGGGGAATTACATCCCCTGCCCTTTTGATTGTTACAATATCTCCCTCTCTTATGTCTTTACGTTTTATCTCATCTTGGTTATGCAGACTTGCTCTACTAACTAGCACCCCACCAACATTGACTGGCACTAAATCTGCAACTGGAGTTAAAACCCCTGTTCTGCCCACCTGTATAAATATTTTATTTAACTTTGTTTTTGCATAAACCGCAGAAAACTTGTATGCAAGTGCTGAGCGCGGTGCTTTGTGAGTATTCCCTAGACGATTTTGTAGTACCAAATCATTTACTTTATAGACTATTCCATCAATATCATAATCCAAGTTATAGCGACAGTTATAGACCTCGTTATAGAACTTCAGCATTCCATCTAAACTACTCGTTAAGGACTGATGCTCATTTACGCAAAAACCAAGTGCCTCAAGCTTATTTAGTACCTCACTTTGACTTTTCTCTGCTCCACCAATCAAAGAATAAGCAAAATATCTAAGAGGTCTGCTTGCTGTAATGTTTGCATCCAATTGCTTTAGAGAACCAGCGGCTGCATTTCGAGGATTGGCAAATTCATCGTTTTCATTTAACTTTAAAAAGTCGCTGTTACCGATGTATATTTCACCTCTTACTTCTAGTCTTCCTTGCACACCTTGCAAAAACTTAGGAAAGCCTTTTATTGTTGCAACATTGTGAGTGACATCTTCCCCTACAAAACCGTCACCTCGAGTTGCAGCTTTAATAAATCTTCCATCCTCATAAATTGCAGAAAACGACAACCCATCAATTTTTGGTTCACATAATATCTCTATTTTGTCCTCAATTAAAAACCTCTTTATTTTAGACAAAAATTTCTCTACACCTTGTTCATCATAAGCATTCTCAAGGGAAAGCATAGGTTCTTGATGTTCCACCTTAGAAAACCTCTCATCAGGTGGAGCACCAACACTATCTTGTGTTGCATAAATTTCTGGCTCTATTTCAGCTAACTTTTTCTTCAGTTCATCATATTCAGCATCACTTATTTCTGGCTTATTTTTTTGGTGATACAAAACATTATGATAATTTATTTGATCTTGCAGTTTTTCTCTCATCTTTTCTAAGTTAGTCATGATACCAATATAATGCTACATTAGCCTTTGTCGTCAAGCTGTGAATTTTCTTGAATTTATCATATGGTCTTAATCCATCAAATATCAAAGGTGCCACAATGCTATAGCCATACTTATTCTTCTCTTGCTCAATTGTATTAGCAGATCTCGCTTGCTCTAGCCATATATTTATATAAAATTAAAATAAATTAGAGTAAACAATATTGCTATTTAAATGCTAACAAGATTCGCTCCAAGCCCAACTGGCTACCTCCACGTAGGAAACGTACGAACTGCCTTGGTTTGTTGGATGTACACACGCAATCAAAATGGAAAATTTTTACTCCGTTTTGATGATACTGACCTTCAGCGTTCAGATGTCAAATATATAAATGATATCATACAAGATTTGAAATGGATTGGTATCAATTGGGATGCAAATTTCAAGCAATCAGAGCGCTTTGAGCGTTACAATGAGGTGTTTTTGCAGTTAATAAAAGAAGGGCATATTTATGCATGCTATGAAACAAGAGAAGAGTTAGACATTAAACGAAAATTGCAGTTAAAACAAGGACTTCCCCCTGTATATGACAGAAGCGCGTTACTTCTAACTGAGCAAGAGAAAATTAGTTATGAGCAAGAAGGAAGAAGACCACATTTTAGATTTAAGTTGGATAGAAATGAAGTTGTTAAATGGAATGATGAAGTTAAAGGTGAAATAAATATTGCAACCAGTAGCATAAGTGACCCTGTGGTAAAAAGAGAAGATGGAATTTACACATACATGTTACCTTCTGTTATTGATGATGTTGACTTTAATGTAACCCATGTTGTACGCGGGGAAGATCATGTAACTAATACCGCAGTTCAGCTCCAAATGATTAAAGCATTAAAAGCGAAAATCCCTACATTTGCTCACCTTTCTCTGCTACATTTTGATGATAGCAAGATATCCAAGCGAGCCGGCGTGCTAGATATCAAATCTATAAAAGAAGATGAAATTGAACCGATGGCGCTAGTTAGTTATTTAGTAAAGCTCGGAACATCCAATCCAATTGAAGCTTGCGCCTGTATGCAATCTTTGATTGACTCATTTGATATTAAAAAATTTAGCTCAGCATCTGTACAATTCAGCTTGAGTGAAGTATACAAGCTAAATAGCAAAGTGCTGCAACAAATGCCATTTGAAATTATACAAGAACGTTTAAATCAAATTGGAGTGGACTCCTCAGAGTTTTGGTATTTTATAAAGAACAATATAGAAAGGTTTTCTGAGGTGGCCAAGTGGTGGAAAATATGCAAATCCGATATAGAGCCTGTGATTCTTGATAAGGAGCTTATAAAAATTGCGTTCAATGCATTGCCCCAAGGTGATTGTAATGAAAACACGTTGTCAGAATGGGTCAAAACTATTCGACAAACAGTGGATATAAAGGCAAAAAACCTATTTACGCAGTTGCGTTCAGCTTTAACAGGAACAGAAACAGGACCAGAGCTCGCTAAACTATTAATTTTTATCGGCAAAGAAAATATCATTGCAAGGTTAAAAGAAAAGTGAAAACTAAAGAATTATAGCTAATGCAATCCCTACGTCATACCGCGATTCATTCGCGGTATCTCAGCCGCTAACAAGAGATCCCGCTAACAAGCAGCGGGATGACGGTTGTCGTTTAGCCATAAACATTAAGAAATTTACCAAATGAAAAAAAAGGCAAAAGAAGCCCCGTGGTTATTATCCGCTTTAAAATATTGGCGTTTTTTATGTTTTAAACGCTTGACAAGCGAGATTCAGCCGCTTTTAACTGCAACTAACTTACGCTGCAAATGTTTAAGAAATTTACTAAGCAGAAAAAAAGACAAAGAATCCCCAAGTTAGCTAGTCTTTTACTATCTCTGTCGAGTATTGGCATTTTTTGATGTCTTGTAACGCTTTATAAGCGCGTTCAGCTTATTTAGATAAAAATCTAGATGTAGATGAAGTTTTGTAAAGACATACAGTATCTATATACTGCAAAAAATTGAACATAAGACGCCGATACATTAAGTAATCCTTACCTTTTAATCTGCAGATTGGCGAAAGCAAATACAATAGCTTCACTATTATGATAAGGGAGCTGGCGGAGTTTGTCAAGTAAGTTTTTGTATTTTAATTTTAGAATTTTATAGGCTTTTGTTCTCATGAAAATTATGTTCTCATGAGTAAATTAATGTTATCCTTTTTTGTTGATCTAAAGTTTCTTATGTTCATACACTTACGTGTTCATAGTGTTTATTCGCTGCTTGAAAGCTCGGTTAAAATTGAGGAGCTGATCGGCCTTTGTTTGCGAAATAAAATGCCAGCGGTTGCAATTACTGATTCAGGTAATTTATTTGGTTCACTTGAGTTTGCAGAATATGCGGCAAGTAGGGGAATACAGCTAATAATAGGATGCAATATTATAGTTAAACATTCAGAACAAAATTTACCTATATTATTGCTTGCAAAAAATGAGCAAGGGTACACTAATTTAGTCACTTTGGTGAGTGAGTCTTTTAGAAAGCGCAAGAATAACAGCGATATTCCTTACGTTGATTTTGATGAGCTATTGAATTTAAGTACGGGTCTGATCGCTTTAACCGGTGGATGTTTGGCTCAACTATTGTTGGGGCAAGATAAAGAAACGGTTGAAAAACTGCTTTCAGCATTCAATGGTCATTTATATGTTGAATTGCAGCGTCATGGGCTGAGCAAGGAGCTAGAGCTTGAAGAAACTTTAATAGATTTTGCTTATCAGCGCAATATACCACTGGTTGCAACAAATGATGTATTCTTTACAAATAGATCTGACTATGAAGCTTATGATATATTAACGTGTATATCAGAGGGTAGTTATGCTCTCGAAAATAACAGGAAAAAGCTAACCACTGAGCATTATTTCAAATCTGTGGCAGAAATGGAGGAGCTGTTCAGCGACATTCCCGAAGCAATTCATAACACTTTAGTGATAGCTAAGCGGTGCTCTTACATGCCAAGAAGCAGGCAGCCTATTTTGCCTAAATTTCCTTGTCGAGAAAATAAAACTGAGAATGAAGAACTGAGGGAGCAGGCAGTTGCAGGATTAGAATTCCGTATTGCGAATGAGACAGACATAGACCTTAAACAATACTACGATCGGCTGAATTACGAACTGAGTGTGATAACTTCGATGAACTACGCTGGCTACTTTTTGATAGTTTCTGATTTCATTCGTTGGAGCAAAGCAAATGGCATTCCAGTTGGTCCAGGAAGAGGCTCTGGTGCAGGCTCAATTGTTGCTTGGGGCTTACAGATTACAGACCTTGATCCAATAAAGTTTGGCCTAATATTTGAAAGATTTTTGAATCCTGATCGTATATCGATGCCTGACTTTGATATCGATTTCTGCCAAGAGAAAAGGGACCTGGTTATTGATTATGTTCAGAAAAAGTACGGTTATGTTGCTCAAATAATCACTTTTGGAAAATTGCAGGCAAGGGCAGTATTGCGTGATGTTGGGAGGGTATTACAAATGCCTTACTCTCAAGTGGATAAAATATCTAAAATGGTTCCATTTAATCCAGTAAATCCTGTAACTTTATCGCAAGCGATAGAGTTTGATCAAAATCTGCAGAAAGAACGGGATAGTGATGAGGTAATTGCAAAGCTTCTTGATATATCTCTTAAGCTTGAAGGAATATATCGTCACGTTTCAACCCATGCTGCTGGAATTGTAATATGTGATCAAAAGTTGGAAAATTTTGTTCCTGTGTATTATGATCCAAATTCAGCTTTGCCAATCACTCAATACAGCATGAAATATGTGGAGAAAGCTGGGCTAATAAAATTTGATTTTCTTGGACTTGGTACGCTAACGCTAATAGATCATGTGTGTCGTTTAATTAATCGTGATAGACAAAAGATCGATATTTCTTCAGTTCCTTTAGATGACCAAAAAACCTATGAGATGCTCTCAAGCGGTGATTCAATTGGAGTGTTCCAGCTTGAAAGTTCGGGAATGAGAGAAGCTTTAATTAAACTAAAACCGGACTGCATTGAGGACATCATCGCTTTAATCTCCCTTTATCGTCCAGGACCTATGGATAACATTCCAACTTATGTTGCAAGAAAGCATGGACTTGAGAAGCCAGATTATATTCATCCATTACTTGAGGGAATATTAAAAGAAACGTTTGGGGTAATAATCTACCAAGAACAGGTGATGGAAATAGCGCGTATTCTCTCTGGATATAGTCTCGCAGAAGCAGATTTGCTAAGACGTGCCATGGGTAAGAAAATCAAGGAAGAGATGGATAAACAACGTACACTTTTCGTCCAAGGGGCAACGAAGAATGGCGTTGATTATGACAGGGCAAGTTATATCTTTGACCTTGTTGCAAAATTTGCTGGTTATGGGTTCAATAAATCTCATGCTGCAGCATATGCGGTTATATCTTATCAAACGGCTTACCTTAAAGCTAATTATCCATTAGAATTTTTTACAGCACTAATGAATCTGAATATTGATGATAGAGATAAACTGAATTTATTTTATCATGCAGCAAAGTTTAGTGGCGTTACCGTTCTTTCACCTGATATAAACAAGTCTCAAGCTGAATTCTCAATAGAGGATGAACGCATACGTTATGGTATTGCTGCCTTGAGGAATGTTGGTTTTTCTATAGCGGAAGGAATAGTGAACGTACGTTCAAGCGCTTGTAAGGACATATGGGAATTCATTCAAAATTCAGGTCATATAATAAATAAGAGAGCGCTAGAAAGCCTGATTAAATCCGGAGCATTCGATAGCGTGCATAAGAACAGAAAGCAGCTATATGAGTCAATGGACATGCTGATTTACTTTGCAAACAAAAACAAACAGGATAGAGAATCAAGTCAAGCTGCTTTGTTTGGTAGTCTTGATGTCCTCAAACCGAAACTTGAGAATGTGGAAGATTTTGATGAAGAGAAAAAATTAGAGCATGAGTTATTTTCACTAGGATTTTATTTAACTAATCATCCACTTGAAAAATTTAGAATTCTTCTGGAAAAGTTAAATATTGGGTTTATCGGAGAAAATAGAACAGCAAAAACTGCTGGGGTAATATTAAATGCACGTATGAGAACCTCAGAGCGTGGAAGGTTTGTTATACTCACACTTTCTGATCCCCATAACGTTTCTGAAATAGCATTCTATAATAATGAAATAATAGAAGAAAAAAGAGATTTATTTTCACCAGGAACGTTTGTGATAATTGATCTTGAAGCTTCGGAAAATACAACAAGATTGGCAGGCAAAGATATATCTGAGTTTACAAAAAGAGTCACTTCTACAATAAAAGAATTAGTTCTCACCACTGAGTGCACGGATTCGCAAAAAGCCGCTATGGAATTAAACGCAATATTGAAAGATGAAGGCAGAACCAAAATAATGCTAAAACTTCTTCTCGAAAAACACAAAGTGAGCATCTTATTACCAGGTGCATACTCAATTGCTCCTCAAGTTATTTATGAAATATCTAACTTAAGCTGGATTAAAGGCGTAGAAATTAATACAAATAACTTGCTTATACAAAAAAGCTTTATATAATGAAATATTTAATCGGTATTAAAGGAAGATATAGTGAATCTTTATGAATTTACTTTTATAGCACAACAAGGATTGTTACAGCAAGAAGTAGAGGAGATGGTCCAAGAGCTAGCTGTTTCATTGAAAAATATTAAAGCAGATATTATGTTCCAGCAAATCAGGGATATTCTGAAAAAAGGAAATGACAAGCTTACAAAACAAGAGTTAGAAGTGCGTGCTGAGGACATTAAAGAAAGTCTAGTTGCTTACTCTGATTTCTTGGAAGATCTTACAAAAATTTTATGGGTTGAATTAGAAGAAGATCTTTCAAATTTGAAAGAAGTGAAGTCAAAAATCGATAAAGAGTTGAAAGATGACCTAAAAGATTTAGGAATAACGCAAGATTTTACAAAATTTCTAGGAGGCAGTACTAAAAGTGCGTTTATCCATAACGCAGTAAATGCTTTGAAGAGAAATATTTCAGAACATCTAATAAAGATTTTTCAAGATATTTTGAAAGATTTTAGAATAAACGGTCCAACTCAATCGAGCAAAGCGTTGGAAATGCTTTTGAAAAACATTGAAGCATCAGGATTAATCAAGTATGAACATTGGGGTCTTTTGGATTTTGCATATCACAAAAATAAAATGAAGAGCGGTCATTATTGTATAATGTGCATAAGTTCTACTGCAAGCATTCTGGATGAATTTATGCGTAGAATGAAACTTAATGAGAACGTTATTCGCCACTTTCCTGTGCAGGTTGATAAAATTTTTGAAGGTAAATCTCATATGATGAATAAACAAATTGAGGAGCAAAGCGCATAATGATGAAAAGACGAAATAGTTTTAATAATTCTTACGTATCTGTAAATAATAGGACTGGCTTTAGGCGTTCTAAAGTTTGCCCTCTTGCTGCGTCTAAAGATGAAGACATAGATTATAAGAATATAGATTTATTATCCAAGTTTACCTCTGACTATGGTAGGATATTACCTAGAAGATTAACAGGCGTATGTGCAAAAAAACAAAGGAAGTTACGCTTAGCGATCATAAGGGCACGTTTTTTAGCTCTTATTCCTTACTGTACTAAAAAAGTTTAGGTAATTTATGTTGATAATTTTAAAGGAAAATATAAGGACTTTAGGTAAGCTTGGTGAAGTTGTCAAAGTTAAACCAGGTTATGCACGTAATTTTCTTTTTCCACAAAGAAAAGCGGTGAAAGCTACCAAGGAAAATTTAACAAAGCTAGAGGAGCAACGTTTATTACTGGAAGAAGAGAATATAAAAAGATTAAATGTAGCAAAAGAGCTTGCATTGTCACTACATGATAAGTTTGTGGTATTGATAAAGCAAGCTTCAGAGGATGGTAAAATTTTTGGTTCTGTAACAACACGTGAAATTGCGAAAATTTTACTACAAGAAGGACATGTGATAGATCACCGTAGTTTATCTTTTGGTGGAGTAAGCATCAAAAACTTGGGTGAATACCAAGTAAACGTAGAATTACATAGTGAAGTAGTAGTACCAATTACTATATACGTCGTGAAATCCGAAACAGATGCAAATGAGCTAAGGCAAGTAAAATTGCAAAATCAGAAGTCTGAGCAACAAGAAGCAGAGCAAGATGCGAATAAAGAAGCTACTGATGGTGATGATAGCTGATCAAAGATGATCCCTTGTTATAGTCGTAAAGAAATGTCTGCCATGGCTAAGCTGGTGTCATCCCAGTGCTTCCCTCATGTCATCCCAGTGCGTGACACTGGGATCCAGTTTATTTCATCATGGACATTATTTTATGCTTCTAGAATCCGTTGTCCATTGAATAATTTGCAAATACTTTTATACCTGGATTCCATTGTCACGCACTGGAATGACACCATTATTGGAATAAATCAAAAATGATTCCCCGCTATAGCAGAAAAGAAATGTCTTCCATTTGGGAGGAAAATAATAAATTTAATATATGGCTTAAAATAGAAAAATTAGCGTGTGAAGCTCAAGCAAAGTTAGGAGTGATTCCGAATAATATTGCTGAGAACCTCTCTGGTGCTATTGAATTTGATGTTGAATGTATCAACGAAATTGAATCCATTGTAAAACATGATGTTATAGCTTTTCTGACATATATTGCTAAAAAAGCGGGAGTTGATGTTCGTTATCTTCATTATGGAATGACAAGTTCTGATGTTTTGGATACATGCCTTGCGGTGCAACTGAAAGAGTCCTGTGATATTTTGCTCGAGAATCTAAAAAATTTACTTGCAGCATTGAAAAAAAAAGCTGAGGACTATAAAGATATTGTTTGTGTTGGACGCAGTCACGGAATGCATGCAGAACCAACAACTCTTGGAATAAAATTTGCCAGATTTTATGCTGAATTTAAACGCAATTATCAGAGATTAATTAGCGCGCAAAAAGAGATCTCAATTTGTAAAATATCAGGTGCAGTAGGCAATTTTGCAAATGTTGATCCGTTTGTTGAAGAATATGTAGCGAAAGAAATAGGACTCATACCTGAAATCATATCGTCTCAAGTCATTCCTCGTGATAGACATGCTATGTTCTTTTCAGTTTTGGGAGTGATTGCAAGCTCAATAGAAAATGTTGCTGTTGAAATTCGTCATTTGCAAAGAACTGAAATCGGCGAAATTTCTGAGCATTTTTCCACTGGGCAGAAGGGAAGCTCTGCTATGCCACACAAATGTAATCCTATTTTAAGTGAAAATCTGACTGGACTCTCACGTTTAATACGCAGTTATGTTTTTCCTGCGTTAGAAAATGTTGCATTGTGGCACGAACGTGATATATCACACTCATCTGTGGAAAGATGCATTGCTCCTGATGCTTGTATAACAATGGATTTTGCTTTAGTGCGATTAACAGATTTGATAGATAAATTGGTGATCAATAAGGAAAACATTGAAAAGAACTTAAATTCTTCAAAAGGTTTAGTTTTCTCACAGCGTGTATTGCTTGAGTTAGTAAATAGTGGTTTGGCGAGGGAAGAGGCGTATAAAATTGTTCAGAGCAATGCAATGAAAGTGAAACAAAACAACAGTGATTTTCTGGCCGAATTGAAACAAGATAAACTCTTACTTAAGGTTATTAACTCGGAAAAACTTGAATCTTTGTTTGATTTGAAATATTATACAAAACATGTAGGTCACATGTATAGCAAGGTTTTCAATTAGGCTGAGTAGCTCAGTTGGTAGAGCAGGAGGATCATAATCTCTTGGTCGGGGGTTCAAGTCCCTCCTCAGCCACTCGAACTAAACTATGTTTAGCAAAGCAGTGCTATTGGTGAAACCCAGTGTCAGTTACTTGGAATGAGTTGTATATCCACTCAGGTGAGGAGACAATGGATAAGAGATTGTGAAAAGGGTTTAGCTTTTGGCCTATGATCTCTTTAAATGACAGAATTTCACTACAAAACTTAACTTTCTTCTATGCAGTTAGCTAAGTCAAGAAAGGTGAATCTATCTCTTGTTGCAAACGCAAGATCGACCACTTTACAATATTGTTCTTTATTCCAATTGAGGTGCTCTGGTAAGTGTGGAATTGACAGATCTTCAAATATTTTTTGCAGGTGTTTTGCAGGTAGTAAATTTTGCTTAATTAAACTGGAAATATTATGCCATTCTTTGCGAATAATCTCTTGGATTTTTTGCTGCAGAATTTGCTTCTGTTCAAAAGTTCTTACAAATTCAATATTATCAAAGCACTGAGTTATATGTTTTACATCTAAAGTGGTCGGTTTAATTATTGGGTTTTGTATTGATAATATCTTTTCCTGTAAATTAGCCATAGTAATCGTTGTGACAGCAATTTTTTCACCATGTAGTGAGGAATAATCTTTTGTTACCATTTCCATTGCGTGAGCTATCATATGCTCTCCTTGGCTTGCAGAATAGCTGCCTTTTGACATCACCATTCCAAGTCCTGAAATTAGTAGAACTTCCATAAGTAATAGGACCTCTTTTCTACTTCTTTTAGTAAGCGCCATATATTCTCTTAGCAAAATTTGCTCCAAATCGTGAACAAGTGTAAAAGGTAATTCATTGTATTCTGTGCTAAGCAACAAATGAGATAGTAGCCAGTCAGCCTGAACTGTTGAACGACAAATGAAATCTGCAAATCCGCTTAATATGAGGCGCAGTGGTGCATTGGCAAGTATGTCTATATCTATATATATTGCTCTTGGAAGATGTGCTTTGAACGATTTTTTATATCCATTTACTAATATTGAAGCATTTGCGGATGTATATCCATTCATAGAAGCGGCTGTTGGAAAGGATATATAATCTTTTTTCTCGAGGTAGCTTACATATTTGCAGATATCGTTAACGGTGCCGCTACCAAATGCAACTATTAAGTCACTGTCTTTTACTTTGTTTCTCACTAGATTTACGGTTTCAAGAGAGGCAGCTCTGCTTGGTGTCATTTCTCTACCTGATGTCATCCCAGCGCGTGACACTGGAATGGCAGGTGGGGTTGGAATAATTAAATGAGAAATTTTATTAAATACGTTTTTGTTTAAAAGTTTTGCTGTATTTTCATCTGCAACTAGAAAGATGTCATTTCCGTGTCGTGTGCATATTTCATAGATATCATCAGCAAGGTGGTAATCTGTTATTACTTCCCTTAGAAAAGTTTGTTCGGCTTGATGTAATATTTGTTTTAAATAGTGCATAGAGTGTTTACAATATAGCAATATAAGTATTTTAAGATTGACATGAAAATTGACCCTGTAGAGCTAACTAAGAAATTGATCTCTTTTGAGAGTATAACACCAAGGGACGGCGGGGCAATAGAGTATATAGCAACAATCTTCAAGAAGAGTGGCTTTGACTGTGAGATTTTAGAATTTGGTGATAATGGAACTAAAGTTAAAAACCTCTATGCGAAATATATAAATGGAGTACCAAATTTGTGCTTTGCTGGGCATGTTGATGTTGTACCACCGGGTCAGTTAAAAGATTGGGCATTTGGTCCATTTAATCCAGAAGTGAGGGATGGCATATTATATGGAAGAGGGGCGGCTGATATGAAAAGCGGAGTAGCTGCGTTTATTGCTGCTATGGTAAATTTGATTGCAGAGAAGTTTCAATTTAATGGTTCGATAAGTGCATTGATTACCAGTGCTGAAGAAAGCACGGAAGAATATGGAACAAAGGCAGTTTTGGAATGGATGAAAAGTAAGCAGAAAAAGGTGGATTTCTGTGTGGTTGCTGAACCAACCAGTAGTGAGAAATTAGGTGATACCATAAAAATAGGCAGAAGAGGTTCTGTAACATTTGAATTAATTTGCCATGGAAAACAAGGGCACGTTGCCTATCCAGACCTAGCAGATAATCCAATATATAAGGTAATATCGATATTGAGTAAGGTAAAAAATACTACTTTTGATCATGGTAATAAATATTTTCAGCCTTCACATTGCGAAGTTACTACTATCGATGTTGGAAATAATACTAGCAATCTAATACCTGGTTCAGCAACTACATGTTTTAACATTCGATATAACAATGAACAAACACCGGGTGGCCTATATAAGCTGATTGATGAAATATGCTCTAGTGTAACTAACGATTATAAGCTTTCTATGCATAGCAGCAGGGACGTTTTCCTCTCTACTCCCGATAGGAATACTGATATTATGCTTGATGCAATAAGTAAGGTTACCAACATTGATGCTATACTTAGCACAAGTGGTGGCACATCTGACGCTGCGTTTATCAAAGATGTTTGTCCAGTGATTGAATTTGGTATAATCAACAAAACTGCACATCAGATAAACGAATGCGTATCAGTAAACGATATACACAAGTTAACAGCTATATATAAGGAATTTATAGAAAATTATTTCAATCCCACTAATAAAATATTGAATCAGGTCAACGTGGTTAGTAATATATCTAGTGGTCCATTGTTAGCTTAGATGTAATCAGATCTCTTGCATAACTGTTGTTTGAATAATAACTTGTATCATTCCAGCAAAATGTGTCAAGTAAGTTTTTTCGTTTCTATAGCTACTTGGATGACAAAAGAAGAAATACTAGACTTTATACCTTTTGCACTCAAATTCACATAAATCATGAATTATGCACGTTTCACACGAAGGTTTCTGTGCTTTGCAAACATATCTACCATGCAAAACTAGCCAATGATGAGCATAAAGCAGGTATTTTTTGGGAACCACATTTAAAAGAGATTGCTCTGTTTTAAACACATCTTTTTCTTTCACAAGCCCAATTCTATTGCTCACTCTAAAAACGTGAGTATCAACTGCCAATGTTGGAATGCCAAGCCCTGAATTTAAGAACACATTAGCGCTCTTTCTCCCCACTCCAGGCAAAGACACCAAATCATCAAAATTAGTAGGTACTTTGCTGTTGTATCGTTCTACCAATATTTTACTAAGCCCGATTATATTTTTTGCTTTGGAATTATATAAACCAATACTGCTTATGCATTTTTTCAGCTCACTCTGCCCAAAGCTCAGCATTTTTTCTGGCGTATCAGCGATATTAAATAGTTCTCTTGTAATTTTATTAACGCTTACATCAGTTGTCCGCGCTGATAAAACTATCGCAACCAGTAACGTAAAATGATTGGTATAATTTAGCTCTATTTTTGGCGCAGGATTTGATTGTTGAAACTTTTCAAATATTAGTTCTACTTTTTTTGAGTCCATGCATAGAGCTAAAAGTTTATACTATACCGTAATATTCTACTATGCAAATTCAACCGCTTGAGGTCTAGGTGGCTGTTCAGTGTTAACATCAGACATATTAGTGTTCACTTCATCGAAATTCCTCTCAGCAAATTCGCTTGCCACCTCTGTAAAACACTTTCTAACAAGAGGCATAATTATTGGCATTAATAGCCTTCGTGGATCATACCGTCCTAACAGATCAGTTTCCTTTTGCACTCTATCTCTTAGATCTTCCTCAAGTAAATCTTTCATGTGTTTTTCAGTGTATATTTCACAAGCCTTTGAAAATGTAGGACTAAATATCTCAGTAGCTAGCAGTGCTAACAATGACAAAGTACCAAATATTGTCACATCAACATAAAAACTGCCAGAGATAAAACCCTCTATCATTAAAGAAGTAAAAAAGACAGGCAAAGGGTAAAAAACAAAAAGCTTATAGCATAAGTAAATACAATTTATTCTATTTACATATTGATCAGTAGAAATTTCAGAGTTTTTGTATTTTTTTTCGTAATGTTGTGTTAAAGCAGATAAAATCTCTGTCATAATAAGATTTAATGCTACTAGTGGCAAGCATAAACACATCAAGGTATCACTGGCAATTAACCAAGTAGGCAAGAAACAATAGCAATAAATTGCTTCAGCAAAAGCTAAAAAAAGTAAAGTATTTACTTTTTTCTTTAAAGTACTAGATAGCAAATCGTCTCTACGCTTTATAAACTTTTGCATTAGCGCTTGTTTGTCTTCCCTTATTAAACTTCCATTCTTTGTTAAAGGGGCGATATAACTAAATAATTGTATGTTAGGTTTAAGCAAGTGTTCGTCAAGCTCATTTCTCAGCTCTTTGACTTTATCATCGAAAAGTGAGCTATATCTTGTCCAAGAATTTATATAATGGATTAATTTATTTTGGTGTTGCAGATCCTGTATTAGCGAGCTGCTTTTTTTTTCAAGTATAGAAGCAAGCTCAGCAAAATTCCTTCCTCTAACTTCCTCTTCAGTGATATTCAATTTTTCAAATAATTTCTTCCTATAATGGAATTCACGCGCTGTTAAATGCCCATCACTTTCAGCATCAACGCTAATTTTAACACAAGGGTCCCCTGACTTTAAAGGTTCAATATATGCATTTAATTCTTTATAAGCTTTGTCAAGATTTTTAAATCTTTCTTCATTTCCACCTTTATCAGGGTGGTGTACAAGAATCAATTTTCTATATTGTTTTTTTAAAACGCTACTAAGCTCTTGATGATCCTTACCTATAACTTGCTTAGCTTCTATTTCCAATACGTTGAACAGATCAGCATTATCACAAAACTCCTGACCAGTTAACTTAAAATGTTGACCCATTACTACATCTCACATAAATAAATTATATCTCTAGTATAATCTATTTAAATGTTTTATGCAATCATAAGAATGTCAAACGATCATTAAGAGAAAAACCCCTCTTTCCCATCATACAAATACAATTTGTCCATTCTCACCACGTCAAAATTGTGTTCTTCGAGTTTGATTAGCAAGTTATTTACATCACTATTTGTAATAGCTTGCTTTTCATTATTTGCGATAAACCTATAGGTTATTTGGTCACTTGAAGGTTTTGAGTTTCCTGGCCAAATCGCAAGTCCTTTTGAGTATATTGCTATCATTTGCAGATTACTTGATTCAAATAATCCTACTATTTGATCAACATTACTGGATTTGTCCCAAGCGAGAGTTATATCACTACCCACTAGCTTTTTAACTTTGTAATCTTGTTCGTAATTGTCTTGTACTTTATTTATTTTACTATCCAAATTTATTTTACTATCCGAACCACTGCCAATTATAAGCTCAGCAGGTTTCTTTCCTAAATTATCTATAACAGCTTCTGCAAATTCTTTGGTACCAACTTTCTGTTTACTTCTTTTCTCCTTATATAAATCGGCAGTGTGTATTCCATCCTCCAAAGTCTTGAGCCATGCATCGTAGATTAGTTTTGCAGTACCCACTTGACCTATGTAAATTAGCATATGCACTGCAGCATTTAAAAGACCAGAAGGATTGGCTATGTTTTTTCCTGCAATATCAGGGGCAGAACCGTGCACTGCTTCAAACATTGCGTATTCATTCCCGATGTTGCTACTTCCGGCAAGCCCCACAGATCCAGAGGTTTGTGCGACTATATCTGATAATATGTCGCCATATAAGTTCTCGGTTACTATAACATCAAAATTCTCCGGTTCTGTTGCAACACGCGCCATTCCAATATCAACTATATAATGTTCTGCCTTTATATCTGGGTATTCCTTTGCAATGCGATCAAACGCGGCATGGAAAGTTCCGTCAGTCATTTTCATGATGTTATCTTTAGTCAGGCAAGTTACTTTTTTTCTGTTGTGTTTTTTTGCATATTCAAAAGCGTACCTGCATATCTTCTCTGAGCCAGATCTAGTAATAATTTTAGTGCATTGGTAAGAGTCACCAGTGAGCCTATGCTCTATTCCGGTGTAAACGTCCTCTTCATTTTCACGTATCACTACGATATCAAACTTATCGAATTTATTTTCTATAACAGGATGATATGAAATGCATGGTCTGATATTTGCATACAACCCTAGATTTTTTCTGAGTGCAACGTTTAAGCTTTTGTGCCCTTTACCTTGAGGAGTTGTTGTCGGAGATTTTAATAATATTTTTGTCCTTTCAATTGATTCCCAACCACTTGGAGAAATTCCGTGAGACCATTCTTTACTATAAACACGCTCCCCTATTTCAATAATATCTATTGAGATTTCCGCTTCTGCTTCGCGCAATATCGACAGCACCGCTTCCATGATTTCTGGTCCGATACCGTCGCCATATGCAACTGTGATTAGTGTTGACATAACTTCCCTAGTTATAAATGATTTAATATTAATTTAAATAATAGAGTGGCACAAGTAGCTAATATTACCCAAGTTAGTATATTTACGGTTATTTAATAACGTATTTTTATATCATATGATGATATTATGAAATATAGGTGGGGTTATGAATACTGAAATAAATGTTAAAGTAAATTATGTAGGATTTACAAGGCGTATTGTAGCAGAAATACTTGACCTCATCATATTTTCCCCTCATTTTATCTTCGGTTTTATCTATGGTGTATTCATCGTATCATTACAAGATCAAGATAAAGATAAAGACTCTTTTCAGGAACTTGCACAACTAGCAACAGAAATACCATTTATAGTTTCTACAGTGGTCGCAACATTAGTACTAACAATATCCAAAATATTAATGGTAACAAAACTTGGTGGTACCCCAGGAAAACTATTGTGTGGTATGCATATTAAAGATGCTAATACATTTACAAATGTTACCCTTATGCAAGCAACAATAAGATGTATTTCTAAGGGAAGCATCTGGATTATTTTTCGCTTTTTGCTTCATCTGCATTATCATGGTTATACTTTTCTATATCTTTTAATTGTGCTAATTTTATTTTTGTTTGCAGTATTTGATCAACGCAAACAGACTTTTTACGATAAAATTGCAAAAACAGTAGTGATAGACTATAAATCTAGTTGATATTTTTCTTTATAGGTAGTACATGGATAAAAAAGTAAACTACTCAACGATGACAAGACGTACTCTAGCATTTATAGTTGATTGTATTTTATTTATCGCAATACCATTTGGTTTAATGGCGGTGGGTTTCTCACTTACACACGCAATACAAGGGATCATGGGTGCAATAATTGTAATCACCACGATTGTATTTTCTTTATTTTTAATGATACCATGTATATTTCATATATTCATGCTAGTAAAATTTGGCGGCACTCCAGGACACTTGTTATTTAGCATGCGTGTAAAAGACAAAGATACATTTGAGTCAATCACTACAATGCAAGCAATGAAAAGGACTATAGCTCTTTTTATAATTTATTGCATATCACTTTGTAATCCCATTTTATTCTTAGCTATACTAATCTTAGTTTTAGTATGTGCAGTAGGTGATGAACATAAACAAGCTTTTCACGACAAAATTGCAAACACGGTAGTGATAGATTATAAACCTAGTTGATATTTTCCTTTAGCTGTCTGCCACCAAGGGTGTCATTCCAGTGTCACGCGCTAACTTAAGGTAAATTGCCAACTTAACTATAAATATATTTTGGTAAATCCAAATTATTTTAGCTATAAGAGCGTTTTACTTTTTGCTCAGCATATCCATCATAACTGGCTTACTTTTAGTGATTCATGGAGTTAAAAAAGTCAGCATTGCTCTTTGTTAAAAGTAGTTTGTCACGTAAAAATTCCATTGCTTCAACGGGTCCCATAGGATTGAGTATCCTACGCACCACCCATATTTTATTTAGTATAGCCTTATCAACTAATAGCTCTTCCTTCCTTGTTCCGGATTTTGTAATATCAATAGCTGGAAATATACGTTTATCAGAAAGTTTTCTATCAAGTATGATCTCAGCATTTCCTGTACCTTTAAACTCTTCAAAAATAACTTCATCCATTTTTGAACCAGTCTCTATAAGAGCTGTGGCGATTATAGTTAAAGAACCCCCATTCTCAATATTACGAGCTGCTCCAAAAAAGCGTTTTGGTCTCTGCAGTGCGTTTGAATCTACACCACCAGTTAGAACTTTCCCAGACGAAGGAATAACCGCATTATAAGCACGTGCAAGTCTAGTAATATTGTCAAGTAGAATTACCACATCTTTTTTATGCTCAACCATTCTTTTAGCTTTTTCTATTACTATTTCAGCAAGCTGTACGTGACGGTAAGCAGGCTCATCGAATGTAGAACTTACTACCTCACCTTTTACAGAACGTATCATATCTGTTACTTCTTCAGGTCTTTCATCTATAAGTAACACTATTAATTCTACTTCAGGGTGATTTATAGCTATAGAGTTAGCCATTTGCTGAAGCAATACTGTTTTTCCTGTGCGAGGTGGAGCAACTACTAACGCTCTTTGCCCTTTTCCAAGAGGAGCTACTATATCTATAGCACGCATGCTTAAGCCTTTTTTATCATCACCATTATTACACTCAAGTACTATGCTTTCCTCAGGATAAAGAGGAAGCAAATTATCAAAATGGACGTACTTTCTTAATTCACTTACTTCAGTAGAGTTTATACTTTGAACCTTAGTTAAAGTAAAATATCTCTCTTTATCACCAGGTGGCCTTATTTCTCCATATGCCATATCTCCTGTACGTAAATTAAACTTCTTTATTTGCCCGTTAGAAATATAAACATCATCGGTACTTGGGGCATAATTTGCACTTGCTGAACGTAAGAAACCAAAACCATCAGGCAATATTTCCACTATTCCACTCCCTGTGGTTATGCCTCCTTCTTCACTCATTTTTTTCATTAAGCTGAATATTATTTCCTGCTTTAGCATTCTACCATTGCTTTTACCGTTAGTTGAAATTTTTCTTTCTTCAGCTAACTCTAACAATTCTTCTGCTGTTTTCTCTTTTAATTCGCTCAGATCTAATGTTTTTCTGTTTTTCTCAGTACCTTCATTGACCATCTGTTTTACTGTATCGTTATTGTAAATTTGCTCACTTTTTTCAGGTTGAGCTGTAACCTTTCCTTTTGCCAAAACATCTTCATTGATTGTTGTCATAATCCTCCAAAAATTTTAATTGATGCTTACTAACCTAAAATGTGACTATAAGATAATAAATTAGGCTGAGTTAGTTTCAGTGCGTATTAAGCTTAATTATCATTAAACCTCGTACTTTACTTACATTATACTAATAAACACTAGCAAGTCAAGTTAATTTAATGTTAACAAAACACAAAAATTTGAGGATTTTCAATAGCTATTCTTTATATTTTTTTAACCTTTCTTGCTTCTCCTCTTCTACTTTTGCTTTTTCCACTTCTGCTTCTAAATTTTCTTGACTACATAAGCCGAGTAGTACAGGATCTTGGGGTTTTATATTTTGCATGTTATGATGAGATCCATCTCTTACCTGCTCAACTGTGTAATTTGTTGTACTAATTAATTTAGCTATAACGTTATTGTCCAAGATAGGAAATTTTTTTACTAAATAATAAATCGCATCAGGTTTATCTCTACGTCTTGCCGTAGAGGCAAAGCCAAGAATGCTACCAATCGCTTTACTCCTTTTTTTTATATTTTTTATAATCAAATTTGGTACACGATTTGGATTTTTTTTGCAATCATCGATTTCTTTTTCAGTAATTATTCCAGAAATAATAGGGTTATATTTTTCTACTTCTATTTCCTCATCAGCTATGTCTTGTACTTCTTCAAGGGCCAATCTGCAACATTGTGCTATTTGATTAAAAGTTAAACCAGTGTTGTCTACTAACCAAGCAGCTATTTGCACTAGAAACTGTTTATTTCTATCGTTATTGCCCTTAGAAGATTCCATTGACATCAAAAAAGCATCTCCCATTTAAAGTATCCCTTACTGTTATACAGAGCTAAAATATAAACTATTAAAACTAAAAAAGCATTAATTTTGTCATTCAATAACTTTTTGTTTGTCACTTCCCACCTCTTAAGTTAATTAAATGCGCTTACCTTTAAGCATATTTCAAACAAAATATTTCCCCTTTCTAAGGTATAGTATAACTCAGTTAAACATATGTTCCTATTTAAGATTAGAGAGTTAAATTTTAAGTTAATATATTATATATATTATCTAATAAAGCAACAGGTTTACAAGTATTAAATTATCACTATTCTATAATTAACCATTAATTAACTGAGTTTAAAATGAATGTTAAAAATTTTTTCACTAAAATAACCGTTGTCCTTTTAGCTTGCTTGTTAATCTTTGTGGGAGTTGGCAACCTTTTATCAGGTGATGATGAAAAAGAAGAGGTAGCTAGGGTTGGAAAAGAAGTTATAACGTCAGATGAGTATAAGTCGCTATATCAAAATTATGGAAAACAAATTTCTGGATCTGATGCGAGTAGAGAACAAGTAAAAAAGCTGAAATATGATTTGCTTAACGCACTTATAGAGCAAAAACTATTGTTTAACCTAACTAGTGAGCTGGGGTTGACAGTTGGAGAAGAATCTATAAAAAACCATATTAAAAACACCAAATACTTTCAAAATGATAAAGGTGAATTTGACAAAAATAAATTCTATGAAACGCTAAATGACCTGCATATGACAGAGAAAGAGTATATAGCAAAGCTAGAGAAAGTCCTGCCTGCAATGATGTTCATGACTTCATTATTTAAAGATAATTATCCAGTAACTTTTGGCGAGAAAATTGATGAGCAGATATACAAAAGTCGCTACCAAACTAGAGTAGTTGATATTGTTAAAATAACTGAAGATGCAGTTACAAACATTCCTGAACCAGATGATCAAGCCTTACTTGATTTGTACGAAAGAAATAAATCCCATTTTTATTATCCTGAGTATCGAACTGCGCAATATATTTCCCTAGGCCAAAAGTATTTTGAAGATCAAATCAAGATCTCAGATGAAGAAGTTGATGGTATAATAGAACAACAAGAACTTAAAAATCAAAGAGATATATTCAATGCAATATTTTCTACCAAAGAAGAAGCTGAGACAGCAAGAAGAGCATTTGAGGAGGGTAAAACAAGCTTTGAACAGATAGTAGAAGAGTTTGGCAAAGCAAAACTTGAGGAAACTAGAGTAAATAATATAACTAAGGATTTTTTACCAGAAGACGTGAGAGAGAAGGTGTTTGCTCTTAAAGTAGGTGAAGTAAGTGAAGTTTTAGCAAGCAGTTTTGGTTGGCACATAGTAAAAGTGGAAAGTGCGCATCAAATCTCTGATGAAGACTTAGTTGATTTAAAAAAAGACATAAAGTCAGTTCTAACTAACCAAAAGTCTTTTGAAAGAGTCAATGATTTCATAAACCAAGTGAACTATAAGATATACAATGGTTCAGAAATTGAAGAAATATTGAGTGAATATAATTTACCTATACAAACTATTGGTCCAGTAGATGCGAGTGGAAAAGATCAAAGCGGTAATAACGTAGGAGATTCTGGTGATTTGATTTCTTTCATTTTTTCGCGAGAAAAGGATCAGAAAGGTTATTTTAAGGGCGTTGGGGACGCTGTTGTTAGTGTAAAAATCATCGATATCGTTCCACCTAAATCACAAAGTTTTGAAGAAGGCAGGGCATTAGCGGTAGAGCTTTGGCGTAGTGAGTTTATAAAAGAAAGAATGTTTAAATTCGGGCAAGAGGTTGCAGTTCAACTAAGAGAAAAAACAGATTTGGAAGAAATTCAAGGTGTGGAATTAGTTAAAGGTCAGCAGATGCACCGCAATAAAGTGGATCAACAAAACTACCCCTTTTCTTTTGTAGAAGAGATTTTCAATATGAAAACAACTGGTTCAGTGACAGATCCTATTCAATACAATAATGAAATTATAATAGGTGTTCTAAAAGAAATGCATTCATCAAATGGCAAATTAAACATGCTTGACACTGGAAAACGTGTGATGATATCGCTAAAAGAGCAATTAATTAGCTATCTGGAATCAAAGTATAAAGTCGAAGTTAATCACGCTATACTTGATGATATATAGTCAAAAATCTTATAAGTTGCTTCAAACGCATCCAGTGCCCAGACACACAACTGTACGAACATTGCGATTTGAGAGCAATCTTCACTAGAAAGGATGTCATCCCAGTGCCCAGACACTGGGATCCAGGAATTTTATTAAGTTGGTAAGCATAAAAGTAGCCGTTTTATGTTAAAATACAACGTTTTAATGATTAAAAAAAGGCTGGATTCCAGTGGGCTTTGTTGCATAGCAACTGAAAAAATCTGGTGGCTACTGACAAAATTCATTATAAAATAGCCATTTAACCTTGAAAGAAAAAATATGCCACAAAAAATGAGGGTCAGTAACCATAGCGAATATAACAAATTTCTAGAAAAAAGAGGAAATATTTTTCATTATATCAACGAAGCCATAGAAAAGTGGTACGAGAATGGTCCAAAAATACCAGGTGGCAACAATATTTATAGCGATAAAGTTGTAATTTTGGTGCACATAATAACTTGTTTATTTAGAATAGGCCTGAGGCAAACAGTTGGGTTTATAGCAGGATACCTTGAGCAAATTGGGAAAAATTTGCAAGTTATCAGCTATTCACAATCATCAAGAAGGTTTAAGAAACTCAATATTAAGATCAATGATTGCAGAAAATAATATGGAAGATATCGAAATTGCTATAGACAGTACAGGAATTAGTATATACAACAACACTCCTGGTCATAGCAAAGAAAATAGCGAAGATAGAAAGTATCGCAGCTATGAACAGACAAGAAAATTGCATGTAATGTTGAATACAAACAGCAAAAAAGCCATAGCTGTAAAATACAGTAACGGCTGATCACTATGGAGCTTGTGATTTGCTAAAAGAAGTCGATTTTCAGTATGTCATAAAAGTACTATATGCAGATAGGGCATATGACAGAGAAAAGCTCTATAAGCTGTGTAATCAATATGGTATAAAAACGAAAATTCCTCCGAAAAACAACGCAGCAGAGCATCCAAAGTTAGACTATATGGCTGAGAGAAATGCTGCAATTAGACTAATAAAATCATGCAGCGAAGATGGAATGAAGAGGTGGAAAAGGCAAACAAACTACGGAAAAAGATCTTATATAGAAAGTTTTTTCTCGCGACTGAAACAAACATTCGGGTTTAGTTTTAGGAATAAATCTGAGACAAATAGAGAGAAGGAACTACTTGTTAAATGCTATTTGCTCAATAAGTTCACTGATATTGGTATGGCTAAATTTGAGATAGCTTCATAAATTTATTGTGCGTTACCTACTATCCGAAGAGCGATGCAACAAAGCCATTCCAGTGTCAAGCACTGGAATGACACCATTTGCTGTGCAATTTACCTTCAAAAATGAATGTTCGTATAGCTGTGCGCCCGGCACTGCCCTACATTATTGGTAATTATATTATAAGGTGCAAAAGTTGTATAATTCATTTGACTTAAAACGGCTCATTGTATAAAATTGTGGCTAATATATGAATAAAGGTTAACATGGCAGTTAAAATAAGGTTGGCGAGGTTTGGCGCAAAGAAACGCCCTTTTTATAGGATAGTTGTAGCTGATTCACGAGCACCAAGAGATGGGCGTTTTATTGAGAAAATAGGACAATATGATCCAATGTTACCAAAAGACAATAAAAATCGTGTTGTGGTGAAGGCTGATAGATTAAAACATTGGCTAAGCGTAGGCGCGCAAGCAACTGAAAGAGTACTGTGGTTTATCAAAAAAGGCATAGTAACTTTAGAAACAGAACCAAAGAAAACAGAAAAGAAGAAAGTAGAGAACGAGAAAGCACAAGGGCAAGAGGCATAAGTCTCTTAAAATGCTAATAACAAACAGCGATAAATTAGACGATATTGTATCTTCTGATTTGTCAGCTATGAATGACTTTGTCTTCAAAAATGTCAATGATGAAGATGCTAAGCTTGCTACTGATATTATATCTCATCTTGTTAGGTCAGGTGGAAAAAAAATAAGGCCTAAACTAGTTTTTATTATATGTAAAATGCTAAACTATTCTGGGGAGAATAGGATCAATGTTGCTGCATCGGTAGAGTTTATACACAATGCTACTTTACTTCATGATGATGTGCTCGATGAAAGTGAGGCACGCCATGGAGTTAAAACAGCGAATAAGATTTGGGGAAATAAATCAAGCATTTTAGTTGGTGATCTATTGTTGACACTAGCATTTAGATGGCTTATAGAGTGTGGAAATTTAAATATTCTCTCTATTTTATCTAAAGCATCGTATTTACTTGTGAAGGGTGAAATAAAGCAGATGACAACACGTTTTGACCCCCACACAATCAGGGAAAATTATTTTGATATCATTGGAGAAAAGACAGCGTCTTTATTTTCTGCATGCTGTGAAGCTGCATCTACAGTATCTGGTGCAACAGATGACGAAACAGAGAGGCTAAAGAATTTTGGTTTTAATTTTGGTATGGCATTTCAAATAGTTGATGATATGCTCGATTATACTGCTAGTCAAGGCACTTCTGGAAAGCAAATCGGAAAAGACTTTTTCGAAGGTAAAGTCACCTTACCTGCTATTATAGCATACGAAAAGGGCAGTCCAGCAGAGCAAAAATTCTGGGAAAAATGCTTTTCTTCAGCTAGACACAATTTTGACCAAGCATTACACTATATTAATCACCATAATGCCATTCAGCTTTCTATGGAAAAAGCTAGACACTACATTAATATGGCACAAAATGATATTAGTACTTTTTCTGATTCTTTTTATAAAACTACTTTAATTAACTTTTTAAATGCGAGCATAGAAAGACGAATGTAGCTGGCGCTTGATATTTTCAGATTAATTGTTATATATTTATTAGATTCTTAAGGGTAATGATATGTCAGATAGCAGTAAGGAGAAAAAGAAGAAGTTTGCTGATATGGTAAGTAGGCAGAAAGGTGACGACCAACAAAGTGATAACCATAAGCAAACTGATGATTTAAATGAAGATCTCAATACATTAAGAGAACGTGCAGCTCAGCTTGAAGATCATTTACGCCGTGCTGTTGCAGATAATGAAAACGTCAAACGTATAATGCAAAAGCAAATTAGCGATGCAAGTGACTACGCAGTCACAAAACTTGCACGTGATATGATCGACTCGTGCGACAATTTAAAAAGAGTAATGGAAATTTTGAAAGACGGTGATCCTGTTCATGAGGGGATTAAAGTAGCTTATCAAAAAATTATAAATGATCTAAAAAAACATGGAATAGAGGAAGTAGATCCACTTGGTGAGCTTTTTGATAGTAATTTACACCAAGCTGTTGTGGAAAGAGAAGACAATGAAAAAAAGCCTGGCACCATTGTAGAAGTACTACAAACTGGTTATACTATCAAAAATAGGTTGCTCCGTCCTGCAATGGTTATTCTTTCTAAGAAATCTGCTGATTGTGGAAGCGATTAGCATGAGGTAAATGTATAATGACAAGTATTGTCTTTTCAGGTATCCAGCCAAGTGGCGTACTACATTTAGGTAATTATCTTGGTGCAATCAAACAGTGGATAGACTTACAGGATAAATACAAATCTCTTTTTTGTATTGTCGACCTACACGCAATCACAGCAAATAAGCTTCCCGCAAGTGAATTAAAAAGTAATATTTTCAAAACAGCAGCAGCTTATATTGCATGCGGAATAGATACAGAAAAGTCCATTATTTTTAGTCAGTCCACAGTTAGTGGTCATGCAGAACTGGGCTGGCTGCTTGGATGCTATACACCAATTGGTTGGCTTAATCGCATGACTCAATTTAAAGATAAAGCTGGCAGCGATAAACAAAAAGCCTCTCTTGGATTATATAGTTATCCAGTACTTATGGCTGCAGATATATTGTTGTATCAAACTAAATACGTTCCTGTTGGTGATGATCAAAAACAGCATTTGGAGCTTGCACGTGATATTGCATCAGCTTTTAACAATCATTATAAGCTGGATTATTTCATCGTACCTGAAATCTTAACTTTGGATTGCACATCAAGGATAATGAGCTTAAGGGATGGCACAAGCAAGATGAGTAAATCTGATCCTTCAGAACATTCGTGCATTAACCTTGATGATACGGATGACTTAATTGTCAAAAAAATAGAAAAAGCAAAAACAGATTCAATTCTAGGCTTTGCTACTTTAAAGTGCCGACCAGAAATAAGCAATTTGATAAACATTTATTCAGTGCTTAGTAATGTAAATGCAGAAAAAGTATGTGAAGAAGTGAACAAACATGACATGAAGCACTTCAAAAAAGAGTTAGCTGATTTAATTATCAGTGTTATATCACCCATACGTGAGAAAATGAATGATCTTTTAAAAGACCAATTCCATTTACATGAAATATTAAAAAAAGGCACAAAGAAAGCAGCAGAAATTGCAACCCATAATATAAAAGAAATCAAGGATATTATTGGATTTGCTCAATATCTGTAAGGTTCCAAAGTGTGATGGTGCGAACCGTCATACCGCCGCGGTATCTCAGCCGCTAACACGTAGCGGGATGACGGTTTTTCAAATTGTCGGTAAATCTAAGTCAGTTTAGCTATAGGCAGCAATTTTCTGTATTTATTTTAAGTTGAAGAAAGCTCAAATGAAAAATCGTGTTTTGCTAAAAATCACAGAATGCATTCTGGTTACAAAATTCTCTAATGGTCTTAAATAAAACTTCCAGTGAATGATTGTCAGACATATTGTGCTCTGCTGATTTTATTAAGTGTACTTCAACATCGGTTGACTTAATTTTTTCAGCTAAATTCAATGAAGTTTGATAAGGAACATCTTTATCATTAATGCTATGCAGCAAGCGCACAGGACAGTTTATATCTATTGTCTTTTTGTTTAAAAGAAGGTTCTTTCTGCCATCTTCGATCAAATTTTTAGTTATTTTGTATGTACAATGCTCTGAAGTAAAATCTATTACACCTTTAGAATCTAGTTCTTCTTTTTGCTTGCCTGACAATTGCTTGAATATAAAATCTTCAGTAAAATCGGGAGCAGACGATATACCAATTAGTGCTGCAATTTTTTCTGGAAATTGAAGGGCAGTGAGCAACATCAGCCATCCTCCCATACTTGAACCTATAATTATTTGTTTATCGCTAGTTAATTCACTCATTACTTTAGCACAATTTTTTTGCCAATCACTTATCGTGTAATCAATAAAATTACCACTTGAATGACCGTGACCAAAATAATCAAATAGCACAAGTGCTACGTCATTTTCTTGGCAAAATTTGTAAATAGCAGTTGCTTTAGTTCCATCCATATTGGATGCAAATCCACCGAAAAAAACTACAGAAGCTTTCTTTCCTTGTAGCTTTCGATATGCTATGTGACCATTATTTCCATCAAACAATTTACAATAATCCATACTACTTTGGCAAAGCAACCGGGCTATCACTCAATTGATGCAAATAACTAACTAGATCTGCAATTTCTTGTGGATTGGAAATACCTGCAAATGCCATACGTGTACCTTTTATATAGGCTTTTGGGTTCTTTAAAAAGGCAAATAGCTCCTCATACCCCCATTTTCCACCTCTTTCAAGCACTGCTTTTGAGTAATTGAATGAGTTACCAAGATGGGCCTTTTTATTTCCAACTATGTTCCATAAGTTTGGTCCTACTTTATTCATTCCACCTTTCTCAAAACTATGGCAGGCTATACATTTTTTTGCTGCTGATTTACCTTTCTCAAAGCTAGCATTCTGCATGAGCGCTCCAATATCAAGCGCCACTTGCTCGATTTTTTGCTGGAACTCATTGCTGCCAGCAGCTACTATCGTTTGGTGTTCAATCTTATATTCTTCTGGACTGTAAAGCATATCAACTACATTACTAACTATCATAATGATTAGCCCAGAAAGTAAAATCGATGCTGCAATCTTATTAAGCTCCATAGTTAATTTTTATTAAGTAATGTTACTTAAATTATGCGAATATTTTCGCAAATAGCAACCAATTACCTTGAAGCTCGCTAAAGATGAGAGTCTCTATAGCTGACCCAAGAAAGGTTTTCCTACGTCCATACCGCCGCGAACCGTCATACCGCGATTCATTCGCGGTATCTCAGCCGCTAACAAGAGATCCCGCTAACAAGTAGCGGGATGACGAGGTTCACTGCCATTAAGTTAAGGAAAGAATGGTTAAAAACTGAACTAAAAAGTCAGAAATAATTAAGGATTTATGACAAATGCTGAAACAGAATAGAGTAAACTTTAAAGCAGATAAACTCTGAAGTGTAAATTACTTAAGAAACAGTTTGTTTAGAAGTCATTTTACAGGAGCTATGGCAATAAGCTACCCAGTTATTATCAGAAGATATGAATACTACCTCTAGTCAAAATATGTGTTTTCTAACCCTTTTTTGGTAATTGAACGAACGAAGATAAGGTACCTTATGACGATCAACTTTCCTTCCCTTTCTTACCGCCAAAGTGTTCATCAAAAATAGCTTTGATAATTGATCCATAATGCAGTCAGTATCTGATTCCGTAGCAAAAATGTCGAAAGCCAAGTTTTTGATCGCGTTAAATGAGACAGATTTGTTAATGCTCCTCTTAAGCTTATCATCGGTTAAGTCCATATTCAACGCTTCTTCTACATCTTCTGTCATAACACTTTCTAGGTTGCTAATAATGATAGCTGACCAAAAATCCTGTTTAACAGACTCAACACTTTTTCCTGTAAAATTTTCTAGACTTAGTCTTCCTTTGAGTTTTGCAAAAAATGTCTCAACTCCCCAGCGTAAAAAATATAACTCCTTAAATCCTCCAGTTTGAAACTTTTGTTCATCCATTAATGATGTAGCTAACACTTCAATTTCACCAGATGGCAGTACCACTTTGAAGCGTTATTCCACTATTTTCTTGTTTTATCTTACGCTGAGCACATATGGTAACCTCAACACTAGATGGGCTTTTTTCTTCAAACATAGCATTTACTTCATTAAAAGATGATCTGGGACATCGAATGACATAAGCAATTTTTCTTTTTGTAAGGCTAGAAAGAAATTTATAAGATAAATATACAAATCAGTAAGTCATTAGTATTTACAACTTTAAGCATTTCATCTGCTAAGTTAATTTCATGAGTGTTACCTCTATCTAACACTGACCTCATGGCAACATTATTTAGCACATCTTAACAAACCGCAAAGGTTGCACTTGCATAATCACCTAAATCTTTTGGTTTTTGGTTACGTATTTTTCTTGAGCCAAATTCATTTTTTATTTCAACGCTTGTTGGTAAAATGATTTTGGAGGCATCAAGAGCTAACACTCTAAAGCCAAAACAAGTTTTAAATTTTTGGTCTTGGTAGTACAAGGAAACCACACCTTCGTTAATTTCTGAAAATGCACTGTGTTTCATTTTTTTTCTTGCTTGACTAAAAGCACTAGCAGTAACGGTATAGTCTTTTTTCCTATATAAAATAAATTCGTTTAGTATTACTTGCAGCGACTTTACACTTTTTCTTAAAATTAAGATAAATATGTCAATAAAAGATAACTTCCTCTTTCTCATAAAATCTTTTGAAGATGATTTATGGGATTCTATAAATTCTAGACTTGCCAATTCATTTTGAATAAATTTTATTACTGCCTTTTTTACTCATACTACCTTTAAACTTATTGGTATACATCATTATCCCATAAAATCTATCTTTTTTCCTTAACTTAATGGCAGTGAGACGAGGTTATCGTCATGCCGCCACGAACCGTCATACCGCGATTCATTCGCGGTATCTCTTAGCCGCTAACAAGTAGCTGGATGACGATTGTCAGGGTGTAATCCCAGTGTCCCTATGATGTCATCCCAGTGCCCAGACACTGGGATGGCTTTGTTGCATAGCAACTGAAAAAATCTGGTGGCTACTGACAAAATTCATTATAAAATAGCCATTTAACCTTGAAAGAAAAAATATGCCACAAAAAATGAGGGTCAGTAACCATAGCGAATATAACAAATTTCTAGAAAAAAGAGGAAATATTTTTCATTATATCAACGAAGCCATAGAAAAGTGGTACGAGAATGGTCCAAAAATACCAGGTGGCAACAATATTTATAGCGATAAAGTTGTAATTTTGGTGCACATAATAACTTGTTTATTTAGAATAGGCCTGAGGCAAACAGTTGGGTTTATAGCAGGATACCTTGAGCAAATTGGGAAAAATTTGCAAGTTATCAGCTATTCACAATCATCAAGAAGGTTTAAGAAACTCAATATTAAGATCAATGATTGCAGAAAATAATATGGAAGATATCGAAATTGCTATAGACAGTACAGGAATTAGTATATACAACAACACTCCTGGTCATAGCAAAGAAAATAGCGAAGATAGAAAGTATCGCAGCTATGAACAGACAAGAAAATTGCATGTAATGTTGAATACAAACAGCAAAAAAGCCATAGCTGTAAAATACAGTAACGGCTGATCACTATGGAGCTTGTGATTTGCTAAAAGAAGTCGATTTTCAGTATGTCATAAAAGTACTATATGCAGATAGGGCATATGACAGAGAAAAGCTCTATAAGCTGTGTAATCAATATGGTATAAAAACGAAAATTCCTCCGAAAAACAACGCAGCAGAGCATCCAAAGTTAGACTATATGGCTGAGAGAAATGCTGCAATTAGACTAATAAAATCATGCAGCGAAGATGGAATGAAGAGGTGGAAAAGGCAAACAAACTACGGAAAAAGATCTTATATAGAAAGTTTTTTCTCGCGACTGAAACAAACATTCGGGTTTAGTTTTAGGAATAAATCTGAGACAAATAGAGAGAAGGAACTACTTGTTAAATGCTATTTGCTCAATAAGTTCACTGATATTGGTATGGCTAAATTTGAGATAGCTTCATAAATTTATTGTGCGTTACCTACTATCCGAAGAGCGATGCAACAAAGCCATCCCAGTGTCAAGCACTGGGATGACAAAAAAAGGAGCACTGGAATGGCACCATTTGTTATGTTTAACAAAGTTCGTACTTAGCTTCATGTTAGCCATAAATATTTAAGAAATTTACCAAATGGAAAAAAAGGCAAAAGAAGCCCCATGGTTAACTAGTTCTGACACTGGTTTCCATCCAAGACGGCAGTAGCCCCTTCGGTGTCATTCCAGTGTCAAGCACTGGAATGACAAAGGAGAGCAGTGTCAGCTACTTGGATGACACCTTTTTTCTACTTAGTGTGGGTTATACAAGAAGTCTATTGTATGGCTATTGCTGGTCGTATATTACTTATAGCTTATCTATTCAAATTGCAACTTTGTTTTTCATAATTAATTATTGACAGAAATTATTAATTGGGTTATTATTAAATTATCGTTAACAAGTGAGGCAAAGAAATGATGATATCCAATAATTCTTCATTGCTAAAAGATAGTCAGGAGCTTACTAAAACTAAGCAGACTATATGGAAACCTTTAATTGCTGTTTCATTATTATCTATATTTAGTTTCATATCTGGTCAATATCTTCCTTATGTTATTATAGCAGTTTCTGGTTCTGGTCCTATTGCAGCAGTTCCTTTAGCAATTTTTGCTGTTTCTACGGTTGTTGCACTTATTTCAGTGACATATCTTGTTAAACTGGCTATTTCTAGAGATGATAATAAGAAAGAAGTAGGTCTTAATGGACAGAAATTCGGCCATACTCCATCTCAAGAACCACAAAAATTTGTGTGTAAAAATTGTACTAATCTGGAGAATAAATCAAATGTACCTACTCCTCAATCACCTCCAGTAACATTGGGTACACAACCAAATCCAAGTGTCAGTGTACCACCGCCACCACCTCCTCCATTGCCACAAGATGCTGCACTACCACCTCCGCCTCCGCATTTTTTTACAGCTTCCAAGCGTACGGAGCAACCTAAGAATGATGCACCGAAGAAGGCTGGTGAACCTGAGAATAATAATCATTCTACTCTGTTTGAACAGATAAGAGGAGGTACTACGTTAAAAAGAGTGAGCAGCAACAAGAGTGGGCAGCAACAAAATTTTACAAATGAATTGAAAGCAAAATTAGAAAGTAGTGGGGGCACTGACAAAAAAGAAACACCAGAAGAGTTTGCTGCAAGAATAGATAGGGAGCAAGCAGAGAGAAAGAAGTCGGATGATAATGATTCAGATTGGACAAAGAGACTTAAGGAGAGAGCAGCAGTCATGCAACTCTCAGATAGTGAAAGTGAGCATTCTGATTCTATTAGCGATTCAGATTGGACTACAGATGAAAGCAAAGACACACAGAAAGAGATAGAGCAGGAAAAAGAGGAGCAGACAAAACACACAAATTCCCCATCAAGCAAGGAAGAAGGAAGCGGGGGTCTTGACAGTGGTATAGGATCTAGAGCCACATCTCCGATACATCCTGAACAAGAAACAGAGGAGTCACCGGTACCGCCAAGTTCGTGTGTTGATTCACCACAAGTAAATAATGTTGACTCAGTGGATAATGAGGTGCAAGATTCACCTCCTCTTTCTGTTGAGGATCGCATAGCACAGTTTGGTGGAAAAGCGTTGCGATGCCAAAAGGAAAATGTTGTACAAGGACTATGATAACTATGAAATGGTCAGCCATGCACTTCCCTTCCTTTTCAAAATAAGTTTACCTACAGGTCTGATTGTATTAAGATTACTTAATACAATCAGATCTATTATATGCGCTTATCCAAATATTACCTGCCAACTCTAAAGGAAAAGCCTGCCCATGCTAAAATTATCTCCCATCAATATTCTTTGCGTGCAGGTTTAATAAAGCAGATAGCATCTGGCATCTATACGTGGTTACCACTTGGTCTCTTAGTGCTTAAGAATATTGAAGATATTATCAGAGATGAAATGAACAAATCCGGTGCTATTGAAGCATTAATGCCTTGTGTGCAACCAGCAAGTCTTTGGCGAGAATCAGGGCGTTACGATGATTACGGTAAGGAAATGCTACGCATAAAGGATAGGCATGAGGAAGATATGCTTTTTGGTCCAACGCATGAGGAGATAGCAACTGATTTAATTAGAGATGTGGTAAAAAGTTACAAAGATTTGCCACTTTGTTTATACCAAATTCAATGGAAATTCCGTGATGAGGTAAGACCACGTTATGGTGTTATGAGGGGCAGGGAATTTTTGATGAAGGATGCATACAGTTTTGATGTAGATTACGAAGGTGCACTGAATTCATATAATTTGATGTACAAAACTTACATAAAAATCTTCAAACGCATGGGATTTACTCCAATTGGAGTTCGAGCTGATACGGGGCCAATTGGAGGAAATTTGAGCCACGAGTTTCATATATTGGCAAACACTGGTGAGAGCACTTTATATTATGACAATAAATTTTCTGAACTACTAGAGAGTGAAGATATTGAAAGTTTAAAGAGTATATACGCAGTTGCAGATGATATGCATGATCCTGAGACTTGCCCTATATCACAAGAGCAGTTAAATGTTAGTAAAGGTATTGAAATAGGGCATATTTTTTATTTTGGCGACAAATATTCAAAGCCTATGAAGGCAAGTGTTACTTCTCAAGATGGAAAAAATGTCAATATACATATGGGTTCGTATGGCATTGGGGTTTCAAGGCTTGTTGGTGCAATAATAGAAGCTTTTCATGATGATAAAGGAATTATCTGGCCAGAATCGGTGGCTCCTTTCAGAATTGGTTTAATCAATTTACAAACGAAAGTAACGGAGGCTGCAGATAAAATATACAAAGCTTTGAAAAGCGATGAAGTGCTTTACGATGATACGGAAGGGAGTGTAGGAGTAAAATTTTCTAGAATGGATCTGATAGGCTTGCCGTGGCAAATAATTGTCGGAAAGAAAGCAGTAAGTGAAAATATAGTTGAAGTAAAAAATAGAGCAACTGGAGAGGTAAAGGAAATGCAGATTGAGGAAGCAATAAATCACTTTAGCGCAAAATGATACACGGTATCGGCACTGACATAGTATATATACCAAGAATATTGAGAATATTACAAAAATACGGGGAAAAATTTCTCAATAGAATCTACACTGAAAAGGAAATAGAGCTAAGTAGAAAGTATAATAGTCAAGAAATGCGAGCAAGGTATTTTGCTAAACGCTTTGCAGCAAAAGAAGCTTTTGTTAAAGCACGAGGTAGTGGTCAGGGTATTACAATGAAAGATATAGAAATATACAATGATGTAAGAGGCAAGCCATATCTTACCGTTAGCAAGGATTTTATCTCCAAAATTCATCTTTCTTTAAGTGACGATGGAGATTACGCTACTGCATTTGTTGTAATTTGCGTCTAGCAGATATTTTCAATTTATGCAGTTGACTTTGTGCTATCTATATAGCTAAACTGACTTACGACAATTTGAAAAACCGTCATTCCGCTACTAGTTAGCGGAATCTATGCTGAGATACCGCGGCGGTATGACGGTTCGCGGCGGTATGACGGTTCGCGGTGGCATGACGATAAGCTCGTCATCCCGCTACTAGTTAGCGGATGAGATACCGCGAATGAATCGCGGTATGACGGTTCGTGGTGGTATGACGTAGATTGCTGTCATTCCAGTGCTTGGCACTGGAATCCAGCCTTTATTATGCAGCCACTTAGTTGAAATTAAGTTTTCTGGATCCAAGTAGTCAGGGCACTGGGATGACATCTTTGTTGTGTTTAACAAAAACAAATGTTCGTACAGTTGTGGAATGAATCGCAGTATAGCTATAGCATACACAAACGACTAGTTTGCCAAAAAAACATAGCGGTTTTTCTATGATTTTAGTATAATTCTAGCTTTACCTAAACAAAAAGATGAATTATTTAATGGACTGTGTTTTAACGTCTCTTTCCTTACCATTTTCAATTACTGAGAATTATTTATTAATTACTGCGTTGATTCCACTTTTAAGTGCGTTAGTTATTTTTTTTACTGGTAAATGGCCCGGAGTGAACAATAGTATTACTGTCACTTCTTCTGTACTTCTGTTTACGTATACGTGTCTGTGCACTTTATATTGGGTATATGGTGATCATTCTCAATTTATTCTCATGGATTTTGGTAATAATTTGCACATTAGTTTAAAGCTAGAGTCTACCGGAGTAATATTCAGTTTATTAATATCGTTTTTATGGGTGCTGACCAGTATATATGCAATATGTTATATGCAGAATAACTATGCTGATAGCAATCACTCAAGTTTTCTATGCTTTTTTTCAATATCGATTAGCTGTGCAATGTTTATTGCTTTTTCTGGAGATTTGCTCACTACATTTGTCTTTTATGAGCTTCTAACTATTAGTACATACCCTCTGGTTACTTACAACTCAACAAATGAATCAATGATTGCAGGACGCTATTACTTTGGCGTGCTATTTTTCTCTTCTTTGGTATTATTTTTTCCTGCAATAGGCCTTTTATATAATGAATTTCATACTTTAGACTTTGTAAGTGGTGGAATATTCAAATTTGATACTTCACTCATCACTTTTATTGCAGTGTGTTTTGCTATGCTAATTTACGGAATAGGAAAAGCTGCATTAATGCCAATGCATTTTTGGTTACCAAAAGCAATGGTTGCACCAACTCCTGTGAGTGCACTACTGCATGCTGTTGCTGTTGTGAAATCCGGAGTTTTCATCATCATAAAAGTTATATTATACACTTTTGGCGTCGATAACATGCAACGTTTTGTGCAGCAAAATTGGTTTGCTGGAGGGTGGCTTCCGTACGCTGCTGGATTTACTATTATTACTGCATCATTGATTGCACTAAAGCAAAAAGAATTAAAGAAATTGCTTGCTTACTCTACCATCTCTCAATTGTCATATATTATATTGTTCGCTTCAATTTTTAGTGAGCTCAGCATGAGGGTTGCAATTTTTCAATTAGTTTGCCACGCATTTGCAAAAATCACTTTGTTTTTCGTTGCCGGAGCAATAATAACGAGAGCAGGTGAGAAATATATAGATAAGATTTACGGTATAGGACGCAGTATGCCAATTAGCATGACAGCATTTGCTATAGGTGCGTTGTCTATGATAGGGGTGCCGCCTGCTCCAACTTTTTGGGGTAAATTTCTCATTTTTCAAGCTGTTTTCAACTCTGGCAATGTAATACTTTCTGTGTTTGTAACTCTAGTGTTAATTGTTAGTACTATACTCAACGCTCTGTACTTTTTACCGATAATTTACAACGCCTTTTTCTTAAAACCTTCTCAGAATTACTTTATTAAAAAAACACCAATTCTTCTAGTTTTACCTCCAGTTATTACTGCTATGTGCACTTTGGTTATTTTTTTTAGCTACCAAGTAATATTTTAAAATCTGTATTTATAACCATTAACAATAAATTTAAATGGTATTATACCAGCCAGAGTTGCTTTTATATTCGACAAAGTGAAGCTAATCTCAACAGCCTGATTTTTCACCTCCTTATTTTGCTCGGTTGCAAAAACTACAGTAGCATTTCCAGCAAATGTAACTAAGTCCTTGGTCGATCGATCAATAGATAATGTTATTACATTTATGTTGGCAATTTTTCTTTTGGATGAAACAGCTTCATTGTTCGTTTTTTCCTGAAAGCCTTGATAGGTTTTATGTATAGAATTGTTTCTTATAAAATTTTCTTGGTACTTCGGTTCAACGGTCTTAATGGACTCATATATTTCGATGTATTTACTTATTAAGTACCTCGCTGTGGAAGTGTATTCATCTTCCTTTTTACTGAAACTAAGCTTATGCATTGCGGAGAACTCATCTTCTGTGTGGTTCATATACTTCACAAAATTTAAATCTTTTTTAATAGGAAATAACAGGTATATGTTTAATGTTAATAAACATAAGCATACTAGGAGAAGCGATACTATTAATGCCATCCAAGATCTTTCTGCTACACAAAACAGATACCTATGGCAGTACCATTCGACTGCTTTACTGAAATAACTTTTGTTTTTTACTGATTCAAGTAATTTATCTTCCATAACACAATACTACCAGACCTAATCGGATCATTATAATAACAATAAGCTTAGATACTCTAAAAAAAACTTTAAAATATGTCTAAATTTTCCCAAATAGGATGAATGATTATATCACCTTGTTCTGCAATGCATACGCGTCAAGTTAAGGAAATAAAGGTATGAAAGAGATAGAATAATAAGGTATAAGTTCTCCCAGATATACTTTTAGTGAGAGAACCAATGAATAAAATAACTTGCTTATCAAAAAAGCTCAAAGAATTTTTTAATGAAAAAGCAGAGAAAATCTCAATTACAACAAGGTTTATAAAAAGAAAGAGAAAGCTAAAAGGTTCATCATTCGTAAAAGCCATGGTCTTGGGTAATATAGGAGTTGATAATTGTAGCGTAGAAACAATGTGTCAATTACTAAACGAGGACTCGATAGATATAACAAAACAAGGTTTGGATTTTAGATTTACTGAAGAAGCAGTGGAATTTATGAAAAGGATGTATAATGAATCTGTGATTCTCTTTAAAAATATCTTGCAAGTTGATTGCAAAATCTTACAGCAATTTAATAGTGTTAAATTATTGGACAGTAGCTATATTACTCTACCTAACAGTATGGAAGAGATGTATAAAGGTTATGGTACTAGCTACAGTGGCTATGAAAGCAATACTAAGTCTGGAATAAAGTTACAATTAGTTTTCGACTACATGAATCAGATAATAGACCAACTTAATTTAACGGAGGGGGTAAGATCAGACCAGGGATATAGGAAACATTTAAGTAATATATTAAGCAATGATTTGCTAATATCTGATCTCGGTTATTTTGTGCCAAGTTCTTTTAAACAAATCAATGAAATAGGAGCTTATTTCATAAGTCGTTATAAATCCGATACCAACATATATGATGTAGAAACAAATCAAAAAATGGAGTTATTAGAATGTTTAGAGGATAAGTTATTTTTAGAAAACGAGGTATTGTTAGGAAAAGAAGCAAAAATTAGAGTAAGAATTATATGTCAGAAACTAACTGAAGAACAGTCTATGGCCAGAAGAAGGAAAGCTAATAGATTAGCAAGATCGCAGGGATATACATCCTCTAAAAGAAATCAAAAATTGTTGAACTGGTCAATATTTATAACTAATGTTCCAGAAAATAAAATTAGTGCTGAGCAAGTATTAACGATTTACAGAGTAAGGTGGCAAATTGAGTTATTATTTAAATTGTATAAAAGCCATATCAGGCTTGATAAGCTAAAAGGAAAGCCATGCAGAGTATTATGTGAACCATACGCGTCAAGTTAAGAGATTGTGAGCAAATTTAGAGAGGTTAAAGTGGATACTCTAGCCCTTCTACGTTTGTCTTTTAATGAAAATCGCGACCAAGTTATAGTGAGTTTTTTAAGAAATGCTTTTAAACTATTAATTTTGGTTAATACTAAAAATAACTCTCTAACCCGCCTTTTTAGCTCAATAAATGCCTTTGTTAAGCTAAGTTCTGTATTCTTTTTCACTTCTGTGCAACCAACTATGCCGCGAAATATAAGAATTGCGCACAATTTAGCATATAGTTCACATAATACTCTGCATGGCTTTCCTTTTAGCTTATCAAGCCTGATATGGCTTTTATACAATTTAAATAATAACTCAATTTGCCACCTTACTCTGTAAATCGTTAATACTTGCTCAGCACTAATTTTATTTTCTGGAACATTAGTTATAAATATTGACCAGTTCAACAATTTTTGATTTCTTTTAGAGGATGTATATCCCTGCGATCTTGCTAATCTATTAGCTTTCCTTCTTCTGGCCATAGACTGTTCTTCAGTTAGTTTCTGACATATAATTCTTACTCTAATTTTTGCTTCTTTTCCTAACAATACCTCGTTTTCTAAAAATAACTTATCCTCTAAACATTCTAATAACTCCATTTTTTGATTTGTTTCTACATCATATATGTTGGTATCGGATTTATAACGACTTATGAAATAAGCTCCTATTTCATTGATTTGTTTAAAAGAACTTGGCACAAAATAACCGAGATCAGATATTAGCAAATCATTGCTTAATATATTACTTAAATGTTTCCTATATCCCTGGTCTGATCTTACCCCCTCCGTTAAATTAAGTTGGTCTATTATCTGATTCATGTAGTCGAAAACTAATTGTAACTTTATTCCAGACTTAGTATTGCTTTCATAGCCACTGTAGCTAGTACCATAACCTTTATACATCTCTTCCATACTGTTAGGTAGAGTAATATAGCTACTGTCCAATAATTTAACACTATTAAATTGCTGTAAGATTTTGCAATCAACTTGCAAGATATTTTTAAAGAGAATCACAGATTCATTATACATCCTTTTCATAAATTCCACTGCTTCTTCAGTAAATCTAAAATCCAAACCTTGTTTTGTTATATCTATCGAGTCCTCGTTTAGTAATTGACACATTGTTTCTACGCTACAATTATCAACTCCTATATTACCCAAGACCATGGCTTTTACGAATGATGAACCTTTTAGCTTTCTCTTTCTTTTTATAAACCTTGTTGTAATTGAGATTTTCTCTGCTTTTTCATTAAAAAATTCTTTGAGCTTTTTTGATAAGCAAGTTATTTTATTCATTGGTTCTCTCACTAAAAGTATATCTGGGAGAACTTATACCTTATTATTCTATCTCTTTCATACCTTTATTTCCTTAACTTGACGCGTATGGATGTGCCAAGTGGCTCATCAATTATTAGGGAAATAGAAACTCGAATTGAAAACATCTCTAATGAGGTAAAAACTCGGGATGAACAGTTAAAAGTGTCTCTTATAAATGAAATAAGAAAGCGCAACATGGTTGAACCAGGGTCATTACCTTTCTTATTTGGTGTACTTGGAAGAAAAAATAATTATTTTGGCCACGGAACTTTTACGACAGAGCTTGGAAAGTGGAGTAGTGATATAACAAAAACTGACTATATGTTACAACTACTAGCAGGTAGCCATACATACGATACAGATTACGTTAGTTTTTATCGGCCAAGACAACTAAGTTTTATAGAGGGAAGTAAAGGAACATTTATTTACGGAGAGTTATGCACAAAAAGTTTTTCTGGTAGTTATGATGAGATATACTATTACCCGTATGCTGCACTTGGAGTAGTATTTGTAAAAAATATAACCAATGTGAACATAAATAAGACAATGGAATTTGTTGGATCATCGTATTCGAGTACGGAGTATGGGGGAGCAGGATTATTTGTGGGAACTCCTGATAACACTAATTCTAATAAATCAAGTATTTCAAAAATAGTATGGAAAAATGTTTACCAATACACGAGTTCTGATAGCAAGTTAGCCGGATCTGGTAATGTGGAGATTCCAGCAGGAAAAACAGTTGCAATATTACTTTACACATCATCTTATCTGTATTCCAGAACACAAGTTAGTCAAGGTATGCTTGCATCAAATTATGTACACAACTATGGTCAATTTATTCAGTGGGGGATTTATAACATACGTAGCAATGTTCTAACTACAGGGCTTGAAGTGGACGTAGAGAGAACGCTAAAAGCTTGGCAATGTCCAGGATTAGAACGAACTGATCAAATATGGCAATGAGGAGGAATTTGTGACTATTTATATACGTTTTGAAAACCACAAGCAGATTGAAACAACAACACTTGAAAACAAGCCAACTGGAAATGATTGGTATGAAGCGCCAAAAGATTTTGATTGGCAAAAAAGTTATTGTTTAACAGAGGGAGGAGAAATTGCTCAGCGAAATCAAGAAGATATTGAGTTGGAGTTACTTGAAAATGCGAAGCTTTCTGCACTTGATAGTATGCGTTTTTATTATGATAATCATACTCACCAATACGCAGGTCATTCTCACCAAAAAGCTAAATCTTATGAAATTCAAGCGAAAGCCGCAAAAAGCATTCTAGCAGCACCAGAATCTATAGATAAAAAGGATAAAGAAATTATAGAACCTTTAGCAAAAGTACGTGGTATTACGGTTATTGAAATGGCAAGAATAATTGAGGAAAAAGTGAAAAAAGCAGTAAAAGAAATAATGAAATGTGAAGAGCTTGAAGATTTAGCCAAGAGAAAGATTGAAGAAGCCAAGAGTGAAAATGAGCTACAGACTTTGCTCGATGATTTCAGGAAAAAAATACAAAGAAATGGCTGAAGAATTTTTACATGGTGTAAATGTTATTGAGATAACCTCAGGGTCAAGAACAGTACGCACAGCTAAATCATCAGTGATAGGTGTAATTGGTACTGCCCCTGAAGCTGATGAGCAAAAATTTCCGCTAAATAAACCAGTGTTAATTGCAGGAAGCTTAAAAGAAGCAGCAAAGCTTGGAAAGAGTGGCAGTTTACCTTCTGCAATAAATGGAATATTTTCCCAAATTGGTGCAACAGTAGTAGTTATTCGAGTTAAAGAAAGTGAAAACAGCGATTCAAAGCTCAAAGAAAGTGAAACTATCCAAAATATAATTGGCGGTGTTGATAAAGAGACTGGAGAGTATCAAGGGATAGAGGCATTCCTCAGTAGTGAAAGCATAGTTCATATTGCTCCAAGAATATTAATTGCACCTCAGTTTACTCATCAGTTACCTGAAATAGATGGAGTAAATCCAGTAGTGAGTGCTTTAATTTCCATAGCAGAAAAATTAAGAGCAATTATTGTTGCAGATGGACCAAATACTAATGATGAAGAAGCAATAAAATGGAGAAAAAGTGTAGGCAGCTCAAGAATTTACGTAGTTGATCCATGGGTTAAGGTATTTATTGAAGAAGAAATCTTGCCATCGAGTCCATTTGTAGCTGGTTTAATAGCTAAAATAGACAGCGAACAAGGCTTCTGGCATTCACCTTCAAATAAAGAGATAAATGGTATTGTTGGCACAAGCAGGCCTATTGATTTTAGCTTAGGTTATGCAAATTGCAGAGCAAACCACTTAAATGAAAATGAAGTAACAACGATAATTCATCAAAACGGCTATATGCTTTGGGGAAATAGAACATGTTCAAATGACTCAAAATGGGCTTTTCTGTCAGTGAGAAGGACTGCAGATTTAATCAATGATAGTCTACTTCGAGCTCATTTATGGGCAGTTGATCGCAATATCACCAAAACTTATATAGATGATGTGATTGAGGGGGTGAATTCTTATTTGGCCAATTTAAAAGTACAAGGAGCGATTATTAGCGGAAAATGTTATGCAACTCCAGAGCTCAATACACCAACAAATATTGCAAGCGGGAAAGTATATTTTGATTTCGAATTTACACTACCATATCCGGCTGAGCAAATAACATTCAAATCTCATCTCGTAAATAATAGTGTAATAAGTTAGGAGAAAGCAAAGTGTTACCGAAAATACTGAGAAATTTTAACGTATTTGTAGATGGTCGTGGTTATGCAGGAAAAATAGATGAAATAACCTTGCCGAAGCTTACCATAAAAACCGAAGAGTACAGAGCTGGTGGTATGGATATTCCAATAAATATTGACATGGGCATGGAAAAGCTTGAAGCAGACTTTACTTTTGCTGAGTATGATTCAGAACTATTTAGACTTTTTGGCTTGATAGATGGAAACTCAGTATCTTTGACGCTCCGTGGTGGAATGCAAGGGAGTGGTAGTAACGATATTGAAGGTGTAGTAATCAATCTCAGGGGAATATTCAAAGAATTTGACTTTGGTAGCTGGAAACCTGCTGAAAAAGCAACGCTAAAGTGTACTGTAGCTGCTCATTATTATAAACTTACGATAGGTGGCAATGAGCTGATAGAGATCGATGCTGAAAATATGATTAGAAAGATAAATGGTGTTGATCAGATGGCCTTGCTACAAACGATTCTAGGGATCTAATATGGTTGACAAAATTACATAAAAATGTTAAAATATAAGAAGTTGTAGGTATATAGTTAATATGGATTCTAAAGCTCATACAAATTCCATAGAGCAGCTAACTGGTTTACTTGTTAGTGTAGCACAATCTCAAGACAAGTCCGTTTTAAAGTTATTAACTGAATTAATGGAAGAAGAAATTGAAGATATGGAATTATCTAAGATTGCTGACGAACGCTATAAAGAAAAGAGGGTTAAACATCAAGATGCCTTCTGGGATTAAGCCTTACAATATAGACTATTCAGAATCTGTTATAAAGAAAGACATTCCGGCTCTTCCAGCAAAAGTAAAGTTAATGATTAAGAAGGCAATAATGGAGCGTCTAACAGTTGATCCAATTGGACTTGGAAAGCCATTAAAGCATAACTTAAGTGGACAACGTAGTCTACGGGTGAGTACCTATCGTATACTTTATTATATAGATGTACCAGAACATACAGTAGTTATTACTTCAATTGAACACAGAAAAGATTCTTATCAAAGCTAATCCTATTTATAGCACCATACAAAGAAATTAGTTATGTAAAAGCCGATATAGACTTTTATTTAATTAACTTTTTAAGGAGGAACATGCAAGCTATAACACTTAATAACCCAATAACAGTTGATGGTATTTCTGTCTCAGAACTTACTGTTAGACGTCCAAAAGTTAGAGACTATTTGGCAATAGAACGCCTTAATGGTAGTGATCTGAGTAAGGAAGTAACTTTGACTGCCAATTTGACATCAGTTGCAAAAGAAGCGATTGAAGAGTTAGATATTGCTGATTATGTGAAAGTTCAAGAGGTATTAAAGGATTTTTTTTCACCGATTATCCAAAAAACTTGAGATTAGAAGTATTAATGTTCAGCTCTGTTGTAGGAGGCGGGGTTGAACAAATACTTGATATGGAGATTAATGAATTTATCTTATGGCATAAAGCAGCGAGGAAGGTACAATGTCAACATTATCTATAAAAATCGGAGCAGTTTTAGATGGCAGTTTCAGTACTGTAATAAAAGGAAGTAGCAGTCAACTTACTCATCTTGGTGAGAATATAAGAAAGCTTGACTCATCTTTAAAATCAGTATCAAAGTTTAAGCAGTTAGGTCATGATGTTTTGACTAGCAAGAGGTCATGGAAAGGCTTTGAAGATCAAGTAAAATCTTTAGCTAAACAAATGAAGGCAATAGAGAAACCGAGCAAAACTTTAAAAGCAGAATTTGACAAGGCCAAAACCTCTGCAATAAAAGCAAAAGAAGCATATTTGAAAAAGAGAGATGCTTTGCATTCATTTAATGAAGAAGTAAGAAAAAGTGGAAGAAATATTAAGTACTTAGTAAGTGACCAACATAAACTTGGCTCTTCTATTGAAGTATTAAAAGGTAAGTATGGTAAGCTTGGATCTGCAATACGTAGTCACCAAAGTTTTTTAGCAAGCAAAGCACATTTTAAGTCACAAATTATAGAGACTATTGGGCTAGGGCTAACGCTTGCAGCTCCAGTTAAAGTTGCAATTGACTTTGAAAGTGCTATGGCTGATGTTACAAAAGTGGTAGATTTTAAAAAAGGAACGGATGAAGCAACTAAATTTGCAAAGAAGTTAAAAGAGATGTCACGTACTATACCATTATCAGCCGCAGAACTGGCACAAATAGCTGCAAGTGGTGGTCAACTTGGTATCAAGAAAGAAGATCTTTTTATGTTTACAGAAACAGTGGCAAAAATGTCTACAGCATTTGATATGTCTGCAGAGCAAGCAGGTGATTCTATAGCTAAACTCTCTAACGTTTATGGAATTGATGTTAGTAAAATGGAATACGTTGGTAATGTAATCAATCACTTATCAGATAACACTGCTGCCAAAGCAAAAGATATGGTTGAAGCTCTAGCAATAGTTGGTGGTACTGCAAAACAATTTGGTCTTGACATCAAGGAAACAAGTAGTTTAGTAAATGCCTTCGTTAGTTTAGGTAAACAACCAGCAAAAGCTGCAACTGCTATAAATGCTCTACTTAGTAAACTTCAGACTGCTGAAGAACAAGGAGGGGATTTTAAAGCAGCATTAGAGCAAATGGGCATAACTGCAGAAGAAATAGTACAAAGAATAAGCGAAAACGGCGAAGAAGCATTACTCTACTTTTTTCAAGCTCTAAAGAAAATGGATAACCAGGAACGTTCTACAATCCTTATGAAACTTTTCGGTCAGGAATATCAAGATGATATTGCATTATTAGCTGGAAGTTTTAACAAATACGAAGATGCTATAAGGTTACTAGCTGACACAGAAGAGTACAAGAGCTCGTTGCAGAAAGAATTTCAAAACCGTGTAGACACCACAGCCAGTAAATTACGACTTCTTCGCAACGCAATAGCTGAAGTTGGTATGAACCTGGGTTCAGTGATGCTGCCTACTTTAAAATCTATAGCTGAATTTTTACAAGAAAAAACTAGAAGCATAGCGTTATTTGCAGAAAAATATCCAACTTTAACCAAAGCAATCATGGGTACTGTAGCAGCCTTGATAAGTTTAAAAGTTGTAGCAGTGGGACTAGGATACGGATTTACATTGCTAGGAAGTACGATTTTTAGTCTGAAAGCAAACCTACTTGGAGTATTTTCATTTTTATCAGCTACAGTTTTTCCTGCAGTAGTAACAGGACTAAGAGCAGTAACACTCGCTATAATGAGTAACCCTATAGGACTTTTAATTACTGGACTTGTCACTGGCGCAGCACTTGTTATAACTAACTGGCAAAAGGTAAAAGACTTTTTCTCTAGCTTTTGGAAATCGATAATAAAACCCATAGAAGAAGCTTTTTCATGGATAGGTGAAAGTATATTTGGAAAAGTATTGGGAAATAGCCCACTGAAAGAGTTTGAAAAAAGAAAAACTGAAGTAAAAGCAGTGCACACTCCCCTAAAAAGTAATATTCTCAACAGTGGAAATCCTGTGCTAGGTAACAGTATAATTAAAGAATTTTCAAAGAGAAATAAAAATAGCTTCAGAGTCAAAAGCCTTATTGAGGAGAAAAAGTTTACAGAGAGCGATAAGATATTTGCAAGGAGTAAGTTTGAAAATAAAGAACAAAATAAAACTCAGAACATCACTAATAATTACACTATCAGCATTAAAGCAGAACCTAACCAAGATGTTCGTAGTCTTGCAGATGAAGTAATAAAAAGGATAAGAGAAAAGTCACGTGATGTTTTATTTGATACGGTAGAGACATTTTATTGATGCTATCTCTTGGTCCGTATAAGTTTGCTCCCACAAGTTTAAAGTATAGCAGAGAAAATCGTTGGAGCACGATTGAGTGTATTGAAAATATGCCACTATTACAAAATATCGGTCAAGGTGTAGAAAATATAGATTTAGAAGGAATGATTTATCTGCATAATCTCAACGTGCTAAATCAATTAAAGAGTGTGAAAGAAACTGAAAAACCACATATTTTAGTAGATAGTTTAGGTAATATTTTAGGACAATTCGTAATTACTAGGTTAGAAGAAAAGCAGATGTATTTTTTACCTAATGGACTACCGAGAAAAATTGAATTTAGTTTGAGTTTAAAAAGCTATAGATGACTATATACTATGTGAGTAAAGAAAATGAGATGTTAGATCTGATTTGCTGGAAACATTACGGATTTACTGATGGAGTAGTGGAATTAGTACTAGCAGAGAACTTGGGTTTGGCAGAATACGGAAGCTTTTTGCCCGCAGGATTAAAGATAAAGCTTCCTACTATTAAGAAAATAGTACAAAAGTCAAAATTAAAGGTCTGGGAATAAATGCAGCCAGATTTTATAATAGATAAATGTGAATCAATTAAAGATAGAGTTATATCATTGCACCTTACAGATGAATCAGGAATAATAGATGATGTAGTTGAAGTGTGTGTTGATTACAGGGATGAAGACATAGATATTCCGAATGAATTGAACATAGCACTAGGTTATAAGGAAATTGGAATCTTTCCAATGGGTATATATACAGTCAACGAAGTGACTATACAGGGTCCACCTAAGACTCTACTAATAAAAGCTCATGCAACAAATTTAAGAATATCTTTGAAGGCAAAAGTATCAAAAGAATGGCATCAAATTACCATAGAAAACTTAGTGAAAGAAATAGCTCAAAAACATGGATATGGACATAAAGTTGCTGAGGAATTTAAGAATGTATTGATACCCCATATTAATCAGGCAGATGAAAGTGATATAAGTCTGTTAACAAAGATCGCAACAGAGCGTGAAGCAATGGCAAAATTAGCTGGTGGGTATATATTGTTTATTTCAAAGAATATGGCAAAATCAGCCACAGGAAAAGCTTTAGGAACAACGACTATTAGACCTCAAGATACAATTAACTGGAAAGTGCATTTTACCGTACGTGATAAGTATAATTCAGTAGTGGCAAAGTGGCATAGCTATGAAAAGGGTGAAACTATTAAAGAAACAGTTGGTAGCGGCGAGCCAAGTTATATTATTCTAGAAATGTACTCAAATGCAGAATCAGCACTAAGTGCAGCAAATGCTAAGTTAAAACAACTAAAGCGAAATAATGCAGTATTGGATATCACTATACCTGGTAATCCAGAGTTATTTGCAGAAGCTAAACTTAATCTTATAGCTTTTAATCAAGCGGTAGATGGTGAATGGATAGTTAACAGAGCGGAGCATACTTTAAATAGCTCGGGTTACCTTACTATGTTGTCAGCATCTTTGAGTAAGTAATGTTAATAAAAAATGAGTAAATGATCTATTTAATATTAAAAAGATGTTGAATATGGATAAATTGGGTCAAGATACAAAAAACAAGCTGCATTTTTGGTGGCTTATAACAGTAATAGTATGTATTATTGCTACCTATTCCTACATGAAGGCAAGAGCTGCAGATAATTATAAAACGATGTTACGCATTGCTTCTCAAAATTGTAACTTAGAGACTGTAAAATTCTTAGTAGAAAATCTATTAGATATTAATGTGCAGATCCCTAAATTAACAGCACTACATTATGCTGCAGAAGAGGGATGTGCAGAGGTTGTAAAATTCCTAGTAGAAAAAGGAGTTGATATAAATGCTACAAAATATGAAAGATGGACACCTTTACATGCAGCTACATATGAAAGCAAATTGGAGATAATTAGATTTTTATTAGACAAAGGTGCAGACCCTACCATTAGAGACACAGATGGAAAAAATCCAAGAGATGTAGCTGTATTAAGGTCAAGGCACAATAAAGATAAACCTTACAAGGAAATCATAAAGCTACTTGCTAAAGCAGAAGATCAATACGAATCAACAAAAAGTAATCACTAAAGCTGTAAGTTTTCTATAATCTGCATATAAATTTCCAAAACTATCCATAACAAGTTAATATTTTCACATGAAAAAGCAAAAAATCCCAATAGCGGTAATAATAACAATAGTTGTACAGACTGTAGGATTCATCATACGCGTCAAGTTAAGGAAAAGTGGTATAAGGAAGAAAGGAAACGAAAAAACTATTTTATATATTAAGTAATAAAGTTATTAATTTATAGATTCTTCTGAAAAAATTATCTTCTTCTAGATAAGAACTCCCTAAAAAAATAAATGTAACAAATAAAATGCCCATCTCAAATGTTGCTATATTTCACGATATTTCCTTAACTTGACGCGTATGGTAGGATTCATATGGTGGTTGGCAAAACTTGACTTACGTGTACACATCCATGATAAATTTATAGAAAAAAACCAAGGACTAATCGAAATAGTCTATCGACTTGAAGAGAGAGTGAAAAACCTCACTGAAGAAGTCAACGAACTTGAAGCTATTCACAAACATAAATAAATTTTACAGTGACAAAGTACATTTTATCTGTAGATGGAGGTGGCATTAGAGGGATAATACCTGCCATTATTCTAGCAGAAATTGAATCTAGGACAAAAAAGCCAATTTCCCAGATTTTTGATTTAATGGCAGGAACCTCAACCGGTGGGATTATTGTTGCTGGACTTTGTAAAAGCAATAAACTTCAATACTCTGCCAATGATTTGGTTGAACTTTACCAAGAGTATGGAGCATATATCTTTCAATCATCATTTTGGAGAAAATCAATTGCTTCTTGGCTGAGTGGTTCTCAGTACTCATATAGAAATATGGAATTTATTCTCAACAAATACTTTGGTGAAAGTACTATGGCCGATGTTGCGAGTAATCTACTACTCACCAGTTATGACATTCACAATAGTTGTGAATTTTTCTTCAAAAGTTGGAAAGAAAAAAACATTAAGTTGAAAGATGCACTCAGAGCTACAACAGCTGCTCCAACGTACTTCACACCAAAACGTCTGAAAATTAGCCAAACAGAGAGAGTATTGATAGATGGTGGAGTGTTTGCAAATAATCCAGCGGCTTGTGCATATGCAAGTGGTAAGAGGTTATTTCCAAATGATGAGATTATACTGCTATCAATAGGCACTGGTGGAACAGATAGAAGTATAAAGTATGCTAACTCAAGGAAATTTGGCAAAATAGGGTGGATCAAGCCACTACTGAATGTGATGTTTGCCTCTGGATTGGATTGCGTTGATTATCAACTAGAACAAGTAATAGACGATAAATATATAAGAATACAATCGCAATTGAAAGTAGCATCGACTGAGATGGACAATATTACACTCAAAAATATCAAATCTCTTCAGCAAGAGGCAAATGCAATGATAGAGGACAACCAGAAATTAATAGATAAACTTTGCGATTTCATATCTTAATTTATACCAAGCAAAATTCAACTGAGCCAAAAAAGTTGGTTAGCAAATTCTGCTGGTTAAATCATTAACTAACTTTACTTATATCTTAAACACATTCAATTTTCACACTCACCCAACTCATCAGCAGTTAGGCCACTTGCTCGCACAATAATATCAATAGCAACACCTTCCTTAACTAGATCTTTTGCAATCTTGATTTTCTCTGCTTTTTTAACCTTTTCTTTACCAGTTTGCATTCCTTCAGATAAAGATCTGGCTACCGTATCCAGTAATTCTTGATCCTCAATTTTTTCGCATTTACCTATAAACCCAAAAACTGGCTCATTTTCATATTCTGTTAGTCCAAGAGCTTTAATGTTAACTGATAATGTCTTTGCTATCTTATATAATATTTCAATTGGAATGTCTGTATATCCTCGTTCATAGTCGTGTATTTCTTTAGGTGTTGAACCGATTTTATTTGCCAAGTCCTCCTGAGTGTATTCCCGTATTAATCTCTGCTCTTTTATCCTTTTCCCCACTTTGTAGAGTATAGAATCAGTACAAATTTCTTTCTCTATATCATCATATTCATAAGTAGATAAGCGAGTCACTTGGGAAATAATATCAACTGAAACTCCTTCTTTCACTAGATTCTTTGCTACTTCTATTTTCGCTTCTTCTTGGCTAATTTTCTCGCTAATATATACAAACCTTACTAATGGATACAGCTTCTTGCGTAATTCCTGATCCTTAATTTCTCTATGTATTTTTGTTAGATAGACTATTTCTTTATCCTCATCTTCATACCAACTGTTTTCTCTTAGTACTGTTGGTCCTGGAAGTAGATCTATAACATTGACTGACAATGCTCCTGCTATTATATACGATTCTTTGATTGTAATAGCCTTGCACCCTAGTTCAAAGTTATGTATTTCCTTATGTGTTAAACCAATTTTTCTTGCTAATTTTGCCTGAGTATACCCTTGTACTATCCTACAACCTTCTATTTTTTTCCCTAGCTCGTAGCTTACTGAGCCAATATGCTCTGAATTATCATAGATAAATCCTCTAAAAGCTGTTTTTCCTACAGAAGCAAACATATATTCTATCACAAAAAAATCCACTATTGGCTAAGTTTTTATGAAATCACAAAAATTTCTCAATCATATAATTTGATAAGCCTGTCGTTTGCAAGATAATATCAACAGAAATTCCCTCTTTCACTAAATTCCTTGCAACTTCAATCTTCTTTTCCTCTCTGACCTTTTCTCTACAAACATGTATACCTTCAAATAAAGACTTGATTAGCATATCGCGTAATTCCCGACTCTCAATCTTTTTGTATTCTTCTATCAACTTTGATAGCTTTTCTTCCGCTTCACTATCCTCATCTGATTCGGGAAGTAGATCTATGATACTGATTGATAATACCTTTGCTATTTCATCTAACATTTCAAGTGAGACAGCAGCTCTCCCTTGTTCATACTCGTATATTCCTTGATTTGTTATGCCAACTTTATTCGCTAAATCTTTTTGTGTATATCCTCGTATCAATCTCCACTCTTTTATCCTTTGCCCTACTTTGTATGGAATGGGAATTTTGTTCTCCTCATACTCACCAATAGATAAGTTAGTTGTTCGAGAGATAACATGAGCAGAAACTCCTACTTTCATCAAACCCCTTGCTACTTCTATTTTTACCGCTTTTCTGCTTCTTTCCTCGCTCAAACGAATAAATTTGGTTAATAAATAAAATACCTTGCTTAATTCTTTATCTTTATAACCCTTTACTAAATTTAATATTTCTTCATCTTCAAAATATCTTTTTTCATTTGGTAGCGTCTCTCCACAAACTAGACCTTTAACATTTACTGATAATGCTTCTGCTATAGCATATAATTTCTTAATTGGAATTTTACGACTCCCTTTTTCATATTGCAGTATTGCCCAGTACTTTACACCAACCTTCTCCGCTAAATCCTTCTGAGTATACCCTCGCTCTAACCTCCAACTTTTCACTTTTTGCCCTACCTCACAGTCTAGACTTTTTTCCATACAAAGAACCATACATATAATATTTTCTACTATAGCTCAAAGGCTCCAGATATAATGGTAGACTCTGGAACCTTAAAATAAATGAATTAAAGCCCCCTAAAAGTTTCTTTACTATTTTCACGTACTTTATCTACCCATGAAGACAATTTTTCACTTGGGCTATCAACCTCCTTCATAAGCTGCTTGCTATTCCATATGCCACATCTCATAAAACTTCCCTTTTCTACTGCTTCTTTAAGTTTTACTCCAGCAAAAAGACAATTTTTTCCTATTTCTTCGCCTCTTTCTTGTAATTTAGACCACATTTCCTTATTTTCTACTCTGACTTGTACTTGATCATATTTTTTTACATCGTGGTACAATATAATATCTAGCTTACCAATGCTTGTAGGAAATTCTAATATAATAGAGCTTCCATCTGACATATCGATATAGTTTCTTATACCTCCCTTCTCACTTTTAACCTCAACTGCATCATTGCCAATTTTTAAAATATTACTTCCTAGCTCTCTTTTTGCTTCCAGTATTTTGGCTACCTCTACCTTGCTATCCCCAGAAAATTCTATATACGATGTTGTATTATCTATTTCAACATCTATTAATTCTCCTTCTTGCACAGCACTTTCGCCAGCTTTCTCTAGTTCTTCTAGTCTCTCATCTATATGTGGCTGAACTTCTGGTTGTAGCTCATTATAGATTTCACCTATCAATTTATTCTCCAATAAAGTATCATGAAACTCTGCACCGTTTAGCATTAATTTACGTATTAGCTTTTTACGATCAGCCTTATCAAATTTATGAAAATGTGTGCCCAGTATCACATATTCCGCGAAGCTCCACTCTCCATCATTACATGCATTTAGCCTTGCTCCAGCAGCTAGTGCTTCGTCTACAACCTTGTGCAGTTCATTTGGACTTTTTGCTCTTACCACAGCACTCTTAAACCAGCTCAACTTTTCTGCACTTGGCTTTATTTTTTTCAAAGCTGAAGCAAATGGATTTTTATCTTCTTGATCACTTACAGGTTTTGTGCCATAAACATAGTCAAATCCTTTCCCATAGTTGATTTTGTTTTCGCGAACTTCTCTACCAGGGAAAGGTGCTATTTCTTCAGGCTTTTTAGCCTTATTAATTTTGCTTACAAAGGTGGATTGCTCCTTAGTACGACCAATTCCTACAATAGCATTTAACACCTCACCTTTTGATAATCTATCAAGATCAATGTTTAACTCGTAAGTACCTCCTTCTTGATCATCAAAAGGTACAATTATTTTATTACTCATATTAGCCTCCGCTATTAAATATACTTTACTAAGTCTACAACCGACTTTATTACTTTATTATTAATTCAATATATACTTTCTCATTAATTATAAGCAATGGTTAATGTACTTGCAAATACTTTCTTCATTCAAGTAGTTAAACAACTCATGAAAATCTTCAAATATCTGCTTTATAACAGTCCTTGCTCTTTAAAACTAAAATATCCAACACTTGTAATGATAATGTGATCCAGTAACCTAATCCCTATAGTCTGACAAGCTTCAGCCAAGTCTTTAGTTACAGCTTGATCCTCATCAGATGGCTTTAACCTTCCTTCTGGGTGGTTATGCGATATTATTATTGACGTCGCTTTTCTTATTAATGCCTTTCTTGTTACTTCTCTTATGTAAAAAGGTACCTTATCCACTGTACCAGTAAACACTTCTTCCCCCTTTAAACGGCACTTTTGATCAAAATATATTATTTTCATCTTTTCCTCCTCTGAATAACCAATACTCACCCTTAAATATTTTACGATGGTTTCCAAGTTATCCATTATAGGTCCTTTCTTTAACTCTTCTCTTGGTACCCTCTTTGAAGCTTCCTTTAGGCATAAAATTGCTGCTACTGTAGAGTCAGTTATCCCTTCTATAGTTTTCAAGTCATCTATTTCCTGGCCTAAAATTCCTCCTATTCCAAAACTATCTATTAGCTTTCTAGCAATAATTCGAGCTTCTTCCCTGTCATGCACTGCACTTAGAAACGTTTCTATTACTTCACGATCAAGTAGAGCTTTACCGTTGCTTTCTAATGCTCTGAATTCTATTTCTTCTCTACGATCTTTCTTATTATTCATAAAAATTACCCTTCACTAATAACAAAATGTTTTTATATATTTACTGCTGTTTTTTTGTCAGCATTGGCATAAGGCCATAGCTTTTGAGTGAAGTCAAATCAATTTTTCAATCTTTTTTACTTATTTTTTCATCAAAAAGTAAAGATATTAATAGATAATGATTTTTTATTTTAAATTTGTTGAATTTCGTCCAAAGAGATGTCTACTGTTTTTAAAATAATATTGATAGAAATTCCTTCCTTAACTAAATTCTTTGTAATTTTCATCTTTTCTACTCTCTTCACTTTCTCTTTGCAAACTTGTATGCTTTCAAACAGAGATTTTATTAGTACATTACGTAGTTCTTGGCTTTTAATCTTTTTGTATTCTTCTATTAACCTTGATAGTTCCACTTCACTATTCTCATTTTCTGTTGTTTCTGGAAGTAGGTCTGTAATACTAATTAATAGTACCTTTGCTATTTCATCTAACATTTCAAGTGAAACACCAGCTCGTCCTTGTTCATATTCATATATTCTTTGATTTATTATACCCACTTTACTTGCTAAATCTTCTTGAGTGTATCCTCTTCTCAACCTCCATTCTTTTATTCTTTGACCTACTTTATACGGAATGGAAATTTTTTTCTCATCATTATCATATTCATCAATAGATAAACTGGTCGTTTGAGAGATAACATGAGCAGAAACTCCTTCCTTAACCAAACCCTTTGCTACTTCTATTTTTACCGCCTTTCCACTTTCTTCCTCACTAATACGGATGAATTTAGTTAATAAATAAAACGTTTCACGTAATTCTTGATCCTTAATCTCTCTATGTCTTCTTACTAGATTTAATACCTCTTCTCCCTCATACCTTCCCTCATTTGATACTTCTTGTACGCAAGCTAGATCTCTAGCAGTTGTTGATAATGCTTCTGCTAATTCATATAACTTCTTAATTGAAATTCTGCGTGTTCCTTTTTCATATTGCAGTATTACCTGATATGTTGTATCGATTTTTTTTGCTAAATCTTTTTGAGTATATCCCTTTGCTAACCTACGATTTCTTACTTCCTGTCCTATTACTTTGTAATCTAAAAAATTAGAGCATTTATTCTCTTTTTTCACATTTTATACTCATAATCAGAAGAGCCGTTACGTATACTTAATTGGGAACCTTTTTGACAAACTGAACTCATCTCCTTTCAAACAATTTTTCTATATCACTTAGTTTCATTTCTATATACGTTGGTCTTCCGTGATTGCATTGCCCAGCATACGGTGTTTCCTCCATTTGTCTCATCAACTCATTCATCTCCTCCAACTTCATTTCCCTTCCAGCTCTAATTGACCCATGGCACGCAATGGTAGCTAGTATCTTGTTCACTTTTTCTTCTATAGGTAGCGTATCTCCTATCTCCATTAATCTATCAACTATATTCATCACCATCTCTTTCACATTTATTGTTCCTAAAATTGCAGGTATTTCTTTCACCCTTACTTTATCTTCTGATTCTATTTCAATACCAAAACCCATTTCGAAAAGCTTATCTTTATACATTTCAACCATCTCCATTCCTGCTTGGTTTTTAATCTCAACTATTTCAGGAAGAAGAAGCTTTTGCCTTTTTATGCTTGATTTTTGTTTTAAGCACTCATAGATCAACCTCTCATGAGCTGCGTGCTGGTCTACTATAATTAATTTGCCTTTAGCCTCAGCAACAATGTAAGTATTGTAGACCTGACAGCGTGCATATCCCAGAGGATAATCCTCTATTAAATCAATTTGCTTCCTTTCTAAAACCATCGTTCCCTTTTGGGGTGGAGATTCTCCATATTTAAACGTTTCTGGTAAGCTTTGCCTTCTTTCATCTGGTGCATTGAATTCTTTCATTAGACGATTTTCTAAAAGACTTGGTCTCTTTTCATAAAACTCTTTTTGATCTTTTTTCTCTTGACTATCAACCTGCTCTTGGCTTTTACTATCATTAAAAATTAGCTCCTCTTCAATACCTTGATCACCCGCTGCAAATCTCGTTGATAGTGTTTTTATTATCCCTCTTCTCACTATTTCATATATTAGCCTTTTATTCTGAAATCTTACTTCCGATTTATTTGGATGCACATTTACATCTACTTGGTCATATGGTACTTCTAAATGCAACACTGCAAAAGGATACCTATTGTTTGGAATAAAATCGTGATACGCATATCTAATTGCACCAACAAGTAGATTGTCTTTTATTGGCCTTCCATTAACAAACGTATAAATCTGAGTTGAGTTGCCACGATTGACATTAGGTTTACAGATGTGTCCCTTAAGTTTGATGCCTTCTTCTTCCTCTTTAACTTCCAGTGAATTGCTTTGAAATTCTTCTTCTATTTCACATAATCTGTTGAACAGCGAAGTTTGCTTAACATATTTTAAGAGCTTTTTATTACCAGAAGTGAGAGTAAACCCAATACTATAATTAATCATCGCTAAGTTATTCACAATATCAACAATACTTTGTGTTTCTGCCCTTTCGGTTTTTAGAAACTTTAGTCTATTTGGTGTAGCAAAAAATAAGTCACGAACTTCAATATATGTACCTTGCAACAAAGAACAAGGGGTAATCTCTCTTATTTTTTCTCCTCCCTCATACCTTATAGACCATGATTCCTTTGCTCCACTTGCCTTAGACGATAATTTCATTCTGCTTACTGCTGCAATTGAAGGTAAAGCTTCTCCCCTAAACCCAAGGTGCTTGATTTCTATTAACTCACTATCGCTTAATTTTGAAGTGGCATGCCTCATAAATGCTAGTTCTAAGTCGTCCTTTTCTATTCCATTTCCATCATCTGTCACAGTTATAAGGTTACGTCCACCACTTTCTATTTTGATCTCTATCTCTGAACTTCCAGCATCTATTGCATTTTCTACTAATTCCTTTACTACACTCGCTGGCCTTTCTATTACCTCTCCCGCTGCTATACGATTTATAGTTTTTGTGTCTAAAAGAATTATTGCCATATTTTCAACTCTCAGTCTGATCAGTTTAATATCAATTAAAATCAGATTGTCTATTAAATTCTATTCTAAGCCCTTTCATGAAGATCATTAGAATTATGTATAATTATTAATGCTTTTTAAGTGGATTTCCTATTGTTCTTTCTAAGTTCCTTGGTGCACGTAACGATTATTCTTTAAAAAGAATATTGGCTACTGAGAAGAATGAAGACATCTTCATCAGAAAAAAAAGGGGCAAAAACAGAGAAAATTGACGTAGCTACTTAAGGCAGGTGTCTCTATTGCAGCTGAGACAACTGATCTACTCATGATCAAATGAAAAAGTTATAAGCATACAGATTGGATTACAGTATCTTTTTTAAGAAGAAGATTTATCTTGCTTAAAAACTTGTAGATACTATATTTTACATAAATTCTTCATGCGAGGCCTTTATGTTTACTAATAGAATATCTAATAATCTGGATCAGCTGCAATTTTTTGTAGAGTTTTTAAATGAAAATTATGAAATTCAGAAACATCTTAGTCTTACACCACTACATTTAGCAGCAGGAAATGGTCAGTTGGATTTAGTCAACACTTTATTAGGAGAAGGTTTAGATATTAATTCAGAGATTAAGTACGATGGCTTTACGCCACTGTATTTTTCAATTGCAAAAAATCGCTTAGAGATGGTTAACTTTCTTATTGCTCATGGAGCAGATGTAAACCATAAGACCATTCTAGGCTTTACACCTTTAAGTTTTGCATCCCAGCAAGGATATTTAGATATAGTCAACACCTTGATTGCAAATGGAGCAGATCTTAGTACTAAAACAGATAAACTTAATACACCTTTACACCTAGCAGCAGAGAATGGTCATCTAGATATAGTAAATGTTTTTATTGAAAAGGGATTAGATGTTAATGCTGTAAATAATGATCGAGCAAGACCTTTGCATTCTGCAGTACAAAATGGTAACCTCGAAGTAGTTAAAGCTCTTATTTCACAAGGGTCTAATATTAACGCTGGATCTTCAGGCATAGGTAATCATAAAGTTGATGCAAACATTACACCCTTACATCTGGGAACACAAACTGGTAGGTTAGATATAGTTAAAGTTCTGCTTGAAGCGGGAGCAAACGTTAATGCAAAAACAGATGATAAGATTACACCTCTACATTTAGCGTCTCAAAATGGCTTTTTAGAGTTAGTAGACATTTTACTAAAAGCAAAATCTAATGTTAATGCTAAGGATTATGAGAATCTTACACCTCTACATTTAGCAGCAGAACGTAATCACTTTGGAGTAGTTAAGTCTCTTCTTCTCGTAAGGGGAATTGATGTTAATGCTAAGGACCACGATAATTCCACAGCTTTACATATAGGATCTCAGAATGGTCACTTAGAAGTAGTGAAGCTACTAATAGAGAAAAAAGCCAATGTTAATGCTAAAAAAAACGAAGGTTTTACACCTTTGCATCTAGCAATTCAGCAAAGTCATTTCGAGGTGAGTGATTTTTTAATTAAAAATGGAGCAAACATTAACACCGTGGATGATCAGAATTGGACTCCTTTACATAATGCAGCATATAATGGTTTTTCTTTAAAAATAGTAGAGAGCTTAATTGCAAAAGGAGCAAATATAAATGCAAAGATGGATGATGGTAGAAGAGCTCTACATTTGGCAGCAGAACATAATCGCTTGGAAATAATGAATTTCTTGATTGAAAATGGAGCAGATATTAATGCTCTAGATAACAGAAGTTGGACTCCTCTACATTGTGCAGCATATGATGGTAATTTAGAAGTTGCTAAATCTTTGCTTGATAAAGGAGCAGACATTAATGCTAAAACAGTTAAAAGTACTACACCTCTACACTTTGCAGTAGACCATGATCATTTAGAGGTGGTTGAATTGCTCTTAGAAAAGGAAGCAGATATTAATGCTTTAGATCACACAAATTGGACTCCTTTACATTTTGCAGCAGAAAAAGGTTATGATCAGATAGCAACCGTTCTATTGAAACATGGTGCTGATGTAAATGTAAAAGAAAATCAAAATAAAGGCACAGCCCTACATCTTGCAGCTCAATATGGTCATCCTAAGGTAGTTAAAACTCTTATTATAAATGGAGCGGATGTTAATGCAAAAATGGATAAAAATGCTACGCCTTTACACTTAGGGGCACAAATTGGTAATTTAGATATAGTTAGGTCTCTACTTATGAGCGGAGCATACTTTAATGCTAGAGCTGAAGGAGGTAGATATGTTTTACCATTACACTTTGCGGAAAGAAGAGGAAACCCAGAAGTAATAAAATTACTAAAATTGGTTGAGAAGTTATTTAAGGCTATAGAAGATAATAATTATTTAGGAATTGAGAGTTCCATTAGAGATGGAGCAATCATTGATTCGAAGAACGTGGATGGAAGAACGCCATTACATTATGCTGTTAATAATGGGCACATAAAAGTTGTAAATATCTTGCTAGCAAATGGAGCTGATGCTACTAAAGTTACTAACAAGGGTAATACACCATTACACACTGCTGCTTCCAAAGGTCATAAAGAAATTATTGAAGCTTTGTTACAACGTGTAAGCCACAATAAATTGAGTGATTTTATTAATGCTAAAACAATAGTTAAAGGCACTACATCGTTGCATGTTGCTACTGAAAATAGCTTTTTCGAAGCTGTAAAATCTTTGTTGAAACATGGTGCAATTTATAACATCAAGAATAAAGAAGGTAAAACACCACTTGATCTTTCTCGAGACCAGAATATTACTAACCTATTGAAATTAGTAGAAGAGCTATTTGAAAATGCAAAAAATGGTAATGTTGAAATTATCAGTAAGCTGAGAGCAATAAAACCCGATGAGCGCGTAGCTGTAACAAATGCTCGTGATGATCAAGGCAAGTCATTAGTCCAGGTTGCAGTAATCAATAAACACTCAAACCTTGCAAGTAGATTATTAGAAATATTAAAAAGTCCAGATCAGAGTTTACAAGATGTCAGCGTAGAAAATCGAGTAAAGAGTTTAAAGTTATAGCTCTCTTAAATGAAACTCTAATGAGGGTGCCAAGATCTAGAAAATATACAAAAATTTTGTTACAAAATAGTGAAATTTAGGAGGATTTTAAAAATATGCTAAATAATAATATTAACAAAGAATTAGAAAAAGCAGTCTATGAACGAAACTTAGAAAAAGTTAAAGCTCTTTTGTCTGCAGGTGCTAATGCTAACCTTAGAGTAGAAAGGAATAGAGATACGTTACTTCATACTACTAGTAGTGTAGAAATTACTAAAGAGCTTTTGTTAGGTGGTGCCGAAGTCAATTCAAGAAACATGTATAGTGAAACTCCACTACATTCTGCTATAACCTTACTATTACCCACAAATATAAATGTTTGTTGCATAGCTCTTAATGGCATAACTTTTGCTTGAAATAACTGTTTATATGGTGCAATTTACAGCTTTTAGTTGCTAAAATTATAACTCTTAGTTTAATAATTTTAATCTAATAAGCTTTCAGGTTAATAAAATTAAATTATTTGAGTAAATACAATATTATGTTTTTATTTGTGGGTAATAGTAAGCTTCAAAACCTTACTATTACCCACAAGTATAAAATTCATGAGCAAGTTTCCATCCTTCTGCTAAATCAAAGAGACGTTTCCATCCCTTCCACAAAGCTATAGGGCCTGGTTCTAAGTCATTTTTGCGAGCTAAAAACCCTCCTAACTTGGCCACCCACCTCACAATTTCTCTTATAGGTGGTGGTGTCTCAGGATAGTTTTTTGTCTTAAGCATTTTGGTATATAAAACCTTCCATTCGTCGTCAGTCAGTATGAAAGTGCAAGAAAGATTTGGATTTGTTCTAGCTACTAGTGTGATAAAAAATATTCTCCATGCAATTATACTCATTATTGTAAGAAAGCGGATTAATCTATCTGCTGCTTGGAGCCTACATTCTTCAACTTTAAGACCAGATTTCAAAATTTTATGAAAAACCTCTATTCTCCATCTTAAGCAATACCATTGTATTTTTTCTACTGCTTCTTCAAAATTATTAATATTTATATTTGTCAACAAAATCCAGTTCACAGGCTCTTCGCCAAATGGGGGGTATTTTTCTATAGCATAGACAGCATTTAAACTTAAATTAGGAAGTTTTTGGGTTTTACGTCTAGCGTTATTTTTTGATGCATTCATCACAAAGTTGCTAAACTTTACTTCTAAAACTGTTGTTCTTTGAGGTTTATCATTGCGAGCAGGAATATTCACTTGTATTTCTCCTTGACAAGACATGCGATTCATCAGATCCCACAACCTTTCACCACCTTTTTCAGAATAAGTCGACTTCTTATTTATTGTTCTGTTTTGATTTCCTCTTACTACAAAAAGAGATTGATTAGTGGAAGCAACTTCAAATAAATCATACATATCTGCTTCTCTGTCACAGACGGTAACTACCTTGATATCCTTTAATCCAGGATGATTAGTAGAATATTTAAGTGATTCTATCCACCGTATGCTTTCTTTCTCTTCTATGGGAACAGCAGTATTATGGCTTCTTCTTTTCAACTCTTTTAGGTCTTCAGCTAAGGAGGGTCTAGTACTAATTTTTTGATCCAATAATCCTATAGGCAGTCCTTCTGTTGTAACTGCAAACGTTGTATGCATCACTAATCCATGTGTTTTAAAATTAGTTGTTTTAGATGTTAATCTTGCTGCTATAATCCCTAATCCTTCGGTCTTTTTATGATTTTTATATGAGATATAACTCGTGTCTTGGATAGCTAAGATAGTTGAGTATTCTTTAGCTCTTTCAACAGTTTTAATTATATGACTTTCTAATATCTTTCTCTCAGAAATGGCATCGTTTTGGAAAAATCTATAAGCTGCTTTACTTTGATGCCAATCTTCACAAGCTTGATTTATTGAACGCTCAGGCGATTCAGCAAAACTATTAACTATTTTTAGAAGCCTTTTACTTAATCTTATATCACCAAAATTAACAATTCCAAATTCACTTTCTGCCCATTCGCCAGTTGAAGTATTTATAGTTCTTTTCATCATATATTCCATTTTTAGACCATAGATCCATTTATAATAGAAAGTTGAATTAGTAAAATATCAGCTTTTTTACTATTTATATACTTATGGGTAATAGTAAGTGCTATAACACTGGGGAAGGAATTAGAATTAGTTAGAGAACTTCTGAAACATGGTGCTGATGTAAATGCAACAAACCGTAAAGGCAATACTGCACTGAACCATGCTGTAAAAAAAAGTGGTAAAAATCTGGAAGTAGTTAAAGAACTATTAGAATATGGAGCTGATATTAATATAAGAAATCGTGAACGACGGCTTTATGATAATTGTTCCACATCTTTAGATAACGCTGTAAGTGATCTAGCATGCGCTAAATTGTTGATTAAATTTACTTTAGTAAGGAACTTCAATAAGGATTACGGAAAAATTATTGACTTATCTCCTTATAAAGGATGCAGTAATTACAGTAAATTATCAAGTTATCTAGATGACTGTGTTTGTGAAATTCTTCAAATGAAAACAGATGAAATAAAAGATAGCCTTCCACTATATGAATTTGTTACAAATAACTTCAACATACATGTACTATATAATAATCAATTATCTGTAAGACTAGCAAAAATTGATTATTCCATACGCTATCCTATATATAATGATATCATATTAGATAAGGTAAAACCTTTTTTAGAAAGAGCAGATTTGTTAAATAAGTTAAGTAAGATACAATTTTATACTAAATTAGATGTGGCAGATCAAGATGCCAAAGAAAAGAAAATTATTCTGGATCATGATTCTACATATAATATAACTGAATATCTATCTAATGATAACTTGTTAAACTTTATAGTAGCGTTTGATGATTCCAATAAACGTACTTTTCAATCTTTAAGTTCCTTAAATAATCTCGTAGAGCCTGGTACAAGACTTTATGAAACTTCTATAAGTAATGATACCAAACGTGCAAGATTAGAATAAATACATTTTTTATCAGTACTAGAGTTTTTTATGAACAACAATTAGTCGTATGGTTCCAGAGAGGTGATACATAAGAGATTGCTATAATGCCAAAACACTAAACTTAGTGCTTTTTTATGTAAGTTGATCATCATTTCTCTTTGTTGTTTTCAAACGGGTTATTATTAGTAGGTGTTACTAAAAATTTAAACAACCAACACATTTCCCACACCCAAAATCAAATGTTGTGAAGGCTTTTCGTCCTGAAATTGCAGGATTAGTAGATATTCTCTCAAAAATATTTTATTAACAAAAGATGCTATTTTAATTTTTGCCATATTAAGTAAACTTTGCTATTCTAATACTGGTGTAAATATATCTCAGAGAGGAGCATCCACAACAGGCTGTTTTACTACTTCTGTTTTTAGCGTATCTGTAAGTCCTAAAGTTTTAACAAATGCATCATCAACACCTTTTTTGGTATAGATACCTTTATCATCAGCACCTTTTGCTAATTGTGGTATTAAAGCATCCACAACAGCTTTTTCTGCAACTTTTGTTCCAAGATCTGCAGTTTTAAGAAACGTGTCATCAACACCTTTTTTAGTATAGATACCATTATCATCATCACCTTTTGCTAATTCTGGTATTAAAGCATCCACAACAGCTTTTTTTGCAACTTTTGTTGCAAGATCTGCAGTTTTAACAAACGCAGTATCTGCATCATTTTTAGTGTATACTTTATCGGTAAAATCAGTAGAAGCAATTATAGCATCCACGACATCTTTCGCTGCAGCTTTTGTTTTAAGCTCTGTAGCTTTGACAAAAGCAGTGTCTGCATCAGTTTTAGTGTAAACATCTGTAGTATTAGCTTTGTTGGCTAGATCAGCTGCACCAGCTTTCTCTCCTAGCTCAGCATCGACGTAATTCTTGTCAGCTTTTTTTGCCAACTCATCATTTACATTTCTTTTAGTGTAAACATCTGCAGTATTAGCTTTCTTTCTCAACTCATCATCCACACCTTTTTTAGTATATATACCTTTATCATTAGCACCTTTATTGAGTTCCACTATCAATTTTCCTAAAAAATTTTTGTTAGTTGCAAGGTTTTCTATTGTATCTATTGTACTCAATTTTTCACTCAACGCCATATCACCCTCCATTAATTACAAAAACCATAGCATGCATGAAAATAGTATAATTTTTGTTAATGCTAGATTTTACATAAGATTTCCTTGAAACTTGTTGTTTCAGAATTCTTCTCTTGTCATTCAAGTGTGTAGCAGATGATGTCATTCCAGTCTGGAATCCAGCCTTTATTATGCAGCCACTTATTTAAAGTTAAGTTTTCTGGATCCCAGTGGGCTTTGTTGCATCGCTAGCTATGATGGATTAAAGATAAAAAAGATAGGGAATATCAGTAGCTTATTATTCTGGTATTTATAACAAGAACGGTCAATGAATACCTAAATTTGAGTAAAAGAAATTTCACTACCATTTACCAATCCGGCTAAAATTCAAGAATTTCAATGCTTTAGCTATTTTCAATAGAATTAAATTTATTAATATAAATAATAAATTACTATTCTTAAATTTGATCAGATTGATTGCAAAAAAACAAGATTTTCAATAGGTTGCTTATAATCCTAATTATAGTTAGCCTTTCATAAGTAGCGATGCAACAAAGCCATCCCAGTGTCTGGGCACTGGGATGACACCGAAGGGGCTACTCGGATGACAAACCCTGTCATTCCAGGGCGTGACGCTGGTTTCCATCCAAGACGGCAGTGCTTGACACTGGAATGACAAGAAGAGGGCACTGCCCTCCTTGTATGTATTAGATATAGGCCGAGTTGTGGTCGTGATAAATGTGATCGCTTGCGCAATCGAACATTTTCACAAAACCATTCTCTAGATAAAGATTATATTCGTGATGTTGATCTGATAATACAATATTATCTTGCTCCCCTGAATTGAAATGACTTGAATCTGACAGCAATTCGTAATTTGGATTATCTATTTTACTAATGCTGTTTATTACTTTGCCATTACCACTTGATATAGCTAAACTATAACTATCACCATCCTTCATTATCTTGATGGACACCTTATCTTCAGGTAACACTATAAGCTTCTTTGTGCCACTATCGTGGATTACGAATTTGCCTTTTTCAAAATAGTATTTGTCTTCCGGCAAAGCACCAACCTTATAATCTGATGTGTGCAGTTTGTTCCAAAAATCTAACACAGATTGCTTTTCTGCTCCTTCCGCTCTATCATACAAGGCTTTCACATCATTATAATTTATCGTTACATTTGCCTTATGCTTCCCTTCTGAGTCCTGCTCGTAGCTCTTTTCTATTTTGAGAATTGTGTCTTTTAATACTACCTGTTCTTGCTCTTTCTCCTCCACTGAAGCTGACCTTTTTGCCCTTGTTGGAATTTGTGGCTGATCAGACTGCATTTCACTATTGTCGTTTGATGCAGTTTTCTCTTCAGCAGCTTGTGCAACAACATTAGTAGTATAGCATTTCTCATAATAGTCCGAACAGGTCATAGGAAGGCAGAATCAACAGCACGACGAAAGGATTCGAATAGAGGAATGTTTTTCCTGGCTCTGTTTTTTATAGCAAACCAATGATGCTCAATTTTGTTGAAATCTGGAGAATAAGGCGGCAGATACAAAATTTCTGCACCAACCCCTTTAGCAAGCTCGATAATCTTATCAGACTTATGAAAAGTAGCATTGTCAAGAATGACAGTCTGTCCAGGTTCCAAGATCGGTGTCAAAAATTGCTCAAACCATCCATTAAAAACATCCATATTACAGTGGCCTTCAAAGGTTAACGGAACAACTATCTTTCTTCCACTTAAGGCTGCAACCATACTGATTCGTTGAGTTTTCTTTCCAGATTTTAAGGCATAAAACCGCTGTCCTTTCTGGCAATATCCGTAGGGGTAGTCTTCGGTGTTATCAATGCCAGACTCATCTATATACACTAAGTTTTTAGGTTCTTTTGTCGCTATAATTTTCAAAAATTCAGCACGTTTTTCTTCGTTTCTTTCCTTGTATCCATATGTCTTTTTTTGCACGTAAATCCAATTTTTTTAAGGGCTCGATAGATCGTTTGGATACTAACGTTGTTCCAAAGTTTAGCCATTTCCGATAGAGTCTTTCCTCCGTGTTCTCTGGCAAATTTGGCAAAGGTATCCCAGTCGGTAATTTTGTGATTGTAACCCCCATTTCCAAGTTTTTTTGATTGAAAGTCTCCTGTTTCTTTTCTTCTTTGCTGCCACTCCCATAAAGTAGTTCGTCCAATCTTAAATCTTGCTGCCACTGTTTCTCTGCTTTCTCCTTCGTCTAGCGCTTCCATTGCTTTTTTTCTTAAATCATAACTATATGCTGCTGGCATTCAACCTCCTTATCATCATCTACCCTTATCCTATCACATCCGGACTTTTATGGAAAGAGCTATACTATGAACTTCTGTCTTAGTTTCACTTACTTGCCCTTTTGGACTTTCGGTTTGTTTCTCTTTTGTAAATATTCTCTGATAGTCCGTGTAGCCTCTATTAGTATCACCGATATCGCCACTGCCTTGATCAAAAGTTATTTTTTTACTTCCATTTCCCATATCTTCAATTTCAACTTGAGGAGAAACAGATGCTAGGAAATCGTTATAACTGTAGTTGTAGTCAGCAGAAAAGAATATTTTCCCTTTGAAATTGTGAAAGTTATTAGACAACATTCCAATTTCTTCATCACCATCAAACAATTTTACTTTAGTGAAATATGTTTGATCTTTTATTCTAACTATTTCACCGCTGGAGTTTCTTTGTATGTGATAATCATTTGGGTCGTACTTTATAGCAAAAAGTTTGCCAGAGCCATATTTCTCTAAGTTTATAAGGCCCACATTTACATGTTTATGGGAATAATCTCTCTTTTCATATTCATGTGCAAATATTGGATCTATGTATCTATATTCATCTGATATATTTGGCATACCTATTGGATGTTCATTTCCATCTTTCGTCACCGGAACAAGCTTATATGTTCCGTCTTTTTCCACTAATTTTAGATGAGTAATACTTTGTGGTAGTTGAAACCTTACATTTGCTCCATGGTCATGAATAAATAGATCACCTTTTTCGGTAATATAAAAGCCCATATTTTTGAATGTATGTAAATTTTCGCCTCCTTGTTTTACAACCGCTTCGTGTACATCGTCGTCTGTCCTATCTGTTCCCTTATTATCCAGTAGTTTTCCTTTTTCTACGATTACTCCATTTGCCTTTTGCTCATCAGAATATTGGGCATGCTCTGAATCCTGATGATTCAAAATTTTGGTACCTCTAAGGAGCAGAGAATCTAAATCTTTTTGGATGTGTCCAGTGCTAGGATGCAACAATTCATTTTCATGTAAATGCGCCTCATCAAAGTATTCATCACGTTCAACTGTTCTGCCATCTATTAGGGAAGCTTTATAATGACCGTTTTCTTTTGTAACTGCCATGTAAGCACCACCTTCGTATGAAACATTTAAGTTGTGTAATATATCCTCAAAAACGAAAGTTTCTTTAGTTTGGCCTTCAACTTGCTTAAAAAATCCTGATTCGCTCAATAATTCTCCAAGCTTTGTATTTCCGTCATATATAGACAGTGCACCCATATCTCCTTGACCATGAGCTTGCATAGAAAAAATCTTACCTTCTTGTAGATCAATATGAGTACCTCTGATTAAGTTTGGATCGATATTGACCAGCCCATCTAATATTTTTGCTGCTTGGGAATTATTTTCAATCTTATCAACAGCTTTGTTTTTTAGTTGATCAAACTTTAAAAATGCTGGTCTGTATTTTGTATTTTCCTCATTACGTAACTCTTCAATAGTAATCTCTCCTTTATGATATTTTTGATACATTTCACCACGTTCTTTATTCAAATTATCAAATTCATCTACCTGATTCTTAATTTCTGTATCATATTTTGATAATATCCTTAAAGCCTGATTTTTATACTCTTGACTGTTTCGATATTCATTACCTTGTTGGTCAGAGTAAGTTAGTTTATCCTGTCCATCGGAAGTTTTTACTACCTTGAGGAAATGATATTCCTTTGATATATCAAGTGTATCATTTGTTGCCCTATTTATAGCACGAGCAACATCATAAAATGCAACGTGTTCTACAGGAGAAAAACTTCCAACGTTTTCTCCATCCATTTTTTCTATATTTGCTTTATAGTAGGATACGTTTTTAATTTCTCCACCCACTATTTCTTGACCAATTGCTATGAAATCTCCTTTTGTAACTTGCAAAGCGTTGAGATGTTCCATTGCAGTTTCTGTATCATTCTCAGCAAGCCAACTTTTGAAGTCAGTATCGTGTCCTTTTATGTCTTTCAAGAAACTTTTTGACTCATCTGAGTTACCTTGACGTAAAGCATCTAGGTAGTCTCTTAATAAACTAGGATCTTTTTCCTGTAAGTACATTATCAACGCATGACCTGTTTTATAAACCAAGCTATTTGCTTCGCTGTCCTTTGAGTATTCTAAACTTAAAATTTTATCTAAATCCAAATTTGCAGCTTCAGTTTTGTCGATACTTGATCCTTGAGAATTGAATTTATGATCTGAATGATGCTCAAAGTAGTCTGCAATTCCTTCCATTAATACTGTAGTAAAGATTTGCCTCCTGTAGCCAAGTAAGTTAAACCATGTGCAAATTCATGCTGAAGGTTATGAATGCCACCTTGCTGGTAGACGTACATTTCAGCAAAAACGTCAGCTTTCCCTTTGTAGTAACATTTACCACCTTCGTCTCCAAGGTAAGAACCGAAACGCTCGCTTCCGCCAAGGTGAGTGTAATCATCCTTGTCATCAAACATGTAAATTTTAAATGTTTGTTCTGAACTGCCGCGTTCTAACTCGAATGCGTTTTTAAAATTAGTAGCTGTTTCTCTTATCTCACTTTCAATGTTAGCAACTTTACTTGCTCTTAAATTGTGAGAATAAACCTCTACTTTAATATTTAAATCTTCAACTTCTATAACATGTGGCGAATTAAACCCTTTGCCGTTATTGTTGAAATATTCTGCTTTAATTATATTTTTATTTACTTGTTGACTAATTGTCATAATTTTAACCTCTAATTTGCTGATCTTTCAATATCAAGCATAAAGTAATTTCCCTAAAAAAAACGTAAATCCCTGTATTAATATGATTTATATCTTAATAAATAAAGTATAGATAGTTAACTTAATATGTAAAATTTAGAATATGGCTGAAATTCTATACAGCTATATTCCGGAATCACATTGGACAAGGACAAAAGCAAAGTGGTTTATTGACTTTCATTCCACCAAAGCACTATACTAAAACCACGATGGGTAATTAGCTCAGTTGGTAGAGCACTTGCTTGACGTGCAAGCGGTCGCTGGTTCGAACCCAGTGTTACCCACGTTTTTGTTTATGAAAAGATTTTATATGACAGCAGTGCATAACGGTAAACACTCAGCAGCGCAGTCCAAGCGCTTAATCTATTCCATAATAATAGTTGCGATAACAATGTTTATGGAAATAGTAGGTGGAATAATTTCACATTCGCTTGCTCTATTATCAGATGCAGGGCATATGCTCACTGACCTCTTTGCCTTGGTTTTAAGCTGGTTAGCACATAGGTTTTCAGCTAAGAAATCCGATTTGCAGAGATCATACGGATATCATCGGTTGCAGATAATTGCAGCATTTGTTAATGGTTTAACTCTATTCCTCATTGCAGTAATCATTATAATTGAGTCAATAAAGAGGTTTATTTTTCCAGTCAATGTTGAGTGGAAAGTAATGTTAATAATTGCTACACTCGGTCTTGTCTCTAACATAATAGTCTTTTTTATATTACATAGTAAATGCGAGAGCAATATAAACATAAAAAGTGCTGTACTACACGTTATAGGAGATATTTTAGGTTCTGTAGCTGCTATACTTGCATCTATAATTATCATGCTTACTGGATGGCAAATAGTAGATCCAATCTTATCAGTATTTGTTAGTGTGATAATTCTAAATAGCGGCTATAAAATTCTCAAAAATTCTTGCCATATACTCCTTGAAGGTACGCCTGAGGGTATATCTGCTGAAGAGATAAAAAGTAAGATCACATCAGAATTACCTGAAGTGATAGATGTGCACCACATACATACATGGTCGCTGTCTGATAATTATTTTATAATTACCATGCATGCTAAAATAAAGCAAAATGTGCAGCACACCAATGTTTTATATGAAATAAAAAAAATATTGCTAGATAAGTTCGAGATAGCACACTCTACAGTCGAGATCGAATACGATGAGTGTGCGGATAATAAGATACTTAAACATTGACGTTTTAAATTATTATGCTATTACTAGAGTGTAATGATGTTGAAGGTAAGCTATGATAGGTATTTCTCAAATACAATTTCCCTCAAAGGATTCTAGTAAGCTAAAATTTGTTAGCTACTTTGGAGCTTTTGTCTCGTTAAGCATTATCACTAATCCTGTTAATGTTCTTTTTTCTCTTGGTACTATGTTCTTCAGGTCTGAAATTAAAACTCTTTATATCTACAAAGAAATAAAAACGGCAAAACAGCAAAAAATGAGCAAAAGGGAATATTGGGAAATATTTTTTAAAAACAATACAATCAAGGTAGCAGCCTTCCTCTTGTTTTCTGCTTTCATAACATATCTAACTTTCACTACCACTTTCTTGCTTATTTCGTTACTGGGAACTATACCACTTACAATGCTATTAATTTTATTGCAGAGTGAACTAAGGCCAAAAGATTTTAACCCATTTACGCTGCTTAAAGCTTCTATAAATTTCTTTTTGGAAGGTATAAAAGAGAATTTACGTGGTATGGTTAATAGTTTTGATGTTAAGCTTGAACATTTACTGCCCCATCAATTAAATGATGATATCATTAAAAATATTGATAAATTAAAAGGTAAGTATAGTGAACAAGTACCTGAAGACGTAATCAAAAATGATGAATATATTCAATTCATTGGATATATAAACAATTCATATGAGTTTAGTGATGAGGATAAAGGAAGAGTAATTGCATTTTTAGATGACTTTTGCAAAGATGATCAAAAGCATAGCTCCGGCTTTACAGGTGGGCAGGTTCTGCTTTTAGTTTTAAGGGCTTGCAATGATGGAGACGGAGAAGCCGTTAAGAGTAAAAAGGATGCATTGATTTCTAATTTAATTGATAGCCAAACTTTCTCTAGAAAAGAGCGAATTCCTAACACTTGCTTCACCGGTATTATCTATAGAATGTTAAGCACGCTAGAGGGTATTCATCCTGATCCAGAAATTAGATTTACTCCCCCAAGGGAAATGTTGCTCTCAGAAGCACAAAATAAAGCACGTGAGTTTATGTTAGACAGGTTAAAAAACAAGAAAAACAATAAAGAAATTCTTAAGGCTTGGTATGACGTTCAAAATGGTTATGAAGACGATGAAAGTCAAAAAATAGTTGATGATTTTATTTCAGAAGTAAGTATTCCTTTAATGAGAAAATTATTGAGTATTACTTCTCAATATAGTGAACAAATTGTGCTGACGTTAATGAAAAATATTAGCTCTATAAAGTTAAATAAATTACAATGTTGTGAGCTGGTTCAGCACATGAGAAATAAACTGCAGGAGCATGATTTAGATGACCAAGAAAGTTTACTCGAAAACATCGGAAAAAAAGTATTCTTAGAGCTATTAAATCGAGATCTACTCGAGACAGATTTTTCTCTCAAGGATTCATCTTTGGATGGAGCTAAGAGAATAGCTAATAAGATAATAGAAGAAGTAGCAGAATTTAAATTAAAGGCTGAGAAGACTATTGAAGGTCAGATAATTAGCATGTTAGATGGGTTAAGAATGCTCCCAAGAGAAAAAAGATGTTATAGGGTATATGTAGAACTCAGTAAAAATAACGAAAATGATAAGGAAAAAATAAAGAAAATTTTGCAAGAAAGGTTAAAAGTAACAAAAGCAGCAATGGATGAAATGTTAAAAAAAGGAGCTTCACATAAGCTAGAGTTAGAAATTGAAAGTGTATATGAAGGAAATAAAGATCACGTTACTCAACTTTATGAAAAAATAAGAGAAACAAAAAAGGAATTCATTGAAGATGGTCTTTTAACACCTCAAGAAGTAGAGAATATAACAAAAGCAAAAATCATAGACTTAAACAAAGAGGACAAAATCATACCGTCAAGCAATTTGTCTCGTAGTTTAAGTGTCAATAATTTGGCAGTACATTATCTATAAAATTTATACTCTTTACCTTGCAGAAGATTCACAATATTTCTGTGGTGTTTTAGGAAGACCAGTGCTCCTATAATTAGTAATGTTAAGAACAAATTCCTCTGAAAAAAAAAGGACCATGCTACAGCCGTTGAAGTAGCACTGAGTGAAGCAAGGGAAGAGTATCTAAAGGCAAGAAAGACTATTATCCAAATTGTTACGAATACTAAAGTAATATCGATGTTAAATGCTATCAGTATCCCTAGAGTGGTTGCAACGCCCTTTCCTCCACTGAATTTTAGCCAAATAGGAAACATGTGTCCTAAAACTGCTAAAATTGCAGATACATATATATAAAAATCGTTATTATCACAAAATTGTTGTGCTATATAAACGGCAATAAATCCCTTAAAGGAATCCAGAAATAATGCCAAAGCAGCAAGAAATTTATTTCCCGTCCTTGCAACGTTTGTAGCACCAATGTTTCCTGAACCTACTTCTCTTAAGTTTATCCCTTTTATTCTTGTAATGATTAAGCTAAACGGTATTGAACCGAGTATGTAGGACAGTATAAGGACTACATGCTTTTCCATTATACCAAGAACCTAATTAATTTTATTATTCCTCAGCCTTTTTAGGTAGCACTGAACTTCATCGTTAATCTGATTACTAAACAGTATAAGCGCTGTCATGTTGATGAGAGCTAAACAAGAGAATAAAGTTCCACCGATATTGGCAATAGCCATTATATCTTTAGAAAGACCAGAGAAAAACGCCACAATTATTACCGCTATGCGGTATATCACTATACTTTTTGCACCGAATAAATATAGCCACCCCATTTCACAACAATATACAAACGAAATTACTGAAGAAAATGCAAACAAAGGAGCAGCTACTGTTAGAAGGATAGGAAACCATGGAGAAACTGTCTCAAATGCTTTGTGAGTAATTAATATTCCCTCACCAACACCTGTTTGGTATGCACCTGTTATTACTATTGTTATTCCTGTTAAACAGCAAATTAACATTGTGTCAAAGCATGGTTCTATCATAGCGACTAGTCCAGTTCTTACTGGTTCTTCATCTTTAGTTGTTGCATGAGTAATTGAAGCAGAACCAACACCTGCTTCGCTGGCAAAGATTGCCCTTTGAATTCCAGCAACAAATGCTCCTACCATCCCTCCGCCAACAGCATTGAAATCTATCATAGTGGAAAATAATATTTTCAACGTATAACCAAGGTTATGAATATTAAATGCAATAATAATAATACAACTAAAGATATATATAAGTGACATAATAGGCACTAGTGCAGAAGATACTCTAGCTATCCTTTTAATTCCGCCAATAATCACTAGAGCAAGCAGCGCAGAAATTATGGAAGAAAGAAACCAAGAGTGACCATCTACCCAACTTGAATAGCCAGATAATATTGAAACCATTTGGTTGGTTTGAAACGCTACACTTCCACCAAGACCTGATAATACAAAGAATACTGCATACATGGCAGCCAGCACAATACCAAGTTTTTTAAATCCAAATTCCTCCAGACCATTCCTTATATACTGAAAGGGACCACTAAACAATTGGTCCTGATCTTCTGTTCTATGTCTAAACGCCAACGTTACCTCAGCAAATTTTGCTGACATACCAAAAAAACCTGTAATCATCATCCAAGGCACCGCTCCTGGTCCACCCATTGAAACTGCAATTGCGACTCCAGCAACAGTTCCAAGGCCTACTGTGCTTGAAAGTGCAGTCATAAATGCCTGAAAATGCGTAATATGACCATCATGGTGATTCGTGTCATATTTTCCACATAAAATAGCAAACGCATGCTTAAACATTCTTATGTTGAGAAATCCAAAACGTAATGTTAGAAACACATAACCAAAAACTAGTAGAAGGATTATAAATGGCACGTAAAGGATCTTGAAAAACAGTACTTCATTCATGAAGTTATTTATTCCATTCAACACAGCGTCATAACTTTCGTAAAAACCTGAAGCAGCGTACACATCATTAAACAATAGGCAAAATAACACCATACAAAGCAATCTATAAATCATGTTAATACCCTTTAGAATTGTAATAAGAATCTATTGTATTCAAAACTTCCCTTCTTAGTAGATATATTGCAACAGCATTTGGAATCATAAGGCACATAAACAAACTGTCACCTAGATAAGATATAAATTCTATATTCTTTGACATACAGCTGATATACACTGAAACCACTATAAGAATTTGGAACGGTATCAGTATTTTTTTACTACCAAATAAATACAGCAAAGCAACTTCACAGTAGTAACAATAAGCTATTATTGTGGAAAATGCAAAGGAAAACATCATTAGCGGAAAAACTAACTTGCTGAACAAGGGCAAAGCTATTGAAAATATCGAACTAATTAGTGTAATATCACCCACGTTATCAGTGCTATGCATACCAGTGATAATTATCACAATACCAGTCAAAAATGAGATTAATATTGTGTCTATAAGTGGTGCAATCATTGCAACGCACCCAACTTTAATTGGATCTTCTTCTTTTACAGCTGAATGTGCTATAGCTGCTGTTCCGGTACCTGCTTCGTTAGCAAACACTGATCTTCTCACTCCGGCTATTAATCCGCTCAATACTCCGCTTCCTATAGCTGATTTATTGAAGATATCTTGGAATATTATGGATAGAGCATTCAGCAAATTACTTCCGTTTACATAAATTAAATATATACACATACCCACATATAGCACTATCATAATTGGTGTTAAGCTCGTTGAAACGAAAGCAATGCGCTTTATTCCTCCCAATATTACAATAAAGACAAGCAGGGATATAATAATGGATGCGTTGTATTCTAGGAGGTTATTTGATAGTGCTGCTATTTGATTTGCTTGAAATGGTATACCGCCCAAAATCATTGCAATAAGTAGCATAATCGCATAAGTGAAGGCAAGAAATCTACCAGTTTTTGCAAATCCAATTTTTGCAAGCCCGTACTTCATGTAATAAAAAGCCCCGCCAGTTGTATTTTCAGAGCGATAAGTAAATGCAAGCACCACCTCGGCAAACTTTATCGACATACCAAGTATTCCGGTAATTACCATCCAAAAAACTGCACTTGGGCCCCCTATTGTGATAGCTATTGCAACTCCTGATATTGTTCCAAGACCAACTGTTCCTGAAATTACTGTTGCAAACGCTTGAATATGAGTGATTATGCCATTGTTGCTGTTATTACACTTTAGATTGAATAGCGTCTGTATTCCATATTTAAGTAACCTAAAGTTAATGAATTTGAACTGGGCAGTACAAAAGATTCCAGTTGCAATTACCCAAATAATTATAAATGGAATGTTGAATATCTTTATATACAGAAATGAATTTAATAGTTCACTTATCTTCAAAATCATGCAGTTTTCTATTTTTTGTTAGCTAACGAGTTTTATATGTAAAATATATGTAAAACCCGATGCTTATTGGAATAGTAAGTGTATACACTATACCTAAAATTGGTAGAGTCATCCAGGGCTTACTGATGAAAAATACAATAAGTACTCCAAAAAATGACACAAATATATAGGATAGGCTTTTGGGAATATAAATATATTTTGCAGAGAAAGTTGGAATGTGACTTATCGAAAAAAATGAAATGGCCAGAAAGTAACAAGCTACGTTTCTTGTGTTAAAAAATCGCTCTATGAGAAGTAAGTATTCACTCTCATGAGATTGAAAGGTAATAATTATTGGTAACAAAGAAAGTAAAGCACACACTGGAGCTGGAACACCAGAAAAGAAAAATTTTTCCCAGTATGGTTGTTCTGAGTGTAGCGAAACATTAAATCTTGCAAGTCTTATTGATATGCAGATTACGTATATCATTACTAAAATCCAACCTATGACTTTGATTTCGTTTAGCTTCCAAAAATACAAAAGAAATGCAGGCGCTGCACCAAAATTTAGAAAATCTGCAAAAGAATCAAGTTGGGCTCCAAAATCGCTAGTTGATTTTAGAATTCTAGCTATTCTGCCATCCATTCCATCTATTATTGCTGCAATGATGATAAAAATTACTGAGAATTCCCATTGTTCATTAAATGTAAATTTAAGTGAAGTGAGACCAGAACATAAACCCAATAAAGTTATAAAGTTTGGGAATAATTTAGTAATAGGTAAGAATCTACTGTTACTTCCATCGTTATTCATATAACGTCAAAAGTAAGCTTCTCTTGAACGTTTTCCTTATTTAAGTTTGCTATAATTGTTTCACCACCAATAACAGTTTGCCCTTCTGAAACTCTGACTTCTGTATCAGCAGGAACATAGATATTCACTCTACTGCCAAACCTTATAATTCCAAACCTTTCACCTGCTTTTACGTTCTGGGATATTCCTAAATTACAAACGATACGACGTGCAATTAATCCAGCTATTTGCTCCACAATAATTTCTTTCCCCTTTTCGTATTCAATTACAATAACCTGCTTTTCATTTTCATTACTAGACCTATTGCTCATTGCGGATACAAACTTGCCTTTTTTATAACTCATTTCCTTTATCGTACCAGATATTGGTATACGGTTCACATGGACGTTCAAAACACTTAAAAATATGCTAACAAGCGTAAACTTCTTCTCCTCTCCGTTTTCTGCTGATAAAGGATAATTAACTTCTTCAATTTTTGAAATCACACCATCAGCAGGACTTAATATAAGATTCTTATTGTTTGGCACAGCTCTTGCTGGATCACGAAAGAAATAAGTACACAATAATGTCGGAAACAAGCACGTAACGCCAAACCCCCAAGATATAGAGAATGCTATGCACGTTACTATAAAGGAAACTACTATAAATGAATAACCTTCCCTGTTTATATTAGGTAAACCAAAACACATAATCTTATTAACAATAACCTATTGTTAACAATTTATCATTTATAATTTCTCATGAAAAGCTTTTTTTAACTGCTTCAGCAAAGTCTTTTTGATACAAGGTAACATTACAGATTGTTATATTAGCACATAGAATTACCGTCATACTGTAACAACCCGTCCAACACAAAATCTAATGCCTAAGTTTAGATCAGAAAACTGATTCTTCTAAAAGTTGCTCACTATCCTCGTCTATTATGATAGAATTATCATGATTTCTGAGTAAATCTCTGATTTTCGTTTCTATTTCATTTGCGACTTCTTTGTTTGTTTTTAGGTAAGTTTTTACATTCTCTCTTCCTTGCCCAAGACGTGTGTTGTTATATGAATAGTAAGCGCCTGCTTTTTCAAGCACACCAAGCTTTGCTCCCATATCTATTATTTCTCCGAGTTTTGATATACCTTCATTGTACATTATATCAAATTTCGCTTCTCTAAATGGAGGAGCAACTTTATTTTTTACAACTTTAACTCTTGTTTCATTACCTGTAATATTTTCTTTGTCTTTTATTACACCAACTTTTCTTATATCAAGCCTTACAGAAGTATAGAATTTTAATGCATTTCCACCCGTGGTAGTTTCAGGATTTCCATACACTACTCCTATTTTCATACGAATTTGATTAATAAATATCAATATACAGTTCGCTTTTGAAACGGCAGAGGTTAGTTTCCGTAGCCCATGACTTAGAAGCCTTGCTTGCAGCCCCATATGTTGATCACCCATATCACCTTCAATTTCAGCTCTTGGAGTTAATGCTGCGACAGAGTCAATAACTATCACATCAACCGCACCAGAACACACTAAATACTCAACAATATGCAACGCCTGCTCTCCAGTGTCTGGTTGTGAAATCACTAAATCATCAGTGCTTACCCCAAGTTTACGAGCATATAAGACATCCAATGCATGTTCTGCATCGATAAATGCGCATGATCCTCCTTTTTTTTGTGCTTCAGCAATCACGTGCAAGGCAAGAGTGGTTTTACCAGAACTCTCGGGGCCAAATATTTCAATTATACGCCCTTTTGGCAGACCTCCAACACCTAGAGCCGAATCAAGCGCAATTGATCCTGTGGATATTGTGTCTATTTTTTCTACAGGGTTTTGCTTCAACTTCATTATTGCACCTTTACCGAATGCTTTTTCAATCTGGCTTATTGCGTTATCTAGCGCTTTTTGTTTATCACTATTTCTTTCTTCTGGGTTACTTGCCATAGATCATTTATTAATTTATATAATTCTCTATGATAATCAAACGCGAATAACCTGCCAAGGTTTTTCTAGTATTTATGTATTATTTCAATGAAAAATATTAACGTTTTCATAAAGCAGATATTTGTTTGCCTTCGTTAGTAACACACTATACTTTAGTGTACGAACGTTGCAATTTGCAGCATAGCAGGTGGTGTCATCCAAGTAGCCAACACTGAAATGACTAAATTCGAAATGGCTACATGAATTTATTGTAAATTACTACCGTATAAGGTGCGATGCAACAAAGCCATTCCAGTGTCAGCTACTTGAATGACACCTCTTAGATGGGTCAGCTACTCAGATCTGCCATGAAAACTGCAACCCTAAATGTTGGAGCACTGTCGTACACTAAGCGCTGTAATGACAATTTTAGTCGCTTCATACACTTATCATGCTAGTCATAACAGAAATAATTTTTACCAAAGATATTTATGAAATAATTGACATAGTTTGGAAATATGTATATTATAGAACATTAATAGTTAGTTAATTTGTAGGTGTAATGTGGCTAGAAATGTTTTGAATGAAAATGAGTACCACGCTTTAAAGCAGTTGTTTTTAACATTTAATATTCAAAAGGAGGATGTGGTAAATTCTGACATTAAGAATATTAAGAAAAAGCTTAGTCAACAATACCGTAAATTATCGTTAAAATATCACTCAGATAAAAACCCAAACAATAAAGAAGCGGAGGAGAAATTTAAGGTTATTGCATTAAATAAGCCATTTTTTGAAGAATTTATAATAGAGCCATTGGAGAAAGGTCTCAATAAAAGAAATAATTTAATAAAAGAATTACGCGGTAAGTTGTGGAGTCGCAGTTATGAAGAATTGCAAAAATACTTAGATGATAAGTGCAGAAATAAACTCTATAATAAGCAGCAGTCAATTAACAATAATGTAACTGCTTATGTAAAATATTCTTCTTATTCAAATCTCTTAGGAGTTCTTTTAGTATCCTTCACATCAATTGCATTTTTAATAATTAATGGTATTTCTTCTAATGTACCAATAGCAGTAGGTTTTCTTGCTCCCTTGTTAGCAGGATCTATTTTGAGTCTAGCTGTTAAGAGCATTTATACTAGAAATGGGAAAGAGTTTAATCATCAGACTAATATTTTATTATTGTTTAACTTTGACCAAGAATGCGAAAATTTTTCAAAGAGTGATAGGACTAAATTAAAGTGGCTAAAAAATTCAGTTATTTTGAGCAACACAATCTGTACATCTTTAATGTTTTTCGGTGTGGGATTAGATTTAGTTGCCAACGGCTTTGGTATAACTAACTCTATGATGTTATCCGGCTTATTACTTTCATTACCATTCACGCTTTTAATTGTTACTTCACCTATTTTAAATGCTGCAAGTAATTATATTCTCAAAAAGACAGCTATAAATTCAATTGAGGAGCAATTTAAAGGTGATGATCAGTTTATAGAAGTCGATAACGAAAAGCCAAGCAGTACTATGAGCAATCAAAGTTATTTCCCCATCGGTCAGTTAATATCATCAAAGTTAGCTATTCTCCATAGCGAAGTCTCTAGCTAGGAACAATGAGCCACAGATTAGTATGGTTTTGACGTTTTGGGTAGAGGCTTTTAATATGTGATTTGATATTGCATCGCCAATTGATTCACATTCAACTGCTTTTATTCCTATGTTATTGGCTTTTTCCCTAATCAAATTTGTATTTGTTGCTTTAGGTTCAGACTTAACACAAACCGCACATAGTAGCTTGATATATGGCTTTAAGTGCTCTAAGAACTCTTCCACATTTCTGTTACTAGTAACACCAAAAACCATATAAATACCTTCAGCAAAATTATCTTTTACCCACTGAGATAGTACTCTAGCACCATCATTATTGTGTGCACCATCTAAAAATAATTGCCAATCTTTCGGTAGTAGGAAAATTAAATTACCTTCTTTTATAGACTCTAGCCGTGCAGGCCAATAAGTGCACTGTAAACCTGAAGTGATATCCTCTTCTCCAATATCAAATTCATACTTTCCACTTAAAATACTACATGCTGCAATAGCATTGCCTGCATTAATCACCTGATGATCACCCTTTAAAGATGGCAAAGGAAATTCTATTGATTGAATAGCTGATTGAAAAACCATTTTGTTGTTCTTTTTTTTGCAATTCCATTCAAGACCTCCTCTATACAAGGGAGATTTCTTATTTATTGCGTGGTGTTCTAGCGTGTTCACTATAGATTTTTCTTGCGGTGCTATTACGCAAGGAACATTAGGTTTCATTATTCCAGCCTTTTCACCTGCTATAATTTCTACAGTAGGGCCAAGATATTCCGTATGATCAAGTGCAATGGAAGTAATTATTGTTAAAATCGGATTATCTATAACATTTGTTGCATCAAGCCTTCCACCCATACCCACTTCAACTAAAGTTATATCGGCTTTATGACGAGAAAAAGCTAAAAAAGCTGCAATAGTTGCAGCTTCAAACAGAGTGATAGGTTGTTCTGCAATTACTGCACGACATTCTTCTAATAAGCTATATAATTCATTATCGTCGATATAGCTGCCGGCTATCACTATCCTCTCATTAAAACTCACTAAATGTGGAGAAGTGTATGCGTGTACCTTATACCCTGCTGCTTGCATTATATATCTTATAAATGCTAGTGTTGAGCCTTTCCCATTAGTTCCAGCTATATGAATTACGGGAGGCACTTTTTTCTCGGGGTTATCTAGTTTGCTAAGAAAGCCTTTTATGCGATCAAGAGAAAAATCATTCGGCCTGCTACCAAGTGGCTTAGGCCAATGAGGCATATATATCATGGATTGTTATTGCATTTTAATTCAGCTATAACGCTTGCTATGCCATGCGTGTCGATTTTTTCACTAAATTGATAACGTTGATTAATAGCAATACTTATTCCACTCATTACAACATCACTTATCAAGAAAGAACTGTTATTTTTAGTAACTTTAAAATCAATATTTGTAAATTCTTCATCACCGTAAGAAAATCTTGTACCAATTAAGCAAGTTTCATCGTCAACTGCTTTTGTACTCATTATGATCATTTCACTATCATGCATGTATTTATATAAAATTTTAACGCACAAACGCGTAAGATACACTTCATACTCTCTTAAAAAATCTTCTTTTTCTTTTTGTTTAACTAAAGCCCAATGTTTTCCTATGACGAATTGCGATATTCCTTTGAGGTTAACATTGTTTTGAATGACCTCCTGAAGCTTTTTTTGCACACATTCCCGGTTTTTTTTATTCTCCTTTGTAGATATACCATCCACTTGTTGCTTCATAGTATGCACAAAAATTTTGTGATCTGTACAATTAGTGTAAGCACTTGAAGAAATTACAATAAAAACAATGATAGTTAAAACTTTAGTAATGTTCATAAGATATATTTATTAGCTATGATACTTAGAATGCAAAGTTTAATAAAGATTAAATAATAATCGCTAGCTTTAATATATCTATAGACACACCTTGTATAAATCATCTACAATTAATTAAGGGTCTGTTCTATGCGTTATGAGTTAAGTTAAATTTCCCGAGCGATAATTTCTAGTCAAGGGAATTGCCTCTGTTAATTTCGTTGAAATTGATACGCGATGCCCACCTTAACTTTAGTCTCAGGAATCTACTAAGGCTGACAGTAGATACGGATCCTATTTTGATTGGTTTAACATTTATGCTTCATCAATACAAAGAACAGGGTGTTTTCCTATGTTTGCCTAATGAAGTATTCCAAATTGTAATTGATGTTGAAAGGTATCCTGATTTTGTTCCTTGGTGCAAAGCCGTTTATATAAAAGAAAAAATTAACAACCAAATGGTTGTGGATCTCCTCGCAGCTTTTCATGGAATTAAAGGTAGATATACATCAGAAGTTACTTCTCTTTCTCCAAGTGGAACAAATGAAGGTTGGATAAAAGCTGTATCATCAAATGGAATATTTAAACATCTATACAATGAATGGCAATTCATTCCCATAGATGAAAATAAAACTATGGTAAAGTTTTATATAGAGTTTAAGTTTAAGTCCAACTCATTTTCCACTTTATTAAACTCAGTATATAAGTATACACAAAGTAAAATAATTGCTGCATTTAAAGATAGGGCTGAAAGCCTTGCTAAACAAAAGTTATCTTGACATTATTAATATAAATGTATAATTTTTTTTAGTAAGTTAAGTGTTTATATTGTAATGATTTTTAGACTATTGTTTTTATTAATTTTCATAAGTGTTAATTCTTATGCAGTTGTTAAGCAAGATTTATCCGATAACCAATACATTCAAAAAAAACCCAATGAAATAACATCAAATGAGCTATTATCGCCATTACCTAATGATAAATTATTAGGAGATCCAAAAGCACCAATTCTAATGATAGAATATGCTTCATTAACTTGTTATCACTGCTCTCTTTTTCATAGGAATGTTTTTCCTAAAATTAAAGAGAAATATATAGACACAGGTAAGATGTTATATATATTTCGTCATTTTCCTTTGGATTACAGAGGGCTAAAGGCTGCAATGCTAAGTCATTGCTACGAAAAACAAGAAGACTACTTTAATTTTAACAAAGCTGTTTTTAACTCAATAGATTCGTGGAATTACTACAATTTAAGTGATTTGACTTTACTACAAAGAATTGCTGCACTAAGCAACTTAAAGCAAGATGCATTTAACCAATGCATTAATGATAAGAAAATAATGGATAAAATCGTAAATGATAAATCACTGGCAATTAATAAACTTGGTATCACAGCCACTCCAATATTTTTCATCAAGCTTAACGATGATAAATCATATATAGAGCATAATAAAGTTAAACATAGAGGGTATAAAGAGCTGAAATATTTCACTAATGTGATAGATAAATTATATGGAAAAGCTATAGTGAAGTAATACCACTGTAGCTTACCATATAAAAGACTCTATGCTGAGTCATTGTTTTTCACTACTGTTTGTTGTTTTTTACGCTCAAACTCTCTTTTTTTACTGTGCCAAGTGTAGTAATACATAGCGATTTTATTCTCTATTAATACTATTGTCCCATCATAAAACTGAACCATATCCATAACTTTTCTCTGAGCTTCATCAAAACGTTCTTTATACTTTTCACGATAAGCTGGATTATGTAGTAACATAACCCCTTCATTCTTGTTAGATTTTTTGTTTAACGTTTCAACTTCACCAGCAATAGTATAAGACATATAACCCCTTCTAATTGATTATAAAAATTATATTTTAAAAAGAGAAATGCGCATAAACAATCCCTTTAATTCTAGCATAATAATCGACTGTTTATTATACTAGTTAACTATAGTACGATATATAATAATTTTTGTCACTTAAAATTTTATACTATGAAATAATAACTTAAAATAAATGTTTTTATTATTTTAAACTATATTATTATATTTATAAATTGTGTATGAATTAAGTCTCCCTAATTTATAATATATGCGTAATAATTTTAGTATAAAATTGTCATACATAAGAAATCTATTTGCAAAAGAATATAAAAAAATAGAAGAATATTGTATTCTTGAAAAAAAGCAACATATTCAAATTGGCCCTGAAGAAGGAAAGCTATTAAGTTTATTTATAAAAATCCATAAAATCAAAAGTATTGTTGAGATTGGCACGTTATACGGTTATTCGTCGATTTGCATGGCAAAAGCTCTACTGGAAGATGGTCACATATATACAATAGAAAATAACCCTCAATACTCAAGAATAGCAAAAAAAAATTTTAGTGCTTTTAATCTGAGTGATAAAATTACTCTAATAGAAGGCAATGCATTGGAAAAACTTAATGAATTATCAGCAAAAGCACCATTTGACATGATATTTATCGATGCTGATAAAGGTGGTTATCCTAAATATTTAGATTGGGCAGAGTCATACATTAAACAAGATGGGCTAATCGTTGCAGATAACACTCTATTGTTTAACACAGTATTTTTAGAATCGCCTCCAAAAGAAGTATCAGAAAAATCATGGCATGCTATGAGGGAGTTTAATAATAGATTATCAGATGAAAAAAAATATTTCTCTATATTGATTCCAACTGATGAAGGAATGACTGTAGCTTTAAAGCTAACATAAGTTAAAAATCAAGGTCAGCATAATGTTTAGGAGGGATTAAACCGGAAACTCTCTCTAATAATATCTCACGAAAACAAGGCTTTGATTTAACAATGGAGTACCATTCTTTTAAAATTTTACTTTTTTCCCATGGAAAACTACTTACATAATCCATTACGGAAATATGCGATGCTAAAGCAATATCAGCTAAAGTGAACTTATCAGTTGCAAGCCAAACGTTCTTGTTAATTAAGTGTTCGATGTATTCCATATGGCAAGGCAGGTTATGCTGAGCTGCATGAAGAAATCTAGAGTCAGGGCTGCGGTTAGTAATTACTTTTTCATTCATAATATACTTAGTAACTTCATTGTAAAATTTGTTATCGAACCAATTGATTAGAGCGCGTATTTTAGACTTAATAATAGTGGATGAACCAAATAATTTGACGTCGCTATTGTAAGTTTCTTCTATATATTCACAAATGGCATTACTATCCGCTATTACAAAGTTATTATCTATTAATACTGGTACTTGCCCGGTTGGATTGATCTCCATAAATTCATTCCGTTTTTCCCACGGATTTTCATACACTAGATCACAGCTCAACTTTTTTTCTTTGAGAAGAGCTCTAACTTTTCGTGAAAATGGACAAAGAGGAAAATGATATAAAATCATAATATTCCTCTTTTGTTATCCCAATATCCTTTTTTTGTTACTCTATGGCTTGACCTACAACTGTACGAACTTTCTTTGTAGTCCACAGAAGTTTGCGTAGCAGGTGGTGTCATGCAAGTAGCTGACACTGGAATCCAGTTCTTATTATACAACAGCCTGATGTATTCATTTAAAATTAAGTTTTCTGGATCCAAGTAGTCAAGCACTGGGATGACAGAAGAAGAGTATTTTAGGTAACAGTTGTTTACTCCAAAGTAATGTTGCAAGAGATCTAACATATAAATTATTAAGGTTAATATAGGATATACCTTGCTAAATAAAAAAAAAAGTATAATATTTTATAAGGTATGCAGGCAAAAACTCTGTAATTTGGTCAGATCAGAAATGAGGCAGCCATATCGGAACCTTTTTGGGTTGCATACCTACTTCATTATTTGTTTTATCCGAAGCTGTGAATATAGCATTAAAACATCGTCCTAGTAGCTTTAAAGATCTAGTAGGTCAAGATATATTAGTGCGTGTATTAGAAAATGCTTTTACTTTAAACAAAATTCCACAATCTATACTGCTCTCTGGTAGTAGTGGAGTTGGTAAAACCACCACTGCAAGGATAATAGCTTTATGTTTGAATTGTTCCCTGGGGCCAATTTTTGAACCTTGCGGATTGTGTGAAAATTGTCTAGCAATAAAAAATTCAAGCCATCCAGATGTGATTGAAATCGATGCAGCAAGTCACACTAGCATTGACGATATTAAAGTAATCCTGGGAGATATTTGCTATTCACCTATAAGCTCTAAATTCAAAGTCTACATTATAGATGAAGTACATATGTTATCCAGCAGCGCATTTAACGCATTACTTAAAACCCTAGAAGAGCCACCATCTAGTGTAAAGTTCATTTTAGCAACTACGGAAATAAAAAAGATACCGATAACTATTATTGCACGTTGTCAAAGATTTGATTTACACAACATTCCTGTAGCTAAAATAGTGGAACGTTTAAATGATGTTGCACAAAAAGAGAGTTATTCCATTGAAAAGGGAGCATTGGAATTAATTGCACGACATTCTGGAAATTCAATGCGTAACGCCTTGTTTTTGATGAATCAAGCAGTGCTATATAGCAGAGATGGTGCAATATCCACTAAAAATGTGACAGACATACTTGGCCTAGTGGATAAAGATATTATATTTGATCTATTAGGGGCAATATTAGAAGGTGATTTACAGAAAGCTCTATCAGTGTTTGACAAGGCGATAAAAACAGCAAACCCACTTAGTATTTTTGAAGGTCTATTGCAAACAATTCAGTTAGTATGCCGTTTTTTAATTACGAAAGAGATTGATAGTGCAGTTACAGAGCATGAAAAGAATAGGATAAAAGATTTAAGTATAAAGAGATCTTTAATATTTTTTTCGAGATTGTGGAAGGTGTTGCTTAAAGGTATTCAAGATATAAAAACTTCAACATGCAACGATGTTGCTGCTGAAATGATGTTAATTAGTCTTTGCTATCTCTCTGATCTACCTTCTCCAGAACAGGTGATCAAAAAAATTCTTTCACAGAATGTAGAGCAAGGAAATAGACAGGGCAGACCTGTTGCACCTTCCCCCTCTGTCATCCAAGTAGCTGACTACTCGGATCCAAAAAAATATGTGGAAAGTAAACAACAACCCCACTCTGTCATCCCAGTGCGTGACACTGGGATCCATGTGGAAAATAAACAACAAAATTACGATTTTGATAAGATTTTGCAACTATTAAGGCGAAGTAACCAAATTTATCTTTACAAACAACTGTGTAATAATCTACAATTAATAGATTGTAAACCTGGATATTTAAAATTAAAAGCTGTATCTAAGTTGGATAGTAATTTTTGCAATGATTTAAAAAATTACTTAAACCAGGTGACTCAGCAAGAGTGGGTTATTGCAGTTGATACAGGTTATATAAACAGGGAAGTGAGTAATTTAAATTATGCACCTGCAGTTAAGGATATCCTTGACACGTTTAAAGGTGCAAAAGTAGTTAATATAGAAAATAAGGAGTAAGTTGTGGATTTTAGTCAAATAATGAAACAAGCGCAAGAGATGCAAAAAAAGCTTGCAGAAGCTCAAGAAAAATATGTTGGAAAAGAGTTTCAAGGTATTTCTGGTGGTGGCAAAGTTTCTGTATTAGTGGAAGTCATAAAAATAGGTAGCTATAAAGCTAAAAAGGTGAACATAGACTTAGAACTTATGAGAAATGAGGAAAAAGATATAGTAGAGGATTTAGTAACAGCAGCGTTTAATGATGCCGTTAAAAAAGCAGAAGAAGATATGGCGAATGCAACTTCTGATCTTGCAGGTATGATGGGTTTACCATCTGGGTTTAAACTTCCTTTTTGAATTTACTACTGAAGTTTCTTTTAGTGTAAGTATTTTTTTTCTAATATTCCCAACGCTAGTACTTCTTCATATAATGTACCTATACTAGCATAGCCCTACGTCATACCGTGATTCATTCCACAACTGTACAAACATTGCAATATGGCACATAGTAAACGATGTCATTCCAGTCTGGAATGGCTTTGTTGCATAGCAACTGAAAAAATCTGGTGGCTACTGACAAAATTCATTATAAAATAGCCATTTAACCTTGAAAGAAAAAATATGCCACAAAAAATGAGGGTCAGTAACCATAGCGAATATAACAAATTTCTAGAAAAAAGAGGAAATATTTTTCATTATATCAACGAAGCCATAGAAAAGTGGTACGAGAATGGTCCAAAAATACCAGGTGGCAACAATATTTATAGCGATAAAGTTGTAATTTTGGTGCACATAATAACTTGTTTATTTAGAATAGGCCTGAGGCAAACAGTTGGGTTTATAGCAGGATACCTTGAGCAAATTGGGAAAAATTTGCAAGTTATCAGCTATTCACAATCATCAAGAAGGTTTAAGAAACTCAATATTAAGATCAATGATTGCAGAAAATAATATGGAAGATATCGAAATTGCTATAGACAGTACAGGAATTAGTATATACAACAACACTCCTGGTCATAGCAAAGAAAATAGCGAAGATAGAAAGTATCGCAGCTATGAACAGACAAGAAAATTGCATGTAATGTTGAATACAAACAGCAAAAAAGCCATAGCTGTAAAATACAGTAACGGCTGATCACTATGGAGCTTGTGATTTGCTAAAAGAAGTCGATTTTCAGTATGTCATAAAAGTACTATATGCAGATAGGGCATATGACAGAGAAAAGCTCTATAAGCTGTGTAATCAATATGGTATAAAAACGAAAATTCCTCCAAAAAACAACGCAGCAGAGCATCCAAAGTTAGACTATATGGCTGAGAGAAATGCTGCAATTAGACTAATAAAATCATGCAGCGAAGATGGAATGAAGAGGTGGAAAAGGCAAACAAACTACGGAAAAAGATCTTATATAGAAAGTTTTTTCTCGCGACTGAAACAAACATTCGGGTTTAGTTTTAGGAATAAATCTGAGACAAATCGAGAAAAAGAACTAAATGCTATTTGCTTAATAAATTCACTGATATTGGTATGGCTAAATTTGAGATAGCTTCATAAATTTATTGTGCGTTACCTACTATCCGAAGAGCGATGCAACAAAGCCGTCTGGAATCCAGCCTTGCCGTAATCTCATCAAGAACATTGTGTTTTAACATAAAACGGCTACTTTTATGCTTACCAACTTAATAAAATTCCTGGATCCCAGACGGCTTTGTTGCATCACACTTTATGAGATGGTGATTTATGGTAAATTCATGTAACTATCTCAAATTTAGCCATACCAATATCAGTGAATTTATTAAGCAAATAGCATTTAGTTCTTTTTCTCGATTTATCTCAGATTTATTCCTAAAACTAAATCCGAATATTTGCTTTAATCTTGAGAAAAACCCTTCAATATAAGATCTTTTCCCATAATTTACTTCTTTTTTCCATTCTTTCATGCCATCTTCACCGTATAATTTTATTAACCTAATAGCAGCATTCCTGTTAGACATATAATCTATTTCTGGATGTTCTGCCGCATTGTTTATTGGTGGAATTTTTGTCTTTATATCATATTCGTTACACAACTTATAAAACTTGTGCCTATCACATGCTCTATCTGCATATAGTGCTTTTATGGCATGCTGAAAATCAACTTCTTTTAGCAAATCACAAGCTCCATAGTGATCAGCCGTTACTGTATTTTACAGCTATGGCTTTTTTGTTGTTTATATTCAACATTACGTGCAATTTTCTCGTTTGCTCATAGCCACGATATTTTCTGTCAGTGCTATTTTCCTTGCTGTGTGTTGTTGTATATACTAATTCCTGTACTGTCTATAGCAATTTCGATATCTTCCATATTATTTTCTGCAATCATTGATCTTAATATTGAGTTTCTTAAACCTTCTTGATGATTGTGAATAGCTGATAACTGCCAAATCTCTTCCTATTTGTTACAAATACCCTTTTATAAACCCGACTGTTTGTCTTAAACCAATTCTAAAGAAACTGACGATTATATGCACCAAAATCACAACTTTATCACTATAAATATAGTTGCCGCCCTGCATTTTTGGACAATTCTCGTACCAATTTTCTATGGCGTCATTGATATAACAAAAAATGCTTCCTCTTTCTTGGAGAAATTTGTTATATTCATGGCAGTTACTGACTCTCATTTTTTGTGGCATATTTTTTCTTCAACAGTTAAATGGCTATTTATAATGAATTTTGTCAGTAACTGCCAGTTCTTTTCACTTGAGCGATGCAACAAAGCCATCCCAGTCTGGGATGACAAGAAGATGGTACTTGGATAAGAGGCATTGCCCTCCTGGTAGGCCCAAATTGCAATGTTCGTACAGTTGTGGATTTCTCATCCGCTAACAAGCAGCGAGATGACGAGGTCTTTCGATAGTAAATCTTACCTGTGTTAGCTATACCAAAAAATCAAAAGTCGTATTTATTCATTAATAAAATCTTTGTCTTCTCCTAAAAATTAGTTAAAATGTAGAATATTTTGTGTTATTAAGTTAGCACTTGACTTAACTTTAGTTGTTACTTAGACTGCTAAAGTGGAATTTTAATTTTTTTTACGAGGACAATTATGCATTATAAAAAGTTTTTTTCAGCAGCCGCTTTAGCAACGTTGCTAAGTTTATCAAACTCTGCTTTTTCAGATCCTGTTGGTCCAATAAGTGATGAAGAAACTAGCTACTACGTTCGTTTGCAATACAACGGTGAAGTTTTACCTCTTTTCACAAAAGTTGATAACATGAAAATTAAAAAGGGGACTGATGATGTTGATCCTTTTAAAGCTTCTTTTATAGGAGGTGGTGCCGCATTTGGTTATAAAATGGACGACATTAGAGTTGATATTGAAGGGCTATATTCACAGCTAAACAAGAATGTGAACAATGATGAAGTGCTTACTCCAAATACTGTTGCGGGCAGCTTAACAGCAATTTCAGGGCTAGTTAACGTTTATTACGATATAGCAATTGAAGATGTGCCTATCACTCCATATGTTGGTGTTGGTGTTGGTGCAGCGTATATTAGCACTCCTTTGAAAGACGCTGTGAATGATCAAAAAAGTAAATTTGGTTTTGCTGGTCAAGTAAAAGCTGGTGTTAGTTATGATGTAACTCCAGAAGTCAAACTTTATGCTGGAGCTCGTTATTTCGGTTCTTATGGTGCTAATTTCGATAAAAGCAGTGGTGGGAAAGACAAAGGAGGACATACAGTCCTTTACAGCACTGTTGGTGCAGAAGCTGGAGTAGCGTTTAATTTTTAGTCTATCTCAGTCTTGTTATCCCAGTGGGTTTTTTCTTGTCATTCAAGTAGCATGACACTGGGATCTAGAAAAAAGAAATGTGGATTCCAGTGGGCTTTGTTGCATAGCAACTGAAAAAATCTGGTGGCTACTGACAAAATTCATTATAAAATAGCCATTTAACCTTGAAAGAAAAAATATGCCACAAAAAATGAGGGTCAGTAACCATAGCGAATATAACAAATTTCTAGAAAAAAGAGGAAATATTTTTCATTATATCAACGAAGCCATAGAAAAGTGGTACGAGAATGGTCCAAAAATACCAGGTGGCAACAATATTTATAGCGATAAAGTTGTAATTTTGGTGCACATAATAACTTGTTTATTTAGAATAGGCCTGAGGCAAACAGTTGGGTTTATAGCAGGATACCTTGAGCAAATTGGGAAAAATTTGCAAGTTATCAGCTATTCACAATCATCAAGAAGGTTTAAGAAACTCAATATTAAGATCAATGATTGCAGAAAATAATATGGAAGATATCGAAATTGCTATAGACAGTACAGGAATTAGTATATACAACAACACTCCTGGTCATAGCAAAGAAAATAGCGAAGATAGAAAGTATCGCAGCTATGAACAGACAAGAAAATTGCATGTAATGTTGAATACAAACAGCAAAAAAGCCATAGCTGTAAAATACAGTAACGGCTGATCACTATGGAGCTTGTGATTTGCTAAAAGAAGTCGATTTTCAGTATGTCATAAAAGTACTATATGCAGATAGGGCATATGACAGAGAAAAGCTCTATAAGCTGTGTAATCAATATGGTATAAAAACGAAAATTCCTCCGAAAAACAACGCAGCAGAGCATCCAAAGTTAGACTATATGGCTGAGAGAAATTCTGCAGTCAAGCTCATAAAGTCATATGATGAAGATGGTATAAAGAAGTGGAAAAAAGAGATGAGTTATGGAAAAAGATCTTATATAGAAAGTTTTTTCTCGCGACTGAAACAAACATTCGGGTTTAGTTTTAGGAATAAATCTGAGACAAATAGAGAGAAGGAACTACTTGTTAAATGCTATTTGCTCAATAAGTTCACTGATATTGGTATGGCTAAATTTGAGATAGCTTCATAAATTTATTGTGCGTTACCTACTATCCGAAGAGCGATGCAACAAAGCCATTCCAGTGTCAAGGCACTGGAATAACACTATTTGCTATGTGTTTAAGCTATAACGTTTACCATTGTACTGGTAGAATATCATCTAAAGTTACATAATGTTATCCAATTAGCTAACACTGCGGCCTACTGTCTCCAAGAAATTAGATGGAAAATTTGTACTTTTTTCAAATCAAAGCTTGAATTTTTGCTGGAAAATCAATATATTATATGCATGAAGTTTTAATTTAAGTTGTTATGTTGACCTCAATGGCAAACTTATGTGTCGATAGCAGAACCAATCTCATGCAATATATTGCTAGGGTGCAAAAATTTCCTATGCTGTCTCAAGAGGAAGAGGTACGATTAGCAAAAAATTGGAACCAATATAAGGATGTTTCTTCTGCTCATAAATTGATTACCAGCCATTTGAATTTGGTAGTGAAAATTGCAATGAAATTCAAAAATTATGGACTATTGTTGATGGACCTGGTCATGGAAGGAAATATGGGTTTAATGCATGCAGTGAAAAAGTTTAATCCTGATTTAGGGTTTCGTTTTTCAACTTATGCGGTGTGGTGGATTGAAGCTTCAATAAAAGACTTTATATTGAAATCTTGGTCGTTTGTGAAAATAGGCACAACGCAAGCACAAAGAAGATTGTTTTTTAGTTTACGTAAAATAAAAAAAAGAATTTTACAGTATACAAACAGGGAAACCTTAAATAATGAAGAAATAAAAGCAATATCTAATGAGCTTTCTGTATCCGAAGGAGACGTTCTGCAGATGAATTACCGTATGGCTTGTAAGGATCAGTCGCTAAACGATTGCATAAAAATAGGTGATGACTCTAAAAGGGAGCTACAAGATATGATCCCATGTAACTTGGTTAGTCAAGAAGTAACCTATCAGAATCATGAAGAAAAAGAATTAAAAGAAGCAATTTTAAACAATGCACTAGCGAGCCTCAACGAAAGGGCAAGAGACATTTTTATCAGTAGATATTTGTCTGAAAACATTCAAACTCTGGATGAACTTAGTAAAAAATATTGTGTTTCAAGAGAAAGAATAAGGCAGTTGGCTGAGCAGGCGATGGCTAAGGTAAAACAATATATACAATCTGAAAGTTTGAAATTTTGTTTGCATGCGTAGTTTTTTTATATTTCTAATATTTTTTTCGATAGGCGCTTTTGCATCGGTTAGTGATGTACAATTGAAGGAAAAATATAAAGATTGGCTCGTGTATACTGCATTGGAAGATGGAGAGAAAGTATGTTATATTGTATCCTATCCTAAAAAAAAAAGCGAATATTATACAACCAATCGCAAGCCGTATGTAATGGTTAGTTATGTTGATAAAAAAGCAGATGAGGTAAGCGTTACCTCTGGTTTTCAGTATGATAAGGAGCCTGTAGCTCTCAATATCGACAAAAAAATTAAATATACACTGCCCATAATACAGGGAAGTTTTGCGTGGGCAGAGCATACAAAAATAGATCAAGATCTCATTCTAAAAATGAAGCAGGGATTATCAATGGTAGTTAATGGAAAAACAAAAACAGTGACCATTGATGATACTTATTCCCTACTTGGTTTTCAAAAAGCGTATCAAAAAATGCATGATTTATGCCATACAAAGTAAATTATTGTAACAGAATACCCAGCTATAGTATAAACTAGACTACTCTTTCAATGGAAATATAAATAGCACTTTACTTTATATGGGATGTGGATATCATTTAAAATATATTTTTGAGAGTTAGCAATGTCAGAGGTTGCAGGTGTAGATACAGAAATCAAAAAGCAAAATTCTGTGTGCGAGCAGATGCGTTTTAGCGTGAGCCGCACAAGTCTTTTAAATACATTATCCAGAGTAAGTGGAGTGGTTGAAAGGCGTAATGCAATAGATGTTTTGGCGTGTATAAATATCAAAGCACAACACGGCAGCATAAAATTAATGGCAACTGATCTTGACATTTCAATGTTTGCCTCACTTGCTGCAACCGTATTAACAGAAGGAGAAGTAAAAATTTCAGCGCATACTTTACATGACATAGTGAAGAAGTTACCCGCTGATTTGGATGTCAATTTTGAAGTAAACAACCAAGGAAAATTATTGATGTCTTGCGGAAATGCAAACTTTTCTTTACCGAATGTAGTTTCAAGCAGCTTTCCTGCTCTTGAAGAAGACAATTATAAACATGATTTTATTCTACTAAATACGGACCTGATAGACTTATTAACTAAAACAAAATTTGCTGTATCACTAGATGATACAAGGTATAATTTAAATGGAATATGTCTACATACAGATGAGCAGTTTCTGTACTGCGTTGCAACTGATGGCCATCGTTTATCATGTATAAAGAGGCCAAAGCCTGGGAACATCAATGGCGAATTTGGTGTGATCATTCCACGTAAAACTGTTATGGAGCTGTTAAAAATATTGGACGATTGTAATGAAATTAATGTAAAACTCTCAGACAGAAAAATCAAGTTTACATGCGGTGAATATATTCTAATATCAAAATTAATAGATGGAACTTTTCCAAATTATAAAGCAGTTATTCCAGCATCTCAAGATAAGCATATGATTATTGAAAGTAAAAAACTTTCAGATGTTATAGATCGAGTTTCCGTTGTTGTATCTGATAAAGTAAAATCTATTAAATTCTCACTACAAGAAAAGCTGCTAACTCTGCATTCAAACTCCCAAGAGTGCAGTGATGCAACTGAATCCATAGAAGTGGACTACAATGAAGCCCCTATAGAAATAGGGTTCAACTCGCGTTATTTGCTTGATGTTCTATCTTGCATAAAAAATAAATGTAAGTTTAGCTTAGCCGATGGTAATAGTGCTACAATTATCACTGATGAAGATGATTCAAGTGTATTATATGTAGTGATGCCAATGAGAACTTAAACTCGTCATCTCGCCGCTTGTTAGCGAGATCTGGAGATACTGCGGCGGTATGGCACTTATTTCACTAAGAACGTTACTTTTTATTAAATTAGTAATCTATCTTTACCAAATACAAGCCAAAAGGCGGCGCGGTAACCCCAGCAGCACTTCTTTTGCATTGGCTTAATATATGTAGCATTTCTTGCGGATTGGTTCTATTTTTTCCAAATTCAACTAAAGTACCCGCAATAATCCTCACTTGGTTATGTAAAAAGGAAATAGCAGATATTTTGATGTGTATATGATTCCCGTTTTGTACTATATCGATATCATCAATTGTTCTTATCGGATTTGCGGCGTGACAATCTTTTGAACGGAAACTTGAAAGGTCATGTTTTCCAAGTAGATGTTTAGCAGCTTCACGCATAATATTTACATCAAGTGGACTAAACACTTGCCATACATAACCTGTCTCCAGAGCGGCAGGAGCATAGCGATTAACTATTCTGTATTCGTAATATCTTTTTTTGCTGAAAACCGTGCGTGAAACGCATCATCTACAACTTCTACATTGAGCACGACTATAGGAATTGATTTTAAATGATAATTTATTGCATTTCTTATTCTATAAAGCTCAAATTCCTTTTCCATATCAAAATGAGCAACTTGTCCTAAAGCATGAACCCCTGCATCAGTCCTGCCACCACAGTACAAGGCAATTTTCTCACCACTAAAATTAAATATAGCATTTTCTATCTTCTCCTGGATTGAGTTAGCAGAGTGTTGCTGTTTTTGCCAACCAGAGAAATTACTACCATTATATTCTACCGTTATTTTGTATCGCACTGCATTACATCAAGCTCTATCTAAAATAGTCATTTTCTATCTTAACATAATTTATGGTCAAGCCTACAGTGCTGCCACTCCCATAAAGTAGTTCGTCCAATCTTAAATCTTGCTGCCACTGCTTCTCTGCTTTCTCCTTCGTCTAGCGCCTCCATTGCTTTTTTTCTTAAATCATAACTATATGCTGCTGGCATTCAACCTCCTTATCATTATCTATCCTTATCACATCCGGACTTCTATGAAAAGAGCTATAAATCGTGAAAAAGAACTGCTCATTAAGTGCTGTTTGCTTAATAAATTTACTGACATTGGTATGGCTAAATTCGAAATGGCTACATGAATTTATCGTAAATTATTACCGTATAAGGTACGATGCGACAAAGCCATCCCAGTGTCAGCTACTCGGATGACACCGTCATAAAGGAACCAGTGTTAGCTACTTGGATGACAACCATTGTGCTTGAGGCAAAATTGACTATCACTTCTTTTTATAGAGCTTGCTCCAAACTTTGTTGTTAGTTAATACAAAAAACACTGTTAAAATTATAAAATACGCCACTACTTTTAATCCAAGTTTATGCCGGCGCTCTAATTCTGGCTCTGCTGCCCATTGTAAAAAATTTATCACATCATACGCCATATTTTCAACTGTGGCTTGCCTTGCACCATCATATTCCACCATTCCTTCAGAAAGTGGTGGCGCCATAGCTAATCTGCCTGTTGGAAAATACGAATTAAAATATAAATCATTTTCATCGTGTTCGCCGTTTTGATAGCCTGTTAACAATGAATAGACATAATTTGCACCATCATGCCTTGCTTTAATAATTAATGATAAGTCTGGTGGGACTGCACCATTGTTGCTTGCTGCAGCTGCTTCTTTTGTATCAAAAGGCGCAATAAAATAATCCGAAGGTACTCCAGGTCTGTCAAACATTTCACCCAAATCATTCGGACCATCTTTAACTTGATAAGAAGCTGCTATTTGTTTTACATCTTCTTCAGAAAAACCGACATCTTGCAAATTACGAAATGCTACCCTATTCATTGAATGACAAGCAGCACAGACTTCTTTATACACTTTATAGCCACGCTGAATTGACTCTCTATCGAAAGATCCGACAATTCCATCAAATTTCCAGTCTATTTTCTTATTTGGTGATGATTTAAATTCTTCTGCAGATATAAGACTAGATAGAAATAACATGCAGAAGATTGCAAATACATTAGATCCCATGCATAACCACTGTTTTAGTAAATTTCGAATTGATGTCATGCAAGTAGCTGACACTGGAATCCAGCTTATTTCATCACTGACATTATGGTTATCATGCACTCCTAGAATCTGTTGTCCATTGCATGATTTGTAAGTATTTTTATACCTGGATCCCAGTGTCAAGCACTGGGATAACAACGGAAGATAGTGGAATGACACTGTGTGTTGTATACAACGTTCATACAATTGTGTACATGATGCTGGAATCCATTTATTTTTTTTCTGGATCCCAGTGTCAAGCACTGGGATGACAAAAGAGGGCTCTGGGATGACAGAAGAGAGCTCTGGGATGACAGAGAATTTTGTAAGAGATCTGCTTTGAATTGACATCACCTCATCTCCGGCACAGAATCACTTAAGGTTTTTGGTGGTTCTTTTGGCTTTTCATACTTACTAAGCAGTGGTAAAACTATCACAAAGTATGCAAAGTAATAAAGAGTAGATAGCCTACTCATAGTGATGTAAGGCTCTTTTACCTCTTGTCCTCCAAGCCAGGCAAGAAGTACAAAATTTATTGCAAAAACCCAAAAAAATTTCTTAAACACCGGGCGATAAGCACCACTTTTAACTTTTGATTTATCAAGCCAAGGTAACAAAAACCACACTAAAATAGACGCAAACATGGTAAGCACACCAGTAAGTTTATCTGGAATTGAACGTAGCATTGCATAAAAAGGTAAAAAATACCACTCTGGCACTATATGTACCGGAGTGACCATAGAATCAGCTTCTATATAATTGTCTGGATGCCCAAGATAATTGGGAGCATAGAAAACAAATGCGAACAAAACTACAAAAAACAGACCAAAAGTTATGCAATCCTTGACTATATAATAAGGATAGAGAGGGATGGTATCCTTATCTGATTTTACCTCCACTCCACTTGGGTTACCAGAGCCAAACCTATGCAGAGCTATCACATGAAGCATAGCTAAAGCAATAATAACAAAAGGCAGAAGATAATGCAGAGCGAAAAAACGGTTAAGTGTTGGGTTATCCACTGAAAAACCACCCCATAACCATATAACTATTTTATTGCCAATTAAAGGTATAGCAGAAAATAAGTTGGTTATAACTGTTGCACCCCAGAAACTCATTTGTCCCCAAGGCAATACATATCCCATAAAGGCAGTTGCCATCATTGCAAAAAATATAAATATTCCAATAAACCACACCATCTCTCTCGGTCTTTTATAAGATCCGTAATATAATCCACGCATTATATGAACATAGACTACCATAAAGAAGAGCGATGCTCCAACAGCGTGAGTGTAGCGTATTAACCACCCGTAATTCACATCTCGCATTATGCGCTCTACACTATTAAACGCATAATCAACATGCGGAGTGTAGTGCATAGCAAGAAATATACCTGTTATTATTTGTAAAATCAGCGCTATACCAGCCAAAGAGCCAAAGTTCCAAGCATAATTTAAGTTTTTTGGCACTTGGTAAGAAGCAGTGTGTCTTAGAAAAGAAAATATAGGCAATCTATATTCTATCCATCCTAATATGCCTTTTTCTTCTTTTATTGTTTCTTTTTTGTTATCTTCCTGCATAACTTAAACCTTTCTGAACACATGTCCATTGCTACTTTTATCTTATTTTTTTATTGTAGCAACTTATCCTTTACGCACAAATAAAAACTTTAGAGCAATATTAATTACCTCTTCAGCAACCTGTCACGTGCTGCGTTTAATTTTTGTGCAAAATATTCCGAGCCTCCTTTATCTGGGTGAACTAATTTCATTAAATTTTGATATGCTTTATTGATTTCATTTTGGTTCGCTCCAGAATCTATTCCTAGCACTTTAAATGCTCCATCTCTGAACATGTTACTACTACCAGACTAGTATGATTTTGTCTTGTAAATTTATTCAACAACCCTATTCTAACTATATAATGAAAAATTATCTACAAAGTGTTTATGAAGATGGTATGAAAATCCAACTATCTAAAGTCAACAAATATTTATTAGTTTTACTGATTACTGTCTCAGCATTTCTCATATCTGGGCAAGTATCCAGTTCAAGCAATATCGAGAATGATTTTCAAGATTTACAAGAAAAATTACCATTATTGAAAGATCAGGATTTGTTATTTTTAGATCCAGCTTCAGCTTTAAATTATGGTGATAGGGCAGGTAAAAAAGTGTTAATGGTTATAGTTCACCATACTGAAACATCAACACTAAAAGGTACAAAAGATACGCTGAATGCTAGAGGATTGTCAGTTCATTTTATTGTCGATAGGGATGGCAGCATCACCTTAATGGTTCCATTAGAGAAAGAAGCATGGCATGCTGGTATTAGTTATGCAAGAGTTAAGGTAGATAGTAAGCTTGAAGAGTTACGGAAGCTTAACAACTATTCTGTAGGTATTGAAATTGTAAACACAGGACTTGAGCCTTTTCCGGAAGAGCAAATGAGATCTGTTAAAGAGCTGATTTTATACCTTATGGAGCGTTTTAAAATTAAAAGGGATATGATATTTAGTCATTCTGAAATAGGAACTATAGTGTATGATCCAGAGCTTGGCTATACAATGCGTAAACCAGATCCACACAAATTGTTTGATTGGGAGTTATTAGAGAAAAATGAAATTGGATTGCACATAAGTGACAGAATAAACCCTAAAGATGCTAAACACAAAATGGGCAAAACATTGTATAAAGCAGGTGATAGAAATGAAGGTATTTTGAAATTAAAACAAAGGCTGAACAGATTTTTCTATAAGATAGAACCTTGGAATGATAAGAAAGGTAATGTAATTTTTCCTGATAATAATGCTGATTACTCAGATGAGTTTGATGAGAATTTTGTATGGGTTATTTATCAGTTTTCAATACATAATTTACCAAGAGAAATTAGAAAAGATCTACCTCTTAAACTAGAACAAGCAGATATATTTCCTGAATTCTTTAGTGAATATAGTCATGGCATTTCTTCTAGTTATCTAACCTTTAGTGAAAAAATTAAATCGACTCTACAACCATGTTTAAGCAAAGTAGATTATGAGAATTTATTATCTTCTCTTGCACAATATGAGAATAACATTTCTCCTGATGCATCTACCACTTTAATGTACAAAATTAAGTTATACTATGATTCTTATTTAAGATATCGCATATGGTCTTCACTCTATAAACCATTTAAGCTTAATGTATTGGAAGAGTTAGAGATTTTAAAGAGTGGAGTGTTATCTTTAAAATCACTAGATAGCTCTAAAGCTGCAGAAGTTTCCAGTTTAATTGATAGCTTTAAAGTAGATATTTCTTTAGAATTTCAGGGTTTTGAAAAACAGTGGTTTCAGGAGTTTAAGAATGCTTGGAGACAAGAATTTATACCTTCCCTGGAAGAACAGATAACATGGACTGCACTACATGAAGCAATATTGGAGTATTTAGAAAAAGCAAAGGAAGAAATTCGTTAAACGAAAACTTTTTTTAAGATCACTTTTTTAACAATTTATCACGTGCCGCATTTAGCTTTTGCGCAAAATATTCCGAGCCTCCCTTATCTGGGTGAACTAATTTCATTAAATTTTGATATGCTTTATTGATTTCATTTTGACTTGCCTCAGGATTCAGCCCCAGTATCTTTAATGCTTCATCCTTGGACATGTTATCACCAGTGTAATTTTCAGTACAACTTCTACTGCTATTAAATTCGTTCAAAAACTTACTCAATATAGAGTTCATCATGAAACTCATATTATTTTTTTTTGTCAGGAAAAGAAAAAATACAACAACGCTAGGCAAGACAAATGTAATTACTATGAATACTAAAAAAAGAAAAAAGATGAATGACATGTATATTTTTTTATCATTTTATGATTAAATAGTAACAATTATAATTGTCATGGTAAATAACATGTTCATCCAGATTGAAGAAACACCAAACCCAAATACGCTAAAATTCCTTCCTGGATTTGAAATTTTAAACGAAGGAGAAACGGCTGATTTTTCAAATGCAAATGAGATAAAAAATTCTAAACTAGCAGCAAATCTTTTTCAAATAGAACATGTGGTAAGAGTGTTTTTTGGTCATGATTTTATTTCAGTAACAAAATTGGGTGGAATTAATTGGGATACATTAAAAGTAGAAATTTTAACTACAATCATGGATCACTTTACTTCAGGTGGAAAAGCACTAGATAAAGAAGGAGTAAATGATAATAATATACCGGATGAAGAATTTTTCGATGAGAATGATATAGAAATTGTAAATAGAATAAAAGAATTGATGGAAAGTTATATCAAACCTGCAGTTGCTCAAGATGGTGGCGATATCAAATTTCGTGGCTATAAAGATGGAATAGTTTATGTTGAGTTGCAAGGAGCTTGCTCTGGATGCCCAAGTGCTGCAATTACTTTAAAGCAAGGAGTGCAAAATATGCTGAGCTACCACATACCAGAGATTGCAGGTATAGAGACCACACTATGACTAATCAAACGGTTAGAGGAACAAAAGATCTCCTGTTTGATGAATGGTACAAGTTTAAATACATAGAGCAAACAGCAAACAGAATCTCAAGTTTATACGGCTTTTTGCCCGCCCAAACTCCAATATTTGAATACACGGAGGTTTTTACAAAAACCTTAGGTGATAGCTCAGATATCATCACTAAAGAGATGTATAGCTTCAATGATAAAGGGGGAAAGAGCATAACTTTACGTCCTGAGTTCACTGCAGCGATTGTCAGGCTACTCATTGAAAAAAAACTGCAAACACCGATAAAATTATTCTCAACAGGACCTGCATTTCGCTATGAAAGACCGCAAAAGGGAAGACAAAGGCAATTTCATCAGATAAATTTTGAGGTTTTTGGCATAGAAGATCCAAAAGCTGATATTGAATTGATATCACTCGCTCAGCACTTACTAACTGAATTTGGCATCAATAAAAATGTAAAGCTGGAAATCAACTCTTTAGGTGATGGTGAAACAATAACTAAATATAGAGAAGCTTTGATCTTATACTTTACAAAGTATCAAAATGATCTATCAGAAGATAGCAAAAATAGGTTGATCAAAAACCCACTCAGAATACTGGATTCCAAGGACGAGAAAGATAAATCAATAATTTCTGATGCGCCCAAAATCAGCAATTATTATACGAAAGAGTCCTCAGATTTCTTTGAACAAATACTAAATGGATTAACAATTCTTGATATACCTTATACCGTAAACAATAAACTAGTTCGAGGTTTGGATTATTATTGCCACACAGTGTTTGAGTTTGTTACAGAGGATTTAGGTGTACAAGGGGCAGTTTTTGCCGGTGGAAGATACGATAATTTAGTATCTTCAGTAGGTGGAAAACACACTCCAGCAATAGGATTTGCAGGGGGTATTGAGCGCATAATGGAGTTAATCAATTATTCTCCGAAAGAAGAGCGACCTATTTACCTAATTCCAATCGGTAGAGAGGCTGAAAAACATGCTTTAACACTTGCAAATGAATTGCGCAGAAATGGTTTATATGTAATCTATGAATATAGCGGAACGCTCAGAACCCGAATGAAAAAAGCAAATCAAGCAAATGCTAAAGCTGCTTTAATCTTTGGCGATGAAGAATTGAGTAGTAAAACTTTAAAGATTAAAAACATGGATACAGGTGAAGAAAAAATAATTGCTCGCGATAACACAATAGAAAATATCTATTAGGAGCAATGCAAATGTTTTTCTCAGTCAGCTATAGAAGAAAATTCGTCTGCACAAGAATTTCTCATAGTATTCAATGTATCATAATCTGTAAAATCTAATTTTACCGGTGTAATAGTAATAAATCCTTCTTTTATTTTATTTATACTACCACTGCCTGAGTGCTCTCGAGACCAATTTAAGCTAAAAGAGCCATTCGAATTTTCAGTAAAAGTTAAATCCCCATCAATGTTATATTCACCTTGTTCAGCAAATTCTACTCCTTTTACTTTTTCCGTAGCAGGAAAATTTACACTCATCACTATGTTTTTAGGCCAACCAACCTTAACTAGCTTGGCAATAACCTTTGGTGCAAAAACCTTTGTATTGTGCCAGTCTATTTTATCATGATAAACTTGGCTTAGCGCAATAGAAGGTATAGACCTTGCAGCACCTTCCATTACAGCACCAATTGTTCCTGAATAACAAATATCGTCCCCGACATTTGATCCAATATTTACTCCGGACAATATTAAGTCTGGTTTTTTATTCATAACTTTATTTAGCGCAATAATGACACAATCTGCAGGAGTACCAGACACACTAAATTCCCTTTCACTATGTTGTTTTATTCCAATAGATTGTTTCACTGGATAATCAAGAGATCTTGCAGCTCCGCTTCTATCAGTATCTGGTGCCACTATCCATATTTCTGACGCAAAATTCCGTGCAACCTCTTTGAGTAATTTTATTCCTTCACTTCCAAAACCATCATCGTTTGTTATTAATATTATCATATACAATGTTCAGCTATACAGCTCCAAATTATGTAAACCACTGGCTGTAAATAAACTCATGAGGCTTTAAGTTTCTTTGCATAACTACGAACTGTAACAAAGAACCTGCTGTAAATCAATAGATTTCTTGCACAGGCCATAACTGTCATTACAATAGAAACGAAAAAACTTACTTGACAAATTCCGCCAGCGCCCTTATCATGAAACTGAAGCTATTGTATTTGCTTTCGCCAATCTGCAGATTAAAAGGTAAGGATTACTTAATGTATCGGCGTCTTATGTTCAATTTTTTGCAGTATATAGATACTGTATGTCTTTACAAAACTTCATCTACATCTAGATTTTTATCTAAATAAGCTGAACGCGCTTATAAAGCGTTACAAGACATCAAAAAATGCCAATACTCGACAGAGATAGTAAAAGACTAGCTAACTCGGGGATTCTTTGTCTTTTTTTCTGCTTAGTAAATTTCTTAAACATTTGCAGCGTAAGTTAGTTGCAATTAAAAGCAGCTTAATCTTGCTTGTCAAGCGTTTAAAACATAAAAAACGCCAATATTTTAAAGCGGATAATAACCCCAGGGTTTCTTTTGCCTTTTTTTTCATTTGGTAAATTTCTTAATATTTATAGCTAAACAACAACCGTCATCCCGCTACGTGTTAGCGGCTAAGAGATACCGCGGCGGTATGACGGTTTGCGGCGGCATGACCTCGTCATTCCCCTACGTGTTAGCGGGATCTAGAGATACCGTGACGGTATGACGGTTCGCGCGGTGGCATGACCTCGTCATCCCGCTACGTGTTAGCGCTTACTATTACCCACAAGTATAAAATTCATGAGCAAGTTTCCATCCTTCTGCTAAATCAAAGAGACGTTTCCATCCCTTCCACAAAGCTATAGGGCCTGGTTCTAAGTCATTTTTGCGAGCTAAAAACCCTCCTAACTTGGCCACCCACCTCACAATTTCTCTTATAGGTGGTGGTGTCTCAGGATAGTTTTTTGTCTTAAGCATTTTGGTATATAAAACCTTCCATTCGTCGTCAGTCAGTATGAAAGTGCAAGAAAGATTTGGATTTGTTCTAGCTACTAGTGTGATAAAAAATATTCTCCATGCAATTATACTCATTATTGTAAGAAAGCGGATTAATCTATCTGCTGCTTGGAGCCTACATTCTTCAACTTTAAGACCAGATTTCAAAATTTTATGAAAAACCTCTATTCTCCATCTTAAGCAATACCATTGTATTTTTTCTACTGCTTCTTCAAAATTATTAATATTTATATTTGTCAACAAAATCCAGTTCACAGGCTCTTCGCCAAATGGGGGGTATTTTTCTATAGCATAGACAGCATTTAAACTTAAATTAGGAAGTTTTTGGGTTTTACGTCTAGCGTTATTTTTTGATGCATTCATCACAAAGTTGCTAAACTTTACTTCTAAAACTGTTGTTCTTTGAGGTTTATCATTGCGAGCAGGAATATTCACTTGTATTTCTCCTTGACAAGACATGCGATTCATCAGATCCCACAACCTTTCACCACCTTTTTCAGAATAAGTCGACTTCTTATTTATTGTTCTGTTTTGATTTCCTCTTACTACAAAAAGAGATTGATTAGTGGAAGCAACTTCAAATAAATCATACATATCTGCTTCTCTGTCACAGACGGTAACTACCTTGATATCCTTTAATCCAGGATGATTAGTAGAATATTTAAGTGATTCTATCCACCGTATGCTTTCTTTCTCTTCTATGGGAACAGCAGTATTATGGCTTCTTCTTTTCAACTCTTTTAGGTCTTCAGCTAAGGAGGGTCTAGTACTAATTTTTTGATCCAATAATCCTATAGGCAGTCCTTCTGTTGTAACTGCAAACGTTGTATGCATCACTAATCCATGTGTTTTAAAATTAGTTGTTTTAGATGTTAATCTTGCTGCTATAATCCCTAATCCTTCGGTCTTTTTATGATTTTTATATGAGATATAACTCGTGTCTTGGATAGCTAAGATAGTTGAGTATTCTTTAGCTCTTTCAACAGTTTTAATTATATGACTTTCTAATATCTTTCTCTCAGAAATGGCATCGTTTTGGAAAAATCTATAAGCTGCTTTACTTTGATGCCAATCTTCACAAGCTTGATTTATTGAACGCTCAGGCGATTCAGCAAAACTATTAACTATTTTTAGAAGCCTTTTACTTAATCTTATATCACCAAAATTAACAATTCCAAATTCACTTTCTGCCCATTCGCCAGTTGAAGTATTTATAGTTCTTTTCATCATATATTCCATTTTTAGACCATAGATCCATTTATAATAGAAAGTTGAATTAGTAAAATATCAGCTTTTTTACTATTTATATACTTATGGGTAATAGTAAGGTGTTAGCGGGATCTATGCTTTGAGATACCGCGAATGAATCGCGGTATGACGGTGTAGATGATGGTTAAGTAATTCGTCATCCCGCTACGTGTTAGCGGGATCTAGAGATACCGTGACGGTATGACGGTTCGCGCGGTGGCATGACCTCGTCATCCCGCTACGTGTTAGCGGGATCTATGCTTTGAGATACCGCGAATGAATCGCGGTATGACGGTTCGCGGTGGCATGACGTAGGACTGCTGTCATTCCAGTCTGGAATCCAAAAAAAAGGATGACACCTCTGGGCGCTGGGATGACAGGAGAAGGAGGCTACTTTCATGACACCATTCTTTTTTCTGGATCCAAGTAGTCAAGCTACTCGGATGACACCCCACTGGTGGCCCACACTACAATGTTCGTACAGTTATGAAATGAATCGCGGTATGACATGTTGCTTGGGTCAGCTATAGTATTTCTTAAAATTAATAATAAATTTCTTGGCTAGCAAGAAGCTGTAAATTTTTTTGCGAGACCTAAGCCGCTTTTGATATAGCTAAAGGTTTACTGATGATTTGTCTCATTCCACTACCTGCTGACTTACTTTCTGCTTAGCATATCCATCAAATCAGATTCTTTGAGTTTACTATGGTCAACTTTACTGAACTTATTTACCATAGAGCTCATTTGATTATACTGCTTAATTAGAAGATTAATGTCAGTTACAGTTGTTCCGGACCCCTTAGAAATTCTAAGTCTTCTTTTGCCATTTAAAATATCTGGATTTTGCCTTTCTTTTTCAGTCATTGAGTTTATGATGGCTATATATTTTTTCACTTTATTGTCATCCGGCACACTGCTACTTAGCTTTTTTGTAAATGAACTAGGAATGAATTTCATTATGTTGCTAATGCCATCCATTTTACTCAGAGTTTTTAACATTCCCACTAGGTCGTTTAGGTCGAATTTACCTTTTTTCACTTTCTTTTGTAACTTATCAATTTCTTCCTGACCAACAATCTCAGCAGCTTTTTCAACCAATGAGACAACATCACCCATGCTAAGTATTCTTTTTGCAATTCTATCTGGATAAAAATCATCGAGGTCACTTAATTTTTCACCACAAGCAATAAATTTAATTGGACAATCGGCGATCATTTTCATAGAAAGAGCAGCACCACCACGTGCATCACCATCAACACGGGTAAGAATAATGCCGGTTACACCTATTACCTCATTGAATGATTTGGCAATGTTGACCGCATCCTGGCCTATCATTGCGTCGGCTACTAAAATAACTTCTGCAGGTGAAGCTATTTCCTTTACGGCTTTCAACTCATTCATCATATTATTGTCAATATGAAGCCTGCCTGCAGTGTCTAGTATTAATACATCATAATTATCGTTCTTTGCTGCTGCCAGTGCCCTTTTTGTAATTGTAATGGGCTTCTCATCTATTACTACAGGTAAAGTTTGCACATCTATTTGTTTACCTAGCACTTCAAGTTGTTTCTGGGCAGCAGGCCTATAAATGTCTAAAGAGGCAAGCATCACTTTTTTCTTTTGCTTTTTTAGTTTTAAAGCAAGCTTTCCTGAGGTAGTTGTTTTACCTGCACCTTGTAAGCCCACCATCATAATCACAGCAGGGGGTTTAACTGCTAGATTTAAGTCACTTTTCTCTGATCCGAGAACTGCAACTAAATTATCCTGTACAATTTTAATTATCATTTGTGCTGGAGAAACACTTTTTATGACTTTTTCCCCAATCACTTTATCTTTAATGTCGTTGATGAATTTTTTTGCAACTTCAAGTGAAACGTCAGCTTCAATTAAGGCTATGCGTATTTCACGCATGGCAAGATTAAAATCATCTTCAGAAATGATTGACTTTCCTCTCAGTTTACTAAATACAGAATTTAAACTTTCAGTTAACGATTTAAACATAATAGCATTAGTAGAATACTCATTAAAAAGAGAGAAGAAGCTGAAACAAAACTCACTGAGTTATAACCCAGCACTTCTTTAAGTTTAGTAATATTATTAAAGTATAAACCAGTAAGTGGATTAGTCAAGTTTTGCACTACGCTGGCAAACATTTCTCTAGTTTTAGAGACTAACTGATTGAACAACAAGACAATATAGGATATGAAAGTTCTAAAAATCCAATCAACATCCATTTTAAAATTTACTCTCGGGTAAAATAACTTGCGTAAAGGAATAAACAATAAAGTGGTACATAGTAACAAATTAAATTGCGACAAAATATTTTTTGTGTTGTACACAAAATCGAAAATCGAAGGTTTATTGTAAATAGGTAAGTAAGGATTGCCAGCGATTACGCATATAAATGCTAAAATAATCATAGTCATTTTGCCTCCTCTCTCTGCTAAAGGTTTTGACTTACTTTTTGCAATAAATAAGTAATAAAGAAACTTTAGCCCCACGCTTAAATGAAGCAGCAAATTTAGAAGCTTATATAAATTTTTATACCCTTTTAAGGCAACAGTGTTCATTTCAATTTCAGCTGTGATATATGATTTACTGATAAATCCAACGGTTCCAGGAAATGCAGCCATTGTAAGTATTGCGATTATAGCACACATGCCTTCCACTGACATCAGTTTACCCACTCCATTAAAACTAATTGTTTTTGTTTGTGAAATAATCGAATTACTGACCACAAACAATAATGATTGATAAACAAGAGAGAAGATTATATGCAGTATCAAAATTGGTATTGCTTTTTCCGAAGGACTGAGCAAACTTCCTGCAATAATCAGCAAGCCCATTTGTCCTACAACGTTATAGCATAAAAATCTGCGAATATTTTGCTCAAGAGAAGCAAATATAATGCTGTAAATTGCAGTGATGGCGCCTACAAGCGCTAATATTTCAGTACAATCTTGCCATAGGTTATAAGTGTGTAAAAGCATCACTAAAAAAGAGACTTTAGTGGTAAATAAAGAGAGATATGTGGTGCCATGTAGCGATGCAGCAGGATATGCATCAACAACCCAAAATGAAAAAGGAAAACAAGCGCAGTTTATCAATAAACCCAAAATTATCAGGTTAGTGCTTTGAAGTGCCAATCCTGCTATTAATATAACTCCAACGAAAAAGTGTACACAAGCGTACCTTATTGCAGGTCCACTATCTCTACAGCTAGCTGCGATAATAAAAAATGCACTGATGGTCATTAATTCACAGAATATTATAACCAATATCATATGTTCAGATAAAACTGCATAAAGTGAACTAATAGTGTAAGCAGCAAAAGATAGCATCTCTGAAAAAGTCAAATTTTGTGCTGGTAGAACAGCTAAAAATGCAACTGATAAAAAAGATATTAGTATGGTACGAAAAGATAAATCAAAATCTAGAATTGGGAGAGACCAATTTACTGCAATGCTCAAATTTTCAGGTAATTTTAGGACTATAACTATTAATACAGTCAGTAGAAGTAACAGTGACGATTTATAAAGTTGCACAATAATTAAAACCAATATGGTTTATGCTATCTCAATATATGAATAAAATCAATTTGCATATTAACCACTAATTAAACTAATTATCATATAATTATATCAGAGTTTAGAGGGTTATAGAGAAACCGGTCAGATTAGGTTTTTAATCTAATCTGACCGATAGCTTTAATAGTGAGGTAAGCTTTAATATAGCACTCCTAATTCATAACGCTACACTCGTGCATAATTTATTTTTAATTTGTGCACGAGCGTTAGTAAATTATTTACTTTTTGAAATAAAATTTGGCATCACTTTAATATTGAGACTTAGTAAACCTCAGTAGGTCTGCCAGTTGGGCCCATAAGAATTATTTGCTCGCCTTCTCTTAAGTGTCTGCATAAATTAGTGGAGCCGCCGATTTCCAGCACAATAGTGGAAATAATTCCTTTTTTTTTGTCTACTTCAGTGCCAGTCACAGCTATACCTTCCATAGCAAGGTTAGTTTTTCTGCTATTGGTTTCAAAATTTTGCAACCTAAAAAATTGTCCAGGTTTAAAATTCTTTGCCGCAAGAGGTGCTTTAATCACTATTTCTATCACTTTATCTGTTAAATATTGAACTTTTATGACTTTTGCAGTGAATTGCTCTTTGATTCTATTAAATAATTCTTTATTAGCCAAGTCTTCAACACTTGACCACGCATTTTTTTTCTGGCCCACAACATCACACACTGGAATGACAGAAACGAAGCTATTAACTCCACTCAAAAGCTGAGAAATAATAGGGTAGCCGTTCTTAGCACTTGCCATAGCTTTCACGACGCTGCCGCTATACGAAGGATGAAGGTCACCAAAAAAGCTAATTGTTTTATTGCCTTGCTTGTATACTAATATTCTGTCTTTATTTTGCATTTTAGGAGAAAATATTGGGTCTATTTCTTTTCCCAATGAATTCAATTGAGTAAAATACCCATTACTTAATTTAAAATGCTTTTCATCTTCTGTTGCAATAACCGTATTTGGCTCAGTACCTGCTGCTATAAAAATAGAACGTGCTTTTATACGTTTGATTTCGCCGGATTTTGTGTCTATCAGTTTTATTGATTCAGCATGGTTATATTTATCCGTCACAACTTCAACTGGCTCTAAGTTTTCAATAAAGTAAATTCCTTCTGACAGTGCATTTTGCACCTCTTCGCTATTTAATCGATAACTCGGTGAATCTTTTAGCTCTTTTCTATATATAACTTTCACTCCCCCGAGGCTCTGCATCAACTCTAATATTTTTATTTCTCTATTCTCTTTTTTTGCTAACTCTTGCTCTGCTTGGATCAACTTTGCGTGCGATATGAGCTCATTTGCAATTTTGTGTTCTTCTTCTGTCCAATCTTTTTCAACACAGTCCTTTCCATACTTATCAACTAATATCTCATAACGAAGAAGAAATTTTTCTACTTGAATTGGATAATACGCTAAAGCTTCAGTGGCAGTGTCAATCGCAGTAAGCCCCGCACCTATGACAACTATCGGCATACGAACTTGCAGATTTGCTATAGAATCAAATTTAAGAGCACCAGTCAGTTGTAACGACATAAGAAAGTCAGATGCCATACGTACTCCACGAGCTAGTATATTCTTTATTTTGATCATTCGTGGCTTGCCAGAGCCAAGTGCTAGGGCGATGTGATCAAAACCCGAGTTGAACGCGTCATCAACATTAATCGTGCCACCAAAACGAATGCCTCCATAAAGTGCAAAATGCTCACGTCTTTCCAGCAGTAATCTAATAATCTTTAAGTAATTCTTATCCCACCGAGAAGTAATACCATATTCTGCCACCCCACCAAACCCTCCTGCCGTGCGTTCACTCAATTTTTCGTGTTTGAAATCTTTAATTAGCTGGAAATTATCGATCAAAGGTTCAATCTTTAGTCCATCAATGGTGATAACGTTATGCCCATCATTCAACAAATGATGAGCTAAATTAAAACCAGCAGGACCAAGGCCTACAACTAGAACGTTTTTTCCAGTGTTTCCTCTTGGCAATGAACGCTGAAAATTTAAAGGATTCCAACGGCTGAGCAGAGAATATATTTCAAATCCGTACGGTAAACTGAGCACATCATCCAGAATCCTTGTTTCAATTGCTGGCACATTTACGGGTTCTTGTTTTTGATATATGCACGAATTCATGCAGTCATTGCATATTCTGTGTCCAGTAGCCGCGCATAATGGGTTATCTATCATCACAATTGCAAGACTTGCTATGCTGTACCCTTCGCTTTTCACCAGATTCATTTCTGATATTTTCTGCTCTAGTGGGCAGCCGTGCAGTTCAACTCTAAGTGGAGACTTTTTGAAAGTATTGTCGTTATTAATTAGCCCCTTTGAGCAGCTGTCCTTACTTTGCTTATGACAAAATATGCAGTAGTGAGCATTATCTAGTGCTTTATTCAAACTCACCTTTTTGCTTGTTAGATCAAAACCGTATCGTCTTTTTACTTCATTTGAATACAGCACTTCAACTTTGTCCACTTCTTTTTTAGAAAATGGTATGAGGTTTTCGTGGTCGATTTTTTTATGAATACTGAATAATATACTCTGTTTATTTTTTACTCTCCACACTGCATATTGTGCTGCAAGTTCTATTTCTTCTTTGTGATTTTCTTTATCTTCAAACCAATGCATCACCTGCTCAGCAAAATTTTTTTCTGTTGTTGGCAAAGTGAGAAAATGACTTAGTTTGTTAGTAATATCTATATTCGCCACATTAGTGTATTTCTTCAATGCATAGCGTTGGACAAATAATCTTTTGCACTTATATATTACAGCAAAGTCGTTGTGCTTTTTCTTTAGCTCCTCTATTTCTTTTTCAACATTGAAAAGTTTTGCAATAAATTCATCAAGTAAATATGAGAGGTCTACTATTAACTGACTATCTGTCATCCAAGTAGCTGACCGTCCTTCTTGTTTTCTAGATCCCAGTGTCAAGCACTGGGATGACGGGGGGTGACACTGGGATGATGGGAGGTGACACTGGGATGACATCGAAGAAGAAGCTGCTTTTTCTCTTGCTTCAATTAATGAACAAAACAAGCTCTCATCACATGATTTGATATAATTCAAAAATGTCTCATCTAATTTTATTAATCCATTGCGAGTATATAGATTAGAAAATGAGATGTTGAAATTCAGCTTCATTGCTATACTATACAGTGTACATGCTGTTTCTTACAGATGAAGATTTTATTTACTTTGCAATACTGCTGAGATTGTTGCTTCTGCAACTTTTTCTTCGCTAACAGATGCAATACACCTAAATTTGTGTACACCTAAACACACACTTTGAATGTTAGCTTGAAGAATCAATGTGTCCCCTGGAGTAACTAGCTTTCTGAATTTTGCATTTTCAATGGATCTCAAGTAAACAACTTTATTTTCTATTGTTTCTTTACCTAGAACACATATAGCAGATGCCTGAGCTAGAGATTCAATTATCAAGACTCCTGGCATTATTGGATGACCAGGGAAGTGGCCAATAAAAAATGGCTCATTGAAAGTCACATTTTTGATTGCTTTTATACTTTTACCAGGATCACACTCTATAACTCTATCTACTAAGAGAAACGGATAAGAATGTGGTAATATTTTTATAATATCACTGATATTAAATTGCATAAGCCTACTCAATGCCTTTCAAAGCAAATTCAGGTATTTTCTTGTTTATATTGTTTAATACCACATCTGATAAATCAACTTCATCCATGGAGTATAAAACTTGGTTCTTTTTTGAAATAAATAGTACCAAATCTATGTTGTTTTTTTCTGCCGTTTTTTTAGCGACTTCTTTTATCTTGTTAAAAACACTCTCTACTGCGTCTCTATAGCTTTCTTCTAAATGTAACATTTTTTTAGCGTAATTATCTCTAGTATTTACAGTGTGCTTATTAAACTGTTCTGTCTTTTCTTTTTTTGCTTCTTCTGACAAAAGTTCAAATTCTTCTTTTGATGGCTTAAGTTTTTCTAACTCACTTTCAAATTCTTGTTGTAATCTAGAATTCTGCTCCTTTATTTGTTGTTGTATATTTTGCAGAGCAAGAGATTCATTGATGACTTTGTCACTATCGATAATTGCAGCTTTTGTGTTCTGAGGTTGATATCCTACAAACTTATACCCCACAAATAAGGAAATAATTAAGGCAATAACTGATATAAATAACTGTATATATTTCATTCAAATCCCCGCTTCAATAGAAAATTTAACATTTGGTGATGGTATTATATCATAAGATTCCTTTACTAAAGGAAACCCGAAATCCAATCTAAGTCTACCAAAAGGAGAAAGCATTGAAAAGCCAAAACCTGGTGACACTCTCACAAGCTTGCTATCGTAGTATTTCCCTTCATACTTCTTATTTTTATCATCTAAGCCAAAAAGTGTTGCATAGTCAACAAATAGTGAGCCTTTGATACCAGCATAGTCATATAGTTTTGGTAGAGGAAAATCCACTTGCTGTGTTAGATTAAAATAAGTTTTGCCTCCTAATGAGCTTTTATTTTTGTCTTCTGCTCTTGGTCCAATACCGGAAAGGTCAAACCCTCTAATCTCATTACCCCCTTTAAAAAAGTGCTGGCCAATGTTTAGATTTTCATCAGTATAAGAAAAAATATGACCTGCCGCCATCTTAAAGCGTAGCGTTATATCATCGTCAATTTTGCTTAATATAGGGTGCGTATAAAAAGATAAGAATTCAGATTTTAGGAAATTCACGTTTCCTCCCAATCCTGAAATATCCTGACTTAAGCGCAGTAAATACCCTTCTTTTGAAGCATATAGATTATCCAGTTTATTATATGCCAACGTGTATCCCACTGATGAAATCTGATGTTTACCTTTTCGGTCCAGTATTATTTCAGAGATATCGGTGTCTTGTCCACCCTTATTATCCATGTGTATATGATTATACTTATAAGAATAGCGAAGGGAATTAGTTAAGTTCTCTGTGACTTTATATGATAACTTTGTAAAAAATCCCATATCGCAACTATCAAAAGTAGTGTTTGGTTTATCTTGTTTTTCATAAAATACACCCATGCCTAGTGACGTATCAGAATCGTTAAAATTATTTTCAACAAACTCTAAATCAGTAGAAAATACGTATTGACTTTTTTCAAGAGCAAAAGAGAGCTCTTTTCCAGTACCAAATAAATTACGGTCTTTGAGGTCAATTTTAATCAATGCTCCACCAGGAAGAGACACACCTCCTCCCAAATACAACGAAGTAGTGTTTTTTTCTTTAACACTTAAGTCAAGATTTACTGCATTATCATTAACTGCATAACTATTTACTTTCACTGTTTCAAAAAAATCACTACTCATTAGTTTTTTACGTGACTTTTGAATCTCAGATATATTGTACGCATCACCTTCTGCTACACTTAGCTTACTTCTGATCACTTTATCTAAAGTGCGATCGTTACCATCAATTGTAATTTGATTTATATAAATCTTTTTACCCGGCAGCACTCTGTAGGTTACATCTACAACATTGTCACGTTGTGCATACTCTGGATTAACTTTTGCAAATATATATCCTTTCTCATTTAAATATTTGTTTATTTTTTCTACTGTATTATTAATTTTAACTCTATTAAATATCTTATCGTTTTCCTCTGTTATAAAATCCAATATTTCTTCTTTTAGGCTCAAATCCTGAATTTCAGTTTCAATATTAACCTCATTATTTCCAAATAAATACTGCTGTCCTTCGTCAATCAAAAAAGTTAACTCTGTTTGATTGTTATTATCAACCTCAACAATTGGTTGAATATTATTTTGAATATATCCTTTAGATGAATAAAAATAATCGAGCAATTCTGTGTTAATCAATAGATATTGCGGTGAATGATGATTTCCGCCTTTAAAAATAGCTCTAAATAACTTACTAAATATGTCATTACTATGTCTTTTGATAACTTGCTCTAGCTCATTTTCAGAAAAGTTTTTATTGCCTATAAATCTTATATCCTTAATTTTAGAGGTTTTGCCTTCTTTTATTTTAAAAATTAGATTGACCCTATTGCCATCAAGCTTATTCAGGTCATATTCAATTTTAACACCAATCTTACCGTTATTTCTATAAGTAGTGACTAAATTCACTAAATCGTTTTGCAATTTTGTTTCAGTTAAAATAGTTAGCGACTTTGATTGAATCACATTACTTAGCAGCTCTTTGCTGTTAAATAACTTATTGCCTTTTAACACTACCTTGTTAATCAGTGGATTTTCTTGAATTTTTATTACTAAATTTTTTTTATCATCTATGTAAGCATTAACACTAGCAAATAACTTTGTTTTATATAGATCTTTTATAATTGAGTCTATATCATCGTCGTTTATATAATCACCAGATTTTAGTTTTATATAGAACCCTATTGTCTGGTTGCTTACCCTCTCATTACCAATACATTTGACATCTTTCACCTGCACTTTTTCCGCAGTTCCTAAAGCAACAAGCAGGGCAGGAAAAGAAATAAAAACCACTACCAGTATATAAAATAGCTTTTTCATATTTTATTTCAAAAAAGATCCCTAATATCATTTGACATTCCAGTTGCCATAAGCAAAAACAACACTAAAGCACCAAAAATAGCTGCATATTTTTGACATTTCAAGCTTAAATCCCTACGTATAACCGCTTCTATGATATAATGAAATAAATGCCCACCATCTAGCAGTGGTATTGGCAGCAAGTTAATTGCAGCTAAATTAGCTGAAATGATTGCCATAAAATATAGAACCATAATAAATCCCTTTTTAGCTGATTGTCCTGAATATTTTGCGATTTTTATTGGCCCACCTATTTCATTGATACTCCTTTTACCAACAATAATGTGAAAGAGAGCTTTGATCGTTAAGCACATAGTGTGGTAAGTTTCACTTACTGATAAGCTCACAGCCCCAAGAAAAGACGACTGCTTTAATGTATTGACTGAAATAATCCCTATAGTTTCTCTTTCTATTGTGTTGCCAAAAACGTCTTTGTCCTTGATTATTAATGGAGTTAAACTGGTCCTGTGCTTCTCATTATTTCTGCTATACTCAATCTCCATTCTTGTTTTAGGATTCGACATTATCACACGTGAAATATCTTCAAAGTATTTTATTTTATGCTCATTGATTTGTGTAATAGTGTCACCTGGCAACAAACCAGCTTGCTTAGCTGCACTACCTTCGATTACATTTCTAATCACCGGTGGAGTGCGATAATAACCTGCTATGCTAAAAAATATTGTAAAAGCTATAACAGCAAATACCATGTTTGCAAAAGGCCCTGCAAAAACTACTGCTGCTTTTTTATGCCGCGGTTTTGTATGAAATGAATACAACTTTTCTTCTTCGGTTAAATTTTGTTGATCAGCTGGGACACTTGCTGCATTGTTGTCCCCTAGCATTTTAACATAACCACCCAATGGAACAACGCTTAATTTCCATCTAGTTCCAGACTTATCGTTAAAACCAAAAATTTCAGGACCAAAACCTATGGAAAAAGATTCAACTTTAACTTTGCATGCTTTGGCAACAACATAATGCCCATATTCATGCACGAATACTATGACAGAAATTATTAAAGAAAATGATAAAAAATAATATATTCCATCGCTAAATTGATGGATAAGATTAGAAATTAATTCCACCTGTATATTTAGATCTTAACAAAATGTTAAGTATATTAAAACGCACCTCGCTTGACAAGTATTTAGTTTAACTTTTAAATTAAAAAAAGTTTAATTGTAATGACAGATACCTCACTACTCAGAAGAAAATTAATATATAGAAGCTGGCATAGGGGTTGCAAAGAAACCGATATACTTTTAGGGCATTTCGCATTGAAATATCTTGATAAATTTTCCTTAAGCGAACTAATCGAATACGAAAAAATAGTTGATCTTGATGATTACGAATTATATTGTTACATAACTCGTAAGACAAACCTCCCTCCTGGCTTGAATAGTCAGATAGTCAATTTAATTGCTTGCTTTATTGAAGCTAATCCTTTATGCACTCAAGATTAGTGATAATCTTATTTACCTTATCTAGTACCTCAGTATATTCTATTCTTTTCTCGTTTCTATACTTTTCGCGCTCTTGATTTACTTCATCTAATCGCTTTGTTAATTCTAAAATTTTATCCTCAAGAATTAGTGCTGCAAGTAAGAAATTTAATGCATCCGAACCCTTACCTCCAGTTTTTTGAGATACAGAACTAACTAACTTGTCAAAACTATTAGCAAGGCGTAATAAATGATTCCCCTTCCCACTTTCGCAAGATATTTTATATGTGTTATTACGTATAACTATTTCTACTACTTGCATATGGTGCTAAAAATTTCTATCGTACAGTATAAACTCAAACCCCTACTTTCATCTTATTTATGGTATAAATTTTTATTCATTTATCAAATCAGATAATTTTTTACTGCTACGAAAATATGTTTTAAAGTATTGATTCTTTGTAAACTTCTGTAACATTAAATGGCTTGTTTCTTTCAAGTTATAACTTCTAACTGAAAAAGAACCAAACCCCCTAATTTCAACTCTATTATGATGTTTCAATGTGCTTGAAAGTATCCCAAAAAATCTATCAACTATAGCTGCTATAACAATCTTATCTAAAAAAGGATGTCTTTTTGCTACCCTCGCTATTATATCAGACTTTGTTGCCATTTATATGAAGCCAAAATAAGTAAACCTTATCACTTAGCAGATAATGCTATGTTATATTCTTCAACACCCAATACTTCAACTTCTATTTTTTCTGATATAGAGAATTTTTTATTCTCTGGTAAATGCTCTTGATCTATTAGAAGGGTTACATCGTTCTCAACTTCAACGACTAGTCCATTATCTTCTCTCTTACCTACAATAACCTGTATTTTATCACCTACCTTAACTTTCTTTATCAGTTCTTCAAGAGGATCATACTCTATTTGTTTTATTCCAAGATAAATTCTTGCCCGATTCACGTTAGCCCTTATTACTTTTGCTTCTATTTTATCACCTACATTATACTTCTTTATCTCATCTGAACCATTTTTAGACCAACTAAAATCTTTCACATATATTGTCCCTTCTACGTTCTCATCTATTTCAGAATCACCGAAAGCAACAGATACATATGAGCCGGTATTATTCTTCACTTCACCAGAAACAATAGAACCAGGAGGATATTTATTGATAAATACTTGCCAAGGGTTGTCTACACACCTTTTCATGCTTAAACTCATCCTACTCTTAGCAATGTCAATACTGAGAATTTTTACATATACTTCTTGTCCCCTTGTTACGAGACTACTAACTGGTAAATTACTCTTAACCCAAGTTATTTCTGACGAGTGCACTAAACCTTCAATTCCAGGTCTAAGCTCAACAAATAATCCATAATCTTCTATGCTTGTTACATAACCCTTATGCACACTATCAACTGGATATTTTGACTCTGCATCTTGCCAAGGGCTATCTTCTAGCTGCTTCACACCCAAGGAAATTTTAGCATTTTCCTTATCTATTTTTATAATTTTAACTTTTATAGTCTGACCACAAGTAAAAACTGCAGACGGATGACTTACCCTACTCCAAGAGATATCTGTAATATGTAACAATCCATCTATAACTCCCACTACATCTGATTCATGAATACCGACAAATACACCGTAATGAGTGATACTTTTTGTTTTCCCTTCTATTATATCGCCTTCATTTAAAGATTCTAAAAATTTAATTTTTTCACCAGCGTGCAATTTTTCTAACACCAGCTTTCTTGATACTACAATATTGCCCTGCTTCTTATCCATTTTAAGCACGATGAACTTTTGTTCAGTTTCAATAAGGTGCTTCGCATCTTTTACTTGCTTCAAATCCACATGACTCAGCGGTAAAAAAGCGCTTATTCCGTCACCAAGATCAACAATAAAGCCACATTTAATTGAGCGTTTAATAACTCCGCTTACTTCAGCCCTTGTAACTGTATCTTCTTCCAACTTATTCCATTTTTCGTCCCTAATTGCTTTTTCACGACTAAGAACAACATTACCATGATAATCTTCAATTCTTTCCACATAAACTCTGATTTTCGAGCCAATAATGACCTCATCATTACAACCGAGTTCCTTGATCAGAATTCTCCCGTCAGATTTTAAACCAATATCAACCACAACGTCGTTAGGGTTTATTCTTGTAATTACACCTTCTACCACATCTCCTTCTTTAATTTTGTTAACAAAAGAATCTTCAAACAAGGTATTATCTTGATCCTCAAATTGGCCTTGACATATCTCTTCTATAAATTTGTTTGATGATAGCTTTCTGATAGTAACCGGTAGATTTACGACTGGATTATTATTATTCATACCTTTAACTTAAACTTTATTAGAACTCATATATTATATAATATTAACAATTATTGACAAGTAATTTTTCATTAACTCATTTCGAGAATTGTTTAAGCTATATAAAATATAGTGAGAAAATTATATATGTATCAAGAATATGCTATTTAAGAATAGCAAGTGGATTAGATCGTTCTCCAGAAGGTCCAGGCTAAAACCTGATGTTGATGAAATATTGGAAAAATATTCTATTCAAAACAGCAAGGAATCTATAGAGAAAATTGTAAATTCACAAAAAAGAATATGGGTAGAAATAGGCTTTGGCAACGGTGAAAATATGCTTTACCAGGTGCTCAATGAACCTGATCTATTATTTATAGGATGTGAGCCCTACTTAAAGGGGGTTTCTCGCTTGCTAACAAACATAGAAATACAGAACATAAAAAATATTTTAATGTGGACAGAAGATGCAAGAGAATTGATTGCAAATTTTCCTGATAACAGTGTTGAAAGATTCTTTATTCTCTTTCCAGATCCATGGCCAAAAAGAAGTCACAATAAAAGACGATTAATTAATACGGAATTTTTAAATTTATTAGCAAAAAAAATACTTATAACAGGGGAAATATTCATTGCAACCGATCATCAGGACTATGCAGAGTGGATAGCATCACATATAAAGCAGTGTAACTCTTTAATCTATAGGGAAGACGATTTCACAAGTTATACTCTTACAAAATACCACAGAAGAGCGCTCAAAGATCAGCGTAAAGTGAGGTTCTTTAAAGTAAGTGTTATTAATAATTTGCAGACTATGGATCAATAGAGTTTTTGCATATCTCTTTTACGTTAACTATAGATTAAAAATAATAAAAAAAGAGGGAGAAATAGAGTAAATTCCTTTAACTACTTCTCCTTATGAAGGAATAGACTTCTTGCATAACCCAAACTAAGTAGAAAAAAGGTATCATCCAAGTAGCCCCTTTCTCGTCATGCCGCTGCGAATCGTCATACCGCCGCGGCGCTAACACGTAGCGGGATGATGAGGCTTATCGTCATGCCACCGCGAACCGTCATACCGTCACGGTATCTCTTAGCCGCTAACAAGTAGCGGGATGACGGTTGTCAGGTTAGCTGTTATCCCAGTTTTTGACACTGGGATGACAACGAAGGGCTACTTGGATGACAGGGAAGGATGCTGGAATGAAGGTTTTTCAAATTGTCGATAAACCTAAATCTATAATAACTATTTGCCTTTTTTCTAGGTTATGCAAGAAGTCTACTGAATAACAGTAAGATTTTTCAATCCTGTTCCACAGCAAATTTTAGTGCCATGTGAGTAGTTATGGTGCTGTTAACAATCAAAATAACAAAAACTAAGATGGTGATTAGTAGTGTATAAATATTCAAGGATAAATTTTCAAATTGAGTTAGCATTTTAAAATACACAAAGGTTGGCATTATCATTGGCAAAACAAGAATTTGCGATACTCCTGATGCTAAGTTGTTTTGACCAATCATCAATGCATTTCCAGTAGCTGAAATATTAGTGATTATCAGCGTATTAAATAATAAAGACACTCCAACTGCTATTGAGTGTTCAATACTATTGCCTAGAATTGCAAAGCTGAATATGGAAGAAATTACTGAAATCGGTAACCCAAATAATAACCAGTGAGCGAAAATTTTATAAGCAACTATAAGCCTAGAAGAGAGTGGCTGTACAAAGATTTGCTCTAATATTCCATCATGATAATCAGATGTAAACAAATTATTTGTAGAAATCTGCAAAACAAATGTAGCACATATCCATGTTAATGTTAACATAACTTCTTGTTTATTGTTGTTTTTAAGTGTAAATGAAGATAAACTTAACATTATGATAAAAATACATGCTATATAGGTAAAGTTCTTATCATCTATTACTAATTTTTTTACTGAGTCGATCATACTAGGCTTTTAAATGTTTATTATAAATTATAGTGTTTACTTTGAGGTAGTATAATTTTTTGTTCATAAATTATATAGGTTTTATTATTTTTTTGATAATGCAATTATGGAAAAGTTACCAAAAATAAAGTCACCAGAAGATTACACTCCTTCAGAAGATGAAGAATATATGAGCGTAAAACAACTGGAATACTTCAGCTTAAAGTTACAATCAATACTCGCTGAGTTAGAGAAACAAGAACTAGAAGATAATAGTATTGATACATACTATTCTGATGAAGATAGTGGAAACGAGGAATTAATCAAGCGTCGAAAAGATAGAAAAGAAAAAATTAAGGAGGCGTTAGAAAAAATAAAATTAGGCACTTATGGTTACTGCGATGGAACAGGAGAAGAAATAGGAGTCGAAAGACTTAAAGCTAATCCGCTTGCTATATATTGTATTGAAGAGCAAGAGAGAGTAGAAAAAGAAAAGAACGTGTACAACATTAACGATTAATTTACACATAAGTGGTGAGCCCATTGGACTTCAAGAGGAGCAAGAGGCGCTGAAGTATGTTATGCTATAAAGAAAGTGGAAAATTGGACATTCTCAACTTGACTCCTGCAGATTAAAAATTAAGTTGTATCCGTTCAGGCAATGGCGTCAACTTAAGGAAAAATGTCAGAGATTGTGTATAAAATTTCTCTCTAAATTTTTTATCATTAAATTATCCAAAGAGTGCAAGGGACAGCACTTTTGTTTCTGTTTTATTTCAACAAAGAAGTCTAAAATGTGTCCTTTTTAGGTGAAATATGCAAAAAGGAAAAAACCTTATTCTACAAATTAAAAATATAATATACTCGAAAACTTTTCAGAAAATCCATTGTGTTGAGTTTTACACGAACAAGCTTTTTCGACAGTATTTTCTATGATTTTAAAGTTAGTTAAAAAAAGTTTGGGAATAGAATGTGAACTTATGGAGCCATTGACATGTACCCTCAAAGCAAGCTTTTTCTAAAGCAAGGTATAAGATTTGCCATACAGGCTCAAGAATTTAAGCATCCAAACAGCCTATCAGGATGAACCTGAGTTGGAGAGGCTATAGACTTATTGCAGCAGATGGTTCTGGTATGAGATTACCCAGCTCTGGGGAAATTGTATCCGAGTTTGAACCAAATGGAACAACAGGCACCATTGGCAATTTGTTTGTTGATTTGTGTACTTCATTGATTTGCAGTGCTCGTCTTGCAGCTTGGAATATAGGTGAACAAACGTTGGCGGCAGAGCAATTACCCGAAGTTATCACTCAAATGCGTTTATTAAATCAAGAGAAATTATTATTTATCTATGATCGTCTTCAGTAAAATTCATTCAGCAGCATTATGATTTGGAAGTAGATTTTATTTTTTGCTTGCAAAAAAGAAATTATAGTAAGCTATGGGAACGCTGGCGAATTAGATTTTGATTTTATATTAGAAAATGAAAAGCTAAAAAATAAAATGAAAGGACAGAAAGTAAGAGTTATAGTGCTGACATTAGCCAACTGAGAAACAGAGTTTTTGACCGAGACTTTGGAGCAAAGCTTATGTGTTAAGGTGGCACATAGAGGAGTGCTATAAACGACTCAAAGTAGGAGCAGAGTTAGAGAATTTTTCTGGAGAGGCTGTATTACAAGAATTTTGGGCAAACTTGGTCATGTGCAATATATTATCGCTTCATATATGTGATGCACAAGGGCCTTGGAACCCAGATCAAATTACTGAGTATCGTTTAAATTTTTCAGTTTTATTTGGTGTAATGAGGCAGAAACTCTATCAGGTACTTATTGCGCCAAAAAACTTTCAAGCCCTTTTTAAGTATACGCGCTAAAGTTAAAATCCGACCGGGACAGCCGCAATAAAGTAGATAAGCCTAAACGCCATCATGTCTTTAGGAGAGTTTGCTAATGAAAGTTCTTAAGTTGACGTCATTGACTGTTCCGATTCGTTATATGACATAAGAGCATCATATATTTCATGCAATGTATTTGAGATGTTTTTTTCCATATGTTGATTAATATGCCCATATATTGTCGTCTCTTCCGAACACTCTGTATCTTTATGTATATGATTTTGTTGCTTTAATTCTTCTCTATCTACACTCTCTATTTGCTCTGACACTAGCATAACTACCTCATATTTTACATAACGAAATAAAAAAATTCTAACTGTAGTATGCTTATATAATCTACGAAGTCAATAGTTAAATTGAAAAGTTTCGGTTATAATTTACTTCATATAGAACATGCCCTTGAATTATGCTAAAAATCGCCATAGTAGGCCTACCAAATGCTGGAAAATCGACCCTATTCAACAGATTAGTAGGAAGAAAAGCAGCAGTAGTGAGTAACATTCCAGGAGTGACAAGGGATAGGCGAGAGGGAATGGGGAGAATTAGCGATTTGGAGTTTAAAGTTATAGATACAGGAGGATGGAACGACCAAACTAGTTTTTCACTGCAAGTTATTGAGCAAATAGAGTTTTCTTTATCCAGTTCAAACATAATTTTCTTTCTTGTTGACGCAAAAGTGCAAAATGAGCGAAATAAAGAGTTTGCAAAGTGGCTGAAGAGAAAAATAAATAAACCTGTGATACTGATAGCAAATAAATGCGAGAGTCATAAATCCGAAAATGTTGATTATTTGCAGTTTTTTGATTTTCTTGGCCCGGTGTATATCTCTGCCGAGCATAATCTTGGCATGGTTGATCTTTATGATGCATTAGCTGGTGTTATTGAAAATTTTAACGAGAACACTGAGTTACCTAACAATGAACTGAGTAGGCTGAGGATCGCGATCATCGGCCGTCCGAATGTTGGAAAATCAACTTTTTTAAATGGTTTACTTGCAGAAAACAGACTAATAACAAGTTCAGAGCCAGGTACCACACGTGATTCTGTGGATATTACATATGATCATGATGGAGAGTTAATTACTCTAATTGACACTGCCGGAATCCGCAGAAAGGCGAATGTTGTAGATGGCTTAGAATCAAGATTTGTTGAGAAAAGCATGGAATCAATCAAGCGCTCTCATGTGGTAGTTTTAATGCTAGACTCCCTAGTTGGTATTGAGCAGCAGGATTTATCAATTGGTGAAGCTGCAATTAAGGGAGGGAAAGGGATTATTGTTGTTTTAAATAAGTGGGATTTAATAGGTAAGGATGACAGAAGCAGGTTAATAAAATTTGTCAAACAACAGGAAGTAACCAGGTTATTCTTGGAAGTGCCAACTATAACAATTTCTGCGTTAAAAGGCATGCGCTGCGGTGATGTGATAGATAAGTGTCTTGAAGTGAGTGAATCCTTGAACAAGAAGATCAGCACTGCAAAACTGAATAAGTGGCTCATAGATGCTGTAGGAAAACATTCTCACCCTCTTGTAAAAGGCAAAGCAGTTAAAATGAAGTATATCGCTCAAATTGGTACTAAACCTCCAGCTTTTTCTTTGATATGTAACATACCTGAAAGTGTTGATGAAAGTTACAAACGCTATTTAATTAACGATCTCAGAAAAAATTTCTTTGCAGACGGTGTGCCAGTTAGATTGCTTTTGAAAAAAAATAAAAATCCCTATGTAAAATGAATACTCTGCTTTATACTTTCAGGGATAATTTACTTAAAGTTATGTGTAATAATTCCAGAATTCCTGCAATCTTTCTGCTGTCGAGTGCCGCTGCTCTAATTTTTGCATATGTGCTAGAATATTTTTTCAACATGCTGCCATGCAAGTTATGTACATACGAGCGAATAGTTTACTATATCGCCGGATTACTTGCAGTAGCGTGCATGCTTAAAGACAACAAAATTCTAATCTATGCAATGTTTTGCAGCTACCTCATAGGTGCAGTAATATCTTTTTATCATATAGGTCTTGAACTCCACTTATTTCATGATGTTTTAGGTTGTACAGAGCAAGCAAGTGGTAACGTTAGTATAGAAGAGCTCAGAAATAATCTACTAAATCCTAATTACTCTCCATCTTGTGACAGACCTCATTACGTTCTAGGTGTTTCCTTAGCAACATGGAATCTAATTTATCTCATAGTAGCTCTGTTCGTATCAGGTAAGGTGTATTGTGGAGAAAGAAAGAAATCTAAATAATTTAAGGTACAGCAACAATCAGTTCTTGCAACAGGCAATTAGAGTAGATCACGCTGGAGAATATGGAGCTATTTGCATTTATTCTGGTCAAAAATTTATTCTTAAGAAATCTTCTATAATCAATGAAATAATTGAAATGGAAGAGCAGGAAAAAAAGCATTTTCACTATTTTAATGAGAAAATCAAAGAGCAAAAAGTTCGTCCTACTGTTTTGTTGCCTGTTTGGCGTGTTTTAGGAGTGTCGCTTGGCGTTGCAACTGCCATTATGGGCAAAAAAGCTGCTATGGCTTGCACTGCTGCAGTTGAAGAAGTTATCGGGGAGCACTACAAAGAGCAAGTTTCACATTTAGAAGATGGGGAATTAAGAGAAACTATAAGTAAATTTCGCGACGAGGAGTTAGAGCACAAAGATATTGCAATTCAGCACAATGCTGAAAGCGCATTTGGCTACAACATTTTATCATCATTCATAAAAACAGGCTGCAAAACTGCTATTTACTTGTCTAAGTTAATTTAACTAAGCAACTTTCTTAAAGTGTTTTAAATGTTCTGATAACAACAGAAACCAGGAAGGAATTCAAGTGTAACAATTATTTTATAACTATATTTACATATCACCATTATTAATAAATAATTAGTATTTGTAAATTAAATACATCTAAAGTATAGACTGCAAAGGAGGCAAAAGTGCGTTTTAATTTAGAAGAGGGAAATGCTCTTATGTAATACCTGCCACAGGTTCACAACTGTACGAACATTCATTTTTGAAGGTAAATTGCACAGCAAATGGTGTCATTCCAGTCTGGAATCCAGAAATTTTGCTTATAACTGAGCTGATAAGCTAAAGGTAATTGTCTTACACTAAAACAAACGTTTTTAATTAAGTTGCATAGAACCAGTGTCTGGGCACTGGGATGACACCCCACTGGTGGTCCAAACTACAACGTTCGTACAGTTGTGGATTCCAGACTGGGATGACACCCTACTGATGGGCCCAAATCACAATGTTCGTACAGTTGTAGGTCAGGCTATAGGATGACAGAAGTTGACTTTATTAGCTATAGGTGGTATGACACTTAGTCAATTTAAGTAAGCAGATGATCTTAGCTACAAAAATATTTTTTACCTCATTTGTTTTTGGGTTTATTCTTTTTCCCTATTTTATAAAGCTTCTAAAAAAAATAAGCAAAGATGGGCAACCAATTAGATCATGTGGACCAGAAAGTCATTTAATAACAAAAAAGAATGTACCACCTATGGGCGGAATAATAATACTGATTTCTTCTTTATTACCAATTTTACTCTGGGCTCAGTTAACACCAGAAATTTTGCTGCTGATATTGATAACTCTATTTTTTGCTCTACTTGGATTTATTGATGATTATTTAAAATTGAAGACAAATCACTATCGAGGTTTAAGTGCAAAAACCAAAATACTTATTCAGTTTATTGTTGCTCTGGTTGGTGTGTTTATACTTAAGCTATACTCTGCTGAAGGTTTTACAAAAACGTCCCTATTTAAAGGAGTAATAATAGATTTTGGCTATCTATATGTTCCGTTTGCTGCGTTTGTAATTGTCGGCTCTTCTAATGCTGTGAATCTCACAGATGGTTTGGATGGCCTTGCTGCAACTCAAGTCATCACTTCCTTTGCTTTTTTGGGGCTAATTGCATACATAACTCAAGCAGATATGAATATTACTTTATTCTGCATTGCATTTATAGGAGCTATTCTAAGTTTCTTGTGGTTTAACACACATCCAGCAAAAATATTTATGGGTGATGTTGGTAGCTTGTCGGTAGGCGCAGCTTTAGGGTTAACTAGTGTCCTAATTAAAAGAGAGATGCTTTTTGCCGTTATTGGAATAATCTTTGTAATAGAGACTCTATCTGTGATTATTCAGATATCATATTTTAAATATACAAAGTTTAAATATGGAAAAGGAGAAAGAGTTTTTCTTATGGCACCAATACATCATCACTTTGAAAAGAAGGGATGGTCAGAAAATGTAATCGTTATGAAATTTTGGATAATTTCTATTATCTGTTCAGTTTTTACTATAACTTTCTTATTATAAAAACCTATGAAATACCCAGACTTTACATTAGAAAATAAATTATCAGGAGTGATAGCAGGAGTGGATGAAGTTGGAAGAGGTCCGCTAGCTGGTCCAGTAATATCCGCAGCCGTAGTGTTTATTGATAGAAATACAATTATTGATGGAATCAACGACTCGAAAAAGTTGACTCCTCAATGTAGGCAAGTCCTATATGAAAAAATAACATCCGTTGCAAAATTTGGTATAGGAATGGCAAGCGTAGAAGAAATAAATTCATACAATATCTTGCAAGCAACAAAACTTTCAATGAAACGTGCGTTGATAGACTTGGACCTAGAGTTAGATTATGTGCTAGTTGATGGTAATCAACCACCTGAAGTGAAATGGCAAGTGAAATCCATAGTAAATGGTGATAATTTGAGTACATCAATTGCAGCAGCTTCAATCGTTGCAAAAGTTACGAGAGATCGGCTTATGCAAGAATTGCACAATAAGCATCCTGAATATAATTGGTATAAAAATAAAGGATATGGGACAAAAGAGCACCTTAACGCTATTGGCCTTTATGGAATTACAGAACATCATAGAAAAAACTTTGCACCCATATCTCGGGCATTATAGCCTTTAGATAGTAATCACTTACCTTTTTTGAAAGGCATGTTTTCATTAAATAGGCAAACTGTACTCGATCCATTCCTTAAGGTAAACACTGAACTTACCCTTTCGATTATCAGATAGTTGTCAACTGTACGGAAATTTACTAAAGACTCATATCCTGCAGAATCAATCATAAAAACTGCCGGGAAATCAGAGTTTATTTTATTGAATTGTAGATATGTAAATTTTCCATCATCAAAAACCTTGATTGGTATTATTGACTGACTGCCTTTAACGTGCGAGATGGAATAATTAAAATTTAAACCCTTCTTTACAACTTCAATATCGTTTATATCAGGAATAATGGTATGACTAGCTTGTTCGAGGATATCACCGTTATTTGTTGTGTAAATCTCATCACTGCTAAATAGTGGATAAAGAAACCTTACTTCATATGCTAATCTTGGATCATCTAGTCCAGTTGCTTCTTCAGCATGAAGTTCAAAGTAATAAACTCTTTTATTGGTAATTATAGTTGCGTTAGTATCGGCAATATCATCTATAGGCTTAATAAACAATCTGTTACCTTGAGGAAGGAGTTGCCAACCAGTTGAATCACCCATTGAAAGGTTTTGTATTACTTCCCCTGGTTCAAACAATATACTGGACTGATAACCATAAAAACCCGTATACTTATGTATAGCCTGTGGGTTATAATTTATTACCTTTATGTGATTATCTCCAGCTATTGAACGTGGCTCCTGTTTTGCAAGTGCATCACTACCACAGAGGAACAATAGTACGGCAAACAGTAAACCAATCATAATATCAAAATAAATTAATCTTCATTTTATCATTGATAGACATGTACTGCAACTGTTAAGGCACTTTCTATACTATAAACCCCAAAGCAAGCGGTAGAAAAGGCAAGAAATAAGGCAAACTCCTTAAATACTTTAGAACTACAGGAGGCTTCATCTGAATGGGTACACTTGGAATCCTGCCATTTTCACTTTGTAAACATACCAATAATTTTGTCCATTATTCCACCCATATTTGCTTCAGCTTGAGTATACTCTATTTTACCACCGTGCAAGATTAGTTTAATATCTGATCCAGGTAATATATTAACAAATTTACTACCAACAACTCCACTGCTAGTGATCAGAGCTGAACTATCAATTGGCAATTTTATGTCTCTGCTTATACACATGTCGATTCGTGCTACGTAGGTAGCTTTGTCAAGTGATACACCAGTTATGCTTCCAACGTCCACACCAGAGATCTTGACACTATCACCAACTCCTATACCGTTAGCGTTAGCAAAAAGACCATATATTTTATTGCAATCCTTATAGTTTTTCTTTATGTAAGATAGCTTATCAATAGCAAAGAAAATCAGAAAAATAGTGAAAATTAATACAAATAATCCAGCGGTTATTTCAAGTATATTTGACCTTCGCATCTTTAGTTATCAGGACTCCAGCTTTTATAGTAATTTTTCACTTTTTGGTTTGGATAGTATGCACCTTTTGTACCCGTTAAATTAGGAGTATGTTTTACTTTTCTTTTTTTATTATTAACTGGTACTACATTATCAGTATAGTGAAGCCATATATGCCATTCCGGAGGCACTGTTGTAGGCTCAGAGACACTGCTATACATAACCCACCTTTTTCCTTTACTTGATTCATAGTAAGAATTTCCATTTTCATCTCTTCCTACAAATTTATCTTCTCTTCGTAATAGGCGTTTTATTGCGTTACAAATTTTAGATAACATAAGGGTATTAAAACAAAAAGTATTATATATACTAATACTTTAACGATATATTAACAACAATTTAATGCAATTACCAATTTTACAAGTTATTATCCCAATAATTGCATCAATGTTTTGCTTTCTTGCCAAGAAACACAAGGTATCTTGGTTTATTTCTTTTATTGCAACAACAATCACTCTTATCATTTCATCAATACTACTCATTAAAACATATAAAGGCGAAATTATAACTTATCACCTTGGGGATTGGGCTCCCCCGTACGGCATAGAGTTAAGAATCGACGTGTTGAACTCCTTGATTCTAACTTTGGTGAATTTTATAGCGCTGATTAGCGTGCTTTATAGCTTTTATATTAACGAAAAAGAAATTAGCAAAAACAAAATCACTGGTTTTTACTCTCTATTTCTACTGTGCTTAAGCGGACTGTTCGGGATTCTGGTAACAAACGACATATTTAACCTTTACGTTTTCTTGGAAATTTCATCTCTTTCTTCTTATGTATTAGTTTCAATGGGAAGGGATAAAAAAGCCTTGGTTGCAGCATTTGAATATCTAATTAGTGGAACAATAGGTGCAACATTTTATTTATTTGGCATCGGGCTCTTGTATTCAATGACTGGAACGCTCAATATGTCTGACATGGCTGAAAGAATAGTTCCATTATACGATAACAACATCATAAAACTTGGCACGTTGTTCATTTTTGTTGGTCTCTCAATCAAAATGGCACTGTTTCCATTAAGCAGGTGGCTGGTTAATGCATATAGTGAGGCGCCAAGTTTCATTAGCATATTCTTTTCAGGCACAGTGACAAAAGTGATGATATATGTTTTCATCAGAATCTTTTATACTGTTTTTCATCAAAATTTTTTCTTGTTTAAGCCGCTACTGGACAATGTGATAATTATCCTCGCACTTTGCGCTATTGTATTTGGGTCGATATTTGCAATAACCGCAAAAGACATAAAAAGACTGCTTGCTCACTCTAGTATTAGCCAAATTGGTTATATAATTTTAGCACTGAGTTTTAACTCAAAAACAGGTGTATTTGCAGCAATTCTTCACATAGTAAACCACAGCATAATAAAAACATCTTTATTTATGGCTGCAGGATGTATTTCTTACAAATTTGATACAACAAAAATAGAGAATTTATCGGGACTCAAGAAATCAATGCCTTATACAGCACTTGCGTTCACTCTACTCAGTTTAGCATTAATCGGTGTGCCTTTAACAAATGGCTTTGTAAGCAAGTGGTATATAATGAAAGCAATTATCGAATCTCGCGCGTGGATTTCCCTGATAGCTTTTGCTGCCGGTTCTTTTCTTGCACTAATATACATGTGGAAGATGGTAGAGAAAATGTATTTTGAAAATGATGCAACGTCACGCACTAGAATGACACTAGGCAAAATTAATGATGTGCCATTTCCTATGCTTTTCTGTCTATTGTTTATGGCAGCTTTAACAGTAGTAACTGGAATATATAGCACTCCAATTCGGTTAGTAGTTGAGAAGTTGGTTTTTTGATTTTTATCTTTGTTTCATATTTTACTATACTTTAAGGTTATAAGGTCTTTATTGTGGGTAGGCTGAAGAAGATTCATTGGTTATTAGTCATTAACGTGATAGCGCTGTTTTGCGTTGGCATTGTTGTTCAATACTCTTCTGCTGGAGGAAAGTGGGTGCCATTTGCGATTCACCAACTGGTCATATTTTCCTTCTTTTTCCTACTCGCTATAGCTATGTCATTCATAGAGCTAGATTTTTATTTGAAGTACGCCTACTTTTTTTATATAGCAGCAGCGATTTCACTATTAGCAGTAAATTTTTTTGGCTCACACATAATGGGTGCAACAAGGTGGATAAGAATTGGATCAATTAGTTTGCAACCATCAGAATTTGCAAAAGTAGGCTTAATACTTGCGCTTGCTCGCTATTTTGATAAGCAGAGTATGTATAAAATGATGGAATTTAAAAGATTGCTTAAGGCACTTATAATTATTTTCTTACCCGTGTTCTTGGTGTTAAAGCAACCTAATTTAGGCACAGCTATGATAATGTTATTTATAGGGATATCAATTATATTCACAACAATAATAAAAAGATCTCATTCAGTAATATGTGGAACTCTTGGCATTTTTGCAGTACCGGCTATTTGGCCTTTTTTACGTCCTTATCACAAGCAAAGGATATTGTCATTTTTGGATTCATCAGTGGATCCACTTGGAATAGGTTATAATGCGCAGCAATCTCAAATAGCTATTGGTTCAGGAGGTTTGCTTGGTAAGGGCTTTGTTAACGGAAGTCAAACTCAACTTGGATTTTTGCCGGAGAAACGTACAGATTTTGCTTTTGCAGTGCTGAGTGAGGAATGGGGCTTTTTAGGTAGCATGGCTTTAATTTTGCTTTATACCTCATTACTTGGAGTAATTTTCTCTATCGCTTATAGGTCGAAAAATTATTTTTCTAAGTCGGTATCTATCGGCATTTTCGCCTTTTTTAGCGCTCATTTTTTTGTAAACATTGGAATGTCAATAGGCCTCTTGCCTGTGATAGGCGATCCACTGCCATTTCTTTCCTATGGAGGAAGTACAACTGCTGCAAGCTTGATATGCATAGGATTATTGCTGGCAATAAAAGCAGATGAACAACAAAATGCTTGTATTTTACCTATGCTAAAGTAAAATTAAACTTTACTTAATAGTTTTTATGCTAGATGAAATGCGTGAGGAATGTGGGGTATTTGGCATAAGTTGCAACCAAAGTGCTGCTTTTAACTCTATACTTGCTCTCCACGCTTTGCAGCATAGAGGTCAAGAGTCTTTTGGCGTAGTAACCAGTAACAACGATAAGCTGCACTCTTATCACTTTCAAGGTCAAGTGAGCAGCGTATTTGATGATATAGATGAAATAAAGAAATCCTTACCTGGAGATTGTGCAATAGGTCACGTTCGATACTCAACAAGTGGTAATAAGTTTGGAGTGCAGCCCATGCTTGGCAAAAGTGGCAAATTTGGGGATTTTGCCATAGCACATAATGGTAATTTAATTAATATTTCTCCAATACGCGAACAATTAATTAAACAAGAGTGCGTTTTTCAGTCAGATATTGATACAGAAGTAGTAGTGCATCTGACAGCAAGCGGTGAAAAAGATAGCTTCTTAGAGAGTTTTATATATGCATTAAAGCAAATACAAGGTGCTTATTCTTTTGTGGCAATCAATCAAGAAGTAGTTATTGGAGTACGTGATCCGTCTGGAATCAGGCCTCTTGTTTTAGGGAAGTTAAACGGTTCTTATGTTCTTGCATCTGAAACTTGTGCTCTTGATATAGTAAATGCAGAGTTTGTTAGAGAAATAGAACCAGGTGAGTTAGTCACCATTGATCGAAATGGTAATCTAGCTTCAGCATTTCCTTTCCCACAGCAAAAATCAAGTTTTTGTATTTTTGAATACGTTTATTTTTCAAGACCAGACAGCATAATGGAGAATAGGTCCATATATGATATAAGAAAAGAAATAGGAAGAATACTTGCAGAAGAGAGCCCACCAAAAAACAATATGGATATGGTTGTACCAATACCTGATTCTGGAATACCTGCAGCTATTGGATATGCAAAGCATTCAGGGTTACCTATGGAACTGGGAATAATTCGTAATCATTACATAGGAAGAACTTTTATACAACCAACCGCTGAAGTACGTAAAGTTAGAATAAAATTAAAATTCAATGCTAATAAGCACATTTTGAAAGGTAAAAACATAATTTTAATAGATGATAGTATAGTGCGTGGTAGTACGTTAACAAATATAATAGTTATGTTAAAGGATGCAGGAGTAAAAGAGATTCACCTCAAAATTTCAAGCCCACCAATTAAGCATTCTTGTTTTTATGGAATAGATACGCCAGAGTGCAAAGATTTAATTGCTGCAAATAAATCTGTAGAGGAAATTAAGGAAGTTATAGGAGTAGATAGCCTAGCCTTCTTGAGTATTGATGGACTATATCAGGCTGTTAAAGCAGAAAAGCGTAACAATGCTACACCACAATATTGTGATGCTTGTTTCACTGGTGATTATCCGATTGGCAAATAGTCTACGCAAGGTCTTAAGTTTAGAAAATCTTAAACCGCCAAAATTTCTCTTGGCCTTTACTAATTCCGATTCTCGGGGTGCAAATATAATCTGGTTTGAGGTAAGATTCATAAACACAAAATTCGTGGCTTATAGTAAGGTCCTGTTTGTTATGTTCTTTTGTAATATTTAATCTTTTACACAATATTCCTGGCCCACCTAAATTTGCCTCAAGCGGTTCAATGAGCTTTAATCCCCGTATTAACACTGCTGCTGGGAACCCTTCTGCTTCTGTTACAATATTTAAACAGTAATACATTCCATATATAAAGTACACATATGAAAACCCCGGCATACCAAACATTACTGAGGTTCGGTTAGTATAACCCTTAGCTGCATGACAAGCTGGGTCACTCATTCCTATATAGGCTTCAACTTCGGTTATTATTCCACTAAAGTTAGAAAATTTCAGCATCTTTCCTAGTAACTCCCCGGCTACAACCAAAGTTGGCCGCTCGTAGAAATTTCTTGGTAGTATTGTGTTGCTCATCATAAAAGTATAAGTTACTTGCAGATGCAAGCAACTTATACTGAATTTTCACTACTTTACCTATTTTGAAGCAGCAGGAGCTTGATGCTTTTGTGATGCGCCGCTCAAGTCTTCTACATTTGTTGAATGCTGCTCCAAAAATTTTACTTCTTCAGAGCTTTGTTGTAATTGTGTTTGTGGCAATTGTGATGCTAACACTTCATGTAAAGGCTTTGCTTCATATTGCCTTCCTACTTTTACTTCTTTATGTGCAGCTAATTGCTCCATAGTAACACCATTACCCTCAATAAGTTCTACGGAGCCATTATCATGAATATTAATTTTAATATTACATTCTTTTCCTTGAGCATTCCACTTTAAAGTCATTTGATATGACCCATTAGCTACTTCATAAATTCTTGTTCCATGTTCATCAACCCGGCAACGTAGCCCCCTTGCTTTACTTTGAGGTAGCAATAATGTAATTGCTTTCACGCCATATTGTTTACACAAATCGTTATTTAGAATGTCACTCATGCTTATTTCTTTTGTATTACTACCTATCGCAATTCTTACGGCAGGCTCAATAATATTATCTTCATTTTTGCTTTCTTTAAGTTTTATAAATTCTATATCATTATTTTCTATATTTTTAGATATCTCTTCTTTAATTTGTTCAGCAATTTTGCCTATAATGTTCTTACCACCATATTTATTCTCATCCCGAGCAGTATATGTACATATACCATTACTATCCTTATGAATATAAGGTTTTGGTTTCTTTTTATTAGTGGTATTAGTAGAAGTGTTGTTCTGCATTATTAAGAGTGACGTATTTAGGTACATTCTCATCTAGTGTTGATTTAGGTACATTTTTAGTATCCGAAATCGAATTATTATCAGAAGGACTGATATTTAGATTAGAAGAAGTTTCAATTAAAGATACAGTTTCAGTGCTATTAGTTAACATATATGCCTCCATTATTTTTAATATATAAATGTTAGCATATAGATACCACGCCAATTAGTCAATATAAATTATGATGTTTAATGTTGAAAGCTCAAATACTCCTTTGCTTGATCGGTTAGAACGCGCCCTCTTGGTGTGCGCTTTACAAAACTAATTTTGATTAAATAAGGTTCTACTGTTTCTTCAATATTGCCAACATCTTCGGATAGCGCAATAGATATGGTGTCAATTCCAACAGGGCCTGAAGTGTTGAATAAAAATCTTAGATAATTCATATCAAGTTTATTGAGTCCCATTTTATCTACACCCAATTTTAGTAATACAGAATCAGCGACTTCATAAGTAATTTTTTTATCATCTTTCACTTCAACAAAATCCCTTATTCTTCTGAGTAACCTCAAAGCAATTCTTGGAGTGCCGCGCGCACGGCAGGCAATTTCCCGCGCAGCACCCTCTTCAATTTCAGCAGAAAGAACTCTTGCGCCTCTTTTTATAATATTAACCAGCTCCTCAAAGGAATAAAACTCAAGATGCAAAGGAATGCCAAAACGATCTCTGAGTGGCGCAGAAAGTAATCCAAGCCGTGTTGTTGCTCCAATTAGCGTAAATGGTGGTAGATCTATCCTTAAAGTGCGAGTAGATGGACCTTCACCTACTAATATGTCCAAGCAAAAATCTTCCATAGCAGTATATAAAACTTCTTCGATGCTGCGATTTAATCTATGGATTTCGTCGATAAATAGAACATCTTTTGCATTTAAAGTGGTAAGCACTGCGGCCAAATCTCCAGCTTTACTAAGTAAAGGACCAGAAGTTGCGCGAAAGCTAACTCTTAATTCTTTAGAAACAATTTGTGCTAAAGTTGTTTTGCCAAGCCCTGGAGGACCGTACAATAAGACGTGATCTAAAGCTTCAGTTCTCGTCTGTGCAGCGTTTATAAACACTTTTAAATTTTGTATTAAGTCTTTTTGCCCGACAAAATCATCAAGTTGCTCAGGCCTGATGTTGATATTGCGCACATCTTCAGTATATTCTTTACCGCACGATATTGATTTCATAATGTTAAGAGCTCCTTAAGCGCTATGCGAATAATATCCTTAGTGTCCAGATTTGACGATTCGTCTTGTATTTTCTTTATCGTATCATAAGCTTTCATTTTTTCATATCCAAGATTGATCAATGCTGAAAGGGCATCTTCATTAATTGGATTAAAGTTATTGTTATTTATTTCTAGTTTACTTACTTTGCCACTCAATTCAGTGATGATTCGATTTATGAGTTTCAAGCCAAGTCCACTCATCTTGAGTGCTACTTTATCTTCATTCATAATTGCCAAAAATAGCTGTTCTGGAGTTAATTTACTCAAAATTGACATTGCAGTTTTATAGCTAACGCCGCTTACTTTGACAAGCAACCTCAAGCACTGCTGTTCTTCTTTGCTTATAAAACCATATAGCTGAGCGACATTTTCTCTGTTATTTGCATAGGTTTCGATAAGTAATTTAACTCTACTTCCGATGGAACATGCATTTAAAGTTTTGGCTGAAAGATACACCATATAGCCAACATCATTCACATTCAGGATTATGTGATCACTGCGCACTTCATCAACTATTCCGCTTAGATTTCCTATCATTTTTAGCACTGTATAGGGTTCAGTTTAAATACTCCTGGATCTTAGGTCAAGCAAACGAACATTATAACAGGGAAACGTGGCTAAAAAACCACTTGACAAACTCCGCCAGCCCCCTTATCATAAACACTGAAGCTATTTATTTATCTTCTCTGTACAGATTAAATGACAAAAAAACTCACGTATCTGGCGTATCATGTTTAATTTTTTGCACTATGTGCACCTTATGTCTTATAAAATTTCTACCTACATAAGCTGAAACGCGCTTATAAAGCGTTTAAAACATAAAAAAACGCCAACTTAAAAAATGGATAGTGAATAACTAGCTAACCTAGGGTTTCTTTTGCCTTTTTTTCTGTTTAGTAAATTTCTTAACGTTTATAATTTAGATTAGTTGCGGTTTAAAAGTAGCTGAATCGCGGTTATTAAGTGTTTAGAATAAAAAAACGCCATACTTGAAAGTATAATGTAAGTAATTAGCCAATCATGGGGCTTTTTTTGCCTTTTTTTTCGTTTGGTAAATTTCTTAATGTTTATAGCTAAACGACAACCGTCATCCCGCTGCTTGTTAGCGGGATCTATGCTAAGAGATACCGCGGATGAATCGCGCGGTATGACGGTTCGTGGTGGCATCTCGTCATCCCGCTACGTGTTAGCGGCTAAGAGATACCGCGGCGGTATGACGTCTTAGCCATAGATTACCTGATCTCACCATCTTTCCGGTTGTTTTATACATAATTCTCGGATTTTGAAAGTTCACTTTGAATAAATTGCTCATATTCTTTATCCTCTAGTTCTTCAAAAATCTCAGGATAATGTTTACTGGAACGAGTAATTATTGAAATTAGCTCTTGCTTTGTTTTTCTTAGTAAAACCTTTCAAAGAGAGTCTGTTCATCTGGGCGCGCAGACGATCGATACTCCTTTCTATCAAGTGCAACCAAAGCAAAACCTGTTGCAGCCATATGCTTACATGGACCATAATACACAAATGCAGGACAGGAACATGTTCCACTCAAAAGAGGACCATCGTGCTTTAGTGTTACTCGATATACATTTGATCCAACTACCTTTGATTTAGCTTGAGATTCATTAACAGATATAATCTGTACCTTTCTTTTGTCAAAATAATCCCTTCCTCTGGAGCGGTAGGGTTCTTTGATAAGACCTGTGATATCTTTATAATACCATACGCGTCAAGTTAAGGAAATAAAGGTATGAAAGAGATAGAATAATAAGGTATAAGTTCTCCCAGATATACTTTTAGTGAGAGAACCAATGAATAAAATAACTTGCTTATCAAAAAAGCTCAAAGAATTTTTTAATGAAAAAGCAGAGAAAATCTCAATTACAACAAGGTTTATAAAAAGAAAGAGAAAGCTAAAAGGTTCATCATTCGTAAAAGCCATGGTCTTGGGTAATATAGGAGTTGATAATTGTAGCGTAGAAACAATGTGTCAATTACTAAACGAGGACTCGATAGATATAACAAAACAAGGTTTGGATTTTAGATTTACTGAAGAAGCAGTGGAATTTATGAAAAGGATGTATAATGAATCTGTGATTCTCTTTAAAAATATCTTGCAAGTTGATTGCAAAATCTTACAGCAATTTAATAGTGTTAAATTATTGGACAGTAGCTATATTACTCTACCTAACAGTATGGAAGAGATGTATAAAGGTTATGGTACTAGCTACAGTGGCTATGAAAGCAATACTAAGTCTGGAATAAAGTTACAATTAGTTTTCGACTACATGAATCAGATAATAGACCAACTTAATTTAACGGAGGGGGTAAGATCAGACCAGGGATATAGGAAACATTTAAGTAATATATTAAGCAATGATTTGCTAATATCTGATCTCGGTTATTTTGTGCCAAGTTCTTTTAAACAAATCAATGAAATAGGAGCTTATTTCATAAGTCGTTATAAATCCGATACCAACATATATGATGTAGAAACAAATCAAAAAATGGAGTTATTAGAATGTTTAGAGGATAAGTTATTTTTAGAAAACGAGGTATTGTTAGGAAAAGAAGCAAAAATTAGAGTAAGAATTATATGTCAGAAACTAACTGAAGAACAGTCTATGGCCAGAAGAAGGAAAGCTAATAGATTAGCAAGATCGCAGGGATATACATCCTCTAAAAGAAATCAAAAATTGTTGAACTGGTCAATATTTATAACTAATGTTCCAGAAAATAAAATTAGTGCTGAGCAAGTATTAACGATTTACAGAGTAAGGTGGCAAATTGAGTTATTATTTAAATTGTATAAAAGCCATATCAGGCTTGATAAGCTAAAAGGAAAGCCATGCAGAGTATTATGTGAACTATATGCTAAATTGTGCGCAATTCTTATATTTCGCGGCATAGTTGGTTGCACAGAAGTGAAAAAGAATACAGAACTTAGCTTAACAAAGGCATTTATTGAGCTAAAAAGGCGGGTTAGAGAGTTATTTTTAGTATTAACCAAAATTAATAGTTTAAAAGCATTTCTTAAAAAACTCACTATAACTTGGTCGCGATTTTCATTAAAAGACAAACGTAGAAGGGCTAGAGTATCCACTTTAACCTCTCTAAATTTGCTCACAATCTCTTAACTTGACGCGTATGCTTTATAATACAGTCTCATTTTTACCTCCTTTAAAACCCTCAATTTTCTAATATATCCTTTCTTCCATAAAAATTTATTAACTCACCACGACTTTTATATGGCCCTGCGGACAATTTTATAGTGCTATAGCTAACTCAAGAAAGGTTTCCCTACGTCATACCGCGATTCATTCCATAACTGTATGAACATTCATTTTTGAAGGTAAATTGCACAGCAAATGGTGTCATGAAAGTAGCTGACACTGGAATCCAGCCTTGCCGTAATCTCATCAAGAACGTTGTGTTTTAACATAAAACGGCTACTTTTATACTTACCAACTTAATAAAATTCCTGGATCCCAGTGGGCTTTGTTGCATCGCTCTTCGGATAGTAGGTAACGCACAATAAATTTATGAAGCTATCTCAAATTTAGCCATACCAATATCAGTGAACTTATTGAGCAAATAGCATTTAACAAGTAGTTCCTTCTCTCTATTTGTCTCAGATTTATTCCTAAAACTAAACCCGAATGTTTGTTTCAGTCGCGAGAAAAAACTTTCTATATAAGATCTTTTTCCATAACTCATCTCTTTTTTCCACTTCTTTATACCATCTTCATCATATGACTTTATGAGCTTGACTGCAGAATTTCTCTCAGCCATATAGTCTAACTTTGGATGCTCTGCTGCGTTGTTTTTCGGAGGAATTTTCGTTTTTATACCATATTGATTACACAGCTTATAGAGCTTTTCTCTGTCATATGCCCTATCTGCATATAGTACTTTTATGACATACTGAAAATCGACTTCTTTTAGCAAATCACAAGCTCCATAGTGATCAGCCGTTACTGTATTTTACAGCTATGGCTTTTTTGCTGTTTGTATTCAACATTACATGCAATTTTCTTGTCTGTTCATAGCTGCGATACTTTCTATCTTCGCTATTTTCTTTGCTATGACCAGGAGTGTTGTTGTATATACTAATTCCTGTACTGTCTATAGCAATTTCGATATCTTCCATATTATTTTCTGCAATCATTGATCTTAATATTGAGTTTCTTAAACCTTCTTGATGATTGTGAATAGCTGATAACTTGCAAATTTTTCCCAATTTGCTCAAGGTATCCTGCTATAAACCCAACTGTTTGCCTCAGGCCTATTCTAAATAAACAAGTTATTATGTGCACCAAAATTACAACTTTATCGCTATAAATATTGTTGCCACCTGGTATTTTTGGACCATTCTCGTACCACTTTTCTATGGCTTCGTTGATATAATGAAAAATATTTCCTCTTTTTTCTAGAAATTTGTTATATTCGCTATGGTTACTGACCCTCATTTTTTGTGGCATATTTTTTCTTTCAAGGTTAAATGGCTATTTTATAATGAATTTTGTCAGTAGCCACCAGATTTTTTCAGTTGCTATGCAACAAAGCCATCCCAGTGTCAAGCACTGGGATGACAAGAAGAGGGTACTTGGATAAGAGGCATTGCCCTCCTGGTAGGCCCAAATTGCAATGTCCGTACAGTTATGGATTCATTCGCGGTACAGATTCCGCTAATGAGTAGCGGAATGACGAATTTGTTGTTTTTCAAATTGTAGGTAAACCTAAGCCACTTTAGCTATATATAATAGAATTTCGCTTTCTACTATCTTTCCAGTTGTTTTATACATAATTCTCGAATTTTGAAAATTTGCTCCATATCTAATTTCTCACTTGTATAAAATTTGTTTTCTTACTTCGAGACCTAATCTACCACAACTTTTATATGGCGTTTCTTTCCTGCAGATAATTTTATAAATGGCTGATCTTTAAAGCTTTCGAAATTTATTACATGATCAATATTGTTTACAACATTATCATTAATCTTGCATCCGTTGCCCTGTATTAAACGCTTTGCAGCGCCTTTTGAAGGTTCAAAACCGGTGTCATGTAGTAGGTCTACTAAGGATATGCCGCTTGCAACTTGTTCTTTTTTTATGATGTAATCAGGAAGTAGTGAGCTATCTTCATTCTCAAAAGCAGAAATTGCAGCAAATTGTGCAAGTTCCGCTTCTTTGTCACCATGACATATTTTTGTCACTTCTGTTGCCAAGACCTTTTTTGCTTCATTTATTTCTTGATCCTTTAAAGACTCTAATTTTCTAATCTCATCAATTGGCACATCAGTGAGCAATCTTAAAAAACGTCCAACATCTTGATCATCAACGTTGCGAAAATATTGCCAGTAGTCGTAAGGCTTTAGCATATTATCATCAAGCCACACTGCTCCACTTTCAGTTTTGCCCATTTTTTTTCCTTGTGCATTTAATAAAAGAGGCATGGTAAGGCCAAATAGCTCAGGTAAATTCAACTTTTTTCCAAGTTCAATTCCGTTTACTATATTTCCCCACTGGTCTGACCCTCCAATCTGCAGACGACAATCATATTTTTTGTTTAATTCAATAAAGTCGTAAGCTTGCAATAGCATGTAATTAAATTCCAGAAAGCTTAAGGTTTGCTCTCTATCCAGCCTGGTTTTCACACTATCAAAACTTAGCATACGATTTACAGAAAAATAAGCTCCTATATCACGCAAAAAATCTATGTATTTTATGTTATCCAACCAATCTGCGTTATTTACTATCATTGCACCAGTCTTGCTGTCATTAAAAGACACCATTTTCTCTAATATTCTCCTTATACTGGATGTATTTTGATTGATGTTCTCTACAGGCAAGATGCTTCTTGCTTTATCTTTGAAGGATGGGTCACCAATTTTTGTTGTGCCACCTCCAAGTAAGACTATCGGCTTATAACCAAATTTTTGTAGGTGACAGAGCATCATAATCTGAATTAGGTGACCAGCATGAAGACTTGGTGCTGTGCAATCAAACCCAATGTATGCAACTATATAATTGCTCTGCAATAATAATTGATCTAGTCCTTCAATGTTTGTGCATTGGTATAGGTACCCTCTTTCTTGGATGAAATTTAAAAATTCAGATGCGTGTTTCATTTTATAAACCCCAGTCTATCCTGTCATTAATGCTGAAGGTAACCCTAATAGAGAAGCCAGTGCCCAGACACTGGAACTTAATTATAAACAAGCACACTATACAACGTTTTCGATGAAATTGCATGAAAAACTGGATTCCAGTGTCAGCTACTTTCATGACACCACTACCTGTGCAGGAGTTGCCTTCAAAATTACAACGTTTGTGCAGTTGTGCACCAGCTATCCAGGCAATCAGTTCCATAACTCTTCTATTTTATAATACTCCCTTACTTCCGGCCTGAATATGTGAACCATTATGCCTTGAAAATTCAAAACTACCCAATTGCCTTCATCCATACCTTCTACATCTATTTTATCATGTGGCTTGAGGCTTTTTATTACGTGCTCAGCTAAAGCTTTAACGTGACGGCTTGAATCACCAGATGCAATAATCATATATTTTGCAATAACGGTTTTATTCTGCACATCAAAAGTTACTATATCATGACCTTTATTTTGATCTATTATCTCTTCAATTGTACTTCTTATCGATTCCATATCGCTAAGCATTGTTTACAGGTTATATGATTCATTTATAATTATATACTCAAAATTTCTAAATATGAACTATTTTCAACGCAACTACTTGTTAAAGGTATTACCTGCATCTATTTTATCATCATGTTTTTAGCATGTACAATGTATATACTTTTTATATAATTGAAAATAGCTTTTTACTAGTATTCATTATGGGCAAGACTCTCATCTACTTAATCGGCTTTCCAGGCAGTGGTAAGTTTACTACTGCAAAGGAACTGTGTAAAATCATTGGTGCAGTAATAGTAAGCAATAATCTATTCAATAATATTATATTTGATATTGTTAAATTACAAAACGCTGAAGTTCCAGATGACCTATGGGAAAAAATTTTTGCAGTTAGGGAAAATGTATTAGCAATACTGGAAAAACACTACGTAAAATCAAAACATTATATATTTACAAATGAATTGATAGAGGGTGATCCCTATGACCAAAGATTATATAACTCAGTGGTAAATTTAAGTAAAAAAATGGACATGGAAATTTTTTCTGTAGTATTACATTGTAATAATGAAAAACTAGTAAGACGTGTCCAATCAGAAGAGAGATATCAGGAAAATAAAATTACTGATCCGGATTTTGCTATAAAGAAAATTGAAGGGAAAAGGCTATTTATACCTGAGGGTTCGCTTGAAATTGATAACTCGAACTTGAATGCAAAGGAAGTTGCAAAGAAAATTGTTGAAGAGATGAAGAAAGAAAAAAATGGAAAATTAATTAAAACTTCTGTAACAAATCATTTAAAAACAGAGCGTACTCGTGGTTGAGCAGAAAGATAAGTACCGTCCTTGTGTTGGCATAATGCTATTTAACAGACAAGGACATGCCTTTATTGGAAAACGCTTTGATAGCGATTCTTACTGGCAGATGCCACAAGGAGGTGTTGATGATGGTGAGGAACTGGAACAAGCAGCGTTACGTGAGTTGCTAGAGGAGGTTGGTACTAATAAAGTAAAGGTTATAACTAAAAGCAAGGATTGGATATACTACAACTTGCCTGAAGAAGTTATACCAATATGCTGGAATGGAAAATATTCTGGTCAAAAGCAAAGGTGGTTCTTAATGAAGTTTTGCGGAGAGGATGAGGACATTGATATTAATTATACTGGTCATCCAGAGTTCAAAGAGTGGCGTTGGCAAGGTATAGATAGTTTAGTAGCCAGTGCTATATCATTTAAAAAAGAAGTTTATAAAACAGTGATAGAAGAGTTTTCTTCTATAATAAAAGCCTCAACAATAAGCTCATGATAGTAGATTCTCATTGCCACTTGATTTATTTTTCTGACGATGAAATACCAAAAGTAATTTCAAGGGCAGAGCAAAATGGTGTAAAGGTTTTGCATAACATATGCGTAAGCATTGACGATGTTCCTAAGTTATTAAAAATTTCTTCATCCTATGATCAGGTCTACTCCTCTGTTGGTATACATCCGCTTGATGCTGCTATAGAAAACGGTGAGTGTATACATGTTGATGAATTAGTTGAATTTACCAAAAATCAAAAGGTAATTAGTATCGGTGAAACCGGGTTAGATTTTTATAAATCTGACAACAAAGACAATCAGAAAAAAAGTTTTGCATTACATATAGAAGCGTCAAGAATAACTGGACTACCTTTAGTTATTCACACAAGAAGCGCTGATAATGAGATGATCGATATGTTAAGGTCAGAAATGAAAGCCGGTGCTTTTAGTGGAGTAATGCACTGCTTTGCTTCCTCTAAAGAACTTGCTGATCAATCTATAGATTTGGGGTTATATATTTCATTTTCTGGAATTATTACTTTTAAAAATGCGAGCTTACTCAGAGAAATTGCACAAAATGTACCACGCGAGCGTGTTTTAGTCGAAACTGATGCACCATATCTATCACCTGAGCCTTATAGGGGAAAAAAGAATGAACCAGCAATGGTGAAATACGTTGTTGATTGTTTGGCAGAGTTGTGGAATGAGTCACCAGAACAAGTAGCGAAGGTAACCACAAGCAACTTTTTTAGGCTGTTTGAGCTATAAAGAAGCTCTATAAAACCATTAATTTGCTTATGAACCTAAAGATTTCACCAGCTCTCTCACCGAGTTTACAGACTTATTAAACATTTCTTGTTCACTATCATTCATTTTAACTTCTAGGATCTTTTCAATTCCGTTTTTTCCAATAATTACAGGAACACCAATAAACAACTCTTCTACACCATATTCACCATTAAGGTAAGCAGCACATGGTAATATGCGCCTCTTATCTTTTAAATATGATTCTAACATGCATATAGCTGAAGATGCAGGAGCGTAGTATGCAGATCCAGACTTAAGCAGATCAACTATTTCTTTACCGCCATTGCGAGTGCGTTCAACTATTTCATCGACTTTTTTCTGTGTGATAAGACCCATATCGATAATTTGAGTAAGTGGAACTCCAGCAACTGAAGCACAATTGATTAGTGATACCATAGTGTCGCCATGTCCTCCAAGCACAAAAGCAGATATATCTTCAACTGAGATATTTAACTCACTTGCAAGAAAGTAACGAAAACGGGAAGAATCAAGCACTCCTGCCATGCCAACAATCATATTAGTTGGAAGGTTTGAAAATTTATGCACCACTGAAACCATGGCATCCAAAGGGTTGGTAACCACTATTACAAACGCGTTTGGAGAATATTTTTTAATATTTTCGCCAACCTCCTTCATTACTTTAGCATTGGTTTGCAGGAGGTCATCCCTGCTCATTCCAGGTTTTCTAGCGATGCCAGCGGTTATTATAATTGCATCGGAGTTTTTTATATCTTCATACCTATTTGTGCCAGTAATATTGACATTAAATCCATCAATAGGGGATGATTCTGCTATGTCGAGTGCTTTACCTTGTGGTATTCCATCACTAATATCAAGTAAAACAACATCACCGAGTTCCCTTAGTGCAATCATATGGGTGAGAGTTCCACCGATATTTCCTGCACCGATTAAAGATATTTTTTTTCTTTGTACTGTCATTTTCTACTCCTTTGTATTTACTTTTATGGTTTTACCTTCCCAAGGCGATAAGCTATCAAACATACGAAAATCTTGCGGTAAATCTATAGGATTATACACAACCTTTTTTGTCTCTATATCATATCTTACTTCCTCATAACCAGTGAGAGGGAAATCTTTTAACATTGGATGACCTTTGAATCCATAGTCTGTTAGAATCCTACGCAAATCAGGGTGATCAGAAAACTCTATTCCATACATATCAAACACTTCACGCTCAAACCACAAAGCCGTACTAAATATCTTCGCTACACTTGGAGGCATGTCGCTTTCACATAACTGAAGCTTTATGTGTACTCTAATATTATGCACAATGCTGAGCAGATTGTATATTAGCTCGAAACGCTTCTCTCTATTTGGATAGTCAACCCCAAAAATATCAACTAATAGTTCAAACCTACACTTTTCATCATCACGTAGAAAGAATAGGTACTTTTCAATTTCATCTAAAGTTGAATATATTACAATAATGCCATCATCTTTTTGAATGCACTCGCATTTGGTCTTTTTTTGTATATACTTTGCAGTTTTATCCATTCCGAGTCCGTTTTATTTTGTTTTGTAGGCATAGCATTCCATATAGCAACGCCTCAGCGGTTGGTGGGCATCCAGGGACATACACGTCAACTGGCACAATTCTATCACAGCCTCGGACTACTGAATAAGAGTAATGGTAATAACCACCACCATTTGCACAACTTCCCATGGAAATAACATACTTCGGGTCTGCCATTTGATCATAAACCTTGCGCAATGCTGCTGCCATTTTATTAGTTAGTGTGCCAGCAACAATCATCACATCTGATTGACGTGGGCTTGCACGAAACATTATACCATATCTATCAAGATCATAACGGCTGGATGCAGTATGCATCATCTCAACTGCGCAACATGCAAGACCAAATGTCATTGGCCACAATGAACCAGACCTTGCCCAATTCATTACATAATCTGTTAAATCACCAAATTTAGTGACAAGAAACCCTTCTTTTTTATAACGACCCCAGTCATCATTAGATAGAATTTGATTTGTCATAAACTACTCCCACTCTAATGCACCTTTACACCATTCATAGATAAAACCTATAGTGAGTATTGCAAGAAATACCATCATAGACCAAAATCCACCATAGCTTATCTTAGATAAAGAAACAGCCCAAGGAAAAAGAAAAGCAATTTCTAAGTCAAATATTATAAATAATATTGAAACTAGATAAAATTTAATGTCAAAATTTTTTCTTGCACTGGATAGTGGATTGAAGCCACACTCATATGTGGAAAGCTTTTCACCATCTGGCTTACTCACTGCAAGAAACATAGGCAATATACCTAAAGCAAAAGATACTACAATTGATACGCAGATAAAGATTACTATGGTTAAATATTCGCTCATTTAACAAAACATATAACACTATGAGTTTACATGCTTTCCTAACTTTTTACCACCTAAAATATGCACGTGAAAGTGTGGTACAACCTGCTCTCCATTTTCACCGTAGTTAGTGACTAATCTATATCCTGTTTTTTCTAGATTATATTTGTGTGCTATCTCTCTTACAGTTTTGAAGAAATCCGCTATTTCCTCTTCAGGAGCTTTTAGAATGAAATCATCATATGAAATATATTGATTTTTTGATATAACTAAAATATGAACTGGTGCGTCAGGGTACTTATCATGAAAAGCTAGTACATTTTCATTTTCATGTACCTTCTCACAAGGTAACTCACCTCTTAATATTTGAGCAAAGATGTTATCGCTATCATAAACTTCATTGCTCATATTTTAAGAGCGACCTTTCCCTCTTTCTTCGTTTTTCTCTACATTAGGTGTAGATAGTGGTTTTATCGCTTCACCAGAAGGATCTTCAAGATTTAAGGAGCTTACAAGTTCCCTTACTTTTACCATGTCCTGCTGTTCTTTCAAAAAGGGTTCTATTCCACTTACCCTTTTTCCAGTAATAACTCCTGGTTGTAAGTGATACATATCCCCAGGAACAGTTAGACTATGATGTCTTTCCTCTATTTTTTTAGCTTCACTCATAATACTCCCCTATAACTTATTTTTGCATTCCACAACTTTGCGACTTACCTGCTTTTATAGCTTCTTGCGCCCATTTTTTCTCACCTGAAGCTATAGTTTCTGAAGGCTGACCAACATCAGACTTCACAACTTTGTCTGATGACTGCTTTTGATCATCATATTCCTTATACAATTTTTCTGCAATACCATACAGCAATTTTAAGTCTGTGTGAACTTTAAATTCTCCGCCAGTAATTTTTGCTAGCTTTTTAAGGTTGCCACCAACTCCTTCAGCTCCTTCAGCAATTTTTTCAAGAGCAAGCTCTTTTATTCTTTTCTCATCAATTCCTGGATTGTTCTTTTTGATGTCTTCAATTATTTTTTTAACATCAACTTCAATTACAACTTTGTTTTCTTCTTTAAAGATAGTTACATTTGGCAGGTTTTGCTTTATTTCACCTAATCGTTCCGGCGTCAAATAGGGTATATCCCCTGTCAGAGTCCTTGATGCTAAAAAAGTTACCTTTCCTGTTCCTTTCTTTTGCTCCATTATTTGGACACCAAGATCCTCACTAGCTTGTGTGGTTTCTATAGGTGGATCATATTCTTCAAGTGGGTTGCCAATAATAGAACGTCCGCCATTTTTTATGTCGTGCCGCATTTCATCCCAGGACTTAAACCAATTCTTTGGCCATATAGGGTACACTGCACCCTTGACTAGAACTTTTACACCTCTACCCAGAAAACTTCCTACTCCCGAAGCTGCATTACCAACTTTAGCTAGTATAGAAGTAGATTTTTCATTTTTTCCTGTGAACATACATACCTCCAAGGTACTTTCTACAACTAAATACATTTTAATTATAGACGAAAAAATTTAAACTTCTATATCCATTATAAGATAGAATTATAGGGATTGCAACCATTATTTGTACATTGTCTAAAACATGTAGTATTTTCGCTACTTTTATTGTTCAATTTATTATAAAGAATACTCTCTAAATTATGCTTAAATGGAGCACAAATAATATCATTGATGCAACTGGCGGAAGAGACGTAAATGGTTGTAATTGGATACATAGCTCAAATATTTCAACGGATACAAGAAGCATAAAAAAAGGTGATTTATTTATTGCACTCAAGGGAAAGAATTTTGATGGCCATAATTTTTTGCATGAAGCGTTTTTAAAAGGGGCAGTAGCTGCAATAGTAAGTGAGGGTAAATATAAAAATTTTCCTCTCGTTATTGTACAAGATACCCTGAAAGCTTTGCACGATATGGCATCATACTATATTAGAAATGTTCTTGTTGACGCTAAAGTTATTGCAATTACAGGCAGTGTCGGGAAAACTACTACAAAGGATATGCTGCACACTGTTTTATCGCAATATGGAGTGTCCCATGCAAACGAAGGTAACTTAAATAATAATATAGGATTGCCTTTGACAATTCTAAAAGCTCCAAAAAACTGCCAGTACTTAATCCTTGAAATGGGAATGAATAAAGCTGGTGAAATAAAAGAATTATCAAAGATTAGTAATCCGAATATTGCAGTTATTACCAACATCGAACCTGCACATACTGAAAATTTTTCATCACTATTTGACGTTGCACAAGCGAAGTTAGAGATTCTGTATGGTATGAAAAATAACGGTACTTTGATTTTGAACAGAGATAATAAATATTATGATTATCTCTCATCACATGCCAATAGAAATGTAATAAGCTTCGGTAAAGATAAAAATGCTGAAGTTTGTTTGTTGGACCTAATAAGAAATGATGACGGGCTAAATTTAAAAATCAGGCTGAGTGATAATCAAACTATAAACTGTAATTTACGTGTGCAAGGTGAGCATTTTGCTTATTCGCTACTTGTTGCAGCAGCAGTTGTGCAGAGCCTCGGACTTGATTTATCAAAATTACCACTTGCACTTAAGAATTTTAGTGTAACGAAAGGTAGAGGCAATATTCATAAGGTCAAATACAATAGAAAATATATACATTTAATTGATGACTCCTATAACGCCAGCCCTGCTTCGATGAAAACTGCGATAAAAACTTTGAGTACATATTCTAATCAGAGAAAAGTAGCTTTGCTTGGTGATATATTGGAACTTGGTGATGAAAGCATAAAATTTCATACAGATCTGGTTAAGGTTATCACAGAAAATAATGTAGATAAAGTTTATACAGTTGGTAAATTTATGTTAGAATTGCATGAGTTTTTGCCAGATAATATAAGAGGCACGCATTTTAATGATTCTAATCAATTGAAAAGTGATTTAGCTAACATTATTCAGAATAATGACGCAATTCTAGTTAAAGGCTCACGAGGAATGAAAATGGATCTTATTGTACGGGAATTCGTAATAAAATATTAAGCGAAATCATTGTATTAATTTACAGTAACAAATTATTAGGAACTTTAATTGTGATAAAACGTGTAATTATTTTTGGTGGAACGGGGTTTATAGGGAAACACATCGTAAGACGCTTGGCAGCAGAAGGATATTTAATAAAGATATTCACTCGTAATCAGGAAAAAGCTGCTTGTTTAAAATTGTGTGGCAATTTAGGACAAATATCAATATTTAAAGGCGATTTTTTTGATGAAAAATCAGTTCTGGATGGTATGGAAGAATGTGATGTAGCTATAAACTTAGTGGGAATATTATATGAAGCAAAAAAGCACGATTTTTACGCTGTTCACGTTAAAATAGCTGAAAGGATAGCAAAAGCTGCAAAAATGAAAAATGTACCTATGATGATACATTTTTCTGCTATGGGAATAGAAAATAGCAAGTTGTCAAAATATGCCAAAAGTAAATTGGAAGGTGAAAAAGCTGTAACTTCAGCATTTCAAAAAGCAATAATAATTAGGCCAAGCCTTGTATTTGGTAAAGAAGACAACTTCTTTAATAAATTTGCAAGATTAGCAACTATTCTTCCTTTCTTACCACTAATTGGCAATGGAACAACTAAATTTCAGCCAATATGTGTAACAGACTTAGCTGAAGTAGTATATCGTATTATCAGTTTTAATAAGCAAGACAAGAAAATTTATAACATGGGTGGACCAAAGGTTTACTCTTTCAAAAGCTTATTGAAGTTTATTCTGAATGTTACTAACAGAAAGTGTTTGTTGATCAATGTATCTTTTCCAATGGCAAAGTTAATAGCTTTCTTTTTAGAAAATAAAATTATTTCTATGCTGCTAAAACCAATAACCGGAGATACGAACCCTATGCTTACTCAAGATCAGGTGAAAGTTATGATGAATAGTTCAATCGAAAAGTCAGTTGACCTTGAAACAATGAAGGTTCGACCATTAGCAATTGAAAATGTGGTGCCAGAGTACTTGAAGATTTATAGAAAGTATTGATAAAAGAGTGTGCCCGGTGGGATTCGAACCTACGACCCACAGCTTAGAAGGCTGTTGCTCTATCCAGCTGAGCTACGGGCACACAACATATATAAAATGCTTCTTAGTACAAGTGAAGTCAAGTACTTCGTGTGAATATGATGTTTATCTTACAAAACCTTGTCATTGCAGTTGTGTGTCGCGCGCTACCGAAATTGGATGCGAGAAGTCTATTTATTTTAGAAAATATTATATAGAAAGTTGCTTGACAAACTCCGCCAGCCCCCTTATCATGAAACTGAAGCTATTGTATTTGCTTTCGCCAATCTGCAGATTAAAAGGTAAGGATTACTTAATGTATCGGCGTCTTATGTTCAATTTTTTGCAGTATATAGATACTGTATGTCTTTACAAAACTTCATCTACATCTAGATTTTTATCTAAATAAGCTGAACGCGCTTATAAAGCGTTACAAGACATCAAAAAATGCCAATACTCGACAGAGATAGTAAAAGACTAGCTAACTCGGGGATTCTTTGTCTTTTTTTCTGCTTAGTAAATTTCTTAAACATTTGCAGCGTAGGTTAGTTGCAATTAAAAGCGGCTGAATCTCGCTTGTCAAGCGTTTAAAACATAAAAAACGCCAATATTTTAAAGCGGATAATAACCCCAGGGTTTCTTTTGCCTTTTTTTTCATTTGGTAAATTTCTTAATATTTATAGCTAAACAACAACCGTCATCCCGCTACGTGTTAGCGGGATCTATGCTTTGAGATACCGCGAATGAATCGCGGTATGACGGTGTAGATGATGGTTAAGTAATTCGTCATCCCGCTGCTTGTTAGCGGGATCTATGTTAAGGTATAGTAGGGGATCTATGTTAAGAGATACCGCGAATGAATCGCGGTATGACGGTGTAATGATGGTTAAGTAATTCGTCATCCCGCTGCTTGTTAGCGCTTACTATTACCCACAAATAAAAACATAGTATTGTATTTACTCAAATAATTTAATTTTATTAACCTGAAAGCTTATTAGATTAAAATTATTAAACTAAGAGTTATAATTTTAGCAACTAAAAGCTGTAAATTGCACCATATAAACAGTTATTTCAAGCAAAAGTTATGCCATTAAGAGCTATGCAACAAACATTTATATTTGTGGGTAATAGTAAGTTGTTAGCGGGATCTAGAGATACCGCGACGTCTCACCTATAGCCTTCAGTGCTCCTTTTTTTGTCATCCCAGCGTCACGCGTTGGTTTCAACATTATATCATGAACTTTCTAAAATTCATTGAACTGTGCTTTCAAACGGTAGTGCCGGGGTGTGAGTATAACGGTTATCAGTATATAAAAGTCATAGCAGACAGGCTGGAAGCAGCGAGCGCTGGTGAAGTGAAACGAATAATATTCAATATGCCTCCGCGCTCGATGAAGTCCATGTGCATAAGCGTTGCGTGGCCCGCATGGATACTGGGAAACCAACCAACTGCGAGAATAATAGTTGCAAGTTATTCTCAGCGGCTCAGCGAAAAGCACTCGCTCGACACCAGGTGCGTGATGCAGTCTAGTTGGTATAGAGCGCTATTTCCAGAGATAGAACTATCCAAAGACCAGAATACAAAATATAAATTTCAAACAGTGCAGAGAGGATACAGAATCGCAACATCAGTTGGTGGAACACTAACTGGTGAAGGTGGTGATTTTATCATTGTGGACGATCCGCTCAGTTCTGCTCAAGCTTTGAGTGAAACGCTTAGAAAGCGTGCCACAAACTGGTTTGATCAGACTTTAGTAACCAGGCTGAACGATAGAAAAAAAGGAGTCATCGTTCTTGTAATGCACAGGCTACACCAGGAGGACTTAACTGGACACCTTCTCTCCAAGCCAAAAAACATATGGCATCATATTTGTTTGCCAATGATTTCTGAAAATAAGCAGGTTATTTATTCAATCAAAAAGCCAATACCTCCCGTTCCTATCATCCGAGTAGCTCAGCACTGTGCGACCAGGCGATTATATAATAAACCAGCGTCACCTGTAAGGATATTATATTCAAGAGAAGAAGGTCAGTTGTTATATCCCCTCGATGGAGGAAAAGAAGAAGTTGAGATAATAAAAGCTGAACTTGGGAGTTACGCTTTTGCTGCTCAATATCAACAAAACCCTCTGCCGCTTTCAAGTGGTATAATTAAACCAGAGTGGTTGAAACGCTATAAAAAATTTCCTGATAATCTCTCGCATATAACACAAAGTTGGGATACTGCGGTTTCAACAAGTAACATGAGCAACTTTAGTGTCTGCACCACCTGGGCAAAAATAGATAATAAATTCTATTTACTTGATGTATATCGCGCAAAGCTTGAGTATCCAAAGCTTAAAGAACAAGTTTTATCACTAGCTGCAAGATGGTCACCACACGCGATTTTGATCGAAGCCAAAACAAGTGGTCAGCAATTAGTACAAGAGCTAAAGACAAACAGTGATTTACCGATTATTGAAATAGTGCCACATGATGACAAACTCACTCGATTTTATCAAATTGTTCCGACTATAGAGTCTGGCAAGGTTTTTCTGCCGCACCAAGCAGTATGGCTGAACGATTTTGAGTATGAGATTTTAATGTTCCCAGAAACGCGCCACGACGACCAAGTGGATAGTACCGTGCAATATTTGCAGTGGGTGAGAAACAGTACCTCTAGGGTCGCAGCTTTACGGGCATTGTGATTTGAGAGCAATTTCCACAAGGGAGGATGTCATCCCAGCGCTCCTTTTTTTGTCATGCAAGTAGCTGACACTGGAATCTAGCTTCTCGTTGCTGCTGCGATCATATACTATTGTAATGAGCCTTCAAAGTCACTTAAAAATAGCAACGTCCAAGGGTTTTCTGAAAAGGTCCCACAACCCGGTTCGTAAAATTCACAAGAACCATTAAAATATTTTTTTACTTTTCATTGTATATTTCTCAACATATTATCTTTAAGTACTAAAATAATTAACAATATGGCATTATTAATAGTTGAATCACCTGCGAAAGCAAAGACAATAGGTAAATATTTGAGTAAAGAGTTCAAAGTAGCTGCATCCTTTGGACATGTGAGGGATCTTCCAGCAAAAAACGGCTCTGTCGATCCGGATAATGATTTTGCTATAAAGTATGAAACCATTGAAAAAGCAGAAAAATATATAAAAGAGCTAGTAAAAGCAGCAAGCAAAACATCAGATATATATCTTGCAACAGACCCAGACAGAGAAGGGGAAGCAATGGCTTGGCATGTGATAGAGACATTAAAAGAAAAGAAAGCAATCAATGATAAAAGCAACATTCATAGAGTAGTCTTTAATGAGATAACAAAAAGAGCAGTTCAAGAGGCTATAAAAAATCCACGTGAAATAAATATGGATTTAGTGCGTGCACAACAAGCACGTAGAGCTTTGGATTATCTAGTTGGGTTTAGTTTGTCACCACTGCTGTGGACAAAATTGTCGGGGAGCAAGTCTGCAGGACGCGTGCAGTCTGTTGCATTAAAGATTATATGCGAACGAGAAGATGAAATTAGTAAATTTATAACACAGGAGTATTGGAGCATAAAGGCAGAAATGCAAAATAGCAAAGATGAGGCTTTTTTTGCTATGCTAAGCCACTATGACAATAAAAAGCTAGAAAAATTTGATATTAAGAATGAAGAAGAAGCAAAGAACTTAGTCAGGGAGATTGAGTCAAGGCAATATGCTGTAAGCACAGTAGAACGCAAGCAAGTTAAGAGAAACCCACTTCCTCCGTTTATTACTTCAAGTCTTCAGCAAGATGCAGTGAATAAACTGTATTTTAATGTGAAAAGTGTTATGCGCATAGCGCAAAATTTATATGAAGGTATCGATATTGGTGGTGAAACTGTAGGGTTGATAACTTACATGCGTACAGATGGGTTTCATATTGCAGATGAGGCTATAAACTCAATTAGAGGGTCAATTAAGTCATTATATGGTGATAAATATTTACCGCAGTCTCCTCGTAAATATGTAAAAAAGGTCAAAAATGCTCAAGAAGCACATGAAGCAATTCGTCCAACTGATATAAGTAGAACGCCGGGTAGTATTAAGGATTATCTAACGCCAGAGCAATTTAAATTGTATGATTTAATCTGGAAAAGAACCATTGCAAGTCAAATGGAATCGGCGATCCTTGATCAAGTGGTAGTCGAAATTAGTTCTACTGACCAGAAAGTAATTCTGCGAGCAAGTGGATCAAGTATATTCTTTGATGGTTTTTATAGAGTCTATCAAGATAACATGGAAGCCGAAAATGAAGGCCTGCTACCTGCCATGAAGGAAGGGGAAGCATGCAAGCTGATTTCAGTTGAGCCAAAACAACATTTCACTCAACCACCACCTCGTTATAGTGAAGCAAGTATCGTAAAAAAAATGGAAGAAATCGGTATAGGTCGACCATCAACTTATGCAACAATTATTTCGGTATTACAAGATCGTGAGTACGTTTCATTGGATAGCAAAAGGTTTATTCCAAGCAGTCGTGGTAAAATCGTTACTATATTTTTAGAAACTTTTTTTCAGCGTTGTGTAGAGTATGATTTCACAGCACAAATGGAAGAAAAGCTTGATTTAATTTCAAATGGACATGCAGATTGGAAAAAAGAATTAGGCCACTTTTGGGTGCCATTTTTTGGTCATGTAAACTCTGTCAAGCAAATGACGCATGATGAAGTTTTCAGCGGCATTCACGATTTGGTAATCGATTGGTTTTGTTCAGAAGAAGGAAGAAAAGAGGTGAATACGAAATGCCCTGACTGCTTAGGTGGCATATTGAAATTGAACTTTGGAAAAGCCGGGGTGTTCCTTGGATGTTCTAACTATCCTGAATGCAACCATACAAAAGAAATTACGGGCAGTAACGACAATTCAGAATATCCAAAAAGTTTAGGTGTAGATGATATAACAAACCAAGAAGTGATGATCAAAAAGGGTCCTTTTGGACTTTATCTGGAGTTTAATAACGAGTTAAAAAAGAAAAAAACGGTTTCCATACCAAAAGATATAAATGTTAATGAGATTGATCTGAGCACCGCTACTCAGTTACTTTCCTTGCCAAAAGTAATCGGAGAACACCCTGAAACCGGAAAGGAAATAAAAATAGGCCTTGGGCGATTTGGGTACTATATTTTCTATGATGGTAAATACTTTTCTCTTAAGAAAAGCTCCAAAGAGGTGCTGAATACAGAATTGAGCGAAGTTGTACAAATTATTGCAAACAGTCCACGCAAAGAGTTAAAATCTCTCGGGGTTAATGAAAAGGGAAAAGAAGTTTTTATCTGCAACGGTAGGTACGGATTCTATATAAAATGCGGTAAAACAAACGTTGCTTTGGGCAAGAGTGCAGATATTGAAAGTATAGATTTGGAGAAGGCTTTAGAGTTGATTAAGGGCAAGAAATAGACTTCTTGCATAACCATTATCTACGTTAAAAATCAGCTTTTTTGTCATTCCAGCGTGTGACGCTGGAATCTAGAAAAAAAGAACCTGGATGCCAGTGTCTGGGCACTGGCATGACACCCTTTCTGGTAGAGGTTGCTCTCAAATCACAACGTGCATACAACTGCAGCAGTATGATGTTTTATTTATTATAGCTATAACACTGAAGTTTACAATCAGAACAAACCACTTGGCCACGTGGAACTGATTTCAGTTTATCAGTTGAAACTTGATTTGAGCAGAATATGCATTTTATTGTGTTGCTTGGAGTAAGTGAGTTATCAACAGCAATTCTATCATCAAAAACAAAACATTCTCCTTTCCAATTACCATTTTTATTATAAGTTTTTTCAAGGTAAGAAAGAATGCCGCCTTTAAGATGGTAAACATCACTAAATCCAAGGCTTTTCATATATGCTGTAGATTTTTCGCATCTAATCCCACCAGTGCAGTACATAGCCACTTTCAGGTTTTTACTCTCAGAAAATGACTCTGTCCACTGAGGAAACTCACGGAAACATTGTGTGTGTGGATTAATTGCATTCTTAAACTTGCCTAATTTCACTTCATACTCGTTTCGTGTATCTATTACTAAAACGTCAGGTTGAGAAGTAAAATCATCCCAATGCTCTGGATCAACATATTTACCCTTAAGGGAAATATCAAGATTGCTTACACCAAGATTCACAATCTCTCTTTTTAATTTTACCTTCATCTTGCTAAATGGTTGATATTCTGCTGCACTCTCTTTCCATGTAAGGTCCCTTAGCCTGTAATCAGAACGTAGAAAATCGAATATTTTATCAATTGCGTTTCTTTCACCAGATATTGTTGCATTAACACCCTCTTCTGCAAGGAGTATAGTGCCCTTTAACTCAACGTTGTTGCATGCAGCTTTTATTTCGTCTTTCATGTCATAATAATTAGAGAGTTCTACAAAGTGATAGAAAGTTGCAATGACGAAGCTCATGATTATTCACTTATCAACTAAAAACATGATATACAAAATTATAAAGATATTCAATAGTACGGCTGTTAATTACTGGATATCTTCAGTTTTTACATATAACATTTTAATATAAAATATAGATTCAAATTAATGTTTTTAAGAGTATTTAAAAATATATTCTTATTTCTAGTAAGTATATTATTCGTCTGTCCAATATTATCATTAATATCAATTCTATTTACAGATACAGCAAATTCCGGATGGGTAATCAGCACACTTTTCCCTGAATATATACTGAGTACGTTAATTTTGATGATAGGAGTGGGGGGAATATCTTTCATATTTGGAGTAATTCCAGCTTGGCTCACCACATTTTTTTCATTTCCTGGAAGTAAAATTTTTGAGATTGCTTTGTTCTTTCCGATATCGATTCCTGGATATATAGTAGCGTTCGTCTATGTAAATACGCTAGAGTTTTCAGGTCCGGTGCAGAGCTCATTAAGAGACATTTTAGAGTGGAGCAAAGGTGACTATTGGTTTCCTGAAATAAAATCCCTAGGTGGTGGAATATTAGTAATGGGATTCAGCCTATATCCATACGTTTATATGTTAGTCCGCTCAAGTCTAAAGAATGTTAGTAACTCAGTCACTATTGCGTCAACACTTGGGTTCTCCTCATTGAAGAGCCTGTTTTCTGTCATCATACCCTCCATACGCCCATCGATTATAGCTGGGTTGTCTTTGGTACTAATGGAAGTAATTACAGATTTCGGCACACCACAGTTTCTTGCTATCGATACTTTTACGACAGGAATATATCGCACCTGGTTTTTACTGCATGACAAATATTCAACTACTGTTTTAGCAGTTGCAGAGTTGATTTTCGTTGCAACACTAATAGCTATCGAAAAAAAACTACAAAAAAAAGGAATATCCTACTCTTCAATCAATACCAATTCAGATTATCACAACAAACGGAGTATAAGTGGCACTATACCATTGATCTTTGCTTATCTTATGTGTGTATTGCCGATATTAATAGGTTTTATTTTGCCAATGATTCCGCTCATATATTGGAGCATAGAGAAGGGGTTTTTCATATATGAAGCAAGATTCTATAACATAATAGCAAATAGCGTTAGTTTATCATTCATCACTGCACTAATCTCAATTAGCATTGCAATAATTATTGGATATACGGCGCGTAAAAATAAGGTAATCAATAATGTAGCACGTCTCATTTCTTTAGGCTACGCAATTCCAAATGCAATTATCGCAATTAGCATAATAATATTTTTAAGCAGAATATCCTCTTTCATTACTCAATATATTGTGGAAATTAGCTTGGTAGGAACTATTGGCGCATTAGTTTACTCATATTTATTTCGTTTTTTTGCTATATCTTTCAAGGCGGTAGAGTCAGGGCTCAAAAAAACACCAAATGAAATTGAGTGGACTGCATATACTATGGGTCATGGACCTATTTCCACATGTTTGAATGTTCATATCCCTCTCATCAAGAAGAGTATATTATCGGGATTTTTGCTCGTATTTATGGATACTATCAAAGAGCTCACAGCAACACTTATTATAAGACCATTTAATTTTGAAACTATATCAACTAGAATATATGAACTTGTAAGCGATGAGCGCTATAGAGAAGCTGCCCCATTTTCGTTAATAATAGTTATAATAGGCTTAATCTCTACAATAACCTTATTTACACTTGATGATAAGGATAAAAAATAAACGTAACCGTTCACAGATTTCCACTTAATTCTTCAATCTCACTAATAGAAAGGCCAGTAAACTTGACAATAGTGTTGACATCAACATTATTAGCCAGCATTGCTTTTGCGACTTCAATTTTCCCTTCCTCTTTACCAATTTTTTTGCCTTTTTCAGTAGCAAGATCAAGTCTGTATTCAAGAATGGCTTCTTCTTTGCGTAGATCCATTATCCTTTCTTCATAGGCTACTAAATCTTTTTCGTTCCAACGAAACTTGTCTAACTCATCATACGCCAGCTTTATTATTGGTGCTTTTTCTGCTATCTCTTTTAAGTCCTCTTCTGTTGTTTCTTCTGCATATTTAAAAAAGAAACACCACCTTTCTATTGTACTTTCTAGCTGCTCTACTTTACTTTTTGAAAATTTGGGCAATTCTATAAAGATAAATTGAAAATCTTTTAAGTAATGGCCGTTAGTTTTTATATCACGTATATTGTGAGTAGAAATATAATCAACTTCTTCAGGAAGTAAGTTACAATTTGATATAGCAATAAAGAAGACTTTCTTTAAATCAATGTAGTTGCCAGATTTATCTAATTGTCTTGAGTAGGCTTTAGCGGCATATAATTGAGCGCGTTTTTCGAAGCCCTTGTCTCTAGCGAGCTGCATTTCTGCTATATATCTATTTCCGTGAGAATCCTTGCAGAGAACATCAACAATACTTTGTTTATCAGAGGCAACTTCGGGATCCATAATAGTGCTAAGAAACTCAACTTCTTGTATTGCATTTATCTCAGTAAACCCTAAAATATCGTTCAAAAAGTGGATCAGGATATTCTTATTTTTTTCCGTTCCAAAGATTTTTTTGAAACACAAATCATTGCGAGGATCGAGAAATTTTGAAAGAGCCATGGCAAAAATGCTTGAAAATATTAATAATTATACACTATTATTAACAATTATTCAACCATATTTTTGAAGATAGCTAGTTTCTGTATTTATTTTAAATTGAAGAAAGCTCAAATGAAAGATCGTGCTTTGCTAAAAATCACAGAATGCAGTCTGGTTACAAATAAACTATTTTGACAGTTAATGGGGTCTAGTTTTGATGTATGGACTATCCAAAGAAAAGGGTGGTATCATAACTTCAAAAACTTTTATGCTTTCTTCATTCAGAAATTCATACTTACCCTGCATTATTCCTGACGGTACATTTAAGTATGTTCCACTTGTGTATTTAAATACCTCTCCAGATTTTATCACAGGTTGTTCTCCGATAACACCAACTCCGGCAATTTCATTTACTTTTCCCTTATAATCTATTATTTGCCAATGACGACTTAACAATTGAATAGTTGATTGGCTTTTGTTTTTTATCTTAACGTTATACATCCATACATAGCAATTTTCATAAGGAATGGATTGCTCTTCAATATAAATTGGTAAAACTGTAACTTCAACAAAGTTGGTAGTTAGTGTGTATTCTATCATTATAAAATATTCATGATAAGAAAATAGTATCTTAATTATATACTTTTTTCATAGATTTTTCAAGTATACTTTAATTAGGAAGTATCAATTTATAGTATGAATGAACCAGATGCGCTTAGCAAAAAAGTAATAGGAATAATAGGTGGTGGACAATTAGGTAAAATGACTGCTATCGCTGCAACAAAACTTGGACAAAAAACACATGTTTTTGCCAGTGCTAAAGACGATCCGGCTTGCTCTGTTGCTGATGATTTCACAATAGCAGATTTCTCTAATAAGAAAGCTCTTGAATCTTTTGCACAGAGTGTGGATTTAGTTACTATTGAGTCTGAAAATATTCCATGTAGTGCAATTGATATCGATGTAAATTTCTATCCGGGTAAAAAAGCGTTACACATTTCGCAGAACAGACTGAGAGAAAAGGATTTTATTAAAAACTTGGGTATAAAAACTGCTAACTATAAGAGTATACAAAATTATAATGAGCTACTGAAAAGCAGTAGAGCTTTTGGCTATCCAACAAGGCTGAAAACAACAGAAATGGGTTATGATGGAAAAGGGCAATATGTGCTTGAGAATGATTCTGAAGTGAAGCAATTTGCTTCCTTTGATTGGAATACAGAGTACATTCTTGAAGCAAGTGTTGATCTACTGAAAGAGGTTTCAATAGTCGTTGCAAGAGATAAAAACGGTAAAGTAGCTTTTTTTCCTATAGCAGAAAATTACCACGTTGATGGAATACTTGATACTTCAACAGTGCCAGCTAAAATAGATAGTAAATTAACTCAAGAGGTACAACGAGCTGCAAAGAAAATAGCAAATGCGCTTGATGTAATAGGAATTCTGGCTATTGAATTTTTTGTTACTAAGGATAACGAATTGTTAGTTAATGAACTAGCTCCCAGACCTCACAATTCTTGCCACTGGAGCTTGGATGCATGTAACGTTAGTCAATTTGAACAGCTAGTTAGGATAATATGCGGGTTACCTATGCAGGAAGTAGTATTACGCTTTCCTTGTATGACGAAAAATATAATAGGTAATGATATATATGATTCTCATAAGTATTTGAGCAACGAAAAAGCTAGTTTAACCATATATGGGAAAAAAGAGGTTAGGGATAAGCGTAAAATGGGACATGTCAATATAGATTTAAGTTAACAGTTTTTCTACGTCATACCGCCACAACTGTACGAACATTGTGATATGATGAGATGTTACATAGTAAACGGTGTCATTCTAGCACCTCTTTTCCCGTCATCCCGCTGCTTGTTAGCGGGATCTCATTTCACTTTGTGAAGGTGTCATCCCAGCACCTCTTTTCCCGTCATTCCGCTGCTTGTTAGCGGGATCTCATTTTACTTTATGAGGGTGTCATCCGAGTAGCCCCTTTCTCGTCATCCCGCTGCTTGTTAGCTGGATCTCATTTCACTTTATGAAGGTGTCATCCGAGTAGCCTGACTACTTGGATCCAGGAATTTTATTAAGTTGGTAAGCATAAAAGTGGCTGATCTTATGTTAAAACACAACGTTCTTGATGAGATTACAGCAAGGCTGGATTCCAGCGTCAGCTACTTCAATGACAGCAGTCCTACGTCATGCCGCCGCGGTATCTCTAGATCCCGCTAACACGTAGCGGGATGACGGTTGTCGTTTAGCCATAAATGTTTAAGAAATTTACCAAACGAAAAAAAAGGCAAAAGAAGCCCCGTGGTTGGCTAGTTACTTACATTATACTTTCAAGTATGGCGTTTTTTTATTCTAAACGTTTAATAACCGCGATTCATCTGCTTTTAAGCCGCAACTAATCTAAATTATAAACATTAAGAAATTTACTAAACAGAAAAAAAGGCAAAGAAAACCTAGGGTAGCTAATTACTCACTATCCATTTTTTAAGTTGGCGTTTTTTGATGTTTTAAATGCTTTATAAGCGCATTTTAGCTTGTATAGCTAGAAATTTGATAAAGACATAAGGTGCACATAGTGCAAAAAATTAAACATGAGACGCCAAATACGTTGAGTTTTTTTGTCATTTAATCTGTACAGAGAAGATAAATAAATAGCTTCAGTTTCATGATAAGGGGGCTGGCGAAGGGTGTCAAGTAAGTTTTTTCGTTTCTATTTCCAATAAAAGTTTGTATGCAATAACACAGAAGCATGCACTGCTATTCCTTCATTTCTTCCAATATAACCTAATTTCTCTGCAGTGGTTGCTTTGATATTTACAAATTCATCATCAATTTCTAATGCTTTTGATATGAATTTCTTCATTTCTACTTTGTAAGGCGATATTTTAGGCTCTTCACAAACTATAGTAATATCTAAATTAGACACGCTGTACCCTTTTTCTTTTGCTTTTTTAGCAGCAAAGTCAAGAAAGTGAGATGAATTGCAATCTTTCCATTCAGAGGAACTAGGAGGAAAGTGCTCTCCTATGTCGCCACATCCCAGTGCTCCGAGTATTGCATCAACGATTGCATGTATTGCAACATCACCATCAGAGTGCGCTTCTATTGCCATGTTGTGTTCAATTTTCACACTGCAAATTTTTATAAAGCTTTCAGCACCATTTTGAACTTTAATGAACTTATGTATATCATAACCGGCTCCGACACGAAATTTTGGCTCTTCAAAAAGAAGCTTTGCCATATTGATATCCTCTTTTGTGGTTAACTTAAAATTGCTTTTCTCACCTTTAATAATCGCAACATGTTTTTTGTGCTCTACCATTAGTGATGAATCGTCAGTAAATTCTTTGACTGATTGATGGCATGATAATAATTCTTTGAAATTAAAAATTTGAGGGGTTTGTATGGCTCTGAGCTTTCCTCTTGAAATCGTAGATTCAATAAAACTATTACTCACCAATGACATAGTGTCTTCAACTTCTATTGCTGGAACTACTCCTGTATATTGATCATTAATCATAGATTCAACCAAGTTATCTATCAGAACATCTGACACAAAAGGCCTACAAGCATCGTGTATAACTACAAAATCTGGGTTAATTTTTTGTAAGCTTTCAAGCCCTAGTTTAACTGAACTTTGCCTGTTTTCTCCTCCGTATACAGGGCTTAGTAATTTAGTGTCTGTAATTAGTGATATAGCTTTCTCATAGAAACTTTCATGGTCTCTATTAATTGCTATTCTTATGTAATCTATATATTGGTTAGCCAGAAATCTTTTAATTGTATGAAATAAAACAGATTTACCTGCCAGTTTTATATATTGCTTAGGAATCGTAGAATTGCATCTACTGCCTACTCCCGCTGCAACTATTAATGCTGCTATTTTGTATTTCTTAGCGCACATATTTCTTTTTGTAGAAGCTTTCCTCTCTATCCAAGATTCTTTCCGAAAAATAAAATTTCTGACATCATATAAAAGTTACTTCCCCTATTAACTAGCATAATTATAATAGCAAAAGAGATATTTAGAGAGCTCAAAATCTATCTTTGCCTGCGGATTAAACAACTAAATTTTAGTAAAAAACGATAGTATTACAAATCGTAAAATACTTTCAACATAGGAAAAATAAATTGCATATTTTTCAGTAAATTAGCTATGCTAAACACATGCAAAAACGTCATATAACTATTTGTTTCATACTGCTTTTTATAATAGGGATGTTATTCCTGATGCGTCCTATGATTTTTCCATGTTTAATATCTATTATTATTGCATATTTGTTTAATCCGCTAGTAGTCAAGTTTGAAAAGTATAGAATACCACGTTCATGTTCTGTAATTTTTATAATACTTATTTTATTAATAGCTTTTATACTAGTCATAACATTTGTTTTACCTATTATATATGTTCAAATTACTTCAATATTAAATTTCTTAGTGAGTAAAGTGCCTTCATTAAAGCTTAAAGTAATCCCCTCTGTATTAGAATTTCTTAATATGAAAATCGAGGATAGCTTATTTGATCATTTATCTAAAAATCTAGCAGAAAATTACAGCAACTATGTATCTTATTTCATGAATGCTCTTGATATTGCTAGTAACTTTATAATCCAAGTGTTAAGTTCAAGCTTTAACACGGTATCATTAATGGTGATTACTCCTGTAGTGTTTTTCTATATATTACGTGATTGGCCTTTAATTATAGAAAAAGCTAGTAAATTAATCCCTATTCCTTACAGAGGAAAAATTGCAGATTATTTTTCCAAAGTGGATTTCATTATATCTAATTATCTAAAGGGGCAGGTAAATGTATGTATTGTCATGATGGTCTTTTACTCTGTGAGCCTGAGCATAATCGGATTGGAACACTCTATTGTTATTGGAATTTTATCAGGAATGTTAACGTTCATACCTTACGTAGGGCCATTATTATATACCATTATTGGGTTTTTGAGCGCTATCACTCAATTTAGTGGATGGTTTGAAAGTGCTGCTGTTTTGCTATTATTTGGTGTTGGACAATTAATAGATTCAAATATATTAGTTCCTTTATTAATAGGAAAAAAAGTTCATATACATCCAACTGTAATTATTCTGGGAATTACTATATGCGCTTCATATTTTGGATTTACAGGTATATTACTTTTTATTCCAATAATAGCAATGTTCAATGTATCAGTAGAATATGCAATCAATAAATATTTTAAAAGTGAGCTTTATAAAAACGGCTAACAGACCTTTTGCATAATCAATTTATGGTAAGAGGAGAAATGAGCCCAGAATACCTGACACATTTGAGGAGCGTAAGTAAATTTCTGCGCAAAAATTACTACCAGAAAGAGGTTACGTAAGAGGTTCAACGTGCAATTAAATTTATTTAACAACAATCAAGCTGATTATAGCCGGCAAAATTACATCATCTTAGATGAAAATAAGCACGTATATAATTCGGTAGTTAATGATTTATCTTGGAAATGTCTGATTCTTTTTGGACCTAAAAGCTCCGGTAAAACTCATCTTGCTCATATTTGGCAATCAATAAACGATGCAATCTTTATCAATGTGAATAACTTCGTAAGCGAGATTAGGTATAGCGATGCTTTTATTTTAGAAGACGTACAAAACATTAAAGATGAAGCAATGTTATTACATTGTTACAATTACATGAAAGAAAACGACAAGAGGCTGCTAATCACTTCTTCAATTTCACCAAAAAAGCTTAACTTCAAACTAAGAGATTTAAGTTCTCGAATATTATCAACTATCAGCGTAAAAATTTTGCCTGCAAGCGAGGAATTATTAAGAATTATGCTAATAAAACGATTTTCAGATAAACAGTTAAAAATTGATTTAAAAGTGATTAATTATATTTTAGCAAGAATAGAACGTTCTTTCTATAGCATTGATAAAATTATAGAAAAGATAGATAATGAATCTATAGGGTCAAATGTGACCGTTCCTTTTATTAGCACTTTATTAAAAAAAGATGCCATTTGATTTCTTCTTTTGTAAAGGTGTATATTAAAAATTTATTAACACCCATAACACTAACGTAATTGGAATCTCTATCTGTCCATGTTAGAATTATAATCAATGTTATGTTATAATAAATATAGATAGATACAGCTAAGAAGTATTCTATATTTATAGTAGAGCTCACTTTATAAGGTGTTTTTTATAGATTTAACGTTATAATTTAACTATGATAAGAGTAAGATTAAATTTAAGAAAAAGGTTAAAGCAAAAGTTTGTGATGTTCACTTTATTGATAAATGCTTTATTTGTCTCATATTTTCTCATAAGAAACACAGGGAACACTTCTAATCAAATTATAGCCAAAGAAATAAATATAGGAACTGATAATGAAAAATAAACAGTCGCAAAATAAAAAAGAAAATCTTTACATAACATATTACATAGATGCTTTAGCTTCAGAGAGGTCCGCTGCACAAAATACTCTGGAAAGTTATCGTTCGGATTTACACCAGTTTGAAGAATTTTTATTGGAAAGCGGCACTACCTTGGTTGGTGTAAACAAAACCAATATTAAAGATTATGTGAAATCTTTATGTACACAAAAAAAATATAAAAGTAGCTCTATATCAAGAAAAATATCCGCTATGAAAAATTTTTACAAGTGTCTATTTAATGACGGAATAATAGATTTTAATCCAGCGCCGGCTAATGATGCTGAATTAAAGAATCCAAAAGTTTCTCGTCCTTTGCCTAAGTATTTAAGTGTCGAAGAAATATTTTTGCTAATGGACACAGTGAGAAAATCAGCAAGCGAATCGAATAAAGAGATAAGCAGTAAAAGGCTATGTGCGATTTTAGATATCCTTTACTCTTCTGGAATGCGTGTTTCTGAACTAATTAGTATGAAATTATGTGAAGTGTCACATTTAATAAACAGTAATAACAAAGAATGCTATATAATAATAAAAGGAAAAAGTGGTAGAGAGAGGCAAATTCTTTTTAATGAACAAGCATTGCAGAGCCTTAGAAATTATTTATCAGTTCGTGATAATCTGATCTCTAAAGAAAAGGAATCCGATTGGCTATTCCCAGGTGATAAACCTAATAAACCAATTACAAGGCAGAGGGTCGGTCAATTAATGAAGGAGTTGGCAAGAAAATGCAATATTGATGAAAATAAGATCTCTCCACACGTGATTAGGCATTCTTTTGCTACCCATCTACTAAATAGCGGAGCAAATATTGTGTTGATACAGAAAGTTCTTGGCCATACTAACCTTTCTACAACACAAATATATACTCATATTGCTAACGAAAAGTTAAAGGACAAATTAGCTGATTCGCATCCTATTACTCAGATGATCAATAATTAAATTTATTGTTTTTAATTTGTAATAAAGTTAAATTTAAATAAATTTATGTGAGTTTGTGATTTCAAGTTTATTGTTTAATTTCTTTCTTATATTATGGGAGGTATTCTATACTTTCATTACTCTCCCTGTAATTTTCTTTTCTGAGTGTGTAATAACCATTTTCCTCGTCTGTTCGGTGAGAGTTGTATTATTCATGCTGCGTTTATTATGTGGCATTAAATATGAAGTGAGGGGAATGGAAAACATCCCTAAGCAACCTTTTATCATTGCATCTAAACACCAATCTCCATTTGAAACATTTATTTTTATACTACTATTTAGAAAAGCGGTTTTTATTTTAAAACGTGAATTGAAATGGATTCCATTCATTGGTTTGCATCTTATAGCGCTGAAAATGATTTTTATTAACCGTTCAGATGGTATCAGTTCTATACGCCATATAATCAAACTAGCAAAAATGCGTATAAAAGAAAATAGAAGCATAATAATATTTCCTGAAGGTACAAGAACAACTATAAACCAAAATATAAAATATCAACCAGGTATTGCTGCTTTATATAGCGTATTATCTGTTCCTGTGTTACCGGTTGCTTTAAACACTGGTTTGTTTTGGCCAAAAAGCATACTTTCTCTGAGAAAGAATCCCGGAAAGGCAGTAATAGAAATATTGCCCCCAATATATCCTGGGTTAAACAAAAATGAATTCTTGCAAAGTTTAGAAAAAATTATTGAAGAGAGAAGCAGTAGATTAACCATAGGAAAAACTGATATTGCAAATTAACAAAAAAACTTTATAATTAAAAGAAAAGTACAGTATTTTAGGTATTAATATATGGCAAATCATAAGAGTGCTAAAAAAATGATAAAGGTAATAGCAAAGCGCACTTTAATAAATAAGATGCGGAAAAGTAAAACTCGCACCTCTATTAGAAAATTGGTTGATATAATCAAGTCTGGCGACAAAGAAAATGTTGTTCTGGCATTTCGGAATGCTGAATCTAATTTACACAAGTGTGTGAATAAAGGTGTTATTCATAGGAATACTGCTGCGCGTAAAATAAGTCGCTTAAATGCAAAAGTAAAAGCATTGATGACCGCTTAATACGGTTAATGTAAAGTTAACTGTATTAATATATACTCCTCAGTTTGTATATTCTGTATAAAATTTAAGTAGCTTAAGTGATGGATAAAAAAGTGCTATTAGAACTAAGTAATGGATTAAAAATCGAGCTACCTGTATTAAGCGGAACAACAGGTCCTGATGTGTTAAATATCAAGGATTTATATAAGATGACAGGATTATTCACTTACGATCCAGGGTTTGTTTCTACAGCTTCATGCTCTTCTACAATTACATTCATTGATGGAGATGAAGGAGTTCTTAAATATAGGGGACATAATATAGCTGATTTGGCAGAGAATAATAATTTTACTGCTGTGATTTATTTATTGCTCTATGGTGAATTACCCAGTTCAGAGCAACACAAAAAATTTCTTCTCAAAATACAAGAATCATCCAAAGTATCAGAGCAAGTTACAAATGTAATTAAAGCATTTCCAAAAACTGCTCACCCTATGTCAATCTTAGTTGCATGTTTTGCAAGTTTGTCAGCATCTTATCATGAAAAGCATGGCAACAATGTCAATGGTGAAGACCTAGATTTTGGAATTTCTGCAATAGCGCAAGTTTCCACAATTATTGCAATGATTTATAGGCATATCAACAATCAGGAATTCATAAATGCTAACAATGAATTAAGTTACAGTGAAAATTTCTTAAAGATGATATTTGGCGATGCTGTTGATAATGATAAAAGCGCCCTTTTTGCAAAAGCTCTGGATAAAATATTTACTCTCCATGCTGATCATGAACAGAATGCTTCTACGGCGGCTGTCAGATTGGTGGGATCGGCTGGTTCTAATCTGTTTGCAAGCCTCTCTGCAGGAGTTGCTACACTTTGGGGACCAGCACATGGTGGAGCTAATGAGGCAGTTATAAATATGCTAAAAGAGATAGAGCAAAGTGGAGATATAGATAAATTCATCGAAAAAGCTAAAGATGATAAAGATCCATTTAAATTGATGGGATTTGGACATCGTGTTTATAAAAATTATGATCCGCGCGCGCGTATATTGAAAGGCGCTTGCCATGAGGTTCTAAGTAAACTAGAACAAAATAATGAACTGCTTAAAATTGCAAAAAAACTTGAAGAAATAGCTTTAAAGGATGAATATTTTATCGTGCGTAAGTTATATCCAAATGTTGATTTTTACTCAGGTATAATAATGAATGCTATTGATATCCCCTCAAATATGTTCACGCCTATTTTTGCACTTGCAAGAACCACTGGTTGGGTTACTCAGTGGTATGAAATGATAAATGATAAAGAAACTAAGATCTGTAGACCAAGGCAACTCTATTTTGGTAAATAAATTTATTTTCACTTCATTAGACTTCTTGCATAACCCAAACTAAGTAGAAAAAAGGTGTCATCCGAGTAGCTGACACTGGTTCCTTTACAACGGAAGTGTCCAGAGGTGTCATTCCAGTCTGGAATCCAGAAAAAAGGATGGTGTCATTCCGTATCCGTTTAGCCAATGGCGTCAACTTAAGAACTTTCATTAGCAAACTCTCCTAAAGACATGATGGCGTTTAGGCTTATCTACTTTATTGCGGCTGTCCCGGTCGGATTTTAACTTTAGCGCGTATACTTAAAAAGGGCTTGAAAGTTTTTTGGCGCAATAAGTACCTGATAGAGTTTCTGCCTCATTACACCAAATAAAACTGAAAAATTTAAACGATACTCAGTAATTTGATCTGGGTTCCAAGGCCCTTGTGCATCACATATATGAAGCGATAATATATTGCACATGACCAAGTTTGCCCAAAATTCTTGTAATACAGCCTCTCCAGAAAAATTCTCTAACTCTGCTCCTACTTTGAGTCGTTTATAGCACTCCTCTATGTGCCACCTTAACACATAAGCTTTGCTCCAAAGTCTCGGTCAAAAACTCTGTTTCTCAGTTGGCTAATGTCAGCACTATAACTCTTACTTTCTGTCCTTTCATTTTATTTTTTAGCTTTTCATTTTCTAATATAAAATCAAAATCTAATTCGCCAGCGTTCCCATAGCTTACTATAATTTCTTTTTTGCAAGCAAAAAATAAAATCTACTTCCAAATCATAATGCTGCTGAATGAATTTTACTGAAGACGATCATAGATAAATAATAATTTCTCTTGATTTAATAAACGCATTTGAGTGATAACTTCGGGTAATTGCTCTGCCGCCAACGTTTGTTCACCTATATTCCAAGCTGCAAGACGAGCACTGCAAATCAATGAAGTACACAAATCAACAAACAAATTGCCAATGGTGCCTGTTGTTCCATTTGGTTCAAACTCGGATACAATTTCCCCAGAGCTGGGTAATCTCATACCAGAACCATCTGCTGCAATAAGTCTATAGCCTCTCCAACTCAGGTTCATCCTGATAGGCTGTTTGGATGCTTAAATTCTTGAGCCTGTATGGCAAATCTTATACCTTGCTTTAGAAAAAGCTTGCTTTGAGGGTACATGTCAATGGCTCCATAAGTTCACATTCTATTCCCAAACTTTTTTTAACTAACTTTAAAATCATAGAAAATACTGTCGAAAAAGCTTGTTCGTGTAAAACTCAACACAATGGATTTTCTGAAAAGTTTTCGAGTATATTATATTTTTAATTTGTAGAATAAGGTTTTTTCCTTTTTGCATATTTCACCTAAAAAGGACACATTTTAGACTTCTTTGTTGAAATAAAACAGAAACAAAAGTGCTGTCCCTTGCACTCTTTGGATAATTTAATGATAAAAAATTTAGAGAGAAATTTTATACACTATCGCTGATATTTTTCCTTAAGTTGACGCCATTGCCTGAACACTTACCTAATGATGAAGCTATCGAAAACATAGCAAAGAGACTTCAAAAATCTATAGACGATGCAAAAAAGCACAAGGTCATGTTCAGTGTTGATGTATTCCAAGGAGAAAAAAGTCATCAATAATAGATTATTCGATACTGATCTTATACCACCTCATGGAGCAAGATAAAAATGTTACTGAGACTGGAAAAGAAAAACTACGGCCTCTTATGTTAGAAATGTTTAATCTAGTTTCAACAGGCACTGATGTGAGCCAAGAAGTTCGGAGATTATTGCCAGAAGATATACTGAAAGAACGCGGCGAATATTTGTCACGTCTAAAACAAATTGTAAGTGATAGTATTGAAAATGACAAAAAAAAAGAAATTGTAGTAGAAAGAGATAATAAATTTTATTATGTACAGTGTCCAGAAAAAAGTGTGATCACTCCTGCAAAATTTATGAACTCCCCGGAATTTAAGGACTTAGAATATGGTGCATTGCGAATAGGAGAAGGAGATAATCTAATCTGAATAAAAAGCTGGCAATATCATGATATGCAAGGCAAAGTAAAAATGACCTTTAGGGTAGGCGATGAAAAGATCGAAATGATTTTATCTTCTGAAAAAGCTGAAAGTTTTGGTAAAATAATGGTACATATGGATGACAAAAGTTGTGAAATCTTCTCAAAGTACCTAAAAGAGCTAGAAAAAGAACCTCGTATAAGCAAGGTTGTTGAAGCTGCTAAAAGTTTTGCACAAACGAAAAGCAGTGCAGTTATTCCACCTCTTTCTAATATGAAAAGTGTTGACACATCGCAACATTTTCAAAGTAGTGACCATGAATCACCAGAGCATTAACAATTATCATACATACATTGTTGCATATAGCAATAGTGTATGTGTATAGTTAGTAGGGTTTGTAAACTTAATAAAGTCTACAACTAATTTGAAAACTACTTTATTGTATGCAAGACTTTAAAATACTAGAAAATCTAAAAACCAAAGCACTAGAAGCTGAAAAAGGAGGCGGTTCTGACAGGATTACCAAACAACATGAAAAAGGGAAATTAACTGCTAGAGAAAGGCTCAGTATATTGCTCGATGAAAGTTCTTTTGCAGAATACGATAAATTCGTAAAACATCATGCAAATGATTTTGGCATGCAAAATGCTAATTTTTTAGGTGATGGGGTAGTGATTGGTCATGGTACTATTTATGGCAGAAAAGTTTTTGTTTATTCTCAGGATTTTACTGTCTTTGGTGGATCACTTGGTGCGTCACATGCAAAAAAAATATGCAAAATTATGGATATGGCAATTAATGCCAGGGTTCCAATTATCGGACTAAATGACTCTGGTGGAGCCAGAATTCAGGAAGGAGTAAATTCCCTTGCTGGTTATGGAGAAATTTTTCAAAGAAACGTAAATGCATCAGGTGTTATACCACAAATTTCTTTAATTATGGGCCCATGTGCAGGAGGTGCAGTTTATTCCCCAGCATTAACTGACTTTACTTTCATGGTGAAAAACAGTTCATATATGTTTATAACCGGGCCAGATGTAGTAAAAAAGGTTACCTACGAAGATGTAAGTTTCGAAGACCTCGGTGGAGCAAAAATTCATACAAGCAAAACAGGAGTAGCGGATTTTGCATTCAATAATGATGTTGAAATGCTGCTAAAAATGCGTAAATTCTTTACTTTCTTACCAGCAAATAATCAAGAATCACCAAAATCTGCACCAATCTGTAATGATGTTGACGACATTGATGAATCCTTAAACACTCTAATTCCTACCAATCCTAATACTCCTTATGATATGTATGAACTCATTGAAAAAGTTTGTGATGAAAGGAATTTCTTTGAACTGAAACCTGATTTTGCTCGTAATATCATAACTGGTTTTGGTAGAATTGGAGGAAATACTGTCGGTATTGTTGCAAATCAACCTATGCACCTTGCAGGATGTTTGGATATTGATTCTTCAAGAAAAGCTGCGAGGTTTGTAAGGTTTTGTGACGCATTTAACATTCCGATCATCACACTTATTGATGTTCCAGGATTTTTGCCGGGTACAAATCAAGAATACAATAATATAATACAACACGGAGCGAAACTGCTTTACGCTTACGCTGAAGCGACCGTGCCGAAAATTAGCCTTATCACTAGAAAAGCGTATGGTGGTGCATACATTGTTATGAATTCGAAACATCTAAAAGGTGATATAAATTATGCCTGGCCAACTGCTGAAATAGCTGTGATGGGCCCTGAAAGTGCAGTTGAGATTATATTTCGACACGAAAAAGATCAGCAAACGTTAATTAAAGAATATAAAGAAAAATTTGCTAACCCATTTTTTGCTGCATCATATGGATACATTGATGACATTATAGTGCCAAGTAAAACAAGGTATCACTTTTGTAAAGCATTAGAGCTACTCAAAAACAAGAAGGTAGAAAGGATATGGAAAAAGCATGACAACTTACCTCTGTAACTTTCTTCTAAGCCTTGCTTACAAGTTATGCAATATTATAAGTATAATCAGTGTGCCGTTACCAAGACTCGAACTTGGGACCTCGTCATTACCAATGACGTACTCTACCACCTGAGCTACAACGGCAAGTTTATATATTATGATAATGAATAACACAAAAAAGAATAAGGAAAAAGAAGAGGAGAAAAAAAGATTAGCGAAAGCTTTAAAGCAAAATATTTTGAAAAGAAAAAAGCAGCAACAGAGTAGACAGAGAACCCTTTCAAAACTCGTTTGTGGTGAGGAATTTTTAGGAGAAAGCACCGCAGAATACTCGAATGTATTTGAGAACGACAAAATTACCATCAGAAACTTAAGTTTTGAAGGAGGTATCATGCCAGAACTACCGGAAGTGGAAGTAATCTCTAATTTTTTGCTTGATAAAATTAAAAACAAGCAAATCAGTAATGTTATAGTGAATAATTGGAATTTACGTGCCCCAATAACAAAAAATATTGATGATATGCTAAAGGGCAAAGTCATACGCAACATCAAGCGTAGAGGTAAGTATACCATCTGGAATACAGATGGTAGTGTGGCTGTAATCATACATCTTGGCATGAGCGGAAAGCTTATATATGCTGACCACGATCAAATGCGGAATAAGCATGATCACGTGGTATTTTTATTTTCTGACAATACTTCAATAATTTTTAATGACCCAAGAAGATTTGGATTAGTTATCGTTTTAAATAAAGAACAAGAAACGGATTTTTTTAGCGATTTTGGAATAGAGCCCCTCACGGATGAATTCAGTGGAGACTATTTACAGGAGTTGCTGAAAAACAAAAAAGTGAATATCAAATCAGCGTTAATGGACAATAAATCAATAGTTGGCGTAGGCAACATATATGCTTCTGAGAGCTTGTTTAGAGCCTGTATATCACCACTCAGGTCAGCAAAAAACTTGACCTATAGAGAGTGCGAAAAACTTGCTGCTGAAATAAAAAATACTCTGAGTGATGCAATTGCTGCAGGCGGTTCAACACTGAAAGATTATGCACAGCCATCTGGATCTGCTGGATACTTTCAAAATAACTTTTACGTATATGGTAAAGTTCAAAAACCTTGCAAGATTTGCAATAATATCATAACACTTATACGACAAAATGGCCGTAGCACTTATTTTTGCAACGCGTGCCAGAATTAAGATTTTATTTTTTGATATGATATTTTCACTTGAAAAAGATCCATTTGATTTGTTTTCAAAGTGGTACAAAGCAGTACTTAATTCTCCGTGTGAACAACCAACTGCAATGACGCTAGCAACTTGTAGCAAAGACTGTATTCCATCTGCAAGAGTGGTATTACTAAAGGAATATAGCAAAGAAGGTTTTGTGTTTTTCACTAACGTAAACAGTAAAAAAGGGAAAGAATTGACTGAGAACCCCAAAGCTGCGTTAGTGTTTCATTGGATAGAATTTGCTAGGCAAGTGCGAATTGAAGGAGAGGTTAAACTTCTAAACGATGAAAGAACTGACAAATACTTCTCTTCTCGAGCGCTGGGTAGTCAAATTAGCGCATGGTGCTCAAAACAATCGAGCATTCTGAAAGATTGGCAAGATTTTGAGCAAGCTATAAAATTGAAGGAAAAAGAATTTCATAATACACAAGTTTCTCGTCCTGATTTTTGGGTGGGATTTTGCGTAATCCCAAAAGTAATTGAATTTTGGCAAGAAGGTGAATATAGGAAGCATATTAGATTTAGATACACTCTTGTTGAGGGAAGCGATTGGAAAGTGGAACAACTATATCCTTAAAAATGGTTGCGGGAGTAGGATTTGAACCTACGACCTTCAGGTTATGAGCCTGACGAGCTACCGAGCTGCTCCATCCCGCGTCGTTGCTTATTTAGTTATTATATATACAAATAATGAAAAAAGAAAAATAAAATTTCACCACATGCAAATATCGACACACTTATTAACTTTTCTTGACATAATAGTTAGTTATATACGTAACAATCTGCGCAATGAACAATATAACTTGATACTGTGGTTTCGTGTTTTTCAGTGTGTAGGAATTCTAACCTATTTTTCCCTAAGTTTTGAACCAAGCTGCATATCTATTTTTCTTTTGCTTTTACCCACACTAATTTTGATTGCAATATTGTATAAAAGGTACGCGATATTGTGTATCGCTTTAATTGCAGTGCTCATAGGATTTACAGCTAGTAAATTAAGAACAGCTTTAGTTGATACTCAAATTCTTGATAAAGAGAGATATGTAAAAGATATCGTTGCCACAGTGAAGGATATTAACGACAGGGGCTCATATAAACAATTTCTACTTTCTGTTGAAAAATCCCCTACTATCTCAAAATCCTCTCCTGTCATCCCAGCGCCCCCTTTTGTCATCCCAGTACTTGATACTGGGATGGCTTTGTTGCATAGCAACTGAAAAAATCTGGTGGCTACTGACAAAATTCATTATAAAATAGCCATTTAACCTTGAAAGAAAAAATATGCCACAAAAAATGAGGGTCAGTAACCATAGCGAATATAACAAATTTCTAGAAAAAAGAGGAAATATTTTTCATTATATCAACGAAGCCATAGAAAAGTGGTACGAGAATGGTCCAAAAATACCAGGTGGCAACAATATTTATAGCGATAAAGTTGTAATTTTGGTGCACATAATAACTTGTTTATTTAGAATAGGCCTGAGGCAAACAGTTGGGTTTATAGCAGGATACCTTGAGCAAATTGGGAAAAATTTGCAAGTTATCAGCTATTCACAATCATCAAGAAGGTTTAAGAAACTCAATATTAAGATCAATGATTGCAGAAAATAATATGGAAGATATCGAAATTGCTATAGACAGTACAGGAATTAGTATATACAACAACACTCCTGGTCATAGCAAAGAAAATAGCGAAGATAGAAAGTATCGCAGCTATGAACAGACAAGAAAATTGCATGTAATGTTGAATACAAACAGCAAAAAAGCCATAGCTGTAAAATACAGTAACGGCTGATCACTATGGAGCTTGTGATTTGCTAAAAGAAGTCGATTTTCAGTATGTCATAAAAGTACTATATGCAGATAGGGCATATGACAGAGAAAAGCTCTATAAGCTGTGTAATCAATATGGTATAAAAACGAAAATTCCTCCGAAAAACAACGCAGCAGAGCATCCAAAGTTAGACTATATGGCTGAGAGAAATGCTGCAATTAGACTAATAAAATCATGCAGCGAAGATGGAATGAAGAGGTGGAAAAGGCAAACAAACTACGGAAAAAGATCTTATATAGAAAGTTTTTTCTCGCGACTGAAACAAACATTCGGGTTTAGTTTTAGGAATAAATCTGAGACAAATAGAGAGAAGGAACTACTTGTTAAATGCTATTTGCTCAATAAGTTCACTGATATTGGTATGGCTAAATTTGAGATAGCTTCATAAATTTATTGTGCGTTACCTACTATCCGAAGAGCGATGCAACAAAGCCTACTGGGATCCAGAAAAAAAAGATATGGATTCCAGCGTCACGCGCTGGAATGACACCGGATAGAGCTCTAGATAACATCAGAATATCAGTTAGAACCAAAGTGGAAAAAGGCATTAAAATAGGCGATCAAGTAAAATTATCAGCAAAACTCTTCCCTCTAAAGATTGCGCCCTCGGAGTATGCATACGATTTTGCAAGAATAGCATATTACCAGAAAATAAGTGCAACAGGCTTTGCAACAAGCAAAATAGTCCTGCACAAAAAGGCTGAAGCAAGGAAATTTCAAGAATATATAGAATCTTTCCGTCAATACATTTATGAAAACCTGCAGCAAAATATCAAGAAACCACATGCGGATATAATCTCTGCATTACTGATCGGTAAAAAAGATGGCATAGATCAAAAAACTATGGACGCGATACGAGATTCAGGTATAGCACATTTGTTTGCCATATCTGGTTTGCATTTATCATTCGTTGCTGGTCTGTTTTTTGTAGTGTTTCGTAATTTATTCGCAATATCTGAAACTTTGACTCTTAAGTATAACACCAAGAAAATATCTGCATTCCTTACTATCTTGCCAACCACGTTTTATTTGTTGATTACCGGTATGCAAATTTCTGCTCAGCGTGCCTACATCATGGTGATTTTAGTACTCGTTGCAATAATGATAGAGAGAAAATATCGAGGGTTAATAGCAATTGCGTTTGCTGCTGCAGTGATACTTATCATAGAACCTGAAGCAATTTTAAAGCCAGGCTTTCAGATGTCATTTTCTGCTGTTTTGGCACTGGTTGCCAGTTATCAAATTAATGCTAATAAATTATTCAAAATAAAAATAATGAAATATTTTGTGTCGATAATGATCAGCTCAGTAATAGCAAGTTTAGCAACTGTTCCGTATACGATATATAATTTTAATTATTTTTCAATTAGTGGCATTATCACAAATTTAGTTGCTATACCAATAGTTACATTAATTATTATTCCACTTGGAATAATTTATGTCTTATTGATTCCTTTAGGTATTGAATGGATTATAGCGCCATTTATAGAGCGCCCAATTGACAGCATTTTGTATATAACAAACGCTATCGCTAGTCTTCAGTATTTGGTTATTCCCATTCGTACTTTTCCTGCCTCATCAATTATTATAATAACATTTGGGTTATTGTGGCTGTGCTTGTGGGAAAGAAATTGGCGTTTTTTGGGATTTTTTTTTATTGTACTAGGTATTTGCTTTAGCGCTGCATATAAAACCCCCGACATCCTAATAAATGCTGATAATGTTGCTGCAAAGGAGAGTGATAACTTACTATATTCTCTCACTAGAAAAAGCAGAAATTTTGTTATCAAAACGTGGGCAAAGCAAAACGGACAGAACCAAATTTTGAATCATACAAAATATAGCAATCCAGATAAAAGACTAAAGTATGGCTGTATATATAATAAAGGAAATAATCAATCAGTACTGCTTGCTTATAAAAAAGAAGATATCTTGAGAAACTGTAATAGTGTTGATCTGATAATTCAATTAAGTGAATTCGACTATTCAGCTTGCAACGCTAAAATTATTAAACATGCTGATCTAGAAACGTATGGCACACATTCTGTTTGGTTAACAAATCGTTACGTAAAGATTAATACAGTGCGCTCCAATAGGCCTTGGCACATGTTGAAAAATTAAGAAACTTGATTTTAAGGTTTGGTTAATGTATACCTAAATAAGTTTAAACTAGAAAAATGTTATGGTTACAGACACTAAAGATCCTTTCAAAGACTATTTTGATTTTTTAGGATTTAGAAAACTTTCTGACCAGCCCAGTAGAATTTTGAGCTCTATAAGAAAGTATTCTGGTACTATATCGATAGCAAGTACCATTGCTACTCTTATAGCATTTGCTGCCTTTTCTATTCAGCCTGTTACAGTAAGTATTGCTGGGTTTGCGTTCACGCCAGCACCTCTTGCCTTTATTCCTCTTATAGTTCTCTTATTTACTGCTGTTATAAACTTTATAAATACACAAAAAATAAAAGAGAATGAAATAGATAAAAAAATAGGAAACTATCAAGTTGATGAACAGTACAGCCAGATTGCTCAAGAAGCTAAAAAAATTGAAATTGTAACAAATTTAGATCGTAAGAGGAAAAAGCTTTCAATAGTTTTACCAAATTCTAAGACGCAGAGAGAAATACTAGAAGATATAGAAGCAGAAAATAGAAATAGGATTCTCTTGTTTACTGGATCATATGTATTTGGTACTATTATAGTAGTTTCAGCAATATCACAATCCATTAATGCTCCAATAATATTAATAGCTTTATTAGTCGCTATTCTTTTATGCATCATATCAACACTTAGCAATCTAATAAGTAATAGCGTGGATCATGAAAATCATACTATTAGAAAACACAGTTCTTTAGGTCTTCTATTTCCATACTGGTCTGGAAACTTACTATTACCCACAAATATAAATGTTTGTTGCATAGCTCTTAATGGCATAACTTTTGCTTGAAATAACTGTTTATATGGTGCAATTTACAGCTTTTAGTTGCTAAAATTATAACTCTTAGTTTAATAATTTTAATCTAATAAGCTTTCAGGTTAATAAAATTAAATTATTTGAGTAAATACAATATTATGTTTTTATTTGTGGGTAATAGTAAGCTTCAAAACCTTACTATTACCCACAAGTATAAAATTCATGAGCAAGTTTCCATCCTTCTGCTAAATCAAAGAGACGTTTCCATCCCTTCCACAAAGCTATAGGGCCTGGTTCTAAGTCATTTTTGCGAGCTAAAAACCCTCCTAACTTGGCCACCCACCTCACAATTTCTCTTATAGGTGGTGGTGTCTCAGGATAGTTTTTTGTCTTAAGCATTTTGGTATATAAAACCTTCCATTCGTCGTCAGTCAGTATGAAAGTGCAAGAAAGATTTGGATTTGTTCTAGCTACTAGTGTGATAAAAAATATTCTCCATGCAATTATACTCATTATTGTAAGAAAGCGGATTAATCTATCTGCTGCTTGGAGCCTACATTCTTCAACTTTAAGACCAGATTTCAAAATTTTATGAAAAACCTCTATTCTCCATCTTAAGCAATACCATTGTATTTTTTCTACTGCTTCTTCAAAATTATTAATATTTATATTTGTCAACAAAATCCAGTTCACAGGCTCTTCGCCAAATGGGGGGTATTTTTCTATAGCATAGACAGCATTTAAACTTAAATTAGGAAGTTTTTGGGTTTTACGTCTAGCGTTATTTTTTGATGCATTCATCACAAAGTTGCTAAACTTTACTTCTAAAACTGTTGTTCTTTGAGGTTTATCATTGCGAGCAGGAATATTCACTTGTATTTCTCCTTGACAAGACATGCGATTCATCAGATCCCACAACCTTTCACCACCTTTTTCAGAATAAGTCGACTTCTTATTTATTGTTCTGTTTTGATTTCCTCTTACTACAAAAAGAGATTGATTAGTGGAAGCAACTTCAAATAAATCATACATATCTGCTTCTCTGTCACAGACGGTAACTACCTTGATATCCTTTAATCCAGGATGATTAGTAGAATATTTAAGTGATTCTATCCACCGTATGCTTTCTTTCTCTTCTATGGGAACAGCAGTATTATGGCTTCTTCTTTTCAACTCTTTTAGGTCTTCAGCTAAGGAGGGTCTAGTACTAATTTTTTGATCCAATAATCCTATAGGCAGTCCTTCTGTTGTAACTGCAAACGTTGTATGCATCACTAATCCATGTGTTTTAAAATTAGTTGTTTTAGATGTTAATCTTGCTGCTATAATCCCTAATCCTTCGGTCTTTTTATGATTTTTATATGAGATATAACTCGTGTCTTGGATAGCTAAGATAGTTGAGTATTCTTTAGCTCTTTCAACAGTTTTAATTATATGACTTTCTAATATCTTTCTCTCAGAAATGGCATCGTTTTGGAAAAATCTATAAGCTGCTTTACTTTGATGCCAATCTTCACAAGCTTGATTTATTGAACGCTCAGGCGATTCAGCAAAACTATTAACTATTTTTAGAAGCCTTTTACTTAATCTTATATCACCAAAATTAACAATTCCAAATTCACTTTCTGCCCATTCGCCAGTTGAAGTATTTATAGTTCTTTTCATCATATATTCCATTTTTAGACCATAGATCCATTTATAATAGAAAGTTGAATTAGTAAAATATCAGCTTTTTTACTATTTATATACTTATGGGTAATAGTAAGGTCTGGAAAGGGCATGGTTGTATCAGTAGTAGAAAATAAGCTTGGTAAAAGGGAAAATGAACTAATATCTCTAATGAAAAAACTACTTAGTCCGCTTTGCAACTCATTTGACAGTAACCTTAAAAAAGCTTGCGATTTACTTGATAATAGTCTTTTAAAGCCTGCAAATATTAACATTAAAGAAACGCTTGATCACCTAAAAAAAATCAGAGAAGACATCAAAAAAGATTTAGATTGGCTACATGCAGAAATTTCAGAAGTTTTAAACAACACTAAAGAATTGACAAAAAAAGCACATTCACTAGATATTGAAGGTACTTTTTCTAGGTTAGAGAATGCTATTAAAATTGCTGAAGATAAAATTGAACGATTTGAACCAAGCCGCTTTGTAGGCTGGCTTCAATCAACTACGCAGTCTAATAATAACGAGTTCCTTAGCATGCTAAAAAAGTTAAAAGAGGATACAGAAGAGGAAAAAACGGAATTGAAGGAGCAATTAAACGTAGTAAGGAATGAATTAGAAGAAATAAAAAAGAAGCAAGCTCAACCAAGTACGCCTGATTTAGAAGCTAACAATGGAAATAATACTAATAAATTATTAGTATTAGAAAATAAAGTCAAAGAACTACGTGACACAGTTAGAAAGTTAGAGCTGGAAGCAGAACAAAATAAGCTGCAGCAAAAGAAGGAAAAGTTAGAGCAAAAAAAATCTGAACAAGAAAAAACAGATGAATGGAAAGAAAAAATCAACGGCAAACCAAGTGACTTTCTATATTATTTATTAGAATCTATTAAGCTGGAAGAAAAAGATAATAAAGAAAAAAAGGTTGAGGCAACATTACGAGATTTTGATAATAAAGTTACAATCCACTGGAAAGATGGCTCTCAAACAATTTGCCATATTAAAAAACAAGGTGATCTGCAAATTGAGTCTAGTGCAACAATGTTTACAGACCCAAATGTTCAAGCAGCATGGGAAATGGCGCGGGGTAAATCACTATAGATCACTCAATAATAACCTTAAGTGTTAATAATGATAAAGAGAAATTAAGGTTAGACACCTATATAGCTGAAAAATGCAACATATCACGCAGCAAAGCGCAAAGATTGATACAAAATGAGCAGGTGAAATTACTTGGCACACCGATAATTAATAATGACTACATAGTAAAACCAGATGAAGAGTATGTGGTGCATCTCGTTCAACCTGACATATCCACATCAATTGAGCCTAATTATGACATAAAACTTAATATCGTCTATGAAGATGAAGACATTATAGTTCTGAGTAAACAAAGTGGATTAACAGTGCACCCAGGTGCTGGGACAAACAATGATACGCTTTTGAACGCAGTTATCGCTCACCTTAATGTAAGACCAGGAATTGTTCATAGACTCGATAAAGATACTAGTGGGCTAATGGTAATTGCAAAAAATGAAGCAGCCCATAGTTTTTTGTCTGAATTGTTATCGAATCGCAAAATAAAGCGGGAATACTTAGCAGTAGTTTGGGGAACATTATCTTCCCAGCAGGGAACTATAGAAACTAACATTGCTCCAAAGCGTGGTAATAAAGAAATGATGTGTGTTACAAAAACAACGGGCAAATTAGCAATCACTCATTACTCAGTAGAGAAAGTTATAGGACAAGCAAGCCTCGTTAAATGCACTTTAGAAACAGGTAGAACGCACCAAATTCGAGTCCACATGAGCCACATAGGACATTCTATAGTTGGTGATCAAGTTTATGGGAAAAATAGTAGTAAAAGCACAAAATATGCTAAAAACTCTAGTTTTATTCGTAATTTCAATAGACAAGCACTACATGCTTATACACTGGGCTTATATCACCCCAAAAGTAAGGGATACATGGAATTTGTCTCTGATTTACCGCAAGATATAAAAACTTTAATTGGTGAGTTTGACAACATATCTTAATAACATTCGTATTAACCTGTCAATATTATCATCCATGTTATCAGGAAGTTAATTAATGAAAGAAAAACTGCTGCACTACCTAGATCTTTCACCTTTTTTGAAAGTATGTGTTGTTCACTGGAAATACGCTCAATTGTCGTTTCAAAAGCAGTGTTAACAATTTCCACAATTAACACCAGGAATAGACTGCTTATCATTACTGCACGTTCTAGATTACTTACATCCAAAACAAACAAAATTGAGACACATACTATAAAAAGCAGTAACTCCTGTCTGAACGCAATTTCTGATATAAAAGCTGATTTTATTCCTTCACAAGAGTATTGAATTGCTTTTATTAGACGAATAATGCCCTTCTTCATTATTATTCACAAAACCCTTTAATCAAAATTTTAACTTATTTGGATTTGCTACACCCTATAGCATTTTTATCATTTGTTCACCCTATTGGTTTTAAAATTAAGATTTACCGCAACTACAATAAGTACTCTTATCATCACATTTTGGTGTTAAGTCAGGATAGAACGTGAGTATAGCATCATTCTTTCTTACAAACACTGATTGATAATCGTCATCTTCCATTTCATATAGACACATTCCATCTTTTCCTAATTCCTTAAACGCCTTAGTTGCAGAAATTATCGGCATGAAGGTTATATGCGTATCCATTTGGGCATTTAACTTTCACTTCCCCATCCTTACCTAAATATTTCATTCCAAATGTATAAACTGGCGGCTTAATATCTGATTTATTGCATAGGGACTTATCATTCCAAATTGCACCTGCCCATTTATCTTCTTGAGCTTCAACATATCTACCTACAAAATGCATACCACCTAGTTTATCGTTTGGCTCACCACAAAAAATATGTCCAAACCCTATAGTTTCTTTTTCACTTCCACTATTTGTAAACCAAATGTTAGCCAGTTCATCTTTAAGTAACTCCAAATCCGCATCTGGCGTAATCACTTATATATTCCTTTCACTACTTCTTGATGCTGCGGACAACTAAGTAAAATTTTGAAATCTTCTTTATCTGGATGTGCTCCCCAATCTCCACAAACTTTCAACACTCCTCTATCGAAGTCAGTTAATTCTGAAACGGTGGCTGGTTGTGAACTGAAAAATGGTTCAAGATTGACTTCAACATTTTCTTCTACATAGCCGGTGTGAAAATAATGATCCTTAATATAAAAAATAAATCCTATTATTGGTATTATTAAACACAAAATTAGTTTAACTGTCTTCGACATAATCACGTTCACAAAAAAGCTAGCCTATAAGAAATAATTTAAAAAAGTTTTAATCTAATCGTTTTTGCAGAGCAGCAACTCCCGGCATTTCATCGCCACTTAACCAATCTAAAAATGCTCCTCCACCAGTGGAAACATATGTAAAATCCTTATCGGTAAGGCCTGCAGCGCTTATTGCAGATAGACTATCGCCTCCCCCTATTATGCTGGTTAACTTTCCTTTGTGCGTTAAGTCACTTACGATTTTCATTACCCCTATTGTACCGCTTGCAAAAGCTGAATGTTCAAAAACACCAATAGGTCCATTCCACAGCAGAGTCTTACTGCTTGCTATTATACTGCTTATTGTACTCAAAGTTTGTGGTCCGATATCCAAAATTATATCACCGTCCAAAATGGACTCAGTTCTTCTTGAAATACTAGTGCTGTAATCAGAGTTTACTGCAACCAGAACGTCTTCTGGCACAACTATTTTGCAATTGTTTTTATTTGCTGTTTCAACAATATTATGTAGAAGGTCGTCAACACCATTTTGAAAGAAAGATTTCCCTATATTTACTTTGCTAAATGACAAAAAATTATTGGCTATTGCACCACCTAGAACTAGGTAATTAACCTTTTCTGTTAGCTTCATAAGCACTTTTATTTTAGTTGATATTTTAGCTCCCCCAACTATCGCAGTAATAGGTTTAGCTTTAAACGATACAGCTTTTTCAAGATACTTTAGCTCATCTTGCAAGCAAAATCCTGCATAGGAAGGTAAAAATTCTGTAATGCGTGAAATAGAAGCGTGAGCTCTGTGAGAGCAAGAAAATGCATCATTTACATATATATCCACTAGAGATGCTAATTGTCTGGCAAAGTTTGCATCATTCTCCTTTTCCCCTTCATAAAATCTTAGATTCTCTAGTAATATTATATCTCCTGCATCCATAACACTTACTGCTCTTTGTACTTTTTCACCAACGCAATCGTCAATAAATTTCACTTTTTTATTTAGTAACTGCGATAAAGTGTCAATTACATTTTTTAGCGACAGATTATTGTCTCTGGCCTTTGGGCGTCCGAAATGTGATATAATAATAATCTTTGCACTCGCATTCACTAAATAGTGAATAGTAGGCAATGCTCTCAAAATACGAGTGACGTCACGAATTTCTCCATCTTTTATAGGAACATTGAAGTCAACTCTGAGTAAGACGGTTTTATTGTGAAGATCACAATTTTCTATACTAGGTATATTCATTACAAAATTGAAGCTATAAAGTCACTATACAGCAGTTTGATCTAAAGTAAAGTTTTAAGCTTACGAACGTTTAAGGAAATTTGCATGCCAAACGCTTGACACTGGAACCTTATCGTCATGCCATCACGAACCGTCATACCGCCGGGTATCTCTTAGCCGCTAACACCTTACTATTACCCACAAATAAAAACATAGTATTGTATTTACTCAAATAATTTAATTTTATTAACCTGAAAGCTTATTAGATTAAAATTATTAAACTAAGAGTTATAATTTTAGCAACTAAAAGCTGTAAATTGCACCATATAAACAGTTATTTCAAGCAAAAGTTATGCCATTAAGAGCTATGCAACAAACATTTATATTTGTGGGTAATAGTAAGCTTCTAACCCTTACTATTACCCATAAGTATATAAATAGTAAAAAAGCTGATATTTTACTAATTCAACTTTCTATTATAAATGGATCTATGGTCTAAAAATGGAATATATGATGAAAAGAACTATAAATACTTCAACTGGCGAATGGGCAGAAAGTGAATTTGGAATTGTTAATTTTGGTGATATAAGATTAAGTAAAAGGCTTCTAAAAATAGTTAATAGTTTTGCTGAATCGCCTGAGCGTTCAATAAATCAAGCTTGTGAAGATTGGCATCAAAGTAAAGCAGCTTATAGATTTTTCCAAAACGATGCCATTTCTGAGAGAAAGATATTAGAAAGTCATATAATTAAAACTGTTGAAAGAGCTAAAGAATACTCAACTATCTTAGCTATCCAAGACACGAGTTATATCTCATATAAAAATCATAAAAAGACCGAAGGATTAGGGATTATAGCAGCAAGATTAACATCTAAAACAACTAATTTTAAAACACATGGATTAGTGATGCATACAACGTTTGCAGTTACAACAGAAGGACTGCCTATAGGATTATTGGATCAAAAAATTAGTACTAGACCCTCCTTAGCTGAAGACCTAAAAGAGTTGAAAAGAAGAAGCCATAATACTGCTGTTCCCATAGAAGAGAAAGAAAGCATACGGTGGATAGAATCACTTAAATATTCTACTAATCATCCTGGATTAAAGGATATCAAGGTAGTTACCGTCTGTGACAGAGAAGCAGATATGTATGATTTATTTGAAGTTGCTTCCACTAATCAATCTCTTTTTGTAGTAAGAGGAAATCAAAACAGAACAATAAATAAGAAGTCGACTTATTCTGAAAAAGGTGGTGAAAGGTTGTGGGATCTGATGAATCGCATGTCTTGTCAAGGAGAAATACAAGTGAATATTCCTGCTCGCAATGATAAACCTCAAAGAACAACAGTTTTAGAAGTAAAGTTTAGCAACTTTGTGATGAATGCATCAAAAAATAACGCTAGACGTAAAACCCAAAAACTTCCTAATTTAAGTTTAAATGCTGTCTATGCTATAGAAAAATACCCCCCATTTGGCGAAGAGCCTGTGAACTGGATTTTGTTGACAAATATAAATATTAATAATTTTGAAGAAGCAGTAGAAAAAATACAATGGTATTGCTTAAGATGGAGAATAGAGGTTTTTCATAAAATTTTGAAATCTGGTCTTAAAGTTGAAGAATGTAGGCTCCAAGCAGCAGATAGATTAATCCGCTTTCTTACAATAATGAGTATAATTGCATGGAGAATATTTTTTATCACACTAGTAGCTAGAACAAATCCAAATCTTTCTTGCACTTTCATACTGACTGACGACGAATGGAAGGTTTTATATACCAAAATGCTTAAGACAAAAAACTATCCTGAGACACCACCACCTATAAGAGAAATTGTGAGGTGGGTGGCCAAGTTAGGAGGGTTTTTAGCTCGCAAAAATGACTTAGAACCAGGCCCTATAGCTTTGTGGAAGGGATGGAAACGTCTCTTTGATTTAGCAGAAGGATGGAAACTTGCTCATGAATTTTATACTTGTGGGTAATAGTAAGCGCTAACACGTAGCGGGATACTTGACCTTTACAGGGATGACGATTGTCATTTAGCCATAAATATTTAAGAAATTTACTAAACAGAAAAAAAGGCAAAAGAAGCCCCGTGGTTGGCTAATTACTTACATTATACTTTCAAGTATGGCGTTTTTTTATTCTAAACGCTTAATAACCGCGATTTAGCTGCTTTTTAATGCAACTAACCTTTAGTCATAAATGTTTAAGAAATTTACTAAACAGAAAAAAAGGCAAAAGAAACCCTAAGGTAGCTAATTATTCACTATCCATTTTTTAAGTTGGCGTTTTTTGATGTTTTAAATGCTTTATAAGCGTATTTCAGCTTGTATAGGTAAAAACCTAGAAATTTGATAAAGACATAGAGTGCACATAGTGCAAAAAATTAAACATGAGACGCCAGATACGTTGAGTTTTTTTGTCATTTAATCTGTACAGAGAAGATAAATAAATAGCTTCAGTTTCATGATAAGGGGGCTGGCGAAGGGTGTCAAGTAAGTTTTGCATTTGATCCGTTTCTATGACTTAGATGCCAGTGCCTGCTACTTGACTCTCGGCTGGGTCGAATTTGTATAGCTACATTGTCGGTAAATCTAAATTGCTTTAATAATTTTGATTGAAAAATAGTTTTTCTATTATATAAATGCTACTTTAGGGTAATCAAAATGGAAGACGATAAATATAGCCTAGGTTTAAGGGTTATCCATTGGTTGATGGCTGTTTTTATTATCGGTATGCTTTGTTCTGGACTTTATATGAAAAGCCTGCCACTTAGCAATGAAATTAAGTTCAACATATACGCTATTCATAAGGCTTGCGGTATCACTATTCTTGGATTAATCATAGTACGCATATTTTTTCGCGTCTTTACTTATGTTCCACCACTTCCAGCAAATTTTTCTCGGTTTGTAATCAATATAAGTAAAGCAGTACACTTTGGTTTATATTCTTTGATGGTGCTAATGCCACTATCTGGCTATGTCATGTCTTCTGCTTCTGGCAAACAGATCAAATATTTTTTTCATATCCCTTTGTTGATTAATCAAAACAAAGACCTAGCTAACACGGCTAATGAGCTACATTCGATGCTTGCATATTTTATGGTACTCTTTATAATCTTACATATACTTGGCGCCTTAAAACACACATTTATAGATAAACAAAACATTTTTAAACGTATGATATAGGTTATATGTTAAGTAGCCTCTGGAAAAAAGGAACAGATTTTCTTGGCAGTGAGTTTGCTATAATGGGTGGTGCTATGAGCTGGGTTTCAGAGAGAAACTTGGTCTCAGCAATCTCAAACGCTGGTGGTTTTGGTGTGATTGCATGTGGTGCAATGTTCCCAGACTTACTGGAAAAAGAAATCATAGAGACACAAAAATTAACTAACAAGCCATTTGGTGTAAACCTAATTACTATGCACCCAAAGTTGAGTGAGTTGATAGATGTGTGTATTGAAACGAAAGTGAGCCACATAGTTCTTGCCGGTGGACTGCCAACGAAGCCTAATATAGAAAAAATCAAGAGTGCGGGCATTGAAGTTATGTGCTTTGCACCAGCATTAAGCCTTGCGAAAAGGTTAGTAAAAATGGGAGTAGATGCGTTAATAATAGAGGGAATGGAAGCAGGTGGGCACATAGGGCCAGTCAGCACTTCTGTTCTTGCACAAGAGATATTGCCTCATTTTAAAAATGAACAAATACCAGTGTTTGTTGCAGGTGGAATAGGAAGAGGCGAAATGATAGTTAATTACCTGGAAATGGGGGCAAGTGGCTGTCAAATAGGTACATTATTTGTCTGCACTAATGAGTCAATTGCCCACAAAAATTTTAAGGAAGTGTTTATTAAATCAGCCGCACGTAATGCAATACCTTCTGTACAGATAAGTGCTGATTTTCCTGTAATTCCTGTAAGAGCTATAGCCAACAAAGCAAGCGATGACTTCATGAAGCGTCAAAAAGAAGTTATTGATGAATACCAAAAGGGACAGATCTCAAAAGAAGATGGGCAGCTTGAAATAGAAAAGTTCTGGGCTGGAGCTTTAAGAAGGGCAGTGATTGAAGGAGATGTTGAAACAGGATCTTTAATGGCCGGCCAAAGTGTTGGCATGGTTGATAGGGAAAAGCCTGTAAAAGAAGTAGTGGATATGTTAGTTCAACAAGCAAAGAATCATATTAATAGCAAATCTGTAGAAGTAGAAAGCCCAGAAAGCAAATAGTTAAGCGACCTTCCAATAAGCAAGTTGCCGCAATTATTTATAATATGGCATAATTGCCCAGTTTTAATGTAAAATTAACGCTAAAGAGGTATCTATACATTTTATTATGTATGGAGGAATGTTATGCACAGTCCCTTTAAAAAACCTAAGAGTAAGGAAGGAGATATTAACCAACAATTGAGCAACACTATATACAAAAAGGTAACAGCAGAAAATTATCAAGAAAATCAAGATGAGACTTCCAAAGAATGCAAAAGGTTGTTCAAGCAGGGAGCTAGTCCTAAAACATTGGCTGAATTGGAAAAAATACTGAGAGAACGACAAAATGAGCAGGCTATTGCAAAACACTTAGAGTCATCCAAGCAAGGAACTAGTCCTGAAGCATTAGCTGAGTTAGAAAAATCAGTGGGGAAAAAAAGAGAACATTATAATAATTATATCCAACACTTTCTTCCAGCGTTGAAAGCAGAAATAACAGAGTCAAAAAAACTAGACTCAAAAAAAAAGGCAGCAATAGTACAAACAATTTTGGATATTACTAACAGGAGCAGCAGTGTAAGCTCAATACCAAATGCTGTTGAAGAAAATATTGAAGATCAAATGCAGCTAAAACATATTGAAGAGCAAAACAACACACAAGAAACACCCTTGAATGTAGCTGAGAAAAAAAGTGGTGATAATAAAATACTTAGTAATTCCTCTGTTACAGAGGAAGTGTTTGAAAAATATAGCAAGGTTGTGAAAGAAATAGAGGAGAAGCAAACTTCTAAACTCAGTAGTGGCAATGACTCAGATAGTGGAATCATACGCGTCAAGTTAAGGAAATAAAGGTATGAAAGAGATAGAATAATAAGGTATAAGTTCTCCCAGATATACTTTTAGTGAGAGAACCAATGAATAAAATAACTTGCTTATCAAAAAAGCTCAAAGAATTTTTTAATGAAAAAGCAGAGAAAATCTCAATTACAACAAGGTTTATAAAAAGAAAGAGAAAGCTAAAAGGTTCATCATTCGTAAAAGCCATGGTCTTGGGTAATATAGGAGTTGATAATTGTAGCGTAGAAACAATGTGTCAATTACTAAACGAGGACTCGATAGATATAACAAAACAAGGTTTGGATTTTAGATTTACTGAAGAAGCAGTGGAATTTATGAAAAGGATGTATAATGAATCTGTGATTCTCTTTAAAAATATCTTGCAAGTTGATTGCAAAATCTTACAGCAATTTAATAGTGTTAAATTATTGGACAGTAGCTATATTACTCTACCTAACAGTATGGAAGAGATGTATAAAGGTTATGGTACTAGCTACAGTGGCTATGAAAGCAATACTAAGTCTGGAATAAAGTTACAATTAGTTTTCGACTACATGAATCAGATAATAGACCAACTTAATTTAACGGAGGGGGTAAGATCAGACCAGGGATATAGGAAACATTTAAGTAATATATTAAGCAATGATTTGCTAATATCTGATCTCGGTTATTTTGTGCCAAGTTCTTTTAAACAAATCAATGAAATAGGAGCTTATTTCATAAGTCGTTATAAATCCGATACCAACATATATGATGTAGAAACAAATCAAAAAATGGAGTTATTAGAATGTTTAGAGGATAAGTTATTTTTAGAAAACGAGGTATTGTTAGGAAAAGAAGCAAAAATTAGAGTAAGAATTATATGTCAGAAACTAACTGAAGAACAGTCTATGGCCAGAAGAAGGAAAGCTAATAGATTAGCAAGATCGCAGGGATATACATCCTCTAAAAGAAATCAAAAATTGTTGAACTGGTCAATATTTATAACTAATGTTCCAGAAAATAAAATTAGTGCTGAGCAAGTATTAACGATTTACAGAGTAAGGTGGCAAATTGAGTTATTATTTAAATTGTATAAAAGCCATATCAGGCTTGATAAGCTAAAAGGAAAGCCATGCAGAGTATTATGTGAACTATATGCTAAATTGTGCGCAATTCTTATATTTCACGGCATAGTTGGTTGCACAGAAGTGAAAAAGAATACAGAACTTAGCTTAACAAAGGCATTTATTGAGCTAAAAAGGCGGGTTAGAGAGTTATTTTTAGTATTAACCAAAATTAATAGTTTAAAAGCATTTCTTAAAAAACTCACTATAACTTGGTCGCGATTTTCATTAAAAGACAAACGTAGAAGGGCTAGAGTATCCACTTTAACCTCTCTAAATTTGCTCACAATCTCTTAACTTGACGCGTATGGAAGGTAAAACAAACAATGCGTTACTGAAAGCAGTGGTAAGAGCCCACCTATGGAAACGTCAGCTAGAAGAGGGAAAATATGCAAGCGTAGGAGAGCTAAGTGCCAAAATTAATATAGGTACAAGACGTATACAACAAATTTTAAGGTTAAATTATTTAGCACCAAAGATCAAAGAAGACATAGTAAATGGGAGGCAGCCAAAGGGTTTGAAGTTAGTTGAATTGAGGGAAATACCAATGCTGTGGAGTGAGCAGATGAAGAAATTTTGCAAATTAGCGATTTAAAAATCACACGATTAATACTTTACTAATACAAATTAGCTACATAAGAGATACAAAGAAAAAAATAATATGAGAAAACTAATTACCAGAAAAACTAATGAAGCAGATATAACCTATGAGTTGCCATTTGATCAAGATCAGTTAACAAGCAAAGATAAAAAGGAGCTTTTTAAGCTATTAAAAAGGATACAAGAGGGTAAAAGTATCAGTGAAAAAATTAGTAAATCCTTTCATGATACACGAAAGATTCCGTGGATACTAATAGTTGATATATATGAACGTAGAAGAGACGTATTCACACTATTACATTATGCTAGATTTTGCAAGAATAAGCAAGCTGAGAATGATCTTTTAGAAGAAGCTAAAAAACATGGGCTTTTTAAGGAGTTTAATCGTACGAAAATAGTCTCGGACTACTTAGGAAGTCATGGAGAATTAATACGTACATATAGTACTGTTAAAGATGGTGTAGTAAGGGTAGAAGGTTTTGAGCCTTGGGATGATAAGGAAGTGATGAATCCAAATATGACAAGTGACAAAGAAGAAAAAAACTCGTTAATAGAAACTATTATGGAAGGATCAGTGGCTTATAATATTTCAGAAGATATTGAAGAAGTTTCGGATAAGAATAAAGAAAATTTTTATGGAGAACAACAAGAAGAAACCGCAGAAACTGGCACTCAGCCGTGCAAGAAGATTAATAATGGTGAAGATTATGAAAGGAATGAAGAAAATCAAGGGAATTTCGCTAACTCAGGAAGAACGGTGGTAAAAGAGCTGAATGCTTTAAGAATCTTTTCTTCTAACCCTTGTGTTAACGATAAATCTTTCAAAATTGCAGATGAAGAATCATCAACAAAAGCAATGCAACGGAGAGCGATTCTGACTGGTGCCGTTGGGGTGGTGCTACTGGTAAGTGGTATTGTATCACATATTATGAAAATGCCTACTATAGGAACAGTTGGAGTGATTGCTGGATTGGCATGCATAAGCTTTGCGTTGTACAGTACCCTAGAACCGAGTACAAAGCTAGAGAAGGTAGAAGAGCTCTTCCGATCCAACGCAAGAGAACATTCCTAAAAAACACAGATATTAAAATAATTTCCTAAGAAATACTTCTAATTTACTAACCAAGTACTAAACCTGCTGCTATTTTCCTCAAGGCAATCCATCAACTTAATAGGTATATTGTTTACACTACTCATCTTCGTAGTCAGGATATTGTGGAGGAGCCTCTCCTTGCTTTTTAGTAACTTTTGGATATCTTGTTCCAGCTTCTGCTTCAATAATGCCACAACATTCTACTAAAAATTCCCAATTATCGCCATAATCAAAAAGAAAAATCATTTTTTTATCTGGCTCAAAAACCTTGTAGATATAAGAATTTTTGACGCTTTTTTCATTAGGCATAAACTATAATCAGTATTATAAAATAAAGTGTATACTTCATTACTTTCATAAATATCGTTTATGTTACTATAAAAACCAAATTAATGATCTAACTCAAAACTAAAGACCTTTATGATAGTTTCTGCAAATTTATAAAGACAGCTTTCAATTCCATCTCACGGTAGATTTTTTTGTCTAGAGAAACTTTAAATAAGTATACTTTCTTTTTCTTATCCACTTAATTTATCTTTAACTTACATTAAATTAACCAATAGCAAAAAAACAACACAAGTCAAACATAACCTTACCCACATATCTTACCCTATTCGGACTATTAGGAGAAATGCTATACTTTAGAAAAAGCTTAACTGAACTTTCATTCGTTCTGACAACACATACTTACTTTTAATGACCGATGATATGGTCGTTGCTGGAAATAGGCGTTCTTAGGCCTTGAAGATGACTGTTTACTTTCGGCAAATCGTCTAAATCATGCTCTATTTTTTGTGTTTCCATCTCAAATTTAAATCCCAATTTTTCACAGAATTTTTGAAAGTATTCTCTAATAATAGAGAGCAAGTTTCTATCTCCTTCTTTATAATTTTTTAATTCCTTGGGAACAGTGAGTGATAATTTACCGTCTTTATAGGTTACACCATCTTTTCCATCTTGAGACTCAAGTGTAAATTCCAGTGAGGTGGATAGACCACATATTTTTTCCCCTGGATTATCAAATTTGATTACAGGTATTTCCATATCAGACTTTACTCTTATGTTATTATGGTCAGTGTAATCAATATTCATTACTTTGTCAGGGTCTTGCGTTGTTAATCGATAATTGCTAAGTGCAGAGTGATATTCAATAAATATACCTGCTAAGTATCCTGCTTGATTACAATTAGTAACTAGTTCTTCTAAGATAGGGGCACTAGGAACTTCTGCTTCAGCATATTTAAACATTTCCTTAAAAACTTCCTTTACAAATGGTCGGTAGTTCTTATTCTCATCTCCTACTTTGAGTAATAGATGCATATGCTCTCTTCCAGCATTGTAAAATCTCTCAAAATCTCTACCGTACGAATTGGTTTTCTGATAATCAGGAATTTCAGGATTTTCACAATGACTTTCCCACAATTCACTTAACGCGTTATATGCAAGTTCTTTTTCAAGATCCTTAAGGACTGAATTAACAAAAGCCCTGCCATGATCTTTATCTATTTCTCTTTGTTTTTTGCTTGCGGCTTCAGCGCTATATATATCATAACTATTAAAAAGGTTGCTTTTGCGATATTTCGCTCCTTCCATTAACACAGAGGTTAAAACTGTATCTATAATCTTTCCATTAATAACAAAGTTCATTCTTGGAAGATCGAAATACATTGTTTCACCAGAGTGTGCTGATTTATTGCTCTCGCCAGCCTTTAATTTACTAAAGCTAAATTCTTTAATTTTAACCTTCAACGTAACTATTGGATTTGCTTCTGTCATAGTCCGTACTTATTAAAGCCCCTAAACTTGATTATAACATAAGAACCATTAATAGATTATTAACAACACCTAAACGCAACAAAGGCCTTACACCATCTGTACAACAAATACGCAAAGACAATAGAACTTTATTATATTCTATCTATAATGATTCAAAATAGCAAGCCTCAAACTAGAAGCCTGCTACCACTTACTGGTTACTTTACATCAATCTTCTTGATGTGTTTCTCTGACTTAGGTATGGTTACATGTAATACTCCATCTGAAAAACTAGCAGATACTTTATCTCGCTCCACATTTACTGGAAGCTGAATAGACCTATAGAAAGAGCCATAGTACCTTTCTCGATGATAAAACTGCTTATCTTTTGACTCGTTATCACATGTCTTTTCACCCTTCACTATTAAGCTATCGCCAGATATACTAATATCTATGCTTTCTTTGGAAATACCTGGTAACTCTAATGAGAGGCAATAGCTTTCCTTTGTTTCATAAAAGTCACAAGCTGGTAATAGACTGTTGCTTCTTCTGGAAAGCTCTGGATTCCATCCTGTAAAGAAGCTATCAAATATGTCATCAACGGCCCTTTGTAACCCTCTTACACTAAAGTTATCACGGTTATTGTTTTTATTTGAATGAACTATATTACTCATGTTGTACCTCCTTTCACTAATATGTGCATTATGTAATCATTCCACTTGTTAGTTTCAATACCTTATACCAAATATCATAAATAAGTAGGCAAATAACTCACAGAACAAATAGTTTTGATCGAACTTTCCGTAATATTACGAATGAATGCACATATAGTATCCTCCAATAAACTAATACCAATTCCTAAAAATAAATAGACAAATAAAGAAAAATTTCTAAAATAGAACAATTTAAGAATTAGTGAGGAGTTATGGCAGGAAAAAGTAAAGCAATAGGAGAAGAATGATATAATAAGTGTAACCTGGAATTAAAGAAGCACGGAATAAGAGGAGAGATAGGAAGAAGATTACAGGCAATAATATCTGGAAAAGAATATGGAATAACAAAAGTTGCTCAAATATACCGAATTACTAGAACTACATTGATGAAGTGGATTACAAGATTTAAGGAAGGAGGAGTCGATGCGTTTAAAATACAACCAGGACGTGGAGTAAAGCCGAAGTTGAGCTACAAGCAGCAAGAAGAAATTAAAAATGTCATAGCAGAAGAAGGAGCCAACCTAACGGCTAAGAAATTAAAAATCATAATTGAGAAAATGTTTTCTATTGAGGTAAGTAAGTCTACAGCACATGGACTGATGCAAAAGTTAGGTTTTTCGTATATTACTCCAAGGCCTGTGCACAATAAACAGGATAAAAATAAACAAGAAAAGTTTAAAAAAAAATCTTAATGAAACTATTGTCACGTATCCCGAAAAAGAGCTATTTTTCTTCGATGAATCGCGGTTTGGCACACATTCAAAGATTGGACACGGGTGGTTTAAAAACTTACTATTACCCACAAATATAAATGTTTGTTGCATAGCTCTTAATGGCATAACTTTTGCTTGAAATAACTGTTTATATGGTGCAATTTACAGCTTTTAGTTGCTAAAATTATAACTCTTAGTTTAATAATTTTAATCTAATAAGCTTTCAGGTTAATAAAATTAAATTATTTGAGTAAATACAATACTATGTTTTTATTTGTGGGTAATAGTAAGGTTTAAAAAAGGCATTAGGACACAGGTTAAGGTGAAATTAGGTAGGCAAAACTTTTATCTCTATAGTGCAGTTAATCCTAGAAATGGAGAGACTTCTAGTTTATTCGCACCAAACGTCAATACTGATTGTATGAATATATTCCTTGAGCAGATGTCACAATATTTAGGAACAAGGGAGGCATTTCTTATTGTGGATTGTGCAGGATGGCATAGATCCAAAGGTTTAAAAATACCACAAAATATTACCTTAATCTACTTACCTCCATATTCACCAGAGTTAAATCCAGTAGAGCATTTATGGCAATATTTGAAAGACAATCTCATTAAAAATAGAATATATGACTCTGTTAGTTTATTGGAGGATACTATATGTGCATTCATTCGTAATATTACGGAAAGTTCGATCAAAACTATTTGTTCTGTGAGTTATTTGCCTACTTATTTATGATATTTGGTATTATACCTAAATTTTGGATTAGTGATAAAAAAGCTAGAGGAAGAATGGACTATGGATTTGTCGAATTGGACTTTGAATACTTGATATCTTCTTTCCAGATAGATTGAAAACGAAGTTGTATAAAAAATGCTGCTTTGAATGGTTATTTTTGAAATATTTGAGCCTGATTTTTAAATTCCCCTTTCATTTACTAACTGATTGCAATAAGCTTCTTTCATAAAGCTAGATGGAACATATGATTTTTCTATTGTACAATCTGACTGTTTCATAGTTTTAGCTAACTCTTCAGAAACGTCACTGTTTATTTCAAAATAACCATCTTCTATGCCTATAGAAACATTTTTTCCTCCTAAAAGACAGCTCCCCCCTAAACTTGATTTATCCTCCAACTTACTAAAACGTGCTATGCTTTCTTCGTTGGCGAGCTTTACTTCTATTTTATTATTATCTCTATCACTAGGAGATAAATAAACACTGACCTTCCCAAAGTAAGTAGTAAAAGACATTTCAATTCTACCCTCCGAAATGTCGGTGTAATTCCTAACTCCTTCTTCATTTTCAACTCTAACTATACTTTCTCCAACTTGAAGCATACCAATTTCCAGACCTAAATTTTTAGCTTTTTTATTGTTGAATATTCTTGCAACTTCGACAACACTATCTTTTGGATATTTTATACAAAAGTGTCCATTGTCCATCTCTAACTCAAAATCATGATCATCAGTTTTTACACTTACGTCTACGATACTTTTGTACACCAAGTCCTTAAGTTCTAAAAGTATTTTTTCTCGTTGATCTAGAGCGTATCTATCTGAGCAAATTATGTTCACGAAATCGCCATGTTCTTCATCGCTAAATCTATTTAAAGACGCACCTCTTGATACTATTTGCAATATCTTTTTCTCATCTAAAAATCCATAAATTCGGGTAGTATCGTAAGAAAAATATAGCTTTTGCAATGTATCAATTATGCGATCCACTAAAGATATATTAGCTTTATACGGAAGAGTGAACATTACTCTTTGTTTCAGCGCCTCGCTTACAATTTTATCAAGTCTTTTATTGCACTCTTCATAATCCTCTTCATTACCATAGTTACCCAAAGCATCCAATTCATCATGAATATTATCTATTTTTTGCCAAATACTTTCATATTTTTCTCTTTCTCTTTCTCTTAATTTTACTTTTGCTAAGGAAAAAGAATCTTTTTTACGTATTATGTTTGCATTGTAGACTAGTTGACCGTAGGTCCTACCAACAATTTCATCATAATCAAAGCAATAGCTAACATTATAGTCACTTTCACTAGTTGATTCCTGATCATTGCTACTTTCATCGTCATCTTTATTCCATACTTCAATATCGTAATCAGTGTTTTCAAGGTTTTTGTCTTCACTTGTTCGATAATCTTGATTGTTTTCTACTTTTTCGTACAGCCAGGTTGATTTTTGATCATCGCTACTTTCATCGTCATCTTCATTCCATACTCCAATGTCGTAGTTAGTATTTTTAGGTTTTTTATCTTCACCTGTTTGATAATCTTCTGCTTCTCTATATAGCCATATTGATTCCTGGTCATCATTATCATTGATACGCCTCATTTCCACTTTTGTTGTAGACTGAGGTCTTACTATTTCTTTTCTTACGTTTTCTTTGTTTAATTCATCTTCAAGAGACACTTCATTACTAATATAGAAGTTTTTCTGTTTTAAACTCTCATTTTCATTCTGCAATGAACTAAATTCTGCAAACAGTTCTTCACGCTCTGATAAATAAACATAGAGCTGGCCTATTACATCATTAAGTTCCTTATCTTTTTCTAATATCTGGTTTTCATAATTACTCTTCAAATCCTCTATACTGTCTACCAGCACTACACTTTCTTTTCTTAGTCTACTTGAGTTAGATTCAACCAAATTTAACCTTTGCTGTAACTCTTCATTTTTTTTGTCTATCATCTGTATTTCACTCTTCATATCTTCTAATTTGCTGTCCAAGTTCCCTATTATGTCATTTTTATTCTTCACGTCCAATAATACTTTTTCTATTTCTTGTTTTAGCTGTTCAATTTCTTGGCCATTTTTAGTTAATTCTCTTGTTTTTCTTTGTAATTGAGCTTCAAGCTCTTTAATTTTCTTTTCTAGGATCTGATTTTTCTTGCTGAGCTCACTCACTTCTTGATCATACTCTTCCGCTATACCTTTATAGCATTCCAAGAGCTTTTCATTTTTCTTGAGATCAAAGTTTTCTTGTTGCAGCCTTTCTATTTCACCATCTGAATTATCTATTACTTGGTTACCCTCACTACCAATCTCAAATATCTCTTCAGAAGCTTACTATTACCCACAAATAAAAACATAATATTGTATTTACTCAAATAATTTAATTTTATTAACCTGAAAGCTTATTAGATTAAAATTATTAAACTAAGAGTTATAATTTTAGCAACTAAAAGCTGTAAATTGCACCATATAAACAGTTATTTCAAGCAAAAGTTATGCCATTAAGAGCTATGCAACAAACATTTATATTTGTGGGTAATAGTAAGCTTCAGAAGTAATCGTAAAATCTTTAAATACGCAAGGCAAAGTAGTGTCTTCAAGGTTATTACTATCAAATGAGTTATATTGTACTACCTGCCTTGAACCTTACTATTACCCACAAATAAAAACATAGTATTGTATTTACTCAAATAATTTAATTTTATTAACCTGAAAGCTTATTAGATTAAAATTATTAAACTAAGAGTTATAATTTTAGCAACTAAAAGCTGTAAATTGCACCATATAAACAGTTATTTCAAGCAAAAGTTATGCCATTAAGAGCTATGCAACAAACATTTATATTTGTGGGTAATAGTAAGGCCTTGAACTAGGCATACTTATACCTTTCTATTAACAAAGGCACACAATGCATTATATTTACTATATACGCAACTGATTTAAACATAATTTATTTACTAATTCATATTGTGAATTTTTATAAAATAGGTTTATATGCAAAATATTATAATAACGTTAAAGCACGTAGCTAATACCATTATTAGTACAGTATAAAGGGCCTTTTTGCCTATAATTGAAGAGTTTAAGCAAATTCATAATATACCTCATTTATCTTCTAATAACGAAAATTTGTATCGAAACAGATAAGACCATAAGTATGAAATTCAAAGAGGAATGAATCAGTTAAATCAAGAATAGATGTTGTGTTATAGTAGTGATTATGCTAATTATTGGGTCGTTTGGTTAAAAGGTAATTGTGAAAAGGGGTAAGAATTTGACTGAAGATAAAAAATTAGCATCTGACATTCTAAAAGAGGTTGCAGGTACTGGTACTGCTGATAGTGATAAAGTGACATTGTTTGACATTAAAACAGCTTTACAAGAACGTGGTTTTGGTATTTTAATAATCATCTTCTCCTTGCCGCTATCGGTGCCTATACCGGTTCCACCTGGTTATACAACTATTCTTTCTATACCTTTAATCTTGTTTTCATTACAACTTCTGCTTGGGTTTCATTCTCCCTGGATGCCACGTTGGTTGGAAAGGAAATCCTTTAAACGTTCAACATTAGCCCTTGTGGTTAAAAAAACTTTACCTGCATTAAAAAAAATAGAAAAGTTCATGAAACCGAGAATGTCTTTTATCTTCTGTGGGCCAGGTGAAAAGATTTTGGCATTTATAATGCTGGTTTGCGTATTGGTGATAGCCAATCCGCTTCCGTTGACTCACTTCATTCCAGCAATCGGTACGACTCTTATTTCACTTGGTATTATGAATAAAGACGGGCTTGTCTCGATACTTGGAGTGTTGGTATCCTTGTGTGGAATATTATTTGCTCTTATTGTAATAGTAAAAGGTCCACAGCTTATAATTAGTGCGTTTTCTTTTCTCAAGAGTTTTGCATACGGTTAATCTTGAGCTATTAGCAAATTAGATATTCTATAGAAATACCATGGCAACCAGTGTGGAAGCAAATTCTTTTGTTTACTGTTTGTGTCTCAAAAGCATAAAAAAGTACGTACTGTTGTGAGAACAATTTAAACAAAAGCGGCGTTTTAAAAGTAAAAGCTTGGAATTTTTACAACAAAGTTAGGCAAAACAGTTCATATGTAGATTTAGCGAAAGTAAGCCAATATAGGTGATTTCAGCGTATAATAAAATCACCATATAAAAAAGTTCGTATGTATCGTTTGGAAGACCATGCCATCCCAAAGAAAAGTGTTCTCACGGCCCTTGGTTTTTAATGCTGGAAATGGTTATATCACTTAATTTCTTAGCAAAATACAATACTAAATTAATAGCAATTCATTTGAGAGTAAAAACTAAGGCGAATTTATAATATGTCCTATTTGTCTTTTCAGTAACGAAGGTTGGTATAATTTTTTTCTTTAATAAATAGAAAATCATGATATATTAAGCATTTTAGTGAGGCAAATAATGAATTACACTTTAACGCCATCGCTTGAGCATATAACTCTAGTTAAGATAGCTATCACATTGTGGAACCAGGACGACATTAGGGCCTTGACGGCAAGGTTCTATTTTCGATCGTTAATTCTCAGTGAAAGACGGAAAGAGTGGCAAGTAGTAGAAGATAAGGTAATAGAAAAAATACCAGAGCTCCTGTTACCAGAACCCCTAAAAAAGAAAGTATTGAACTTTATCAAACCAATAGGCCTGGAGATATTAAAGTGGAGGGAGTATCATGATCAAAACTCCTATCTTGGTATAGATCTGCCAAATGAGCTTTGTTGGACACCACAAGGGACAGTAGATAAAAAGGAAACAGCAGTGGTGTTAATTAAAGATGAGAATTTAGATATTACCAGACGCTATAGACTGGCATGTATTTACTGTTTAGAGGATGATATTCGGGAACTATGGAGCAAGATGCCTGAAAATCGCAGAAAGTCTTTTTATAGCGAAGAAGATCCAAGAAAAGTTAGGCAGCAGGAATTAGTGGTTCTTTGGACATATTATACAAAAGGAGAAGTGAATAAGCTGGATAATATGATTGAAAGAAGATGGCAAAGTAAGTGTTCTCCTTATCAATATGCATTTGAATATGCAGCAGTTGGTGGTAATAAAGCGGCAACTGAGTATTTTTTGCAAAAACTAACTTCCAAGGAAAAAGAAGAGTCGTTAGTAAGATCTGCAGGATATGTAGCAGATAGACGTTGTGACTCTGCTCGCAATCGTACTGACCTTCCTAAAGAACACTATGCTGATGTTTTATGTTTTTTACTCTCACAAATGAATGAAGAGCAACAAACAGAAGTATTTAAAAGCTACCCTTATGAAGTGTTAAAATGCTTGTTAGATTGGCCTTGGCAAAGTTTCTTTATGAAAACGGTGAGTCGTATGTGGGATTTTCTTTCTGGAAAGGATTGTAATTATTTTTTGAGGGAAATGGTCGATAAAGTGATAGAGGGCCACAAAGATTATGACTATCAAAAGCTTTTTGGGAAATTTTGGCAGCAAAGCCCAGATGCTCATAAAAGGTATGTTATAGATGAATGTTCTAGTGGGTCTCTATTGTCAAAGTTACTTAAGATTGAAGATAAAGAGAATGTTAAGCTAATTTTAAAAGATGCAACTCTTATTGAAAAAGAAAAAATCATTTTTTACCGTGAAGGTAAGGATATCTGTGAGAGTTTAATTTATAACAATAAATGGGATTTACTAAAATTCTTTATTCAGGAGTGTATATTGTCCAAAGAAGTAATAATTAAGTTTAAAGAAAAGTTCAAGGAACGTATCATATGCCGTCGCTCGGAAGAAAAGTTAGAGAAAGAAAAGGATATGTGGAATAAGGCTTTTCAGTTGCTGGATGACCTTATTCACAAAGGTAACAAAAAGAGAAGTATGGAAGAAAGTGATAGTAGTCCAGCTAAAAGGCTTCATAGTATAGAATTTAAAGAAGTAGCACGTAGTATGAAAAAATAGGTGGAAAAGTGCCAAAAGCAACAGCTAAAACAAAACACATTAAACATAAGCCTGAATTAATAGAATTGTTACTTACAGAACCAATTAACTTAGGTAACGATAAAGGTAATCCAATTCTTGCGGTGGATAAAGAAAAGCCCGTAGGGTTTGCTGAAAAGTTTAGTTTATTTCTTAGTGAGACTCCAGATATTGGCTCGACGTCTGATCCAGAGTTTTTTATTCATGGTATTTTAGGTTCAGTTTTAATACTTCCTGAAAGTGGGCTAGTAGAAAAGCTTGGTATCGATAAGGTATATGTTAAGCATACTGAGGTTGGTGTACAAGATAGTAGAAAAAAAGGTAAAGCTAATGTTGTAAAGCTATGTTTTTCTCTTAAAAAAGATGGAAAGAAGCAAGTAGCCCTTAGAGTTTTTACGAATGATGGAATTACAGGTGGTAGAAATCCAGAAGATAAGTATCGTTATAGTGACGATGAACTTAAGGAAATAGCGGGAAAATTGGGTATTTCTGATATAGATAACGTAGATGAACATGTGTTCCGTATTTGTACTGAAGGAGAACCAGGCAATAAATCATTCAGACTACATAAATGGCAGATAGGTAGAGTAAAAGAAAAATTTAAGATAGCAGCATCTTCTCAATCTCAGGTTAATAACGAATTTAAAGAGATTAGTGTAGCTCAGTCTATAAACTTAGAAGATTCATTTAAAGAGCTTTCTAATGGAGATATAAAGGAAGTAATAGGTAGTACGGAAAAAATTTTCAAAGAATTTGCTAGCGTATATCGAGATAATCAAGAAAAATTTTCGCTAAGCAATTCAGAAGCAGCGTATCATGGGTTTCACTATGGAGCTTTAGCATTAAACTTTAAATATCGCTATGATCTTAACTGTTACGCTGAACGTACCGCAGGTAATGGACGTGCAGATCTGATATTTATGTCACGTACGAGAAAAGGTACAAATGACAGGATGAACCCAAAACCTATTCCAGTAGTTGTTGAGTTTAAAGGAGAAGGTCATACTGCTGATGAAGCCATAGCACAGATCAAGAACAAAGGCTACCTATATAACCTAAGCGTTAGAACTAAAGCAGAAGAGGCGGTTATATTAGGGATGAGTTGTGCTGAAGTAAAGACAGAACAAGCTAAGATTTTTCAATCGCAAGGCTTCCTGCAGCGATTATTAGAAGAGATGAAAAGGTTCAATCAGAATCGTATAAGTGAAATTAAAAATGTTTTAAAGGGTGAATTGAAGAATTTATATCATTCAATTCAGAGCCATAATCGCCATTATTTGAGTAAATTAGTATTTGGGCAGGTTTTAGCTGTAGACGATGATGAATTAGATAAATATATTTTTACTTATACGAATCAAGATGAAAGTATAGGAAGAGAAGCTACCACACTTGTGCTATCAAACCAGGCCAAGAGTGAGGCAGTAATATTAAATATTATAGAACGTAGTGGTGAGCAGAGAGCACTTAGGGGGAAAAAGGAATCTGATAGTAAAAGGACTCCCCCAATTGATGGGCTGAGAATCAATTCTGCAGTTAAAATTGATGTAACAATAAACACGGGAGTACAGCATAAACCAGATGGATTTGAAGTAGAAGGGGAAGAAGATAAATCTTATTATCAGGGTATAAATATAGAAAAAGTCTCTGGTAGTTCTCAAGGTAAGTTTCAGGGTCAATTCGAAAAGATAGAGAATGTTAAGGTTGGTAATTTAGTTAAAGGTCTACGGAAAAGTATTGACATAGAAAGAACAAGTGGTGACAAAAAAAGAAGTGATAGGAAACTAGGAGAATCATTGTCTCCTTTAGCGGAAGTCTTGTTTCCTTTCAAGGGATTAATCAAAAAAGAAATAGACTTTCAAGCAATAATACAAGGCTTATTTATAAATGAAGAAACTGAAGATGGTAAAGAGATTAGAGTGTATATGGAATCTAATGCATCTCCACAAGGGAGGATAGACCTAGCGTTATCTTTTACACAACTATCAGAAAATGATGACTCTTTCATAGAAGATGATCCAATTATCATAGAGTTAAAACTTGCTAATAGTGATAACGATGCAAATAGTAAACTAAAGCAAGCAAAAGAACAGCTGAGTGAGAAATATAAAGTTCTCAGGTCCTTCACTGATAAAAAGACAGCTAAGCATGTAGCTATGGTTTTCAATATTAGAGCCAGAGACAAGAATAATGTAATCAAGGTAAGCGCGCAGGATGTTAAAGTTGACCATACTTCCAGTAGCTCTCCTGAAAAGAAAAGACCAGGATCTCCACTTGCTGGATGCCCCAAGAGAAGGAGAGTGAGAAATGTGGATGTATTATGCATAGACTCGAATGATGAAGAGAGCATTGAAGAGAAAGAGAGAAAAGAAGAGTTTATGAAAGAACTATTCAATACTGATAAGATGAGGGAAAGAGCAAAAAGCATTGAGTTTTATGATCAACTTTTTAAGGTATCTGATCAGATGTTCAAAGAAGGAACTATAGATCCAAGTATCAAAGAAGCTCTTATAGTAAAGCTCAAAAATATAGATCTAAATTCAATAGATCCAGAGATTAGAGATATTGTGAAGGAAATGAAGAACAATGTAGAAAATAAAGAAGAAATAGAAAATATCCTGAGAAGATATGGAGTAGCAGAAAAAATAGGAAAAGTAGCAGAAGGTGCAGGTTTTGCCTTTACAATGTTTTTAGTTGGTAAACATATAGTAAATGGAGACATAGAAGGATTAGGCTATGATGCATTAAATCTCTGGGTAATGCCAAAGATTGGCGAAAAAATCTCTGGAAAGATATTAGAGTTAGGAACAAAGCTTGATTCTCAGATGCTAAAGGGGTTTGCGCCAGTTATGGGACGTGCTATAGGTAATTTTGCAGCATTTTTAGGGTTAGCGGAGTCAATAAAGGCTCATCAGAGTGCAACAGATCCAGTAGATATAAAGATTGCTGACCTAAACATTGCAACTAATTCCATTTTTATAGCTGCAGATGTACCTGCGGTTGTTACTGAGACAATGTCAGCTATAGGTATGGAAGCTGGAATAATAGGAGAATTTGCTGGTCCAGTTGGTGCCGCTGTTTCAGTTGCTGTAATCATTATAGCACAGTTTGTAGAAGCAGGACTTGAAGTAGAAAAATTAACAGAACAAATGAATCTTACAGATCAGGAGAGACATGATCTTTATTGGGATTTCTTTCTTGGTAAAAAAGTACCAGATTATATAAAAGATGACATAGAAGCAGAAAGTATATATAAACAATATGTATCAAAGCTTATAAGCCAATATAAAAATAATTATGATAAAATAGTTATGTCATTGCCTTATATATTGGCTACAAAGGAGGAGCGTGGTGATGCGGAAATACAACTCTTCAGAGTTTACTGTCGTACTAACACAAAAATAGTTGATACTAAGTTTGGTTTTGGATTCAATACAAATGTTACACATCCATTTCATATCAGTGATATTAATTCTAGGGTGGTTCCTACAAACATTGAGAGTTATAGTGTCGTTTGCGGACCACGTGATAGTGATGTTAAAGTACAAGTTGATAATCCTTCATGTACTGACTGTGTTGTAAATGGAATTGGTTCAGGATGTGATAGTTTATATGATCATAGCAACGTATTATTGAATAGAACATTTGAAAAGTGGTTTTTACAAGAGTATCCTAGCGACTGTTATAATGCGGTTATATATAGAAATACAAATTCCCGTGGGTATGGGAGCATGTATCATATACTATCTCAAGATGCTAATATTAATGTTGTTTTTCAAGAAAAGGATATTTTAAATGGTGATCGAGATAGGAGAGATAAGATAGAAAATAGGTACTATTTTGAAAAGTCGCTGGATAGCTGTAAGGTACATAATCCAGGTAGAAATTTCTTTTACATAGCAGGAAAGTTTTCTTGTGATTTAGGGGCAGATGGGCAAAAGAACATAGTCATAACACAAGGTAATCTTACTACAGATTCAATAAACATACATTCTATTGTTGGCAGCAACAAAGCTAATCATATAAAAGTTTCTTATGCAGATTATACAGACGGTAAAGGTGGCAATGATGTAATAACAGCAAAGAACTTTACTACAATAAAGGGTTATTTTGGTGATTCTATTTATGGAAAGGGTTTAGTATTATTACCAATAAATCTTAGTGATATAGGTAATATCACTCATACTAATAATATAACAACCATCTATAATAAAAGTGGAGCTTTTATAAGTATAGATAAACAGATATTGGTAAAAACAGCAGATGGTTCGTTTGTAACTCCGACAAAAGTAGACAATAAAACTGGTGTAGTAACAAACTTACATGTAACAAAAAGCGTAGGTAATGACGTTGTGTTAGATGATGAATTGGATAATTTAAGAAAAATAGACAATTCAAACTTTAGTATTACAAAGCAATTATCAAGCGCCAATTATCATAGCACTATAGGTGGCTCTAGCAATCATATTTTTTATCCTGATAAAGAGCATCATAATTTTTACTGGGAAGCTCCAAGTAATATAAGTCATCTTTATCTCTTCGATAACAGAAACGCTAATATTACGATTGCTCAAGCAAATGGTATACTAGATTTTAGCCAATTAAATTGTACATTAAGCGATATACAATTTATAGGAAATGATAAAGGAGAAATAAAGGTTAACAAAAATGATTTACATGTAACTTTGCTACCAGATTATAAAGATGTTACAGTTACATTTGACGGAAAAGAATATTACAAATTTCAAAATGGGGAACTAGAGCGTGATTATTGTTCTCATAGCTTTAAAGTAGATGGAAGATTCAGTGTTAATGGTACTGACCTGTTAAATCATCATAATTGTTTCACGTTTGATTCAGATAAAGTGCTTTTTTTGAAGCTAAATAATGATTTGCTATTGTTATCAGATAGAGGGGCATTATCAATATCGAATTATTATTCTTTTGTTCATAAAAATTGGGATTTATCCATAAGGCTAAATAATAGAATTGTGGAACCAGGAGAATTTGGAGAAAGAGCTGATAAATTTAGTTCTTTCAGATATTATAAACCAGATGAGCAAGGGTTACAGATTTATCATAACCAACCTGTTAACAAAAATGATATTGGTTTAGTTGATTTAAAAGATAAGTCTATATTAAATTTCGATATGAAAGTTATGAATGATATCTTATTGCTATCACATAAAAATAACACTCTTGTAAAAGTAGAAAATTGGAATACTTATCAGCCAGCAAAAGAAATAATGTTTGCTTTTAATGATGCAGTGGTTTCTAACTCAAAATGTATAACTTCTATTTGTAATCCAGAAGATGTTATAGTGGAGTTTAATAAGGAAAAAGTAATTTTATTAAAAAAACTGGTGCTCAATGTTATAGCGAAAGATAATTTTAATAAAGCTAAACATTTAATTAAAAGTACTAATTTTGAAGGTGGGGATGAATTAAGGTATTTATACTTAACTATCATTGCTATTCAAATGTGTAGACTGCACTCAGTCATAACTCTTTTTAATAGAGGGTATTTTAGCATCAGAGATAAAGACATTCATGTTCTGCGCTGGGCTATTCAGGAGGGTAAATTAGACATAGCTAAGTTTCTTATTGATCAAGGCGCTGATATTGAGTCTCGAAACGCATACAATGAAAGACCCTTGCATCTTGCTGTTAAAGCAGGCAGTTTGGATATAATAAAGCTTCTTTTTAATAAAGGTGCTAATGTCAACGCTACAGATATGTATGGCCAAACGCCTTTAAGCTTGGCTATTCGAAGGAATTGTAGAGACATAGTAGAGTTTTTAAGACAAGCACAATTGGATTTAGATAGAGAATTGTCAAATGCGACACAAGATAGCTGTTCTGGTAAAATTAAAAGTCTTGTAAGTCGAGGTGCTAATATTAACATCAGAAATAATGATCGTAATACTCCTCTGCACCTAGCAGCTAAAAAGGGTTACTTGTGTATGGTAAAAGAGCTCATAGAGAACGGTGCTAGAGTTGATGTTAAGAACCGCTTTGATGAAACTCCTCTACACTGCGCTGCTGGAGAAGGTTTTTCAGATGTAGTAAAAGAGCTCATAAGGAGAGGGGCTAATATTGCTGCCCGAGATGGCAATTTTTATCGTACTCCTCTGCATTTGGCTGCTAAAGAAGGTCGCTTAGATGTAGTAGGGAAGCTCATAGAGAACAATGCTGATATTAATATTCGGAATGACTATGGTAGCACCCCTCTATATAAGGCTGCTGAGGAAGGCTACTTGAGTACAGTAAAAAAGTTCATGGAGAATGGAGCACACATTAGTATTAAGAATAGATATGGCAGAACACCACTAGATATTGCTAGAGATAAAGGACATGATAGTGTTGTGCAATATTTAGAAGGGATCGAAAGAGAAAGAGGAAAACCTGTACAACGTAAACGCCGTCATCATCATGGGGATCACGATCGTCATCATAGTCACTTATCACATAAACCTCTTGCTATAGATTTAAGTAATCAACCTGAGATAGTAGCTAGGCAAGATGTGTCAAAGAATTCATTGCAGGGTGATGATACAGGCTATAACAAGGAAAAAGCTACAAGTGTAGGGAATAAGCCATCTTCATGGATAAATGATTTATTTGGTTGGGTAAAGAGCTCTATAGGTGGGTTATTAGGTTCTAGAGCTGCTTTACCTGAGAAAACATTCACTCAAAGTTCAATCTCACAAATTAGTGCACCAATTGATGTAAATGGTACAATAATGTTACTTGATTTATTAATTAGAAAAGTTACAGGTCAAAAGTATATTTCTACAGTAGGTCAGTCTATATCCCCACTAGAGGCACAGGGATATACACTCAATATTACAAAGGAATTTGAGAAAGTAGTAGAGCAAGCTGGATTAAAAAGTGGTGTATCAATGCATCGATTGAATATTGATTTTGTGGAAATACAGAAAGAAGTTACAGGGAAAATCATGAGTGGTAAATTTGATGAGATCTCAGGAGTTTTAAGTTCGTATTTAGAGAAAGCATGTCCTGGTAGAGAAGCAGGATGTCCTGGTAAGTTAAGTTCGAAGAAGCTTGACAAGTTTATGGTAGAGTTTAATAGCAGGCTAAATGTTGTACTAAATCAATCAATACAGCAGATATTACACAATGGAGATGGTACATTAGAAGTTGATGGTGCAAAGCAAATGAGTTTAGAGCCTCAAAGTTATTTAAGTAATGCTTCAGTTCACAGCCATTCAAAAGTATCAACTTGTCTTTCTGAGATAGGAGTAACTAAGCTTGGAGGTAATATCAATAGGTAGGTTATAATATAAGAGGTGCAGCTATAAAATGCCAAGTAGTGGAAAATTTAAAGTGAAGGTAGCCAAAATAATTAGGGATACCAGACCAAGTTTGATGGTCCTAATACTAAAATGGATGAAGTAGACATTAAATGCTAAGTGGTTAATGTGTTTTCCATATTGAACTTATAGCACATAGCTTTGATATAGAAGTTTGGGTAACGTTATGATAGTAATTTATATAATTCTATGTGCAATCTTTATAGCTGTTTTAGACAGTTCATTAGACTCTTAATTATAGGATATGTTTAACTGAGGAAAGATTTTCATAAATGTTGAAGTGAATAAGTTGTAGTATTTATGTTTTTTCCCTGAGTTGTAAAATTTCAGAATGAGAGAGACCGGTAATTTGAGCTATAACATCTATAGGGACACTGGCCTTGAGTGAGTTTTTGGCTACTTCAATATCCCTTTCTTTGCGACCTTCCACTCTGCCTTTTTCATGGCCGATTTGGATGCCTTCTTGTCTACCTTTGTGAGTAGCATCATCGAGTTTTTGTTCCAAGATAGCAGCTTCTTTCTGTAAATCCATTACCCTTTCTTCATAAGCTAGGAGATCCTTCTCATTCCAATGAAACTTATCTAACTCATCATATGCTAATTTTATTATTGGTGATTTTTCTGCTATTCTTCTCAAATCTTCATCAGTTGTTTCTTCTGCATATTTAAAGAAAAATAGCCAACGGTCTATTACATTTTCTAGCTGCTCTTCCCTGCTTTTAGGAAACTTTGGCAGCTCAATGAAGATAAATTGAAAATCTTTTAAGTCATGCTCGTTAGTTTTTTCATCTCTTATGGTATGGCTAGATATATAATCAAGCTTATCAGGAAATAAATTACAATTAGAAATAGCAATAAAGAAAACCTTCTTTAAATCAATATACTTACCACCTTTATCAGCTTGCCTCGAGTAAGCCTTAGCAGCATAAAGTTGAGCGCGTTTTTCAAAGCCTCTATCACGAGCGAGTTGCATCTCAATCACGTATCTGGCCCCAGTGGAATCTCTGCACAGGACATCAACAATACTCTGCTTATCAGAGGCAATTTCATGATCCATAATGGTGCTAAGGAATTCGACATCTTGTATAGTATTTATTTCAGTAAATCCCAAAATATCATTCAAAAAATGGATAAGGATATTCTTATTTTTTTCAGTACCAAAAATTTTCTTAAAGGTCAGGTCCAGCTTTGGATCGAGAAACTTAGAAAGAGCCATGAGAAAGTAAGATAAAAAGCATTAATAATTATACACAATTGTGAAGAAATATTCAACTAAAATGCAAACATAGAAGTTTTTGTATATCTTTGTTTGGTAGTATTAACATGTATAATATTTATGGCAAACATCTCAATAAGGTATCAGATAGCACAAAAAGTAAGGAACTGGAGGTTAAAGCGAGGATATACTCAAAAAGATTTAGCGAAGAAAGTCAGTGTAACGTATCAAGTAGTACTACAATATGAAAAAGGAACACGTAAAATTTCGATTGAAAAGTTGTATGCTATAGCAGAGATATTGTCGATTGGTATTGTAGACCTAATTCCTGTATCAAATGAAAAAATCTGTCTTGAAGATGAGGGAGAAGAAATACTAAATCTAGTAAGAGAATATAAAAAGATTAATGATCAAGAGTTACGTAAGATATTTTGTTTACTAACCAAGTTTGTTCAAATTAGTGAGAAAAGTAGTAAAAAAGCAGAGAAAATAAAAATTGCAAAGGGTCTGGTTAAAGGAGGAGTTTCTGTTGATATTGTTGCAAAAACAATTGGTCTCTCTGCTGATGAATGTGTTGAAGAAAAAGGAGGTTCTATTTACTGCCAAATAGGAAAGAAGATAAAAGAATGGAAGAGAGTATACTCAAAAGGATTTGGCTGAGAAAATGGATACAACACGTGACGAAATAAGCAACTATGAGCAAGGACGTGTGGCCATTCCACTGGAAAAATTATATGCAATAGCAGAAACATTATCAATTAGCATTACAGATCTGCTCATAGAGGAAGATTGTAAGTTAAAAACATGATATAAATGAAGTAAGAGGGAAGATAACTCTACTCACTATAGGAATAGAGTTATCACGGGCGTGTGCGACCGAAAACCAATTGGTATTACAACCGTTTGTATCAAGGTACACTAGCCCTATCTCTCGATACGTTTGAATAGTTGTTTGGGAAATATATATACGCCCGTTTACAATCTTAAATTAACTAAAACTATCGAGGTTTATTATGGTTACATCTTATCAAAATTTTATTGGCATTGACATCGGAAAATTTAAAAATGTTGCTGCAGTTTACAACCAAAATAACATTATCAAGTTCGACAATAATGCTGATGGTTGGCAACTGTTGTTTAAAAAGTTTTCAGATATCTTACCTAATTCTTTGGTAACTTTAGAAAATACGGGCAAATATGAGCTTGGTTTATCACATTTTCTTGTTGGCAAGAATATTGCAGTACATCAAGCAAATACTCGAAAAGTAAAAAGTTTTATCTTGTCTCACGGAACTTTAGCAAAGTCTGATAAATCAGATGCGATGGCTCTTGCTCAATACGGATGTGAACGCCATAAAACTCTCTCTCTATTTGTACCTACTTCAAAAGAACAATCAACTCTAGCTGCACTGTGTCAACGTCGTGATGACATTACGCAAATGAGAACTCAGGAAAAGTGTAGACTGGAAGCTCCTGAAAATGACCATATAAAGGAAAGTTGCCAGAAGACCATTGAATTTTTCAATAATCAAATAAACGAACTCAATGACACTATACAAAAAATTATTGATGAAAGCCATGAGCTACAACAACGTCAAAAAATCCTTAAAACAGTTCCTGGAATAGGCAAAAAGTTATCACAAGATTTTTTGTGTTTAATGCCAGAGCTTGGCTACTTAAGTAGAAAAGAAGTAGCAAGTCTTGCCGGAGTAGCACCTCATCCTAAGGAAAGTGGTAAAGCTGTTGGTTACCGAAGGATTATGGGCGGTAGAAGTAATGTTCGTTCAAAGCTCTTCATATCAGCCATAGCTGTTACAAAGTCAAAATCTGTACTTGGTGCCTTTTATTCTAAGCTTGTTGAAAGTGGTAAGAAGAAGATGGTGGCTATAACAGCTCTTATGCGTAAAATTATAGTAATTGCTAATGCAAGACTTAAAGCAGCAATTACTTCACACAGTAGCAACTGACAATGAATATTGTGAATAAGTACGTCCACACAAACTTAAAGTACTTATTCACATATTCATTGGCTTAAGCAGGCAATAGCTGTTTGACATAAAATTCTATTCCTATGACGAATGGATTTTTATTACCTACATGATTGGATCAAGTTGCAAAATTACACAATAAAAAATTTTTTAAAAAACATAGTTGATGAGATAGTAGAAGATGAGCTACCTGATTTAATAAAAGAATACAAAAAAATTGGGAGTCAAGAATTACGCTATGCGCTAATAAAATCTCTGTTTGAAAGCATACAAATTTGCGAAGAGAAAGTGAAAAGAGCAGAAAAGATGAAAATTGCAAAAGATTTAGTGAAAGGAGTAATTCCAATCAACATTATTTTGCAAACTGTAGGAATCTCTTTAGACGAAATTC
>NZ_CAMXBP010000002.1:0-322109 GCF_947179475.1 Wolbachia endosymbiont (group A) of Cydia splendana
TTTATAACTAATGTTCCAGAAAATAAAATTAGTGCTGAGCAAGTATTAACGATTTACAGAGTAAGGTGGCAAATTGAGTTATTATTTAAATTGTATAAAAGCCATATCAGGCTTGATAAGCTAAAAGGAAAGCCATGCAGAGTATTATGTGAACTATATGCTAAATTGTGCGCAATTCTTATATTTCACGGCATAGTTGGTTGCACAGAAGTGAAAAAGAATACAGAACTTAGCTTAACAAAGGCATTTATTGAGCTAAAAAGGCGGGTTAGAGAGTTATTTTTAGTATTAACCAAAATTAATAGTTTAAAAGCATTTCTTAAAAAACTCACTATAACTTGGTCGCGATTTTCATTAAAAGACAAACGTAGAAGGGCTAGAGTATCCACTTTAACCTCTCTAAATTTGCTCACAATCTCTTAACTTGACGCGTATGGGACAATCAAAAAGTGATAGAGAAATTCTGCATAGAAGTGTTAAATATATAACTATCTTTACTTATATCTTAATATAATATTTCTCAGTACCGTCTTTAACACAATTCAATTTTCACACTCATCAGCAGTTAGGCCACTTGCTCGCAAAATAACATCAGTAGAAACACCTGCCTTTGCTAGATTTTTCGCAACTTTGATTTTTTCTATTTTTTTAACCTTTTCTTTACTATCCTTCATACTCCTAGATAAAAATTTTACTAATCCATTCACTAATTCCTGCTCTTCAGTTTTTCTTAGTAAAGTGAGTAGTTCACTATCTTCATTTGTTTTAGGTAGCAGAACTTTAATATTCACTGATAATTGTTCTGCTATTTGATATAATTTGTCAAATGATATGGCAGTGTATCCTATTTCATACTCGTGTATTTCCTTGAGCGTTAAATCAACTTTATTCGCCAAATCTTTCTGAGTATACCTTTTTATCAATCTCCATTCTCTTATTCTTTGCCCTATTCTGTAGTATATAGAATCAGTGCAGACTTCTTTCTCTGTATTATCATACTCGTAAATAGATAAGCCGGTTGCTTGGGAAATTATGTCAACTGAAACCCCTTCTTTCACTAGATTTTTTGCTATTTCCAACCTTGCCTCTTCTTGATTAATTTTTTCGCTAATATGAACAAACCTGACTAATGAAGGTACTATTTTGCCTAACTTTTGATTCTCGTATATTTTCGTTAGATAGAGTATTTCCTCGTCTTCATAGCTGTCTTCCCTTACTATTACTGGTTCAGGTAATAAATCTACAACGTCAACTGATAATACTCTTGCTATTATATATAGTACTTCAATTGGAATAGGAATATACCCATCTTCATAGCTGTTTACTTCTTGGTATGTTAAACCTATTTGACTTGCTAATCCTATTTGAGTATGCCCTCGCATTAACCTACAATTTTCTATTCTTTGCCCTATTCCGTAACTAACATTGCTTGCAGAAACAAACATTTATCCTCCATTTAAGAAAAAAACTTTATTGCTATAATTTTTTTACGAGCTATCCATCTAAAACCATATCAATAGATAAACCTACCGCTTGCAAAATAGTATCAATAGAAATTCCCCCTTTTACTAGATCCTTTGCAACTTTAATCCTTTCTATCTCTCTCACTTTCTCCTCACAAATACGTATCCCTTCAAACAAAGATTTTATTAGTGCATGACGTAGTTCTTGGCTCTCAATTTCTTTGTATTCTTTAATCAAATTCGGTAGCTCATTTTCCACTGTACTACCTTCATCTTTCTCTATTAGTAGATCTGTAATATTAATCGATAACGCTTCTGCCATTTCATATAATTTATCAAGTGGAACAGCAGTCCTTCCTTGTTCATAGTTGCTTATTTCGTCACGTGTTGTATTCATTTTCTCTGCTAAATCCTTTTGAGTATACTCTCTCACGAGCCTCCATTCTTTTATCTTTTTTCCTATTTGGCAGTATATAGAACCAACTTTTTCTTCAATACATTCATCAGCAGGCAGACCAATTGTTTTTGCAACAATATCAACAGAAACTCCTGCTTTAACCAAACCCTTTGCAATTTTTATTTTTTCTGATTTTTTACTACTTTTTTCACTAACTTTGACAAATTTAGTTAATAAACAAAACATCTTACGTAACTCCTGATCATTAATCTTTTTATATTCTCTTACTAGATTTAATATTTCTCCTTCCTCATTTTTAAAGCCGATTTTCTCCTTTGATGCAGTAATGAGATCGGTAATACTTACTGACAATGCACCTGCTATAGCGTACAACCTTTCGATTGAAATTCTACGGTTCCCTTTTTCATATTGAAGTATTACCCAGTACTTTACACCAAGTTTCTCTGCTAAATCTTTCTGAGTGTACCCTCGCTCTAACCTCCAATTTTTTACTTTTTGCCCTACTTCATAGTCTAAACTTCTTTCCACAAAAAGAACCTTGCATATAATATTTTCTATTATAGCTCAAAGGCTCCAGATATAATAGCTAGACTCTGGAACCTTTAAATTGATGAATTAAAGTGCCCTACAAGTTTCTTTACTATTTTCACGTACTTTGTCTGCCCATGAAAACAATTTTTCACTTACTTCCTTCTGCTTTTCACTCCATATGCCACATCTAGTGAAACTACCTTTCTCTACTGCTTCTTTAAGTTTTACTCCCCCGAAAAGGCAATTTTTTCCAATTTCTTCCCCTATTTGTTGTAATTCAGCCCACATTTCCTTGTTTTCTACTCTGACTTGTACTTGATCATATTTTTTTACATCGTGGTACAATATAACATTTAGCTTACCAATGCTTGTAGGAAATTCTAACACAACAGAGCTACCATCTGATACATCAACGTAATTTCTTGCACCTCCTTGCTCCCTTCTAACCCTTACTATTACCCACAAATATAAATGTTTGTTGCATAGCTCTTAATGGCATAACTTTTGCTTGAAATAACTGTTTATATGGTGCAATTTACAGCTTTTAGTTGCTAAAATTATAACTCTTAGTTTAATAATTTTAATCTAATAAGCTTTCAGGTTAATAAAATTAAATTATTTGAGTAAATACAATATTATGTTTTTATTTGTGGGTAATAGTAAGCTTCTAACCTCAACTGCATCATTGCCAATTTTTAAAATATTACTTCCTAACTTTCTGTTTGCTTCCAGTATTTTGGCTACCTCTACCTTACTATTCCCAGAAAATTCTATATACGATGTTGTATTATCTATCTCAACATCTATTAATTCTCCTTCTTGCACAGCATTTTCGCCAGCTTCCTCTAGCTCTTCTAGTTGCTTATCTATCTGTGGCTGAACTTCTGGCTGTAGCTCATTATAGATTTCACCTATCAGTTTATTCTGCAGTAGAGTATCATGAAACTCTGCACCACTTAGCATTAATTTACGTATTAGCTTTTTACGATCAGCCTTATCAAATTTATGAAAATGTGTGCCCAGTATCACATATTCCGCGAAGCTCCATTCTCCATCATTACATGCATTTAGCCTTGCTCCAGAAGCTAGTACTTTGTCTATAACTTTGTGCAATTCATTTACGTTTTTTGCCTCTACTATAGAACTCTTAAACCAGCTCAGCTTCTCTGTATTTGGCTTTATTTTTTGCAAAGCTGAGGCAAATAGATTTTTATCTTCTTGATCACTTACAGGTTTTGTGCCATATATAATCAAGTCCTTTTCCATAGTTGATTTTGTTTTCGCGAACGTTTCTGCTAGGGAAAGGCATTGTATCTTCCAGTTTTATCTCCTTCTGGCTATTAATTTTACTCACAAATTTAGACTGCTCTATATCAACGCTTTCAAGAGCACCAAATATTTTCTTGTGATTAACATTAGTCTTTTTATTCTGATCTTTACTAGTCATATAAACCTCATATTAAAAATACTTTTTAAGTGTACAATAAACTTTGTTATTATACATTATATTACTCATTATAAATTAATATGAGTAGATTTGCAAATACTTTCTGCTATAACAATCCGTTTTCTCTAAAGCTAAAATAACCCCCACTTGTAATGATAATATGATCAAATAATCTAACGCTTACAGTACTACATGCTGCTGCTAAGCTCTTTGTTACTTCTTGATCTTCTTCTGAAGGTTCTAAACTTCCCCCAGGGTGGTTGTGTGACATTATTACTAATGTTGCATTCTTTATTAATGCTTTTCTTGTAATTTCCTTTATGTATACTGGTGCTTTTTCCATTTCACCAATATAGGATTCTTCTCCAATTAGTTGACGCCTTTTATTCAAGTACAGTATTTTTACACATTCCCTTTCTGAGTGGCCTATACTTACGTTTAAGTACTCTACTAGCCCTTGTAAGTCCATTATTGGCTCACTTTTGAGCTTTTCTCTCAGTACCCTTTCTAGTGTTTCCTTAACACACATAATCATTGCTACTGCAGAATCAGTTACTCCTTCTATAACTTTCAGGTCATCCATTTCTCTACCTAAAATCCTTCCTACTCCTGCATAAGTATTCACCAGATTTTTAGCAATTTCTTGAGCTTGCGGCCTTTCATGTACTGCACTTAAAAATGTTTCCATTATTTCACGATCAAGTAGTGCTTTGCCTTTGCTTTCTAATATTCTGAATTCTATTTCTTCTTTATTCTTATTATTATTCATATAATTTACCCTTCACTAACAACAAACTTTTTTTAGATATTTACTGCTGTCTTTTTATCAGCATTGGCATAAAGCCATAGCTTTCGAGTGAAGTCAAATCAATTTTTCAATCTTTTTTGCTTATTTTTTCATTAAGAAGTGAATATATTAATATATGATGATTTTTTTATTTTAAACTTGTTGAATTTCGTCTAAAGAGATTCCTACAGTTTGCAAAATAATGTTGATTGGAATTACTCCTTTCACTAAATCTTTTGCAATTTTCATCTTTTCTGCTCTTTTCACTTTCTCTTCGCAAATTTGTATGCTTTCAAACAGAGATTTTATTAGCGCATAGCGTAATTCTTGACTCCCAATTTTTTTGTATTCTTTTATTAAATCAGGTAGCTCATCTTCTACTATCTCATCAACTATGTTTTTTAAAAAATTTTTTATTGTGTAATTTTGCAACTTGATCCAATCATGTAGGTAATAAAAATCCATTCGTCATAGGAATAGAATTTTATGTCAAACAGCTATTGCCTGCTTAAGCCAATGAATATGTGAATAAGTACTTTAAGTTTGTGTGGACGTACTTATTCACAATATTCATTGTCAGTTGCTACTGTGTGAAGTAATTGCTGCTTTAAGTCTTGCATTAGCAATTACTATAATTTTACGCATAAGAGCTGTTATAGCCACCATCTTCTTCTTACCACTTTCAACAAGCTTAGAATAAAAGGCACCAAGTACAGATTTTGACTTTGTAACAGCTATGGCTGATATGAAGAGCTTTGAACGAACATTACTTCTACCGCCCATAATCCTTCGGTAACCAACAGCTTTACCACTTTCCTTAGGATGAGGTGCTACTCCGGCAAGACTTGCTACTTCTTTTCTACTTAAGTAGCCAAGCTCTGGCATTAAACACAAAAAATCTTGTGATAACTTTTTGCCTATTCCAGGAACTGTTTTAAGGATTTTTTGACGTTGTTGTAGCTCATGGCTTTCATCAATAATTTTTTGTATAGTGTCATTGAGTTCGTTTATTTGATTATTGAAAAATTCAATGGTCTTCTGGCAACTTTCCTTTATATGGTCATTTTCAGGAGCTTCCAGTCTACACTTTTCCTGAGTTCTCATTTGCGTAATGTCATCACGACGTTGACACAGTGCAGCTAGAGTTGATTGTTCTTTTGAAGTAGGTACAAATAGAGAGAGAGTTTTATGGCGTTCACATCCGTATTGAGCAAGAGCCATCGCATCTGATTTATCAGACTTTGCTAAAGTTCCGTGAGACAAGATAAAACTTTTTACTTTTCGAGTATTTGCTTGATGTACTGCAATATTCTTGCCAACAAGAAAATGTGATAAACCAAGCTCATATTTGCCCGTATTTTCTAAAGTTACCAAAGAATTAGGTAAGATATCTGAAAACTTTTTAAACAACAGTTGCCAACCATCAGCATTATTGTCGAACTTGATAATGTTATTTTGGTTGTAAACTGCAGCAACATTTTTAAATTTTCCGATGTCAATGCCAATAAAATTTTGATAAGATGTAACCATAATAAACCTCGATAGTTTTAGTTAATTTAAGATTGTAAACGGGCGTATATATATTTCCCAAACAACTATTCAAACGTATCGAGAGATAGGGCTAGTGTACCTTGATACAAACGGTTGTAATACCAATTGGTTTTCGGTCGCACACGCCCGTGATAACTCTATTCCTATAGTGAGTAGAGTTATCTTCCCTCTTACTTCATTTATATCATGTTTTTAACTTACAATCTTCCTCTATGAGCAGATCTGTAATGCTAATTGATAATGTTTCTGCTATTGCATATAATTTTTCCAGTGGAATGGCCACACGTCCTTGCTCATAGTTGCTTATTTCGTCACGTGTTGTATCCATTTTCTCAGCCAAATCCTTTTGAGTATACTCTCTTCCATTCTTTTATCTTCTTTCCTATTTGGCAGTAAATAGAACCTCCTTTTTCTTCAACACATTCATCAGCAGAGAGACCAATTGTTTTTGCAACAATATCAACAGAAACTCCTCCTTTAACCAGACCCTTTGCAATTTTTATTTTCTCTGCTTTTTTACTACTTTTCTCACTAATTTGAACAAACTTGGTTAGTAAACAAAATATCTTACGTAACTCTTGATCATTAATCTTTTTATATTCTCTTACTAGATTTAGTATTTCTTCTCCCTCATCTTCAAGACAGATTTTTTCATTTGATACAGGAATTAGGTCTACAATACCAATCGACAATATCTCTGCTATAGCATACAACTTTTCAATCGAAATTTTACGTGTTCCTTTTTCATATTGTAGTACTACTTGATACGTTACACTGACTTTCTTCGCTAAATCTTTTTGAGTATATCCTCGCTTTAACCTCCAGTTCCTTACTTTTTGTGCTATCTGATACCTTATTGAGATGTTTGCCATAAATATTATACATGTTAATACTACCAAACAAAGATATACAAAAACTTCTATGTTTGCATTTTAGTTGAATATTTCTTCACAATTGTGTATAATTATTAATGCTTTTTATCTTACTTTCTCATGGCTCTTTCTAAGTTTCTCGATCCAAAGCTGGACCTGACCTTTAAGAAAATTTTTGGTACTGAAAAAAATAAGAATATCCTTATCCATTTTTTGAATGATATTTTGGGATTTACTGAAATAAATACTATACAAGATGTCGAATTCCTTAGCACCATTATGGATCATGAAATTGCCTCTGATAAGCAGAGTATTGTTGATGTCCTGTGCAGAGATTCCACTGGGGCCAGATACGTGATTGAGATGCAACTCGCTCGTGATAGAGGCTTTGAAAAACGCGCTCAACTTTATGCTGCTAAGGCTTACTCGAGGCAAGCTGATAAAGGTGGTAAGTATATTGATTTAAAGAAGGTTTTCTTTATTGCTATTTCTAATTGTAATTTATTTCCTGATAAGCTTGATTATATATCTAGCCATACCATAAGAGATGAAAAAACTAACGAGCATGACTTAAAAGATTTTCAATTTATCTTCATTGAGCTGCCAAAGTTTCCTAAAAGCAGGGAAGAGCAGCTAGAAAATGTAATAGACCGTTGGCTATTTTTCTTTAAATATGCAGAAGAAACAACTGATGAAGATTTGAGAAGAATAGCAGAAAAATCACCAATAATAAAATTAGCATATGATGAGTTAGATAAGTTTCATTGGAATGAGAAGGATCTCCTAGCTTATGAAGAAAGGGTAATGGATTTACAGAAAGAAGCTGCTATCTTGGAACAAAAACTCGATGATGCTACTCACAAAGGTAGACAAGAAGGCATCCAAATCGGCCATGAAAAAGGCAGAGTGGAAGGTCGCAAAGAAAGGGATATTGAAGTAGCCAAAAACTCACTCAAGGCCAGTGTCCCTATAGATGTTATAGCTCAAATTACCGGTCTCTCTCATTCTGAAATTTTACAACTCAGGGAAAAAACATAAATACTACAACTTATTCACTTCAACATTTATGAAAATCTTTCCTCAGTTAAACATATCCTATAATTAAGAGTCTAATGAACTGTCTAAAACAGCTATAAAGATTGCACATAGAATTATATAAATTACTATCATAACGTTACCCAAACTTCTATATCAAAGCTATGTGCTATAAGTTCAATATGGAAAACACATTAACCACTTAGCATTTAATGTCTACTTCATCCATTTTAGTATTAGGACCATCAAACTTGGTCTGGTATCCCTAATTATTTTGGCTACCTTCACTTTAAATTTTCCACTACTTGGCATTTTATAGCTGCACCTCTTATATTATAACCTACCTATTGATATTACCTCCAAGCTTAGTTACTCCTATCTCAGAAAGACAAGTTGATACTTTTGAATGGCTGTGAACTGAAGCATTACTTAAATAACTTTGAGGCTCTAAACTCATTTGCTTTGCACCATCAACTTCTAATGTACCATCTCCATTGTGTAATATCTGCTGTATTGATTGATTTAGTACAACATTTAGCCTGCTATTAAACTCTACCATAAACTTGTCAAGCTTCTTCGAACTTAACTTACCAGGACATCCTGCTTCTCTACCAGGACATGCTTTCTCTAAATACGAACTTAAAACTCCTGAGATCTCATCAAATTTACCACTCATGATTTTCCCTGTAACTTCTTTCTGTATTTCCACAAAATCAATATTCAATCGATGCATTGATACACCACTTTTTAATCCAGCTTGCTCTACTACTTTCTCAAATTCCTTTGTAATATTGAGTGTATATCCCTGTGCCTCTAGTGGGGATATAGACTGACCTACTGTAGAAATATACTTTTGACCTGTAACTTTTCTAATTAATAAATCAAGTAACATTATTGTACCATTTACATCAATTGGTGCACTAATTTGTGAGATTGAACTTTGAGTGAATGTTTTCTCAGGTAAAGCAGCTCTAGAACCTAATAACCCACCTATAGAGCTCTTTACCCAACCAAATAAATCATTTATCCATGAAGATGGCTTATTCCCTACACTTGTAGCTTTTTCCTTGTTATAGCCTGTATCATCACCCTGCAATGAATTCTTTGACACATCTTGCCTAGCTACTATCTCAGGTTGATTACTTAAATCTATAGCAAGAGGTTTATGTGATAAGTGACTATGATGACGATCGTGATCCCCATGATGATGACGGCGTTTACGTTGTACAGGTTTTCCTCTTTCTCTTTCGATCCCTTCTAAATATTGCACAACACTATCATGTCCTTTATCTCTAGCAATATCTAGTGGTGTTCTGCCATATCTATTCTTAATACTAATGTGTGCTCCATTCTCCATGAACTTTTTTACTGTACTCAAGTAGCCTTCCTCAGCAGCCTTATATAGAGGGGTGCTACCATAGTCATTCCGAATATTAATATCAGCATTGTTCTCTATGAGCTTCCCTACTACATCTAAGCGACCTTCTTTAGCAGCCAAATGCAGAGGAGTACGATAAAAATTGCCATCTCGGGCAGCAATATTAGCCCCTCTCCTTATGAGCTCTTTTACTACATCTGAAAAACCTTCTCCAGCAGCGCAGTGTAGAGGAGTTTCATCAAAGCGGTTCTTAACATCAACTCTAGCACCGTTCTCTATGAGCTCTTTTACCATACACAAGTAACCCTTTTTAGCTGCTAGGTGCAGAGGAGTATTACGATCATTATTTCTGATGTTAATATTAGCACCTCGACTTACAAGACTTTTAATTTTACCAGAACAGCTATCTTGTGTCGCATTTGACAATTCTCTATCTAAATCCAATTGTGCTTGTCTTAAAAACTCTACTATGTCTCTACAATTCCTTCGAATAGCCAAGCTTAAAGGCGTTTGGCCATACATATCTGTAGCGTTGACATTAGCACCTTTATTAAAAAGAAGCTTTATTATATCCAAACTGCCTGCTTTAACAGCAAGATGCAAGGGTCTTTCATTGTATGCGTTTCGAGACTCAATATCAGCGCCTTGATCAATAAGAAACTTAGCTATGTCTAATTTACCCTCCTGAATAGCCCAGCGCAGAACATGAATGTCTTTATCTCTGATGCTAAAATACCCTCTATTAAAAAGAGTTATGACTGAGTGCAGTCTACACATTTGAATAGCAATGATAGTTAAGTATAAATACCTTAATTCATCCCCACCTTCAAAATTAGTACTTTTAATTAAATGTTTAGCTTTATTAAAATTATCTTTCGCTATAACATTGAGCACCAGTTTTTTTAATAAAATTACTTTTTCCTTATTAAACTCCACTATAACATCTTCTGGATTACAAATAGAAGTTATACATTTTGAGTTAGAAACCACTGCATCATTAAAAGCAAACATTATTTCTTTTGCTGGCTGATAAGTATTCCAATTTTCTACTTTTACAAGAGTGTTATTTTTATGTGATAGCAATAAGATATCATTCATAACTTTCATATCGAAATTTAATATAGACTTATCTTTTAAATCAACTAAACCAATATCATTTTTGTTAACAGGTTGGTTATGATAAATCTGTAACCCTTGCTCATCTGGTTTATAATATCTGAAAGAACTAAATTTATCAGCTCTTTCTCCAAATTCTCCTGGTTCCACAATTCTATTATTTAGCCTTATGGATAAATCCCAATTTTTATGAACAAAAGAATAATAATTCGATATTGATAATGCCCCTCTATCTGATAACAATAGCAAATCATTATTTAGCTTCAAAAAAAGCACTTTATCTGAATCAAACGTGAAACAATTATGATGATTTAACAGGTCAGTACCATTAACACTGAATCTTCCATCTACTTTAAAGCTATGAGAACAATAATCACGCTCTAGTTCCCCATTTTGAAATTTGTAATATTCTTTTCCGTCAAATGTAACTGTAACATCTTTATAATCTGGTAGCAAAGTTACATGTAAATCATTTTTGTTAACCTTTATTTCTCCTTTATCATTTCCTATAAATTGTATATCGCTTAATGTACAATTTAATTGGCTAAAATCTAGTATACCATTTGCTTGAGCAATCGTAATATTAGCGTTTCTGTTATCGAAGAGATAAAGATGACTTATATTACTTGGAGCTTCCCAGTAAAAATTATGATGCTCTTTATCAGGATAAAAAATATGATTGCTAGAGCCACCTATAGTGCTATGATAATTGGCGCTTGATAATTGCTTTGTAATACTAAAGTTTGAATTGTCTATTTTTCTTAAATTATCCAATTCATCATCTAACACAACGTCATTACCTACGCTTTTTGTTACATGTAAGTTTGTTACTACACCAGTTTTATTGTCTACTTTTGTCGGAGTTACAAACGAACCATCTGCTGTTTTTACCAATATCTGTTTATCTATACTTATAAAAGCTCCACTTTTATTATAGATGGTTGTTATATTATTAGTATGAGTGATATTACCTATATCACTAAGATTTATTGGTAATAATACTAAACCCTTTCCATAAATAGAATCACCAAAATAACCCTTTATTGTAGTAAAGTTCTTTGCTGTTATTACATCATTGCCACCTTTACCGTCTGTATAATCTGCATAAGAAACTTTTATATGATTAGCTTTGTTGCTGCCAACAATAGAATGTATGTTTATTGAATCTGTAGTAAGATTACCTTGTGTTATGACTATGTTCTTTTGCCCATCTGCCCCTAAATCACAAGAAAACTTTCCTGCTATGTAAAAGAAATTTCTACCTGGATTATGTACCTTACAGCTATCCAGCGACTTTTCAAAATAGTACCTATTTTCTATCTTATCTCTCCTATCTCGATCACCATTTAAAATATCCTTTTCTTGAAAAACAACATTAATATTAGCATCTTGAGATAGTATATGATACATGCTCCCATACCCACGGGAATTTGTATTTCTATATATAACCGCATTATAACAGTCGCTAGGATACTCTTGTAAAAACCACTTTTCAAATGTTCTATTCAATAATACGTTGCTATGATCATATAAACTATCACATCCTGAACCAATTCCATTTACAACACAGTCAGTACATGAAGGATTATCAACTTGTACTTTAACATCACTATCACGTGGTCCGCAAACGACACTATAACTCTCAATGTTTGTAGGAACCACCCTAGAATTAATATCACTGATATGAAATGGATGTGTAACATTTGTATTGAATCCAAAACCAAACTTAGTATCAACTATTTTTGTGTTAGTACGACAGTAAACTCTGAAGAGTTGTATTTCCGCATCACCACGCTCCTCCTTTGTAGCCAATATATAAGGCAATGACATAACTATTTTATCATAATTATTTTTATATTGGCTTATAAGCTTTGATACATATTGTTTATATATACTTTCTGCTTCTATGTCATCTTTTATATAATCTGGTACTTTTTTACCAAGAAAGAAATCCCAATAAAGATCATGTCTCTCCTGATCTGTAAGATTCATTTGTTCTGTTAATTTTTCTACTTCAAGTCCTGCTTCTACAAACTGTGCTATAATGATTACAGCAACTGAAACAGCGGCACCAACTGGACCAGCAAATTCTCCTATTATTCCAGCTTCCATACCTATAGCTGACATTGTCTCAGTAACAACCGCAGGTACATCTGCAGCTATAAAAATGGAATTAGTTGCAATGTTTAGGTCAGCAATCTTTATATCTACTGGATCTGTTGCACTCTGATGAGCCTTTATTGACTCCGCTAACCCTAAAAATGCTGCAAAATTACCTATAGCACGTCCCATAACTGGCGCAAACCCCTTTAGCATCTGAGAATCAAGCTTTGTTCCTAACTCTAATATCTTTCCAGAGATTTTTTCGCCAATCTTTGGCATTACCCAGAGATTTAATGCATCATAGCCTAATCCTTCTATGTCTCCATTTACTATATGTTTACCAACTAAAAACATTGTAAAGGCAAAACCTGCACCTTCTGCTACTTTTCCTATTTTTTCTGCTACTCCATATCTTCTCAGGATATTTTCTATTTCTTCTTTATTTTCTACATTGTTCTTCATTTCCTTCACAATATCTCTAATCTCTGGATCTATTGAATTTAGATCTATATTTTTGAGCTTTACTATAAGAGCTTCTTTGATACTTGGATCTATAGTTCCTTCTTTGAACATCTGATCAGATACCTTAAAAAGTTGATCATAAAACTCAATGCTTTTTGCTCTTTCCCTCATCTTATCAGTATTGAATAGTTCTTTCATAAACTCTTCTTTTCTCTCTTTCTCTTCAATGCTCTCTTCATCATTCGAGTCTATGCATAATACATCCACATTTCTCACTCTCCTTCTCTTGGGGCATCCAGCAAGTGGAGATCCTGGTCTTTTCTTTTCAGGAGAGCTACTGGAAGTATGGTCAACTTTAACATCCTGCGCGCTTACCTTGATTACATTATTCTTGTCTCTGGCTCTAATATTGAAAACCATAGCTACATGCTTAGCTGTCTTTTTATCAGTGAAGGACCTGAGAACTTTATATTTCTCACTCAGCTGTTCTTTTGCTTGCTTTAGTTTACTATTTGCATCGTTATCACTATTAGCAAGTTTTAACTCTATGATAATTGGATCATCTTCTATGAAAGAGTCATCATTTTCTGATAGTTGTGTAAAAGATAACGCTAGGTCTATCCTCCCTTGTGGAGATGCATTAGATTCCATATACACTCTAATCTCTTTACCATCTTCAGTTTCTTCATTTATAAATAAGCCTTGTATTATTGCTTGAAAGTCTATTTCTTTTTTGATTAATCCCTTGAAAGGAAACAAGACTTCCGCTAAAGGAGACAATGATTCTCCTAGTTTCCTATCACTTCTTTTTTTGTCACCACTTGTTCTTTCTATGTCAATACTTTTCCGTAGACCTTTAACTAAATTACCAACCTTAACATTCTCTATCTTTTCGAATTGACCCTGAAACTTACCTTGAGAACTACCAGAGACTTTTTCTATATTTATACCCTGATAATAAGATTTATCTTCTTCCCCTTCTACTTCAAATCCATCTGGTTTATGCTGTACTCCCGTGTTTATTGTTACATCAATTTTAACTGCAGAATTGATTCTCAGCCCATCAATTGGGGGAGTCCTTTTACTATCAGATTCCTTTTTCCCCCTAAGTGCTCTCTGCTCACCACTACGTTCTATAATATTTAATATTACTGCCTCACTCTTGGCCTGGTTTGATAGCACAAGTGTGGTAGCTTCTCTTCCTATACTTTCATCTTGATTCGTATAAGTAAAAATATATTTATCTAATTCATCATCGTCTACAGCTAAAACCTGCCCAAATACTAATTTACTCAAATAATGGCGATTATGGCTCTGAATTGAATGATATAAATTCTTCAATTCACCCTTTAAAACATTTTTAATTTCACTTATACGATTCTGATTGAACCTTTTCATCTCTTCTAATAATCGCTGCAGGAAGCCTTGCGATTGAAAAATCTTAGCTTGTTCTGTCTTTACTTCAGCACAACTCATCCCTAATATAACCGCCTCTTCTGCTTTAGTTCTAACGCTTAGGTTATATAGGTAGCCTTTGTTCTTGATCTGTGCTATGGCTTCATCAGCAGTATGACCTTCTCCTTTAAACTCAACAACTACTGGAATAGGTTTTGGGTTCATCCTGTCATTTGTACCTTTTCTCGTACGTGACATAAATATCAGATCTGCACGTCCATTACCTGCGGTACGTTCAGCGTAACAGTTAAGATCATAGCGATATTTAAAGTTTAATGCTAAAGCTCCATAGTGAAACCCATGATACGCTGCTTCTGAATTGCTTAGCGAAAATTTTTCTTGATTATCTCGATATACGCTAGCAAATTCTTTGAAAATTTTTTCCGTACTACCTATTACTTCCTTTATATCTCCATTAGAAAGCTCTTTAAATGAATCTTCTAAGTTTATAGACTGAGCTACACTAATCTCTTTAAATTCGTTATTAACCTGAGATTGAGAAGATGCTGCTATCTTAAATTTTTCTTTTACTCTACCTATCTGCCATTTATGTAGTCTGAATGATTTATTGCCTGGTTCTCCTTCAGTACAAATACGGAACACATGTTCATCTACGTTATCTATATCAGAAATACCCAATTTTCCCGCTATTTCCTTAAGTTCATCGTCACTATAACGATACTTATCTTCTGGATTTCTACCACCTGTAATTCCATCATTCGTAAAAACTCTAAGGGCTACTTGCTTCTTTCCATCTTTTTTAAGAGAAAAACATAGCTTTACAACATTAGCTTTACCTTTTTTTCTACTATCTTGTACACCAACCTCAGTATGCTTAACATATACCTTATCGATACCAAGCTTTTCTACTAGCCCACTTTCAGGAAGTATTAAAACTGAACCTAAAATACCATGAATAAAAAACTCTGGATCAGACGTCGAGCCAATATCTGGAGTCTCACTAAGAAATAAACTAAACTTTTCAGCAAACCCTACGGGCTTTTCTTTATCCACCGCAAGAATTGGATTACCTTTATCGTTACCTAAGTTAATTGGTTCTGTAAGTAACAATTCTATTAATTCAGGCTTATGTTTAATGTGTTTTGTTTTAGCTGTTGCTTTTGGCACTTTTCCACCTATTTTTTCATACTACGTGCTACTTCTTTAAATTCTATACTATGAAGCCTTTTAGCTGGACTACTATCACTTTCTTCCATACTTCTCTTTTTGTTACCTTTGTGAATAAGGTCATCCAGCAACTGAAAAGCCTTATTCCACATATCCTTTTCTTTCTCTAACTTTTCTTCCGAGCGACGGCATATGATACGTTCCTTGAACTTTTCTTTAAACTTAATTATTACTTCTTTGGACAATATACACTCCTGAATAAAGAATTTTAGTAAATCCCATTTATTGTTATAAATTAAACTCTCACAGATATCCTTACCTTCACGGTAAAAAATGATTTTTTCTTTTTCAATAAGAGTTGCATCTTTTAAAATTAGCTTAACATTCTCTTTATCTTCAATCTTAAGTAACTTTGACAATAGAGACCCACTAGAACATTCATCTATAACATACCTTTTATGAGCATCTGGGCTTTGCTGCCAAAATTTCCCAAAAAGCTTTTGATAGTCATAATCTTTGTGGCCCTCTATCACTTTATCGACCATTTCCCTCAAAAAATAATTACAATCCTTTCCAGAAAGAAAATCCCACATACGACTCACCGTTTTCATAAAGAAACTTTGCCAAGGCCAATCTAACAAGCATTTTAACACTTCATAAGGGTAGCTTTTAAATACTTCTGTTTGTTGCTCTTCATTCATTTGTGAGAGTAAAAAACATAAAACATCAGCATAGTGTTCTTTAGGAAGGTCAGTACGATTGCGAGCAGAGTCACAACGTCTATCTGCTACATATCCTGCAGATCTTACTAACGACTCTTCTTTTTCCTTGGAAGTTAGTTTTTGCAAAAAATACTCAGTTGCCGCTTTATTACCACCAACTGCTGCATATTCAAATGCATATTGATAAGGAGAACACTTACTTTGCCATCTTCTTTCAATCATATTATCCAGCTTATTCACTTCTCCTTTTGTATAATATGTCCAAAGAACCACTAATTCCTGCTGCCTAACTTTTCTTGGATCTTCTTCGCTATAAAAAGACTTTCTGCGATTTTCAGGCATCTTGCTCCATAGTTCCCGAATATCATCCTCTAAACAGTAAATACATGCCAGTCTATAGCGTCTGGTAATATCTAAATTCTCATCTTTAATTAACACCACTGCTGTTTCCTTTTTATCTACTGTCCCTTGTGGTGTCCAACAAAGCTCATTTGGCAGATCTATACCAAGATAGGAGTTTTGATCATGATACTCCCTCCACTTTAATATCTCCAGGCCTATTGGTTTGATAAAGTTCAATACTTTCTTTTTTAGGGGTTCTGGTAACAGGAGCTCTGGTATTTTTTCTATTACCTTATCTTCTACTACTTGCCACTCTTTCCGTCTTTCACTGAGAATTAACGATCGAAAATAGAACCTTGCCGTCAAGGCCCTAATGTCGTCCTGGTTCCACAATGTGATAGCTATCTTAACTAGAGTTATATGCTCAAGCGATGGCGTTAAAGTGTAATTCATTATTTGCCTCACTAAAATGCTTAATATATCATGATTTTCTATTTATTAAAGAAAAAAATTATACCAACCTTCGTTACTGAAAAGACAAATAGGACATATTATAAATTCGCCTTAGTTTTTACTCTCAAATGAATTGCTATTAATTTAGTATTGTATTTTGCTAAGAAATTAAGTGATATAACCATTTCCAGCATTAAAAACCAAGGGCCGTGAGAACACTTTTCTTTGGGATGGCATGGTCTTCCAAACGATACATACGAACTTTTTTATATGGTGATTTTATTATACGCTGAAATCACCTATATTGGCTTACTTTCGCTAAATCTACATATGAACTGTTTTGCCTAACTTTGTTGTAAAAATTCCAAGCTTTTACTTTTAAAACGCCGCTTTTGTTTAAATTGTTCTCACAACAGTACGTACTTTTTTATGCTTTTGAGACACAAACAGTAAACAAAAGAATTTGCTTCCACACTGGTTGCCATGGTATTTCTATAGAATATCTAATTTGCTAATAGCTCAAGATTAACCGTATGCAAAACTCTTGAGAAAAGAAAACGCACTAATTATAAGCTGTGGACCTTTTACTATTACAATAAGAGCAAATAATATTCCACACAAGGATACCAACACTCCAAGTATCGAGACAAGCCCGTCTTTATTCATAATACCAAGTGAAATAAGAGTCGTACCGATTGCTGGAATGAAGTGAGTCAACGGAAGCGGATTGGCTATCACCAATACGCAAACCAGCATTATAAATGCCAAAATCTTTTCACCTGGCCCACAGAAGATAAAAGACATTCTCGGTTTCATGAACTTTTCTATTTTTTTTAATGCAGGTAAAGTTTTTTTAACCACAAGGGCTAATGTTGAACGTTTAAAGGATTTCCTTTCCAACCAACGTGGCATCCAGGGAGAATGAAACCCAAGCAGAAGTTGTAATGAAAACAAGATTAAAGGTATAGAAAGAATAGTTGTATAACCAGGTGGAACCGGTATAGGCACCGATAGCGGCAAGGAGAAGATGATTATTAAAATACCAAAACCACGTTCTTGTAAAGCTGTTTTAATGTCAAACAATGTCACTTTATCACTATCAGCAGTACCAGTACCTGCAACCTCTTTTAGAATGTCAGATGCTAATTTTTTATCTTCAGTCAAATTCTTACCCCTTTTCACAATTACCTTTTAACCAAACGACCCAATAATTAGCATAATCACTACTATAACACAACATCTATTCTTGATTTAACTGATTCATTCCTCTTTGAATTTCATACTTATGGTCTTATCTGTTTCGATACAAATTTTCGTTATTAGAAGATAAATGAGGTATATTATGAATTTGCTTAAACTCTTCAATTATAGGCAAAAAGGCCCTTTATACTGTACTAATAATGGTATTAGCTACGTGCTTTAACGTTATTATAATATTTTGCATATAAACCTATTTTATAAAAATTCACAATATGAATTAGTAAATAAATTATGTTTAAATCAGTTGCGTATATAGTAAATATAATGCATTGTGTGCCTTTGTTAATAGAAAGGTATAAGTATGCCTAGTTCAAGGCCTTACTATTACCCACAAATATAAATGTTTGTTGCATAGCTCTTAATGGCATAACTTTTGCTTGAAATAACTGTTTATATGGTGCAATTTACAGCTTTTAGTTGCTAAAATTATAACTCTTAGTTTAATAATTTTAATCTAATAAGCTTTCAGGTTAATAAAATTAAATTATTTGAGTAAATACAATACTATGTTTTTATTTGTGGGTAATAGTAAGGTTCAAGGCAGGTAGTACAATATAACTCATTTGATAGTAATAACCTTGAAGACACTACTTTGCCTTGCGTATTTAAAGATTTTACGATTACTTCTGAAGCTTACTATTACCCACAAATATAAATGTTTGTTGCATAGCTCTTAATGGCATAACTTTTGCTTGAAATAACTGTTTATATGGTGCAATTTACAGCTTTTAGTTGCTAAAATTATAACTCTTAGTTTAATAATTTTAATCTAATAAGCTTTCAGGTTAATAAAATTAAATTATTTGAGTAAATACAATATTATGTTTTTATTTGTGGGTAATAGTAAGCTTCTGAAGAGATATTTGAGATTGGTAGTGAGGGTAACCAAGTAATAGATAATTCAGATGGTGAAATAGAAAGGCTGCAACAAGAAAACTTTGATCTCAAGAAAAATGAAAAGCTCTTGGAATGCTATAAAGGTATAGCGGAAGAGTATGATCAAGAAGTGAGTGAGCTCAGCAAGAAAAATCAGATCCTAGAAAAGAAAATTAAAGAGCTTGAAGCTCAATTACAAAGAAAAACAAGAGAATTAACTAAAAATGGCCAAGAAATTGAACAGCTAAAACAAGAAATAGAAAAAGTATTATTGGACGTGAAGAATAAAAATGACATAATAGGGAACTTGGACAGCAAATTAGAAGATATGAAGAGTGAAATACAGATGATAGACAAAAAAAATGAAGAGTTACAGCAAAGGTTAAATTTGGTTGAATCTAACTCAAGTAGACTAAGAAAAGAAAGTGTAGTGCTGGTAGACAGTATAGAGGATTTGAAGAGTAATTATGAAAACCAGATATTAGAAAAAGATAAGGAACTTAATGATGTAATAGGCCAGCTCTATGTTTATTTATCAGAGCGTGAAGAACTGTTTGCAGAATTTAGTTCATTGCAGAATGAAAATGAGAGTTTAAAACAGAAAAACTTCTATATTAGTAATGAAGTGTCTCTTGAAGATGAATTAAACAAAGAAAACGTAAGAAAAGAAATAGTAAGACCTCAGTCTACAACAAAAGTGGAAATGAGGCGTATCAATGATAATGATGACCAGGAATCAATATGGCTATATAGAGAAGCAGAAGATTATCAAACAGGTGAAGATAAAAAACCTAAAAATACTAACTACGACATTGGAGTATGGAATGAAGATGACGATGAAAGTAGCGATGATCAAAAATCAACCTGGCTGTACGAAAAAGTAGAAAACAATCAAGATTATCGAACAAGTGAAGACAAAAACCTTGAAAACACTGATTACGATATTGAAGTATGGAATAAAGATGACGATGAAAGTAGCAATGATCAGGAATCAACTAGTGAAAGTGACTATAATGTTAGCTATTGCTTTGATTATGATGAAATTGTTGGTAGGACCTACGGTCAACTAGTCTACAATGCAAACATAATACGTAAAAAAGATTCTTTTTCCTTAGCAAAAGTAAAATTAAGAGAAAGAGAAAGAGAAAAATATGAAAGTATTTGGCAAAAAATAGATAATATTCATGATGAATTGGATGCTTTGGGTAACTATGGTAATGAAGAGGATTATGAAGAGTGCAATAAAAGACTTGATAAAATTGTAAGCGAGGCGCTGAAACAAAGAGTAATGTTCACTCTTCCGTATAAAGCTAATATATCTTTAGTGGATCGCATAATTGATACATTGCAAAAGCTATATTTTTCTTACGATACTACCCGAATTTATGGATTTTTAGATGAGAAAAAGATATTGCAAATAGTATCAAGAGGTGCGTCTTTAAATAGATTTAGCGATGAAGAACATGGCGATTTCGTGAACATAATTTGCTCAGATAGATACGCTCTAGATCAACGAGAAAAAATACTTTTAGAACTTAAGGACTTGGTGTACAAAAGTATCGTAGACGTAAGTGTAAAAACTGATGATCATGATTTTGAGTTAGAGATGGACAATGGACACTTTTGTATAAAATATCCAAAAGATAGTGTTGTCGAAGTTGCAAGAATATTCAACAATAAAAAAGCTAAAAATTTAGGTCTGGAAATTGGTATGCTTCAAGTTGGAGAAAGTATAGTTAGAGTTGAAAATGAAGAAGGAGTTAGGAATTACACCGACATTTCGGAGGGTAGAATTGAAATGTCTTTTACTACTTACTTTGGGAAGGTCAGTGTTTATTTATCTCCTAGTGATAGAGATAATAATAAAATAGAAGTAAAGCTCGCCAACGAAGAAAGCATAGCACGTTTTAGTAAGTTGGAGGATAAATCAAGTTTAGGGGGGAGCTGTCTTTTAGGAGGAAAAAATGTTTCTATAGGCATAGAAGATGGTTATTTTGAAATAAACAGTGACGTTTCTGAAGAGTTAGCTAAAACTATGAAACAGTCAGATTGTACAATAGAAAAATCATATGTTCCATCTAGCTTTATGAAAGAAGCTTATTGCAATCAGTTAGTAAATGAAAGGGGAATTTAAAAATCAGGCTCAAATATTTCAAAAATAACCATTCAAAGCAGCATTTTTTATACAACTTCGTTTTCAATCTATCTGGAAAGAAGATATCAAGTATTCAAAGTCCAATTCGACAAATCCATAGTCCATTCTTCCTCTAGCTTTTTTATCACTAATCCAAAATTTAGGTATAATACCAAATATCATAAATAAGTAGGCAAATAACTCACAGAACAAATAGTTTTGATCGAACTTTCCGTAATATTACGAATGAATGCACATATAGTATCCTCCAATAAACTAACAGAGTCATATATTCTATTTTTAATGAGATTGTCTTTCAAATATTGCCATAAATGCTCTACTGGATTTAACTCTGGTGAATATGGAGGTAAGTAGATTAAGGTAATATTTTGTGGTATTTTTAAACCTTTGGATCTATGCCATCCTGCACAATCCACAATAAGAAATGCCTCCCTTGTTCCTAAATATTGTGACATCTGCTCAAGGAATATATTCATACAATCAGTATTGACGTTTGGTGCGAATAAACTAGAAGTCTCTCCATTTCTAGGATTAACTGCACTATAGAGATAAAAGTTTTGCCTACCTAATTTCACCTTAACCTGTGTCCTAATGCCTTTTTTAAACCTTACTATTACCCACAAATAAAAACATAGTATTGTATTTACTCAAATAATTTAATTTTATTAACCTGAAAGCTTATTAGATTAAAATTATTAAACTAAGAGTTATAATTTTAGCAACTAAAAGCTGTAAATTGCACCATATAAACAGTTATTTCAAGCAAAAGTTATGCCATTAAGAGCTATGCAACAAACATTTATATTTGTGGGTAATAGTAAGTTTTTAAACCACCCGTGTCCAATCTTTGAATGTGTGCCAAACCGCGATTCATCGAAGAAAAATAGCTCTTTTTCGGGATACGTGACAATAGTTTCATTAAGATTTTTTTTTAAACTTTTCTTGTTTATTTTTATCCTGTTTATTGTGCACAGGCCTTGGAGTAATATACGAAAAACCTAACTTTTGCATCAGTCCATGTGCTGTAGACTTACTTACCTCAATAGAAAACATTTTCTCAATTATGATTTTTAATTTCTTAGCCGTTAGGTTGGCTCCTTCTTCTGCTATGACATTTTTAATTTCTTCTTGCTGCTTGTAGCTCAACTTCGGCTTTACTCCACGTCCTGGTTGTATTTTAAACGCATCGACTCCTCCTTCCTTAAATCTTGTAATCCACTTCATCAATGTAGTTCTAGTAATTCGGTATATTTGAGCAACTTTTGTTATTCCATATTCTTTTCCAGATATTATTGCCTGTAATCTTCTTCCTATCTCTCCTCTTATTCCGTGCTTCTTTAATTCCAGGTTACACTTATTATATCATTCTTCTCCTATTGCTTTACTTTTTCCTGCCATAACTCCTCACTAATTCTTAAATTGTTCTATTTTAGAAATTTTTCTTTATTTGTCTATTTATTTTTAGGAATTGGTATTAGTTTATTGGAGGATACTATATGTGCATTCATTCGTAATATTACGGAAAGTTCGATCAAAACTATTTGTTCTGTGAGTTATTTGCCTACTTATTTATGATATTTGGTATAAGGTATTGAAACTAACAAGTGGAATGATTACATAATGCACATATTAGTGAAAGGAGGTACAACATGAGTAATATAGTTCATTCAAATAAAAACAATAACCGTGATAACTTTAGTGTAAGAGGGTTACAAAGGGCCGTTGATGACATATTTGATAGCTTCTTTACAGGATGGAATCCAGAGCTTTCCAGAAGAAGCAACAGTCTATTACCAGCTTGTGACTTTTATGAAACAAAGGAAAGCTATTGCCTCTCATTAGAGTTACCAGGTATTTCCAAAGAAAGCATAGATATTAGTATATCTGGCGATAGCTTAATAGTGAAGGGTGAAAAGACATGTGATAACGAGTCAAAAGATAAGCAGTTTTATCATCGAGAAAGGTACTATGGCTCTTTCTATAGGTCTATTCAGCTTCCAGTAAATGTGGAGCGAGATAAAGTATCTGCTAGTTTTTCAGATGGAGTATTACATGTAACCATACCTAAGTCAGAGAAACACATCAAGAAGATTGATGTAAAGTAACCAGTAAGTGGTAGCAGGCTTCTAGTTTGAGGCTTGCTATTTTGAATCATTATAGATAGAATATAATAAAGTTCTATTGTCTTTGCGTATTTGTTGTACAGATGGTGTAAGGCCTTTGTTGCGTTTAGGTGTTGTTAATAATCTATTAATGGTTCTTATGTTATAATCAAGTTTAGGGGCTTTAATAAGTACGGACTATGACAGAAGCAAATCCAATAGTTACGTTGAAGGTTAAAATTAAAGAATTTAGCTTTAGTAAATTAAAGGCTGGCGAGAGCAATAAATCAGCACACTCTGGTGAAACAATGTATTTCGATCTTCCAAGAATGAACTTTGTTATTAATGGAAAGATTATAGATACAGTTTTAACCTCTGTGTTAATGGAAGGAGCGAAATATCGCAAAAGCAACCTTTTTAATAGTTATGATATATATAGCGCTGAAGCCGCAAGCAAAAAACAAAGAGAAATAGATAAAGATCATGGCAGGGCTTTTGTTAATTCAGTCCTTAAGGATCTTGAAAAAGAACTTGCATATAACGCGTTAAGTGAATTGTGGGAAAGTCATTGTGAAAATCCTGAAATTCCTGATTATCAGAAAACCAATTCGTACGGTAGAGATTTTGAGAGATTTTACAATGCTGGAAGAGAGCATATGCATCTATTACTCAAAGTAGGAGATGAGAATAAGAACTACCGACCATTTGTAAAGGAAGTTTTTAAGGAAATGTTTAAATATGCTGAAGCAGAAGTTCCTAGTGCCCCTATCTTAGAAGAACTAGTTACTAATTGTAATCAAGCAGGATACTTAGCAGGTATATTTATTGAATATCACTCTGCACTTAGCAATTATCGATTAACAACGCAAGACCCTGACAAAGTAATGAATATTGATTACACTGACCATAATAACATAAGAGTAAAGTCTGATATGGAAATACCTGTAATCAAATTTGATAATCCAGGGGAAAAAATATGTGGTCTATCCACCTCACTGGAATTTACACTTGAGTCTCAAGATGGAAAAGATGGTGTAACCTATAAAGACGGTAAATTATCACTCACTGTTCCCAAGGAATTAAAAAATTATAAAGAAGGAGATAGAAACTTGCTCTCTATTATTAGAGAATACTTTCAAAAATTCTGTGAAAAATTGGGATTTAAATTTGAGATGGAAACACAAAAAATAGAGCATGATTTAGACGATTTGCCGAAAGTAAACAGTCATCTTCAAGGCCTAAGAACGCCTATTTCCAGCAACGACCATATCATCGGTCATTAAAAGTAAGTATGTGTTGTCAGAACGAATGAAAGTTCAGTTAAGCTTTTTCTAAAGTATAGCATTTCTCCTAATAGTCCGAATAGGGTAAGATATGTGGGTAAGGTTATGTTTGACTTGTGTTGTTTTTTTGCTATTGGTTAATTTAATGTAAGTTAAAGATAAATTAAGTGGATAAGAAAAAGAAAGTATACTTATTTAAAGTTTCTCTAGACAAAAAAATCTACCGTGAGATGGAATTGAAAGCTGTCTTTATAAATTTGCAGAAACTATCATAAAGGTCTTTAGTTTTGAGTTAGATCATTAATTTGGTTTTTATAGTAACATAAACGATATTTATGAAAGTAATGAAGTATACACTTTATTTTATAATACTGATTATAGTTTATGCCTAATGAAAAAAGCGTCAAAAATTCTTATATCTACAAGGTTTTTGAGCCAGATAAAAAAATGATTTTTCTTTTTGATTATGGCGATAATTGGGAATTTTTAGTAGAATGTTGTGGCATTATTGAAGCAGAAGCTGGAACAAGATATCCAAAAGTTACTAAAAAGCAAGGAGAGGCTCCTCCACAATATCCTGACTACGAAGATGAGTAGTGTAAACAATATACCTATTAAGTTGATGGATTGCCTTGAGGAAAATAGCAGCAGGTTTAGTACTTGGTTAGTAAATTAGAAGTATTTCTTAGGAAATTATTTTAATATCTGTGTTTTTTAGGAATGTTCTCTTGCGTTGGATCGGAAGAGCTCTTCTACCTTCTCTAGCTTTGTACTCGGTTCTAGGGTACTGTACAACGCAAAGCTTATGCATGCCAATCCAGCAATCACTCCAACTGTTCCTATAGTAGGCATTTTCATAATATGTGATACAATACCACTTACCAGTAGCACCACCCCAACGGCACCAGTCAGAATCGCTCTCCGTTGCATTGCTTTTGTTGATGATTCTTCATCTGCAATTTTGAAAGATTTATCGTTAACACAAGGGTTAGAAGAAAAGATTCTTAAAGCATTCAGCTCTTTTACCACCGTTCTTCCTGAGTTAGCGAAATTCCCTTGATTTTCTTCATTCCTTTCATAATCTTCACCATTATTAATCTTCTTGCACGGCTGAGTGCCAGTTTCTGCGGTTTCTTCTTGTTGTTCTCCATAAAAATTTTCTTTATTCTTATCCGAAACTTCTTCAATATCTTCTGAAATATTATAAGCCACTGATCCTTCCATAATAGTTTCTATTAACGAGTTTTTTTCTTCTTTGTCACTTGTCATATTTGGATTCATCACTTCCTTATCATCCCAAGGCTCAAAACCTTCTACCCTTACTACACCATCTTTAACAGTACTATATGTACGTATTAATTCTCCATGACTTCCTAAGTAGTCCGAGACTATTTTCGTACGATTAAACTCCTTAAAAAGCCCATGTTTTTTAGCTTCTTCTAAAAGATCATTCTCAGCTTGCTTATTCTTGCAAAATCTAGCATAATGTAATAGTGTGAATACGTCTCTTCTACGTTCATATATATCAACTATTAGTATCCACGGAATCTTTCGTGTATCATGAAAGGATTTACTAATTTTTTCACTGATACTTTTACCCTCTTGTATCCTTTTTAATAGCTTAAAAAGCTCCTTTTTATCTTTGCTTGTTAACTGATCTTGATCAAATGGCAACTCATAGGTTATATCTGCTTCATTAGTTTTTCTGGTAATTAGTTTTCTCATATTATTTTTTTCTTTGTATCTCTTATGTAGCTAATTTGTATTAGTAAAGTATTAATCGTGTGATTTTTAAATCGCTAATTTGCAAAATTTCTTCATCTGCTCACTCCACAGCATTGGTATTTCCCTCAATTCAACTAACTTCAAACCCTTTGGCTGCCTCCCATTTACTATGTCTTCTTTGATCTTTGGTGCTAAATAATTTAACCTTAAAATTTGTTGTATACGTCTTGTACCTATATTAATTTTGGCACTTAGCTCTCCTACGCTTGCATATTTTCCCTCTTCTAGCTGACGTTTCCATAGGTGGGCTCTTACCACTGCTTTCAGTAACGCATTGTTTGTTTTACCTTCCATACGCGTCAAGTTAAGAGATTGTGAGCAAATTTAGAGAGGTTAAAGTGGATACTCTAGCCCTTCTACGTTTGTCTTTTAATGAAAATCGCGACCAAGTTATAGTGAGTTTTTTAAGAAATGCTTTTAAACTATTAATTTTGGTTAATACTAAAAATAACTCTCTAACCCGCCTTTTTAGCTCAATAAATGCCTTTGTTAAGCTAAGTTCTGTATTCTTTTTCACTTCTGTGCAACCAACTATGCCGTGAAATATAAGAATTGCGCACAATTTAGCATATAGTTCACATAATACTCTGCATGGCTTTCCTTTTAGCTTATCAAGCCTGATATGGCTTTTATACAATTTAAATAATAACTCAATTTGCCACCTTACTCTGTAAATCGTTAATACTTGCTCAGCACTAATTTTATTTTCTGGAACATTAGTTATAAATATTGACCAGTTCAACAATTTTTGATTTCTTTTAGAGGATGTATATCCCTGCGATCTTGCTAATCTATTAGCTTTCCTTCTTCTGGCCATAGACTGTTCTTCAGTTAGTTTCTGACATATAATTCTTACTCTAATTTTTGCTTCTTTTCCTAACAATACCTCGTTTTCTAAAAATAACTTATCCTCTAAACATTCTAATAACTCCATTTTTTGATTTGTTTCTACATCATATATGTTGGTATCGGATTTATAACGACTTATGAAATAAGCTCCTATTTCATTGATTTGTTTAAAAGAACTTGGCACAAAATAACCGAGATCAGATATTAGCAAATCATTGCTTAATATATTACTTAAATGTTTCCTATATCCCTGGTCTGATCTTACCCCCTCCGTTAAATTAAGTTGGTCTATTATCTGATTCATGTAGTCGAAAACTAATTGTAACTTTATTCCAGACTTAGTATTGCTTTCATAGCCACTGTAGCTAGTACCATAACCTTTATACATCTCTTCCATACTGTTAGGTAGAGTAATATAGCTACTGTCCAATAATTTAACACTATTAAATTGCTGTAAGATTTTGCAATCAACTTGCAAGATATTTTTAAAGAGAATCACAGATTCATTATACATCCTTTTCATAAATTCCACTGCTTCTTCAGTAAATCTAAAATCCAAACCTTGTTTTGTTATATCTATCGAGTCCTCGTTTAGTAATTGACACATTGTTTCTACGCTACAATTATCAACTCCTATATTACCCAAGACCATGGCTTTTACGAATGATGAACCTTTTAGCTTTCTCTTTCTTTTTATAAACCTTGTTGTAATTGAGATTTTCTCTGCTTTTTCATTAAAAAATTCTTTGAGCTTTTTTGATAAGCAAGTTATTTTATTCATTGGTTCTCTCACTAAAAGTATATCTGGGAGAACTTATACCTTATTATTCTATCTCTTTCATACCTTTATTTCCTTAACTTGACGCGTATGGCTTACTGAACAGGGAAAATCGCAATTAAAAGCCCATCCATTACTGAAATTACTTTATTCTCCTAATCCAATGACATCAAAATCGGAATTTATTGAGGGGATTGTAACTTATCGGTTAGTTAACGGCAATTCTTATATATTGATGATTGAGTCACAGAATAGTAGAAAACCACCAACAGAGCTTTATCTTCTGCGCCCAGATAGGGTTGAAATTGTTCCAGGGAGAAATAACGTTCCTTATATCTATCGTTATACCATAAATAACAACAGTTATGACTTTAAAGTTGATAAACTAACTGGATGTTCAGCAGTGTTGCACTTAAAGACCTTTAATCCTTTGAATGATTGGTATGGGTTATCACCAATTGAGGCAGCTGCATATAGCATAGATCAACATAATCAGGCGGGTGCTTGGAATCAAGCGATGTTGCAAAATGGGGCAAGACCAAGTGGTGCAATAGTTGTAAAATCAGCAAAAGATGGAAGTGGTGGAAGTTTAAGTCAAGAGCAGTACCAACGCTTAAAGGTGCAGATAAATGATCATTATTCAGGTTCTATAAACGCTGGGAGACCGATATTGCTTGAAGGAGGCTTGGAGTGGAAGGAGATGAGTCTTTCGCCGAGGGATATGGATTTCATTGAGTCCAAACACAGTTCAGCTCGTGATATTGCCCTGGCTTTTGGCGTTCCGCCGCAGTTGCTTGGCATACCAGGTGATAACACTTATAGTAATTTAGTCGAAGCACGCTTATCCCTCTGGGAGCAGACGGTTTTACCAACGCTAGAAAATATTATCTGTCACCTGAATTCTTGGCTAACACCAAAATTTGGTGAAGATCTGTGCTTGTCGTATGACAAAGATGCAATAGAAATTCTCATGGAAAAAAGACAAAAGTTGTGGAAATACGTAGAAAACGCAAGCTTCATGACGCTCAACGAAAAGAGAGAAGCATTTGGCTTGCCACCACTGCCAGGTGGTGATGAGTTAGGTTAAGTTTGTATCCGTTCAGATGAGTTCATTGTCCCCTAAACCGTACGCCTAAGTAAATCAACTATTTTTCTTGCCAACCAGAGCGGTGAAGATTTGGTCTACATCAAAACTCATCTTAGGACGCCAAATAGGGCCATCCAAATGCATATCGATATAGATTGGATTACTATAACCTGGTGATATGAAAAAGAACCTGAATATAGAATTTAAAGTGAAGTTAGATAAGGTTAAATTAGAAGAGATTGATCCTGATGCTTGATCAATCCCGAACTGTAAACTAGTTGAACATATACCACTCTTAATACTTGCTTTTCCGCTAATATTTTCAAAAAATGTTTTACCATTATATATATCAATATAAGCAAGTGTGGAAATTTCAGACTTATTCTTACTGCTTAACAAATTAGTGATAAATGAATTAAAATCCACATTAGTAAATTCTATTCCCTGTGCTTGTAAATTTATATCTCCTGATAAGTTACTAGCCCAATCATGAAAACTTTTTCCTTGAGTTTTGATTTCACCATTTAAGCTTACCTGACCATTTACATTGTCAATTCCTATAACCTTACCAATCTTTTTAGTGTCCAAATTTACAATAGAAAACCTTGTATTTATTGAGTCTGATCTTAAATAACCCTGAAAAAACACTTGCCCGCGTTCTAATACGTAACTTGCCTGCCTGATAGTGATAGTGTTGTTTCTCATTACCGCATCCAAATTAAAATCTTTCAAAACATTATGCTCGGTTTTAAATTCTGCAGTATTGATTTGCACATTTGCATCAAAGCCTTCTTTGTCATCCAAAAAATCAAGCTGCTTTGTTGACCATTGAATTTGATCTATCTCATTTCTTGAATTTCTTTTCGTCTCTACTAAATTTGGTAATGTAATAATTTTTCCATTAAATTTACTGCCCGTAAGGTTAACATCTAATAAAGGTTTGGCGTATTTTTGATCTGCTAATATTTTTGCATTACCGGTAATATCGAAATCTTCTCCAGATAGTTTTATTTTATCTGCAACTAGCTTACCTTTTTCCATTTTCAGCAAAAAATCCAAATTTTTAATTTTCGTATCATTCAATGTAAGGTTATTAACACGGGCCTTTATATTTGCATCATACTGAAAATTTTTCAGCCATTGCATTTTAGGTAAACTGCTAAATAATGAATGATCATATTTATCTGCATCAAGATTATGCATGCTAAATTCACCATTGACCACATTGTGTTTTTTTGTATGGCTTACTCTAATTGACCCTTGCAAGGATTCCTTATTATTTAGCAGTCTAATGTCTGAGATAGATAATATTCTTGGTGCAAGGTGCAGTTTAGAACTTAGTGTAAATTGATTTTTCTGGTTTTCTTTCATCTTTATAGAAGGGAAAAAACATGAAATGAATGACCCAAAATCATTTCCTTCGACTAATAAATCGCCGTTGAATTCAGATAGGACATTATTGTTTGAGATCTCTCCTGATAAGTAAGATATATTATTGATTCCAGGAAATTTAAGAAGCGTATTAACTTTTACTTTGCCATCAGTGGATTTTAGTACAGCACGGAAATTGTCCAATATTTTGTTTTGATATTGAATGTTAGAAGCTTCCATATTAAAATTTAAGCTCAAGTTCTTTGGCACAACTGCTCTAAAACATTCCAGAAGATCCTTCATATTCATTGTTCTTTGTGAATCATTTTGTATGGAATCTAAATCAACTTTACTGAAGCTAATATTGAAATTAGTGTGATTGCCTTTTCTATCATTTTGTATTGTACCGCTGGCTTGCATGCTTTTGGAATCAATTTTTAAGTCAGTTGCCGTAAACTCACTTTCATTAAGACTTATATTGGATGATATCTTGATATTTTCGCTAGGAATAAGACAAGAGAGAAAGCTAAGATTAATGATTTTTGCTAAATCACTCACAGAACCGGAACTGTTATTAATTGTTAATGTTAAATTACCCTGGAGTTCTTCTTGATTTCTATTACCTGTAAATAGCAAATTTACAAAATTTGATTCAACACTAATGTGTACATTCCTTTTTGTGATATTAACCTTTCCTGAAAAATCGTAATTATTATCACCTACCTTTACTTTACCAAAAAACTGCTTATTTTTTTTTACAGCAACTTCCTTTATGTTAACAATATCAGCGAAATCATTCTTGAAACTTACTTGGCTGTCTTTTATTACTATATTGACTGTGTTACCACTGGCGTTTGTATTTATAATATTAAGTAAATTTTCTTTGTTGCTTTTCATGCCAAACAATGTGATTGACTTTGGTTGCAACGAAAATAAAAACAACGATAGGAACGATGGCCTTATTTCAATTTTTCTTACACTAATTAAATCTGACAACTTTTGCTCTTTATTTTCGTTGTATTGTACGTATACATTATAAATAGTGAGCTTTGGGGTAATCAACGAAACTTTAATTTTTCCCCCAATATGCACTTTAGCATCATACGTCTTCTCTAACTCTTTTATGATATATTTCCTGTAGCCACTCCAATCCTTAAAAGTTGCAGCAACATGCATGAGAATTAATAGCAGTGAGATTGATAATATAGCATATAAAGAAAGTCTCATAATTTACACATGCTTAAAGTTTCCCTTAAATATTAAATAGAGAATACCAAAATAAACAATAACACTCAAAGCTATTAAAGTCGTTAAATAAACAATACGAGCCAACATTTTATCAAAAAATAATCCTGCCAACAAAGAATTAAAAATATAAAGGGCTATTGACATGACTGCCGTTGCTACAAAAATTTTCATGACATTTAACAATAACGCTTGGCTAACCTTATACATTTTATTTATTGTTAAATAACTAATTAATAGAATAGAGTTTATCCAAGTGGAAACGGAAGTAGCAATAGCAATCCCCGTATGCTGATACTCGTTCATTAACAAAAGGTTTAGCACTACATTAATTCCAAGACACATTAGCGAAAATATGGTTGGTATTTTCAGATTGCCTTTAGCAAAAAATGTAGGTAGCAATACTTTATTTATAATAAATGCAGGTAAAGAAAGAGAAAATGCTATTAAAGTAGGAACAGTTTGCTGCACTGCATAATGATCAAACCGGCCGTAAGAAAAAAGCGTAAGTAAAATTATGTCGGGAATAATGATAAAGGCAGCAGTTGTTGGCATAATTAACATTAATCCTATGTTGAGAGCCTTGTTCTGTATTTTGACTATATTTTCAGTATTATCCACCTGTTTTGAAATTAAAGGAAGAAGCACTGTACCAATTGCAGTACCGATTATTCCCTGCGGTAGTTGATTTAGTCTATCGGCATAATATATATAGGACACCGCATTTGGTATAAAACTCGCCATGATTGTATCAATCCATAAGCTTATTTGAGTTACACAATTGTTGATAATTGCAGGTACCACACGCTTAAAAAACAACCTTACTTCATTGCTTAATTCAAGGCTAAAAGAAAAAGCTGCCTTTAACTTGTATGCACTAAATAGTATCAAAAGTAGCTGGAAAATTCCTCCTATAAGGACAGCTATAGAAAGGTTGTGCGCTGGAGTTTTTACGTAAGGCACAAACAAACTGATGATTAAACAGAGATTCAAAACGATTGGTGCAATAGCTGTTGAAGCAAAATGCTGCTTTACTTGCAGCATTCCACCAATAAGTGATGCAATTGAAACAAAGATTATGTAGGGCATCATAATTCTTGATAAAGTAACAGTAAGGGTAAACTTACTTTGGTCAAATCCAGGAGCAAAAATTTGAATCATATAAGGGGAGAAAGTTTGCATGATAAGGCAAAAAATTACTAAGATGATAAACGTAATGGATATTACACTACTTGCAAAATTAAATGCCTTTTTATTATCATATGATTCTGTCGAATATAACGGTATGAATGAGGTAGTGAACGCTCCTTCTGCAAAAAATGCTCGAAATAGATTGGCAAAGCGAAACGAAGAAAAAAATATGTCTGCAAGAGAGTTTGCACCAATAACCGTAGCAATCAATACATCTCTTATTAACCCTGAGATCCTTGAAATAGCCGTAAAAAAACTAAATGTGAAAATACTTTTAAACATACCACTACTTCATTAGTGTCAATACAATTAACTATAATGGTAAAAGTATCAATGAAAATATTTATTGGCTAAACTTAAAACCCTCTGCAAAAGGAGAGTTAAATAATCAATTGACTATTTGCGCTCTTATGTTAGAAATTTTATACCTTGGCGGGCGTAGCTCAGTTGGTAGAGCGTCAGTTTGTGGTACTGAATGTCGCCAGTTCGATCCTGGTCGCTCGCCCCACTAAAGTTTTCTACTTTACAGAAATATGAACAAATGGTAATATATCAATTTATTATGGAGGTTGTATGGATAAAGGAGATTTAATACTTTTAGGTGCAGTATCAGTAATAGGAGCATTGACAGGTTTGGGATTGAGTTTTACAGCTTTGTCACCTTTGGTTATAGGTGGAATTGTTGCTGCCGTTCCTTCAATATTATTCGCTGCATATTTGATATACAATGATGTAAAAATAGGAGAATTCTCCAAAACAGATCTTTTCATGCTTGCTTGTTTCTGCGTTGCAAGTGCTGCAATTGGAGTTGGCCTTGCTGCAGCCGCAACTGCTATTTTTCCTGGCGCAATGCTTGGAATGGGCTCTGCAGCTTTAGCAGGTGCTGTAATAGGAGCCATAGCACCAATTGCAGGGGTCTTTGCAGCCATAGCTACACTATCTGCTGCTGAAAAAGTAAATGAATACATCATCTCTCCTATAGTTGAGTGTTTTTCTTCAAAAAAGCAGGACGTTTAAGCTAACCAAAAAGGTTTCTGTTATTCCAGTGTGCAACATTGGAATAACAAGATTTGACATTAACCGCTAATAGTTAGAATATTAGTAGAGTAAGAACTACTCAAGAAGGCATGCATAAATATGATGTAGTAGTAGTAGGTGGTGGTCATGCAGGGTGCGAAGCTGCTGCTGCTGCAGCTCGCCTTGGTGCAAACACGCTGCTTATAACTCATAAAATTTCAACTATAGGGGAAATGTCCTGCAATCCAGCAATCGGAGGAGTTGCAAAGGGCGTTGTAGTCAGGGAAGTTGACGCTCTTGATGGAATAATGGGAAGAGCAATCGATCAAGCAAGTATACACTCAGTCATTTTAAATAGCAGCAGAGGTGCGGCGGTGTGGGGACCACGTGCACAGGCAGACCGAAAATTGTACAAGCAAGCAATACAGGAAATTATTCTAAATTACAACAATTTGACGGTAAAAGAAGAGTCGGTTGACGATTTCCTTATAGAGAGTAATAACAATGGAGAATTGTGCATTAAAGCTGTAATAACAAGCTCAGGGGAACATATACTAACAGGTAAAGTTGTTTTAACTACGGGAACTTTCCTGCAAGGTGTAATTCATATAGGAGAGCAGGTAACTCCTTCAGGGAGAATGGGAGATAAGCCTGCAGTAGAACTTGCAAATACGTTGAAGAAATATAATTTTAAATTAGGTAGATTGCGCACCGGAACTCCGCCAAGGCTTGATCGTGGCACTATAAACTGGTCAATATTGCAAGAACAAGTGGGTGATAATCCACCTGTGCCGTTTTCTTATCTCACAGAAAAAATTAACCAACCTCAGGTATCATGCTTTATTACCCATACTAATGAAAACACGCATAAAATAATTAGAGAGAATCTGCACAGGTCAGCTTCTTCGTATTTGGATGATATTATAGCACCAAGATACTGCCCATCCATTGAAACTAAGGTTAAAAAATTCGCAGAAAAAAGTAGTCATCAAATATTTTTAGAACCAGAGGGCTTGAATGATGATACTATATACCCGAACGGAATTTCAAATTCATTGCCTATTGAAGTGCAGTGTGAAATGATAAAGAGTATCAAGGGACTTGAAAATGCAGAAATACTAAGACCTGGATATGCAGTTGAGTATGACTATATTGATCCACGAGAACTAAGCCATACTCTTGAAACTAAGAAAATTAAAGGCCTATATTTTGCTGGCCAAATTAATGGCACTACTGGATATGAAGAAGCAGCAGGGCAAGGAATTATTGCCGGAATTAATGCAGCACTCTCTGCATCTGAAAAAAAAGAAAGCTTTGTTCTTCATCGCACAGACTCATATATCGGCGTAATGATAGATGATCTAGTCACCAAAGGGGTGATCGAACCTTATAGATTATTTACCTCACGTGCAGAATATAGGCTAGCTATCAGGTCAGACAATGCAGATAGAAGATTAACACAAAAAGGTTATGATATTTCCCTTGTTTCGCATGAGAGATACTCTGTTTTACAGAATAAACTTGAATCCATTAAGCAGCTTGAAGAGAAGTTAGGGAGTCTGACGATTACTCCTGAGCAGCTTAGGTCTTATGGTATCAAAATATCTTATGATGGGATAAGAAAAACGGCACTAGATTTACTTAGCTATCCAAACATCGACTGGAATAAATTACAAGAAATATGGCCGGAGTTAAGCAGCATCACGCGCTGGGATGGCACCGCAATGGGTAGCATAACTAAGAATGAAATATGTGAAGCGGTTGAAATTGAAGCAAAATACAAACCTTATCTAATAAGACAAGAAGCGGATATGAAGTTTTTACGAGAGGAAATTAACACTCAAATTCCAATTGATTTTAACTATTCACAAGTTAAAGGCCTGTCAAGTGAAGTAATAGAAAAGTTGCAGACGATAAAACCAGCGACGATTGGCATTGCAAAGCAAATACAAGGCATTACTCCTGCAGCAATAGTGAGCATATTAGTGTATTTGAGAAACAGGAAAACGAAAGTGGCTGCTAATTTTGTATGAGGTGTTCTATGTCAAAAATCGAAGAATTTCGTTCTTTTATGCACGAGATAAACGTTGATGCATTTATGTTGCATACTAAAGATGAATATTTAAATGAGTATTCAGAGGAGCTAACAAAGCTGTGTGGCTTTACAGGAACAAATGGGCTACTTATCGTTACAAAAGACAACAAGTGCCCATTTTTTACGGATGGACGCTATATTACACAAGCTCGCAATCAGCTCGATCGGGGCAATTTTCAAGTATATAATATACAAGAAGAGGATCCACGCGAATGGATAAAAGCAAACTTAACATCGACTGCCTCACTAGGTTATTATTTGCAATATTTTACCATCGAAGATATAAGAAAGTATGAGAATATCTGTAAATTAATACCCTGTTTAGCTGGAAAAAAAAGTGACTATCGAAAACAAGCAGTGGTTTTACATTCTATTAAATATGCTGGTAAAAGTAGTAAGGACAAATGTGAAAAAGTCGCTAAAAGTATAGATAAAGAAGCTGAAGCAGTGCTTTTAACTGATCCAAATTCAATTTCGTGGTTATTAAATTTAAGAAATGAAAATGCTAAATATACTCCATGTATATTGGGCCGTGCTATATTGTATAAAAGCGGTAATGTTGATTTGTTTATTCAAGATAAAGAACATTCAACTATAGAAGCAAATTTAGGCAACCATATAAATATTTTTGATATTAGTGAGCTAGAAAATTCGCTGCACAAGCTAAATTCAATAGTTATAGATCCAAACACAACTCCAATGAGTATCATGGCTGTAATAAAAGATAAACAGGTAGCTGAGAGAGAAGATCCTTGTCTAATTTATAAAGCAGCAAAAAACCAAACTGAAATAGCTGGGGCTATAAATGCGCATATCAGAGATGGAGTGGCAGTTACAAATTTTCTATATTGGCTTGAAAATAATGTTGGTACAGAACTTGAAGCTGAAGAAAAGATTTTAGAATACAGAAAAGAGCAGAATTTGTTTAAACAATTGAGCTTTCCAACAATTTCCGCATTTAATGAAAATGGTGCAATAATTCACTATCGTGCAAGCAGTAAGACGAATAAGGTAATTCAGAAAAATGGACTATATTTGATTGACTCTGGTGGCCAGTACCTTGACGGCACAACTGATGTGACAAGAACTGTAGTAGTTGGTAATCCAACTGATGAACAAATAACCCACTATACAATAGTACTCAAAGCTCACATTGCTATAGCAAGTGTCGTCTTTCCCCCCGGCACTACTGGTGGAGAATTGGATATATTGGCACGTACGCATTTATGGAAATTTGGAATGGACTATATGCATGGTACAGGGCATGGAGTAGGAAGTTACCTATCAGTACACGAAGGACCACAAGCAATATCAAAAAGTAATAAAGTAAAATTAGTACCAGGTATGATACTATCCAACGAACCTGGCTATTACATTCCGGGAGAGTATGGAATAAGAATTGAAAATCTGATGTATGTTGACAGGCAAGAGAATGGCTTCTTAAACTTTAAACAACTGACCTCTATTCCATATGATAGAAGACTAATAAATGTGCAAATGCTTACTAAGGATAAAATTGAATGGATAAATGGCTACCATCAATTTGTCTATAAAAACTTAGAAAATAGCGTAAAAGATAAGGAATGGTTAAAGAAGGTATGTGACCCTTTATAAGCAAAGGAGCATTTTTTATTATTTAAAAAGTATTAATGCAATTGTGACAGGTATTTTGTATTGTTTTTAATTTTAAAATAATATATAATAAAGAACACGTATTTTTAGGTAGGTTATAATTATGATAGACAAAGGGCAAGAAGATGAATTTATGAAGCAGTATATGGATACTTGCAAAGAGCAAATAGAAAAATTAGCCAAGGATCCTGAATTGCTTAATCAGACTTTAAAACCATTTATGCAAATGTCTCAGCAGCTTATGGCTGGCGGTATGTTAGAAGGGGCTATGCCTGGCATGATACCTGATTTGGGCAGTATGGATGTTAACAAGATGATTGCTCAGATGAAGGAAATGATTGACTACATAAGAGGTAACTATAAGGAACTAATGAAAGAGCACAGCTCGCAGATTCAAGAGCTTGATGAATCCAGTAAAAAGCTAAGAGGCTTAGTTAAAAAATTGATAGAAAAGATCGAAAGTAAGTAAATAACATCTGGATTTCTGTCATTCTATATACAACTTTCTAGTTGGACGGTAAGTCGAGGTCAATTATTGATGCCATGCAAGTGGTGTAGCTACTTGCATAGCATTTATACCAGTTTTCGTAAATAAATAAGGTACGTTGCTTAAGGCTGCAGTTATAGTGAGGTATTTTTTCTAGTTTGTTTTCTTATTTCTGAGGTTTATAGCTAAGGTTTTCCCTACGTCATACCGCGATTCATTCGCGGTATCTCAGCCGCTAACGAGTAGCGGAATGACGGTTTTTCAAATCGTCGATGAACCTAAGTTACTTTATCTGTAGTATCGGGAACGTAATTGCACATTGGTTTTACAAATGTGAAAATTAGTGTTAAATAAAAATATAAACGCAAAAGGAAAAGAAATGATTGAACTTAAAGGCCCAGAAATTTGTGCAGGCGGAAATAAGAAAAATTTGATTATTTTTTTACATGGTTGGGGCTCAAGTGGCGATAATTTTATTCACCTTGCCAAAGTTATGAGCAAGTTTTTACTGGGTTCATATTTTGCAGTACCCAATGCTCCGTTTGAGAGAGAAATAGGTGATGGTTATCAGTGGTTCAGTTTGGAAGATCGTAGTGAGGAAGCGCTATATAATGGAGTAAAAAATGCTACATCAATTGTAAATCATTTCATTGATACAAAATTAAAGGAGCTTAATTTAAAAGATACGCAACTTTCTTTAGTTGGATTTTCTCAAGGAGCAATGCTTGCAATACATACAGCTCTCACCCGCTCTCAATCCTGTGCATCAGTTGTTGCATACTCTGGTAGGTTTCTTTTACCTTCAAAAACTGCACCAGAGATCAAATCAAAACCTAACATATGTGTTATCCATGGTGATGCTGACGACGTGGTACCTTTTTCGTCCCTCGACTTAGCGGTTAAAGCTCTGAAAGAAAATGGAGTAAATGTTGAAGGGCACCCAATTCATGGATTAGGGCATATTATCAATGAAGAGGGAATAAAATTAGGAGTAGAATTTATCAAGAAGAACTTTAAAAATTAATTTTCATGCACTTGTTTTGCTTTGGTTATGGATATGTAGCTAAATTTTTATCGAAAAAACTACTGAACTTAGGTTGGAAAGTTAGTGGCACATCAAGAAGTAAAAATATACAAAATGTAATCCTCTGTAATTATGAGAAAGTTAGCCAAGGTCTGCTTAAAAGTGCAACGCACGTTTTAATTTCTATTCCTCCAGATGGCGATGATGTTGTGGAGAGATACGGTGATTGCCTGCAAAATGTTAAATGGCTTGGTTATTTGTCTGCAACTAGCGTCTATGGTGATCACTCTGGTAATTGGGTTGATGAGGAATGTAAAACAAAACCTATAGAAATCAGAGGAGAAAAGCGCCTTAAATCTGAAAGGAAGTGGCTAAATAGCAGATTGCCTGTACATATTTTTCGTTTAGCTGGAATATACGGTCCTGGTAGGAACGTGTTAATTGACTTGCAGCTTGGCAAAGCAAGAAATGTGAAAAAAGAAGGGCATTTTTTTTCTCGTATTCACGTTGAAGATATATCGAATATTTTATTTTCTTCCATGCAAAACATAAAACCTGGTGAAATATACAATTGTGCAGACGATTTACCCACTACACGATCTGAAGTGATAATGTATGCGGCCAAACTTCTCAATGTTAGCCCTCCAGAGCCAATTGAGTTACCAGATTATGCACAGAGTTTTTATTTAGGATCAAAAAAAGTAAGTAATGTTAAAATTAAAAAAGATCTTAATGTCTCTCTAATTTATCCTAACTACAAGGTGGGATTAGAGAGTTTGCACGTAAACAAAACTGAAATCACATCAGAATGATAGATAGGCTTATTGTCACTGCCATTAAGTTAAGGAAAGAATGGTTAAAAACTGAACTAAAAAGTCAGAAATAATTAAGGATTTATGACAAATGCTGAAACAGAATAGAGTAAACTTTAAAGTAGATAAACTCTGAAGTGTAAATTACTTAAGAAATAGTGACCTTACCCAGAAAAAGTGGAGAGAAAGAAAAGAGTTTTTTTGGGTAAAATAAAATTTTGGAGGATTAGAAATGGTAAGAGAATATACAGCAGAATTCAAATTGGAAGCTGTTAAACTGGCAAATGAACAAAGAAAGGTAGGTCAACCAGTTGCAAAAGTAGCAAGAGATCTAGGAATAAGGGATAGTGTATTAGGAAAATGGATGAAGAAATATAACGAAAAAAAGTCAGCGGCAAATGCATTTCCAGATGTAGCACCTTATGACAAAGAGAGGTTTGATTTACAAAGCAAGAGTAACAAGGGAAAGAGACATTTAAAAAAAAGCCCTGGCCAGTCAAAAAGAGTAAAATATTTTTTTATATAGTAACTGCTATAAAGTACAGGAATTATGTAGGATTTTCTGCTAGTGGCTACTATAAGTGGACCACAAGAAAAATAAGCAGTAGAGAATCAGCAAATAAAGAGCTACTCGAAGCTATTCAAAAAATATATCAAGTTTCTAAATGTAGATATGGAGCTCCTAAAATTCATGCTGAATTGAAGGCTTTGGGTAAAAGTTGCAATTTGAAAACGGTGCAAAGTATTATGCAGAAAAATGACATCAGGGCTATACTGAGAAGAAAGTTTAAAATTAAAAAACAACAAACAGATAATAGAGCTGTAGCTCCCAATATATTAGACCAAAACTTTATTGTTGATCAACCAAATAAAGTATGGGATTACTTACATCAAAACCAAGGAGGGATGGCTATATTTGGCAGCAATAATTCTCACGTATGGTAGTTAATCTTACTATTACCCACAAATATAAATGTTTGTTGCATAGCTCTTAATGGCATAACTTTTGCTTGAAATAACTGTTTATATGGTGCAATTTACAGCTTTTAGTTGCTAAAATTATAACTCTTAGTTTAATAATTTTAATCTAATAAGCTTTCAGGTTAATAAAATTAAATTATTTGAGTAAATACAATACTATGTTTTTATTTGTGGGTAATAGTAAGGTAGTTAATGAGTAGTGCAATAAATAAACAATTGGTTATGAACTCTTTATTAATGGCCATTAATAGGCGTAAACCTGTTAAAAATCTACTGCTGCACAGTGACCAAGGTTCACAATATACTGCGCAAGGGTATCAATATCTCTTAGCTGTAAAGAATATAGATGAGTAATAAAGGCTGTTGTTACGACAATTCTGTTGCAGAAAGCTTCTTTAGCTCATTGAAAAGAGAAATACTTATTGATACTTCACAACACTCTGCTCAACAAACTAGAACTGCAATATTTGAATACATAGAAATTTTTTATAACAAACAACGTCACTATTAACTATTGCATTCCTGAGCATTTTGATTCATCATTCTCTTTGTGAAAAACATTCCACACTTTCTCTCCACTTTTTCTGGGTAAGGTCATATGTGTACATCCCCATCATAAATGCTATTTTCGGTAAAATCTCTTACAACGCTCAAAAGCAGAAAAACAAAAACTTGATTTTCTCAGCTAAATAGTGGACCATCAAAAGCACGCATAAATATCTACAATGAAAGAAAAAACTTTCACAATCATCGATGGCTATGGTTTTCTTTTCAGAGCTTACTATGTACTACCTCACTTAATTACCACAACAGGAATGCCAATAGGTGGTGTATATGGCTTTCTGAATATGGTTCTTAAGTACATTGCCCATTCGGACTACTTAACTATAGCACTTGATGCAGGGAAAAAGAATTTTAGGCACAATTTATATCCTGAGTACAAAGCGAACAGAGTAACGCCTCCTGAGGATCTAACTCCACAGTTCACCATACTGAGGGAAGCGGTAGAAGCTTTTAACCTCAGCTATGAAGAGATTGAAGGTTATGAAGCAGATGATATAATCGCAACACTAGCTGCAAAATACGCCAACCACCAAGACTTTAAAGTGGTAGTCGTTTCATCAGATAAAGATTTGTTCCAGCTTTTGAATTACAACATTCTAATATTTGATCCTATTAAAAATATATACATAGATGAAAAACAAGTAATAGAAAAATTTGGTGTAAACTCACACAAGCTTCTTGATTTATTTTCTCTAACTGGTGATGCATCTGACAACATTCCAGGCGTTCCGGGAATAGGTCCGAAGACTGCAGCTAAATTACTGGATGAATTTGATTCATTGAATAATATTATAGAGAACATTGATAATATCGAGCAAACGAGGATTCGTAATATTCTCACCGAACATAAGGAAAAAGCTCTAATTTCAAGAGAACTTTTATCACTATGCAAAAAAGTAGACCTTCAACATGATATTGCAAAATATGAAGTCCATTCTCCAAATATGGAAAAACTATTATCCTTTTTAAAGAAGTATGAATTCAATTCCTTAATAGGGAAAGTGGAAAAGCTTTTTTCCTATAATGGGTCTAGCACAAAAGAGAAAATAGAATATAGTAGTGAAGAGTTAGAGAAATTTTTGGAGCATTGTAGATATGAAGGCAGAATTGCAATTCATTGCCACTTTGAAGACAACTTATTAAATAAAATTTCCTTATCTTATAGCGAAAGTAATATTTTTTATATAGAGCAAGACAGCATACAAGATGCACTCATTATAATTAACTCAACTTTACTCTCAAATGGGGCGCTTAAAATAATACATAACATTAAAGAAATCAGGAAAATCTTCCCTACAGTAGAGAAGATGCTAGATTCAGTTGATGATTTGATGATAATGTCGTATAGCTTGGATACAGGAAAGCATGATCACAGTATTCCAAACATAGTTGCGCATAATTTGAGTGAAAATGCAGAAATTTTCTCGGCAAAAACTTTAATAGCAATTCATGAAAAGCTAAAGCAAAGGTTATTTCAGGAAAAATTGCTCACAATTTACGAGCGCTTCGATAAGCCACTTATGAAAGTAATATTTGATATGGAGAAAAATGGGATATTACTGAACATACAAAAATTACAGGAGCTGTCCGATAAATTTCAGCAGGTAATTGCCGTGCTTGAAGATGAGATATATAATTTGGCAGGAGAAAGATTTAATATTGCTTCGCCAAAACAATTAAGTGATGTTTTGTTTAACAAAATGGGGCTTAATAAAAAGAAAAAGTCAAAAAAATCTGGATCGTATAGCACCAATTATGAAGTTCTAGAGGCACTCGAAGAAGAAGGGGTAGAAATCGCAAGTAAAATCTTAAATTGGCGACATTTAAGTAAATTAAAAGGCACCTACACTGATGCATTAATAAAGCAAGTTGATCCACTTGATGGTAGAATACACACAAGCTTTTCAACGACTGCAACTGCAACTGGAAGGCTGAGCTCCAGCAATCCTAATTTACAGAATATTCCTATCAGAAGCGAAGAGGGAAATCTTATCAGACAAGCATTTATTGCGCCAAAAGGGCATAAGATAATTTCTGCTGACTATTCACAAATAGAGTTAAGACTCCTGGCACACGTTGCAAACGTTGCAGCATTTAAAGAAGCTTTTGCAAACGGACAAGATATTCATGAGATCACCGCTAGGCAAGTTTTTGGAGTGCAAGAAATAGATGAGCAATTAAGACGCAAAGCAAAATCCATCAATTTTGGAATTATATATGGCATTAGCCCATTTGGTCTTGCAAAGCGGCTTGGAATTACCATTGCGGAAGCTGCTGAATACATTAATTACTATTTTTCCTGTTACCCAGAAATAAAGGCCTATATGGAAAAAGCAGCGTCTATCGCAAGATTGCATGGTTATGTAGAAACTTTGTTTGGCAGGAGATGCTTTGTAAGAGACATAAACAATACAATTCCTTATATAAGACAATTTGCAGAAAGGGCAGCAATAAACGCACCACTGCAAGGAACCGCTGCTGATATAATAAAACGTGCGACAATTCAGCTTTTTGACCAATTGAAAGTAGGTAAAATAATCCTCCAGGTTCACGATGAACTACTGGTTGAAGTAGAGGACGAAAAGGTACAAGAAACAGCAAAACTTATGAAAGATATAATGGAAAATGCAATAGAAATTTCTGTACCACTTGAAGTAGAAATAAAAGTTGGCGACAACTGGGGTCTAAATTCCCTTAATTATGACTTAAACATCGTGAATTCTAGGAGTATAAATCATTTGAACTAATACGAAAAATATGTTAGAATAGGGCATAGCAAATGCAAATAGGTCAGCCATGATAGGCCCACAAGTAAAAAGTTCAAAACCTCCAAAGTTACCTACTCAGGTAACTAACAAAGATGAGAAAGTTTTTAAATTTGAAAAAGAGAAACATCAGTTAATCTATCGTACTTTCCTAGATATTTTTAAAAATCCAGAAAAACTAGAAGAGCAAACGAAACAGGAAATAGAAAAGAAGGAACAGGAAATAGAAAAGAAGAAACAGAAATTGAAAGAAAAACAAAAATTACAGAGTGATCTGAAGTCATTAAAGGAACGGTTACCTCGATTACAGGATGAAAATGAAAAGAAAATTTTTACTTTTGTATTTGAGAATAGTGGAAAGATATTCAACAATGTCAATCCAGAAGATATAAAATCACTCAGTGAAGAGAATTTTTCTCAGTTTTTACTTTCCGTATTTGAGAAAATTAGAGAGAAAAAATTAGCTAATGAGGAGAATCTCAAGAATGGTAAAATAAAAGAAGTAGTAGATGACTGTGTAGCTGATATACGCGGTACAGAAGCTAAAGATTCATCCATAAAGTTCGTATTGGAAATGCCGCTGCTGCTAATTGGAGGGATCAAAATAGACCCGAAAAATATTTCTGGCTCCTTTATGGATGGGGTGAAAGAAAAAATACCATTCTTAGGTAAAGACAAAAAAGAGGAAGATGAACCACCACTTAGTGATGAAGAGATGGTAACAACGTTCTTAAGCAAGATCTTTTTTCCTGTCCTTCTTTCCACTATTCCAATGTTAATTTTTGGTCCTACTACACTCGGAGTAGTTGTTGCTGCTATTGGTGCAATATTCGTCATAAAAGGAGGAGTGGAGGTTCTTTTTTCAAATGACAAAAAAGGTACTTTATATAACCCTCATTCGCAAGATGAAAAGAAAAAAGAAGGATGGGATGGGAAAGTTCTTGATGGTATCAATACAATTTTAAAAACTTCAGTCAAAGGAGCTGAGAAATGCACCTCTGTTTCTGAACAAATTTCCCAAGGAAAAGAAAAGAGTGAACAACAGCATGTTCCTGAGAAAGTTTCCCAGAAAAATGAAAAGAGTGAACAACAACCTAACCCTATGCTTGAAAAAATTAGTGTTGGTCAGCAAGCTAAAAACACAGTGCGGCAGACAAGTAAGACTCCTTAGGTTTGCCAAAAAGTGAGTTGTGTAAGAGGTCTACTATTATTCTATAGCACATACAACAGGAGTATGGTCAGACGGATTTTCTAGCTTACGCAATCTATCATCTATGTAGCATGTTTCCAATTTATCTACAGCTTGTGGTGATAACAGCATATAATCTATTCGCATTCCTTGATTATTTCTGAGTGAATTGCCTTGATAATGCCACCAAGTGAATTGTTGCAAATTTGGGTGAGATATTCTAAACGCATCTTTAAACCCAAGATTCAAGATCGCTCTTAACTTCTCACGTTCTCTTATATGAAAGCACACTTGGCCATTCAATAAGTTTGAATCAAAGACATCAATTTCATCCGGTGCAACATTATAATCGCCAGCTACAATAGTTAACTCTTCATTCTTTAACAAAGTGCTCATCCTTTCATATAGATTATCAAAAAACTTGAGTTTATATTCAAATGCTTGAGAGTCCGGGCTTTGACCGTTTGGAACGTATACACTTCCCACCCTTACCTTCTGATTATTGTGCTTTATTATGCACTCTATATAACGCGCTTCTTGATAACCTTCTACGATATCAATCTTAAACTTCTCCAGTATCGGATATTTAGATAAAACACAAACGCCATTTCTTGCAACTTGTCCATAGATAGCATATTCATATCCTAACTTTTCTATCTCCGCATAAGGAAATTGCTCTTCCGTACATTTTATCTCTTGCAGCAAAACTATATCTATCTGACTATCAACTATAAAACTACAAAGTTGGTTAACTCTTTTACGTATGGAGTTTACATTCCAAGTTGCAATCTTTAGCATCAGCAATCCTTATTAATTATATCAATTAAACTCTCCCCAGTAGGCAACCTCGATGTTATAATTTTTTTCCACTTGATTAACTTTAAACTATCAGCAATGTTTTTACTCATGGTATATGCAACTGTATTATTCATCACATGAGATAGCCCACTTTTTAGAACTAATGAACAAAATACCCTTGCTGTCTGTGAGGAAAAAAAAGCAACACTACCAATTTTACCATCCAACAGTAAATTTTTACACCTATTAGTTAGACTCCTTTTAATGATTGTTTTATAGAGTACAACTTCTCTTACGTTAAAATCTTCTTCAGATAATCTCTTTTTTAGGTCACATGATACTTCTTGTCCTCTTATATATAAGAACTTTATTGCACTTGAATAGTGAGCTTTTATGAATGATATCAGACCATCAACGTTGCTGTCTGCTGAGATTATATCAGAAAATCCCAAATTTTTTGCAGCCTGCATGGTTGAATTACCAACTGTAATAATCGGAAAGTCATCCACTTTGCATATTTGACTAAAAGCCTTTACACTGTTTTTACTTGTGGATATTACAACGTCAAATTCGTGTGCAGATATATCAGGATTTAAGTACTTTATTGTGAATACTGGTTCTATATAAACTTTGTATCCATACTTTCTCAATATATTTCTTGTATTGAACGAATCCAATAAAGGCCTCGTTAATAAAATAGACTTCATTCTGATTTATTTTACTACCAGTAAAATAGTACCCTTTATACACAAATTACTGAATAAAAACTTTTATTTTGATAGCTTGAGCAATTATTCAAGTAATTGATGTGGAAGTAGGAGTACTAAGCGCTCCTACCCCAATAAGCCCACAATTTCTGCTTACACTTTTTTGACGCTAATTACATCGAACTCTTTTGAATGGCTTCCTTCAGTGGAATTATATAGCTAATATTCCTGTATAAGTTAAATAAGTTAATACTTAAGCTTGTACTCTTGCAGTATTTGAAGAGAGATTCTCAAGGACGTTTTTTGTCTGTGGTTCACTAATCATAGTTTGAACGATATTAGCTGCCATAATAACACAGCCTAGAATAAAAAAAGGCGTAGAAACAAAATAAATAACAGAAGACTCAAAAAGCGACATAGATGCAATACCTCCTATTAGAAATGAAGCACTGGATGCTATATCAAGATAGATCTTTGTTAACTTTTTTTGTCCTGGAGTGTTTTTTATGCCAGATTTCTTATTAAGATTCTGTTGTCGGGAATGATCATTTAGTGACCATATATTTAAAGCAAACGAAAGTGCACTGAATATAGTGCCGGCAATACTAAAATACAGACTTAAGACAGGAATATTCAAGACCAATGCCGCTATGTATCCAATGAAAGAGATAGTAGATAGTGTAGTAACTAAGCGTTTCGAGTAAGTTCGTACCTTCTTTCTGTAGGCTAACTTATCTTTTTCACCATACATAGCATAAATATTACCTAATATGTTATATTATAACATTAATTAATTCAATAAGCAATATGGAAGCTAAGAGTGCCCGAGAGAAGACTTGAACTTCCACAACTTAAAAAGTTACTAGCACCTGAAGCTAGCGCGTCTACCAATTCCGCCACCCGGGCTTTTTATAGTTTACTATGTTAAAGTTAAATAATATACTTAAACAATTTTTAGTTCAAAGGTAATGCCAAATCTAGATCAAATATTTTTTGCTCAAAACAATGTTAATATTAATAACGTATATAAAATAGTCAATAACGCTTTGAGCAATAGCGATGGTGGTGAGCTGTTTCTAGAATTTTGCCAGTCGGAGTCCCTGGTTTTTGAGGATAACATATTAAAACACATGGACTTGAATACTAGAAGGGGATTTGGTTTAAGGTCTTTTTGTGAAGATAGTACATCTTTCGTTTGTTCTTCTGAGATCAGCGAAAAAGAAATTAGTAATGCTGCTTCTATGGTAAAAAGCTCAGTGTCTTTAAACAAGACAAATTCAATAAATTTAAACGAAGAGACAAAAAGCCTATATTCGAGGATTAACCCTATAAATGAAATGGATCTGAATTCAAAGATTAAGCTACTCAATGAGGTTAATGAGTATGTAAGGTCCAAAAATAACTGCGTGAAGCAAGTAAAAATAACTCTAAGTGGAGAATGGCAAGTTGTACAAATAATAAAGGGTGATCACAGATTAAGCGATATCAGGCCTCTGGTACGTTTTAATGTGCTAGTCATTGTAGAAAAAGATGGCCGTACCGAAAGAGGTTCTGCAGGGCATGGTGGAAGGGACTCTTATAGTAAGTTTATTTCTGAGAAAAAGTGGAAAGAAGTTGCAAACCAAGCGTTAGAACAAGCACTGGTAAATCTTGAAGCAATTCCAACTCCAGCCGGAGAAATGACAGTCGTTTTAGGTCCAGGCTGGCCAGGAATATTGTTACACGAAGCCGTGGGTCATGGACTTGAGGGCGACTTCAATCGCAAAAAAGTCTCAGCATTTTCAAATTCTGTGGGTAAACAAGTAGCAGCTAGTGACATCACAGTAGTTGATGACGGAACTCTGCCCAATTTGCGCGGCTCTATCAGCGTAGACGATGAAGGCACTCCACCCAGTTATAATATATTGATAGAGGATGGGATCCTAAAAGGATACATGCAGGATCATATGAACGCTAAACTCATGGGTGTAAGCCCAACTGGTAATGGTAGAAGAGAAAGTTATAAAGAAGTTATTATGCCGCGCATGACAAACACCTATATGTTGCCCGGAAAGTATACACCGAAGGAAATAATATCTAGCGTAAAGAAAGGTCTATATGCAGTAAATTTCGGTGGTGGGCAGGTTGATATAACGTCAGGAAAATTTGTTTTTTCATCTTCGGAAGCTTACCTAATAGAAAATGGCAAAATTACACAGCCAGTAAAAGGAGCAACACTAATTGGTGACGGTCCAACAGTGTTGAAAAAAGTATCTATGGTTGGTAATGACTTAAAGTTAGATCCTGGTGTTGGCACATGCTCGAAAGATGGACAAAATGTGCCCGTTGGAGTTGGTCAGCCGACACTCAAAGTCGACGCAATAACTGTTGGTGGAACTGAGATATAGATAAGGGCTAAAACGGATTCCAGCGCACGGCGCACAGCTGTACAAACATTATGATTTGGAAGCAATTGCCACCAATAGGGTGTCATCCCAGTGTCTGGGCACTGCCTTTGTGTTTGAGGCAAAACTGGCTATAACATTTAACACACTGCTTTCGCAAATAAATGTTCGTACAGTTATGTGTCAGCTACTTGGATGACACTTTTGTACTTGATGCAAGATTATATCTTGAAAAAATTAAGTTTTAATGCTATAAAATAATTGTAAATTTTGTCTCCGTGGTAGCTTTATGAATGTTGAAAGTAAAAAAATACACGATGCTAAAATAAAATTACCAATATTTCTTGATTATCAATCTACTACTAAAGTAGATCCCCGTGTTTTAGAGGTGATGATACCTTACTTTGGTGAGTTCAGCAATGCACACTCTCGCAGCCATTCATTTGGTTGGACTGCTGAAGAAGCAGTGGAAAAAGCAAGGAAACACATCGCTGATCTGGTGAACGCAGATAGCAAAGAAATTATCTTTACCTCAGGTGCAACTGAGTCAAATAATACAGCAATCAAGGGCGTTGCTCACTTTTATAAAAATAAAGGAAATCATATAATCACTGTCTGCACGGAGCATAAGTGTGTTCTGGATTCTTGTCGGCATCTGGAAAATGAAGGCTTTAAAGTTACATATTTGCCTGTTAAGCAAAACGGAATTATAGATTTATCAAAGCTTGAGGAAGCAATTACTGATCAAACAATCCTGGTTTCAGTGATGATGGTAAATAATGAAATCGGAGTAATTCAGCCTGTAAAGGAGATTGGTAAAATATGCAGAAAGCATAATATATTTTTCCATACAGATGCAGCTCAAAGCTTTGGAAAAGTTCCAATTGATGTTAATGAGATGTGCATTGATCTTATGAGTCTCTCTAGCCACAAAATTTATGGACCTATGGGAATAGGCGCATTATATGTACGTAGAAAGAATCCTCGTGTTAGGCTGATACCACTAATTAGTGGTGGTGGACAGGAAAGAGGCATGCGTTCTGGAACAGTTCCAACACCTCTTGCAGTTGGTTTTGGTGAAGCGGCACGTATTGCTAAAGAAGAAATGAAAAAAGAAACAACTAGAGTGGAAGAATTAAGGGATATTTTGTATAATAAGATAAAAGAAGCGTTTCCTGATATCGTTTTAAATGGTGATTATGAAAATAGAATTCCTGGCAACCTAAACTTGAGCTTTCCCTATGTTGAGGGTGAGTCTCTCATCATGGCAATCAAGGATTTAGCAGTAAGTTCTGGTTCTGCGTGCACGTCTGCGTCTCTTGAGCCTTCCTATGTCGTACGGTCGCTAAATAATGGCCATGACCTTGAGCATTCATCAATTAGATTCGGCCTAGGCCGATTTACAACTAAAGAAGAAGTTTTGTACGCAGCAGATCTTGTTGCTAAAAATATTGGCCGACTGAGAGAAATGAGCCCACTTTGGGAGATGGTACAAGAAGGAGTAGATTTGAACACCGTGAAATGGGACTCTCATTAAATGTATCCATTCCAATTGCAAATGCACTTTGAAATTACTCTGTAACCGTTCACACTTAATTCTTCAATCTCACTAATAGAAAGGCCAGTAAACTTGACAATAGTGTTGACATCAACATTATTAGCCAGCATTGCTTTTGCGACTTCAATTTTCCCTTCCTCTTTACCAATTTTGATGCCTCTTTCTTCGCCAATTTGGATGCCTTTTTCAGTAGCAAGGTCAAGTCTGTATTCAAGAATTGCTTCTTCTTTGCGTAGATCCATTATTCTTTCTTCGTAAGCTACTAAATCTTTTTCATTCCAGCTAAACCTGTCTAATTCATCGTAGGCTAACTTTATTATTGGTGCTTTTTCTGCTATTTTCCTTAAGTCTTCTTCCGTAGTTTCATCTGCATATTTGAAGAAAAATAACCAACGATCCACTATGCTTTCTAGCTGTTCTTCCTTATTCTTAGGAAATTTAGGTAGTTCAATAAATACAAATTGAAAATCTTTTAAGTCATGCTCATTGGTTTTCTCATCTCTTATAGTGTGGCTGGATATATAATCAAGCTTATCAGGAAATAAATTACAATTAGAGATAGCAATAAAGAAAACCTTCTTTAAATCAATGTACTTACCAGATTTATCAGCTTGCCTTGAGTAAGCCTTAGCAGCATATAATTGAGCTCGTTTTTCGAAGCCTTTATCGCGAGTAAGCTGCATTTCAATCACATACCTGGCCCCACTAGAATCCCTGCAAAGAACATCAACTATACTTTGTTTATCAGATGCAATTTCAGGATCCATTATAGTACTGAGGAATTCCACTTCTTGTATAGTATTTATCTCGGTAAACCCTAAAATATCATTCAAAAAATGTATGAGAATATTCTTATTTTTTTCAGTGCCAAAGATTCTTTTAAAGGTTAAATCCAGCTTAGGGTCGAGAAACTTAGATAAAGCCATAGCCAAAGTGCTTAAAAATATTAATAATTATACACTATTATTAACAATTATTCAACCATATTTTTGAAGATAGCTATGCCGCCGCGAACCGTCATACCGCCGCGGTATCTTAGCATAGATCCCGCTAACAAGTAGCGGAATGACGATTGTGTATCGTGTTTTGCTAAAAATCACAGAATGCAGTCTGGTTACATTACTCTAGCTATACGCAACAACTTTACTTTCAACAATTTTGTGAGCAATAATACGACTTTCACAATCAATATTTATTATATCAGATAGTGAATTAATATCGGTATAACTACCAAAACTTTCCATTGTTGATTCCACTACCTCTACTATTTTTAAAAAGCCGATTCGTGACTTCAAAAATTCATTAACAGCTATTTCATTTGCAGCATTGAGCACAATACTGTTTGTTTGTGGAGCAGAAGAGTTTAACACTGCCATGCTAAGCTTTAGCGCAGGAAAACGCTTATGGTCTGGCTCTTGAAAGGTCAATTTTCCTTGCTTTGTTAAATCTAATTTATAATTTAAAACTAATCTTTCTGGCCAAGATAGAGCATACGAAATGGGGATTGCCATGTCAGTTTCTGCAAGCACAGCAAAGTTGAACCCATCTTTATAAGTTACAATTCCATGTACTATTGACTCAGGATGCACTACTGCTTCAATTTTATCCGGGCTGATGTTAAACAAGTTATGTGCTTCTATTATCTCTAGTGCCTTATTCATCATTGTTGCGCTATCAACCGAGATTTTCTTTCCCATATTCCAAGTGGGGTGACTAAGCGCCTTATCTACCATAACATTTTTTAATTGCTCAAGGCTATAATTTAAGAATGGTCCACCAGAAGCAGTAAGTATGATCTTTTCTACGCATTTGTCGTCATTTTGCAAAATTTGAAAAATTGCATTGTGCTCAGAGTCAATAGGGATTATTTGTACATTTTTTTCTTTAGCTTTTTTGAGTAATAACTTTCCACCGCAAACAATGCTTTCTTTGTTTGCCAATGCAATGACTTTGGTACCGCTTTCTATAACTTCCATAACTGGCCCAAGGCCTGCAATGCCAACTATTGCAACAACTGAGAGATCAACAGGTATAGCAGCAACATTTGTAGCACCAATTGCTATTTTTACATCTGTACCAAGTAGACTTTCTTTCAAATCTTTGTAAAGTCTTTCATCGGAGATAGCAACATATTTTGCATTCAGCAGTTTTGCTTGGTGTGCCAGTAGAGCAAAGTTCGAATGGGCACTTAGTGCTTCCACTTGGTATTCTTCTTTTCTCTTTGAGAGCAAATCTACAGTCTTTTTTCCAACACTTCCTGTTGATCCTAAAACTGAAACCTTTTTCACTAAGACAAACTCATAACAATAGCAACTTTTCTTATTAGGCCTTCTTCCAACTATTCAATAGTTTTTAAGCGTTTAACCAAGTTCATGTCCGTGGTCATCGCCAACAGATGGTGAAGGACCAGGTGAAAAAGATTGACCATGGTGATCACCTGCATCATGCATGTCTTGCAAACCATCAGCATTATGAGCTATTTCGTTATTGGCATGAGGGTAATCATCTGAGTGATGTCCATCATCACCATGAGCCATGTCCATTCCTTCTGATGGCATATCTTCCCCACCTCCACCTGAAAAATATTCTGCAAGGCCTTCAAGAAGTTTTATGCCAAACATATTACCTGACTTTCCAAACAGTGTTACTAAACTACTGCCACTCACCAAACCTTCAAACACATTATTATAAGCAGCAATTGCTCCTTCATGAAAGTTGAACAACCATTTCATTCCATCGACAACTGTTGAAACAGAGTCACTGTGACCAAGACCAAAACCACTTTTCTCACCAGCAGCCTCTTGGTGTTGCTGCTGCGCTTGCCATTCTGCAATATTTGGACCTTGAGCTTCACTCATAAATTTTTACTCTCAACCTTAAGCTATTATTTTATCACAAATATTGCAAAATATCAATAGAGCTTTTGAATATAGCTAATACAAACAATTTCTGTCATCCTATATATAGCTAAACTGACTTACGACAATTTGAAAAACGACAAATTCGTCATTCCGCTACTAGTTAGCGGAATCTATGCCGAGATACCGCGAATGAATCGCGGTATGACGTGTTAGCTATAGGATCCAGTTTGAAAAAAATCTGAATTCCAATGTCCACTACCTTTTACAAAGTTAAAACTTAAAAATATGACTGTTAGCAATAGTGTATATATCTTTAGCTATATATAATGAATGAATTTTTTTATATATTCGTTATTGGTATTTTGTATTTCCTGAACAGTTCCATGGGAAATGATCTCCCCTTCATATAATACTGCTATTTTATCAGCTATTTTAAATGCACTATGAATATCATGTGTAATCGTGATAATTGTAGGGTTAAGATCTCTAGATAATTTTATTATTATCTCGTTTACTATATCTGACATAATTGGGTCCAATCCTGAAGTTGGTTCATCCAAAATAATGATTTCTGGATTGTGTGCAATCGCCCTTGCAAGTGCCACTCTTTTTTTCATTCCACCTGATAGCTCTATTGGAAACATATCTGCTATGCTTTCCTCCAGTCCAACATCATTTAACTTCTCGATTGCTAGCTGTTTTGCCTCTTTTTTGCTGATATTAAAGCGCTTTTTATAATTAAAAGATATATTTTCCCACACTGTAACGTAGTCAAATAAAGCGGAATTTTGAAATAAAACCCCAAATTTATTTTTGCTTTTACTATTTATTTTAACAGAGCCTGAGTCTGGAGCAAGCAAGCCGATAATTGTTTTTGTTAATACAGATTTGCCGCTTCCTGAGCCACCAAGTATGACTAATGATTCCCCTTTTAATATATCAAAATTTAGATCTTTTAGTACTGTCCTATCATCAAAAGATAAGCTTAAGTTCAATATTGATATTATGGGGTTACGCATGTATCAAAGTAATCATGTAGTTTGCTAAAATGATCAGTATGGACGATAAAACAACAGTTGATGTTGTAGCAACACCTACTCCTCGTGCACCTTCTTTGCAATGGTAACCGTAATAGCAGCTTGAGACAGAAATTATGGCGCCAAATACAGTTGCTTTTATTAGCCCAGTTATAAAATCATACGTATTAAAGAACTGAGCTGTGTGTTTAATGTATATATTTAAATTGTGGTTAAATTCGAAGACTGCAGTGATACATCCTCCAAATATTCCTATTAAATCTGCACATACTGTAAGTATGGGAAATACTATGATTGACGCTAAAATCCTTGGTGCAATTAAATATTTAAAAGGGTTGATGTTCAAGGTTGTAAGTGCATCTATTTGCTCGGTGATGCGCATTGTACCAATTTCTGCTGCAACTGATGATCCAACCTTTCCTACCATTATTAAGCTGATCAAAACTGGTCCTAACTCTTTAATGATAGTGATCGTAACAAGTTTGGGTATTATCTGTTCTTGGTTAATTAATGGGTCACTCAAGCTACTTTGTAAAACTATTGCCGCTCCTATAAAAACTCCAGTGAGCCCAACAATTGGCAGAGAGAAAAAGCCTATCTCTATAATTTGTCTTGCTATGTTGCTAAAATAATATGGTGGCACAAGGAAGTGGTATAGAGATTGAATAAAAAATATGAATGCACTACCAAGCCTTAACAAAAAATTGATAAAGTACCTACCAATTATTCTAACACTATTTATATCAAAAAAGCTCACTTTGTATTCATTTTAGCTAGAGGTTAGTCTTACTGATTTTATTAAAATTTTTATTAACTTTATCGCAAAGTATAGCTGAGATATGTTTTAAGTTCAACATACTTGATGTTTTAATTTAAAGCTCATATAGCTAACCCAAGAAAGGTTTCCCTACGTCATACCGCCACGGTATCCACAACTGTACGAACGTTGTAGTTTGGGAGCAATTCCCACCAGTGGGCCAGTGCCCAGACACTGGGATGTCTTTGTTGCATCGCTAGCTATGATGGATTAAAGATAAAAAAGATAGGGAATATCAGTAGCTTATTATTCTGGTATTTATAACAAGAACGGTCAGTGAATACCTAAATTTGAGTAAAAGAAATTTCACTACCACTCACCAATCTGGCTAAAATTCAAGAATTTCAATGCTTTAGCTATTTTCAATAGAATTAAATTTATTAATATAAATAACAAATTACTATTCTTAAATTTGATCAGATTGATTGCAAAAAAACAAGATTTTCAATAGGTCGCTTATAATCCTAACTATAGTTAGCCTTTCATAAGTAGCGATGCAACAAAGCCCACTGGGATCCAGCTTCTATGCAACTTAATTAAAAACGTTTGTTTTAGCATAAGACAACTACCTTTAGCTCATCAGCTCAGTTATAAGCAAAATTTCTGGATTCCAGACTGGAATGACATCATCTGTTGTGCAATTTACCTTCAAAAATGAATGTTCGTACAGCTATGGATTCATTCGCGGTATAGATTCCGCTAACGAGTAGTGGAATGACGGTTTTTCAAATTGTAGAGCCACTTTAGCTATAGAACTCAATTACATAAGCAAACCTTACTTATTTTACTATCCCTGTTTACTTCCTGTAAAAAACATGTTACTAATGTATTGTATTTTGTAGTAGAATGGAGGAAATTTTGGCAGTTCCAAAAAGAAAAAAGTCAAAGTCAAGGCGTAATATGCATCGTTCTCATCATGCTATTGAGCCTAAGAATATTGTGGTGTGTTCAACAACTGGGGAATTCATGTTGCCTCATAACGTAGCAGTTGATGGCAGTTACAAAGGAAAACGGGTTTTCATCAAGCAACAGGCGGAGTGACTATTATGATATGTTACCTACGGTCAATAATAATATAGTTATTGCACTTGACGCTATGGGGGGCGATTTTGCGCCTCTTTCCGTAATTCAGGGTGCTGGTTTTTTTTTAGACAACCTTGTTGACCCAGGCATTAAAGTTTTTTTTCATATTTATGGAGATAAGGAAGAAGTATCTCCTTTGCTTTTGAAATATAAAAAAGTAAGTAACAATTCTGAATTTACTCATTGTTCTGACAATGTCCTTGCAAATGATAAGCCATCTTTTGCGCTGAGACATCGTAAAGACTCAAGTATGAAAGCTGCAACTGTTGCAGTGAAAGAAGGTAAAGCTTTCGGAGTGGTATCTTCAGGCAACACCGGAGCGTTGATGGCAATTTCCAGATTTATTTTAGGAACATTACCAAACATTTATCGTCCTGCTATTGCCTCTATCTGTCCAACTAAGACAAAAAGCTTCGCTTTGCTTGACCTTGGTGCAAATGTTGATTGTAATGCCGACTCATTATTTCAATTTGCGTTAATGGGTAGTATATTTGCAAAAATAGCATTAAAAATTGACAATCCTGAAGTTGCTTTGCTAAATATCGGCACAGAAGAAGTTAAAGGTAATGACTCAGTGCGCGGCGCTTTTGAGTTGCTTAAAAACGCTCCAGGCATTAATTTCAAAGGGTATATAGAGGCAAGTGAATTTTTAGAGGGTAATATAGATGTGATTGTTGCTGATGGTTTTGTTGGCAATGTAATGCTCAAAACGGCTGAGGCAACCGCTAGTACCTTTATCAATCTAATAAAGCAGGAAGTATTCAATTCGTGGATAGCGAAAATGCTTGTTGGTATATTGTTAAAATCCAAACTAAATAAAGCTTTAACGCGTTTTAATCCCAAAATTAGAAGTGGAGCTATGTTTTTAGGGCTGAATGGTATCATCATTAAAAGTCATGGAAATTCTGATGCTATTTCTTTTGCCCATGCCATAAAATTTGCAGTAAATGCAATTAGTGAAAATTTAAATCAAAAGATAATTAACGGGGTAAGTCATATTGAATAAAAGTTTCATATTAAGCACTGGATCTTACCTACCAAGAAAAATGTTGAGTAACAACGAAATTGCATCGATAGTTGAGACGAGCGATGAATGGATAAGGCAGAGAACAGGAATAGTTCAAAGGCATATAGCAGATGAAGGAGAACTAACGTCAGATCTAGCTGTAAATGCAGCAAAAAGTGCTATAGAAAAAGCTAAAATTTCAGTAGATGAAATTGACTTGATTATAGTTGCTACAACAACTCCTGATAAAACTTTTCCTAGCTGTGCAACGATTGTACAAAGTAAGTTAAAATGTAAAAACGCATTTGCTTTTGATGTACAAGCAGCATGCTCTGGTTTTATATATGCAGTTACAGTTGCTGATTCGCTCATAAAATCTAACAATAGAATTAAATATGCATTGGTTATAGGTGCTGAAATAATGTCTAGGATTGTTGATTGGGAAAATAGGTCAACTTGTGTACTCTTTGGTGATGGTGCTGGTGCAGTAATAATGAAATCAGCATGTCATTTTAACGTCATTCCAACAAATGATGCTGATACTTGGGTGGCAGAGAAGGGGGTTACAAAAGGTATAATTTCAACTAGCCTATATTCTGATGGCAATGTGGACATACTATGTACGAACGGAGGGATATCCTCAACTGGTGATTCTGGAAAAATATGCATGAATGGAAGAGAAGTGTTTAAACATGCAGTGGATAAGTTAACAGCCTCAGTAGAGGAAACTCTGAAATGCAATAATTTGAAAATCACTGATATTGACTGGTTAATTCCCCATCAAGCAAACATTCGTATTATTGAAGCAGTAGTAAAGAAATTAGATTTTCCTATAGAGAAAGTGATTAATACCGTTGATAAGCATGCAAACACCTCAGCGGCATCAATTCCACTGGCCTTAGACTATGCAATACAAGAATCAAAAATAAAATCAGGAAATCTGGTACTGCTGATTTCAATAGGTGCAGGCCTGACCTGGGGTTCCGTGTTGCTGCACTATTAGACTTCCTGCATTACCTCCTGTCATCCAAGTACCCTCTTTGTCATTCCAGTGCCTCTTTCTCCTGTCATCCCAGTGCCCCCTTTTGTCATCCCAGTAGCCCCTTCGGTGTCATTCCAGTCTGGAATCCAGTTCTTATTGTACATTCACCTAGTGTAAAGTTAAGTTTCCTGGATCCCAGTGTCAGCTACTCGGATGACAAAAAAAGGAGCACTGGAATGACAGCAGTCCTACGTCATACCGCGATTCATTCGCGGTATCTCTAGATCCCGCTAACAAGCAGCGGGATGACGGTTGTCGTTTAGCCACAAATATTTAAGAAATTTACCAAATGAAAAAAAAGGCAAAAGAAGCCCTGGGGTTATTATCCGCTTTAAAATATTGGCGTTTTTTATGTTTTAAACGCTTGACAAGCGAGATTAAGCTGCTTTTAATTGCAACTAACTTACGCTGCAAACGTTTAAGAAATTTACTAAGCAGAAAAAAAGACAAAGAATCCCCGAGTTAGCTAGTCTTTTACTATCTCTGTCGAGTATTGGCATTTTTTGATGTCTTGTAACGCTTTGTAAGCGCGTTCAGCTTATTTAGATAAAAATCTAGATGTAGATGAAGTTTTGTAAAGACATACAGTATCTATATACTGCAAAAAATTGAACATAAGACGCCGATACATTAAGTAATCCTTACCTTTTAATCTGCAGATTGGCGAAAGCAAATACAATAGCTTCAGTTTCATGATAAGGGAGCTGGCAAGGTTTGTCAAGGAAGTTTTTCTTTCCCGTGAATTCCCTTTGAAGTTGAATATTGAAAATTGACTGGAGAGTTGTGGATTACTTTGTATATGTCATAACAAGCCATGGCGCTCTCAGCAAAACCATTTAGTATTAATTTTAGTTTGCCTGAATAAATAGCTATATCTCCGATTGCATATATCCTATCTCTACTGGTTTTAAGTGTAGCTGGGTCGACAACTATGCGGCTATGTTCTAACTGTATACCCCAATTGTTTATTGGACCAAGATTCATTGACAATCCAAAAAATGGCAGCAAAAAATCAGCGGATATTTCTTTTTCTTCCTTAGAGGCAATGTTTTTTACTATCACTGTGCTCAATTGCCCATTACCTCCTGCTAGTTCGTGTAATTGATATGGCACTACCAGTTCTATTTTTCCATCAATTTCAAGTGATTCTAATTTATTTCTAGTTTCAGGAGTGCAGCGAAATTCCTTTCTCCTATGTATCACATAAATTTTCTTTGCAACTTTAGAAAGTTCTACAGTCCAATCAGCTGCAGAATCACCCCCCCCTGCAATGACTATAGTTTTATCCTGAAAATCAGAAATTTTATTTACACTGTAAAATACAGATTTATTTTCATATTCTAATATACCACTTAAGGGTGGACGGTTAGGTTCAAACATTCCATTACCTGCAGCAACAATAACAGCCTTACATTTTACCTCTGTACCTATGCTCGTTATGATAGTAAAGTTTTCACCTTCGTTATTTGAAATCTTTTCTACTTTTTGACTTAAATGGTAAATAGGCTTAAATGGCGCAGCTTGCTCCATTAGCTGCTCAATTAATTTTTGGGCAGTAATTACAGGATAACCAGGTATATCGTATATTGGCTTTTCTGGGTAAAGAGCTGTGCATTGTCCTCCTGCTTGATCCAAAACATCTATTACATGACATCTCATATCAAGCATTCCCGCTTGAAAAGCAGTGAATATTCCAACAGGTCCTGCACCTATTATTACTATATCGGTTTTCATATTCAGATGGTAATCTATTTATAGATATTAGCTTTCTTCGCTAATAAGGTCAATTTACAAAGGGACGTATTTTTAAAAGATGTGGCTAGATTAGATAAGATTTCCAGCGTTATGAACCACATAGTCCAAATAAGCTCTAAAAATCAGCTAGCATAGCGAGATGCTGTGCGGACGGAATGGGATTCGAACCCATGGTACGCTCATCACGTACGTCAGTTTTCAAGACTGGTGCCTTAAACCGCTCGGCCATCCGTCCATTTCTTTTCTATCACAACATTTGATTTTAAGCAATCTATAAAAGCTTTACTTGCCCACGCAAAAGTTGCTAAACACACTACTCAATATTTCCTCAACATTAATAATTCCAATCACCGCACCAAGTTCAAATGCAGCAAGCCTCAAATCTTCAGATATCAACTCAATTGGATTATCGATATTAAAACGTTGTAAATGTTCCAGTGCTTTCTGCATGTGATTCCTATGTCTTTGCCGAGTGATTACAGGAGTGTCTCTATCATGCCCAAATTTTTCCTCTGCCTTCTCTTTTATGAGAGAGATCAATTTGTTTGTACCTATTCCCTTTAAAATAGAAATAGGTAGAAAATCTATGCCATTAATTTTTATATTGTGATTATTGATAACATCGTCAGCTTTGCTCAATACATAAATAGTATCGCTATTTACAACGTTGCAATTGATATTATGACGCTGTTCAAAAGGAAACAGTTCTATTCTTAAATCAGCTTCAAAAGACCTCTTTTTCGCTCGACTTATACCTTCTGATTCTATTGGATCTGAACTCTCACGAATTCCAGCAGTATCAGAGAGAATGATTGGGTATCCGCCAATGTCAATATGAGCTTCAAGTATATCTCTTGTTGTGCCTGCATATTCAGAAACAATAGCAATATCACGCTTGGCTAAGAAATTAAACAGAGTTGATTTACCGACATTTGGTTTACCAGTTATTACAACATGTAAACCCTCACGCAACCTTTCACCCCGTCTATTATCATTTAAATGCTCTTGTATCAACCGCACAAGAGCTCGCACTTCATTATTAATTTTTTCCAATTCATTTTTTTCTGTCCAAACATCCTCTGGAAAGTCTATATATGCTTCGATTTTGGATTGTATCGTTATTAATCTTTGCCTCCAATTGCTGTATAGTCTCTCCAATTCTCCTGATATCTGCTTAATCGCTTGTTTAGCTTGCATTTTCGTCTCAGCATCAATTAAGTCTGCAATTCCTTCTATTTGAGTTAAGTCAAATTTACCATTTAGAAAAGCCCTAAGTGAGAATTCTCCAGGCCTGGCCATAACGAAAATTTTTGATAATTCCTCCAAGATGATTTTTATGACTGCCTTACTTCCATGCACTTGTAACTCTATAACATTCTCGCCAGTGAAACTGTTTGGAGCAGGGAAATAGATGATTATTCCATTATCTATCAATTGATTGAAATCATCATATAGATCAACTAAAGTAGCAAATCTTGGTTTAATTTCTTTCTTAATATGAAAATGATTTAAAGCTTTAAGCGCATAGTTGCCTGAAATTCTAATTACTGCAACTCCTGACTTACCAAATACGGTCGATAAAGCGAAAATAGTTTCATTTGTGTTTGTCATTATTTATATAAACTACTTAGCAATATTACACTTAAGAAACCAAAATACCTAATTTGAAAATATTCAAAATTTTTATCTATCTTGCTAGTTTATATTAATGCAGTACTATCATACTAGTGAATGTATTATATAGAAAAGCTGTAAAAGTCACCCAGGTGAAAATATTTATTTTGAAAACTGATAATATGATTTATAATGACTGACACAAGTTTTAAATATTTTATGCTCAAGAAATTAGCTTGGTATTGGTCTTTTGCAGAGTTAATCAAAGGGTTTGCTATTACATTGAAATATATGTTCAAACCAAAGGTTACGTTAAGATATCCTATGGAGAAGGGCCCTTTAAGTCCAAGGTTTCGTGGTGAGCATGCGTTGCGTAGGTATCCAAACGGTGAAGAACGGTGCATAGCTTGTAAATTATGCGAAGTTATCTGCCCTGCTCAAGCAATAGTTATTGAAGCAGAGGAAAGAGAAGACGGTAGTCGTCGCACCACACGCTATGATATTGACATGACAAAATGCATATACTGCGGGCTTTGCCAAGAGGCATGTCCAGTTGATGCAATTGTGGAGGGTCCTAACTTTGAATTTGCTACTGAAACGAGAGAGGAGCTAATGTACAATAAAGAAAAGTTATTGCGTAATGGTGAAATTTGGGAAGACGCAATTGCACTCAGGTTAAAAAAGAATAGACCTTATTATTAATGTTCAGAGCTTATAACCCTGTTATCCATTATGATTTAAGGGCAGTGCCCACTAGGGGTGGTGTCATCCAAGTAGCTGATACACAACTGTACGAACATTTGTTTGCGAGGGCAGTATGTTAAATGTTATAGCCTGTTTTGCCTCAAACACAAAGGTGTCATCCCAGTGCTTGACACTGGGGTCCAGGTATAAAAATATTTGCAAATTGTGCAATGGACGACAGATTTTAGGAGCATACGTTAAACTAATTTCCATTATAAAAATAAGATGGATCCCAGTGGGCTTTGTTGCATCGCTCTTCGGATAGTAGGTAACGCACAATAAATTTATGAAGCTATCTCAAATTTAGCCATACCAATATCAGTGAACTTATTGAGCAAATAGCATTTAACAAGTAGTTCCTTCTCTCTATTTGTCTCAGATTTATTCCTAAAACTAAACCCGAATGTTTGTTTCAGTCGCGAGAAAAAACTTTCTATATAAGATCTTTTTCCGTAGTTTGTTTGCCTTTTCCACCTCTTCATTCCATCTTCGCTGCATGATTTTATTAGTCTAATTGCAGCATTTCTCTCAGCCATATAGTCTAACTTTGGATGCTCTGCTGCGTTGTTTTTCGGAGGAATTTTCGTTTTTATACCATATTGATTACACAGCTTATAGAGCTTTTCTCTGTCATATGCCCTATCTGCATATAGTACTTTTATGACATACTGAAAATCGACTTCTTTTAGCAAATCACAAGCTCCATAGTGATCAGCCGTTACTGTATTTTACAGCTATGGCTTTTTTGCTGTTTGTATTCAACATTACATGCAATTTTCTTGTCTGTTCATAGCTGCGATACTTTCTATCTTCGCTATTTTCTTTGCTATGACCAGGAGTGTTGTTGTATATACTAATTCCTGTACTGTCTATAGCAATTTCGATATCTTCCATATTATTTTCTGCAATCATTGCTCTTAATATTGAGTTTCTTAAACCTTCTTGATGATTGTGAATAGCTGATAACTTGCAAATTTTTCCCAATTTGCTCAAGGTATCCTGCTATAAACCCAACTGTTTGCCTCAGGCCTATTCTAAATAAACAAGTTATTATGTGCACCAAAATTACAACTTTATCGCTATAAATATTGTTGCCACCTGGTATTTTTGGACCATTCTCGTACCACTTTTCTATGGCTTCGTTGATATAATGAAAAATATTTCCTCTTTTTTCTAGAAATTTGTTATATTCGCTATGGTTACTGACCCTCATTTTTTGTGGCATATTTTTTCTTTCAAGGTTAAATGGCTATTTTATAATGAATTTTGTCAGTAGCCACCAGATTTTTTCAGTTGCTATGCAACAAAGCCCACTGGGATCCAGGAAAAAGAATGATGTCATGAAAGTAGCTTTCCATCCAAGAGAGTGTCATCCCAGTGTCACGCACTGGGATGGCTTTGTTGCATCGCTACTTATGAAAGGCTAACTATAGTTAGGATTATAAGTAACCTATTGAAAATCTTGTTTTTTTGCAATCAATCTGATCAAATTTAAGAATAGTAATTTATTATTTACATTAATAAATTTAATTCTATTGAAAATAGCTAAAGCATTGAAATTCTTGAATTTTAGCCGGATTAGTGAGTGGTAGTGAAATTTCTTTTACTCAAATTTAGGTATTCACTGACCGTTCTTGTTATAAATACCAGAATAATAAACTACTGATATTCTCCATCTTTTTTATCTTTAATCCATCATAGCTAGCGATGCAACAAAGCCATCCCAGTGTCAAGCACTGGGATGACAAAAAAAGGAGCACTGGAATGACATCATCCTTTTTTTGGGATTCCAGCGTCACGCGCTGGAATGACACCTCTCTTGGGCTCTCTTAGCTATAAATATTAAGGAATTTACCAAACGAAAAAAAAGGCAAAAGAAGCCCCGTGGTTGGCTAATTACTTACATTATACTTTCAAGTATGGCGTTTTTTTATTCTAAACGCTTAATAACCGCGATTTAGTTGCTTTTAAGCCGCAACTAATCTAAATTATAAACATTAAGAAATTTACTAAACAGAAAAAAAGGCAAAAGAAACCCTAGGGTAGCTAGTTATTCACTATCCATTTTTTAAATCGGCGTTTTTTAATGTTTTAAATAGCGCATTTCAGCTTATATTAGGTAAAAACCTAGAAATTTTATAAAGACATAAGGTGCACATAGTGCAAAAAATTAAGCATGATTTACGCCAAATACATTAAGTTTTTTGTCATTAATCCACTGCAGAGATTGCGAAGATAAATAAATAGCTTCAGTGTTATAATAAGGGGGCTGGCGAAGCTTGTCAAGGAAGTTTTTATGATTTATCTAACGAACTTTACACTTGCTAAAGTTGTACCATCTTGGTAACTTTAACTGAAAGAAGTTATTTTTTATCCAATATGAAAAAAGCCTTTATATTCACATCCTTAATAGCAATTATATTGATAGTTATTACTTATTTATACAGAAACGACGGAACTAATGACTCACAAGTGGTAAATGTTTATTCATCGCGCAAAGAAGAATTAGTACGTACTTTGTTTGATGAATTCACGAAAAATACAGGTATTAAAGTACGTTACATCATTGATGATTATTCTCAGCTACTTTCACGAATGGAAAACGGTGGTGAAGCTGACTTATTTTTGACTGCTGATGCAATCAACTTAATTCTAGCAAAAAAAAGAGGACTTTTATCTCAAGTAGATTCAGAGGTTTTAAAAAGTGTTATACCTGCAAGATTTAGAGACAGTGAAGATTATTGGTTTGGTCTTACAAAAAGAGCTAGGATATTGGTTTACAATAAAGAGTCAGTAGACCCTAAGGACTTAAGTACTTATGAAGATTTAGCAAATGAAAAATGGAAAGGAAAAATATTAGTGCGTTCTTCTACAAGTCCATATAACAGATCGTTAATTGCTTTTATGATTGCAAATAATGGTTTTGAAAAGACGAAAGAATGGGTAAGCGGAATTGTGAGCAATATGGCAAGAAAACCAAGTGGTGGTGATACTGATCAAATTTACGCCGTAGCAGCGGGTGAGGGAGATGTTGCAATAGTAAACAGCTACTACTTTGCGAGAATTCTTTCATCAGAAAATAAAAAGAATGTTGCAGACAAGCTAGGGGCTTTTTTTCCTAATCGCAACGATCACGGTGTAATGGTAAACATCAGTGGTGCAGCAGTAACAAAAAACGCAAAAAACAGGGAAAATGCTATAGTCTTATTGGAATTTTTAGTAAGCAAGCAGGCTCAAGAGTTATACGCTAAAAAAAACCAAGAATATCCTATTATTGAAGGCGTTGAAACTTCCGATATACTAAAATCTTGGGGAAATTATTCACAAAGTGATTTGCCTCTAAGTGAACTTGAGAAGCATCTTTTTGAGGCTGTTATGATAGCGGATGAGTGTAAGTGGAAGTAATCCCCAGCGCCACTAAACATTGGGATGAAAGATTTATGCTAATATACCTTACTCTTGACTCGCTGAACTTTTTCTTCCTTCTAACTTAATTTTGACTTTACTATCTTTTTCCGTTCTTTCACCAAAACAATTGCTGCACAAGAAGTCTATTGAAAAAAGGTAATAAGAAAGTAGAATAGGTTCAAGTAGTTGAAAAGGAAACTATGAACAAGAGAAGGAATTTGTTAAACATCTCAGACCTTACAGTCGATGATGTAGAAAATATAACTAAGTTGGCCAACCAGTACCTTAAAAAAGAAGTTGCAAATAGTCATATCTTGGAAAATAAGACAGTAATAAATTTATTCTTTGAAGATTCAACGCGTACACTTGCGTCTTTTGAAATAGCAGCAAAAAGCCTTGGAGCAAATGTTGTAACTCTGCCAATAAGATCTTCTTCTATTAACAAGGGAGAAGATCTAAAAGACATGATCAAAACATTAAATGCAATGAATCCTGATTACATAATAATCAGGCATAAAAGTAGTGGTATCATTAATACACTGGCAAAGTATGTTAACTGCTCGCTAATCAATGCAGGCGATGGAAGTAGTGAACATCCAACTCAAGCTCTTGCAGACTATCTTGTAATCAGCAATCACAAAAAGCAAATAAAGGACCTCAAAGTTGTGATATGTGGAGATATTCTGCACAGTAGAGTTGCAAGATCAAATATAAGATTGCTAAAAATGTTTGGAGCAGAGATAAACTTGGTCGCACCACCAACTTTGATTTGTAAGCATTTTCCTGAAGTAGATTCAGTCCATTATTCATTAATTGAAGGTATAAAGGATGCTGACGTAATTATGCTTTTGAGATTGCAGAAAGAGCGCATGAATAATAGTTCTTCAGAGAAAGAATATTTTTATTTGTATGGACTTGATTCACAAAAGCTATCATACGCAAAACCAGATGCGATTGTTATGCACCCAGGGCCAATAAACAGAGGGATTGAGATTAGCAGCGATGTAGCAGATTGTGTTATTTTACAGCAAGTAGAATTTGGATTGGCAATACGTAAGGCAGTGTTGCACTATTATAGGCCTTGCTAATATTAAAAGATGCTACACAACTAATGCAAAAAGGGGGGGCATGAAATGACAAGGCTTGTAAATGGTTTGAGAATGGCCATTAAGATGTTAAGGCCGAGGATATGGTGTGGAAGTTTTTACGAAAGCCTGAAGTCAATCAACAACCTTGCAGAACGGCAAATTAGACGGCTATCGTAAAAACAGCTTTTTCACCTGGTCGGAACATGGAGAAAGATTTGTGGAAAGAATGTTGTCGATATTTTTGACATCACGTCTCAATGGCCAAAATCCCTTCCAAAAGTTACGACTGCTTAGTTCTTTATTCATTCTCACAATCCGTGAACGGTTACAACCTGGATTCCAGTGGGCTTTGTTGCATCGCTAGCTATGATGGATTAAAGATAAAAAAGATAGGGAATATCAGTAGCTTATTATTCTGGTATTTATAACAAGAACGGTCAATGAATACCTAAATTTGAGTAAAAGAAATTTCACTACCATTTACCAATCCGGCTAAAATTCAAGAATTTCAATGCTTTAGCTATTTTCAATAGAATTAAATTTATTAATATAAATAACAAATTACTATTCTTAAATTTGATCAGATTGATTGCAAAAAAACAAGATTTTCAATAGGTTGCTTATAATCCTAACTATAGTTAGCCTTTCATAAGTAGCGATGCAACAAAGCCATTCCAGTGTCAGCTACTTTCATAACACCATATTACCTTAACAAAAGCAAATGTTCGTACAGATGTGCATCAGCTACTTTCATCTGCCACCTGCAAATTGCAATGTTCGTACAGTTATGTGTCACGCTACTTGGATGACACCGTTGAAAGAAATGAACCGCCTTTTCAAAATCGTTTTGAATAGAGGAATAACATTCACAAGTAAAATTTCATATTACCATTTTTTAATTTATGTATTATAATAAGCTTAATCTATAAGAAAAACAAAGTTGGAAGAACTAAGCAAAAACTGGGTGATAAGAACGGGAAGATTTTTATCTTCATTGTTTTTTTTACTGTTGATTGTGCTGTCAATACGTAGTTTTTTATTCGAGCCATTTCATATACCTTCTGGTTCAATGAAAAGCACCCTACTTGAAGGGGATTACATTTTTACTAGTAAATATTCATACGGTTACAGTAAACACTCATTTCCATTTTCTCCAAACATTTTTAGCGGCAGGATTTTTTATACCCCTCCAAAGCGTGGCGACATAGTAGTTTTCAAACCCACAAGAAATGACAGCATCAGGTTTGTTAAGCGAGTAATAGGAACACCAGGTGACAAAGTGCAAATGATAGAGGGAGAATTATACCTAAATGATCAGAAAGTAGAGCGAAGGCAAATTGAAAGTTTTTTTGATTATGAGTCAAATCGTAACATACCAAGATATATAGAAACGCTTTTAAGTGGCAAGGAACATGAGATTTTGGTAGATGACATTTCTAATAAGCTATCATATAACACTCCGGTTTATTATGTACCTAACGATCAATTTTTCGTTATGGGAGACAATAGAAATAATTCTTTAGATAGTAGGTTTCCTGAAGTTGGTTTTGTACCAATGGAAAATATCATTGGGCGTGTAAGCATAGTTGGTTTATCATTTAAATTAGGAAAGGTCGATTGGTTACCATTTAATTTCAGGTTACCTGTTGCTTTGAGATTAAATAGGGTATTGCACAAGGTTGTGTAAGCTTTTTCTACCTATTTGTTAATTCACACAACTCTAAAGAAGAATTTTCTAACTCGGCGATAGTGTTGTTAATTTCATTCAAGTCATTGCCTTGTAAAGCGTTTTTTGCATTTTGTAATAGGTTTTTCAACTTTTGATCAGTGGAAAGGTTATTATTGTTTTCAACCAAGTGTATGAGTTTATTTCCATTAATTTTAGCACCTGCAAGGGAACGAGCCTTCATATCTTCGTCAAAACTGTTTATTGACTGGTTAACCATATTTTGAACATCAGCTTCACTCAAGCCAAAACTTGAATTTACTTTAACTGTCTGCTCAATTCCAGTAGTTTTTTCTCTTGCAGTAACAGTCAAGATTCCGTCAACGTTAACTGTAAATTCTATTTCAACTCTTGCAGAACCTGCAGGCAGTGGCGGTATACCTTTTAGTTCAAACTGCGCTAGAGATTTGTTATCCTCTATCATTTCACGTTCTCCCTGACAAACATGAATTTTCATTGCTGTTTGCCCATCAATATAAGTTGTAAACTCTTTTGTTTCTGAAACTGGCAGTGGCGTATTTCTTGGTATGATTTTTTCAACTATGCCTCCCATAGTTTCTATGCCAAGTGATAGAGGTAAAACATCCAGGAGAATATTCCTATCTTTTGAGCTCGAAGTTAAATCATGAGCCTGCAGAGCTGCCCCAATGGCAACTGCTTTATCTGGATCCACGTCATTTAGTACTTTATTTCCAAAGAGCTTGACTAGTGAATTTTGAACCAATGGTGTTCTAGTTGCACCACCAACTAAAATTACTCCTTTTATATCATCAATTTTAAGATCTATATCACTTATAGTACGAGTGACTATATTGATAGTCTTATTGACCAAAGAACTGATTGCCTGCTCGAATTCTTCTCTGGTAATTTCGCACTCAAATGGCTTGCCGTTAACATTAAATTCGAAGATACCTATAGTGTGATTGCTTAGGTACTCTTTCACAGAGCGTGATTCGATAAGTAAGGAATTTAGTTGCTTAGCCGTCTTTTCTCTATACTTATCAATCACAATTGAACTCAGCAAATGATCAAAATCATCACCGCCGAGGTTGGTGTCACCACCAACCGCAAGGACTTGAAACACTCCTTGGTGCAATTTCAATATCGAAATATCGAACGTTCCGCCACCAAGGTCATACACTGCATATATTCCACTGCTATTGTTCTTTTCAATGGAGTAAGAAAGCGCTGCAGCGGTTGGCTCGTTAACGAGGCGAAGAACTTCTATGCCAGCTAATTTTGCCGCATATTTAGTTGCGTTACGTGCTGAATCGTCAAAGTAAGCTGGCACAGTAATCACTGCTTTTTTTACTTCCAGCCCCTTAGACTTTTTTACCCTCTCACGTAAAGTTTTTAATATCTCAGCAGAAATCTCAACAGGAGTCAGATACTTTTCCTCTGCGCATTTTATTCTAATAACTTTTTCGCTTTCATGATCTATTTCAAAATTGACGCCTTCTTTATTTAATTCTTCAACACTTTTACCCATTAAACGCTTTATTGAGTAGATTGCATTTTGACCGACATCGTAGCCAGTTTTCAATGTATTATTTTCATATGAAAGAGCAGAAGGCAGCAGTTCTCTTCCTTGTTCATCTTTAAATATCTCCACGTTGCCAGCTTTATTCACCATAGCAATCAAAGAATTGGTGGTGCCAAGGTCTATACCAAAAACTACTTCATTTGAATTTGGTTCAGAAATTTGAATTGGTTGCATTTTTCTTCACCTCCTCAAATGACTTATATAAATATTTCAATCTTAAGACTTGTGTAGCAGCTCTATCAAAATTCTTTACAGCAAAAGTGTTAATTAGGTTTTTAACGCAATCTTTTATTTTTTCATCAATCATCCTGCTTGCAAATTGTAGATCGTCGCAGTCTAGTAAGTACTCTCTTATTTCCATTGATTCACTTAATATTTCAGAATTTAAGTGGTCCTTTTGGCTTTTCACATTAAAAAAATCCAGCAAATGCTCAGCACGTTTTAGCGGTGACTTTAGTATCTGATAAGCTCTGTTAATATTTTCCATGTTTTGGGACTGTCTTTCATTTATATCAGTCCTGCTTAGCTCAATATATTTTTTCTCTAACTCATCAAAGCTGATATTGAAAGCTGGTTCAATTTCAAACAATGCAAAATAGTTGCTAGACATGAAAACTCTCTCCACAACCACATTTTCCTTTCTCATTAGGATTTTTGAAAACAAAACCCGATGAAAATTTTTCTTCTACATAATCCATTTCAGAGCCAAGAATAAACATGACGGATTTTGGGTCGATCAACACTTTAACTTTTTGGCCATCACTACAGTTTTCTTCAATTACCGACTCTAAAGGACGAGTATCATATGCATATTCAATATCATATTTTAAACCAGAACATCCTTTTTGCTTAATTAGCACTCTTATTCCTATTGCTTCTTCCGGTTTCTCAAGGTTAGTATGCTTCTTTTGGTCCAATAAATACCTTATCCTTTCTACTGCTTCCGCAGTTATAGTGATAAGTTTTTTATTCTTTTTTACAGTTTCACCTCCGCCTACTTCTTGATATTCACTCATGCTTCTTAATTCTTTTGCTTACTTTGATAATCATGAATAGCGGCTTTTATAGCATCTTCAGCAAGTACCGAACAGTGTATCTTCACTGGAGGTAAAGACAATTCTTCCACTATTTGAGTATTCTTTATCTGTGTAACGTCACTGATGGTTCTTCCCTTTATCATCTCTGTTAACAAGGAACTTGAAGCAATGGCAGAACCGCAGCCAAAAGTTTTAAATTTTGCATCTTCAATAACACCTTTGTCATTGACCTTTATCTGCAATTTCATTACATCACCGCACGATGGTGCACCAACTAAACCAGTGCCAACACTTGGATCATTTTTATCCAGAGAGCCAACATTCCTTGGATTTTCGTAATGATCTAAAATTTTCTCATTATAACTCATAAAATTACCTGTAAACCGCTATTCTACATTATAACATATTTAGGTTAAAAACTAAAGTAAAATACACTAGTATCACGGGAATTTTACTTTCAAAATTCCCGTAAAACGACTATTTAACTTTACAAATACACATAATACGTGTATTTCTTTACAACCAGCGTCTCTATGTTGTCGTTAAGTTTATAATTTAAAAGGAGTATTCCCTTGAGTTTATTTGGTAATCTTTATAAAGGCCTGTTAAAAACTTCTTCTCGCTTTAGCGACGGGGTGAAAAGTATTTTCTCTGACAAAAAAAAATTAGATCAGTCGCTTTTAGATGAGCTAGAAGAATTGCTAATTAGCATGGACATTGGTCATAAAACTTCCAAATTAATTATTGACAGGCTCACAAGCATCAAATTTGACAAGGAAGTTGAACATAACATTATCACACAGCAGTTAATGAACGAAATAGAAGCTATATTGAGCCCAGTTGTACAGCCGTTAATTTTAAATAAAAAACCACATATAATAATGGTATGTGGAGTAAACGGTAACGGTAAAACCACAACTATAGGTAAGCTTGCATATAAATATAAGGAAATGGGAAAATCCGTTATGCTTGTTGCATGCGACACATTTAGAGCTGCTGCTAGTGAGCAATTAAACATTTGGGCAGAACGTTCTGATTGCTTGATTGTTACTGGAGAGTATGGTAGCGACTCTGCAAGTGTGGCATATAGAGCTGTAAGTCAAGCTATAAAAGATAACATTGATGTTGTTCTAATTGACACAGCAGGAAGGCTGCAAAATAATGTGAACCTTATGGAGGAGTTATCAAAAATATATAGAACGATAAAGAAATTGGATGATACTGCCCCTCATGACGTTATTTTAGTTCTTGATGCAACTACCGGCCAAAATGCTTATAGCCAATTAGAAGCATTTAGCAAAATGGTTAATGTTACCGGGCTAATCGTAACAAAGTTAGATGGCACTGCTAAGGGCGGAGTGGTAATTGGACTTGCAGAAGCTTATAAGATAAAGTTACATGCTATAGGAATTGGCGAAAGTATAGAGGACTTAAGGGAGTTTACTAGCAAAGAATTTGCTGAAGCGTTATTTAATTGTAATTAAAAATTTCTCTTAATTCCCTTACGTGACCAAGCTTAATTATCTCAATATCGTGAGAAGAGTAATTACCATTTTTAGGCATAATTGCTTTTTTGAATCCTAACTTTTGTGCTTCTTTTAGTCTGAGATCAGCATGCGAGACATTCCTAATTTCTCCTGAAAGTGCAACTTCACCGCAGATTATTGAAGAAGTTGGCAGCGGTAAATTTACTACACTTGAAATAAGGGAAGCAGCAACAGCAAGATCAGCCGATGGTTCCTGTATTTTGAGTCCCCCTGCAATGTTTAGGTATACCTCTTTATCATGCAAAAACATTTTGCAACGAGCATTTAGCACCGCGATGATCATAGCCAATCTATTAATATCCCACCCAACTACTGCCCTTCTTGGGGTTGCCATATTAGTTCCTGCTATTAACGCTTGAACTTCCATTAAAATTGGTCTTGAACCTTCAATTCCTGCAAATACGGCGCTGCCAACTACTTCTCTGTCATGGGCCATCAGAAACAATGATGATGGGTTATCAACAGGCACAAGTCCTGCTTCAGACATCTCAAAAACACCAATTTCATTTGCAGGGCCAAATCTATTTTTAATAGTGCGTAAAATGCGGTATTGATTGCTATTTTCACCTTCAAAATATAATACCGTATCCACCATATGCTCCAAAGTTTTAGGTCCAGCTATTTGTCCATCCTTAGTTATATGACCAACTATTAAAAGAGAAACACCATATTGTTTCGCAAGAATGGTTAATTCATGAGCGCAAGTGCGGACCTGAGTTACAGTGCCTGGTGCTGATGTAATTCTGCTATCATACATTGTTTGTATAGAGTCAATTACTAAGAATTTAATACTTTTGTTTTCCTTTATTGTTGCTACTACATCAGTTAAAGACACTGTAGACAAAAGCTTAATTTTAGGTTCATTTATCTTAAGACGCTTTGCTCTGAGACTAACTTGCTCTAAAGATTCCTCGCCAGATACATAAAGACATTCAAAAGAGGAAAGTTGCACAACATTAGCTGCAATTCTAAGCAAAAGGGTGGATTTTCCAATACCAGGTTCGCCTCCAATTAAAATGCTAGCACCTTGAACGATACCCCCACCAAAAACTCTATCTAATTCTTCTATTCCTGTTAGAAAACGACTTGGAGTGATAATTTCGCTACCCGATAACGTCTTTATTAAAATTGGCGCAGATATACTTCTTTTGCCCGTTTTTACTGCTATTTCCTCAACAATTGTATCCCAATTGTCACATGCAATGCACTTCCCTACCCACCTACCAGTGCTATGACCACAGAATTGACATACATATACAGTTTTCATCAAAGCCAAAATTATTTTGTTGTAATTGTAATAAAAATTAGCTGAATATGCGAAGTAAATCTATAGCTAACCCAAGAAAGGGTTCCCTATGTCATACCACGATTCATTCGCGGTATCTCAAAGCATAGATCCCGCTAACACGTAGCGGGATGACGAGGTCATGCCACCGCGCGAACCGTCATACCGTCACGGTATCTCTAGATCCCGCTAACACGTAGGGGAATGACGAGGTCATGCCGCCGCAAACCGTCATACCGCCGCGGTATCTCTTAGCCGCTAACACGTAGCGGGATGACGGTTGTCGTTTAGCTACAAACGTTAAGAAATTTACCAAATGAAAAAAAAGGCAAAAGAAGCCCTGGGGTTATTATCCGCTTTAAAATATTGGCGTTTTTTATGTTTTAAACGCTTGACAAGCAAGATTAAGCTGCTTTTAATTGCAACTAACTTACGCTGCAAATGTTTAAGAAGTTTACTAAGCAGAAAAAAAGACAAAGAATCCCCGAGTTAGCTAGTCTTTTACTATCTCTGTCGAGTATTGGCATTTTTTGATGTCTTGTAACGCTTTATAAGCGCGTTCAGCTTATTTAGATAAAAATCTAGATGTAGATGAAGTTTTGTAAAGACATACAGTATCTATGTACTGCAAAAAATTAAACATAAGACGCCGATACATTAAGTAATCCTTACCTTTTAATCTGCAGATTGGCGAAAGCAAATACAATAGCTTCAATTTTATGATAAGGGGGCTGGCGAAGGGTGTCAAGCAAGTTTTTTGTTTCTATTCCCAATGTTATATGGTTATGTAATACCAATTCTCATTACTAGTGAATCAAATAAGCGGCATTGCAGAGTTTTTTAATTGTGGAGTGAGAAAGAGAGGTAATAAATTTGCACAAAGCGCTCTCAAGCAAAGCAATTGTGTCGTAGATTTTGTTACGCAAAATGTTCTGTTTTATATATAACCAAAACCTCTCAACAGGATTGAGGTCAGGTGAGTATGGTGGTAGGTATATAATGTCGATATTTTTAGGTACTTTTAAATTTTTTGACTTATGCCAACTAGCACAATCCATGATAAGAAATGCCTCCCTTGTTCCTAAATATTGTGACATCTGCTCAAGGAATATATTCATACAATCAGTATTGACGTTTGAGCTAGAACTTTCTCCATTTCTGGGATTAACTGCACTATAGAGATAAAAATTTTGCCTACCTAGTTTTACCTTAACCTGTGTCCTAATGCCTTTTTTAAACCACCCGTGTCCAATCTTTGAATGTGTGCCAAACCGCGATTCATCGAAGAAAAATAGCTCTTTTTCAGGATACATGACAATAGTTTCATTAAGATTTTTTTTTAAATTCCTCTTGTTTACTTTTATCTTGTCCGTTATGCACTGGTCTTGGTGTGATATATGAGAATTTCATTCTTTGCATATTACGGTGTACTGTAGATTTGCTGATATTCAAACCAAACTTTTCTTGAATTCTTATTTTCATTTCTTTTATAGTAATATTGGGGTTTTCCTCTATCCACACCTCAACTTGTTCACGTTGACTTTGATTCAATATAGTTTTTCTACGGCGTTGAGGCGGAGCAAATAATTTTTCTTCTCTGCCAAATTTTAGGTCATGCAGTAAGTGCCTTTCTTGAAATGCAGCATATCTTTGCTACGGCTGTTATACTGTGCTTTTTTGCTGCAATTACAGCATTTAGTTTTTTTGCAACATATGCGTTATTTCTTACTTTCTTCAGCATTTCTTTTGCTGATTCCACCACTTTTTCATCCAATAATTTTGATCTTAATGCCATTTAAACCTCGCTACTTTACTTACTTCAGTATGGCTTTTTTTCTATTATTGTCTATCCGTTACTTGTGTAGCGGGAATTGGTATAAGAAGTCTAATAGCAAATTTTTAAGTTCCTCTTTAACTCTTTAACCAGCGGGCTCGCATGAGGAGAGGAGAGTAAAGGTCCTCTTCCATAGATATCTTCACACTTTTTTCTTCTTCTGTAGTTGGCAGACGAGTAAGAAAGTGAATCTTTGGTGCGCCACTAATTATTGCCATTGGTGTTTGCTCCGCCCCTTCTCCCATAACTAAAACAGCAGACGTTGCCAGCGCATCAAGAAGATTGACTTATGTTACTTGCAGTGGTTGATCATAAAGATCTGGCTTGCCTATATAGGAATAAAATGGTTCAAATCCACACCAAACAAGAGCAACGCCCGTAACCCCAAGGCGCATAGGTGTTATGTTACTATCTGTAATCAAAATACCAAGATGTTTTATGCAGTGTTTTGTCTTGAGATAGTTCCATATTGATAGAGCTGTTTTCTGAACATCCTTTGGGTATAAAATATACATTTCATTACCATTTGATTCATCAATACCAGCAGATGGAATTAAGATATTGTCTTTGATTGTTAAATAGATGCCGTAAGAATTATGGTCTACATCAACAATTGCATCAGCTTCTCTTTTGATTAGCTCTTCTTTAGAACAAGCAGTTTTGCAAACCACTTGTTTTTGACAAATAGAAATGATTTTTGATGTGATAGCAAGAACAACTTCCTCTCCTAGCAACTCTGAAACATAGCGATCAAGAACCTGCTCTAATACTTCCCCACATTCAATGCGGTGGGTATAAATTGCTTTAACATGCATATTAACGTATTAGCCTACATATAGTATAATCTTTCGTTTTGGTGAGAATAGTTTTATGCCATCCATCAAGAAGTGTTAAGTTGAAATATACATCACCTTTATAGGGTTTGTGAATTTCTGTTATGATAAATTCTGAGATTAGATCATACTCCAAAAAAAGATGCGCTATTTGTGCTCCACCAATCATGAAGACTTTAGAATTACTTTGGATTGACAAAAACTCTTGCATAGAAGAAATAATAGTGCATTTTACTCCTCTGTTAAAACAAGAATTTAATTTGTCACGAGAAAAAACAACAGGGATACGATTCCCTAATATGTCTTGAGGCATAGTTTCAAATGTCTTTCTCCCCATAACAATAACTTGTTTGTCAGTCACCTGACGAAAATGATCTAACTCACTTGGATAATGCCAGGGCAATCCATTATTTATTCCAATTACCCCCTTGGGATCAACAGCCATAATTCCGATAACTATCATCCCTGTAAAGCAGCTTGAGCTACAAAAAATCGCATGTGATCACGCACATTATGCACTCGAAGGAAATCAACCTTGTTGTGTAATACAGATGATGTAGCAATTGTTTCTAAATCTCGGTTAAAGACAGGTTCTGTAGAAAAAGAAGAAATAAATGACTTTCTAGAATGGCCAACCAGAACTTTGCAGCCAAAATTTTGTAACGTTTCTATACTGCGTAAAATCTGGATATTCTGGTACATAGATTTGCCAAAACCAATACCAGGATCAATAATGATCGAGCTTTGATCAAAACCTAGAGCTAGTAATCTATTAATGTTCCTTTCTGCCCAATTATTTATGGTATCAATTGGATCAATGTCACTTGGGATAATGTTGTCACTATGTGGTGGTATGGAGAGTGAATGCATAATAACGATACTACATCCACTGCTAGCAATCGCTTTTAAGGTATTATCATCTAGATCTCCCTTCTGATCGTTTACCCAGGCAATGTTGTAGTGCTCCAAAACATTCAAAATAACATCTGGCCAGAAACTATCAATGCTGACTTTAATGTCACCAACTTTCATATACTGATTGAGATTATCAAGCACTGGTTTTAAGCGTGCATATTCTGCTTTTGGAGTTTGTATTGAGGAGCCAGGTCTTGTTGATTGAGCACCAAGTTCAACTATGCTTGCACCATCTGATAACAGCCGCAGTGCCTGCTTGGTTGCTTGATCTGCATCATAATAAAGACCACCATCTGAAAATGAATCAGGAGTAATATTGACAATACCTACAAGCTCTGGTGAAAGCGTAAAACTCCTTAAAAAGCAATCCTTAATGTTAGGGTTAACAGTACCAAACGTTTTGTTAACTACTGCCATAGGGTTCAGCATTGTCATCAAGTGAAGCAAAAATGGTCTGTTTATCAATTCTGGGTGAGGAATCTTAAGGTAGGGTGTATCAAGTGTCAGGTCATCCCATAACAAAATATCCAAATCAATAACGCGAGGTGCCCATTTTTCATAGACCTGCAGACGGCCAATGTCACATTCAATTTGTTTAAGGCCCTTTAACAGCTCTTCAGGAGAAGAAGAACAACTTCCATACACAACCATATTTAGAAATGGCCTGTCCCACCCAGGTGAAGCATCATTTGGTAAAATAGCCTTAGTTTCCAGAATAATTGAAGATTTTAAATTTTTAAAATAGCGTTCCTGCAGTAACTGAGCAGCCTTTTGTAAATGGGAAAAGCGATTCCCCATATTTGAGCCAATAGAAATGTAAATCATTCTTGCAACGCATTACGATAAGTAAAGAAAACACCTCCATGCACACTGGGGACAGGTGGTGCAACTTTGTGAATAGTTACGCCTATAGAAGAAATAATAAGCTTTTTTTGCATCACAAGGTTATTAATGGTCCTGTATATATCATGAGTTAAATGCTCGATTAAGTTGAATTGCTTGCTTTGAACGAGAGATTGAATACTCTGAACTACCTCCAAGTAGCATATATTATCCTCAAGCCGGTCAGTTGTAAGTCCTAAAGGGGGGGATTTAAAGGTAAAATCAATATTAACACTAACTAATTGAGAATGATACTTCTCTTCTGCACTATAGCCTAAATGAACCCAAAGCCGTAAGTCAGATATAAGAAGATTACATGCAGACATTGCATTCCAACATCACTGAGTTTAAGCTACTTACAACTACTAACACACGCTAGCATTCATCATTCCATCAAGAAAACCCCACAAGAGCCTTGCTCCCTTTTGAGCACCCTGCATAACTTTATCTTGCTCTTTTTCATCTAGATCTTCAATAAGATTTGCACATTCCTCAGAATGCCATTCATCAGCATGCATATGGACCGTAAAAAATTGAAGAGAACGCTCATCACTTATTGAATAGTGTTTTTTTAAACCTTCAATTTTAGACTTGGAAACCTCTGGAGTTTGACGTTCGTAAGCGTACAAGGCTCCAAGACCTGCCGCAAAACCTGATCTTACAATATCAAAGTAACCATCAACTAACTCCTGTGTCTCTTTAATCTGTGCACTTTCACGAAGATCAGATCGCGCAACGCCAAGCCCTTCAGCAAAACGTTGCCATAATTCTGGATGATTTTCATCACCTTGTTCCTCTTCTATTAAATTACCAAGTAAAACCTGTCGCATTTTTAGATCTGGGCACAAAAAATGTATACCACTGATGTAACGAGGAAACGCAGCAACGTGGTGATAATATTCTTTAGCATAGGTTTGTAAAGCTTGCAAGCTTAAGCTTCCTGTATTCCATGACTGGTAAAATGGATGATTTAGTAAGTGCAATTCATCTAACTTGTTATTTAGAGACTTAGTAAATTCCATCATTTCCCCCATTACATTAATATATAGTTCATATACTATAGTTTTCTCATTGTTACGATCATGCTAAGATTAATACAATGGTGGGATTGGTAGGACTCGAACCTACGGCCAATTCGTTATGAGCGAACTGCTCTAACCGACTGAGCTACAATCCCTTTTATCAATATTTATAATACACACAAAAGCAAATTTGTCTATTAGCTTATTTCACTATCAACCCAACTTGACAAATCATTTGTTGCACCAATTTTGCGTGCAATTTCCTTACCATCTTGAAATATGATTAAAGTGGGTATAGATTGCACTCCATACTTACTTGGCACTTCAGTCCCTTCATCTATGTCGAATTTGCAGATCTTAATCTTGCCTTTTCTATCCTTAGCCAATTGTTCTATACGTGGCATTAGACTTTTGCATGGCCCACACCATTCTGCCCAAAAATCTACCAGCACGAACCCTTTATAGTCAGTGACTTCAGATTTGAAATTTTGATCATTTACCGATGTAATATCATCACTCATAAAATACCTAAATTTTTGTAAAATATAGCGTATCTATTAGCAGTTAATCAACTAAATTCTTACCGCAGAGCTTGAAAAATTGCCCTAAAGTGTTTTGCACAAACAAAAAACTTCTATTACATCTGGTGGTTAAAGATATCCACGTTTTCCCAACCCATTAAGTCTAACTCAATACGAGTAGGAAGAAATTCAAAGCACTTTTGGGCCAATTCTTTTCTATTTTCACGTTCCAGCATTAAGTCTAGCTTTTCCTTTATCCTGTGGAGATACAAAACATCAGATGCAGCATAACTTTTTTGTTTGTCTGTTAAATTTTCATTTCCCCAATCAGAAGATTGCTGCTGCTTATTTAGTTTGGTATCAAGCAGCTCTAAGCACAACTCTTTTAAGCTATGATTATCTGTGTAAGTGCGAACTAAACGTGAAGCTATCTTTGTGCAATAGCACGGAAGTGCCCAAGTTTCCAAGTAATAACGTATTATGCTCACATCAAATCGCGCGAAGTGAAATATTTTAGTTATATTTTTATCCTCTAATATTTTTCTCAAATTTGGCGCTGTATAATCGTTCTTGAGTTGAACTAAGTGAGCGTTGCCATCATTAAAAGAGAGCTGCACAAGGCATAATCTATCTCTGCTATGAAGTAGCCCCATTGCCTCGGTATCAACAGCTATAGACCTTACATCATCTGGTATTGAACTAGCTGGCAAGTCGTCTTTATATAAAAATATTCCCATAAAGCTTTGTGGAATAATTAAAAACTTATGATAATCAAAAATGAGCCTTAAGTATACGAAAAGATCATAGAAGGAACCACGCAAATTTATGGGCTCTCACATTTTTCATGTACACGGGGTTTACAAATCGCTGTACATGCCTATAATTAAGTAAATTTAGGTTAATTTAATTGCGGGAGTAGCTCAGTTGGTAGAGCGCAACCTTGCCAAGGTTGAGGTCGAGGGTTCGAACCCCTTCTCCCGCTCTTTGCTTTCAAAATCATTTCGTCAAAAATCCCTTGACAAACTCCGCTAGCCCCCTTATCATGAAACTGAAGCTATTGTATTTGCTTTCGCCAATCTGCAGATTAAAAGGTAAGGATTACTTAATGTATCGGCGTCTTATGTTCAATTTTTTGCAGTATATAGATACTGTATGTCTTTACAAAACTTCATCTACATCTAGATTTTTATCTAAATAAGCTGAACGCGCTTATAAAGCGTTACAAGACATCAAAAAATGCCAATACTCGACAGAGATAGTAAAAGACTAGCTAACTCGGGGATTCTTTGTCTTTTTTTCTGCTTAGTAAATTTCTTAAACATTTGCAGCGTAAGTTAGTTGCAATTAAAAGCAGCTGAATTTCGCTTGTCAAGCGTTTAAAACATAAAAAACGCCAATATTTTAAAGCGGATAATAACCACGGGGCTTCTTTTGCCTTTTTTTTCATTTGGTAAATTTCTTAATGTTTGTGGCTGAACGACAACCGTCATCCCGCTACGTGTTAGCGGGATCTCTTGTTAGCGGCTGAGATACCGCGAATGAATCGCGGTATGACGTAGGACTGCTGTCATTCCAGCGCGTGACGCTGGAATCCAGTTCTTATTACCTGGTGTAAAGTTAAGTTTCCTGGATCCCAGTGTCTGGGCACTGGGATGACAAGAAAGGAGCACTGGGATGACAAGAAAGAGGCTACTTGGATAACAGAAGAAGGAGGCTACTTGGACAACACCCTGACAACCATCATCCCGCTACGTGTTAGCGGGATCTGGAAATACCGCGGCGGTATGACGTAGGACTGCTGTCATTCCAGTCTGGAATCCAAAAAAGGATGATGTCATCCCAGTGCTTGACACTGGGATGGCTTTGTTGCATCACACTTTATGAGATGGTGATTTATGGTAAATTCATGTAACTATCTCAAATTTAGCCATACCAATATCAGTGAATTTATTAAGCAAATAGCATTTAGTTCTTTTTCTCGATTTATCTCAGATTTATTCCTAAAACTAAATCCGAATATTTGCTTTAATCTTGAGAAAAACCCTTCAATATAAGATCTTTTCCCATAATTTACTTCTTTTTTCCATTCTTTCATGCCATCTTCACCGTATAATTTTATTAACCTAATAGCAGCATTCCTGTTAGACATATAATCTATTTCTGGATGTTCTGCCGCATTGTTTATTGGTGGAATTTTTGTCTTTATATCATATTCGTTACACAACTTATAAAACTTGTGCCTATCACATGCTCTATCTGCATATAGTGCTTTTATGGCATGCTGAAAATCAACTTCTTTTAGCAAATCACAAGCTCCATAGTGATCAGCCGTTACTGTATTTTACAGCTATGGCTTTTTTGTTGTTTATATTCAACATTACGTGCAATTTTCTCGTTTGCTCATAGCCACGATATTTTCTGTCAGTGCTATTTTCCTTGCTGTGTGTTGTTGTATATACTAATTCCTGTACTGTCTATAGCAATTTCGATATCTTCCATATTATAGCTCTTTCCATAAAAGTCCGGATGTGATAGGATAAGGGTAGATGATGATAAGGAGGTTGAATGCCAGCAGCATATAGTTATGATTTAAGAAAAAAAGCAATGGAAGCGCTAGACGAAGGAGAAAGCAGAGAAACAGTGGCAGCAAGATTTAAGATTGGACGAACTACTTTATGGGAGTGGCAGCAAAGAAGAAAAGAAACAGGAGACTTTCAATCAAAAAAACTTGGAAATGGGGGTTACAATCACAAAATTACCGACTGGGATACCTTTGCCAAATTTGCCAGAGAACACGGAGGAAAGACTCTATCGGAAATGGCTAAACTTTGGAACAACGTTAGTATCCAAACGATCTATCGAGCCCTTAAAAAAATTGGATTTACGTGCAAAAAAAGACATATGGATACAAGGAAAGAAACGAAGAAAAACGTGCTGAATTTTTGAAAATTATAGCGACAAAAGAACCTAAAAACTTAGTGTATATAGATGAGTCTGGCATTGATAACACCGAAGACTACCCCTACGGATATTGCCAGAAAGGACAGCGGTTTTATGCCTTAAAATCTGGAAAGAAAACTCAACGAATCAGTATGGTTGCAGCCTTAAGTGGAAGAAAGATAGTTGTTCCGTTAACCTTTGAAGGCCACTGTAATATGGATGTTTTTAATGGATGGTTTGAGCAATTTTTGACACCGATCTTGGAACCATACGCGTCAAGTTAAGGAAATAAAGGTATGAAAGAGATAGAATAATAAGGTATAAGTTCTCCCAGATATACTTTTAGTGAGAGAACCAATGAATAAAATAACTTGCTTATCAAAAAAGCTCAAAGAATTTTTTAATGAAAAAGCAGAGAAAATCTCAATTACAACAAGGTTTATAAAAAGAAAGAGAAAGCTAAAAGGTTCATCATTCGTAAAAGCCATGGTCTTGGGTAATATAGGAGTTGATAATTGTAGCGTAGAAACAATGTGTCAATTACTAAACGAGGACTCGATAGATATAACAAAACAAGGTTTGGATTTTAGATTTACTGAAGAAGCAGTGGAATTTATGAAAAGGATGTATAATGAATCTGTGATTCTCTTTAAAAATATCTTGCAAGTTGATTGCAAAATCTTACAGCAATTTAATAGTGTTAAATTATTGGACAGTAGCTATATTACTCTACCTAACAGTATGGAAGAGATGTATAAAGGTTATGGTACTAGCTACAGTGGCTATGAAAGCAATACTAAGTCTGGAATAAAGTTACAATTAGTTTTCGACTACATGAATCAGATAATAGACCAACTTAATTTAACGGAGGGGGTAAGATCAGACCAGGGATATAGGAAACATTTAAGTAATATATTAAGCAATGATTTGCTAATATCTGATCTCGGTTATTTTGTGCCAAGTTCTTTTAAACAAATCAATGAAATAGGAGCTTATTTCATAAGTCGTTATAAATCCGATACCAACATATATGATGTAGAAACAAATCAAAAAATGGAGTTATTAGAATGTTTAGAGGATAAGTTATTTTTAGAAAACGAGGTATTGTTAGGAAAAGAAGCAAAAATTAGAGTAAGAATTATATGTCAGAAACTAACTGAAGAACAGTCTATGGCCAGAAGAAGGAAAGCTAATAGATTAGCAAGATCGCAGGGATATACATCCTCTAAAAGAAATCAAAAATTGTTGAACTGGTCAATATTTATAACTAATGTTCCAGAAAATAAAATTAGTGCTGAGCAAGTATTAACGATTTACAGAGTAAGGTGGCAAATTGAGTTATTATTTAAATTGTATAAAAGCCATATCAGGCTTGATAAGCTAAAAGGAAAGCCATGCAGAGTATTATGTGAACTATATGCTAAATTGTGCGCAATTCTTATATTTCACGGCATAGTTGGTTGCACAGAAGTGAAAAAGAATACAGAACTTAGCTTAACAAAGGCATTTATTGAGCTAAAAAGGCGGGTTAGAGAGTTATTTTTAGTATTAACCAAAATTAATAGTTTAAAAGCATTTCTTAAAAAACTCACTATAACTTGGTCGCGATTTTCATTAAAAGACAAACGTAGAAGGGCTAGAGTATCCACTTTAACCTCTCTAAATTTGCTCACAATCTCTTAACTTGACGCGTATGGTTCAGTAAGCTGGCAGAGAGTAAAAGGTACCGAAGATGCAGCACTTGCAATCATATTAATTGCTCGAAAGGCAATAACATTTTTTATGTAACCTTCCTCAGCAAAACTTACATAATCACGCTTACTCCAACTTGGCTCCATCATTAGCTGCAAAGCAGAATATTTAGTAAATACTGCGCTTTTTTTTCTTTGAAAAATATTGAGATTCATATATGCCTCCTAAAAAATTGAATTTGTGGTAGAATTATATCAATTGGTGTCACAGGAAGGATATACTAACGTACGAACATTATGTTTGAGAGCAATCTCTACACAGTAGTTAAATGGCAGGCACAATAAGGGGTAGCAAAAAGAATGAGCTTTTTTTTTGAGCTGAGCAAAGCCACCTAAGGTAGAAAATGAATCAGGAAGGAGTAAAAATATATTTAATATTTATATGATGTACTTACTTATAAATATCTTTTCTGTGTCCTATCTCTGTGATAACCACTTCATATTTTATAATATTTACGGAATAGATAACGCGATAATCACCTACCCTTAATCTTCTTTGTCCTTTAAATCTGTAATATAATGGCTCACCAAGGTTAATGGGATCAACTGTAAGGCGCTTATTTATCGCATTTATGATCCTTAATCTTATTGTTTTTGGAAGAGCTGGAAGGTCTTTCTCAAGAACGCTTTCTATGAAGATAATATTGTATTCCAGTCTACATCCTCACTTCTAATTTTCTTTACACCTGAAACATTACGTTTAGCAGCACGCTCAATTAGTATTTTATCTTCCTCATTTTCAATTGCTTCTTGTATTAGCTTCTCTGTTAGTTCTTTAATGGACTTATTTCTTATTTTAGCCAGTCCAGCAAGACACTCTGAAATTTCGTTGTTGAAAGTTATGCTAAATTTTGAGTTTGCCATATATTTTACCTAAAATCTACTAATAATTATACAACATTTTTCTGAATTTTTCAATAAAAAAAGTTGCCTATACGTAAAGAGGACCTGTGTTGACAAATAATTAAACATTTGTCATGTACTATGTTTGTTAAGGAGAAATAGCACAGAAGTTAGTATTAAGTATATTAGGAATAAGAAAGGCTGCGCTCAGTGTCACACACTGGAATAACAGGAAAAAACGAACTGCTATACTAAAAAAAAAGAAATTGAACATGACAGAATGGCTAATATCTAATCAGCTTATTGATTATAACTGTGCCGTAAAATCTATGGAAGAGAAAATTCAACAAATTCACAATAATTCAGCAGACGAATTAGTATGGCTACTCCAGCACCCTCCACTTTACACTGCAGGAATCAGTGCAACAGCTGATGATATTGTTGAAAAACTATTTCCCATATATAAAACAGGAAGGGGTGGTAAACACACATATCATGGTCCAGGACAGCGCATTATATATTTAATGTTAAACCTTAAAAAAAGAAACAAATGCGATATAAAGCTATATATTAGAGATCTAAGTAAGTGGATCATAAATGTTTTAAAGCAATTTAATATACTTGGAGAGTTTAGAGAAGATAGAATAGGCATTTGGGTAAACCATAACGGAGTAGAAAAAAAAATTGCAGCTTTTGGTATCCGTTTAAGAAAATGGGTAACTTATCATGGCATAGCGCTTAACGTCTTTCCAGACCTCTCTCACTATAAGGGTATTATTCCTTGTGGGTTGCAAGGTTATGGCGTCACGTCAATGGAAGAACTAGGAGTGAAAGTTCCACTCTCTGAATTGGATGATATACTAAAAAAAGAGTTTTATAAGATATTTTAATGATTGTTTACCTTTTATATTTCATTCTCACTTTATGTGCTAACACAGGTATTCATGCAATCGACCAAGTTGATATTATTGCTCCTTCTTCGAAGGGAAAAGAATTAGATCTGACTACTATAAAAGAATATGTAGAAGCTTTGGATTTTAATCCCCATATTTCGGAGAAAATATATAGTAATGATAATCCATTTTATTCCAACTCTGATGAATTCAGAGCAAATGATTTGATTAGTGCACTAACCGGTGATAGTAAAATAATCTGGTGTATCAGAGGAGGAGAAGGGGCTTCTCGGTTAATTCCCTATCTAGAAAAGTTACCCAATGATAAAAAAGAAAGGATTGCTCAAAACAAAAAGATCCTCATAGGCTATAGCGATATAACTGCCTTGCACATCTATCTACAAGCTAAATATGATTGGCAAACTCTTCACGGCACCATGTTGGAAATGATAGTAAATAACTCCGTTTCTGAAAGCTCTGTTGAAAAATTGAAAGAGTTAATTCTTAACAAGCGGGATTCTATCAGATTTGATAACCTAAAGACGATAAATAATGGCATTAGACTAAAAGATGGCAGATTAGAGTCTAAAATCATCGGTGGTAATATGACTTTAGTTGAAAACAGTATAGGAACTGTTTGGCAAATAAATGCGAAAGGTAAAATTCTATTTTTAGAGGACATAAGAGTCTACCCATACGCAATAGAGCGCAGTTTAGATCACCTAAAACAAGCTCACATCTTTGATGGAGTACATGCAGTAATCTTTGGGGATTTCGTTAACTGCTATAACGATAACCTTGTTGAAGTTGTAAAAGAAAGGTTTGCAAAAAGTGTTAACTTTCCTGTATTTACTATGAAAGGGGTAGGCCATGGACATACAAATGATCCTTTACCTTTTAACACTCACGCTATTATTAGCGTTCAAGACGAAAAAGAAGGTTTGTTTTTTATGGACGTGCAGAATTTAGCTAATCTTATAGCTAACGCGAGCTCTACGTCATACCGCCGCAGTATCTCTTAGCCGCTAACACGTACTTAACCGTCATACCGCGATTCATTCGCGGTATCTCATCCGCTAACAAGAGATCCCGCTAACATGTAGCGGGATGACGAATTGCTTAACCGTCATGCCGCCGCAGACCGTCATACCGCCGCGGTATCTCTTAGCCGCTAATACATAGCGGAATGACGAAGTTATCGTCATGCCACCGCGAACCGTCATACCGCCACGAACTGTCATACCACCACGAACCGTCATACCGCGATTCATTCGCGGTATCTCTAGATCCCGCTAACACCTTACTATTACCCACAAATAAAAACATAATATTGTATTTACTCAAATAATTTAATTTTATTAACCTGAAAGCTTATTAGATTAAAATTATTAAACTAAGAGTTATAATTTTAGCAACTAAAAGCTGTAAATTGCACCATATAAACAGTTATTTCAAGCAAAAGTTATGCCATTAAGAGCTATGCAACAAACATTTATATTTGTGGGTAATAGTAAGCGCTAACACGTAGCGGGATGACGGTTGTCAGGGTGTCATGCAAGTAGCTGACTACTTGGATCTGGTAGGCTTAAATCACAATGCCCGTAAAGCTGCGACCCTAGAGCTACTATCTCTCACCCACTGCAAATATTGCACGGTACTATCCACTTGATCATCGTGTCGAGTTTCAGGAAACATTAAAATCTCATACTCAAAATCGTTCAGCCATACTGCTTGGTGCGGCAGAAAAACCTTGCCAGACTCTATAATCGGAACAATTTGATAAAATCGAGTGAGTTTGTCATCATGTGGTACTATTTCGATAATTGGTAAATCACTGTTTGTCTTTAGCTCTTGCACCAATTGCTGACCACTTGTTTTTGCTTCGATTAAAATTGCGTGCGGTGTCCATCTTGCAGCTAGTGACAGAACTTGCTCTTTAAGCTTTGGATACTCAAGCTTTGCGCGATATACATCGAGTAAATAGAATTTATTGCCCACTTTTGTCCAGGTGGTGCAGACGCTAAAGTTGCTCATGCTGCTTGTTGAAACTGCAGTGTCCCAGCTCTGAGTGACATATGAGAGACTATCAGAAAAATTTCTATAGCGCTTCAGCCACTCTCGTTTAATTATACCACTTGAAAGTGGCAGAGGGTTTTGTTGATATTGTGCAGCAAAAGCGTAACTTCCAAGTTCAACCTTTATCATCTCAACTTCTTCTTTTCCTCCATCGAGGGGATATAGCAACTGACCTTCTTCTCTTGAGTATAATATTACGGGTGGTGTCATTCTAGCACTTGATGCTGTAATCCAGCTTTTGTACTCATTTGTAGTTACTCGGGTGACAGGAACAAGAAAAGGAGGCGCTGGCTTTTTGATTGAATAGATAATCTCCTTATTTTCAGATATCATCGGTAAACAAGTATGGTTCCATATGTTTTTCGGTTTGGAGAGAAGGTGCCCGGTTAAATCTTCTTGATGTAGCCTATGCATCACAAGAACAATTACTCCTTTTTTTCTATTGTTGAGCCTGGCTACTAAAGTCTGGTCAAACCAATTTGTAGCACGCTTTCTAAACGTTTCACTCAAAGCTTGGGCGGGACTCAGTGGATCATCCACGATGATGAAATCACCACCTTCACCTGTTAACGTCCCTCCAACGGACGTTGCAATTCTGTATCCTCTCTGCACTGTTTGAAATTTGTATTTGGTATTCTGATCTTTGGATAGTCCTACCTCTGGAAACAGCTCTCTATACCAACTAGACTGCATTATGCATCTTGTATCGAGCGAGTGCTTTTCGCTAAGCAGCCGAGAGTAGCTTGCAACTATTATTCTTGCAGTTGGCTGATTTCCCAGTATCCATGCGGGCCACGCAACACTAGCGCACAGGGACTTCATTGAACGCGGAGGCATATTGAATATTATTCGCCTCATTTTGCCAACATTTGCCGCTTCAAGTCTGTCTGCTATGACTTTTATATACTGATAATCATTATACTCACACCCCGGCACTACCGTTTGAAAACACAGTTCAATGAATTTTAGAAAGTTCATGATATAATGTTGAAAGATGTCATCCAAGTAGCCCCTTTCTTGTCATCCCAGTGCTTGACACTGGGATGGCTTTGTTGCATCGCTCTTCGGATAGTAGGTAACGCACAATAAATTTATGAAGCTATCTCAAATTTAGCCATACCAATATCAGTGAACTTATTGAGCAAATAGCATTTAACAAGTAGTTCCTTCTCTCTATTTGTCTCAGATTTATTCCTAAAACTAAACCCGAATGTTTGTTTCAGTCGCGAGAAAAAACTTTCTATATAAGATCTTTTTCCGTAGTTTGTTTGCCTTTTCCACCTCTTCATTCCATCTTCGCTGCATGATTTTATTAGTCTAATTGCAGCATTTCTCTCAGCCATATAGTCTAACTTTGGATGCTCTGCTGCGTTGTTTTTCGGAGGAATTTTCGTTTTTATACCATATTGATTACACAGCTTATAGAGCTTTTCTCTGTCATATGCCCTATCTGCATATAGTACTTTTATGACATACTGAAAATCGACTTCTTTTAGCAAATCACAAGCTCCATAGTGATCAGCCGTTACTGTATTTTACAGCTATGGCTTTTTTGCTGTTTGTATTCAACATTACATGCAATTTTCTTGTCTGTTCATAGCTGCGATACTTTCTATCTTCGCTATTTTCTTTGCTATGACCAGGAGTGTTGTTGTATATACTAATTCCTGTACTGTCTATAGCAATTTCGATATCTTCCATATTATTTTCTGCAATCATTGCTCTTAATATTGAGTTTCTTAAACCTTCTTGATGATTGTGAATAGCTGATAACTTGCAAATTTTTCCCAATTTGCTCAAGGTATCCTGCTATAAACCCAACTGTTTGCCTCAGGCCTATTCTAAATAAACAAGTTATTATGTGCACCAAAATTACAACTTTATCGCTATAAATATTGTTGCCACCTGGTATTTTTGGACCATTCTCGTACCACTTTTCTATGGCTTCGTTGATATAATGAAAAATATTTCCTCTTTTTTCTAGAAATTTGTTATATTCGCTATGGTTACTGACCCTCATTTTTTGTGGCATATTTTTTCTTTCAAGGTTAAATGGCTATTTTATAATGAATTTTGTCAGTAGCCACCAGATTTTTTCAGTTGCTATGCAACAAAGCCATCCCAGTGTCACGCACTGGGATGACAAAGAGAGGGTTAGACAAAAGGGTCGATAAATGATTAGGATTACTTTTTCAGCCGAACAAAAAGTAAAAGAATACAGTGGTAAAGTTACTGGCTTTGATATATTACAACCGGATGTTTTGAAAGAAGCAATTGCCTTTAAGGTAAATGGTGAGTTGCATGATCTCTCACGTGAAATTGAAGCTGATGCAGAGATAGAGGTGATACAACTGAGTGACGAAGTGGGTTTAGATATAATAAGGCATGATGCTGCTCATATAATGGCGCAGGCAGTGAAAGAGCTATTTCCTAATACTCAGATTACTATCGGCCCAACAATTCAGGACGGTTTTTACTATGATTTTGCTACAGATCGTACCTTCACTACGGACGATCTTACCGCAATAGAAAAGAAAATGAAAGAGATTGTAAAAAGTAACCACAGATTTGTTCGAGAAGTTTGGACTCGCAAGCAGTCAGTTGATTTCTTTAGTGGTATAGGCGAAAAATATAAGGTTGATATTATCTCATCCATACTAGAGGGTGAAAACCTAACTGTTTATAGGCAAGGTGATTTTGTTGACCTATGCCGTGGTCCGCACTCACCATCAACCGGTAGAGTTAAAGCGTTTAAACTTATGAAAGTAGCGGGTGCATACTGGCGAGGTGATGCAAAGGGCCCAATGTTGCAGCGAATATATGGCACAGCATGGAGAAATAAGGATGAATTAAACGCTTATCTTGAGTGTCTCAAAGAAGCAGAGAAACGTGATCACCGCAAAATTGCCAAGGATATGGATTTATTTCACATCCAAGAGGAAGCTGTCGGGCAGGTTTTTTGGCATGAACAAGGATATATTTTATATAATGTTCTTGAGTCTTACATCAGAAAGAAGCTAATAAATAATGGCTATTTTGAGGTAAAAACTCCTATTTTAGTAAGCAAAGAGCTGTGGGAAAAATCTGGACATTGGGATAAGTTTCGTGAAAATATGTTTATTGTTGATGAATCTGAAAGCAAAAAGCTAGCAATAAAACCCATGAATTGCCCCTGTCATGTGCAGATTTTTAATTCTCACACCAGAAGCTATCGTGATTTACCGATACGTATGGCAGAATTTGGTACGTGTCATAGGAATGAAAGCTCAGGCTCATTGCACGGACTGATGCGAGTGCGTGGTTTTACGCAAGACGATGCACACATTTTTTGTATGGAAGAACAAGTGAATTCTGAAACTATAAAGTTTTGTGACCTTTTAAAAGAAGTATATTCAGAGCTTGGATTTAATGAAATTTCTGTGAAATTTTCAGACCGTCCAGATATTAGAGCAGGTAATGATGAAGTGTGGGATAGAGCTGAAAAAGCGCTGCTTGAAGCCGTTAAAGAAGCGGGCTTGAGTTATGAACTGAGCCCTGGTGAAGGTGCATTTTATGGTCCAAAGCTAGAGTTTGTTTTGAAAGATGCAATAGGCAGAAGCTGGCAATGTGGAACATTGCAAGTTGATTTCATTTTACCAGAACGTCTGGGAGCTTTTTATATAGGGGCAGATGGGCACAAGCATCACCCTGTCATGTTACATAGGGCAATTCTTGGGACTTTTGAGCGTTTTATCGGAATTTTGATAGAAAATTATGCAGGAAAATTTCCAGTTTGGCTTGCTCCAACGCAACTTGCTATTCTGACCATTACAAATGAAGCTGACGGTTACGCCACAGAAATTAGCAATATTTTAAAAGAACAAGGTGTGAGAGTCAAGACTGATTTGACCAATGAAAAAATTAGTTATAAGATACGTTTGCATAGTTCAAACAAGGTTCCTATATTGTGGATTGTAGGCAAAAATGAAGTTACAAGTAAAACTGTGTCAGTGAGAAATTTAGGATCGGAAAGACAGGAGTCTTTTTCTTTGGAGAAGGCTATTGAATTGTTGTTAAAAAGTATTAATTTGAATTAAGGGAGTTAAAGTTTGCAAGTTAAAAAGAACAATAAAAACAGAATTAATGGATTCATCACAGCTAAGGAGGTACGCTTAGTTGATCACAGTGGTGAAATGATCGGAATCGTGCTAATAGAACGAGCTTTGGAGCTTGCACAGGGTGTTGGTTTAGACTTGGTAGAAATTGCACCTGATTCAACCCCTCCAGTATGTAAAATTCTGGATTATAGCAAGCAAAAGTATGATATAAAAAAGAAAGCAAGTGAAGCAAAAAAGAAACAAAAAACATTAACTATAAAAGAAATTAAACTGGGTCCCAATATTGGTGATCACGATTACGGAACAAAATTGCGTCAAGCAAGAGACTTACTTGCCCACGGACATAAAATTAAAGTCACAATGAGATTTAGAGGGAGAGAGCTTATAAGCACTGAAGTTGGACTGGAAAAATTAGAACGGCTAATTCGAGACACTGAAGATATCGCAAAGGTAGAATTGGCACCTAAAAGAGAAGGGAATCAATATTTTTTAGCTCTGGTTGCTAAGTAGCAAAACGGCTTAAGAAGTATAAGTAAAGTTAAATTATCGCTCTCTCTTTGATAACATGGCGAAAATGTCTTATTAATCCTTGAATCGGCCAAGCTGCAGCATCGCCAAGTGCGCAAATTGTATGTCCTTCTATTTGAGTTGTAAGGTCAAGCAGCTTATCTATTTCATCAGGCTTAATATCTCCTGCCACCATCCTCTTCATAATCCTCCACATCCATCCAGTACCTTCACGGCATGGTGTGCATTGTCCACAGGACTCATGCATATAAAAGTGTGATAACCTCTCTATTGCAGCTATTATATCAGTTGATTTATTCATCACTATTACAGCAGCAGTACCAAGCCCTGATTGTGCAGTTCTTAATGAATCAAAATCCATTTCAATAGTATCACATATAGATTTTGGAATTAATGGCACTGAAGACCCACCAGGTATTACAGCAAGTAAATTATCCCAACCTCCTCGCACTCCACCTGCGTATTTTTCAATTAATTCACGTAATGGAATTCCGAGCTCTTCTTCAACATTACACGGGTTGTTTACGTGCCCTGAAATACAAAAGACCTTGGTACCAGTATTATTTGGTTTACCAAGAGATGCAAACCATTCTCCTCCGCGATTCAGAATATCTGGAACCATGGCTATAGTTTCAACGTTGTTTATTGTGGTTGGGCAGCCAAAAAGTCCAACACCTGCGGGAAATGGAGGCTTCATGCGAGGAAAGCCCTTTTTTCCTTCAATTGATTCGAGTTGAGCTGTTTCTTCCCCACATATGTAAGCTCCTGCGCCCCTATGGATAAACACATCAAGATCATAACCTGATTTGCAGGCATTTTTTCCAATTAAACCTTCTTTATAGGCTTCCTCAAGTGCTTTTTTTAGAACTAAATATTCATTATAAAATTCACCCCTGATATAAATATATGCAACTGATGCGCTGATCGCTTTGCCGGCCAGGAGAATTCCCTCAAGTAACTTATGTGGCTCATATCGCAATATATCTCTATCTTTACATGTACCAGGTTCTGACTCATCTGCATTGACTACTAAATATGCTTTTGGGAGATTTTTGGGCATAAAGCTCCACTTAAGGCCGGTGGAAAATCCTGCACCCCCTCGACCTCTCAAACCAGATTTCTTTACTTCATCAATGATCTTTTCTGATCCTAAATCCAGTAATTCCTTTGTTTTTTGCCAGCTACCACGTTTTTTTGCACCCTCAAGTAGTGGAGTTCCTTTACCATTTAGGTTGGTGAATATTTTGTCTTGTTCTTTTAGCATGTTTTTCAAAATTTGTGAGTGATCCCGACGCGATTCGAACGCGTGACCCACTGATTAAAAGTCAGTTGCTCTACCGGCTGAGCTACGGGATCATTTCATTTTTCAGCTATACTAAACATCAATACAGTTTTTATCCGTTTTAATCAAACTAAAATTTTCATGTGTGGTTAAATAAATTATATAATATACTGCGTTAGTGATAATTTAGTTAAAAAATTTTTAAAGGAAAACTTCTTGTTAATTTTCAGTTCACAGATTTATTTGGATGGTGTGACGTATAACGCTAAGGAGACAAAAAAATAGAGAAGTGTGTACACCCTGCAGAATTTGTACACTATTTAGCAATAGCCTAATAGATAAATATTTCTTGCATTTCAGCCTGAGTGATTTATGCTTTAAGCAAGAATTACCTGGGGGTATAGCTCAGCTGGTAGAGCATCTGTTTTGCACGCAGAAGGTCAGCGGTTCGATCCCGCTTGCCTCCACCAGTCTATACAGCTCTAGCCGCCACAAAACCTGTCAAAACAGCTTATTTTAATCTATGAGTGTTTTATACTAGTTTCCTAAAAATCCCTATTTCTTTTCGTCACTTCTCTCTACACAAGTAATGTTTGTTATTATAATTCTGATATATACCAACTTAACAATAAATTAATCAATAAATGTTAGAATAGCTATAATTAAATTTATTAGGTAATACTCATGAGTGGAAAAAAGCATGTTTTTAAGATGATACCTGGAAAAGAGGTGTTTAGAAAAACCCCGACTACAAGGATAAAGTGGCCTGAAGGTAATGATCCTACAATGCCTATTAAAAAAGTTGAGCTTGTATCGCTGGATGATAAAAACGATGTAGTACTAGGCTTATTGCCTATAAAACTTTGCAGCAGTTCTTGCCTAGACAGTTACATATGTCTGGAGGAAGAAAATGAAGGAAATCTGGTAGCCAAAGATTATAAAAGTGATTCTAACTTAGATTATGTAAAAAGTAACCATACATTTGTATATTACGGTAATGAGTTGGCTAAGTTATCATATACAAGAGAGCTTGTGCAGCCTTTCAAAACTATGTGTAGCAGTTCTATTAAATCAAAAAAATTGGAATACAAATATGTAACATGGGAAGATTCAGGTACTGGCAACAATAAATATTATTTTTCAGACGAGGCAGGAAATATAATCGATTCACCTGACAATAAGGTATTACAAGACATTATGTTATACTACGGTGAGAGACATATAAGAGATGTGCTACTGTTGCTATCAAACGCGTTTACTAAAGTTTTTATTCAGGGCCTAACAGACGACCAACTAAAAACTCTTACCAATACTCTTAGTAACGAGCAACTGCAAAAAATAATTCCTGAACTGAGCTCAAGCCAACTACAGACCTTAGCAAAGAACTTAACAGATGAACAACTCCAAGCTTTAGTGGATCATCTAACCAATCACCAATTACAAACTCTTGCTCAGGAACTAAATCCAGAAAAGTTACAAATAATTGTTCCTATTTTAAATGATGCTCAGCTTGAAGCTCTAGTTAGAAACTTAAATCCAGAGCAAGTAAAAGAAATTTTACCTCACTTAAAAGTGGATCAGTTCAAAGCACTTATTAAAACTTTAAATGACGAGCAATTTACAGTGCTTGCAAAAGACTTGGCTGAGCACCACTTGACAATACTCTCCAAAGAATTAGAAGGTGATCAGTTGAAAGCTTTAGTAAATAGTCTGCAAGAAGAACAACTGAAAGACTTAGTTAATAAGCTTGATCCTGAGAAACTCGAAGCAATTGCTCAGGATTTAACTGATTCTAATAAGATTCAGATTATCATTAAGTCTTTAGTTGACAACCCAGACAAACTTCAAGCTTTTGCTCGCAATATGTCTAATGAGGAGTTTAAAGAACTTTTGGATAACGTAGGCGCAGAAGAGCTTAAAGACATCATTCACAAACTGCCTTATGAGAAAGTGACAGCTGTGATCGGTGATCTCAGCAATCAAGATCAGTCTAAAGCTATTATTGATGCATTAAAAGGGAAACTTGACGAGCAGAGTAAACAGAACAAGGAAATGATTGAGATGCTCAAGCAAATCAAGGACGATATGCCAGGCATTGCAGAAGCTCCAGATTTTACAATAGTAGAAAACAATAACGATTCAATGCTACTTGTATGGTAGCAATTTATGAAAATCAATTTTTTTATAGGAGGTAACTTATTATGAGTAAAAACAATGTAGAATTATATTTTGGTGACGAGCCTTCAGACCAAAGTAAATTACTAAAACTTGAGAGCCCGGTTTTTACAAAACCAGATTTTGTAAAACCAAGTATAGATTCAGTAAAAATTCAGAATAAAGAAAAAGGTGCTAAGGAGTTAGATTTTGATATAAATCAGCCACTGGAAAAAATACCTATAGCGGAAATGAAGCAAACAGCCGCAGCTATAACATACCTTAAAAAGGTTTATGATGGCTTGATAGACAGTATTAATGAGTATAACACAAGTTTAAGCAGTAACATTACAACTGGCATAGTGGAGCCACTGTCAACAACTATATCAAATATAGGGAACAATACAACTGAAATAAAAAGTCAACTTCAAACTCTTCGAGATGAGCTTCAGGAATTTCGTGATGATCAGCCAGGCATTGCAGAAGCTTCCATATTCACTCATGCTACTGGCGAAGAGAACGGGTTGCTTTAATAAAAAAGGTAATAGCTTGCTAGCTGTTACTCTTTCCACATACCACTTCAATGTAGCTGAATTGATTTTAAAATTATAATTTTTTATAGGAGTTAGCATGAATAATAGTAAACAAGAAAGCAAAAACGAACTTAAAGTAATAAGCAAAATAGAAGTTAACACCAAACCTAAAGGTTATGATGAAACAGTTGCGCGAAATCCAGCGCAGCTTGGTTATGTCCACAAAGCTTTAGATAAATTAATCGCAGAGCTGAACACGAAATTCGTTCCTGAATTGGATGATGTATTGCATAACAATAGCAACTCTATCAGTCAATTAAATGACATGCTAACAGAAGAAAGGAGTAAGCTTGACGAGCTAATTACAAAGGTTGGTAATGAAAATAGTGGTTTAGTACAGAGCCTGAATAACTTACAGACAAAAGTAGAGGAATTAGAAAACAATACCATTAATGAACCAGATTGGGGTTAAACTGGAAAGAGTAATAGTCTCTAGGCTGTGACTCTCTCTACATACCGTTTCAATACAGCCAGGTTAAGGAATCTATTTTAAAACTTTCGGCATATAGTTCTCATCATGTTTTGCAAACACTGTATCTGCAAGAAAAGTACTATTATCAAACATTTTACCTTGCACAACAACACCACTTTTTTCTGAAAACATTGGTGGAAGTACTCCCTGATATTTCACCATAACGCTCTTATTAAAATCTGTCATTTGAAAAATCACTTCACTTTCGTTGCGTATCACGCTATTTTCAACAACCATTCCACCAACACGGATTAGTTTTTGACCATTTGGTAAAACTATTGCCTCACTTACTGTATAGAAAAATGAGATATTTTCTTTGAGCGTTGTTAAAATAAAAAAAACTGCACAACTTAAAAAGCAGAAAATTCCTGAAGTTATAAGTAATCGCTTATGTTTCTTCTTCATGATTATCTTTCAGGCTTTCTAGAATTTTTTTACTTTTAGTATAACAAGAAATGGTAAAAATTAGCTCTCCAGCAATCAGCGTGAAACTAATAAGGTAAGCAAAAATTACATATGTATTCATAATGCATTATCAATAAATAACTCACCTGCATCAAAATAAATTAAGCTTCCATCCTTTTGCTGCAACACCAATTTACCACTTTTATCTATATCAGCAAAAATTCCTTCATACAATTTGTCAGCTAACTTTACACTGATTTGCTCATTCATTTTGAATGCTTTTTTTAACCACATTTCTCTTATAGCATAAAACCCATCAAGTAGCCATTGCTTTCTTAGCTTATTAAAATTTATTATTAATTTCTTTAACAGATCTATGTTAGACACAGACTCACCGTAATTGCTAATGCACGTTGTTCCTGGAAGTGGTGCATGACTGACATTAATTCCAATTCCTATAATGAGCCAATTCGAATTGGATCTTTTTTCAAGCAATATTCCACTTATTTTCTTGCCATCGATTAGAATGTCATTTGGCCATTTATACTGGAGATTTAGACCATTTATAAATGACAGTATAGCATTTCCAACAGCAAGAGCAGTAACAAAAGTCAATTCTGTTAATTTGCTAACTTGATTCATTAAACCTCTTTCTATCATCCCAGTATTTTCCCCAGTGCTTGACACATAACTATGCGAACATTGCAATTTGCAGGTGGTATGTGGTGTCATTCCAGTGCGTGACACTGGAATCCAGTTCTTATTACACAGTTGCCTGATGTGCCCATTTGTAATTAAGTTTTCTGGATCCCAGTGCCAGGCTACTCGGATGACATCATCCTTGGTGGGAATACCACAACGTTTGTACAGTTGTGTGCTTGACCATTCTTCTTGATTTCTAGATTCCAGCGTCACGCGCTGGAATGACACCGAAAGCTGGCTTTCATTCAGATAATCGTTAAAGAGGTTTATTACCAAACTTGCATAAAAATTACCCTCTGGAGAAATCCAGTTTTTTCCGGTGCGCCCCCTGCCTTCTGTTTGTTTATCAGCAACAATAATAGTTTCATTTGATATTCCTTTATCAATTAAATCCAACGCTTCTTTATTAGTGCTTGAAACTTTTTTGTAATGATGAATATGAAAACCCTCAGGGGTCACCTTGTCAGCCCTTTAGTTCAATGAGTGAGTAAAACGTACAAGAAAAGAACGAGGTTGATCAGCGAAGCCACCGAAGTGATAATGAATAGGCCCTTAGAATAAGCAACCTTATTACCACTAGCTTTATCGAAATACATAGCTTTTATAATATTTAGATAATAGTAACACGATACAACACTCGCCACCACAAGGGTCAAAGACAGGCTGATAAAGCCAGAATTTATTAAACTTTTGAATATAAAAAATTTAGCGATAAAACCTGCAAGTGGAGGTATTCCCGACATCGAGAGTAACAGTACAGAAAGATGAAATGCTACAATTGGGCGTTTCTTCCCTATACCAGATAAATTTGCAATATCACAATCGTCATCGTCAATTTGTACAAGATATGAGAATAGCCCTATGCTTGTGATGATATATATCACCAGATACATTAAGGCACTATCTGTTCCTGCTTGTGTAAAAATAGAAAGTGAAGCAAATATAAAACCAATGTGACCAATTGAACTGTAAGCAAGCAGCCTTTTTAAGTTTTGCTGACGTAAGGCCCCAAAAGCTGAGATAAGCACAGACAATGCTGAAACGTATAAGAAAATAGGCTGAACATAACTTTTTACATTTACTAACTCTTCATTCATCAATCGAATTAAAAATGTTACAAGTGCAGCTTTTGGAGCTGTAGAAAAAAACGCAGTTACTATGGTAGGTGCACCTTGATAGACATCTGGAGCCCACATATGAAAAGGAGCAATAGCAAGCTTGAAACACAAACCAATAAGGATAAAAACTAACCCAAAAACTATTCCATAAGTTATCTGATGGCTTTGCAAGAATGAACCGAGCTCAGAGAAATTGACTTGTCCTGTATATCCATAAAGCAGCGACATTCCATATAGCATAATGCAGGAAGATAGTGCACTAAGTGTAAAATATTTCACTCCTGCTTCACATGAATAAGCTGAATCTTTATTAAAGCTCGCAAGAACATACAAAGATATACTCATCAACTCAAAAGCTAAATAAAAAGAAATCAGACTATTTGCTGAAACCAAAGTTATCATGCCAAATAGCGCAAAAAGAATCAGTATTGAAAATTCATATTTATAGTCATATTTTGATAAATTCAGCATCAAAAGTATTAAAATTCCTGTGCTGAGAATTAACCCTTGGGCTGACCTGATGTATAAATTGAGTTTTAACAACGAATTAAAGAGAAAAATTTCATTGTTTTCTGCCGAAATAATTAAAATAATCAAAGTTACCACTGTGCAGCCAAGTGCTAATAAGTTGATAGTTCGGCGGTTAAATATAATTCCAAGCAGTAGCAACACTAACGAGGAGATAATAGAGAACGTTTCCGGCAATATCTGTATATAATTCATAGCGCATTATATTTGACTAACAAATTTGCCATACATGGCTTCAAATAATTCAGTGCAAGGGTTGGGTAGAATCCAAGCAAAATAACAAACACTGCAAGCAGAATTAAGACAGAAAATTCTATGCTATCCAAGCGGTTATTTAATAATTTAGAATAGCTAACCCCCCATATTATTTGCTTACATAAATTCAGCATATAAACTGCGCTTAAAATAGTGCCAAGTGCGATAAATCCTGTAAAAAACCCTATGCTCTTAAACATTCCAACCATAGCCAAAAACTCACCTATGAATCCAGATGTTCCAGGTAGCCCTATTGAAGCCATTGAAAATAAAATGAACATAAAACCAAATTTTGGCATTGTGTTTACTATGCCAAAATATTTTGCAATCTCCAAAGTTCCAGTTCGAGTATATAGCATTCCAACACACAAAAATAAAGCAGCAGAAATAAGGCCATGACTAATCATTTGAAATATGCTACCCAGTACTCCTTCCTCACAAAATGAAAAGAGGCCAGCAGTAACGATCCCCATATGTGCTATTGAAGAATAAGCTATTAACTTCTTTATATCATCTTGAGCAAACGCAACTAGCGAAGCATATATCACCGCAATAATGCTCAGCACAACAACGAAATTTGAAAAATATAAACTTGCCTGAGGAAGCATTGGAATAGAAAACCTTAAAAATCCATATCCTCCCATTTTAATAAGCAAGCCAGCTAAAATCACAGATCCAGAAGTTGGTGATTGTACATGCGCATCAGGAAGCCAAGTGTGAAATGGAAACATCGGTACTTTTATTGCAAAAGAAATAAAAAATGCAATCCACAGCAATGACTGCACTTCAAGATCAAGGCTTGGCACTAATGTAGCTAATTTTTGTATATTAAACGTTCCAAAAATGTTATAGATGTAAACCAATCCAAGTAGAAATAATAATGAGCCAGTTAATGTATAAAGAAACAACTTAAACGTTGCATATACCCTGTGTTTTCCTCCCCAGATGCCAATAATAAAGAACATTGGTATTAAAACAGCTTCAAAAAACACATAAAAGCTTATAGCATTCAGTGAAACGAAAAAACCGACTACAAAACTCTCAAGCAGTAGAAACAATGCCATATAGGCTTTTAGGGTCGTATAACTCATTTTGCAGTTGTAGAGTATACAAATTACAAACAAGAAAGTTGTAAGCAGAAGGAAAAGCAACGATATACCATCTATCCCTATTCCAACATTTCTAATTGGGTAGCTGACAAACTGAAAGTCCGCATTGTTATAATCAAATTCTATACAAACTACAATGCTAAGCAAAAATGGAAGTACAGCAAAAAATAGAGCAAGGAATCTTAGGTGTATAGATTGATGATTAATCCTGATTAAGGATAAAATCAACGCTCCTATCAGTGGAAGCAAGAATATACTAAGTAACAGCACCTTCTATTTAATTCCAATAATATATAAAGCACCGATTATTAGAGTAACAAACATAATAAATGCATAATCAAATATATAACCAGTTTGTAACTTTATAGAACTTTTTGAACATTCATTAACCAACCTTACAACACCATTTGGTCCAAATGAATCAATAGCCTTAACATCAAACTTCCATAGAAGCCTAGATATAAACCTTATCGGTGCAATTATAACAAACTCATACACCTCATCAAAGTACCATTTATTCTGCAAAAACTTAAGTAAAAATTTACTCTTAATTTGCCTAATTACTTGATATTGGTAAATTAGGTACGCAAGTGCTATTCCACTTAGGCTTGCTAAGGTTGGCAGTAGTTTTATAAAGAAATTATGAACTCCATGCTCATCAATCATCACTAAACTTGATTTCCAAAACGCATTACTAGTTATGTTCAAAATATTTGCTCCCCATATTCCAGAAAATACTGATCCAAAAGCGAGTATCAGTAATGGTATAAGCATAATCTTTGGTGCCTCATGTATATTAATTTTACTTTGTTTTTGGCTGTGGAACACAAGAAGCAATAACCTCCAAGAGTAAAACGCTGTGAAGAATGCAACAACTAAGCTTATTACAAAAGCAAAGCTATCCGTGCTATAAGCATGTTCAATTATCAAATCCTTTGAATAAAAACCTGCAAATGGGAATATCCCAGAAAGCGCAAGAGATCCAATCCACATGAGAGCGTAAGTGCAAGGGATTTTCTTCCAGCAATTTCCCATTTTCTGAATGTTTTGCTCATGATGCATTGCATGAATCACATTGCCAGCACCAAGAAATAGTAGAGCTTTAAAAAAAGCGTGTGTCATTAAATGAAAAATAGCAACATTGTAAGCAGAAAGCCCACATGCCATGAACATATAACCAAGTTGACTGCAGGTTGAATAAGCAATTATTTTCTTTATATCGTTCTGAGTAATTGCAACGGTGGCTGCAAAAAAAGCAGTGAGTGCTCCAACGATAACTATTAATTCTCGTGCCACATTTGATAACTCAAACAATGGAGAACACTTTGCTACTAAAAATATACCTGCTGTTACCATCGTTGCTGCGTGAATAAGTGCAGAAACAGGAGTTGGCCCTTCCATTGCATCTGGCAACCAAACATGTAAACCAAGCTGTGCAGATTTACCCATACAGCCAATAAAAAGTAATATGCATATTATATGAGTTACTTTGAATTCACAGCAGAATGCCCTAATGTTCTGCGTGCCAAGAAGATCAGTTGTGTCGAAAACTTCAGTAAAATTCAAAGAGTGAAATGTATAATAAATAAGAAAGATTCCAATCAATAGTGCAAAGTCTCCTACCCTATTCACAACAAATGCTTTAATTGCTGCATTATTTGCAGAATATTTTTGGAACCAAAATCCTATGAGTAAATAAGAACATAGGCCAACCCCTTCCCAGCCAAAAAAAAGCTGCACGAAATTATCGCTTACAACCAGCACAATCATGCAAAACGTAAATAGCGATAGGTAAGAAAAAAACCTCGACTTCCCCTTATCATGCTCCATATAACCGATAGAGTAGAGATGTACTACCAGTGAAACGGTGGTAATAACAATAAGCATTAAGGATGAGAGAGCATCCACACTAATTGCCCAATTTACTTTTAAGATGCTCAATGAAAACAAAGGAAATAAACTCAAGTGATAATTTTCAGAGAAGGTGAGAAAAACATACCAAGATAAAACTGCAGATATTCCAATCCCTGCCGTTGTAACTAACTGACTTTTTCTAAAAAGTGCTGCAAATAGCGAACCAAAAAGTGGCAAAAATACTATTAATTTCAGTATATACGTCATACTTTTATTCTTTCATTAAGTTCGCTTGTTCAACGTCTATATTGCCACGGCTTCTATAATATACAACCAATATTGCAAGCCCAACTCCTGACTCTGCTGCCGCAACAGTCAACACAAACATCACAAAAATTTGCCCAACTATATCATTCATAAAGGCAGAAAAAGCAACTAAGTTGATATTAATTGCCAGCAATAATATTTCTATTGATAACAATATATTGATTATGCTCTTACGGTTGATGAAAATACCGCACACTCCAATAGTGAACAAAACAGCAGCAACTATCAGAAAATGATTTAATCCTATTTCCATTCTACTCCTTTTCCAAATTTAGCCTTAATCAATTTTACAGATGAAGATTGCGTCAATTGCTTTAACACATTCTGTTTTTTAACTCCTTTTTTCTTATCCTGCAAAGTAAGAGCAATTGCACCGACAATTGCAACAAGCAGCAAAATTCCAGAAAGATGAAAAGCATACATATAGTCAGTATATAGCAAATTACCAATAGCTTTCACGTTATTAGTATTATAGTTTATAACATTGCTTATATTCGGTGCTGAGCTGCGGATTACAAAGCTGATGATTAGAAAAAACACAACACATAATATAGCACCAAGAGTGAAATGCTTTGCAAAACCCTGGCGCAACCTTATGTAGTCAATATCGAGCATCATAACTACAAAGAGGAATAACACTGCAACTGCACCGATGTATACTATCAGTACCATCATAGCAATGAATTCAGCTCCAAGAAGAATGAAAAGCACTGCAGAGTTAACGAAGGTGAAAATTAAAAATAATACTGCATGCACAGGATTTCTTACGCTAATCACGCATACAGCAGATAAAATGCTTAGAATTGCAAAAAAATAAAAGAAAAAAGGCATTGATACTTTAACTGCAACAATAGTTACTAATTTAAAGTGACTATTGTTGTAAAGTCAATACTAAATGCCTACCTTATGGATGAACTTGCGATTGTGATTTTAAACACTCAGGAGTAAGGACATTCTTAATCACAGTACCTATGCTCATATGGCGATCCTTTTGCCTTTCTTCACTGACCTTTTCACAAGATTTTCCAATACCATAACCCACCAGTGCACCAACAACAGTGGCTGCAATAAATACTGCAACAGCAACAATAGCAGGAGCTAAAGTGGCAGCTCCTGCAAGGTATGCTATAGCTGCTCCAATAATTGCACCACCACTTAAAGCACAACAAGTTCTACAAGCGTTTGGATTGCTTTTAGGATTTGAAATCTCTTCTATTATTTTAAGTTTTTCTGCTACTAAATCACTACCTTGTTGTTTTTCTTCATCATTTAACTTACCAAATTTATATAAAATCTTTGAAGTGCATTCTAAGTATTGTCCAACAGATTGCACATGTTCTTTTAGTGCATCTATTGTTACTCCTTCATTAAAGTGTTCTCTCAAAGTATCATGATCAAGACGATCAAGTTCCCACATAAATGAAGTATGTATCTCATTGATTTGCTTAATAAATTCCTCAAAGGGCTCCTTTATTTGTTCAACATAATAACTTATTATGTCAGTCGTTTTTTTAACTGATTCAACATTATGGATTCTTAAATTTTCCACAGATGTTAAAGACGTAATAACTATCCGTTCTTCAAGTGAAAGTTTTCTTTGCTCATCAGAATTAGTAGGCATATTTTCTCCTATTTACTATACTTAACATACAATAATTTTAACTAATATTTTCACAATTGTCAAATTTAGGCGTCCATTTTTCTCAAAGTTCAAAGTACACAACAAAAACTTTACAGAGTGCAAGTAGTAAAATTCTTGACAACTTTAATTTATTAATGCATAATATATGTATATTAATAATCAGCGGTAGCTCAAAATGTACAACATATTTGGTTATTTCAAAAGCAACAATAGTTCTAATACCAATTCCCGCTACACAAGTAACGGATAGACAATAATAGAAAAAAAGCCATACTGAAGTAAGTAAAGTAGCGAGGTTTAAATGGCATTAAGATCAAAATTATTGGATGAAAAAGTGGTGGAATCAGCAAAAGAAATGCTGAAGAAAGTAAGAAATAACGCATATGTTGCAAAAAAACTAAATGCTGTAATTGCAGCAAAAAAGCACAGTATAACAGCCGTAGCAAAGATATGCTGCATTTCAAGAAAGGCACTTACTGCATGACCTAAAATTTGGCAGAGAAGAAAAATTATTTGCTCCGCCTCAACGCCGTAGAAAAACTATATTGAATCAAAGTCAACGTGAACAAGTTGAGGTGTGGATAGAGGAAAACCCCAATATTACTATAAAAGAAATGAAAATAAGAATTCAAGAAAAGTTTGGTTTGAATATCAGCAAATCTACAGTACACCGTAATATGCAAAGAATGAAATTCTCATATATCACACCAAGACCAGTGCATAACGGACAAGATAAAAGTAAACAAGAGGAATTTAAAAAAAAATCTTAATGAAACTATTGTCATGTATCCTGAAAAAGAGCTATTTTTCTTCGATGAATCGCGGTTTGGCACACATTCAAAGATTGGACACGGGTGGTTTAAAAAAGGCATTAGGACACAGGTTAAGGTAAAACTAGGTAGGCAAAATTTTTATCTCTATAGTGCAGTTAATCCCAGAAATGGAGAAAGTTCTAGCTCAAACGTCAATACTGATTGTATGAATATATTCCTTGAGCAGATGTCACAATATTTAGGAACAAGGGAGGCATTTCTTATCATGGATTGTGCTAGTTGGCATAAGTCAAAAAATTTAAAAGTACCTAAAAATATCGACATTATATACCTACCACCATACTCACCTGACCTCAATCCTGTTGAGAGGTTTTGGTTATATATAAAACAGAACATTTTGCGTAACAAAATCTACGACACAATTGCTTTGCTTGAGAGCGCTTTGTGCAAATTTATTACCTCTCTTTCTCACTCCACAATTAAAAAACTCTGCAATGCCGCTTATTTGATTCACTAGTAATGAGAATTGGTATAACGCACAAAGTAGCAGACTAGATGGAGAAAGTTATCAATACACCACAAGAGACTATATGACAATTTACTTTAATAACACACTAGCAAGTTTCAGTAGATCATTGAGAGAATTTAAAGAAAAAGCGTATGGATTTATGTATGATATCGGAACTTGGTTGAAAGAAACATATGAAAATCTCACTGAACGACCTGCAACGCATAATCGCTATACCCCAAAAGAAAAACCCCTTGTTGAAGTTGAAGAAATAGAAATGAAGGAACTAAACCGTACATATAAGCCATTCCAAACTCCACTTATCCACCCAACAAGCAGAAGTTCTGGTGCCAATACCTCAAATCAAGTTGTTGTTACTCGACATACACCTGAAACTACTAAAACAAAATAGATGTAAAACCTACGTTTAAATATGTAGTACTTGAGTGAAGCATTCTTTAACTGTTCTATTCAATAAAACCTTTACAATATTTCAATCATAGGTTTAACTTTACGAAGTTATAATCTATAGGGCTACGATGAACGATTATCTCTCACTGCTAAATCCAGAACAACAATCAGCTGTAACTAACATAGATGGACCGGTTTTAATATTGGCAGGAGCCGGAACCGGAAAAACAAGAACGATTACTTCAAGAATAGCACACATAATTAGAAATGGTCACGCTTATTCTGATGAAATATTAGCTGTTACATTCACAAATAAAGCAGCAAATGAGATGGTATCAAGGGTACTTGAGCTAACGGGCACAAACATACCATGGCTTGGCACTTTCCATGCAATTGCAGCAAAAATTTTGCGCCTGCACGCAGAAATTGTGGGCTTAAACCCCAATTTTACAATCATTGGTGTGGATGACCAATTACAGGTAATAAAAAATATTATCAATGAAATAAGCCCTGATTACCTATCAGAAAAATGTAAGACCATTATGAATATTATTCAGCAATGGAAAGAGAAGTGCTTATTGCCATCTGAAGTGGAAGATATTCAATCATTTAGGCCAGTGTACGTAACTGCACTCAAAGTCTATCACCAGTATCAGGAAAGGTTGAGATTCCTTAACTCTGTCGATTTTGGTGACTTATTGCTATATAACATACAACTCTTTAATCAAAAGACCGAAGTTCTGTCCTACTACCAAAACAAGTTTAAATATGTCATGGTAGATGAATATCAAGATACAAATGCGATACAATATCTTTGGCTAAAATACCTTGCAAAAGAGCACTCAAATATTTGCTGTGTAGGAGATGATGACCAGTCGATATATAGTTGGCGTGGTGCAGAAGTTGAAAATATTTTGAAGTTTTCTGATGATTTTAAAAATGCAAAAACCGTTAAACTAGAGTGTAACTACAGGTCAACATCCCACATACTTGCAACTGCGTCATATGTTATCAATCACAATAAGACTCGCTTAGAAAAAAAATTGTGGACAACAAACATTGAAGGGGAAAAGGTAAATCTAATAAAATTATGGGACGGAAAAGCTGAAGCAAGGTTCATAAGCGAACAGATATTAAAGCTCAATAAATACAGATTTAGTGACATTGCAGTGCTGGTAAGGGCCACTTTTCAAACTAGAGTTCTCGAAGAGTATTTTATAAAATATTCAATTCCCTACAAGATTATAAGTGGCGTAAAATTCTACGAACGTCAGGAAGTCAGGGATATAATTGCATATTTAAGACTCGTTACAAACAATAACGATGACTTAGCTTTCGAAAGGATCGTAAACCGGCCAAAAAGAAGCATAGGAGCTACAACTCTAAAGAAAATATACACGACTGCTCAGGATAACAAAATTTCTTTTTTTGAGGCAGCAAAAATATTAGTTAATAGTAATCAAGTAACCGAAAGAATTAAACTCTCACTAAATGATTTTTTAAATAAAATTAAAGCTTGGGAAGAAATAGTAAGCGTAAAACCACTGCATGAATTCGTTAAAATCGTAGCAAACCAATCAGGGTATATTGAAATGCTTGAAAATGAGGAGGTAACAGGCTTAGCACGAATAGAAAATGTCAAGGAGCTCATCTCATCTTTAAAAAATTTCGATAATGCCACAACTTTCTTGGAGCACATAAGTTTGGTGATGGAAGTGGATAATATGAATAACGATGACACCGTATATGTTATGACTCTTCATGCAGCCAAAGGACTTGAATTCCCGTGCGTGTTTCTACCTGGTTGGGAAGAGGGATTATTTCCTCATCAAAGATCTTTTGATGACAAAAGTGGTAAAGCTTTAGAAGAAGAAAGGAGACTCGCATATGTTGGCATAACCAGAGCCAAAGAAAGGTTAATCATTTCATGTGCAGATAGGAGGGAAATTAACAACCAGTGGCAACCGATGCGCACTTCTCGGTTCATTAAAGAATTGCCAAGAGAAAATGTTGAGGTAATTAAAAGCAACATTGCCTACTGTTGAAGCTATAATTGCAGATAAACATATCTTACAAATCTGAATTACTTTAACTATATGTTTCTCCTGGCAAAAATTCTGTAACCGTTCACACTTAATTCTTCAATCTCATAACAATTTCTATTACATAACAAACAAATAGACAATAGAAGTGAGAAGGTTATACTAAGGCAGTATAATGATGGAGTTTTGGAATGGCATTGGTATCAGGTTGGAATTTTAGCTTACATTGTGCCAATCTTTCTTCAATTGCTGCTCGCATAAATTCTGCCTGTCTTTTAGTTCTGCAGTGCACTATCGCATCATCCACATATCTTTCAAATGGTACTGTTGGGTGATTTTGTTTCATCCATATATCAAATGCATGGTGCATAAATATGTTTGAAATGATTGGGCTTATTGAACCTCCTTGCGGAACTCCTTTTTTCCCTAACTACCTTACTGCCATCTGCTTGCTGAATAGGGGATTTCATCCACCTTTCAACATACAGTATGACCCATTTGCAGTCTGTGTGCTTCTTGATAGCCTGCAGTGCTAAATTGTGGTCCAGATTGTCGAAAAATCCTGTAACATCAACAGCTTTCTTGGTAATCGTATCCTGTCTCCAATAAACAGCGGTTTTGCTATGTATCCTTGATCAGCAAAAAACTTACGTAAAGTTGGAGCCTTGTATTTAGCTTGAGTGAAAAGATTTAGAGCACCATCACGATCTTGAACACTTGCACTATGAACATCAGCCGCAATAATTAAGCCCACTGTATCTACAACAATATGACGTTTTCTACCCTTTATTTTTTTTTCAGCATCATATCCTCTGGATCCCCTTTTTGAGTGGTTTTTACTGATTGACTGTCAATTATTCCTACTGAAGGTGTTTCATTTTTACCAAACATTTTTCTTACCTCTTTTACTAGCATATTATGTATTTTTTCCAATTTGCCATTACTACGTCACCTGAGAAAATAGTCATACACCGTCTTCCATGGAGGAAAATCTTTCGGCAGCATTCTCCATTGACAACCACCTCTCATTATATACCTTATTGCATTAATAATTGTTCTGATATTGTGCTTTCTTGGCCTCCCTATCTTTCCTTGTGCAACATGTGGCTCCAAAATTTCCCATTCCTTATCACTTATATCACTTGGATACAATTTTCCCTCCTATTTTTTACTTACACTATCATATTTTTTTCCTCATTCCTTTTCAAGACATACTCTTAGACAACTGGACGTCAAGCCTATCCTAGTGCTGCATATCAAGCTCATACTCAGTATGTAAATCTTTGACTAAAGCTACAGCGCATTCTTTTTGAACAATTATACTGATTTTGATTTCAGATGTTGTGATAGCAAGTATTTCTATCTTTTTTTCGCTTAAAACCTTGAGTGTGCGGTGCATCACTTCAGTGTTAGACATAACACCAATACCAATTATTGAAATTTTAGCTACATTATCGTTTATAGCATAATTTTCATTCTTATTCAGTAACTTTTCCATTAAATCAATATCAAATTTGGAGATAACAAAACTTGACCCATGTATCATATCAATTTTAACGTTTGCTCCTGCTATATCTCTTAAAGTACGCAAGTTATTTGCAAGGTTAGTGAAAGTTACAAGAGCTTCATTAGTGCTATAAGTTATTCCAGTAATTAAGTATCTCTCTAGTACATCCCTTTTGTGTAGCACTGTGGTGCCTTCTACTTCCTTAAAAGTGGATAGCACTTGCACTTTAATGTTATGTTTCATTGCAAGTTGTACTGAACGATTATGCAGTATTTTAGCACCAGATGACGACATTTCCAACATTTCATCGTAAGAGATAAATTTGAGCTTGCGTGCCTTTGGAACAATTCTCGGGTCTGCTGTATATATTCCATCAATATCAGTAAAAATTTCGCAAATTCTAACACCAAAGGCTACCGCGAAGGCAACTGCTGATATATCAGAGCCTCCTCTTCCAAAAGTAGTGATTCTATCATCATTTATACCCTGAAAACCAGCAATGATCGCAGCAGTATAACCCTCAGCAAAAGATCTTTTCACACGGTCAATCTTTATTGTTTTTATTTTAGACTCAGAATAAAAATCATCAGTTACAATTGGTAACTGCCAGGCAAGCCACGATTTAGCATTAACTCCGATCGATTGGAGAGTGATAGCTAATAGACCGCAAGAGATTTGTTCTCCTGCTGAAAGCATAACGTCATACTCTGATAACTCTTGTCTGCAACTTAAATTTGAGATTTGCCTAGCCTGAAAAGCCATTTGGTCAGTAAATCCTGCAACAGCAGATACAACAACGATTACATTACAACCTTTCTCAATATCGTTTTTTATCAAATTTGCAACTCGGTTTAAATCAGTTAGCGAAGTCCCACCAAATTTTTTTATGATTATTTTGTCCATAGTTACAATATAACTCTCTTCTGAAGAAAAACATAGTTTTTGTAGAGATAGCAGCTTGCAAGCCATTCAGAAAAGGGAAGATAAAACTATAAAAAACCATAGGCGCCAGTTGGTTTTTAGCTAAAGTCAAGTGTCTGGAATTTTAGGCATAGAATCCCCCATATGAACAAGATTCAGAAAAAATGCAACGCACATTGGGCAGAGATTAAGTATGCGTGTGCACCCACATACACTGAAGAAGATACGCCACATTTTTAACTGAAATTTAAATGAAAAGTCTGCAGACGGAGACAAATTTTGAGCTCGAGAAACATCTCTAATTGTCATTATAATGAGGTTTCAAGTATGCGGAAGTAATTTTTTTAGCTAAAGTCAAAATTTTCTACCATGACATGAGCCCACCACTAAGCAGCAGGAGACCTTGCATGACCTCCAAAAAATGCTTTTACTCTTTCAAGATAAGTAGGTGGTTCTGCAGGGATTTCTATATTATACATTGAATAATACACTGCTTCCTTTATACTATCATCTGTAACTAATTCCCTTAATTTTTGCTTTATGGCACCTCTTTGAATACTTTTTCCATACTCTTCGTAAAATTTTATGTAAAGCTCTTTAAAGACAAATTCTCTTATTTCTATTATTGATTGGTTAATGTTGCTCTTCACCTCATCGCTTATATTATTTTTATCCGCATAATCTTCGGAGTAAAAATCTTCAAACTTGTCTACCAAAATTTTTAATTTTTTATAATTGCAATATTCTTTTAAAAATCTTTCAGTAAATTTAGGTGTTAATACGTTCACTGCTCCATTTATTTGAACCAAGAAATTATTTTTCGCTTCAAGACAACTAAGCGAATAAATAATACGATCGAACATTCCCAGAGTACATAAACCAAGTCCATCCTTTAAATTCATTAGTAATAGTGAATTCACATCTGATTTTTGATTCTTAGCAGCAGTTGAAACTAAGTTTGCAGCTTGTGTGAGAGTTAGTCCAGTTTTTGATTCTTGCCAAGCTGCTTCATTGGAACCATTAAAGTTAAGATAAAGTTTTAATTGCTCTTTTTGCTCAGTTGTAAGCTCATCTGAATTATTTATGTAGTCTTCAAACTCTTTATTGAGTACATTTGGTTGAGTTCCAAATTTCTGTTTTAGTTCTTCAGCGCAGTTTATGACACTTTCCTCAAAACTTCTAGTATGAACACTTTGACTACCAGTGCCCACATCACTTACATTAAACAAAAAGCTTAGCTGCTTTACATTCAAACCCAAAGGTGAAAAGAGTTTTACTGATGGATATTTTATTAACTCAAGAAGTGCTACTGGAATTAGCAGTGCATAATTTAACAATAATAAACCAAAATTAAATATAAGAAACCCACGTAGAGCTGATACCCTTGATGCAATATACAAAAATGGAAGCTGTAGGTAATATATCAAGTGTATACTGAAGAATAAGATTTTGTCCTTTAATTTTATTGTTGGATCTTTATAAACCTCAAACAACATGCTATTGCTATCAATATTGTTGTTTTTAAAGGAGGTATAGTTGTTTATGATCTTCTCTTGCAAGGGAAGAAGCATTTTATTCAGGCAAATAAACGCAGCAATAACAATAAAACCTGTAGCCAAAAATGCTAGTGCAGGGCTAGAAGTGCTTGTAGATAAATAGGCATAAAGACCATCAACAATTAAGTTTTTGTATAATCTTTCAAAGGGACGAACTAGAATCGGGTCAAGGATATAGTTAACAAGAAGATTTAAATAATACACGAGAAACAAAAGTGCAATCAAAAATGCAATAATACTACAAACAACCAAAAATGCTTTTAATCTCGGATTCATAACCCCCTCTTAATAATCTGTTAATATAATCTATTTTAGGAATAAATTGAAAAAAATGCAAGTTTTTATGTTAAAAGATCAATTGAAATTTCTGAGTTTAGGGTATATTGTTAATCTATTTAGATAAGAATTATTGTGTCAAATAAAATAGGTTTTTGGGCTATTTTTGCCTTAGTGATTAGCAGCCAAATTGGCTCTGGAATTTTTATGCTTCCAATTAGCCTTGCTCCATATGGCATGTATAGCCTTATAAGCTGGATAATATCAGGGCTTGGTGCTATATCTCTTGCTTTAGTTTTTGCCTCACTCTGCGCAAAATTTCCGGAAACGGGTGGCCCTCACGTCTATGTAAAGCATGCTTTTGGCCCTGCTGCAGCTTTTTTTGTTGGTTGGACGTATTGGGTGATCTCATGGGTTAGCACAACAGCCGTAATAGTTGTGGGTGTTGGTTATCTTACACCATTTTTCCATGAAGATATTCAAAACGTACATCTGTTTTTAGAGATGTTATTACTTACAATTATTACACTAATAAATTTTAGAGGAGTAGCTACTGCTGGACGTGTTGAGTTTTTATTGACGGTGATAAAAATTTCTGTATTGCTTGTAATACCTATAGCAGCATTGTTTTTTTTTGATAGAAATAACTTCATCATAAGTGAAGAAATATCAAATCTTACAACATCGCAGATTCTTGCCCGTTCTACACTTATTACTCTATGGGGTTTTATTGGAGTTGAATTGGCAACAGCACCTGCAGGGTCAGTTGATAATCCAGCTAGAACAATACCAAGAGCTGTGGTACTTGGAACAATCTCTGTTGCTGTTGTGTATTTTATCAACAATCTTGCAATTATGGGATTAATAAATGGCAATGATTTAGCAAGTTCAAGAGCACCATATGTTGACGCAATAAAAATTATGGCCTCTGGCAATTGGCACTTGATTATTTCTATAACTGCGTTCATTTTTTGTGTTGGTACTTTAAACGCTTGGGTACTAGCTAGTGGACAAGTGGCCCTTGGCCTTGCAAAAGATAAACTGATGCCACAGTTTTTTGCTCAAAGAAACAAGCACGGTTCTCCTTTCTGGGGCATAACAACTAGCTCAGTTGGAACTGCAACTTTACTAATCCTCACTTCAAGCAACAATTTTGCTAAGCAGATCACATCAATTATCGACTTTTCTGTAGTTTCATTTTTATTTGTTTACCTTGCATGCAGTCTTGCTTTTCTCAAAGTTATTGTGCAAGAAAAGAGTTGTTACAAATTTTTAATTGGCAGTATAGCAACAACCTTTTGCTGCTGGGTAATATTTGAAACTTCTGTGAATACCTTGCTGATCGCAAGCTTATTCACTGCAAGTGGCGTACCTCTTTATTTATTTTGGTATCGCAGAGTTTCTGTATAGCAAATGTTATGTATCTGTTCAGCAGAGTGGCAAAATAAGGTAGACGAGAAAAGACAACTATAGGAAGAAATGGGTGTCATGCCAGTGCGTGACACTGGCATCCAGTTCTTTCGCGCAGTTCCATCAAAAACGTTGTAAAGGATTAATCGCTTTCGTGTTTACCAACTTAGTGCCCAATCTGGATCCCAGATACTGTCTCTGCTGTCAAACAAATTATCCAACAAAATTACAATTAAATGGTTGATTATTTTTAAGAATACCAAAAAAGACATGCATTAATTTTCGCATTAACGCAAGAACTATGACTTTTGGACATTTGCCTTTACTTGCTAGACGCTGACAAAACTTTTGAAAATGATTATTATGGTTTTTGACTACTATAGCTGGCATATAAAGAGCTTTTCGAATACGCTCAGATCCTATTTTGCATATGCAACTTCTCTTACTTACTGACGATCCCGATTGATAATGTCCTGGATTTAGACCAGCAAAAGCTGTAAATTGTTTAGCATTGTCAAAGTTATCAACTGATGGCATTTCTGCGACAACAGCAACAGCAGTAAGATATCCTATACCTTTTATAGTCTTAAGGTTTTCCACCATATTTTTTAGATGTGGATAGTTATTTATATGCTCATTAATTTCTTTTTCGAGAACAATAATTTGCTCCTCTATTGCCAAAATTACTTTAGATATAGCTTCTTTGCAACTGGAATGCATATTTTTGTTTTCCAAGCGATTTGTCTGTTGCACCTTATCATCTTTTAGCGATTGCATGCAACGGTAAAGCTCCCTCAAATGCCTCATTTCAGGTGCAATGGGCTTCCAAAGAGCAGGTTTGTTGGCGATACAAAATCTAGCTATCATAGCTACATCTGATTTATCTGTCTTATTTCTGAGCAGCTCACTTTTGCCAAAAGCTTTCTGGGTTTACTATACTGACATTATGTCCTAAATCGTGCATAAAAGTAGCCAAATCTTCTCCATACCAACTAGTTGCTTCAAGACATAAATGAGTAAGATTTGCTCCATGGCCATTGCACCAAACTACAAGTTTTGCAAAACCATCTTGATTATTTTGAAAGACTTTGTGTCGTTTTTTACTGTCCACTAACAAACAAACATCAAATTTCTTTTTTGAAATATCCACACCCAAAATAGCATTTACTTGCATAAAATTGCCTCCAAGACTATAAATAAACTGAGAGTTTAGACTAACCTTGTAATACGGGATATAATTCCAAAAGATACTGTTCAGTCTTTAACTCTATGGGAGGGAAGCAAAATCTGGCTTAATGGCATTAGTGTCGCATCAGCTTCACCCTCCCTGTGAGGTATTTTAGCTCTAATGCCTCACATCATAAAGATACAAGTGTCACGCACTGGGATGACGAGAAAGGAGCACTGGAATTTTTGTTTCAATATTTGTACATGAGCCATGCATCTGAACAGATACAATGTTATAACTAGAGATAATTTTTAAATGATTGATATTTATGAACTACGACTTTTCTTGTTGTCCACTTGTTCAACATTACCCTTCTCAAGTTTACTATCTACTTCTTTTGTGTGTTCATCATCTATACTAGTTTCATCTTTTATCTTACTAGGGTAATCTTCCTGCGATTTTTTATATGCTTCCATGTTGTCATATATAGGGTTACTGATGATTTCTATTTTTTCAGGTGTGAAAATCCTTGCTAAAAATCTCCTTATTATTGGTATTGACCTTAAGAGATCTCTTAGCTTTGAAGATTCTTGTCTTTTGTTTAGAGACTGTTGGTCTATTTTAGAGGTTTTTACACCATACTTTTTATCATCAAAATTTATTGTAGGCTTTCTTTTATTCGAAAGAACACTTTGGGCCTTTGATCCATTGGTTCCTTCAGGCCCTTGAGGTGTAGACATTGCAGGTTTAACCTTAGTTTCATCGTATTCCTTACTCATCTTTCATTTCATTATGTAATATTACTAATATTGCATAATAATAGCTAAATTACAATTAATTGCAAGGTAAAAATATTAAAACAATTGTAAATTTTGTCAGTAAAAATATAATAGAACTTTAAAATTAGAGGTTCATCTATATGAGATACAAAATTGCTGTTATTGGAGCAACCGGAAGAGTAGGGCGTGAGGTATTAAGCACGCTTGCTGAATTTCAAGATGAGGCGATAGATTGCGTTATTGCACTTGCATCGAAAAAATCAGAAGGGAAGAAGGTGAGCTTTGGTGACAAAGAGTTAACAGTTTTATGCCTTGAGGATTATGACTTCGTTGGAACTAATGTAGCCATTTTCTGTGCTGGATCTCATGTTTCTGAAGAGTATGTACCAATTGCAACACAGGCTGGATGCATCGTGATAGATAACAGTTCCCATTTTAGAATGAAAGAGGGTGTGCCACTCATTATTCCAGAGATTAATAAAGAAAAAATTATGGAATATAAAAACCACAACATAATATCCAATCCAAACTGTACTACAATACAGATGCTGCTAGTACTACATCTATTACACCAAAAAGCAAAAATAAAGAGAATCGTTGCTTCAACTTATCAATCAACTTCTGGTGCAGGCAAAGCAGCAATGGATGAGCTCTATGACCAGACAAAAAAAATCTTTATGAACGAAGCTAAAAAACCCAAGATATTCTCTAAGCAAATAGCATTCAATTGCATTCCCCATGTAGGAGAATTCATGGAAAATGGCTCTACAGAAGAGGAATGGAAAATGCAAGAGGAGACAAAAAAAATTTTAGAGGAAGATATAAAAGTTACTGCAACTTGTGTAAGGGTACCCGTCTTTATCGGTCACGCTATGGCAGTAAATGTGGAATTTGATCAACATATCACTGAAGAACAAGCTCGTGAAGTGCTAAGTGAAGCCGAAGATAGTGGAGTTTTAGTGTACAACAGGCGTGAAGATAGTGAATACATAACTCAAATTGATGTTGTACAGGAGAATGCTGTATATGTATCGCGTATTAGAAGAGACAATACTGTTGAGCACGGATTAAATATGTGGATAGTGGCTGACAACCTGCGCAAAGGCGCAGCATTAAATATAGTGCAGATTCTTGAGATTTTGATAAGAGAGCATTTGTCAATCAAGTGCATATAGAGCGCACGTACGTTGTAATTCGAAGGAAATTGTATATCACATGGCAGCGCGTGACGCTGGAATGGCTTTGTTGCATCGCTACTTATGAAAGGCTAACTATAATTAGGATTATAAGCAACTTATTGAAAATCTTGTTTTTTTTGCAATCAATCTGATCAAATTTAAGAATAGTAACTTGTTATTTATATTAATAAATTTAATTCTATTGAAAATAGCTAAAGCATTGAAATTCTTGAATTTTAGCCGGATTAGTGAGTGGTAGTGAAATTTCTTTTACTCAAATTTAGGTATTCACTGACCGTTCTTGTTATAAATACCAGAATAATAAGCTACTGATATTCTCCACCTTTTTTATCTTTAATCCATCATAGCTAGCGATGCAACAAAGCCGGCTGGATTCCAGTGTCAAGCACTGGAATGACACCATTTGCTGTGCAGTTTACCTTCAAAAATGAATGTTCGTACAGCTATGGAATAAATCGCGGTATGACGGTTCGCAGCGGTATAGTAACTCGTCACCCCGCTACTTGTTAGCGGCTGAGATACCGCGGCGGTATGACGTAGAAGCTATACTTTTATACTCACCAACTCAGTATCCAATCTGGATCCAAGTAGTCAAGCTATTCGGATGACACCCTCGTAAAGTGAAATGAGATCCCGCTAACACGTAGCGGGATGACGAGAAAGGGGCTACTCGGATGACACCCTCATAAAGTGAAATGAGATCCCGCTAACACGTAGCGGGATGACGGGAAAAGAGGTACTGGGAGACATCCTTCCTGGTAGACCCAAATCACAATGTTCGCACAGTTGTGCGTCACGCGCTGCCGAACACTGTATGGTTATACAAGAAAAATTAAGGCTTAAAAGGAATTTTAAGTATCAGGACTCAAGGTTTTTATTCCTTCTTAATAAAACATAAAAAGCCCCTTTACCACCATGTTTTTTCGTAGCTTGTTGGTAGTATAGAACCATATGCTGGATTTTAGTGTCATTTAACCATTTATTTAAGTTACTCTTTATAGTGTCTGTTTTGTTTGTTGCACTGCCGTATCCCGTAATTACCAATAAACATCTATTTCCTGCTCGATAATTTTTGATAATAAAATCTATCAATTTACAGTAAGCATCCTCTATATTATAGCCATGCAAATCGAGCTTATCGCTTATAAAATATTTACCCCTATCAACTTTTGATTTTGTGTTTTGGTCAAGACAAAATGATGAGTTACTATTATTGGTATTAAGAAAATTCCCTTGTAAGTCGGAGGTACCTTTATCAACCATAGACTTTATATTTACTTTATGATCAACTTTCAAAGTAACTTTTCCACATTCTATTGGCTTAACATTTTTTTGCCAATCCAACTCATTGTCCGACATAAACGCATTAATCGAATTGTATAATTTTACAACAATATCCAAACATAGTAAAATGTTGCTTATTCTATAAAAACCCGATTTTCAATAATACGATGAAATCGTCAAAAACTAATGAGAATTTTTGGCTGTATGGAAAGCACACCTGCATGTCAGCACTGAAGAATAAAAATAGGCGGTGTATAGAACTGTTAGCAACAGAAAATTTCTATAGAGAGCACAAAAAAGAAATTAGGCAATGTGTAGACAGTAAGGGCATTAAAGTTCGATTAGTAGAAAGCAAAATACTTAATGACGTTTTACCCAAAGGTGCTAACCATCAGGGAATTGCTTTAAATGTTGCCCCTATTCTTTATAACTTAAGCATTGAAGAAATAGCTGAAAGCTCGAACGATAGCTCTACTATAGTCATTTTAGATCAAGTCACTGACACGCACAATATTGGGTCGATTTTAAGAACTTCAGCTTGTTTTAATGTCGACGCATTGGTTTTACCACATAACCATTCACCAAGTGAAAATGCATCTATTGCAAAAGCAGCAAGTGGAGCATTGGATATTGTCCCACTAATATACGTTACAAATATAGTAAAAACTATGCAGTATTTAAAAAAGGTCGGTTACTGGTGTTATGGGTTTGATTGCAATACTAAAGAAAATATAGATGAAATAAAGAGTTTTGAGAAAAAAAGAGTAATTATTTTTGGTTCCGAAGAGAAAGGAATGCGGAGGTTAGTTAAAGAAAACTGTGATTATCTTTTAAAAATACCAATGTCAAATGCAATTAACAGTTTAAATGTTTCAAATGCAGCAGCAATAGGCCTATATTCTATTTATATTAAAACAAATGCCAGCGCATAGCTGTTTATAATAAAAACACTTGATAAAAATATGGTTTTATATTATAATGTGTTAAGTAATGGATAAAAGGAGTTATATTATGTCTTACATGAGAAATGAACAGGATATTCGCTCTCAAGGCGCTTACTACAGTGCTGGGCTTAGAAGTTACCTAACTAAAGTATATAATTATATGGCTTTAGCTTTAGGCGTTACAGGGCTTGTCGCGTTCCTAACGGTGTTTTCAGGTCTTTTTCAGGTAATTCATTCTAATCCAGTCCTGTTGTATACAGTAATATTTTCTCCACTTGTACTAGTGTTTTTTGTATACCCTAAAATTCTACATCTTAGTGTTCAGTCTGCATTCACCATATTTTTTGCGTTTGCAGTATTAATTGGAATGTCTTCATCCTATATTTTCATAATTTATACTGCAGAAAGTATAGCAAGAGCATTTTTCATTACATCAATCATGTTCGGCTCTATCGCTTTGTATGGTAACATCACAAAAAGAGATCTAACAAGTATGGGCTCTTTTTTGAGAATGGGAGTCTGGGGATTAATTATAGCATCTGTAGTGAATTTGTTCCTTGGAAGTGGTCCACTCGATTTTGCAATATCATTCATATCGGTAATAGTGTTTACTTTAAAAACTGCATCTGACGCTCAGAGAATCAAGGATGTTTATTACAAGTATAATGATGGTTCAGAAGCTGCTACTACTAAGCTGGCAATACTTGGTGCAACTAGTCTTTACCTAGACTTTATCAATATATTTCTCAGTTTGCTCAGGTTACTTAATAACAGGGGCTAAATGTTCTCCTTTTTAAGGAGAAATGATAAAAATTCTATAGTCTTCTTTTTAATATCTTTAGTTGTGTCGATGATATGTCTTACATATGCATCGGTGCCTCTATATAGCATTTTTTGTAAAGCTACTGGGTATGGTGGCACAATAAGAAAAGTAACTAACACAACAACAAATATAACTAACCAAAAGATCAGGGTCCATTTCAATGCTGATATAATGTCCGATCTACCTTGGGAATTTAAATCAGAAACTAACTATGTTGATGTAAACATAGGAGAACAAAGTTTAGCTTTTTATTACGCAAAAAATCTATCTGATCAGCCTTCATTTGGAATGGCGGTGTATAATGTTACGCCTTTCAAAGCAGGTAAGTATTTCAATAAAATTGCATGCTTTTGTTTTGAAGAGCAAATGTTGCTACCAAAACAAAAAGCAGCTATGCCCGTATCTTTCTATATAGGTCCTGAGATAATGCTTGATAGTAATACAAAAGATTTAAGTGAAATAACGCTATCATACACGTTTTTTAAGCTTAAGTAACAGAATGTTTGCAAACCGTGTCATTTCAGTAATCAATAGGGTGTCATCCGAGTAGCTGACACTGGGATGACAAGAGGTAACGCAAGAAGTCTATTGATTGTGAAAACAATAACTTTGCAAAATATTAATTGTTAGATAACATAATCAAAGTTTTTGTCTTAATATTCATCATGGTTAGAGCTATACAAATTAAAAAAACTGGGGGACCAGAAGTATTAGAATTTGTAGATAAGAGCATAGGTGAGCCAAAAGGCGAGGAAGTCTTAGTGCGTCACACAACTATCGGCTTAAATCGTTATGATTTAGAGCACAGAAAAGGTACACGCAAAATTAAAAATTTACCATCAGTGCTTGGAGTGGAAGCAGTGGGAGTTATTGAAAAGCTTGGTAAAAAAATCAGTGATGGGTTGAAGGTCGGAGATAGAGTTGGATATTGCACAGCTCCTCCAGGGGCATATTGTGAAAAGCGCATTATACACCAGAAATATCTGATAAAAATTCCAGATGACATATCTGATGAAGTTGCTGCTGCAGTGCTGTTTAAAGGTATGACAGCTCACTATTTAGTTAATCAATCTTATAAAATCAGGCCTGGTGCTTTCGTGCTAGTTCATGGGGCTAATGGTGGCTTAGGACAAATAATATGCCAATGGGCAAAGGATAAAAAAGGTGTAGTGATAGGTTCTGTAAGCTCTGATGAAAAAATGAAGATAGCTTTACAAAGTGGCTGCACATACGCAATAAACTACAATGATAAAGACTTCGTTTCTAAAATTATGGAGATTACGCAAAACAGAGGAGTAGGTGCAGTATATGACCCCATAGGTTACGCTATAAGCAAGCTCTCTTTTGAATCTTTAGGCAGGTTCGGCATATACGTTTCCTATGGGCAGATATCAGGTAACGCTCCTATTAGTTTTTCTTTACTTAGTTCACGTTCGTTATTTGCAACTGGAACCTCAATATACCATTATAAGCATGATAGATTCACATTAGTGCTTACCACAATGGAAATCTTCGAGATGATAAGAAAAAAACTTTTAACTGTACGGATCAATAAAAAATATAAATTTGATGAAATAATTCAAGCACATCGTGATATGGAAAATAGAAAAGCGAGTGGGTTAAATATTATCAAAATCTCTTAAATAAATTAGTAATTTAAACTAACCATTCATTAAGTCATATCAACTAGAACTTCACATATTTAATTCTCCTTTTGGGGGAATTAAAAGCATATAGCTAAACTGACTTAGATTTACCGACAACCGTCATCCCGCTACGTGTTAGCGGAATCTATACCGCGAATAGACTTCTTGCATAACCCAAATTAAGTAGAAAAAGGTATCATCCGAGTAACTGACACTGGTTCCTTTATGACGGTAGTAGCCCTCCTTCTCCTGTCATTCCAGTGCTCTCTTCTTGTCATCCCAGTGCCCAGACACTGGGATGGCTTTGTTGCATCACACTTTATGAGATGGTGATTTATGGTAAATTCATGTAACTATCTCAAATTTAGCCATACCAATATCAGTGAATTTATTAAGCAAATAGCATTTAGTTCTTTTTCTCGATTTATCTCAGATTTATTCCTAAAACTAAATCCGAATATTTGCTTTAATCTTGAGAAAAACCCTTCAATATAAGATCTTTTCCCATAATTTACTTCTTTTTTCCATTCTTTCATGCCATCTTCACCGTATAATTTTATTAACCTAATAGCAGCATTCCTGTTAGACATATAATCTATTTCTGGATGTTCTGCCGCATTGTTTATTGGTGGAATTTTTGTCTTTATATCATATTCGTTACACAACTTATAAAACTTGTGCCTATCACATGCTCTATCTGCATATAGTGCTTTTATGGCATGCTGAAAATCAACTTCTTTTAGCAAATCACAAGCTCCATAGTGATCAGCCGTTACTGTATTTTACAGCTATGGCTTTTTTGTTGTTTATATTCAACATTACGTGCAATTTTCTCGTTTGCTCATAGCCACGATATTTTCTGTCAGTGCTATTTTCCTTGCTGTGTGTTGTTGTATATACTAATTCCTGTACTGTCTATAGCAATTTCGATATCTTCCATATTATAGCTCTTTCCATAAAAGTCCGGATGTGATAGGATAAGGGTAGATGATGATAAGGAGGTTGAATGCCAGCAGCATATAGTTATGATTTAAGAAAAAAAGCAATGGAAGCGCTAGACGAAGGAGAAAGCAGAGAAACAGTGGCAGCAAGATTTAAGATTGGACGAACTACTTTATGGGAGTGGCAGCAAAGAAGAAAAGAAACAGGAGACTTTCAATCAAAAAAACTTGGAAATGGGGGTTACAATCACAAAATTACCGACTGGGATACCTTTGCCAAATTTGCCAGAGAACACGGAGGAAAGACTCTATCGGAAATGGCTAAACTTTGGAACAACGTTAGTATCCAAACGATCTATCGAGCCCTTAAAAAAATTGGATTTACGTGCAAAAAAAGACATATGGATACAAGGAAAGAAACGAAGAAAAACGTGCTGAATTTTTGAAAATTATAGCGACAAAAGAACCTAAAAACTTAGTGTATATAGATGAGTCTGGCATTGATAACACCGAAGACTACCCCTACGGATATTGCCAGAAAGGACAGCGGTTTTATGCCTTAAAATCTGGAAAGAAAACTCAACGAATCAGTATGGTTGCAGCCTTAAGTGGAAGAAAGATAGTTGTTCCGTTAACCTTTGAAGGCCACTGTAATATGGACGTTTTTAATGGATGGTTTGAGCAATTTTTGACACCGATCTTGGAACCTGGACAGACTGTCATTCTTGACAATGCTACTTTTCATAAGTCTGATAAGATTATCGAGCTTGCTAAAGGGGTTGGTGCAGAAATTTTGTATCTGCCGCCTTATTCTCCAGATTTCAACAAAATTGAGCATCATTGGTTTGCTATAAAAAACAGAGCCAGGAAAAACATTCCTCTATTCGAATCCTTTCGTCGTGCTGTTGATTCTGCCTTCCTATGACCTGTTCGGACTATTATGAGAAATGCTATACTACATAAGGCCTAATTTCCGGAAGATCAACTTTTTGGTGAACATAAGGTTTTTCGCATATTACAAGCTTTCCTCCGCATTCGCAAATATTAGGCAACTCTATTTTTACTACTTTATCCGCTTCCATTGTAGCATGAAAATTTCCTTTATGCCCAACCTGATCGCCAACATTCCTTTCGCTTTTTGGCTTGTCCTTTTTTGTTTTGTACAATTCTTTAGAGCTCGGTAGAGATGAATTTTTCGAGTTTAAACCAAGCCTTTCCTTTAATTCAGCGTTCTCTATCTTTAAAGCTTTATTTTCTGCTTTTAAGTTTTCTATCTCTGCTTTCAGTTTTTCTATTTTTTGCTGTAAATTTTTGCAAAGTTCTAAAAGGTTTACCACATTACCTCACTTTTGCTCTATGATTATCTTTTTAGATCACTTTGTCTACCTTATTCTACCACTCCGCTGAACGGATACCTTGGGTTAGCTATAGCTAACACCACAATTGTACTAACATTGTGATTTGAGAACAACCTTCACCAGAAAGGGTGTCATTCCAGTGTTAAGCACTGGAATGACGAGAGGTAACGCAAGAAGTTTACTCTTAATAAAAACCTGATGATGAATCATTATTACCAAATTTCGGCCTATTTCTGTTGCTGAAACCAGAACGAGGACGAGGAGGCCTCTTATGGTGACTTCCTCCAGGTTTTCTACTAAATGAATTATTGTAATAATTATCCCTGTCATTTGGACCATCTTTCCTTTCCTCGTTGTAAAGCTCACCTTCAAAAAACTCTCCCGTCTCTTGGTCAACCCGACGTCTTGACAACTTTGGACACCCACCTTTTTCGAAGTCAATTACTAGTGCTTTGAAAGTATCATCTTGTTTAAGTACGCTCTCTATAGAATCTATATGTTCATTAGCTACTTCACTTATGTGCATTTTTCCTTTTCTGCCATTAAGAAATTCAAGCTCTACAATAGACTTCTCTATTCTTACAACCTTGACATCAACTATAGAACCTTGTTCTAGTTTTGTTATTGAATCAATCATCATACTCTTTGCAATTTCAGCTTCAGTGCCACTCGTAGCAAAAACAGAAACTTTACCATCATCTCCTATTTCAATTTTTGCATTACTTCTTTCACACACACTGCGTATATTTTTCCCCTTAGAACCTATAGCAGCAGAAATTTTGTCTTTATCTATGTAAAATGATAACATCCTTGGTGCATGGTCTTTGACATCATCACTGTGTTCTGAAATCACTGCATTCATTTTTTCTAAAATATGTAATCTTCCAGCTTTTGCCTGTTCTAAAGATTTTTCAACAATTTCAAAGCTTATACCAGAAATTTTCATGTCCATTTGTAGCGCCGTAACCCCTTCACTAGTTCCTGCTACTTTAAAGTCCATATCACCAAGATAATCTTCATCACCAAGTATATCGGAAAGTATTACATACTCGTCTTTATCTTTGATGAGACCCATAGCAATTCCAGCAACAGGGGCCTTTATTGGCACACCCGTATCCATTAAAGCAAGAGAAGTCCCACAAACTGTTGCCATAGAAGAAGAACCATCAGACTCCAAAATTTCGGACACTACTCTTATTGTATAAGGAAATTCAGACTTATCGGGTAAAACAGGATGAATTGCTTTCCAAGCAAGTTTGCCATGACCGATTTCTCTTCTTCCTGGTGCACGCGCAGCAGAAGTTTCTCCAACAGCAAATGAGGGAAAGTTATAATGCAACATGAAATGCTCACGTCTATCCCCTTCAATATCATCCACAATTTGCTCATCTTGAGTGGTGCCAAGAGCAGTAACAACCAGTGCCTGAGTATTGCCTCTTGTAAATAGTGCAGAACCGTGAGTTTTGGACAGAATATCAACTTCAACTTCTATCTGACGTATCTCATCATGCTTACGACCGTCTATCCTTACACTTTTCTTCCTAATTATTTCACGTACTAAAGATCTTTCAAAGTTTTTTACTGCATACATAATTAACTTTTCGTCTTTTCCAGTTTCTTTAAGAGTATTCAATATATTCTCTCTGATCGCTTCTAAAGCTTGAACTCGCTCTTGTTTTACTGTTTGCGAATATGCTTTTTCAAAATCTTTACCGTATTTTTCGAGCTCTTGTGTTATATCTGATGTATCAATAGGAGCAAAGCTCTTAGGTTTATTGCCAATTGTATCAGCAAACTCTTTTATGAGCTTAATGACAGGTTTAAGGTGTTCATGGCCAAATTTTATTGCATTAAAAACATTTTCTTCAGAGAGCTCTTTCACTTCTGATTCAACCATTAAAATTGAATTTTCATCACCGGACAAAAACAGATCCAAGCTGCTTGCTTTCATCTCTTGAACAGAAGGGTTGAGTATATAGTTATTATTTTCATCACAACCAACCATCACTCCAGCTATAGTAAAGTGAAAAGGAACACCAGAAATTGCAAGAGCTGCAACAGCACCAATCAATGCTGGCACTTCAGGAGGATTGACTGTATCATAAGTTAATAGATTGCACACCACACTAACTTCATCATTAAATCCTTCTGGAAATAGTGGTCTTATACTTCTATCTATTACCCTTGAGATTAAAGTTTCTCTATCAGATGGCTTGCCTTCTCTTTTAAAAAAGCCGCCAGGGATCTTACCCATGGCATAGCTTTTTGCGATAAACTGTACATTTAAAGGAAGAAAATCAACATTTTCTTCCTTCTTTTTACTTACAACAGTTACTAAAACAGAAGTATCACCGTAATTTACAACTACTGAACCATGAGCTTGGCGTGCTATTTTTCCTGTTTCTAAAGATAAGGTACGACCACCCCACTCTATAGATTTTTTTATAATTTTAAACATACTAAATTCCTCGATTATTTTCTAATGCCTAACTTCTCTATTAATTCCTGATAGGCTTCATTACCAAATTTACGCTTTATATAATTTAAGTGCTTGCGTCTTCTACCTATCAATATAAGTAAACCACGCTTAGAGTGATGGTCATGCTTGTGCACTTTAAAGTGCTCAGTTAAATTACTGATCCTCTCGGTCAAAATTGCACATTGTACAAAAGATGAACCTGTATCATCTTCTTTAATTGCATATATATTTATCAAACTCTTTTTCTTTTCGGATGTTATCGACATCTAAACCTCATTTTAAATATTAAAAACACGAATAGGTTTCACACAACCATAAATAAAACTGCAGATTGCAATAGGTACACTACCCACCACCGTACAACAAATATCATGATTCTTTAAATTACGCAAGTTATTTAATACAACTTCCTGACCTTTTCTGATTTTCCCCGCATCTTCTAGGGAAATTTCAACTTTGAACATCGATTTTAAAGCCGATTCAATGGGGATGACGAAACTTTTTGTATTACTCCCTGTCACTCCATCATCTTCTGTCATCCCACCCCCCTCTGTCATCCAAGTAGCTGACACTGGGATGGCTTTGTTGCATCGCTCTTCGGATAGTAGGTAACGCACAATAAATTTATGAAGCTATCTCAAATTTAGCCATACCAATATCAGTGAACTTATTGAGCAAATAGCATTTAACAAGTAGTTCCTTCTCTCTATTTGTCTCAGATTTATTCCTAAAACTAAACCCGAATGTTTGTTTCAGTCGCGAGAAAAAACTTTCTATATAAGATCTTTTTCCATAACTCATCTCTTTTTTCCACTTCTTTATACCATCTTCATCATATGACTTTATGAGCTTGACTGCAGAATTTCTCTCAGCCATATAGTCTAACTTTGGATGCTCTGCTGCGTTGTTTTTCGGAGGAATTTTCGTTTTTATACCATATTGATTACACAGCTTATAGAGCTTTTCTCTGTCATATGCCCTATCTGCATATAGTACTTTTATGACATACTGAAAATCGACTTCTTTTAGCAAATCACAAGCTCCATAGTGATCAGCCGTTACTGTATTTTACAGCTATGGCTTTTTTGCTGTTTGTATTCAACATTACATGCAATTTTCTTGTCTGTTCATAGCTGCGATACTTTCTATCTTCGCTATTTTCTTTGCTATGACCAGGAGTGTTGTTGTATATACTAATTCCTGTACTGTCTATAGCAATTTCGATATCTTCCATATTATTTTCTGCAATCATTGCTCTTAATATTGAGTTTCTTAAACCTTCTTGATGATTGTGAATAGCTGATAACTTGCAAATTTTTCCCAATTTGCTCAAGGTATCCTGCTATAAACCCAACTGTTTGCCTCAGGCCTATTCTAAATAAACAAGTTATTATGTGCACCAAAATTACAACTTTATCGCTATAAATATTGTTGCCACCTGGTATTTTTGGACCATTCTCGTACCACTTTTCTATGGCTTCGTTGATATAATGAAAAATATTTCCTCTTTTTTCTAGAAATTTGTTATATTCGCTATGGTTACTGACCCTCATTTTTTGTGGCATATTTTTTCTTTCAAGGTTAAATGGCTATTTTATAATGAATTTTGTCAGTAGCCACCAAATTTTTTCAGTTGCTATGCAACAAAGCCATCCCAGTGTCAAGCACTGGGATGACATCACTTTTGCTTCAATATTCGCACATTAGCGGAGGTAAGCCCATTGCGAAAATCAGTATGTTAAGGCATGATTTTTAATAACCTCAACATCGCTAAATTCAAAAGTTTGGTTGCCTATAATTTGAAATTTCTCATTTCCCTTTCCTGCAACTAGCAGAATCATACCCTCGTTATAGGCAATATCTACGCCTTTCTCTATAGCTTCTCTCCTACCTCCTATCTCCAGTGCATCAGGGCAATGTAGCAAAATATCGTGGCGAATTTTTGCCGGATCTTCATCACGCGAATTATCATCTGTAATTATTACTTTATCTGCATACATTTGTGCTATTTTGCCCATTTCTGAACGTTTCGTCTGATCGCGATTTCCACCGCATCCAAAAACTAGAATTATTTTTTTGTTGATATGCCATTTTAAAGACAATAGGGCTTGTTTAAGCGCACTTGGAGTATGAGCGTAATCCACGAATGCAAAAGGTTTCACTTTTTCCATTCTTCCTGGTGGAGAAACGAGTTTTTCTACGCATATTTCTCTGTAATTTAATCCAGATATACCAATTGCACATAGCAGATTATATGCTTGAAATTTTCCTAAAACTGGGAAAAATGTATTGTAAATTTGGTTATCAATTTTTACTGTAAGATGTTGACCATTAGGGGTTGATGTTTGCTCTAATAAAGTAATATCAGAGCCTTTTTTTCCATAAGTCACAACTTTATTACTGCGTTTTTCAGCTATTTTAAGCAATGCGCCGTATTCATCTATATCCGCATTTAAAATCGCTGTTTTTCCTTCTGGTAATACTTCGTAAAATAACCTTTTTTTAGTTTCTAAATATCCACCAAGACTTTTATGGTAATCTAAATGATCTTGCGAGAAATTAGTAAAAGCTGCAGCACTCAACTTTAATCCATGGATTCTATATTGATCAATCCCATGACTTGATGCTTCTAACACTAAGTGCTCTACGTTTTTATTATCTATATCACGTAATGCTGCGTAAAGGTCATCTGCACCTGGAGTGGTAAGACTGTTGCTATTACCTTTTCTACCATTATTGATGCATGTTCCAAGTGTTCCAATAGACGCAGCATTATAGCCAGCGTTTTGCCAGATCTGGCGGCAAAATTCTACTACTGAAGTCTTGCCATTTGTGCCTGTTACAGCAGCAACATATTTTGGCTGTTTGAATTGATAAAACCTGCTGACTATTTCGCTGTATATTTCTTGAGGGTTTGGGTGGAAGATACAGATTCCAGCATCACGCGTTGGAATGATACCAAGGCTTGAAGCTTCTGTTATGCAATCACTTGCAATTATCGCTTTAGCTCCACAAGATAATATCTGATCTATGTAAATCCTATCCCTTTCTGACACACAAACAAAAAGATAACCTTCCTTGATTTTCTTGGGATTACATGTGACGCCTTTGATTTCAATATCAAAGTTAACATCAATAATGTTATGCAGTAATTCTCTCAGTTTCATGTCCTACTTCATCGTTTTGAAAGTCTAAACATGGTAACCTTTTTAGTGCGTCATTAAGGTCAAAGATCAAATCTTCAGGATCTTCCAGTCCACAAAATATCCGTATAAAACTTCCACCATAATCTGAATTCATTACAGATCTTGACATAGATCTACGATCTATTGGTAATATCAAACTGTCGCACCCTCCCCAAGAAGCACCGATACCAAAAATTTTCATGTGATCAACCATGCAGCTTAGTTCTTCACATGAATATTCTCTACCCAATACTATACTGAATACGCCGCTTGCTCCTTTAAAGTAACTTTTCCATAATTCGTGTTGAGGATGGGAGGGAAGTGCTGGGTACAAAACTTTTTTGATTTTTAAATGTTTTTCTAGCCACTTTGCCACTTCCATTGCTGTATTTTGGTGCCTTTTTATACGTGTGTGCAGTGTTCTTAGTCCCCTATGTGCAAGGTAGCAGTCGTGCGATTGAATGGTTACCCCATAATTTTTATGGCTCTCATAAAGCAATTTAAAAGTTTCACCTTCAGCAACCATAGCTCCCATCACTAAATCTGAGTGACCGGCTAGATACTTTGTTACCGCATATAGTGCAACATCAATTCCATAATCAAGGGGCTTAAATAACAAAGGAGTGGCCCATGAATTGTCGCAAACGGTTACGATTCCACGTTCTTTAGCAACTTTTACTATATGCTCTATATTCGAAATCTCAAACGTTACAGAACCAGGAGTCTCGATCATTATCAATGAAGTATTACTCTGAATTAAATCAGTTATATCCTGTGTTGGATCATAAAAAGTTACTTCTATTCCCCTGTTTGGTAACTCATTTTCGGCAAATCTCTTGAGTCGGTAATAACTGTTATCCTGAATTAAAACATGAGAACCTGCTTTAGTGAAAGTCAAAATAGCAAAAGTAAGTGCAAATAGTCCGGAAGGAAAAATAAGCGCTTGTCCACTCCCTTCAATTTCAGCCAGTGCATTTGAAAAATAATGAACAGTGGGAGTACCAACATTACTATAGCTGTAATCTCTTGCAACATCATCGTTGATTACATCGTATATACTTTCTCCATTTGCTGCATTTAAGTAGTCCTTGTAAGTAGGGAATAATATGGTAGAAGAATGATAAACTGGCGGGTTCATAGAACCTTTATAGTCATTAAATTTTCTTCCTGCTTTAACTAATATAGACTCTTCCTTCACATTTTTATTATTTATTTTTTAAATTGTACTCATCTTGCGTATACAAGTGAAGAGAAATTGCATGTATTAGCTCTATCTCACCCTTCAATAACTCATAAATCAACTTGTGTCTTTTTAGAACGCTCATTCCAATAAAGCCGTCAGATATTAATATTAATTTAATGTGCGAAGGTAATGTTGAAGATGAAGCAAAATAATGATCAGCATGCTTTGCTGATTCATCGATAATGTTGATATCAATTACATCTATCGAATCGCGTATCTTTTCTTCTATTGTTTTAATAATATCCATAATGGTTTCTTTAAGCAACAATATGCTCCTCTTGTCATCCCAGTATCAGCTACTTGGATGACAATCGCAATTACTTATTCTCTTCTTTATTATCTATGTCTTGATAATCAGAATCTACTACTTTTTCCTCTTTATCATTTGGATTTCCTTCTGATGAAAAGCCATTTTCAGCACTATTTTGTTGAGATGCTTGATACATAGCTTCTCCAAGTTTCATAGATAATTGAGAAAGATTAGTGACTTTCTGCTGTATTGAATCAGCGTCATCAATGTTATCAGATTTACTAACTTCTTTTAATTCGTTAACTGCATTTTCAATAGCAGATCTATCTTCTGGTGAAACTTTATCACCATACTCTGTCAGAGACTTTTCTGTAGAATGGACTAAGCTATCCGCTTGATTCTTCACTTCAATAAACTTTTTGCGCTTTTCATCTTCTTGCGCTTTTTCTTCAGCTTCTTTTACCATGCGATTTATTTCATCATCAGATAAACCACCTGAAGATTGAATGCGTATTTTTTGCTCTTTTCCAGTAGCTTTATCTTTTGCAGAAACGTGTGCTATTCCATTTGCATCTATATCAAATGTCACTTCAATTTGTGGCCTTCCGCGCGGAGCAGGAGGTATCCCTTCCAAACTAAACTGACCGAGTAGCTTATTATCAACTGCCAGTTTTCTTTCACCCTGATGCACCTTAATTGTAACAGCTGTTTGGTTATCTTCTGCAGTTGAAAACACCTGAGATTTTTTAGTAGGAATTGTAGTATTACGCTCAATAAGTGGAGTGAATACTCCTCCTAGAGTTTCAATACCAAGAGAAAGTGGGGTCACATCAAGTAGTAACACATCTCTTACATCACCTTGAATGATCCCCGCCTGTATTGCAGCTCCAATTGCTACAACTTCATCAGGGTTAACTCCTCTATGTGGATCTTTGCCAAAGAATTCTTTAACTTTCTCTATGACTTTTGGCATACGAGTCATGCCACCAACAAGAACCACTTCGCCAATTTGACTAGCAGATAAACCAGCATCCTCAAGAGCTTTTTTACAAGGAGCCATAGTTCTTTCGATTAAATCATTCACTAAGCTTTCAAGTTTTGCTCTCGTTAATTTCATATTTAAGTGTTTTGGACCACTTGCATCAGCTGTAATAAACGGTAGATTTATTTCCGTTTCCATTGCACTTGATAATTCAATTTTCGCTTTTTCAGCAGCTTCTTTGATTCTTTGCATAGCCATTGGATCATTTTTCAAATCAATGCCATTACTTTTCTTGAATTCATCTAGTAAATAACTCACTACTCCATTATCAAAGTCTTCACCTCCAAGATAGGTATCACCGTTTGTTGCTTTCACTTCGAAAACTCCATCACCTATTTCAAGTATTGAAACGTCAAATGTACCACCACCAAGGTCATATACTACTATTGTGTGCCCATGTTTCTTATCAAGACCATAAGCAAGTGCTGCAGCAGTCGGTTCATTTACTATTCTGAGTACATTTAATCCGGCAATTTTTCCTGCATCTTTTGTTGCTTGACGTTGAGAGTCGTTGAAGTATGCTGGCACTGTTATCACAGCATCTTTTACTTCCTCTCCAAGATAAGCTTCTGCTGCCTCTTTCATGTTTTGTAGTATAAATGCACCAATTTGACTAGGAGAATATTCTTTATTATCAGTTGTTTTAACCCATGCATCACCACTTTTTGCTGCAAATACTTTGTATGGTACACTTAGATTTTTCATCTCAGGATCACTATATTGACGGCCTATTAATCTCTTAGTAGCAAAAAAGGTATTACTTGCATTGGTGGTTGCTTGCCTTTTTGCTGGAGCACCAATCAACCTTTCTCCTGAAGAAGTCAATGCAACTATAGATGGAGTAGTTCTTGCCCCTTCTTTATTTTCTATTACCTTTGTATCCTTGCCCTGCATTATTGCAACACAAGAATTTGTTGTTCCGAGATCTATGCCTATTGCTCTTCCCATAATGAGTACCCCATTGTAAATATTATCTGATATAAGAATATATAAGTATAGGGCTCATTAATTACAAGCCCAATTTAGGTTTCTAATTAGTTATTAGAACTTAAAAGGCGCGAAAGCCACTTAGTCAGCCAAAAATTGCCTCGTAGTTTATTTGAATTATCAGCTTCTTCATTGCTGCTATCCCCAATTTGGTATCCAGAGTTCTGTAATGGCTTATAACCGTTTAAATTAACATCATCTCCTTGTTTTAAAACAAATGTATTTACATCTAAACTGTTATCAATACTAACGTTCAATGTAATATTAAACTCTTTTTCGATTGTAGAAACTGTATTGCGTTTGTTATTAAAAATGTGCGCTATAACTGCACTGTGTGCTACTAAATCAAAAGACTTATTTCGATTCTTGTTAGCAATATGTTGTAAATCCCTTAGTATTGATGAAACAATTACTTCGTTTGATTTTACTCTTCCAGTACCTTTGCAGTGTAAACACTCTGTAGTATTAATTTCTTGTATGTTTGGTTTAATTCTTTGTCTTGAAAATACCATTAAACCAAAGTCATTTATGTAGCTAAATTGAACTTTAGCTTTATCATCTTTAAACGCTTGCTTTATAGCAGACTCAACAGCTCTGCAATACTGATATTTCAACATATCAATAAAATCGACTACTATTAATCCTGATAGGCCCCTAAGATTCACCTGTCTTGATATTTCAGGTACTGCTTCCATGTTGGTTCTATAAGCTGTTTCTTCTATGCTATCTTCTCCTGTCATCTTTCCTGAATTTACGTCTATTGAAACAAACGCCTCAGTTAAAGTTATTATCAAAGACCCACCAGATGGCAATTCTACTCTATTGCTATATAACTCAGAAATTTGATCTTCGATTCCGTAGTAAGTAAAGATCGGAGCATAACCTCTATACAATCTATAGCGCAACTTACTACCTTTTAGTGCATTGTTAGCATATTGCCTAACTGCCTCAAAAGCTTCCTTTCCAGACACTATAACTTCTATACCATCGCTACAAAAATCACGAACAGATCTCATAATTACATCTGCTTCATTGTAAATTAATGATGGAACGTTTACAGAGAAGGCATTTTTTTGAATGCTCTGCCATAATGAGGATAAGTAATTGTAATCCTGCTCAATTTCTTTCTTATTTTTTCCTGAACCAACAGTTCTTACTATTAAACCTGATCTTTTTGGCAAGTTTATTGAACTCAGTATCTCCTTTAACTGCTTTCTGACATTAGCATCTTCAATTCTGCGAGACACTCCACCTTTACTCATGGAATTTGGCATGAAAACACAGTATCTACCCACTAAAGTTATGTATGTTGTAAATGAAGCTCCTTTATTGCCTCGTTCCTCTTTAGTTAGCTGGACCAATACTTTTTGATTTACTGAAATAACATCTTGTAATTTGTATTTTTTATATAAAGGTACCTCTCTTACAAAACCACTACCTGATCCGTTGACATTCTTACTAGCTGCAGAATCTGAAGAAACATTTGCTGAGGCTTCTTCTATACAATCGTCATTTGAGTAGCCCTCAAAGATAGTTTCCTTTTCTTTTTCTGGAATGTTGAAGTAATCTAGAGATATCTCGGAAAAAGACAAAAAACCTTGCTTATTTTTCCCATATTCAATAAATACGGCTTGCAAAGAAGGCTCTATACGCTTTATATAAGCAACGTATATATTACCTCTTAATTGTTTTTTTTCCTTGAATTCTTGTTCAAATTCTACAACCTTGTTATTAATTGACAAGGCAACTCTTACCTCATTAGAACAGATAGAATTTTCTATCAACAATACCCTTTTACCACTATTTGTCACTTATTTACCGTTTGCTTTTTATTCTGAAGTTAACTTTATGCTACTTAATGCACTGTTGATTGTCAAGGATTTTGCAATCTGCATTATTCGATTGACTTTTAGTATTTTGCGTAATAAACTCGCATAGAATTTATTATATCATTATAAGTATGGCGAAAAAAAATGCTTCTTTGCTCGTTAAGTTAGTCAGCACTGCAATCAAGATAACAAAAACTGGTGAAGAAAAATCAACTGGCTATTTTTATGTAAAAAAGCGTAATCCAAAAAAGCTCACCAAAAAACTGGAGTTTAGGAAGTATGACCCAGTAGTCAGAAGGCATGTGTTATTTAAAGAAGAAAAACTAAAGTAATTTTTTTATAAGGAATTTTATTATTATGCAAAATTTACAATTAAGTTATCCTATAATAGTAGAGTTGGGGGATGTGAAAGATACAAAACTGAAATTAATAAAGGTCATTGCACAATTAATAAGTAAGAAGTACACAACACAGAAAAAAGCAGCAAACGCTCTAAAGATTGATCAACCTAAAGTATCTCAAATCAATAGGTCAAAAATCGAAGGGTTCTCCTTAGAATACTTGCTTAACTTATTGATTGTATTGGGCCAAGACATAAACGTAAGAATAAAGCATAATTCTAAACCTGCATAATATGGTATCCGTTCAGCGGAGTGGCAAAATAAGGTAGACAAGATAAATCAACCCCGGTGTCAAGCACTGGGATGACAAGGTATAAACCTTATCGTCATGCCGCCGCGAACCGTCATACCGCGATTCATTCGCGGTATCTCTAGATCCCGCTAACAAGTAGCGGGATGACGGTTATCAGGCCAGCACCCCTACGATGTCATCCCAGTCTGGGATCCAGGAATTTTATTAAGTTAGTAAGCATAAAAGTAGCCGTTTTATGTTAAAATACAACGTTTTGATGATTATGAAAAAGCTGGATTCCAGACTGGAATGACACCATTTGTTGTAAACTCACTTCTTCTTGATTTGTAGAACAATAAAACAGTAAGCTAAAAGGGAACTTATTACTCAACAAAACAAGACTTAAAATTTTGTGCAATGCTATTGATTATAGCTAGATATGCATCTTTTCCAGGCTCTATGTCTGATCCAATAGGATCAAGAACTACCATTTTTGCGTCATTAGAAAGGGCGTTAGGCTTTATGCTATCTTCCTGTGAATGAGCAAATATACATTTAACGTTTTCTTCCTTCATTATCTTTTTTAGCTTCATTAAACTCTTCATACCTATGTAAGAATCCTCTTCTATGGAAAGAATAGCGCTTGGATGATTTAGACCGAAATATTTTTCAAAATATTGATAAGCATCATGAGTAACGATGTATTTTTGATTTTTAAAATCATTCAGTTCTTTCATGATTTCTTTTACTTCTTGGTCTATTTTTTTTATAGCTTTTGTTGCATTAGAACTGTATCGATGGGAATTTCCTTTATCTATGTCAGACAATGTTGCACTTATAGAAAGTATCATGCTCTTTGCATTTTCGGGACTCAGCCACATGTGTAAATCTTTTTCATCTTGAATGTGAGTGATTTTTCTAGAAAATGAATGTGGCCGAGTAGGAAGTAGGTTGATTGCCTTTGACAATTGCACTAGTTCTTTATTATTTTTGGCGAAAGTTTGAACAAACGTCTCTAAGTTATCGTCAACATAAAATATAACGTCACTTGATTCTAAATTACTCGCATCAGATGGCTTTAATATATAATTATGTGCAGATGTTGCATAGCCAAGCAATTCCGGTTCTAAAATCCCTTCTGTAACAGAAGCTACAAGTGAGTGGATAGGTTTGATTGTAGCTACAACTTTTAAATTGGATGAAAAGGCAATATTATAGTATAGTGTAAGTGAAAGTAATAGAAAAAAAGCCAGTAAATGTCTCATATAAACGTTGAGAAGAAGTTAAATTTTGTCAATAAATTGAATAATGTCAATAATCGTGTTCTAAAAATAGAAAATCTTGCTCTCGCATATGATGGTAAAAGAATCCTTGACAATATCAATATGTTCATGGAAAGAGGAGACATAATTACAATACTTGGTCCAAATGGTGGAGGTAAAACCTCTTTAGTGAAAGCAATTGCTGGTATAAATAAAAATTATACTGGAAATATTGTGTTAGCTGAGAACACAAAAATTAGCTACATGCCGCAAAATTTTAGTATTAGTAATTTGATGCCAATAACAGTTGAATATTTTCTTTTAAATAGCTCCTTGAAAAGACTAAAGAAAAATCAATCCATTATTACAGAAACGATAGAGTTGGCTGGTATCGGTAACATTTTGAAAAATCAAGTATTAGAAATTTCTGCAGGGCAAACACAATTATTACTGCTTGCACGTTGTTTAATTGCAGAGCCTGACTTGATCATTCTAGATGAGCCAGTTAGTGCAATGGATATTAACGCACGGGCTAAATTTTATGATATTATAAATAAAATAGCAAAAAAACGATTGGTATCGATTCTTATGACTTCTCATGATCTTAACTCTGCTCTACCATCCTCAGATTACATAATTTGTATAAATAATACTATCTATTGCCAAGGCAAGCCTGATGAGATTATGAAAAATAGAACCCTAAATGAAATATTTAGCAGTTACGCAGCGAAATGATTCAAAATATTTTGCGTCTTCTGCACATAACTACGGTGCTGACGCGTTACAATATATTACCTTATTTACTTCCACCATCAAAAAAATCAATAAATAAAATACAAGGCCACAAGCTAAAGTGTGCTCTTGAAAAATTAGGTCCGGTGTTCATTAAGTTTGGGCAGTCTATCTCATCACGTACTGATGTTTTAAATGAAGATATAACAAATAACTTGTTATTGATATGTGATAGATTGCCATCGTTTTCACATAAAATAGCAGTTAAAACTATAGAAAGTGAGTTTAATTGTAAATTGAGCGACATTTTTTCAAGCTTTTCTGAAAAGCCAATTGCAGCAGCATCGATTTCTCAGGTGCATAGAGCGGTTACAACTGAGGGTAAGGAAGTTGCTGTGAAGGTTTTAAGGCCAAATATTGAGAAAACATTCTCAAGGGATATAAAAATGCTTTCTTGGCTCGCAGAAATTGCAGAAAAATTTAGCGAACAATCAAAAAGGCTGAGGCCAATTGAATTAGTTAAAACTTTTGCTGAAATTTGCCGATTAGAGTTAGATCTACGTTTTGAAGCTGCTCACTCTTCGGAACTAAAGGAAAACACAAAAAATGACAGAGGTTTTTACGTACCTGAAGTAGATTGGAATAGAACTTCGAAAAAGGTTTTAACATTAGAATGGATAGAAGCAACGCCAATATACGAAGTTGAAAAACTGAATAATCATAAGCAAATAGCTATCAATCTTATAGAATCGTTTTGTAATCAGGTATACAGGGATTGTTTTTTTCATGCTGATATGCATCCTGGAAATCTAATGGTTGATAGTAATAACAATATTATTGCTCTGGATTGTGGAATCATGGGTAGAATAGATCGTGAGACATGCTATTACGTTATAGAGATACTCAAAGGCTTTTTAAATCGGGATTATGATCACGTTGCAAAAATGCACTTTAAAGCTGGTTACGTTTCATCACAGCATAGAAATTTTGTCACAGCTTGCAGGGCAATAGGTGAACCCATTATTGGGCAGCCTATACAGAAGATTTCATTTGCTAGTTTACTTGCTCAGCTATTAAAAATAACTGGTGATTTTGATATGAAAGTTCAAACACAATTGTTATTGCTGCAGAAAACTATGATTTTACTGGAAGGGACATGTAGAAAGATCTACCCAGAAATCAATATGTGGAAAGTAGTTGAAGCGTGGATAAGCAGTCAACATGAAAATAAAATAGGGTATAGGGAAAAAATTAGAAGTTCTTATCCCATAAAAACAATCCAAGGAATATTTAGCCTTATAGAAAAATTGAACCTAATAGCTGATAAAAAATTAGAAAACATCCAAATTAAAAATAAATCAAATGGAAAAGTCTATTTTTTGCTGTGGTTTGTAATTATAATTCTAATCGTTAAACTTTTAATTTCTTAAACTATGGGAAAAAACTGCGTCAAATCCAATTTTTATTCAACTTAATTTTTAATCTGCAGGAGCCGAGTTGAGAATGTCCAATTTTCCACTTTCTTTATGTATCTGTTCAGCAGAGTGGCAAAATAAGGTAGACGAGAAAAGACAACTATAGGAACAAATGGGTGTCATGCCAGTGCGTGACACTGGCCTCTTGTTTCAATGTTAAACAAAATACCATAGAATTCAAAAAGACAATTCCTAGAAAATTTCTACATCCAAAAAAGGCATAAGTTATGTTAATGCTGTTTGAATGAGATGATATAAAGATAAGCCAAATTTTTACAAAGAAAACATTTCAAGCAGCAAGACACCTTTGATTGAAAGAGAGCACCAAATTTATGGGGTGAGTAACTGCGCTATTTCAACTATAGTATTTTCTAAAACGAATGATAAACGTCTAAAATGGTATTACCAACTAAAAGGTGTAAGTCTGTACATTGATGCATTAGAGGTCTGAGGCAACTTTTGATGGTGTGCCAACAATGCTCTATCGGATTTAGATCAGGTGAATATGTTGGAAGATAAAGCAAATGACAGCCAAAAGACTCTATTAATGACTTTGTTTTGGGAGTTTTATGGAATGTAGCATTATCCATAACTATGGTTGTATCACGCTGTAATTGTGGAAGTAATCTTCGCTCTAACCATACATTAAATATATCTTTATTACACCCTCCTGTGAAGGTCATTGGTGCAATAAACTTCTCATCCACCTATTATACTCACTCTTTCCCGCTTTTTTCCTGGAACATCAGCATATATTTTTTCTCCTCTTGGAGCTCGTGCATATTCTCGGTATAGTCACTCCTGCTTCATCTATATATAAAATGCTACAGTGGTCTATTTTTGAGACTTTATCGATAAATTGCTGCCTATCTTCTTGATTGCGCTCTTGATAGAATGTGACTTTTTTTAAAGGTTATTTTTAGCTGTCTTAATCTATACCAAATTGCACTTATCCCAAAGCCAAGGTTTTGTTTCATTTCTGCTAGTGTGTGATCTGGGTGTTTTTTGACATATTCTTTGAGTATTTCTGGATCTATTTTTCGAATAAAACCAGTACTTTTTACCGCTTTGAGACCTTGGCCAGTAGCTTTCTTTTTTAGCCATCTATATAGTGTCTATCTCAAAAACCTCTGCAACTTCAACCTTTGACTTTCCTTTTTCTACCAAAGACACTGCTTTTTCCCTTAAATCTACACTATATACCATCGCTTTCCCTACTTTAAAAAAACATATTATACCTTTATCATTCGCTTTTGAAAATACTATAGTTAGCGGAATGACGGTTTTTCAAATTGTCGGTAAATCTAAGTCAGTTTAGCTATAATTTCCTAAATTTGCTCACAATCTCTTGACTTGACACATATGTTTTTTTCCCAAATGTTACTATCTTCCTCCTTTTCCTTTCTCAATTTGTGCAACCATTTCCTTTACATTTGCATGCGTGAGAAGGGAATTTTTGCTGATATGAGATTTTGGATCAGATTTTGCTGTTACGTGTTTCGTTGCAGATCTTTTATTCTCTGTTAGAAATGAATGAGATTGTTTTTTCTTCACACCGATATCCGCTTGTGCTGCTGGAGTGGTTTTGCTTTCAGCAAGCTGTACATTAGCATTTCCTTTTGCTTGATTTTGCTCAAATTTTTCTTTTAATGCCTTTACTTTACTGCCCATCTCGCGATTAGCTCCTCCTTTCATAGTAGCTGCTGCTACTTTTGGTATCGCCTTACCAGCAGCTTTTTGTGCTGATTTCCTATTGTCTTGATTTTCAGATTTTAGTGGTACTCTTTCAGCTGATTTTTTAAGAATTACTCCTACTACTTTTGGCTCTGTGCTTACTTTTTGATTAGCACGGCTTAGATTTTTAGGCTTTGGCGGTACTGCAGGTTTATCTTTGATTACCACTTTCGATTCTTGTCTAACTTCTTGACCAGTAGTAAACATTTTTTTTGGCACTTGCGGTGGTTTTGGTGGTACGAGGGATTGAGGTTGTTGTTTCTGCTTACGTTCTCTTTTTGCTTCTATATGTTCTTTAGGAACTGTTGCATAAATCATACGCGTCAAGTTAAGAGATTGTGAGCAAATTTAGAGAGGTTAAAGTGGATACTCTAGCCCTTCTACGTTTGTCTTTTAATGAAAATCGCGACCAAGTTATAGTGAGTTTTTTAAGAAATGCTTTTAAACTATTAATTTTGGTTAATACTAAAAATAACTCTCTAACCCGCCTTTTTAGCTCAATAAATGCCTTTGTTAAGCTAAGTTCTGTATTCTTTTTCACTTCTGTGCAACCAACTATGCCGTGAAATATAAGAATTGCGCACAATTTAGCATATAGTTCACATAATACTCTGCATGGCTTTCCTTTTAGCTTATCAAGCCTGATATGGCTTTTATACAATTTAAATAATAACTCAATTTGCCACCTTACTCTGTAAATCGTTAATACTTGCTCAGCACTAATTTTATTTTCTGGAACATTAGTTATAAATATTGACCAGTTCAACAATTTTTGATTTCTTTTAGAGGATGTATATCCCTGCGATCTTGCTAATCTATTAGCTTTCCTTCTTCTGGCCATAGACTGTTCTTCAGTTAGTTTCTGACATATAATTCTTACTCTAATTTTTGCTTCTTTTCCTAACAATACCTCGTTTTCTAAAAATAACTTATCCTCTAAACATTCTAATAACTCCATTTTTTGATTTGTTTCTACATCATATATGTTGGTATCGGATTTATAACGACTTATGAAATAAGCTCCTATTTCATTGATTTGTTTAAAAGAACTTGGCACAAAATAACCGAGATCAGATATTAGCAAATCATTGCTTAATATATTACTTAAATGTTTCCTATATCCCTGGTCTGATCTTACCCCCTCCGTTAAATTAAGTTGGTCTATTATCTGATTCATGTAGTCGAAAACTAATTGTAACTTTATTCCAGACTTAGTATTGCTTTCATAGCCACTGTAGCTAGTACCATAACCTTTATACATCTCTTCCATACTGTTAGGTAGAGTAATATAGCTACTGTCCAATAATTTAACACTATTAAATTGCTGTAAGATTTTGCAATCAACTTGCAAGATATTTTTAAAGAGAATCACAGATTCATTATACATCCTTTTCATAAATTCCACTGCTTCTTCAGTAAATCTAAAATCCAAACCTTGTTTTGTTATATCTATCGAGTCCTCGTTTAGTAATTGACACATTGTTTCTACGCTACAATTATCAACTCCTATATTACCCAAGACCATGGCTTTTACGAATGATGAACCTTTTAGCTTTCTCTTTCTTTTTATAAACCTTGTTGTAATTGAGATTTTCTCTGCTTTTTCATTAAAAAATTCTTTGAGCTTTTTTGATAAGCAAGTTATTTTATTCATTGGTTCTCTCACTAAAAGTATATCTGGGAGAACTTATACCTTATTATTCTATCTCTTTCATACCTTTATTTCCTTAACTTGACGCGTATGGTTGCATAAATTGGCTCTTCTTTGGGCGATTTTGAACTCTGCGAATTTTCTATTAAAATTTTACTCTTCTTCTCTTGATAATTTGATATCTCTTTGTATACAGACTCTTCATTTAATGAACTTCCATAGCCTGAATCTTCTCTCTGCTCATATAAAGGATTTTCCTTTTGCTTTTTCTCTTGATAATTTGATATGTCTTCATATTCAGACCCCTGATCTAATGAACTTTCATAGCCTGAATCCTCAGAAGGATTTTCCTTAGCATCAGGCATACTAAAACTATTAGCTCCTTTTAGTAAAGAAGATGTAGACTTTGCCTTGCTTTCTCCATCTGAGGATATTTCTGATTTAAAGCGTACCTTCCTCGAATCTGGAGCAGCCGGAGGTGCTGTTGTTGGTCGCTTTATTTGCCTCATGCGATTACCACCTAATTTTTCTTTCGGCTGTTCTTCTTTTCGCAGCTCAAAAGTACCTTCCTTTTGCTTTCTACCTTCCAAACTCACTTCGTGTGATCTATCTTTTCCTTGACTCTTTTCACTTTGTTCTAAATTTAAAGAATCTTTTAAAATATTATTTTTTCTGAAATCTTTTTCTAATTGTTCCAAGAGATCAATTTTTTTTAAAATTCTTGTATACTTAGCTGCTGTTTCTAAAGTGAAACTTGACAACTCATCATTTACAAAATTACTTATACTACTGTTCTTGGTTGGAAAATTTTTTCCCAAAATTCTATTCATTAATGTTTTAAAAAGACCTAATGGCTGTTCTACATAATTGTTCAAGTCAGTATATATAACAAACTCAGCTATACCTTTTGCCTCACCTGTAAAACCTTCTAATGCATGAGATAAATCCCTTAACGTTTTGTTATATTGTTTCTCTGCATTTCCTAGCTTTACAGCTTTGATCAGAGAATCGAGATTTTTTTTATAGTTCTCACTTTTAAATGGATTATTCATACTAATTACAGCTCATTATTTATTAAAATATAGATCTAAAATATTAAGATCTAGTAAATATTACTTTTGTAATTCATGTAGAACTATAGCTATAATAAGTAAGATTCCCTACGTCATACCGCCGCGGTATCTCCAGATCCCGCTAACAACTTACTATTACCCACAAATATGAGGTTCGTGAGCAAGTCGCCATCCTTCTGCTAAATCAAAGAGACGTTTATATCCTTTCCAAAGAACATAAGGTCCTGGTTCTGGGTCATTTTTTCTTGCTAAATGGCCTCCAAGTTCATGAAACAGCTTCTTTTATGTTGGGAACTACACTTGGACATGGTTTTCTGTGTATTTTAACGTATAAAACTTTCCATTCCTCTTCAGCTAATAAGGTAGTACATGGTAATGTTGGGTTAGCTCTTGCAATTGATGTAATAAAGAAGATCCTCCAAGCAATAATACTCATAACTGTTAGATATCTCATTAGTCTTTCTGCTATTCCAAGCCTACATTCTTCAACTTTGAGACCGAATTTAAAATTTTATGTAATATCTCTATTTTCCATCTAAGGCAATTGTAAGTTAAAAACGTGATATAAAAGAGATAAGAGAGAAAGATAACCCTGTTCACTAGGAATAGCGGGCGTGCGCGACCGAAAGGAAATTGGTATTACAACCGTTGGTATCAAGGTACGCTAGCCCTATCTCTCGATACGTTTGAATAGTTGCTTGGGACATATATATGCACCCGTTTACAATCTTAAATTAACTAAAACTATCGAGGTTTATTATGGTTACATCTTATCAAAATTTTATTGGCATTGACATCGGAAAATTTAAAAATGTCGTTGCAATTCACAAACAGAAGAATGCTGTCGAATTTGATAATAATGCTTCTGGTTGGCAACAATTATTTCAAGAGTTTTCAGATATTCTACCTAATGCTTTAGTGACTTTAGAAAATACAGGGAAATATGAGCTTGGCTTATCACATTTTCTTACCGACAAAAATATTGCCGTGCATCGAGCTAATACTCGTAAAGTAAAAAGCTTTATTTTATCTCACGGAACTTTAGCAAAGTCTGATAGATCAGATGCAAGAGCTCTTGCTCAATATGGATTTGAACGCCATAGAACTATCTCTCTATTTGTACCTACCTCTACAGAACAATCAACTTTGGCTGCACTTTGTCAACGTCGTGATGATATTACGCAAATGAGAACTCAAGAAAAATGCAGACTTGAAGCACCGGAAAATGATCATATAAAAGAAAGCTGTCAAAAGACCATTGAGTTTTTCGATAGTCAAATAAACGAACTCAATGATACTATACAAAAGATTATTGATGAAAGCCGCGAATTACAACAACGCCAAAAAATTCTTAAAACAGTTCCTGGAATAGGTAAAAAGTTATCACAAGATTTTTTGTGTTTAATGCCAGAGCTTGGTTACTTAAACAGAAAAGAAGTAGCAAGTCTTGCCGGAGTTGCACCGCATCCAAAAGAAAGTGGTAAAGCTGTTGGTTACCGAAGGATTACAGGTAGTAGAAGCAACGTTCGTTCAAAGCTCTTTACAGCCGCTATGGCTGCTACAAGGTCAAAATCTATACTTGGCGCCTTTTATTCTAAGCTTGTTGAAAGTGGTAAGAAGAAGATGGTGGCTATAACAGCCCTAATGCGTAAAATTATAGTAATTGCTAATACAAGACTTAAAGAAGCAATTAATTTGCATACTTAAAAATCTTCACAACGGTAACTGAAATTGGCTAATGAATATGTGCGTCCACACAGACTTAAAGCACATATTCATTAGCTTAAGCAGAAATTGCTGTGGTAGCTGTTTGATATAAAATTCTATTTCTATGACAAACGGGTTTTTATTGCCCATATAATTTGCAAAATTACACAAATAAAAAAATTTTTAAAAAACATAGTTGATACCAACTAATTTTTTCAACAGCTTCATCGAAAGTATTAACTGAAAGATTCGTTAATAGCATCCATTCTAGCGGTTTTTTTTTAAGGGAAGGGGAGTTTTCTCAACAACATAAACTGCATAAAGTGGTAATTTAGGTAGTTCTTCCGTCTTATGCCTAATATTATTCTTAGATGGATTCATCATAAACTTTCCAAATCTAACTTCCAAACGTGCTGTTCTTTTTGGCTTATTATCTTTTACAGGAACTTCAACTTCTACCGTACCTGTACAATGAGAGGATTTAATAAATGCCCATAACTTCTGCTCACCTTTTTCAGGATATCGAGATTTTCTATTTACTGCTCTATCTCTGCATGCTCTAACTAGCACTGCCGAATTAAGATTATGTGCAAGCTCAAAAAAGTCATATATATCTGCTTCTCTATCGCATACAGTTATAGTCTCAGTTTGAGTTGGATCAATAATATTATTTGTTTTTCTTAAAGTTTCCAACCACTTTACGCTTTCTTTATCTTCAATGCGATCGCTCTTTTTTTTAAGGTTCTCAGTTTCTTCAGGTCTTGAATAAACTTTTTGATCTAGTATCCCTAGTACCAAACCTTCTATACTAACGGCAAGAGCTGTATGCATTATAATACCTTTTGCAGTATCATAACTGGACAAATTTGCTAATCCGCTTGTTTTTTTATGGTTATTATATACAATGTAACTGGTATCTTGAATGACAAGAACCCTCTTGTGAGCTTTTGTTCTCTCAACCGTCTTATTAATATGTGTAGCTAAAATATCACTTTCTTTTACATTCTCATTTTGAAAAAAACGGTATGCTGCTTTTGCTTCTGACCAACTTCCGCATGCCTCATTAATTGAGCTTTCAGGTAAACTTATCAAACTATCAGCAATCTTTACTAATCGGTCAGTTAATCTTTTATCTCCAAATTCATTTTTAGCCCATTCACTACTTTTACTTGCCATTTTACACCCTCAATATTTGCAAACTTTAATATTGTAATATTTTACTTTTTAGTCCATTTATATTTGTGGGTAATAGTAAGGAATGACACCGTCTTGGATGGAAACCAGTGTCAGCTACTTTCATGACACCATCACAAGGTGAAACTGGATCCCAGTGGGCTTTGTTGCATCGCTCAAGTGAAAAGAACTGGCAATTACTGACAAAATTCATTATAAATAGCCATTTAACTGTTGAAGAAAAAATATGCCACAAAAAATGAGAGTCAGTAACTGCCATGAATATAACAAATTTCTCCAAGAAAGAGGAAGCATTTTTTGTTATATCAATGACGCCATAGAAAATTGGTACGAGAATTGTCCAAAAATGCAGGGCGGCAACTATATTTATAGTGATAAAGTTGTGATTTTGGTGCATATAATCGTCAGTTTCTTTAGAATTGGTTTAAGACAAACAGTCGGGTTTATAAAAGGGTATTTGTAACAAATAGGAAGAGATTTGGCAGTTATCAGCTATTCACAATCATCAAGAAGGTTTAAGAAACTCAATATTAAGATCAATGATTGCAGAAAATAATATGGAAGATATCGAAATTGCTATAGACAGTACAGGAATTAGTATATACAACAACACACAGCAAGGAAAATAGCACTGACAGAAAATATCGTGGCTATGAGCAAACGAGAAAATTGCACGTAATGTTGAATATAAACAACAAAAAAGCCGTAGCTGTAAAATACAGTAACGGTGTCTACTCTGATCACTATGGAGCTTGTGATTTGCTAAAAGAAGTTGATTTTCAGCATGCCATAAAAGCACTATATGCAGATAGAGCATGTGATAGGCACAAGTTTTATAAGTTGTGTAACGAATATGATATAAAGACAAAAATTCCACCAATAAACAATGCGGCAGAACATCCAGAAATAGATTATATGTCTAACAGGAATGCTGCTATTAGGTTAATAAAATTATACGGTGAAGATGGCATGAAAGAATGGAAAAAAGAAGTAAATTATGGGAAAAGATCTTATATTGAAGGGTTTTTCTCAAGATTAAAGCAAATATTCGGATTTAGTTTTAGGAATAAATCTGAGATAAATCGAGAAAAAGAACTAAATGCTATTTGCTTAATAAATTCACTGATATTGGTATGGCTAAATTTGAGATAGTTACATGAATTTACCATAAATCACCATCTCATAAAGTGTGATGCAACAAAGCCATCCCAGTGTCTGGGCACTGGGATGACACCCTTTTGGATGGAAACCAGTGTCAGGTACTCGGATGACACCATTTACAACCACTCTCCTACCCTTTCTAGCTGTTTATAGCTGTTAAATCTCAGGAATTTATCAAAATATGGAGAGGCAATAAAGGGTGTGGAATTACTTAAATAGTTAGATAAAAAACCAGGCAGATCATTTTTTAATTCTTGCATTTTGTATCTATAATTTTGTATAGAAATAACTTTTATTTTATCATAATCAAGTTTCCAATAAGCAAGTTCTGAGACTTCTCTTTTTGTTATATGTTCTACCGCTAAGGCTTGTAAAATTAATTGCGGAAAAAATCCCGACATTACTTCTTCATTGGAAGGTGGTGTACCAAGCTTATAGTCTATAATTGCCACTTGCCCACTTGGTAGATACTCAACTCTATCACATCTTGCTATCAGTGAAATTTCTTGTGGCTTATTTGTCATCCAAGCAGTTTCATACTGATCACAAGAACCAGTGTCACGCGCTGGAATATGAAATATCGGACAGGAAAAGTTCTTTTCCAACTCAACATAATTGCTTCGAGTTTCATCAAATTCGACAAAAGATTGAATTATCTTTTGTAGTCTTACCCACCACATATTTGAAAAATTAAACTGACTAGTCGAGAATGCTTCTCGTGCAATGCTCATTGGAGATTTTTTGTTGCGTAAATATCTTGCAAGAATGTTGTGTACCATAGTGCCAAATTCCAATATCGATGGCTTAAAATTCAAGTCTCTTAATTGTTTAAGGCCCAGTATATATTCAACGTAAAATGAATAAGGATTACGAATTAGCTTTTCTATTGCACTGCAAGACATCACCTGCATTTTTTCTTTTCTAACTTCGGTTTGAGGTTTTGGCATAGGCTGAGTACATGGAACAGTACATTCAGGCGTATTTAATATCCTTAGCCAATCACGATACGGCTGCTTCCCCTCCTTGAGTAGAATTTCCAAACGCTGCAATAGAATTGGTTTTCTATGGCTTAGCGATCTTGTAATATAAACCTTACTTGCACAAAACAAATTGTGTAAAGTATAAAAAAAATACCCCTGCTCTTCTTGCACGGAAGGAAGATTAAATTTTTCTCTCGTAAATGCATTCAAAAGCGGATTTTGAAAGCTTGGCGCTTCATTAAATCCAGCAAGTATTACAACTTTGTTGTGATATAAGCTGAATTTATTCAAGTCACTTGCTACAGAGAAAAACTCTTTCTCTAAAAATAAGGTCAGAATTTGGCTATATAACTCTAAGGAGCATTTAATTCCTACACCCTCACATGCATTTGAGAAATTACAGGTAAAATTACCTATTTCACTATTTAGCTCTGAAAAATTTATACCAGATAATATATTAATACACTGCAAATGAGTTGCTACCACATCAAAAATAGAGCAATTTATAGAACGAAGTAAAGGATTAAATATAACCTCTAACTTACTGATAATAAGTAATATATCTTCTTTGTATTTTAGCTTTTTATGGGCATTGATAGCATTTATAATATCGCTCAGGCCATTTGTACTAAAGTTGCGTAATATCTCTATTTCAAATTCAGATAAAATCCGAGTGTACTCTTCTTGAGTGTAACCAAAAGTCACTAGCCTATGTTTAAGGAGCGAAAGTAATGACACACTGCTCCAATTTGAGGTCAAAACTTCGATACTATAAAGCAGAAGCGTTATATAAGGGTAATTTTCCGGTATGGCACTGTGTTGCCTTGATAAACATGCTATACGAGCTGCAAGTAATTTATCAAAGACGACCAAAGAAATGTTTTCATAACCTTCATTTTCTATAATTAATGATGTCACTTGTGCTTCTTCCTCTCTGGAATCACAAGTGATGACTTCAATATTGCCAACATGTCCACTACTAACTTTGCTTAGATCGGCAGTTGTATCAAAGACGTAATCTAGATATTCCTCAGGACTTCCTGTTATCCCAGCCCTTTCTTCTGTCATCCCAGTGCTTGACACTGGGATCCAGTTTTCATTATACAGCCACCTGGTGCGCTCATTTAAAGTTAAGTTTTCTGGATCCCAGTGTCTGGGCACTGGAGAACACGCTTCTGGCAGAAAACTTACATCCTCTCTGCCTATACTTAAATAACCTAGCAGATCTTTCAGACAATATTGATAGTGTTTTTTATCAAGCAATTTCCAGTCTTTCTCTTTAATTTTCAAATTCAGGTTAGGCAAAATTATTTTTCCAAATGGCAGATCATATATAGCCTTAATTAACGACTTATCCTTTCCAATTCCAACAAAGATTATATATTGGTCTTTTTGTAAAGAGGTTATCATACTGTTTATGTAATCACTCTTATGTTCTAATATATCTACTACTCCTAAATCTTTTAAAATTTTATTCCATGTTTCAATAAGTAAATTTATGAAACTTTCTATTTTTTTTGAATGTTCATCGAACTCTGCCATTTGGGTATACTGAATTTTATCAAGCAATGATGGCAGGCTATAAGCTAAATCAATTGGAAAATTATCATTATTTTTTCTATTCCACTCCAATATGAATTGAATGAGTAGCAGCGTCCTTTTTGTTGGCTTGATAACTTTGACTCTATCAAGATTTAATATTAAATCCTCCTCATCGATGTTCTCTAGCGAAACTATCTCTGGCAAAATTATGCATTTTTTAGCGTTATAATTCTTGAATGCACTCAGCAGCGCTATCACATCCCTCTTGCAAGGAAGTATGATCTTTACTTCAGGGATTTTTTCTCTTTCATATTCAGAAAATATATGCTGAACCAGCACATCAAAAAGAGATTCATCCACATTAACGGTAAAAACTCTTCCCACTAACAGTAACAATTAATACAATACTTTTATTGTATAGAAATTATTCAAAATATAAACGTGCTTGTATGCTATTATATATTAAAATCTTTTATAACATTACATGACAAACATCAGAATAGAAATTTTAAATAAATGTGAGCAAGTTGGCCGCAGATGGTTAGTCAACGTTTACTCGATTTATATACACAAAGAATTACCACCAAAATTATATGAAGAAATTTGTGGGCTATTTTATAATAAAGTCATACAAGACTGCCGTTATTATTCCTACAACGAAAACCTTGAAGAAGTTCAATATGACTTCATAGAACCACAAGCTGAGTGGGGCTTGGAGATAAGCTTCTTACCTGGCATGACCGATAATGTAGGCAACACAGCAAAACAAATTGTTAGAGAGTATTTAATTAGCAAGGGCCACATTGATGAAGGCGTTCATATCAAAGCAAGAAGTTCAAAACTTATTTTGGGTAAAGGAAGCATGCCAACCGAAGATTATATAAAGCAAGAATTCAACCCTATCACTGAGTATTGCACGCTTGTTTATAAAAAAAACGGCAATTGCTATTGGAGGCATTACGGTAAATATAAAAAGTTTACTCAGTATCAGTCCGTGAAAAAGGATGCTAAGCCTGTTAACCTAAATGTAAGTGACCAAGAGCTTGAAAAGATCAGCAGAGATGGAATCAATGGTAACGGCACTTTAGGGCTCTCTCTGGCAGCAATGAAAGCTATAAAGGATTACTTTAAAAAACTTAATAGAAATCCATATGATATTGAACTTGAGTCCCTAGCACAAACTTGGTCTGAACATTGTAAGCACAATATCTTTTGCTCTCCTATTGATGAAATAAAAGATGGCCTATACGCACATTATATTAAGCGTGCAACGCGTGAGATAAATTCTGACATATGTGTGTCAGTTTTCTCCGACAATGCCGGAGGAATAATTTTTAATGACGATTACTTAATCGTAGATAAAGTTGAAACTCACAATAGCCCTTCGGCGCTTGATCCGTTTGGTGGAGCAATGACCGGAGTGCTTGGAGTTAATCGCGATATAGTGGGTTTCGGGAAAGGCGCGGAGCCTATAATGAATACCTATTACTTTTGCTTTGCCAAAGAAGCAAAAGGCAAGTTTTATAGGGACAAAGAGCGCACTGATGAGATCTTACCGCCAAAATATATAATGAAAGAAGTGATCCACGGTGTTAATGTTGCTGGTAATTGCTCTGGTATTCCAACGCAACTTGGATCGGTATATTTTGACGATAGATTTTGTGGCAAGCCGTTAGTTTTTGTTGGCAGTGTCGGAATTATTCCGCGCAACATAAATAACGCACCTTCACACATCAAAGGGCCTAAAAACAGCGATAAAATCGTAATTATTGGCGGAAGAGTTGGAAGAGACGGAATTCACGGTGCAACGTTTTCTTCAGAGGCTTTGTCGGGAAACAGCCCTTCAACGATTGTGCAAATTGGTGACCCTATAACACAAAAAAAACTATCCAATGCCGTCATAAAAGCAAGAGATCTTGGTCTTTATAATGCAATAACGGACAATGGAGCAGGTGGGCTGTCGTCGTCTATTGGTGAAATGGGAAAAGACGGATTTGAAGTTGATTTGAGCAAGGTTCTCCTTAAAAACGATGGTATGGCTCCGTGGGAAATATGGATATCAGAATCACAAGAGAGAATGACCTTAGCAGTGCCAGAAGAAAATCTCCCTATGTTTAAGCAAATCATGAAAAAACATGATGTGGAGGTTTGTGTGATTGGAGAGTTTAATGAGAGTGGTAAAGCCGTTGTTAAATGTCCTAAAGGGACAGTAATAATGGATATCGGAACTGAATTTCTGCATGATGGTAATCCTAAAATGCATTTACAGACAAAGCCGTGGTCTAAGGGGCTTCCAGCGCCACGCGCTGGAATGACAACAAGTTCGCCTTCTTTAGAAATTGAATTAAAAGAAATGTTAAGCAGACCAAACATTTGCAGTAAAGAGTTCATAGTGGTGCAATATGATCATGAGGTTCAAGGGTCGTCAGTGCTGAAACCACTGCAGGGCAAGGGAAGAGTGTGCAGTGAAGCTATTGTTTCAAGACCAATCCTTTCTTCAAATAAAGGTGTTGTAAAATCGCAAGGATTTGGCTCAAGTTATGGAGAAATTGACACCTACCACATGGCAGCATGTGCAATTGACACCGCGATACGCAACTATGTAGCCGCAGGAGGAAATATAAATCATCTAGCGTTGCTCGACAATTTTTGTTGGTGTGATGCTTATAATCCAGAAAGGTTGTGGCAACTAAAGAGAGCTGCAGAGGCTTGTTACGACTTTGCAACTGCATTTAAAACACCATTCATATCCGGAAAAGATAGTATGTTTAACGACTTTAAGGGATATGATGAAAATGGCGAGAAAGTGATGATATCTGCACCACCTTCATTACTCATCTCAGCAATTGGAATTATAGAAGATATTGAAAATGCGGTATCGCTTGATGTAAAAATGCCAGGAGACTTAATATACGTGCTTGGAGAAACACTTGATGAACTTGGTAGATCTGAATATCAGTTATATAGTGGAATAGGTAATAACAACGTACCAAAAGTTGATGCAAAGAGCGCTAGGAAGTTGTATGAGCGTTACAACCAGGCAATAAAAGATGGCATAATTGCCTCTGCAATTGCACCAAACTTAGGCGGATTAGTTATTGCTCTGGCAAAATCGCTAATTGCAGGAGATCTCGGTGCTGAAATCGATCTTTCACTAGTGCCAATAGGAAAAATACAAAATACAGACATAATAAACAAGATAATAATGTTTTCTGAATCGCAAAGTAGAATTTTGGTTACTATTGCACCACACAATCAGAAGAGGTTTGAAGAATTGTTTGAAGGTGCAGTTTATTCATGTATTGGCAAAGTAACAGAGAAAAAGGTGCTAAACATAAAGGATGTTTTAAAAGTAGATCTGAAAGATGTGGCATGCTAATATAAAATATTTTTCTTATTATGCTAAATAACTCTTTTACTATATGTAATGTTTATTTAGAATGAATGTATGTTATTAATTTTGGGTAGGTAATTATGTCTATTTTATCGATACTCCTGTTTATCAGTCTTTCTTTACTCAACACTTCAAATAAATTGATGATATGTGCTGCCTTATTTGTGGGAGCTGCTTTAGTTGTAAATTCAATGGTTGAATTTTATGGCAGAAGCAAAGCTACGTACAACTTAATAGTGTGTACAGCGCTATGTTGTGTTTTTAAATGGCAAAGTTTTAATTTGATGATATTGATTTCATATACTGCAATTTTAGTATCTCTTCTCTCAAGCATAATTATTTTTGAAAAATTGAAGTCCAAGTTGAATTTTCATATGGCAAATTTCATTACTTTAATTATAGCATCAGTGGTTGATAGTGCCGTTGTATGTGTTGGATTACTATACAAATTTTCTGCAGGTAAATGCTTATCAATATACATTAGAGATTTAATTTTTAAGTTTTCTTATGTGTCAGTATTGAGCATCTGCTTGTTTGTAGGAATGTATTTATTTTGCTTGGCGAACAAGAAGTATTTTAAGATTTCCACATAACCTGTTTTCTGATATAGCTAAACTGACTTTGGGTCCTGGGGGTGTATTTGGTGGTCCTAATACGTAACAACAGTTTAGAATTTATAGGTAGCCTAAACCCACAACTGTACAAACACTATGATTTGAGCCTATCAGGGGGGTGTCATTCCAGTGCCCAGACACTGGAATCCAGAAAAAAGAATGGTGTCATCCCAGTGCTTGACACATAGCTGTACGAACATTCATTTTTGAAGGTAAATTGCACAGCAAATGGTGTCATTCCAGTCTGGAATCCAGAAATTTTGCTTATAACTGAGCTGATGAGCTAAAGGTAGTTGTCTTACGCTAAAACAAACGTTTTTAATTAAGTTGCATAGAACCAGTGTCTGGGCACTGGCCCACTGGTGGGAATTGCTCCTAAACTACAACGTTCGTACAGCTATGTGCTTGACACTGGGATGACATCATAGGGGCACTGGCCTACTTAACCGTCATACCGTCGCGGTATCTCAGCCGCTAACAAGTAGCGGAATGACGATTTATCAAACGCTGCTTAATTTTCCGTAACAGTTGAAAAAATCAATAGAAAATCAATATATCACTATAAATTCACGTATTTTGAGGCTATAATGGTTAATACGCTATATGGTATAATATGGACGATTTTATCAGAGTTAAGGGCGCAAGGGAACATAATCTGCAAGGTGTAGACGTCAATATACCGAAAAATAAGCTAGTTGTTATAACTGGGCTAAGTGGTTCTGGCAAGTCTAGCCTTGCATTTGATACGATTTATGCAGAAGGCCAACGCCGGTACGTTGAAAGCCTGTCAGCTTACGCGCGTCAATTTCTCAACATTCAGGATAAACCAGATGTTGAGTCGATTACAGGTCTCTCTCCTGCAATATCTATCAACCAGAAATCGATCTCAAAAAATCCAAGGTCAACAGTTGGAACTGTTACCGAAATTTACGATTACTTGCGCTTAGTATATGCACGAATAGGAGTTCCTTATTCACCTGCAACTGGATTACCAATAACAAAACAAACGGTGTCTCAAATTGTAGATACTATAATTGCGTTACCTTTAGAAACTAAGATATATATACTTGCCCCTGTTGTGCGTGGTAGAAAGGGAGAACATCTTAAAGAGATATTGGAAATTAAAAGACAAGGTTACGTAAGGTTCAAAATAGATGGTGAAGTGTACAATGTAGATGACTTGCCTAAACTCGATAAGAACAAGAAACACGACATTTTTGTGGTTGCAGATAGAATATCAATATTGGGCGATATAGGAAATCGACTGCCAAGTAGTATAGAATCCGCACTAAAACTTGGTAATGGTCTAATGTATGTAGAAATAGTAAACCTACCTGACAACCATAATTCCGAGTATAAAAATGGTCAAATTCTGACTTTTTCAGAGAATTTTGCATGCCCCGAGTCTGGTTTCACTCTTGAGGAAATAGAACCAAGATTATTTTCTTTTAACAGCCCTTACGGTGCATGTGGTTCGTGTAATGGGCTTGGTAAAAAGCTGGCTATTGATGTGAAGCTGATAGTGCCAGATGAAACTCTTTCAATATCTGAAGGCGCTTTAAAGCCAGTGGGATCAATGTTCCGTCAAGTGCACACAGGTTATGGATTTTTAAAAAGTGCAATTCTATCACTGGCTGAAAATTGTAAATTTAGCCTTGATGTTCCGTGGAAGAACATAGATCAAGAAGTAAAAGATATGATACTCTTTGGCTTCGGTAAATTTCAAGGTTTGGTCAGTATCTTAGAAAACCAGATGGATTATGATGAAACGCTTGTTGAGCGATATTGCTCTGTTACTCACTGCAGAGAATGCACTGGCTATAGATTGAGAAAAGAAGCGCTTACAGTAAAAATTGATAGCAAACATATAGGTGAAATATCAGGGCTCAGCATCGATGAATCCCTTAAATGGTTTGAAAATTTGCCAGACAAGCTCACAGAACAACAGAAGCAAATCTCAAGTAAAATATTAAATGAAATAATCAAGAGGCTAGCATTTTTAAAGAATGTAGGGTTGAATTACCTAACGCTTGATCGAGAATCTAGCACTCTCTCTGGCGGTGAGAGTCAGAGGATCAGACTTGCTTCACAAATTGGCTCTGGTTTAACAGGAGTGCTGTACGTGCTTGATGAACCCTCGATAGGCCTTCATCAATGTGATAATGATCGGTTAATTGCCACACTAAAAAACTTAAGAGACATGGGTAACACTGTAATCGTTGTTGAGCATGATGAAGATACAATAATGGCTGCTGATTATGCGATTGATATTGGTCCTGGAGCTGGCGTAAATGGTGGAAAAGTTGTTGCAGAAGGAACACCAGACCAGGTGCAAAGAAATTCGGGGAGCATAACAGGGCAATATTTGAGTGGAGAGAAAAAAATTTTAATTCCAAGGAGAAGAAAGCAAGCAACTCAGTTCATAAAAGTAATAAATGCATGTGAAAATAACTTAAAAAATGTGAACGTTAAATTTCCTATAGGGAATCTTATTTGTGTTACTGGAATATCAGGAGGGGGAAAATCAAGTTTAGTCATAGAAACGTTATATAAATATTCAGCACATAAGATACATCATTCGTCTGCAAGGTATGGTCAGTGTGATAGAATAGAAGGCCTTGAATATATAGATAAAGTTATAGAAGTTGATCAGTCGCCAATTGGTAGAACTCCTGCGTCAAATCCAGCAACATATGTTGGTATGTTCACTCATATAAGAAATTGGTTTGCAGGTCTTTCGGAGTCAAAAGCAAGGGGATATAATATAGGCCGGTTTTCATTTAATACCAGAGGGGGAAGGTGTGAGGCTTGTAAAGGTGATGGGCACTTAAAGATAGAGATGCATTTTCTACCGGACGTTTATGTGAAGTGTGAGCAATGTAAAGGGCGAAGGTATAATCGGGAAACATTGGAAGTTACTTATAAAGAAAAATCAATCTCTGATGTCCTTGATATGACGATAGATCAAGCTTGTGATTTTTTTGAAAACCTTCCAATGGTAAAAGAAAAGTTGATTTCTTTGCAGGAAGTGGGGCTTGGCTATATAAAACTCGGACAGTCGTCAACAACGTTGTCTGGGGGTGAAGCACAACGAATAAAGCTGTCCAAGGAGCTATCAAAACGATTTACCGGAAGAACATTGTATATTCTTGATGAGCCAACAACTGGATTACACTTTGAAGATATAAATAACTTACTAAAAATACTCCATAGATTAGTCGATCTGGGAAACACTGTTATAGTTATCGAGCACAATTTGCACGTTATAAAAACTGCAGATTATATAATAGACATCGGACCAGAGGGCGGAATAAAAGGCGGAGAAGTGATTGCTACTGGAACTCCAGAAGAAGTGGTAAAAATTCCAGAAAGTGTTACAGGCAGGTATCTTAAAACGTATTTATTATAAACTATTTCTTAATTATATTAGGCTAGGTTGCATATTTATGATTTGGAGATAAGAATGTCAGTATATCGATACTTTAGAAGGTACGTTGAATATGGAGTTGTACCTGCTAAGAAAGCAGAAGATAACACACTAGTTCCAGAAAATAGTTTCTATAAATCTGTACGTTACGTTGATAATGTGCTAGGACCTGTAAAAGATGTAATTTGTGGAGTTGAGAGTAAAGACAATTATAACAAGTATTATCAAGATAATGATAAATGTGAATACGTGGGCCACAGAGCAGAGGGAGTGTATTCATTGTGTACACTGGGTGCTGTTTTAGCAGCCAACATAATATTGCAACCTTTATTTTTGATAGTGGCATGTTTGTCATACTTTCCAGTCAAGTTATTGTCAAAAATAACAGGGGACTATTGTTTTAAAACAGATACAAAATCATTCGTTAATTATTCAAACATATTTTTAGAAATGGGGCAAGATTGTGCTAATGCAGTAGCTAGAGTATTTAACAAGATTGTAAGTTATGCTTGCGCTGCTATCATTTGGGCTGCCGCGTCAATCATAACGCCACTTGTGTGGGCTTGTGACAAAGTGCAAAGTAAGTTGAGTGAAGTACAGAAGCCAGAAAAACATCAATTTTTATCTAAGGATAATTCAAAGACTACTTCAGTCAATGGTATACCACAAACTGAGTTATAAGTTCTGCTTTTCAGCAGCATGAACTATATTGAAATGGAATAAAAAGTGAAAGAGTGTAAGCTTAAGTTACTTTAGCTATACTATATAAATTATTTTATAATATATTTAATGAGTTGTGAACCTTCTCTTACTAAAAAAAGCTACAAATCTCATATTTCCAAGCGTATGCGTAAGTTGCGAATGTATCATTGATGAAAATCTTAATCTGTGTAGTGAATGCAACAAAAAAATCAATTTTCTAACTAAGCATTACTGCAATGTTTGTGGCGTAGTAATCTCAGACAATATTTATACGTGTGGTAAGTGCATCATCAATCCTCCACCGTTTAAAGTATTAAGATCAGTTTTTGCTTATGATCAACATAGTAGAAACATGATTATAAATTTCAAATTTTTTGATAATTTGAATTACGTAAAAATCTATGCAAAGTGGATACACCAAGCTAATCAGGATACATTTCAGAACGCAGAGATCATAATTCCTATACCGTTACATAAAATGCGCTTGTTTAAACGTAAATATAATCAAGCAGCACTGCTTGCAAAAGAATTGAGTAAGTTGTCCAATTTATCCTATACGCCATTTGCAATAAAACGCCTTCGCCATACTGCGCCTCAAGCTGGTCTTTCACTTAAACAGCGTGAAAAAAATTTAAAGAAGGCTTTTAAAACAAGCAACAAGAAAATTATCGAAAATAAAATCGTGATATTAGTTGATGATGTGGTAACAACCTTACTATTACCCACAAATAAAAACATAGTATTGTATTTACTCAAATAATTTAATTTTATTAACCTGAAAGCTTATTAGATTAAAATTATTAAACTAAGAGTTATAATTTTAGCAACTAAAAGCTGTAAATTGCACCATATAAACAGTTATTTCAAGCAAAAGTTATGCCATTAAGAGCTATGCAACAAACATTTATATTTGTGGGTAATAGTAAGGGTAACAACCGGAGCAACTGTAAGATCTTGCTCTCAGGAAATTTTAAACTCCGGTGCAAAAGAAGTGAGAGTGCTATCACTTGCAAGAACGGTGAATGATTGGACCTCTTGCATAAAAAATTAGCAGTCAGTATCATCCAAGTAGCTTGACTACTTGGATCTATTTTTTTCTAGATTCCAGCGCCAGCGTCACGCACATAGCTGTACGAACATTGTTTGCCAAGGAGGGTGTCATCCCAGTGCTTGACACTGGGATGGCTTTGTTGCATCGCTCTTCGGATAGTAGGTAACGCACAATAAATTTATGAAGCTATCTCAAATTTAGCCATACCAATATCAGTGAACTTATTGAGCAAATAGCATTTAACAAGTAGTTCCTTCTCTCTATTTGTCTCAGATTTATTCCTAAAACTAAACCCGAATGTTTGTTTCAGTCGCGAGAAAAAACTTTCTATATAAGATCTTTTTCCATAACTCATCTCTTTTTTCCACTTCTTTATACCATCTTCATCATATGACTTTATGAGCTTGACTGCAGAATTTCTCTCAGCCATATAGTCTAACTTTGGATGCTCTGCTGCGTTGTTTTTCGGAGGAATTTTCGTTTTTATACCATATTGATTACACAGCTTATAGAGCTTTTCTCTGTCATATGCCCTATCTGCATATAGTACTTTTATGGCATGCTGAAAATCAACTTCTTTTAGCAAATCACAAGCTCCATAGTGATCAGCCGTTACTGTATTTTACAGCTATGGCTTTTTTGCTGTTTGTATTCAACATTACATGCAATTTTCTTGTCTGTTCATAGCTGCGATACTTTCTATCTTCGCTATTTTCTTTGCTATGACCAGGAGTGTTGTTGTATATACTAATTCCTGTACTGTCTATAGCAATTTCGATATCTTCCATATTATTTTCTGCAATCATTGATCTTAATATTGAGTTTCTTAAACCTTCTTGATGATTGTGAATAGCTGATAACTTGCAAATTTTTCCCAATTTGCTCAAGGTATCCTGCTATAAACCCAACTGTTTGCCTCAGGCCTATTCTAAATAAACAAGTTATTATGTGCACCAAAATTACAACTTTATCGCTATAAATATTGTTGCCACCTGGTATTTTTGGACCATTCTCGTACCACTTTTCTATGGCTTCGTTGATATAATGAAAAATATTTCCTCTTTTTTCTAGAAATTTGTTATATTCGCTATGGTTACTGACCCTCATTTTTTGTGGCATATTTTTTCTTCAACAGTTAAATCGCTATTTATAATGAATTTTGTCAGTAATCACTAATTTTTCTGCTGCTATGCAACAAAGCCCACTGGGATCCAGGAAAGTTTGCTTGTGAGCAAGCAAACTAGTATAGAAAGTGGTTACAACATTTTCGATGAGATTATATGGAAAACTGGATCCCAGTGTCAGCTACTCGGATGACAGGAGAGGGGACTGGGATAGCAAGAGAAGAATTCTGAAACGACAAACCTCAAAAAAAACTTATGTAAAATCTAGCATTAACGAAAATTATACTTTTTTCATGCATGCTATGGTTTTTATAATTAACGGAGAGTGTGATATGGCGTTAGGTGATCAATTGAATGCTAAGACAGAACAAGAGCTCATAGACGACGGTGCTTTTATAAATGCTTTAGTAGAAAAGCTCGCAGCAGGTGTTGGTAATAGTGGTGTTTATACTAAAACTGCTGCAAATACTGCATTTGTTAAAACTGATGGTTCCAATGCAACTGAAGCTGGTGTAACTGCTATGCTAGGCACACTTAGAGGAAATAACCAAGTTGTTAAAGCTAACGGTGACAATGCAACTGAAGCTGGTGTAACTGCTATGCTAGGCACACTTAAAGGAAATAACCAAGTTGTTAAAGCTAACGGTGACAATGCAACTGAAGATGGCGTAAATGCTATGCTAGACAGACTTACTGGAGATAACGTAGTTGCTAAAGTCAATGGTTCCAATGCAACTGATCCTGGTGTAACTACTATGTTAAGCAAACTTACTGGAGCTAACGTAGTTGCTAAAATTGATGGTTCTAATGTAGAGGAAGCTGGTGTAAATGCTATGTTAGGCAAACTCACTGATAAAGTTGTTAAAGTTCCAGATCTCATTACTAAAGTTAACGTTCTTGGTGATAATGCAACTGAAGCTGGTGTGAAAGCTATGTTAGATAAGCTCTCAGCAAACGAGAAAGTTGCTAAAGTTTCTGATCTCACTACCAAAGTTAATGTTGCTGGTGACAACGTAACTGATGCTGGTGTAAATGCTATGTTAGACAAACTCACTGATAAAGTTGTTAAAGCTACAGAGCTTAAAACAAAAGCTGCAGAAAAAGAGGTCGTGGATGCTATAACTGCTTCTTCTGATTTTACAAATAAGGTATATATTAAAGCTGCTCCAGCTGATGAAGTTTATACTAAAACTGTTACAGATACTACGTTTGCTAAAATCGATGCTTCTAACCTTACAGATGCAGCAAACAAGAAAGCTTTCGCGGAAGCTATACTTCCTGCACAAGACGGCGACAAATCAATTTTAGTGGATAAATTGGGGGACGCCATAGCTAGCACAGATAAAGCAGAGTATAATGTTGGAACTGAACAAACAGCAAAACAGTTCTTAAACAGTAGAGGGCTAACTCCATCAGAGGATGCAATATTTACTAGACTCACAAGCAATGACAATTTCAAAACAAGCGTTGCAATGAATGTCAATGCTAGTGATACAGGATTTCAAAATGCTGTAAGGGAAGTAATGTCACAACCGCGATTTGAGATTCCAGGCGAAGCAGATGTTCCAATTTCTGCGGATTGGTAATTCAGCGCTAGATCCAAGTAGTCACGCTACTTGGATGACGTCATACGGTCCTCGGATGACGAAAAAAAGGACTCGGATAACACCCTACAATGTCATTCCAGCGCGTGACGCTGGAATCCAGGTCTTTTTAGCTATCATAGGATGACAGAAGCAGACCCTCCACTTTGTCATTCCAGTACCCTCTTCTTGTCATGAAAGTAGCTGACACTGGTCTCCATCCAAGAGGGTGTCATCCGAGTAGCTGACACTGGTTTACTTTATGATGATGTCATGCAAGTAGCTTTCCATCCAAAAGGGTGTCATCCCAGTGCCTTGACTACTTGGATCCAGAAAAAAGAATGGTGTCATGAAAGTAGCCTCCTTCTCCTGTCATCCCAGTGCCTTGACTACTTGGATCCAGGAAAGTTTGCTTGTGAGCAAGCAAACTAGCATAGAAAGTGGTTACAACATTTTCGATGAGATTATATGGAAAACTGGATCCCAGTGTCAAGCACTGGGATGATATCATCCTTCTACGTCATACCGCGATTCATTCGCGGTATCTCTAGATCCCGCTAACACGTAGCGGGATGACGGTTGTCAGGGTGTCATGCAAGTAGCTGACTACTTGGATCTGGTAGGCTTAAATCACAATGCCCGTAAAGCTGCGACCCTAGAGCTACTATCTCTCACCCACTGCAAATATTGCACGGTACTATCCACTTGATCATCGTGTCGAGTTTCAGGAAACATTAAAATCTCATACTCAAAATCGTTCAGCCATACTGCTTGGTGCGGCAGAAAAACCTTGCCAGACTCTATAATCGGAACAATTTGATAAAATCGAGTGAGTTTGTCATCATGTGGTACTATTTCGATAATTGGTAAATCACTGTTTGTCTTTAGCTCTTGCACCAATTGCTGACCACTTGTTTTTGCTTCGATTAAAATTGCGTGCGGTGTCCATCTTGCAGCTAGTGACAGAACTTGCTCTTTAAGCTTTGGATACTCAAGCTTTGCGCGATATACATCGAGTAAATAGAATTTATTGCCCACTTTTGTCCAGGTGGTGCAGACGCTAAAGTTGCTCATGCTGCTTGTTGAAACTGCCATACGCGTCAAGTTAAGGAAATAAAGGTATGAAAGAGATAGAATAATAAGGTATAAGTTCTCCCAGATATACTTTTAGTGAGAGAACCAATGAATAAAATAACTTGCTTATCAAAAAAGCTCAAAGAATTTTTTAATGAAAAAGCAGAGAAAATCTCAATTACAACAAGGTTTATAAAAAGAAAGAGAAAGCTAAAAGGTTCATCATTCGTAAAAGCCATGGTCTTGGGTAATATAGGAGTTGATAATTGTAGCGTAGAAACAATGTGTCAATTACTAAACGAGGACTCGATAGATATAACAAAACAAGGTTTGGATTTTAGATTTACTGAAGAAGCAGTGGAATTTATGAAAAGGATGTATAATGAATCTGTGATTCTCTTTAAAAATATCTTGCAAGTTGATTGCAAAATCTTACAGCAATTTAATAGTGTTAAATTATTGGACAGTAGCTATATTACTCTACCTAACAGTATGGAAGAGATGTATAAAGGTTATGGTACTAGCTACAGTGGCTATGAAAGCAATACTAAGTCTGGAATAAAGTTACAATTAGTTTTCGACTACATGAATCAGATAATAGACCAACTTAATTTAACGGAGGGGGTAAGATCAGACCAGGGATATAGGAAACATTTAAGTAATATATTAAGCAATGATTTGCTAATATCTGATCTCGGTTATTTTGTGCCAAGTTCTTTTAAACAAATCAATGAAATAGGAGCTTATTTCATAAGTCGTTATAAATCCGATACCAACATATATGATGTAGAAACAAATCAAAAAATGGAGTTATTAGAATGTTTAGAGGATAAGTTATTTTTAGAAAACGAGGTATTGTTAGGAAAAGAAGCAAAAATTAGAGTAAGAATTATATGTCAGAAACTAACTGAAGAACAGTCTATGGCCAGAAGAAGGAAAGCTAATAGATTAGCAAGATCGCAGGGATATACATCCTCTAAAAGAAATCAAAAATTGTTGAACTGGTCAATATTTATAACTAATGTTCCAGAAAATAAAATTAGTGCTGAGCAAGTATTAACGATTTACAGAGTAAGGTGGCAAATTGAGTTATTATTTAAATTGTATAAAAGCCATATCAGGCTTGATAAGCTAAAAGGAAAGCCATGCAGAGTATTATGTGAACTATATGCTAAATTGTGCGCAATTCTTATATTTCACGGCATAGTTGGTTGCACAGAAGTGAAAAAGAATACAGAACTTAGCTTAACAAAGGCATTTATTGAGCTAAAAAGGCGGGTTAGAGAGTTATTTTTAGTATTAACCAAAATTAATAGTTTAAAAGCATTTCTTAAAAAACTCACTATAACTTGGTCGCGATTTTCATTAAAAGACAAACGTAGAAGGGCTAGAGTATCCACTTTAACCTCTCTAAATTTGCTCACAATCTCTTAACTTGACGCGTATGGTATTCTTGAGAGACATAGTCTTTGAAAAGAATTTTCTAAAACTATTTAATGCATCATAGAGAATTAGAGTCAGTTTAACACCTTTTATGTCATTGTTTTTGACAGATTTAATTAAAAAATTATCTATTATGCCCATGATTATACCCCCTATATAAAAGCTCACTACCATGGTACAATTTTAAACTATGATGATTTATTTTCTACTAATAGCAGCTCTCTATAACCACTTAACAAGTGGTGGCATTGACATCATAATTGCATCTGGATTGCCGTCAGTCATTAAACCAAACCTTGTGCCACGATCGTATAACAGATTGAATTCTACATATCTGCCACGTTTTATTAATTGATTTTCTCGTTGTTCTTTTGTCCAAGATTTTTGCATATGTTTACGTATGACGTGCGAATAAATTTCCAAAAAGGCTTCACCTACTGCTTTTGTGAACTCAAAATCATTTTCCCAATTACCAGAACTCAGATTATCATAGAAAATACCACCAATGCCACGTGGCTCTTTTCTGTGTTGTAAGAAAAAATAATTGTCACATTGCTCTTTAAATTTTGGATAATATCCGGTGTCAAATCTATCACATGTCATTTTGATTGATTCATGAATATACTTGCAATCTTCTTCATTTCTATATATTGGCGTAAAATCCATTCCTCCACCAAACCATTGTTTTGAAGTATATATCAGCCTTGTGTTCATATGTGCTGCAGGGATAAGGGGCGATTGCATATGAGACACTAAAGATATACCGCTTGCCCAGAACTCTCCGTTACTTTCACTTGCACCAGGAATTTCATTAATGGCTGAATCTGCAAATTTTCCGTGTACTTTTGAAACGTTTACTCCAACTTTTTCAAAAACATTACCAAAAATAATTGTAGATTCACCACCTCCACCACCTGGGCGATCCCACTTTCTCTTTTCGATCTTTGGCTCTGCGGATGATTGTTTTTCAATTAATAAGAAAGATTCTATGATCTTATCTCTTAGTGCACAGAACCATTTAAATGCTTGTGTTTTTTGTTTTTCCATAATATCCTCTTGCTAGCTTATTAACATTGTTATATCTGATATTTAAGGAACTTAATTAGATTTGGATGATAATTATCTATCAAAGACGTTAATAAATCTATAATAATTAAATCAATATAATAGAACATTTTCGTATGTACAACAATGCCAAGTAACAATAATGAATAAAAGATACATAGATAACAAAAAAGAGAACAGGGTTGACTTCATACTAAGAAATTATGGAATGTCAATTGTTGTGATGGCAGTTATTATGCTCTTACCTCCAGTAGCAATATCGATACTCTACTTTTTTGATATATATAGTCAGCATATTAATATAGAGATTAATTTATTAGTTAGCATTCTAACAACTCTCTTTATGATTTATAATGTAAAACGCTACAGATACCTACTTAATACTATAGAATTTCAAAATGCAATATTTGCAAATGCACTAAATCATAATACAGAATTTTGCCTTATTTTACATAAAGATGAAGGTATTATTTATGCTGATGCAAGGTTCTACGAAAGGTTTAAAGATCATATAGATGATGACATTACGTTAGACAAGATTCTTGAAATAGGAGATGTTTCAGAAGCAGACAAAAAAGTACTCTATCATGCACTAAAAAATAACTCTTCTGTACAGGTATGCATTTCCTTAAACAAGAAGAATAGAGTATCTAACTTTCTTTTGCTCTTTGAGCCGATACCAGATAATCCCCAAATTGCTATAAATAGTAATAAGATTTTAAATTTATCATTAGTGCCAATAGCAAGGCCAGATGGGTATTTTGTATTAAAAGCAACACAGATAAACAAGGAGCAGATATATGAAGAGTTAATAGAAAAACACAGCATAGGAACTTACATTGCAAATGCCAAAGGGGTGATTTTATCTGTAAATAAAAGATTTTTAGACATATTTGAACTAAAAAAACTGGAAAAAGGTAGCTCAATCAGTGATTTTATATCTCAATCTAAATATAACAATACAACAACCGATAATGAAATTTTGTTTTTTACTATAAGTGGTATTCCATTCAAGGCTTATATGAGCACTGCTATATTTTGTGATAAATACAACCATAGCTATATATATGGCTTTATAACACCAACCGAATCAAATATTGTTGATTATCAATTACACCCTTGTTTTGCAAATTCATCAATTGCTATTGCACAATGTGACATAAACGGCAACTTTGTAAAGAAAAATACGGCACTAATAAAGCTTGCAGGGTCAGATAATAATTCAATCTTTACGTTGATATTGGATAGTTATCATGTGAAAATACGTGAATATTTTTCGAGTAATAGAATAAATAATGCGTCTTTTGATGTACAGCTCAACGGCGGTAATAACATAAAAATATATTTCAATAAGTTTCTTCATAATAAAATGATCTTCATACTTTGTTATTTTATTGACAATACTGAACACAAAAACCTAGAGATAAAGCTTGAGCATTATCAAAAGATGCAAGCTATAGGGCAGTTAGCAGGTGGTATTGCGCATGATTTCAACAATATATTGACTGGGATAATAGGATTTTGCGATTTGCTTTTACTCCAACACTCAGCTGGTGACCCATCTTTTGGAGATATAATACAGATACAGCAAAATGCAAAGCGTGGATCAAATTTAGTAAGACAATTGCTTGCTTTCTCAAGAAGACAGACCTTGCAGCCAAAAATTATTGATGTAAATAATACTATAGCTAATCTTTATGAAATGATAAAAAGATTAATAGGTGAAAATATAAAATTTAATATTTATTATGGTAGAGACTTGGGTGCTGTTAGGGCTGATCAAGGGCAATTAGAGCAAGTTATACTTAACTTAGCAGTCAATGCTAGTGCTGCTATGGAAAAGGGCGGAGAATTAACTATACGAACCTTTAATCAAAAGATTGACTCATTAAATTCTACACCTCAGGATATGTTTTCTCCAGACAAGGAAACGATCGAACATGGAAATTATGTTGTGATTGAAGTAATTGATACTGGATGTGGAATGACAAGTGATACAATTGGAAAGGTATTTGACCCATTTTTTTCTACCAAAGATATTACCTCTGGTACAGGTCTTGGCCTCTCTACTGTATATGGCATTATTAAACAAACTGAAGGATACATCTATGTTGCTAGCAAAGTAAATCATGGAACTAAATTTAGCATATTTTTGCCCATGGTTTACATATCAGATGAAAATCTGAGAGAGGAAGATAGTGAAGAAATAGAAAGACCGGTAGTAAGTGAAATTAAAGGTAATGGTATAATTTTATTGATTGAAGATGAAGATTCAGTAAGGGAATTCATTGCTAAAGCACTAAAAAGGAAAGGATTTGATGTAATAGAAGCAAGCATAGGCAGCGAGGCGCTAGAAATAATCAGTAAAAAAAGTCAACACATAGATCTTATAATCACTGATGTAATCATGCCAGAGGTGAGCGGCCCAGAAATAGTTAAAGAAGCATTGATCCATAGGCCAAATATCAACGTTATTTTTATTTCTGGGTATGCAGAAGATGCTTTTTTAAAGAGTGATGACATCAATATAGAAGATTTTCACTTTTTGCCAAAACCATTCACTCTGAATGAATTAGGAAACAAGGTTCAAAGTGTGTTACACAAAGCAAAAAAGACAGTCTAATTTTAGTGTGGTTAACAACAAAAAAATTTTCTAATGCAAAAGTTTCTTGCATATATACAATAGAATTATTTTATACATAAGATAAAAGGCGTGAGCAAGATTATTGCAATAGTAAATCAAAAGGGTGGAGTTGGCAAAACCACAACTAGTATAAATTTATCGACAGCCTTTGCTGCTGTGGGAAAAAGCACTTTATTGGTAGATCTTGATCCTCAAGGAAATGCTAGCACCGGGCTCGGGATTTCTTATCGTAGTAGGGAAGAAAAAAATATATACAAAATACTACTAAGCAGCGAAAATAAATTGATAGAATCGGCAATTTTCAATATAAAGGAAATTCCAAATTTATCACTAATTTCGTCAGTAGTTGATTTATCAGCTGCAGAAATTGAATTATCGCAACTTGAGCGAGGAAAATTTGTGCTAAAAAGCGCATTAGAGAAGATACGCGATAATTATGAGTATATAATCATCGATTGCCCTCCATCACTTGGGCTTCTAACCATAAATGCTTTGACTGCTGCTAATTCTATTATTGTCCCTCTTCAGTGTGAATTTTTTGCTTTGGAGGGATTAAGCCATTTAGTTAAAACTGTAGAGCTGATAAAAAGAAATAACCTAAACCCTTTTTTGGCAATAGAAGGGATAGTGTTAACAATGTATGACAGGCGCAACAAACTCAGTGAACAGATTAAAAACGATATTTGCCAGTATTTAAATGATAAAGTATACAAAACTATCATCCCATTGTATGAGACTGTTATTCCACGTAACGTACGGTTATCAGAAGCGCCTTCTCATGGAAAACCCGCTATTGTGTATGATCTTAAGTGTCCTGGTGCACAAGCATATATAAGTTTGGCAAGGGAAATTTTAAAAAAGCACGCGAGCAGTTGTAAGGAGAAGAAACTAGTAAGCGAGGGCGTAGTATGAAGGATGATAGACGCCTCGGCAGAGGTCTTGCCGGCCTCATAGGCGATAATTATGATAATAAAGAAGATCGACAAGGGCATTTGCCTATTTCATTACTGCACCCAAGCAAATTTCAACCGAGGAAACATTTTGACGAGGAGTCATTAAGAGAACTTGCAAATTCGATAAAGAAAAGTGGCATTATACAGCCTATCGTGGTACGCAAAGATTCAAATGATGATGGTTATGAAATAATAGCTGGAGAACGTCGTTGGCGAGCAAGCAAGATTGCAAATCTTGATAGTGCACCGGTTATCATAAAAGATCTGAGCGACAAGGAATGCTTGGAAGTATCCATTATTGAAAACATACAAAGGCAAGATATTAATCCAATAGAGGAAGGTGAAGCTTACAGAAAACTGATAGATGAGTTTTTCTATACACATGAGGAATTAGCTTCAGCTATAGGCAAAAGCCGCAGCCACATAACCAATATGATTCGGATGTTGTTGCTCCCTGATAGGGTGAAAACAATGATCAATGAGAAAAAATTGTCTATGGGTCATGCAAGAGCGTTGATTAATGTTGAAAATGCGGAAAGTATTGCAGAAAAAATAGTTTCTCAGGGCTTAAGCGTTAGACAAACTGAAAAACTGATAAAGGACCTACATCAAAACAACAATCAAAAAGAGCAGAGATATACTAGAAATCAAGATATGACAGTAATAGAAGGCGCTATATCTTCTCAACTTGGTTTAAAGATCAAAATTAATGACAACAATTCTAAGGGTAAAGTTATGATACGGTATGATAATCCAAATGAATTGGATTTGATATTGAAAATTTTGAATAGGAAACTTGAGGCATAGCTAGTAGTTGGCTAGCAAAGCAACAAACCAATATCAACTGTTGGTGTCATGAAAGTAGCTGACACTGGAATCCAGGAATTTTATTAAGTTGGTAAGCATAAAAGTATAACTTCTACGTCATACCGCCGCGGTATCCGCTAACAAGCAGCGGGGTGACGATTGTCAGGGTAGCTGTCATCCCAGTGCCCTGACTACTTGGATCCAGGAAAAAGAATGGTGTCATCCCAGTGCGTGATACCCTAGTAGAAATCGTTTTTGTAATTGCAACATTCGTGCAATCTTTAGCCATAAATATTTAAAAAATTTACCAAATGAAAAAAAAGGCAAAAGAAACCCTGGGGTTATTATCCGCTTTAAAATATTGGCGTTTTTTATGTTTTAAACGCTTGACAAGCAAGATTAAGCTGCTTTTAATTGCAACTAACTTACGCTGCAAATGTTTAAGAAGTTTACTAAGCAGAAAAAAAGACAAAGAATCCCCGAGTTAGCTAGTCTTTTACTATCTCTGTCGAGTATTGGCATTTTTTGATGTCTTGTAACGCTTTATAAGCGCGTTCAGCTTATTTAGATAAAAATCTAGATGTAGATGAAGTTTTGTAAAGACATACAGTATCTATATACTGCAAAAAATTGAACATAAGACGCCGATACATTAAGTAATCCTTACCTTTTAATCTGCAGATTGGCGAAAGCAAATACAATAGCTTCACTATCATGATAAGGGGGCTGGCGAAGGGTGTCAAGTAAGTTTTTTCGTTTCATCCGATGCGCTGCCAAAAGCTATGCAAAAAGTCCAATGAGTTAACTCCCATATATCCTGAGTAATTCTTGTGCATTAGCTTTGATTAGGATAGGGCATTTTCTATCATTTAATAGGGAACGCAATATTTCAGTTGCACCCTTAACGTCGTTATTGTGTATCTTTACTACAGCAATAGCTTCTTGGCTTGAATAAGGATACACTGTGCTTGATTCTAAATTATCAATTTTGTCTTTATTTATTTTTTCACCGTTGGAGTGAAGTAAGCTCATTACTTCTAAATATTGTGCTAACTCACGCAAAACACCAGGAGCATCTTTATCATCTGCCAAATCATTATAAATAGATGCTGTGTCTGTTGGCATTGAATCTGAGATATGATTGAATGCGCGTTCAAAATTTGCTAAATACTCCCAATTTGAATCTATTTCTTCTAGCAGCGGCTTATTATCTTTTTTTAAGAATAATACTTCGTAAAACTTGTCACCTGCAGTTATAGATTGTTTTGTGTTATCAATGTTGCGCAATAAGTATAATGTGATGCCAACTAACATTGGCGCGAGTGCAAGCAGAAAGATGTATTTTTTCATGGTAATATTCCAAATAGTTATATATTTATACATTAATGCTTTTGATTTGCAAAAACATATTGACATAGTGATTATATCACATAATAATATTCTTAAAGTTGTTTGAATAGTTGGAGATTAAAATATTTCTAAAGTAGAAATAAAGACAGCAGTATTAAGCTAAATTATTTTTTGTCGGATTTATCCGATGTACCCTCAACCTTTTATAGGTTGAAGTCTAAATTTGAGAGTTTGATCCTGGCTCAGAATGAACGCTGGCGGCAGGCCTAACACATGCAAGTCGAACGGAGTTATATTGTAGCTTGCTATGGTATAACTTAGTGGCAGACGGGTGAGTAATGTATAGGAATCTACCTAGTAGTACGGAATAATTGTTGGAAACGGCAACTAATACCGTATACGCCCTACGGGGGAAAAATTTATTGCTATTAGATGAGCCTATATTAGATTAGCTAGTTGGTGGAGTAATAGCCTACCAAGGCAATGATCTATAGCTGATCTGAGAGGATGATCAGCCACACTGGAACTGAGATACGGTCCAGACTCCTACGGGAGGCAGCAGTGGGGAATATTGGACAATGGGCGAAAGCCTGATCCAGCCATGCCGCATGAGTGAAGAAGGCCTTTGGGTTGTAAAGCTCTTTTAGTGAGGAAGATAATGACGGTACTCACAGAAGAAGTCCTGGCTAACTCCGTGCCAGCAGCCGCGGTAATACGGAGAGGGCTAGCGTTATTCGGAATTATTGGGCGTAAAGGGCGCGTAGGCGGATTAGTAAGTTAAAAGTGAAATCCCAAGGCTCAACCTTGGAATTGCTTTTAAAACTGCTAATCTAGAGATTGAAAGAGGATAGAGGAATTCCTAGTGTAGAGGTGAAATTCGTAAATATTAGGAGGAACACCAGTGGCGAAGGCGTCTATCTGGTTCAAATCTGACGCTGAGGCGCGAAGGCGTGGGGAGCAAACAGGATTAGATACCCTGGTAGTCCACGCTGTAAACGATGAATGTTAAATATGGGAAGTTTTACTTTCTGTATTACAGCTAACGCGTTAAACATTCCGCCTGGGGACTACGGTCGCAAGATTAAAACTCAAAGGAATTGACGGGGACCCGCACAAGCGGTGGAGCATGTGGTTTAATTCGATGCAACGCGAAAAACCTTACCACTCCTTGACATGGAAATTATACCTATTCGAAGGGATAGGGTCGGTTCGGCCGGGTTTCACACAGGTGTTGCATGGCTGTCGTCAGCTCGTGTCGTGAGATGTTGGGTTAAGTCCCGCAACGAGCGCAACCCTCATCCTTAGTTACCATCAGGTAATGCTGGGGACTTTAAGGAAACTGCCAGTGATAAACTGGAGGAAGGTGGGGATGATGTCAAGTCATCATGGCCCTTATGGAGTGGGCTACACACGTGCTACAATGGTGGCTACAATGGGCTGCAAAGTCGCGAGGCTAAGCTAATCCCTTAAAAGCCATCTCAGTTCGGATTGTACTCTGCAACTCGAGTGCATGAAGTTGGAATCGCTAGTAATCGTGGATCAGCACGCCACGGTGAATACGTTCTCGGGTCTTGTACACACTGCCCGTCACGCCATGGGAATTGGTTTCACTCGAAGCTAACGACCTAACCGCAAGGAGGGAGTTATTTAAAGTGGGATCGGTGACTGGGGTGAAGTCGTAACAAGGTAGCAGTAGGGGAATCTGCAGCTGGATTACCTCCTTAGGCTTTGCACATAATTTACCATTTTTAATGATGGTGTTGTTATGTGCTATACTGCTGTCTTTACTTCTACTTTATTTTAATTTCCCGATAACGGATTTTATGAGTGATAGACCTCTTTCTCCACATTTACAAATATATAAAGTACAAGTTACTAGTTTTTTCTCTATTATGCATAGATTGACTGGTATCTTGCTATTCCTTTTATTAATGATACTTTCTTGGTATTTCATATTACATGTTTACTTTCCTGAGTTACTTATAGTAAGGTACTTAAATGCATTATTATTCACTCCTGTTGCTAAATTAGCTTATGTCTTATATTTTATAAGTTTTGTATATCATTTTCTTAATGGTATTCGTCATTTATTGTGGGATGCTGGGCTTAATTTAGAAATTACTGGCGTTTCAAGGAGTGCTATACTGCTGACAGTAACGCTACTTCTTTCTACTATGGCTTTTTTATTTATGTTTATATGAGTCAGTCTGGAAATTCAGTACATCATTGGTGGGTTCAGCGTGTTTCTGCGGTAATTTTACTGTTCCTGTTTCCTTGGTTTATCTATTCATTTTCTTGCACATTTTATACTGATAGCTCTTTGTCTTTTAGTGAAAAATTTATTAATCACCCTCTAGAGCTTTTATTTTTTGTTGTATTGTTGTTTTGCATTTTTTGGCACGCAGTTCTTGGAATGCAGGTAGTATGCGAAGATTATATACACAGCGTACCTTTGAGGATTTTTACAATTACATGCATAAAGTACTTATCAAGCATTACTTATATAACCCTCGCTTTTACAATCTTTATCTTCTACAGGCATATTTTCTTGTAAAATCACCGGTGCTGTGTTAATATATTATTAGTGTACTAGTTTTATTATTGAACTATAGCATTATAGCGATTTTGGTTTGACAATATGTTTGAAGCATTAAAAAAGGGAGCAATAGATCTTACACTTAAAGCAAAAGGTCTGCTTACTTCACCTGAATCTCAAGTTTACGTCGAAGACCTTAGAAAGGTAATGATGTATGATGGAAGGAAATGCCAGTATCCAAAAAATTATGATCAAATTGTACAGTCTGCTAAAATCATAGAAAACAGGGATATGCATGGAAATGCTATACTAGATAAAGATAAAAATCCAACCTATAAACTTTTGTATGGTCAAAAAGATGAGAATGGAGAACAACCAAGTTTCAGATTATCTTTAGTTACCAAAGATAAAGATAATGATAGATCTTATTTTACTATCAATTATATAGACAATCAGGGTAAGCAAATTCCGATAAATGAGTTGCATAAGTCATATTTTGAGCCATTAGGCTTTTCGAGAATGGATTTGAAAAAACACGTGCCAATTTTTGAAGCTGAAAAAACTAAAGATCCTCAATATCCGTTTGAATTAACTAACTCTTCTGTGCTAACTAAAGAGGTAAAAAATAAAGAAGGTAAAGTTCAGGAAGTTGTTGATGAAAAAGGAAGAAATGGAGAATTATTATACACTAGTGATTACAAAAAGCTAAGCACCCATTTTTCAGAAATTAGAGATCAGAATGGTAATTTAGAGCTAGATAAAAGTCTTATATCTGTTCCTATCGTTTTTGCTACAAGCTTGGCTAAAGTTTGTACTAAATTGTTGACTTCTCTTCCTATAAAGTTAGGGGAGCATTTAATAAGCAAACAAAACCCAATTGCAAAGTCTTTTGGTTATCTTTTATTCACTCCTGCAGCGGCAGTAAAAAATTTAGTGGATATGGGAGCTACCATACTTAAGGCTCCAATTTTATTGTTTGTAGCAAATGAGAAAAAATATGGTGATGCTTACTACACCATGTGGAAACACCAACTGAAAGGATGTTTGGAAGAAGCAAAAAGTGACTTTAATGTTATTAAAGGTGAAGAAAGGCTAAAGCCGGATCATGGGAATCGTGATTCACTAGTGGGCACATGGGATGAGCTTAACGCTAGAAGGCCAAAGAAACAAGGGGATGATAAAGAAGTTAGCAAGAGTAATGAAATACTAAAGAGTCCTGAGGAAGAACAAAATAAGGGTAATGAAATATTAAGTGATAAAAGAAAAGGTCATGTTGAGGAATTACAAAATAGAAGAAATTCACAGCAAGGGCAAGGCGCTACACATGATCACTCTCATTAGCAATTACTTTAAATCAACATTTACTTTCTTTATTAACTATTCCACAACAAAAACTTGCATGTATTTTGCCCTCAGTATAAGATATTAATTATTTAATTAATATCTTAACTAAATGCGCCCTGTAATATTGTGTGGTGGTAGTGGTAGCAGACTTTGGCCTTTATCTAAGCCAAAGCAATTTCAGAAAATATTTAGTCAGAACACTATGTTTCACAACACTTTGTTGAGGCTAAAAAGCGATTATATGCCGCCCATAATTGCTACAAATATACAGTACGAGTCATTAGTGATGGAGGAATTGCATGCACTGCAAGAATATAAAGTGATTTTCGAACCAGTGAAAATTGGAACAGCAGCGGCAATATTAATTGCTGCACTTCTCTGCAATGAAAACGAGACAATGTTAATTCTGCCTTCAGACCATTTTATAGGTGATTTGAATAGTTTTTATGCTTCTACTCAAAAAGCGTCTAAGTTAGCCTCTGAAACTAACTCTATAGTCACTTTTGGGGTTAAGCCTCATGAATTCAATTCTGAATACGGCTATATAAATGCAGTATATGATCAGAAAGAAAAATGTCATATAGTGAAAGATTTTACAGAAAAGCCCGAGCGTAAGTTAAGTAACGATCATTATTGGAACTCTGGAATATTTGTGTTTAAAGCAAAACGCTACATAGATGAGATTAAAAAATCTGCCCCGAATCTTTACAATTTATGTTTTAAATATTTCACACCGCAAGAGAGATTTCTGTATTTAAAACAACGAGATTTTGCAGGAATTGAAGGCATATCCATTGATTACTTGGTGATGGAGAAAGCAAAAAACGTTGCAATGATAGAAGCTAATTTCGATTGGTTGGATGTTGGAACTTGGAATTCAGTTTTAGAATTGAGTGAGAAGTTTAGTAAAGAACCGGTGTCATTTCAGCATGTGATTAGAGAAAAAGAACCAGTTTCAACGACAAAAAGTAATAAAAATTTATTGGGTGGAGCTTGTAAGCAACCAAACAAAAGTCTAATTTCATTTATTCATAAAGTTAAGAAAGTAAAGGTGATAAGGAAAGAAGTTAAACCATGGGGATTTTGTAGTATAATTTTAATGAGCGAAAATTTTCTTATAAAATATCTTTTTATAAATCCATTAAGCTGCACTTCTAAGCAATTCCATCACTATAGAGATGAATACCATATAGTGCTATCAGGAGTTGGGTATGTTAGTTTAGAAGACAAAGAATATGCTATAGCAAAAGACCATATGATAGAAATCCCAAGGGAAGTTTCCCATAGGATTGAAAATAGAAGCATAAGCTCTCCACTTGAAATAGTTGAATTTCAGATAGGAGAGCATTTATCTGATAATGATATAGTGAGGTTAGATGATGTATATGGAAGATTTTGAAATTCTAATGTTAAAGATACTCTATAAGCCTGCTAAATTTAAGGAAGCAAAAATCTCTAGTTTTCAAATAAAGAAAAGTCTACAATTATACGAAGTTTCAAAAATATAATGTTTAACCTCAAAATATTTTGTAATGTCCATTGCCTTTGAAATTACTATGGCTGCTTGCTATTTGCGAGCGAAAAATGCCAGATTTTGCTCTATAATGACTTTGTTCTCTATTATCGGCATTGCCCTTGGAGTTGCAACACTAATAGTGGTGATGTCTGTGATGAACGGATTCAGAGCAAAGTTGCTTGACTCAATACTTGGCATTGATGGCCATATTAATGTTTATTTTGATAGGAACATAAATTCAGATTACTACGCAGTTTCAAAATCTATTGAGAGAATTCCTGGTATATTAAAAGCTACTCCTATGACCAATGATCAAGTTATTATTGTAGCAAACGGTAAAATTGCAGGTAGCGTAGTGCGAGGTGTATCAACTAAAGACTTGCTTGATAGTACTGCCGTTACAAATAATGTAATTATAGGTGATGTAAAAAAATTTGATGAAGGAATAATAATAGGAGCACGCTTAGCAGAAGCTTTGAACGTTGACTATGGCGACGAAATTACGTTTATATCATCTGAAGAATTTGATGCATTACTTGGTGAAATGCCGCGAATGAAAAAATATAAAGTTATAGCAATATTTGATATGGGTATGTTTGAGTATGATAATACCTTGATATATATGCCTCTAAAATCAGCACAAGCCTTTTTTAATTATAAAAATAGCATAAAAAATATAGAAGTACTTGTAGACGACGTTACTAGAGCTGATAAGCTGGCAGATGCTATAGAAAAAGAAATAGGAATGGAAGCTGAAAGTTGGCAATCACAGCAAAGCCATTATTTTAGTGCTTTAAAAACTGAAAGAAATGTGATGTTTTTAATTCTCACTTTGATTATAGTTGTAGCAGCGTTTAATATTATCTCAAATTTAATGATGATAGTGCAAGAAAAGAAATCCGCGATTGCAATTATGCGTACATTTGGTGCAACAAGTGGAAGCATTATGCGTATATTTTGCGCTTGTGGTCTATTAATCGGTTTTACGGGAACTTGTCTTGGCTGTATTATAGGTGTCGTTTTTTCTCTCAATATCGAAAGCATTAGAGTGTTTTTAGAAAACATTACTAACGTCAAGCTGTTTGATCCTATGATATACTTTTTTTCAAGTTTGCCAGTGATATTAGTACCCCAAGACGTAGTAAATATTTCTGCACTTGCGTTACTCTTATCATTTTTAGCGACAATTGCTCCTGCGTTGCAGGCAGCTGCACAAGATCCTGCGGAGATACTACGTTATGAATGATACTCAGCAAAAGTACATAGGTTGGTTCTTAATTGTATTGTTATTTACCGGTTACATCACAATAAATAACATAATCTTTTTAAAAATAAATCAGCAAGAGAGTGAAAACAATGTGAAAGCTTTAACGGAAAACATGGATGAATTTAGAATGTTGCTTGAAGTTAATCAATCTAGAATAGAAAAAAAGATATTTGACCTCAAGAGAAGTCAGCATACTCAATGTGAGCAAGGTGATAATAACTCAAGATGTAAGAACCTTGCAAAATTGCTATTACTTATGGTTAAAATGAAGAATTCGTTATTGCGAGAAGCAAAATTTGATAACCATATAAATTCAATAAAGCCTTTGATATCAGAGCTTGACGATCCAGAGATAGAAAATGCAGTAGATGAATTAGAAAATTTGAAAGAGATAAATACCTTACACGAATTGAAGTTATCTTTTGAAAAAACTATTGATACTATCGATTACAACAAAAGTACATTGTCTAAAAAAATCATTTCAAACTGGATAAAGGTAGACGACCGAAATGATCCATTAAGAGTAAAATTCGCAGAAATTGAGGAGTCAATAAATGATAATGATTGGCAAAATATAACTGTTACAGTAAGCAATTTAACGCATTCAGAATTCAAGCCATGGCTGAATAAATTGAATGGTTTTATTGTAGCTTCTAAGAATATTTCAACAATATATCATCACTTATTACAATATATCTCATGATTTATTTTATAATTTTCGCTTTTTCGTTTTTATTTGGTATATGGGTCAAGGTAAGTGGTGAAGTAATAAAATTGGAATTAGGCAATTACACTATAAGTATTGATCTATATTTCATTATTTTTACTTGTGTAGTTTTATTATTTTTATTAATTACACTTGTACGCTTTTTTTCCTCCATTTCATCAACATTTGCCAACATAAGAAATAGAAGAAGGGATAGGGAAGAATTGCTTCTCTTTGAAGCTTTCTTTAGCATAGACTTAGACAATATAGAGAATGCCCAAAAGCTAGTTAAAAGTCTGAGTGAGGAGAGCGATAGGTTGTCTTTAATAAAGCTCTTTAACTCAGGTAAGACGGGAAATTACAGCTTTTTCAGTAACGGTTTAACAAATATTGCAAATAAAAATCGTAACTTAGCTCTACTTCTAGCCAATAAGCTGATTGTCCACCTCAAACAAGAAAAAGTAGTCTTTCAAAAATTTATAGAATATTGCTCTAGTTCAATTAACGATAAAATGCTATCTATTCCCTTTCAAATAGAGCATTGCATATTGAAAGAAGATTGGATTAATGCAATTTTGAGGTTGAAGGAAGCAGTTAAGTCCAATATTTTTCTCCCCTTTGATCATAAAGAAATGTTTGCAGTGTTTTATTGCGCTTTAGCAAAGCAATATGAAAGTAAAGGAAATTTTAAGGAGGCTATAAAGTCTTTATTTAGAGCACAACGTTATAGTGCAATTTTTCAGCCCATCAATTATTTAAAGGCAGAATTATATATTAAACTTGGAAAAATCAGAAAAGCTTCTGCAGTGCTAGAGGCAGAGTATACAGTAAATCCTACTCCTCAGTCAGCTAAAATGTACATCAATTTAAATAGTAAAGGTGCTGAAAGACTATACAACTTACGCCCTGATTATTATTTTAGTTACTGTTTACTTGCTTTGTCCTCAATGAGTTCAGGTAAATATGATCTTGCAAGTCAATATTTAGACACTGCTATGAAAAAAGCTAATTACATGTCAATCTACTTTATTGTAATACAACTCAAGGTTACATTGCAAGAACACGACAAGGTAATTTATTGGCTAAACAAGATGGGCTCAGAAGCTTTGCCTGATCCAAGCTGGAAATGTAAAAATTGTAACAGGGAACTAGAACAATGGGATCATAAGTGTTCAAGTTGTAATAGTTTTAATTGTGTTTATTATATATTATAAAATTCCACAAAGTGTAGAAATTACCATTAGACTACTTTCACATTGATATTGCTGAAGTTAGAGCACTTTCTTAATATAATCCTTATCTCCAAACAATAAACCTGCAAGTTTCTTAGCTAGACTTGGTTTTAATGTCAAAAAAACTTGCTTTTAGACACTAACAGTTATATATTTTAATAAATCAGGGTTGTATACAAAATGAAGAGCTTAAAGGAATTATCCTTAAGAATTAAGAATATTAGGTCTGTACAGAAAACCACGAAAATAATGCAAATGGTTTCTGCAGCAAAGTTGTTACAAAGCCAAAAGAAGTTATTAAATTCAAAATTATATGTATCTAAGCTGCATAACATTATTTTTTCATTAATGCTATCAGTTGATCAAGAATTACTGGCAAAAATTCTAAATGTCAGTAACGACGGTTCTTACCTAGTATTCATTATTGCGTCTGATCGTGGCTTGTGCGGCAACTTTAACTCTTCTATTGTCAAATTTAGTCAAGAGCGTGTAAATAAGTCAATCGCAAATGGCAAAAAAGTAGATATTGTATTTCTTGGTAAAAAAGCTTTTGATGTAGGTAAAAATAGATTTGACTCTAAAAGTATCTTAAAAATTGAAAATAGTAAGGGAATCACGTTAAAGCACGTAGAAGCTTTGGTTGATGGTATAGATTTAAGTAAATACGATAAAGTTAAAGTTTTTTATAGTAAATTCTATAATACCTTCACGCAAAAACCAATGTTGGAAACAATAAAACCATGGAGTAAAGACTCATCCTTGATTGATAGCTCTCTGGCTGGTCCAACAACAGATTACGGCTATGAGTATGAACCACAAAATATTGAATTTATTTTAAAATCTTTAGTTCAAGATTACGTTGTAATTGCTCTTTACTCTGCTTTACTTGAAAGTGCAACGAGTGAGAATAGTGCTAGAATGGTTGCTATGGAATCAGCAAACAGAAACACTAAAGAGATACTGAACAAATTAGCATTGCTTTATAATCGTTCTCGTCAAGCAGCGATTACGACTGATTTAATTGAAGTTATAGGTGGTGCAGAATCTTTATAGAAATCTAAGGAATAGAAAATGAATATATTAAATATTGCAGCAGATATTACTAAACTAATAAAAAAGCAAAATCAAGATGCGGAAGTTACAATATATGAAACTAATAAGACTTCAGTTTCTCAGCGTCTATCAAAAATTGAGCAAATATCACAATCTAAAAATTGCACTGTAGGAATCAGAGCTATAGCAGGTAAAAACAAAGCTGCGTATATTTCTACAAACGATTTGAATAATCTGAGTGATACAGTAAGCCAAGTGGTAGAAATGGCAAAGAATGCGCCAGAAGATCCTTGCATTAATTTTGCTGTAAATGGTAGTAATTATATCTCTTCTGCAGATTTAAGTATCTCAGATAATAATGTTGTAACCGTTGATAACCTAAAAGAAATTGCTGAAGCTGCAGAAAATTCAGCCCTTGCACATAAGAGTATCACTAATTCTGAAGGAGCCTCTTCTTCATACGCTTTAGTGAATACAGTATTATCGACTGTTTCTGGTTTTATTGGCTCGTTTAGTAAATCAACCTTTGCTAATCAGGTCTCTGTTGTTGCTGGAAGAGAAAGTGAAATGAAGGTTGGTTACGATTATGATATAGCATGTAATTTTAGTGATTTAAAGTTGCCAGAGTTAATGGGAAAAGAAGCAGCAAAAAGAGCAGTTGATCAATTGAATTCACGTACAATGAAAACTGGTAAATTTCCAGTTATTTTTGAAAAAAGAGCAGCAAAAGGGCTAGTAAAAAGTTTTGCTTCTGCTATAAATGGGAGCAGTATTATAAGCAACAGTTCTTTCTTGAGGGGTAGTTTAAACGCTCAGATTTTCAACGATAGAATTAATATTATCGATGATCCATTGTTGCCAAGAGGCATAGCATCGAGACCATTTGATGGAGAAGGGATAACTAGCAAGAAAAATATATTTGTAAAAAACGGAATATTACAAAATTGGATTTTAGACTTATACTCGGCTAGAAAATTAGACTCAGAAACAACCGGAAGTGCAACTCGTGCAAGTAATGCTGCAGTTATTCCTGCAGCTAGTAACCTCTACATTGAGAATGGTGATGTATCGTTTGAAGAATTAATTCAGGAAGTGAAAGAGGGAATATATGTAACTGATTTATTTGGTTTTGGTGTCAATTTAATCAATGGCGATTACAGCCAAGGCGCTTCCGGATTTTTTATAGAAAATGGAAAAATAACGTATCCAATACATGAGATTACCATTGCTAGCAATTTGAAGGATATGTTTAGCAATTTAGTCGTTGCAGATGATCTAACTTTTTGTGGGCAATTTAATTCACCAACGATTAAAGTTAGCGAAATGACGGTTGCAGGTTCGCTTAACGATTAAAAAATTTATTTGCATCAAGTACAACAATTGTGTATTATTGTCATGTAATGTTAAGAATAGACTATGGAGTATAAAGGTTTAGTTTCAATAGCTAAGCTTAAAGCATTCTCAATCGTAATTTCAAAGTTTTTCATCACATTAGTAATGTTAGTTAATAATTTAGGAGTTGTTTAAATGGAATTTGGTAATGTAAAATGGTTTAATGCCGAAAAAGGCTATGGTTTCATCAAGCCAGAAGGTAAAGGGGGTGACGTTTTTGTACATATTAGCACATTGGAACGTTCGGGAATAAGACCTGAGGCACTTAAAGGAGAGAATAAAGAGAAGGGAATAAAAGGAGAAAGGGTGAGTTATGAGGTTAAAGAGGAGCGCGGTAGAAACGGAGAAGATAAAAAATCTGCAATAAATTTAAGATTGGAAGATTAATCTATTATGAAGTCTTTTAACAGGATTAACGTATTGTGAATAATTTTCATGAGATGGGTCTCCCAACTTCGCTTAGACAAGCTCTAGATAAAAATAATCTTTTCGTCCCAACTCCGATTCAAATACAAGCGATTCCCTTAGCGCTACAAGGTAAAGATATTCTCGGATCTGCTCAAACGGGGACTGGAAAAACTTTAGCATTTGCTATTCCGTTGGTTGCTAAGTTGCTGAATGAGCCTAACACTGGTTCAGCTTTAGTCATCGTGCCAACCAGAGAGCTTGCGCATCAGGTAACAAATGAGATAAGAAAACTCTTATCTCAAAATTCTGCACTAAGGGTCGCTTTGTTGATTGGTGGTGGGCCTATTTTTAGGCAGCTAAATCAGCTTCAGAAAAAACCACAAATTGTAATAGGTACTCCTGGTCGTATTATAGACCATATTGAGCGTAAAACTTTGATTACTCGCAATGTTAGCGTTCTTGTGCTTGATGAAACGGATCGTATGTTTGATATGGGCTTTGGAGTTCAGATTGAAGAAATTATGAAGCATTTGCCTAAAATAAGGCAAACTCTTATGTTTTCTGCAACTCTTCCTGGAGATATAGTAAAACTTGCTGAGAAGTACCTTAATCGACCAGAACGTATTTCTGTTGATTGTGAGGTTACAACTTCTGTAAAAATTAAGCAAGAAATTGTTTATGCATCAGAATCAGAAAAATATGAAAAGCTTGTTACACAACTATGTCAGCGCGAAGGATCAATCATTATCTTTGTCAAAACAAAGCGAGGAGCGGATCAGCTAGCTAACAGATTGCACAAAGATGACTATAGCGCTTTAGCAATTCATGGTGATTTAAGGCAGCACAAGCGCGAAAGGGTCATTAATTCTTTTCGTCATGGCCGTAATCAAATCATGGTTGCAACAGATGTTGCTTCTCGCGGCCTTGATATTCCCCACATTCAACATGTTATCAATTATGATGCACCACAATCGCAAGCTGACTATATTCATCGTATAGGTAGAACTGCACGCGCTGGAGCTGAAGGGTATGCGCTATCTTTTGTTACACCTCAAGATAAGAGAAGACTGCCTGCACTGGCAGACAAAGAAGGAGAGCTAAATTTTGATTGTAGTGTGCAATTTAAAAAACGTAACAGCAAAAAGGTCTTTAAAAGGCCAAGTACGTTAAAGACTAAATACGGTAGAAAAAAGATCAATGCATTTAAGAAGAAAAGCAGAGTACTAGAAAAAGCGTATTAAATAGGATTTACCTACAATTTGATAAGCGTAAAACTCGTCATTCCGCTACTCATTAGCGGAATCTATGCTGAGATATTGCGGTGCTATGACGTAGATCCAGAGTGGGATTCAAATTGGCTACAGCGAACTGCTGGATTTCAATTTTTTTAATAATTGTGTGCTATTCATTATATATGAGTTCCCACTTTTAAAGAGAATAGGAGATGATTTCCAAAAACTTAGAGGCAAGTTTGAATAGAGCACTATTCATTGCTTCTAATTTTAATCTTAAATATGCGAAAGTAGAACATTTATTGCTGGCGTTAACTAAAGACGTGGATGTAAATTACGTTTTATCAAGATGTAATATCAGAGCCGATGAAATCATCAGTATGGATAACATTCTATCAAGATGCAATATTAAGGCTAATGATTATAATAATAATATAAAAGGGTTTTTACAAAGCAGTTCTGAATTGATTATCAGTGGAGTTAAACCTAGCTCAATGTTTCAATGCATAATACACAGAGCAATAATACGGGCTCATAGCTTGGGGAAAAAAGAAATAAATGGAGCAAGTGTTCTAGTAGAAATTTTGTCTGGGCAAGATTTATACGTTGAAGATCTATTGCAGAAACAAAGTGCGAAAGATTCCAATTTGATTTACCACATATCTAACATGAAATACTCTAACGATATAGATGAATACACCACTAATCATAAAGTAAAACTTGATAAAAATAATGATGCTCCTACTACAGTAAATAAAGGTGAGCTACTAAAAGATGAGGAAATTCTACAAAGTTATTGTAAAAATTTAAATGACTATGCAAGAAGCAAAAAAATAGATTATGTTATTGGTCGTGATTATGAATTAAATCGCACTATAGAAATATTATTGAGGCGTAGAAAAAACAACCCTTTATATGTTGGAGATCCAGGTGTTGGCAAAACCACAATAGTTGAGGGTTTGGTACTCAAAATCATTGAAAACAGTGTTCCAAGTGCGCTCAGGTCCAGTATAATTTATGCTTTGGATTTAGGGTCACTCCTTGCAGGGACACGCTATAGAGGTGATTTTGAAGAGAGAATAAAATCTATAATAAAAGCGATTGAGGCAAAACCAGGTGCTATCCTTTTTATTGACGAAATACACACTATCATTGGAGCAGGTTCTACAAGTGGTAGCTTTCTTGATGCAGGTAACCTACTCAAACCTGCGCTTGCAAGAGGTACACTGCGTTGTATAGGTGCAACTACATATAGAGAATACAGCAATAGTTTTGAAAAAGATAAAGCATTAGCGAGGAGGTTTCAAAAAATTAATGTTAAGGAATCTTCTGTTAACGAAACGATAAAGATACTAGATGGTATAAAGCACTACTATGAAGGGTATCATGGAGTATATTATACAAAGAATGCCATTAGGTCTGCGGCTGAACTTTCGCATAAGTATATTACTGGGCGAATATTACCTGATAAAGCGGTTGATGTTATTGATGAGGCAGGGGCATATTGTAAATTGCTAAGAAACAGGGGTAAAATTGTAAATAGTAGAGATATTAAGAATACCATTACTAGAATTACAAATGTGCCTTGCGGATCTGAATCTGATGATTTGCAGAAAGTAAAGTCTTTAAAAGCTAATCTAGAGAAGGTGATTTTTGGCCAAGAGCAGGCAATAGAATCTCTTGTTAATTCTATTAAAATTGCTAAATCTGGGTTGAGAAATTACAATAAGCCTTTAGCAAATTATCTTTTTGCAGGGCCAACCGGTGTTGGTAAAACCGAGCTAGCAAAACAATTATCAGAAAGCATGGGCATGAATCTTATACGCTTTGATATGTCCGAATATATTGAGTCTCATACGATATCAAGGATGATTGGTTCTCCTCCTGGATATGTAGGTTATGATCAGGGTGGATTACTCACAGAGTCTGTATCTAATAATCAATATAGTGTTGTGCTGCTTGATGAAATTGAAAAGGCTCATAGCGATATCTATAATATATTGCTACAAATTATGGATTATGGTTGCGTTACAGACACTTACGGACGTAAAGTTAACTTTTCCAATATAATCTTAATTATGACAACTAATGCAGGAGCAGCTGAACGCAGCAAAAGTTTTGTTGGCTTTGGGCATAAAAAATTTAACACTGGTGATAGTGAAAAAGCGATAGAACAGGTTTTTAGCCCTGAATTTCGTAATCGTCTTGATGCGATTATTTCTTTTTCTGACTTAAATGCGGATATAATTCTGCATATTGTAGATAAATTTATTCAGGAACTGAAAAAGCAGCTGACGCAAAAAGGCATAAACTGCTTGGTAGAGGATGAAGTGAAATCTTATCTTGTACAAATGGGTTATAGTAAGGAAATGGGAGCACGTCCGATAGAGAGACTTATTGAAAAAGAGATAAAAAGTTACTTAGCGGAAGAAATACTGAATCGTAAATTAATAAAAGGAAAGAAATTAAGAATCTATATGAATAAAGTAGAAAATAAAATTGCTTTTGATATAGTTTAAAATCCTTGTATTGAACTTCATCTTTGTTACAATCTATAACTTAAATTCAATTTGAATTATAGTGATAAGTGATAAAGTAAAACAAGTCCTAAGCTACTACGAAAGTGAAAACCCTGGGGTAAAAGCAAATCTTACTCGTATTCTCATGCATGGAAAGCCTGGCGGCACTGGCAAGTTAGTGATTCTGCCAGTAGATCAAGGATTTGAGCATGGTCCAATTAAAAGTTTTGAAGTTAACCCTGATGCTTATGACCCACATTATCATTTTCAGCTTGCGGTTGATTCGGGAGTAAGTGCATATGCTGCTCCACTTGGTATGATTGAAGCTGGTGCTGCAACTTATGCTGGAATGCTCCCACTTATTTTGAAACTTAATAGTTCCAACTCTTTACATTCAAAGGATCTAACCTCTGATCAGGCAATAACCTCTTCTGTGAAAGATGCGCTGCGTTTGGGATGCTTAGCTGTCGGATTTACTATATATCCTGGTTCTGCTAAGTGTTTCGATATGATGGAGGAAGCCCGTGGAATCATAGCTGAAGCCAAATCTTATGGGCTTGCAGTAGTGCTATGGTCTTATCCACGCGGTGAAGGGATTTCCAAAGAAGGTGAAACAGCAGTTGATGTTATTGCCTATGCTGCGCACATGGCAGCTTTGCTTAGCGCTAATATAATAAAAGTAAAACTTCCAACTAAATATTTGGAAAGGGAGAAAATAGAAACAGAAAATATTGAATCATTATCTAAAAGAATTGAATATGTTAAAAGGTCTTGTTTTGCAGGGAAAAGAATAGTAGTTTTTTCTGGTGGTGAATCGAAGGAAGTAGATAACATATACAATGAAGCGAAAGAAATTAAGCAGGGTGGCGGTAATGGTTCAATCATTGGACGTAACACTTTTCAACGCAAAAGGGAGGAGGCTTTATCTATGCTAAAAGATATAATGGATATCTACACATAAAAAACGGCTGGGTGGCAGAATGGCTTATGCGGAGGACTGCAAATCCTTTTATACCGGTTCAATTCCGGTCCCGGCCTCTTTCATTCTCTATATCTTGTAAAAGTTGCTCAATTCAACAGTAGCTTTAAGTGTGTAACCTATAGAGAAAGCTTATCCATAGTAAAATCAATTTCTTTTCAAGTTATGGTTATACTCTTATAGCGTTTCATGGTAAAAAATAAACTAAAAATAAGCAAAGTGTTTTACAAACGTAATTTACTATTTTTACTACCGCCCGAAGTTGCTCACTCTTTGGCAATTATGGCATTAAAGAAAATACCTTATAAGAATCCTATAGAGCTACCAGAATCTTTGAGTGTGAATTTTTTTGGTAATAAGCTCAGAAGCCCCGTAGGTCTGGCTGCAGGTTTTGACAAGAATGCAGAAGTTATAAGGCCTATGCTCTCATTTGGTTTTGGGTTTATTGAAACTGGTACTGTAACTCGTAATCCACAATATGGAAACAAAAAGCCAAGAATTTTTCGGTTAATTAAAGATCAAGGGGTAATTAACAGATTGGGATTTAACAATAAAGGAATAGACTACTTTCTTAAACAAATAGATAAAACCAAGCTTGATGATTGCATTTTTGGCATCAACATAGGAAAAAACAGTACATCAAAGGACCAAATCAGCGATTATGTTGACTTAATAAAGATAGTATATGGAAAAAGCAATTATATAGTGCTGAACATCTCATCCCCAAACACGCCTAATTTACGCAATCTGCACAATAAGCAAGAATTATCGGAATTGTTGAAATCCGTAACTCTAACCCGGAAATCAATTGATAATTCTAAATCCATACCAATAATATTAAAAATCTCACCAGATATAGATCAGCAAACGAAAGAAAATATCGCTGAGCTTGCGTTGGAATATAAGATTGACGGATTAACAGTGAGCAACACTACGATCAGTCGGAATAACTTACATTCCCACCACAACGAGAGTGGTGGGTTGAGTGGCAAACCGCTGTTTAAACTTTCAACCGAGTTATTGAGCGATATGTACAAACTTACTAAGGGCAAAATATTGTTGGTAGGATGCGGAGGAATCTCAAGTGGTGCTGATGCATATAAAAAAATAAATGCAGGAGCTTCTTTGGTGCAGTTGTACACTGCTCTCATATACCACGGACCTCAAGTTGTAAACAAAATTAATCTAGAACTTGCAGAACTAATAAGGAGAGATGGATTTAGTAACATTAGTGAGGTGGTGGGTTGTATACATTAAACATCTTCTCTGTCACCTAAGTAGCCGACACTGGAATAACATCGATGAATCATTATTCAAATAATGGTTATGCAAGAAGTCTATTAAACTGTATATTTTGGAAGTTGTTGGTATTATTTTAATAAAACAAAACTAATTCTTTGGTATAAAGGTGTGGTAGGAAGTGTTATTCTTTTAAATAATGGGTATGAAGAGTTTGAATGATGCAATATCTAAGATCATTGATTATAAATTTACAAATTATGCAATATTAGAAGAGGCACTAACTCACCCAAGCGTAAATAAAAGGAATAGCAAAAACCAGATTGTAAGCTACGAAAGACTAGAGTTTTTGGGCGATAGTGTTTTGAATATGGTTGTATCTGCCACACTGTTTAAACTATTTCCTGAAGAAAAAGAAGGAGCATTGGCAAAAAGAAAGACGGATTTAGTTTGTGGCAACACCATTGCTAATGTTGCTAAAGAAATAAAATTAGGCAGCTTTATCATCATGAATAATAGTGAACGCTGCAATGGAGGGAGATGTAACTTAAAAAATTTAGAAAACTCGCTTGAAGCACTAATAGGTGCAATTTATATTGATGGCGGGCTTGAAAATGTTGAAAAATTTATTATCCAATATTGGGAAAAGCTAGCTAAAGGCATGCTTGACCCCCCTCAAGATCCTAAAACCTCACTGCAAGAGTGGACTCAGAAAAACAAATTGCCTTTACCAGAGTATGAGCTTGTAAAACAAACTGGACCAGCGCACAATCCTGAATTTACTATATCAGTTTGCATAGAAGATTATGGTAAAGTTTCTGCATGCGCTTCTAGTAAAAAGATTGCTGAACAAAAAGCTGCTGAGTTGATGCTAGAAAAAATTGGAAAAGACGCTTCAGTTTAGGCAAAATAGGCATTAATGTAAATTTTAAGGAAGCTAATAGCGTTTAGGGTAAATGGTCAATTTAAGGAGAAGCATAGTATTATTCATAAAAAAGTTGATCTACCAAAAATCAAGCCTTATGTAGTGGAATATCAATGGCTGTTGTCGGAGATGCGGAAAAAAAGAAGTAGCAAGTTACCAAAAGGTGTTATGCCAGATACATTTGGTCCAAGAGTTGTTTTGTGAAGTTGACAGAGTCAAGGAGAATGAAAGTTTTAAAAAATAGCATATTTTTTAATTATAAAAATTTGATATTAACTGTTGTTGGTTGATTGAGTAAAAACCAGTGAATGGTCACATTAAAACATATTTTTAAATTTCTGCCAAAATCCTGGTTTATTATCATTAACCTTTGTAAATGTTATATTTAAACTGTATTTCGGATCATTTGGCACGTCGTATTTTATGCTAAATGTTGAAACTTTATCGTTATTGTAAATATGTACATCATCATATGATAGCTTTGTTGTGTAACACTTTACATACTTTTGCTTATCATGCACTAAATCACCTGACTCCCTTTCTAGTTCCACAAATTTCGTTTTTTTCTGACATTCCTTCATTTTTATTAAATCCTTATCTAGTGATATTGAAACTGGCAACGTATTTCCAGCATATTCTTTAGCTAAAAGTTCACTTTGAGGATACATTTTTATTTCCCTGCCAAAATGTGAGTCTATGAAATTATTACTCCAAAATTTATCGCCAGAATGCACGTACTCATCAGTAGCATACGGCACCCCACCATGATTGCATTGAACTTTGTAATCTCCAACACCGTTGTTTTGAAAAAAATCATGAATAGCAGTGTAGCTACCGGCAGCATCATTTATATAATCCATTACTTTATTCCTTAAATTTTTAGTTCATTATATCATAATCATTATGCCAATCAATCAAAAAAGCTCTCCCTTGCTGTTTTTAAAACTGATTTTGAGCAAGCGCTCTCGATTAGTTGGGAGCGTATTTGTAAGATTGTGACATTCGTGCCTCCCAGTTTTTCACATACTGCTGAATCAATTCAGGATAATCTGTAATAATTAATAAATTTTCAGCATTTCCTTTTTTAGCTGTCTTACTAAGGTTAAATGACCCTGTGATGACTTTTTGATTGTCAACAATCATTATCTTATTATGAGCAATCTTTGGCTTATCATCGATCCAAATTGGTACTCCACCTGAAAATAATTCATTTATAACACTATATTTTGAGTAGAGTTGCGATTTATCTAAGATGACTTTAACATCAACACCGCGTTCTTTAGCATTAATCAAAGATTTTGCAACTGTTCCAAGAGTAAATGTATATTCTTGAACTAAGATAGATTTTTTAGACTGATCTATTACGTTGATTATCGGTACAGCACAATCTTCTCCAGGTGAAAAGCAAACCGTAGCTTTTGGGCAGGGCGAAAATATAAAACCCGCATAGTAATACAGAGAAAAACACATTAACAAGAATAAAAAGTGAAAAAGCCTCACAACAACCCACCCCCGGATATACGGCGATAGGCTACATTATAATTTAATCACCTGTCAATAGACTTCTTGCATAGTTTTTGGCAACAACCGTTAGAAACGAAAAAACTTACTTGACAAACTCCGCCAGCCCCCTTATCATGAAACTGAAGGTATTCAGTTATCTTCATCTGTGCAGATTAAACAGCAAGAAAACAACGTAGTTGGCGTCTTATTTTTAATTTTTTGCACTATGTGCACCTTATGTCTTCACAATATTTCTAGGTTTTTACCTACACAAGCTGAAACGTGCTTATAAGTCGTTTAAGACAGTATAGTACGCCAATTTGCAGGATTAGGGAGTGACAACTAGCTAACACGGGGTTTCTTTTGCCTTTTTTTCTGCTTAGTAAATTTCTTAAACATTTAAACTAAGGTGAGTTGCATTTAAAAGCAGCTAAATTGCAGTGTTTAAGACTTAAAAAACGCCAATGTTCTAAAATAGATATTAGCTGGGGCTTCTTTTGCCTTTTTTTTCGCTTGGTAAATTTCTTAATGTTTATAGCTAACATGAAGCTAAGTACGAACTTTGTTAAATACAACAAATGGTGTCATCCCAGTGCTCCTTTTTTTGTCATCCGAGTAGCTGACACTGGGATCTATTTTGCATGTAACTCCAATTGTGTTTTGGCATAAAACGCGACGCGTATTAGACTTATTTGCAAGCAAAGCTTGCTAGATCCAAGTAGTCAGGGCACTGGTATGACATCATAGGGACACTGGGATGACACCCTGACAATCGTCATCCCGCTACTTGTTAGCGGATGAGATACCGCGGCGGTATGACGGTTCGTGGCGGTATAATGAAGCTTGAAAGCGGATCACCTTTCACGACCCGTGTTTACTTCATTCACTTTAGGAGTATTAACAGGCGTTATTGCCGGGTTCTCAAGCTTTGTTGCCTGCTTCAAACCCTCGCTTACACTTTTGTCCTTTAAAATTTCATCAAGCTGCTTACTCTTTTGTTGCTCTTCGTTATTTGACGTATCTCTTTGAGCATCTTCTTTCATGCCACGAGCATTCTCTACATCCTTTTCACCTTCACCTAAAAATTTTTCTAATATTTTCTTAACAAAGCGCTTCAGAAGACTCAAAAACCCTTCTTCTTTTTGATTTTCTTGTGGTTGAGGCGTGTTATCTTTTTTGTCCGGCTCAGTGTTGAGCTTCTCTTTTACAGAACTCTTGCTCACTGAGGGATTAACGGTTTGTGAATCGTGCTCTGATGCTGTTTGCACAGAAGCTTCAGTAGTCTTTTTTTGTGTATTATGTTCAAGGTCTTTAACTGCTGTTGTAGTTTTTCTCGGAGTGTCTTGGAGTTTTTTGTCACTTTTTGGCTCTGCAACTTTTTCACTTGTGAAGATGCCCTTCCCTTTCTATTGTTGGTCAAGCTCAGCAATTCTTTCAAAATCTTGACGTACTTTTTCATCTGCACGTCCTTTTTGACTTTCAAATTTCTGACTCAATTCTGCAACGTTTTTCATTTTGTTCTCAAGCTCCTTACTTTTCACAGCTTTTAGAGCCTCTGTTCCTTTTGCGATATAATTAACCTTCTTTTCTAATGAGGTACCTTCTGGAAAAGCACCTGGAGAACGTTCAAAAACATCTTTAAACTTTTTTTCAACACTTTCTTTAGATGTCTGGGCCATACCTGTTACCTATTAAAACATATCATATAACCAGTATGTTAGCTAATTATATAAAAAACAGTTAACATAACTTGTGGTAAAGAGTAAGAGCGTCCTATTTATATTTTTTTTATTAAAATGTTATTTACTTATTAATTTAAAATATATAACAATATAGAAATGAAAAACAGCCCATTAGCAGTAGTATTCGATTGGGATAATACCTTAGTTGACACTCAAGATAACATTTTTAATGCTATTAAGCATACCATAAACTCAATGGGGTATAGTAATAAAGCTGCTGATAGAAATTCCCACGAGTCAAGAAAGAGCTATATGGTCAATTTATTTGGCGATCAGTGGAAAAAAGCGAACCAGATATATCAACAATACTTAGATAATGCGCTATTACAAAACATTGCTCTGAATCAAGGAGTAGAGAAAATGTTGCAGACACTGAAAAGCCACAATATTTATCTAGCAATAGTAAGTAATAAGAAAAATACTAATTTACGTAAAGAAGTTGCCTATTTTAAACTAGATTCCTACTTTGAAAGAGTGGTTGGGTCATGCGATACTGCAGAAGATAAACCATCTGTAACCCCACTGCTATTTGCATTAGAAGAGAGTACGTTGCCTATAAATAGAGAAAATGTGTTTTTCGTTGGTGATAGCATCACAGATGTTCTGTGTGCACAAAATGCCAATTGTTTACCTATTATATACGGTCAATCAATAAGCGGTTATGAAGATTTGTTATGTTTTCAACATTTTGATAAACTTACAGATTTTGTAATAAAGTATTTAGAAGATAGGTAATGACCGCTGTTACAGAGATTGCCAGTATAACAAGACGCTTTTGCGCGTATTTAATAGATGTAGCAATTTTATTAATTCCAACTTTATTAATTATACTGCTATTAGAGGATTCTCCGTTGATCTTACATCTATCATACATGTGTGTAAATTGTAGTTACTTCACATATTTTATATCTTCAAAGGCCCAAGCAACTCCCGGTCAACAGTTAATGAATATGTATACTATCAATTTAGATAATTCTAAAATAGACTTGAATTTAGCGTTTGACAGAAGCTCTTCCCAGTTTTTTCTTCCTTTGTTAAACAGTGTAGTAGTTGTCCTTACTGAATTTTTGCGAGATCAGGAAGTATTAGTGAATGTCTTGAGTGCATTGAAAGTAATTATAGTGCTACTCACTCTCTGCTGGTATCTAGTTGCTTGCTTCTCTAAGAAAAAACAGACATACCACGACATGCTATTTAATACGGTTGTTATCAAAGGAACTATTAAATGAGTTGCTATAACTATCGTTATCATATAAATTATGCTGATGAATTGAACTAAGGGAAGATTATGAATGAAGAGATAGTAAAACATTTGAACAAATTATTGACCAATGAGCTGACTTCTGTACGCCAGTATCTTTTGCATTTTGCGATTCTCAAAAACAATGGAATTAATAGACTTGCAGAAAAGGTAAAAAATGAGCTTAACGAAGAACTTGAACATGCAAACAAGTTGGCAGAAAGAATTTTGTTATTTAAAGGAGTCCCAAATTTTCAGGATACAAACGAAATATCAAAGTATGATGGAAAGTTTACAAAAGACACAATACGGAAAATCTTAGAAGCTAATTTGAAATTAGAGGGAAAAGGTATTAAGGATATCAAAGAAACGATTTCTATCGCTGAGAAAGAAAAGGATTTTGTTAGTGTAATGTTATTAGAAGAGATGTTAAAAAATGAAGAAGAGCACTTTCATTGGATTGAGAAACAGATCGATCTTACTGAACTAATGGGTGTTGAAAACTATTTAAGAACACAAATATAGAGTGTTAAAAAAGATAGTATTTATTTTAATTATACCTTGCTCACTTCTTTTTTTATTAGGGTTATGGCAAATATTCAGATTGAACTGGAAGAATAATATTATTAAAAGTATGAGTCTTCCAGTGGTTCATCTATTGCCCAATAACGACCTTGAAAAATTTAACTATAGGCATGTCAAGATTGATGGGATTCTAAGTGACATAGAACTATATGTTTTTGCAGGGCAACACGGCTATCACGTGCTGTCTCCTATGTTGCTCACCACTGGACGTTACATGTTGGTGAATAAAGGAATAGTCGGAGAAAAAAAGGAGAAAAAAGTAAAAATTGAAAAAGTAGTTGCAGATGGAATTTTATATTGCGATAGCAATAAAAGTAAAAATTGGTTTATCAAGAACGATACTGCTTCGAATACATGGTTTACCCTGAGTACAGAAGAAATTTCCAATGAGTTAGGTATTAAGCTAGAGAAGTGTGTATTGTGGCCGAACAATTTTGGCAGCAAAGTAGCTATACAGCCAATGAAGCATTTGGAATATGCAATCACTTGGTTTGCACTTTCCTTAATTTGGTTGATTATGTGCGTAATTTACTATAGGCAAAACCTCAATAAAGCTTGAAGCTTTCTGTACATAAAATTAGAGAAGTAGTTATTCATCTTTATCACTACCAAGGTCTTTTAACATACTGTAATTGCCTTTTCTGAATCTACTTTTTAAAGACGTAACTCCACTTTCGCTAATACCACTAAGGCTCAGTGCAGCTCCACCTAGCTGCAATCCTATCTCAGATGTTTCAGGAATAATTTTACTAGCTCCTAGATCTCTATAAACCTCCACATTACTCAGATCTGGTAAGCGTATTACAATATTTACATGCGGAAAATTTGCTGCAACTAAAGAAACAACTTTTTTTATAGTAACTTCATTCTTTATTGAAATAACGAGAGCTTGAGCTCTTTCTATTCCTACCGATTTTAAAATTTCACATCTTGTAACATCTCCAAGATATATAGGAAAACTATCACTTTTTCCTTCTTTGACTATTTTCGATTGAATATCTACAACAACGTAACTTAAATGCTCTGCCGTAAGCATTTTTGTTACCATATATCCCACTCTACCAAATCCAGCAACTATCACATGGTTATAAAGATCTTGTGTATCTGTTTCAACAGCTTCATCATCTAATATTGTTTTCTCAGTGCTAAATGAGTTTGCTATCCAATCTCCAAGCCCCGATAAAAGAGGAGTGAAAGCCATGGTTACTGTAGTTACCATCATAAGTACTTGAGCGATTTCACTTGGTAGCACATTTAGCTCATCTGCTAAGCGAAACAAAATAAACGCAAATTCACCGCCTTGTGAAAGCAGTAACCCAGCTTGTATAGCAGGTGCACTCTTAAACCCAAAAAATCTACACAATATATATATAATAGATGTTTTTAAAACGATAAGGATAATCGATAATAAAGTAATTAGTGGTAACTTATTGAGTAAAAGTTCGGTATTGATGGACATACCAACAGTCATGAAAAATAAGCCAAGAAACAAATCTTTAAATGGCAATACTGCGTGTTCTACTGAGTGTCTATATTCTGTTTCTGCAACTAACAATCCAGCAACAAATGCACCTAATGCTAACGATAAATGGAATTGCTCAGTAATAAATGCTGCTCCTAATACTATTAAAAGCGTTGTTGATATAAAGATCTCATTACTTTCCATTTTAGCAATAACCGAAAATAAAGGTCTAAGCAATAATCTACCAGTTATAAATATCAGCACTAATGCAATAGCTGCTTGCACCAATGAACCTGCCAATGAGCTTATCAGGCTGTGCTCAGAATTGCCAGTAAGTAAAGGTACCAATACTATTAATGGTACCACTGCAAAATCTTGCATTAATAGCACTGCTATCGACAATCTACCAACCTGACTTGCTTGAGAACCTTTTTCTTGCAGAACCTGCAACACTATTGCTGTTGAGGATAGCGCAAGCCCACCACCAATAACTGTTGCTATATTCGTATTCACTCCGAAAGCAAGAGCGATGCACCATATTGCTACCATGGTAACTATAACTTGAAGAGAACCGAACCCAAATACATGAATACGCATAGCGATCAGGCGTTCAAATGTCAATTCAAGGCCTATAATGAATAATAGAAAAACTACACCAAATTCTGCAAGATTATCCATTGCTTCAGCTGAGTGTATCAGATTAAATCCGTGAGAACCAATAACTGCACCTGCAACGAAGTAACCAAGCACTGGACTAATATTCATTTTCCAAAATGCTATGACTATAAACACAGCAGCAGAAAGCAAAATTATAATATCAAACAAATGCTGAGAGCCACTGTGCATGATATTTAACCTGTAGAATTAGACCATTTAATTGAGCAGCCAATACTTAATTTTTGGTCAATTGGAGAATTACCAGTTTCTGCAATAAATTTCATAGCTTGAAATAAGTCACTACTTCCTACTTCATAGCTTTGAACCTTTTCTTTTTTTGTGTCGTTAAAACGTCCACGATAGCAAAGGTTTAAATTGGAATTAAAGCCGAAAAAGTCAGGAGTGCAAACAGCCCCGTATTCTTTAGCTATTTTCTGTGTACTATCAATTAAATATGGAAATGTAAACTTATTTTCCTTGGCAAAATTAATCATATTTTCAAAGGAATCTTCTGGATATTCATTTACATCATTTGGCATTATTGCAATGGTGTTTACCTGATAATCTTTTTTCAATTGATCAACATCGCTTACCAGATTGCTAATAATTGACTGAACGTAAGGACAGTGATTGCATATAAACATTATAATAAGACCATTTTTTCCACAACAGTCACTTAATGCATAATATTTATTGTCTACTCCCAAAAGATTAAAATCTTTTGCAGTAAAACTAAAATCGACTTTAGGAGTATTCAGAGCAACCATAGACTATTATTATACCATATGTAATTTACGGTCTTATTATTTAAATGTCAAACGGTTTCTATGTATACTGTTTGCATATTCTTTTTTAGTATTATAATTATAAAACTTATGTTCATAACTTTCGAAGGAATAGACGGCTCTGGTAAAACAACACAATCTAAGCTACTTGCAAATCATTTTAAGCAAATTCACGGCGAAAATAATGTGGTATTGACTCGAGAACCAGGTGGTACTGATTTTGCAGAAAAGATAAGAGGAGTGTTGTTAACAAATAATATTGATCCTATTTCTGAACTCTTGCTACTTATCTCGATGAGGCACGAACATATGAAAAAATTAATATTACCAGCTCTTGCAGAAGGAAAAATAGTGATTTGTGATCGGTTTATTGATTCAACTATTGCATATCAAGGATATGGGTTTGGAGTTGACTTAGGGCTAATAAGGGACTTACATAAGCTAGTGGAAATTAAATATCCAGATATTACATTCATTCTAGATATTGATGTTAAAGTTGGGTTAAATAGAGCAAAAGACAAGAATAAATATGAAGAAATGGATGTTAATTTTTACAATAAGGTCAGAAAAGGATTTCAGGAAATAGCCATAAAAGAGCCCGTTAGGTGCAGTGTTATCACTGGAATTGAAACAAAAAATGATAATCACGTACACAATGAAATTATTGATAAAATCACCTAGCTTGTGATAGAAAATTATCAATTTCAGGTAACATTATTTCATATGAATAACTTTTTGTTTGAGTAGCTAAAAAATCCTGTATTTTGTCTGGATCTTCTTCACTTATCATCTTATATGCCCTTGCGAGGTTCATTAATTCACTTCTATTTTTTTTATTGCTTACTTCAGTAATAGTAAAAAATTGATCAAAATGGTCTAAGAGGTCTTTATTTTTTATTGAAGACACAATATCGTCAATTTCTTTCACATATAATGCAAGTTTGTGTGCTTTACTACGATCTTCAAAACAAAGATTAACAAGCACGTTACGAAACCTATCTTTCGTAGTACTTCTCACTTCTGCTAATAAGGACTTAATATTTTCTTGGCAATGCACTCTCTTTACCGATTCAGCCGGTTCAACCATACCAAGAACATTCTTTACCAAAGATTTTTCTTCACAACTAAATATGAACATGTAATAACCCATCGATAAAGTGAAGAGCAAGAACATAGCCGGAAGTAAAAACGGAGCTAATACATTTTGTGACGCAGGGAAAATAAACCAGGTAACAGTTGCTATTGACACAGTTACAAATAATCCTGATAAACATAATTGTGCTTTTCTTCTATAATTCTGATCAATAACTGTACTTACACCAATAGAAGCTATATCAATCATTACTCACACCTCATTAAACATTAATACTAACTGAATGATAGCATTATTGTGATGAAAATGCAATATTATGAATATTTTAATACAATTTATATTGACAGTTACAATTCTGAATGTTTTATTGCAGCGTTAGCTGATTAGCATTTTTAAGATGAGGTCAACTCTCATAGAGAGAGGATTTTTTTATTTTCTCATTCTTCTCATTTTCCTCTCTAACAATTTTTTTTCCATTTAATATGTCCTTTATTTCATCTCCTGTTAAAGTTTCAAACTCCAGTAGATTTTCGGCAATGAGATCTAAGCCTTTCTTATGCTTGGTCAAAATGTCTTTTGCTTTTTCATAGCAAGAAGATACAACTTTCTTCACTTCTTCATCTATAAGTTTTAACGTATCTTCAGAAATTATCTCAGAACCATGTATGGTTTGTTCGCGATTGTGATAGATCGGGCCTATTTTGTCACTCATTCCCCATTTTGTTACCATAGCGCGTGATAAATCAGATGCTTGTTTTATATCCGAAGATGCACCGCTTGTGACTTTATCGTAGCCAAAAATTAGCTCTTCTGCCACTCTTCCACCCATTGCAACAGTTATATCTGCTAGCATCTTTTCTCTTGTGAGGGACACTCTATCTGTTTCTGGTAGTCTCATAACTAAACCGAGTACCCTACCGCGTGGAATAATTGTTGCCTTGTGTATAGGATCAGAAGCAGGCATATTAACAGCAATCATCGCATGACCAGCTTCATGGTATGCAGTCAGTCTCTTTTCCTCTTCTGTCATAATGAGAGATCGCCTTTCTACGCCCATCATCACTTTATCACGTGCATATTCGAAATCATCCATGGTAACAATCTTCTTGTTTCTTCTTGCAGCGATAAGTGCAGATTCATTCACCAAATTTGCTAGATCAGCCCCTGAAAAACCTGGTGTTCCTCTTGCAACTGTTTTCACGTTTACATCTGGTGCTATTGATATTTTCTTTATATGAGTATTTAATATCTTTTCACGCCCATTTATATCGGGTAAAGAAATAGTAATCTGTCGGTCAAAACGACCAGGTCTAAGCAGTGCTGGATCTAAGACATCCGGACGGTTAGTCGCAGCAATTATTATTACACCTTCATTAGACTCAAAGCCATCCATCTCAACTAATAACTGATTTAATGTTTGTTCTCTTTCATCATTGCCGCCACCAAGACCAATGCCACGATGTCTACCCACCGCATCTATTTCATCTATAAAAATTATACAAGGAGCATTTTTCTTGCCTTGATCAAACATATCACGAACACGACTTGCACCAACACCCACAAACATTTCAACAAAATCAGATCCAGAAATACTAAAGAATGGCACATTAGCTTCTCCTGCAATTGCACGAGCAAGTAAAGTTTTACCAGTTCCAGGAGAGCCAATCAAAAGGCACCCTTTTGGTATTTTTCCACCTAATATTTGAAATTTTTGCCTTTGTTTAAGAAAATCAACGATCTCTACTAGCTCTTCTTTTGCTTCATCAATTCCGGCAACATCATCAAATGTTACTTTTTTTCCACTAGTCATGAGTCTAGCCCTTGACTTGCCAAAGCTTATAGTTCTGTTGCCCCCCGCTTGTGTTTGTTTAAGAAAGAATAGCAAGAAGCCAATAAAGATAAATGTTGGGACCCATGAGATAAGTAATCCACCAATTACGTTCATGGCAGAATCTCCAGTTGAAAAGGAGAATCTCACTTTTCTATCATGTAAATTTTTTATTAGGTCGCTATATATGACACCGCTTGAATTGAAACTTGAACCGTCCCTGAACTTGCCTTCAATGCTCTGGTTTTTTATGACAATATTTTCTACATCATTGTCTTCTAGTCTAGTTAAAAATTCCGAAAAAGGTATAATTGTTTTACTTTTACCTACATTTCCGCTGAACTGAATATAAGCAACTGAAATAAGAACAATAATTACTAACCAGATCAATAAGCCTTCTAAAAATTTTTTCATTTCTATTTCTAACTAAATACTAATCAAGCTTACCAAATTTTGTTTTATCGTGCTATTAATAATGCATTGAACCTTATCGTCATTGGTATTTTTTCCGTTATAATTTACATCAGGATAAGCAAGCACCTTTCCATCTTTTAGCACTACAGGCAAAGAATAGAAAACTTCAGGGCAGCAGTTGTAATCCTTCAGAAATTCAGGAACTTTTTGTGTTTTTTTTAATGGAGCGATGATAACTGAACACTCTTGATTTCCGAGTATTGTGCAGCTAAATCTGTTATCCCATTGAGTAGGTTCATTTAAAGGTAGGTTTAAGGTAATTTCTTGTATCTTTGACGATTCTCTAATTATCAAGATATTTTCTCCATGTTTTCTTATTTTACACCCAGAAAGTGTACAGTTAACATTACTATCCTTTTGCAATATTTTATTAAATATTACGATAAGGCTGTTGTACCTTGGTTTATAATGTTTACTGGCAATTGCCATTATGGAGTAAAGAAGAAGCCTCAAGGCTATTTCCTCTGGCAATTGATAAAACTCACTTAGTTTAATTTCAATATAACCAAGATCATGCACATTAACGCAGTCATTAAACGCAAGGCGTGTGTAGTGCATCAACGCTTTTGCAGCTCTTTTCATATGAAGGGCTGTGAGGCATATTCGCTCTGTTAAAATCTCTTGATTATCACTTGCTTTAAGTAAGTTACGGTATAAAGTTCGCCTGTATTTTAAGTCATAGTTGCTTCTATCTTCGATCCATTTTAACCGATGAAGCTTAGCGTACTTTTCTATTTCACTACGACTAAAATTTAACAATGGCCTAAATATATAAATACCATTTAGGAAAGACTTGTAGTCCATTGATGATAATCCATCTACGCCACTACCTCGCTCTAATCTTAACAAGAACGTTTCTGCTTGATCATCTTTGTGATGAGCAACAAGTAAATATTTAACATTATTATTTTTACACCACTCTGCTAGTAACTTATACCGTGCTTTTCGTGCCTGTAACTGAATATTGCCTTTAATATTTTGCTTCTCCCAATTTAATATGAACGATTCCTTTGCTCCAAGTTCCTTTGCATAACTTACAACAAAATCAGCTTCTTTTTGAGACTCTGGACGTAACCCATGATTTACTGTTAATGCTGTAGGAAGTGAAAGCTTGTTTTTTTTTGCCCAGTTAGTCATTAAGTGCAGTAAGACTATACTATCTACACCACCTGATACTGCAACTGCAACTTGATTGTTATAGAAAGCAAAACTATTAACCACATTTTGAAATAATAACTCTAATTCCATTATGTCTCTTGATGGCCAGACAGGTCAGATCTCTTACGTCATACCGCGACTTATTTGTGGTATATATAGATCCCGCTAACAAGCAACGAAATATGACAAGTTTGTCCTTTTTTGTCTACCCCAGTGCCCTTTCTTTATGTCATCCCAGTGTTTGACACTGGGATCCAGGTTTTAATGCAAGAAACTATTTCTTTATTCCAGAAAATGAAAATTCCACTCTACGATTTTTAGCATGCTCTTTTTCATATTTAGAATTTCTAGAATCATCTTTTACATTAACCAAAGGCTCAGTTTCACCTTTAGAAGCAGTTTTTATTCTGTTTTCTATGTAGGGTGTACAACTAACCATAAATTTTTTAGCTGCATCTGCCCTTCTAGCGCCTAGCGCAAGATTATATTCATGAGAACCACGGTTGTCAGTGTGACCAGTTAAAGTAACCTTCGCGTTAGGGTTATCTTGTAACACCTCCATTACGTCAAGTAATGCATCTGCACTTACTTCAGCAATACTAGATTCATCATAACCAAAGAAAACTCTTTTATCACCTATCTGCTTAACAACAGAATTTATTTTATTTGTTGTATTTGCTCCTTTTTTTGGGCAAGAACTTACACCAGTAAGTAATAAACAAAAACAGCACATTATAACCAGTCTACTCCACATTACTAAACCTCCATAAATTTTAAATAGTGCGTAACTTTAATTTCAGTAGCTAATATCTCTCCATATTGTAATATAGTCAAGAGAAATAAAATACTAAATACTTTTTCTACAACCTTACAATTAATTTTCCTATAATATGCTGGACTCTGAGTAGAAAAATCCAATAAAAGAATAAAAAGTACAATTTTTTATTGTACTTTAAGCAAATATACTTTTAACTTTATTATTAATCTATTACGGTATTAAACAGATGTTTTCTAAAATAATGAACAAATATGCAATCTTATAAGTTTTTAGAGGAAGTATTATATAGGGTAAAGAATATCGAAAATACGCTAAAAGTACTAAACCAAAGCCAATTGAATATAGAGGACAAAGTTGAACAAATGAGTCTTCTAGAAGAAATCAGACATGAAATTATCTCTCATGACGCAATAAAGGAATCATTAGCAGATGCTCTTGGTAACAAAAAAAGTGCAAATACTCAGCAGCTAAAGTTAATAGAGAGAATACATAAAAGCAACAGTGCTGTTCCTATTGATTTAGTAAAGTCTTTATCCAAAGCTAAGGTTGAATGCCAAAATTTATGGAAGCTATCTCATTCTGAAACCAGTAACTTAGAAAAACTAAAAGAACGTTTTACTGATTTAATCACACTCATTCGCGAAGTAGCTTCTATAAAATCGCAGCAATTAAAATGCTCAAAATACGACTCACTGCTTGCTGACTATGACTCTGATATCACAGAAAAGAATATAAGGGAAGTATTCCCCAAGGTAGGCAAATTTTTTAGCGAAAATGTAGATAAAATAATTGAAAAGCAGAAAAAGGATAAGGATAAGGTTACTAATATACAAAAAGTTGCTACTCAGAAACAGATTGAACTTGGCTCATTATGTTTACAGCAAATGGGTATTGCACTAAATGAGATTCGTACTTCTTATTACTACCCTATAGATTATGATGAATCTGATTTTTGTTATGGTTTATTTTCACTTTTACGGCATAGTGGTTATGCAATTTATCAAAAATGTTTAGCGCAAAATTCTATAAGTAGTCCAATTACGAGACATGTTATGTATGAAACTCAAGGGTTATTCATGGAAAGGATGATTGGAACATCCAGAGAATTTATTGAGTTTATTCAACCACACATAAAAGAGAAATTTGCTATAAAAGGCAAAACTAACGAGAAAGTTAGCAGTGTTGAAAATTTGTACTTGATTTTCAATGAAATAAACCTTTCTTCTTTTTTAAAAAATGCAGATGAATTTAGTCTGTTAGCTCATATTATGTTGAGAACTAGGTTAGAACAAGATATAATAAATGGTACATTGGAAGTCAAAGACCTGCATGATGCGTGGCTGGAAGGTATGAAGCACTATAAAATTCCAGTAAAAGCTGAAAATGAGCTAAACACTTATTTTCAAGATGAATATTGGGCAAGCGGTGTTATGGGCTACTTTCCTATAAAAATTATTGCTTTAATTGCTGCTGTGCAGATTTTCTCTTGCGTTAAAAAGAATCATTACGAATCATTAAGTGCTATAATAAAAGGAGATTTTAGTTTACTTATCAGTTGGTTATCTCAAAATATATACAGTGCAAAGTGTGGCCTGGAACTGCTAAAAAAAGTAACAGGTAAGGGTTTAGACGTTGAGTGTGTTACTTACTACTTATCTGAAAAGTATAATTTGTCTTAATAAATGGTTTTCTTGAGTTATGTATGAATTTTGTTCGAAAATTAACCGGAAAGTTTTATAGCCTTTTCACTTTCAAAGGTTTATTCGCTAGCGATATTGCTATAGATCTTGGCACTGCAAACACTTTAGTTTATCAGAAAAATCAGGGAATAGTGCTTGATGAGCCTTCAGTTGTAGCAAGAATAAAAGAAAAAGGAAGTTACGTTCCTTATGCTTTTGGTAAAAAAGCTAAAATGATGCTTGGGAAAACGCCTGGAGAAATAGAGGCGATAAGGCCCTTAAAGGATGGAGTTATTGCTGATTTTAAAAGTGCGGAAGAAATGCTAAAATATTTCATACGCAGTGCAAACACAAAATTCACTGTTAATAAACCTAATATTATCATATGCGTTCCATCTGGATCCACGCCAGTTGAAAGGCGTGCTATACAAGATGCAGCAGAAAGTGCTGGTGCAAATGAAGTATTTTTAATTGAAGAACCAATGGCTGCAGCAATCGGAGCTGGGCTCCCGGTTACTGAACCTGAGGGTTCTATGATTGTTGATATAGGAGGCGGTACAACTGAAGTTGCAATTATTTCTTTAGGTGGAATTGTTTATTCACGTTCTGCCAGAGTAGGTGGCGATATTATGGATGAAGCAATAAAATCATATATTCGTGAAAATCATAAGTTATTAATCGGTGAAACAACCGCTGAGAAAATTAAGAAAAGCATAGGTTCAGCCAGTCTGCCAGGTGAAAATAACAAAGAGGGAATGATAATTAAGGGCAGGGATTTAGTGAGTGGCATGCCAAAAGAAATGCTTTTATCAGAATACCAAGTTGCAGAGAGTTTAATAGAGCCTGTACATCAGATAATTTCTGCTATTAAGACTGCGCTGGAGAGCACTCCACCTGAACTTTCTTCTGATATAGTCGATAGAGGAATAGTTTTATCCGGTGGTGGTGGATTATTACGTAATCTAGGTAAAGTTATCAGTGAAACAACAAAATTACCGGTTCGTGTTGCAGATGACCCACTTTGTTGTGTTGCCTTAGGTAGTGGAAAAGTGCTTGAAAACATGGATTATTTTGGCCATGTTTTATTCAAGCAAGATTAAATTATTTTTGAAGGTAGTTTATCGAATTGTTTTGATGGAATTATGTAATATAAATGAGATCCCAGTGTCATGCACCAAGTAATTTGAAGGCAACTTCTAGCAGAAAAGGGTGTCATCCGAGTAGCTAACACTGGGATCCAGGAAACTTGATTACAAATAAATATGCTGTTTTAATGAATTTGTGTAATAGAAGCTAGATTCCAGTGTCAGCTACTTTCATGACATCATCTACTATGTAAATTGCCCCCAAATCAAAACGTTTGCACAGTTGTATGTTGGAATGACACAAGATTTGCGTTTATAAATTAAGGCGATTATGCTAAAAGAATTTGAAATTGAACCTCTGCTAAAAGATAAAGCTCCGCACCAGACCAAGGCTATTGTTGCAATGTCCGGGGGAGTTGATAGCTCGGTTGCTGCAGCACTGCTACATAACCTTGGGTACCAGGTGATAGGTGTAACTCTTCAGCTATATGGCACTGATGGCAATGCTAACGCAAGAAAGGGTGCATGCTGCGCTGGACAGGATATTTATGACGCTAAGCGTGTAGCTGAAAGTGTTGGCTTTCCTCACTATATTTTAAACTACGAGGAAATATTCAAAAAGGAAGTAATAGAGGATTTTGCGAGTACCTATATGCGTGGGGAAACTCCCATACCATGCGTGAGATGTAACCAAACGGTAAAATTTCGTGATCTATTGCAAGTTACAAAAAATCTTGGTGCGGATGTGCTCGTAACAGGACATTACGTGAGAAGGTTAGAAAAAAATGGTGAGGTAAAGTTGTGTAGAAGCATTGATAAGAGTAAAGATCAAAGCTATTTTCTGTTTGCTACAACAAAGGAGCAGTTAAAGCTTTTGCGATTTCCACTAGGTGGGTTCTATAAAAGTGATATAAGAAAATTAGCAGAATATTTCAGCTTACAAATTTCTGAAAAGCCAGACAGTCAAGATATATGCTTTGTTTCCGAAAGCTATAGTAAAACAATAGCTAAATTAGCTCCACAATCCGTACAGAAAGGCAGAATTGTGGATGTGAATGGAAAAGTGCTAGGTGAGCACAGTGGCATAGTAAATTTTACAGTGGGGCAAAGAAAGGGCTTGGGTATCGCACACAATGAACCTCTTTATGTGATAAAAATTAATACAGAAAATAATGAGGTTATAGTAGGTCCGATCAACGTATTAATGCAAAAAAAAATATTGATCAAGGAGTTAAATTGGTTAGAACAACCAAAGGAAGGTATGGAAGTAACTGTGAAGCTGAGATCATCACATGCGGGAAGTTTAGCAACAATACATTCAATTGACGAAAAAAATAAAGCCTGTGTCATTTTAAACGACGATTACTTTGGCATCAGTCCAGGTCAAGCCTGTGTAGCGTATAAAGATGAGCAAGTAATTGGCGGTGGATGGATATGCTCTTAACTAAAAGCTTTAATGCAGAGTGTAAACATACAATAGACTTCTTGCATAACCATATAACATTGGGAATAGAAACAAAAAAACTTGCTTGACAAACTCCGCCAGCCCCCTTATCATGAAACTGAAGCTATTTATTTATCTTCTCTGTACAGATTAAATGACAAAAAAACTCACGTATCTGGCGTCTCATGTTTAATTTTTTGCACTATGTGCACTCTATGTCTTTATCAAATTTCTGGGTTTTTACCTACACAAGCTGAAATACGCTTATAAAGCATTTAAAACATTAAAAAACGCCAACTTAAAAAATGGATAGTGAATAACTAGCTACCCTAGGGTTTCTTTTGCCTTTTTTTCTGTTTAGTAAATTTCTTAACGTTTATAATTTAGATTAGTTGCGGCTTAAAAGCAGCTAAATCGCGGTTATTAAGTGTTTAGAATAAAAAAACGCCATACTTGAAAGTATAATGTAAGTAATTAGCCAACCACGGGGCCTCTTTTGCCTTTTTTTTCATTTGGTAAATTTCTTAATGTTTGTAGCTAAACGACAACCTTCATCCCGCTGCTTGTTAGCGGCTAAGAGATACCGCGAATGAATCGCGGTATGACGGTTCGCGGCGGCATAAAGATAAGTCTCGTCATCCCGCTGCGTGTTAGCGCTTACTATTACCCACAAATATAAATGTTTGTTGCATAGCTCTTAATGGCATAACTTTTGCTTGAAATAACTGTTTATATGGTGCAATTTACAGCTTTTAGTTGCTAAAATTATAACTCTTAGTTTAATAATTTTAATCTAATAAGCTTTCAGGTTAATAAAATTAAATTATTTGAGTAAATACAATACTATGTTTTTATTTGTGGGTAATAGTAAGGTTTTGAAGCTTACTATTACCCATAAGTATATAAATAGTAAAAAAGCTGATATTTTACTAATTCAACTTTCTATTATAAATGGATCTATGGTCTAAAAATGGAATATATGATGAAAAGAACTATAAATACTTCAACTGGCGAATGGGCAGAAAGTGAATTTGGAATTGTTAATTTTGGTGATATAAGATTAAGTAAAAGGCTTCTAAAAATAGTTAATAGTTTTGCTGAATCGCCTGAGCGTTCAATAAATCAAGCTTGTGAAGATTGGCATCAAAGTAAAGCAGCTTATAGATTTTTCCAAAACGATGCCATTTCTGAGAGAAAGATATTAGAAAGTCATATAATTAAAACTGTTGAAAGAGCTAAAGAATACTCAACTATCTTAGCTATCCAAGACACGAGTTATATCTCATATAAAAATCATAAAAAGACCGAAGGATTAGGGATTATAGCAGCAAGATTAACATCTAAAACAACTAATTTTAAAACACATGGATTAGTGATGCATACAACGTTTGCAGTTACAACAGAAGGACTGCCTATAGGATTATTGGATCAAAAAATTAGTACTAGACCCTCCTTAGCTGAAGACCTAAAAGAGTTGAAAAGAAGAAGCCATAATACTGCTGTTCCCATAGAAGAGAAAGAAAGCATACGGTGGATAGAATCACTTAAATATTCTACTAATCATCCTGGATTAAAGGATATCAAGGTAGTTACCGTCTGTGACAGAGAAGCAGATATGTATGATTTATTTGAAGTTGCTTCCACTAATCAATCTCTTTTTGTAGTAAGAGGAAATCAAAACAGAACAATAAATAAGAAGTCGACTTATTCTGAAAAAGGTGGTGAAAGGTTGTGGGATCTGATGAATCGCATGTCTTGTCAAGGAGAAATACAAGTGAATATTCCTGCTCGCAATGATAAACCTCAAAGAACAACAGTTTTAGAAGTAAAGTTTAGCAACTTTGTGATGAATGCATCAAAAAATAACGCTAGACGTAAAACCCAAAAACTTCCTAATTTAAGTTTAAATGCTGTCTATGCTATAGAAAAATACCCCCCATTTGGCGAAGAGCCTGTGAACTGGATTTTGTTGACAAATATAAATATTAATAATTTTGAAGAAGCAGTAGAAAAAATACAATGGTATTGCTTAAGATGGAGAATAGAGGTTTTTCATAAAATTTTGAAATCTGGTCTTAAAGTTGAAGAATGTAGGCTCCAAGCAGCAGATAGATTAATCCGCTTTCTTACAATAATGAGTATAATTGCATGGAGAATATTTTTTATCACACTAGTAGCTAGAACAAATCCAAATCTTTCTTGCACTTTCATACTGACTGACGACGAATGGAAGGTTTTATATACCAAAATGCTTAAGACAAAAAACTATCCTGAGACACCACCACCTATAAGAGAAATTGTGAGGTGGGTGGCCAAGTTAGGAGGGTTTTTAGCTCGCAAAAATGACTTAGAACCAGGCCCTATAGCTTTGTGGAAGGGATGGAAACGTCTCTTTGATTTAGCAGAAGGATGGAAACTTGCTCATGAATTTTATACTTGTGGGTAATAGTAAGGTTTTGAAGCTTACTATTACCCACAAATAAAAACATAATATTGTATTTACTCAAATAATTTAATTTTATTAACCTGAAAGCTTATTAGATTAAAATTATTAAACTAAGAGTTATAATTTTAGCAACTAAAAGCTGTAAATTGCACCATATAAACAGTTATTTCAAGCAAAAGTTATGCCATTAAGAGCTATGCAACAAACATTTATATTTGTGGGTAATAGTAAGCGCTAACAAGCAGCGGGATGACGTTTGTCGTTTAGCTATAAATATTAAGAAATTTACCAAATAAAAAAAAGGCAAAAGAAGCCCCGTGGTTGGCTAATTACTTACATTATACTTTCAAGTATGGCGTTTTTTTATTCTAAACGCTTAATAACCGCGATTTAGCTGCTTTTTAATGCAACTAACCTTTAGTCATAAATGTTTAAGAAATTTACTAAACAGAAAAAAAGGCAAAAGAAACCCTAGGGTAGCTAATTATTCACTATCCATTTTTTAAGTTGGCGTTTTTTGATATTTTAAATGCTTTATAAGCGCATTTCAGCTTATATTAGGTAAAAACCTAGAATTTTATAAAGACATAAGATGCACATAGTGCAAAAAATTAAACATGGGACGCCAGATACGTGAGTTTTTTTGTCATTTAATCTGTACAGAGAAGATAAATAAATAGCTTCAGTTTCATGATAAGGGGACTGGCAAGGCTTGTCAAGCAAGTTTTTTGCAATATCAGGGGATAATTTCGACCATAAATCCCTATCAATAAATTTTAACAAAAATACTTCAGTGCATTTTCAAATATAAGCATTCCATCGCCATATTTTGGCACAGCAACACCTAAACGCTTGCTCTTTTCTTTTTCAAGGGGCCAATTATCTTGCTGAGTAAAAAATATTCCCCTTTCTGGATGGGGCATTAAAGCTAGCACTCTTCCACTTTTATCTGATAAAGCTGCTAGGTCGTATGTAGATCCATTCGGATTGTAAGGAAATTGTAGGTTAGCATAGTTGCCATTTTTATCAATGTAACGTAATGCGGTGGAATTGCTCTCAATCAATTGGTTCAAAATATCTTGATCCATAAAAAATTTGCCTTCCCCATGAGCAATAGGGAGATATAGTTCACTCAGACCCCGTAGCCAAACAGAATTACTCTGCGGATTAACTCTCACTCTAATCCAGCGGCATTGGTAATTGCCTATATCATTATGGATTAAAGCTAGATTAGAGAACTCTGGAATTAATTTTACTAATATCTGACAACCATTACATATTCCTATAATCAGCTTGTCCTGAGATAAAAACTCTTGAAACTCATCCAACAAGTTGTTTTTAATACGTAAAGCAAACGCATTACCAGCACCAGTGTCATCACCATAGGAAAAACCCCCTGGAATTGCAAGTATATTGCTTAATTTCAGTTCACCTGGATTATCTATGATATCGTTAATGTGAACGATTTTTACTTCAATATTACCAATACCAAGTTTTCTGCTGCATTCCATAAATGCAAATGCAGTTTCTTTTTCGCAATTTAAGCCATAACCAGATAGGACTGTGATTTTCATGAATTGCTAAAAATTAAAAAATTCGAATTTCCTTTTTACAAAATTTGCTACTAAATTTAACGCAAATAACACCAATAATAAAGCTATAATTGCGATAGCAGCAAGTTCAACAAATGCAATTTCAGGACTGCTTGACCATATGTATATTTGCACAGGTAGAACAGTTGCCGGATCGAAGAAGGACATAGGTGTATCAGCAATAAATGCTACCATACCTATCATAAGTAAAGGGGAAGATTCACCTAAAATCCTTGCAATTGCAAGCACAGTACCATGTATTATTCTTGGTAATGCAATCGGCAAAGAGTGATCTAATATCACCTTGATGTGAGGTGCACCGAGCGCAAACGCTGCATCTTTTATCGTAATAGGAACATTCGCAAAGGCATTTTTTGTTGCAATTATAATATTAGGTAACATCATAAATGAAAGAGTCATTCCACCAACAAGTGGTGAAGAGCGTGGTAGCCCAAATATGCCAAGATAGAGAGTTAAGCCTACTACACCAAATATTATTGAAGGCACTGCAGCAAGATTATTTATGCTAATTTCTACAATATTGGTCATGAGCCTATTTTTAGGCATAAATTCGTAAAGACAGATGCCCGACATAATTCCTATTGGTAATGCTAATGCTAGGCACACTATAATTGTCATCAATGAGCCGATAAATGCACCTAAAATCCCTGCATTCTCAGGTTCACGAGAGTCAGATTTAAGGAATAAAGACTTATTAAAAAATTTTTTCACTCTCCCTTTTTCTTTTAGCCAATCAAGTAATTTAGCATAATGATCATTCAAATGTTTATCTTTATTTATTGAATTAATTATACTTGACGCGGTAAACCAGATCTCATATTCACCACTACCTTTCACTTTCTTACGAAAAAATTTTTCTAGTTCTTTGTAAGAATTACGACTTAAAATTTCGTCACTGTCTTTAAAATCAGTTCCTTTAAACACCTTACGTAAAGAATCGTTGAGTAAGCCAATGGACTTATATCGCAAATCACTAGGATTACTCGCCAAAGTAAGATCAGCATTTATTTTAACTGGCAATAAAATTTTCGTTACTGTTAAGGCACTGTAAGAGTTAACTAATATACTCAACAATATACACACAGGACAGCCAAGTGAGATAACTAGTGCCGTGAAAGAACAAAAGCGTAGCGCTCTGTTCTTTTTATTTTTCCTTTTTATACGAGCATGTACACGCCTTGAATGAAGTAATTTAAGGAATTTTTTCTTTATACTCATTTACTTTTCTTTACACGAGGATTTGAAAAAACTTTCCCCTTTTTTGTCATGCAAGTAGCTGACACTGGGATCCAGCAGGCTTTGCCTGCAAATAATTTTTACATTTTCCATGAAAGCACAAACCAAAAGGAGAATAATGAATGCTGGATCCCAGTGTCGGAGCACTGGGATGACACCACAGCGGGAGGCAAACACAATGTTCGTACAGTTGTGTGTCACGCACTGGGATGACAAGAGAGAGTTCTGAGATGACACAATTGACATCACTCCCTATTGTATCTACTTAGATTTCTTTTTAACATAAGTAGTACGCTCTTTGATCCTTGCAGCTTTTCCAAATAGTTTGCACAGATAATACAGTTTTGCTCTACGAACCTTTCCTTTTCTTGTCACTTGCACTGAAACCAGTGCAGGAGAATAAACAAAAAACTGAGACACTATACTTTCTCCATGGCTCACTTTTCTGACTGCAAAAGAAGAATGTAACCCGCGGTTCCTTTTTGATATACATACACCTTCAAATATCTGTATACGTTCACTTGTACCGTCAACTACTTTAAAAGTGACCTTCAAATCATCGCCAGGACGAAATTCTGGTATTTCTTTAGCTAACACTTGCATTTGCTGTTCGTTAAATTTTTTAAGTAAATTTGTCATTTATCTCTCCACTCAATAATTCAGGCCTACGCTTTTTTGTTATAACATGAGACTGCTTCTGCCTCCAATCACTTATTTTTTTGTGATTGCCAGATAACAAAACCTCAGGTACTTTATATCCCTTCCACTGCTCAGGTCTAGTATATTGAGGATATTCAAGTACACCACCACCATAATTAAAACTTTCTTCAGTAATACTATCGGTATTATTTACTACACCTGGAAGAAGTCTAATGCATGCATCAAGAACCACCATTGCAGCTGGCTCACCTCCTGAAAGTATATAATCTCCAATACTTAACTCATAAGGAGTATACGCATCAATTATCCTTTGGTCAATACCTTCAAATCGACCACACAATATTGTTATATGAGGAAACTCTAATAATTCTCTGGCAATATTCTGATTAAACTTAGTTCCAGATGGAGTCATGTAAATAAACTTAGTGTTTTTATGAACAGAGAGCATACTATCTACTGCATCACCAACTACATCAGAACGCATAACCATTCCTGCTCCACCTCCATATGGAACATCATCCACAGTTGAATGTTTATCTTTCGCAAAAGAACGAATATTTATTACTTCAAGGTTCCATATTTTTTTTTCTAACGCTTTTCCGGCAAGAGAATAGTTCAAAAACCCCGGGAACATTTCTGGGAATATGGTTAATATTGTAACATTGAATGCCATTAAGGTTTATTTTAAGTTATTTGGGGCTATACTCTAAGAATAGTAAATTGATATAATATATAGTTAAATTAAACATGTCACTGAATAAAACGATATACGAAGGTAAAGCGAAAGCCATTATTGAAACTGAAGACTTATCAATTGTCATACAGCACTTTAAAGATGATATTACAGCATTCAATAAGGAAAAATATGAAATAATCGATGGTAAAGGAATAATTAATAATCATATTAGTGCTTTTATCATGGAAAAGCTTGAGAAAGCAGAAATTAGCACACACTTTATAAAAACTCTAAACGAAAGAGAACAGCTAGTCAAAAAACTCAAGATAATACCTCTTGAGGTAGTAGTTAGAAATGTCGCAGCTGGCAGCTTTTGCAAACGTTTTAATATCAAAGAAGGTGAGAGGCTTGCATCTCCTATAATCGATTTTTTTTACAAAAATGATGACCTAGCCGACCCAATGGTAAGTGAAAATCACATACTGTATTTTGATTGGCTATCTAGCAAAGAAATGGATGAAGTTAAAACTACAACTTTAAAAATCAACGAAATATTAGTTCACCTATTTTCAAATGCAAGTATATATTTAGTTGATCTCAAGTTAGAATTTGGCAGATTAATAAATGACAGTACTAAAATCGTTTTAGCTGATGAAATTAGCCCTGATAACTGCAGATTATGGGATAAAAATACTTATAAAAAGCTAGACAAAGATGTCTTTCGTTTGAATTTAGGAGATTTAAAGGAAGCATACCTAGAAGTTGCAAAAAGACTGTCAGTAAAGTTAGGTTAACTAAATACTACTCTATCAAGTGGAGGGTTACATGCCTCATCAAGTTTTCCAATAATTTCAATTTTTTCTCCACGTTTTTGGAAATGATTTTTCACGTTTTGCATATTCTCAGAACTTACGATCAATACCATACCAATACCACAATTAAATGTTTTTAGCATTTCTTTCTTCTCTATTTTACCCTCCTTTGTTAGCCATAAAAATATATCTGGCCATTTCCAGGAATTAATGTCTATGTTTGCAAATAAGTTTTTTGGAAGAATTCGCGGAATATTGTCTACCAAACCACCACCCGTGATGTGCGCAATACCTTTTACTTGTGACATGATAGGCAGCAAAGAATCAACATATATTTTTGTTGGTTCAAGTAGTATTTCACTCCAAGATTTATTATTCCATAGAGATGTATCGTTATAATTTATACCTAAGCTTTTGAAAACATGGCGCACTAAAGAAAACCCATTTGAGTGAATTCCACTTGACTCTAAGCCAACTATATAATCACCTGCTTTCATCATACTACAGTTTGGAAGAATTTGCTTTCGATCAACTACACCAACCACAAACCCTGCAAGGTCATAGTGATTATTACCATACATTCCAGGCATTTCTGCAGTTTCCCCACCAACCAATGCTATTTTAGCTTGCTTGCACCCCTCTGCAATGCCCTTAACCACAGATAATAAAACATCTTTGGTCAAAACGCCTGTTGCAAAGTAATCAAGGAAAAACAAAGGCGTTGCTCCTTGTGCAAGTAAGTCATTTACACACATTGCAACTAAATCTATACCTATAGTATCATGTTTATTCACTTCTTGAGCTATCAACAGTTTCGTACCTACTCCATCAGTTGAGGAAACGAGTACTGGATGGTCATACTTCTTACTTAGTGCAGCAAAATCAAATAACGCAGAAAATGAACCTATTTCGCTGATTACTTCTTCTCTAGTAGTTTCTTGAGCAATAGGCTTGACTTCTTTTATTAACTTATTATATAGTTCAATATCTATTCCTGATCTGGTATAAGTATTCATAATCCTTTTATAAATTTTAAAATTGTTAATACTATATTAATGCCTTGATATAAAAAGTGCAACGAAACTTTCTCTTAATTGACTATTATATACTTACCAATATAGGGTAACTTAAATCATTTATAATTATCCAATGAACGAAAATACCAAAAACATACTGTTAATAACGGAACTGCTATCAGGACGGCTGCTTCATGACTTTGCTAACTCTATGAATGGAATAACGTTTGGCGTAGAAGAGCTTGAAGTAATAGATAAGAATGATGCTGATGCGCAGAAGGAAGCGTTGTTGTTTCTTAAAGAAAGCTCCGATGATTTAATATATAAACATAAAGTTATGAAGCAGGCATATTCTTCTTCAATGGATAATTATAGCTTTGATAAGACCAAATCTAATATCGAAAATTATTTATTAAAAAAAAAGTAAAGCTTACGTGGAAAATAGACGCATACTCTGCAAAAAATAAGGAAGATTTAATTGAAAAGATAAATAAGATAATTTCTAATATGGTGCTAACTATAGCCAGTGCAGTGGCGGAAGTTGAACTAGTATCTGTTTTACTGAGTCAAACAGAAGATAAAATGCTATTAACTATAAAAATTCTAAATGAACACAAACCAATAAGCAAATCATTAGTAGACAAATTAATCAAAAAAAATGACACTAATTTAAATACAAAAGATATTAATATCTATATGACCTCTTTATTATTAGAGTACTATAACACTGAAATGCATTATACTTGCGAAAATAATTTGCTGGAAATAGGTTTAACTATAACTTGAGTTGCATATTTGGTTATTACAACTTTTTCTTCGTGTCAAGGCATTCCCCGACAAGGGGTACCAAATCTAATTTTTGTAATCACTTAAGTCTAGTACTATTTTATTAATGTAGCGCTCATTTGCATCTTTGATGATAAACTTCATACCATTTTTATATTTAATGACTTCATCTACAGAAGGTACTTTACCAGCAATCGAAAGAATCAAACCACCAAGTGTAACATAGTCTTCTTCAGGGTCACGTAATTCTATTTTTAGATCCTCTTCTATATCTTTTATAAGAGCCCTTGCTGATACTTCAAACTTATTTTGAGACAATTCAGTAATGGTATATTCTGAATTTATTTCGTTTTCACTATCAATGTTTGGTACTAGTTCCTCTATAAGATCAGTCATTGAAATTAAACCATCAGTTCCACCATATTCATCCAATACGATAGCTAAGCATGATTTAGAAGAGTTCATCCTAACAAAAAGATTAGTTGTCTTCATCGAGGGTGGAACAAATATTACGCTTTGTATAATATGTTTCAGATTAAAATTTTTATCCCTATTAAAAATAACATCTTTTACATAAAAAAAGCCTATTACGTTATCAAAGTTATTTTTATAAATTGGTATTTTAGTGTGGCAAGTGTTTTTTATCTTCTTTATTATTTCACGCTCGCTTGACTCAATGTCTACTGCGCATATCTCTGTACGTGGAGTCATTATATCCATTATACCACAATCGCGGAATTTTAATAGACCATTAAATATATTAAGGTCTGGCAGATCTTTCATTAATGCCTCAGTCGCACACTTTTTCAACACAGAAGCTTTTTTGAAAAGGAAGAGAAAAATTCTATATGCTATTTTTTCTACTAAGGTTCTTTTTTTACTCAATTTATTCCCTGTAATGGCAAAAACGTTTTCAGATTAGATTTATCAAGAAAACTGTTATTAAATGTTTAATAAGCATGTGAATAATGTCAAATTAATTTGTGAATTATTTGTTGATATAAAATACCAACAATTGATCAACAACTTTTTCAACAACATATACATAGTTGTGTAACAATGCATGATGGTAAAGTATTTTCCATAAAAGAAAATTACTAACACTCTAAACACCTTACTTATACACATAAATCATAACAGAAAATCAATAATATACGAAAGTTACTCACATATTTATCCACAAGTTGAACAACGCCAATTTTTACTGAATTTTAAGTTAGTAACAAGTTATTGATAGAACTATTATTATTACTATACTTTAATATACAAAAGAATAAATAGAATAGATTGGAAAGCGGCAAAACAACAATAGCGAAAATTATTAAGAGAAATGAACCGGGTGGAAGAGTGCCTATCTGGCTAATGCGTCAGGCTGGCAGGTCTCTTCCTGAGTACCGCAAAGCAGTAGAAAATATGAATAATTTTATGGAGATATGCTACAACACAGATTTAGTGACAGAATTGACGTTACAGCCGGTGACAAGATTTGACATGGATGCGGCGATAATTTTTTCAGACATTTTAATAATAGCTGATGTTTTGGGTTGTGACGTGAATTTCGTACGCGGTGTAGGTCCAATAATAAAACCCGTGGAAAGTCCTAAGGAATTGAAGGGTCTACAAGAAATTGAAACTAAAACCTTACCAATTCTAAACGCTATAAAAAAAGTCAGAAGCCAATTACCAAAAGAAAAATCTCTCATAGGATTTGCTGGTGGACCATGGACAGTAGCCTCATACATCATAGAAGGTGGGAGCAGCAAAACTTTTTCCAAAGTATTAAATTTTTATCCTTCGTGTTTGAAGGAAATAATTGAACGAATAACGGAAGTAACGATTATTTATCTAATTAAACAGATAGAATTTGGAGCAGATGTTATTCAGCTATTTGACAGTAATGCTGGTGCGTTATCGGAACCATTGTTTAAAGAATATGTTATCGAACCAACAAAGAGAATTATCTTGGCAATAAAGGATAGATTTTCTGATTTTCCAATAATAGGTTTTCCAAGGTCTGCTGGAAATCTTTATAAAGATTACTGCGAACAAACAGGTGTATCTGCAGTAAGTATAGATTATAATGTTCCAATAAAATGGGCGAAAGCGAATCTAAACATCCCTCTACAAGGAAACCTTGATCCTAATCTTTTAGCCTATAATAAAACGGAAGCAATCAAAGAAGCAAAACGTATAATAGATTGCTTTAGAGATTTACCCTTCATATTTAATCTCGGACATGGAGTACTCCCTGATACTCCAGTTGAAAATATTGCTGCGTTGGTAAACCTGGTAAAAAGCTACTAATACAATACACAAAATTCTAGCTTTTTTGTTGTACGGGGTTTATCATTTGAATTTAGCTTCAGTAAGATATGTCAGACCTTGCAAAAAGAATGTCCCTAATAAAACCATCACCTACGATTGCTGTAACTGATAAGGCAAATAAGTTGAAAAATGAAGGAAAAAAGATCTGTGTTTTAGCTGCAGGAGAACCGGATTTTGATACTCCAGATCATATAAAAAAAGCAGCTATTCAAGCAATAAGTGAAGGTAAGACTAAATATACTGCTGTTGATGGAACGCGTGAGCTGAAAGAAGCAATAATTAATAAGTTAAGAAAGGATAATAACCTCGAGTACACGCTTAACCAAATCTGTGTTGGTACAGGTGCTAAGCAGGTGTTATTCAATTTGTTCATGGCAACAATTAACTCTGGAGATGAAGTTATTATTCCAGCTCCTTATTGGGTTTCATATGTTGATATGGTAAGTCTTTTTGGCGGCTTGCCAGTTGTAGTAGAATGCAAACAAAATTTTAAACTGACAGCGGAATTATTGAAAAGCAGGATAACTAAAAAAACTAAATGGTTAATTCTTAACTCACCGAACAACCCTGCAGGAGCTGTGTACACATGTGATGAATTGAAAGACATAGCACAAATATTGCTTGAATATCCACATATGAATGTCGTTACAGATGATATTTATGAGCATATAATATACGACGAAAAGTTTTTTACTATCGCTCAGGTTGAGCCGAAGCTTTATGATAGAGTTTTTGTAGTCAATGGAGTATCAAAAGCCTATGCAATGACAGGCTGGAGAATAGGGTATATTGCAGGTAGAAGTGATGTGGTAAAAGCTATCTCTACGCTGCAGTCTCAAAGCACTTCTAATCCAAATTCGATAGCACAAGCAGCAGCAGCAGCAGCATTAAACGGTGATCATAGTTTTTTGAAAGAAAGAACAAGGATTTTTAAGAGTCGTAGAGATTTTATGGTGAAAGAGCTAAATTCTGCCCCGGGATTATCAGCGTCTGTTCCACAAGGTGCGTTTTATTTATTTGTCTCATGTGAAGGATTGCTCAGTAAAAGCACAAAAAGTGGTAAGATAATAAATAATGATTTAGATTTTACTGAATACTTACTGGGAGATCATTTGGTTGCTGTGGTTCCAGGAATTGCATTTGGTCTAGAAAATTTTATCAGAATTTCTTATGCAACCTCTCAGGAACAATTAGAAATTGGATGTGATAGTATTACTAAAGCGTGCCAGGAGTTAAAATGAAATAGACTATCCATAAGTTGTATATTTTGCCATACTTCGCCAAGGTTATTTTGAATGTTCTAACTTGTGTTTTTCTATGGAAGGCATTTTTATTGATTGAGCAAGTGTCTTTCTAATATTGAATTCCTCATTTTTTTCATTTTGTTGCAGTAAGTTAATGTTATTTATTTTATTTACTAAATCTTTCCCCTTTTCCAGAGTCTTTAAATCACTTTCGTTAATGTGATGTTCATTGTAAAATTCTGCAACAATTTCTTTTCTTTTCGGATAAGTATTTAAAAATTCCGACACCTGATGTTTAGCAACAGCTTGAATAAATTTCTTATTAAATCTTGAATCGTTATATAGATCTTCTAAATTTTCATCGTAGTGTTTTGCTTCATTTACAGCAAGCTTTATTATCTCTTCTATACCACTTAGAAGTTTCCTATACAATTTGTCGTATCTATTGCCTAGCACGTGTGTAGCGAATGTTTGTTCAATGTATTTTGTTATGTAATTTTGCAGCGTATTATCTATCGTGCTTATATTCATCAGCCTGCTTTAATATTATATTAACTATTTTACACATAAAAAGGTTAATATTGAATTAATAGAATACTTCTGAAGTCAAATTTTACTGAAAATTATGGTATTTAAGATATAATTGTCAGCATGAAATAAAAACATAAATAAAATGGATCTTGTAACAAAAGTGAAGCTCAAGATAAAGATGAATAAGGGTAAAATCATAAATATACTTATCATTTGTGGTGTAATTTTTTTCATATACCTTATTCATGAGCCAGTTGTAGATATGGTAGAAAAAATTATAAGTAAAATAAAAGGTCTCTTTTAAAAATAGAAAAAGTGAACTTTTTCCATCATCCAAACTTGAACCTGGAAAATTTAGTTAATGCATAAACTACTTATGTTGGCTATGAGTTCAACTGTATAAAATTCCGGTAAATTAAAATAAGTATTCATAGAAATATTGTTTTCTATAAACAGAGTATCTATAATGCTAGCTTTGGGGTAAAGTATTGCAGAGGAATTTTTTAATCTGGTTGTTGGCGTCACTGTTTTATGCATACCAATATATATTACGCGTAATTCCAAATATTATAATTCCTGAATTGGTAGTAAGGTTTAATATAGGAACAACAGAAATAGGACAATTTTGTGGACTGTATTATGTAGGTTATGTGTTAGCACATATTCCTGTAGGTATTCTTTTAGATAGATTTGGTTCTAAAGTTGTTATACCGATTTGTATTGCATTAACATCTTTAGGTGCTTTACCTTTAGTCAGTTCTAATGATTGGAGTTATTCTATTATTGGAAGAATAATTACTGGTATTGGATCCTCTGCTTCAGTACTTGGACTCTTTAAAATAATAAGAATCTATTACCATAGAGAAAAATTTGCCATGATGTTCAGCATATCGGTTATTATTGGCATTTCAGGTGGTGTATTTGCCACCAAACCATTACATGTCTTACTTGATAAGTTTGGGTGGGATTATTTATTTACTGTGTGTATAATGCTTGGATTATTGCTTGCTTTAACTACCTTTATATCTATACCTAAAGTTGGCACCTCAGACGAAGAATTAAATATTAAAAATTTAAGCAAAGTTATATTTAATAAAGATATTTTATTGATAGGTTTGTTTGGCGGTTTTATGGTTGGACCATTAGAAGGCTTTGCAGATGCGTGGTCCGCAACATTCTTGCATGAGATGTACGCTATAGATAGACACATTGCATATAGCATTTCAAAATGGATACTAATAGGCTTTGGCTTTGGGCATTTATTACTTCCTTACATATTAGCAAAAAATCCAACCAAGCACTATGAAATAATAATTTCTTGTGCTATGGCCATGATAATTGTGTTCTTATTACTTTTTATATGCAATATTAGTGAACTCCTGGCATGTATATTACTATTCATTATTGGTCTTGCTTCTGCATACCAAATTGTTTTTACTGCTAAAGTTGTAAGTTGTGTAAAAAACGAAGCAGTAGCAAGTGCAGGATCTGTAGGTAATTCCATAGTTATGAGTTTTGGTTATTTTTTTCACGTCATTATTGCAAATATAATGAATTTTTATTGGAACGGTGAAATTATCGATGGAAAGCCATTTTATGGAACTGATGTAATGGTTAAGTCTATGTTAATAATACCTATATGCCTACTAATAGGAATGATAGGCTTTTGGTTACTTAAAGTTATAAGCTGTAAAAAGAGCTAAGCAGATTTAGATGATTAATATAGTATTGTTTTTTATAACTAAAGTATCTATAATCCTAAATTTTAGCTGAGATTCATGTTGCAGAGGAATTTTTTAATCTGGTTGTTGACGTCACTGTTTTATGCATACCAATATATATTACGCGTAATTCCAAACATAATTGCGCCTGAATTAATAACAAAATTTAACATAAGTATTGCAGATGTTGGCCAGTTTGGTGGGTTATACTATGTAGGCTATACGCTAGCTCATATACCTATTGGTCTTTTCCTTGATAGATTTGGACCAAAGTTTGTTTTACCTGCTTGTACCGTTTTGACATTTACCGGAACACTACCGCTTATATGCTTTGATGAGTGGAGTTATTCAATAATTGGAAGAATAATTGTGGGAATTGGGTCATCCGCTTCGGCAATTGGAATCTTTAAAGTTGCAAGCATGTATTTTGCGCAAGAAAAATCAGCAAGAATGGCCAGCTTATCTATAATTATAGGAATTTTGGGAGGGATATGTGGCGGGTTACCTTTAGACTTCTTACTCGATAAATTTGGCTGGAATTATGTTATCTATACATTCTCAGCATTTGGGTGTTTACTTGCTCTGTTGCTGTTCTTAGTAACGCCTGAAAGCAATGCTCAACAGGAAAAAGTTAGCATTAGAGACTTAAAAAACATACTTTTCAACAAGCATATTATTCTAATTAGCTTTTTTGGTGGACTCATGGTCGGTCCAATGCAAGGTTTTGCCGATGGTTGGGTAAAAGCATTCTTTTTTGAAGTATATAAAATGAATGAAGACTTGGCATCTTCTCTCTCTTCCGTAATATTGATAGGAATGTTAACAGGATCATTCTCTTTGGCTTATTTATTGGAAAAATATAAAAATAAGCATTATGAAGTAATAATTGCATGCTCATTTGCAATGATCGCTAGTTTTCTTTTGCTTTTTACTCAGATTGGTGGCTTGTATGTTGTATTACCTACGCTTTTTATTATTGGCTTCACATCTGGATATCAGGTGGTTACCATTTACAAAGCGATAAGTTATGTAAATAATAACTTAGTAGGCCTGGCTACAGCTGTGTCAAACATGATAGTTATGGTTTTTGGCTATTTTTTTCACACTGGGATCGCAAAAATAGTAGATTTGTGTTGGGATAGAACAATAATACAAGGAAATCCTGTGTATGGTGCTGAATTGCTGATAAAAGCAACATCAGTTATTCCTGTATGTTTGCTGGTGGCTGTTTTTGGGCTCTTATGGTTAAAAAATAAAGATTTTAGAGAAGTTGATTGTAATAAGTAGATAATTTATCGAAGGCTCGTATGATAAAATCGTTAGATGTACTAATTTAAGGCTCTTGTTATTATGAAATATAATACTTTATTTTACTTTGATATTTTTGTTTTAATTGTAATAGGGTTTTATTAGGTGGTAGGTATGTCGAAAAGTAATTTTTTTGTATGGCTGATAGTATCTCTTTTCTATGCATACCAGTATGTGTTACGTGTCATGCCAAACATAATTGCGCCTGTATTAATAACAAAATTTAATATAAGCATTGCAGATTTAGGGCAATTTAATGGTCTCTACTATGTGGGATTTACACTAGTTCATATCCCTGTTGGTCTTTGTTTTGATAGATTCGGTCCAAAAATTGTTTTACCTATTTGTGCTGTCTTGGTATCTATTGGAACATTACCTCTTGTGTGCTTTGATGAGTGGTATTATTCAGTATTAGGTAGAATAATTGTTGGGATTGGCTCGTCTGCGTCAGTAATAGGAGTATTTAAAGTTGCCAGTATGTATTTTCCGCGAGAAAAATCAGCAAAAATGGCAAGCATATCTGTTATTATAGGGCTATTAGGGGCAATATATGGTGGTCTACCAATAGAACTTTTGCTTGATGAGTTTGGTTGGAATTACGTAATTTATATTCTTTCAGGGTTTGGTTTCTTACTCGCTTTATCTTTATTTTTAGTTATTCCTTACAATGCTTACGACTTTCGAAAAGAAAAAATTAGCATGAAGGATCTAAAAACTGTGCTTTTCAATAAATATATCATTCTAATTAGTTTTTTTGGTGGCTTAATGGTAGGTCCACTAGAAGGTTTTGCTGATGCTTGGACAAAAGCTTTTTTATGTGAGGTATATCAAATGGCCGGTGATCTAGCGTCTTCAATTTCTTCTGTTATATATGTAGGATTTGCAGCTGGATTGCTCTCTTTTGCTCACATATTAGAAAAATATCCAAATAGACATTATGAAGTTATTATTGTCTGTTCCTTTGCAATGATTGCTAGTTTCCTTTTACTTTTTACACAGGCTGGCGGATTGTATATTGTATTGCCTGCACTTCTTGTTATAGGTTTCGCTTCTGGATATCAAATAGTAACACTGTACAAAGCATTAAGTTATGTAAATAATAACTTAATAGGATTAACTACAGCTGTGTCAAATATGATAGTCATGGTTTTTGGCTATTTTTTTCACACTGGGATCGCAAAAATAATAGATTTGTGTTGGGATAGGACAGTGATACAAGGAAATCCTGTGTATAGTGCTGAATTGCTGATAAAAGCAACATCTATTATTCCTGTATGTTTGCTGATAGCTGTTTTTGGGCTCTTATGGTTAAAAAAGCAGGATAAGCAGTCTTAAAATTGCTTGTGCATCTTAAAATTAAAGCGAGGTTTGATCTATGATGAGTGTTTTAAAAAAAATCTGTGGCTCTAAAAATAGTTTAAAGTCTTTTGATAACGAGGTTTATCAGTCTATAGAAAAAGAATTACAACGCCAAAAATCACAATTGCAATTAATTGCATCAGAAAATTTTGCAAGCAAAGCGGTAATGGAGGCACAAGGCTCTTTTCTGACTAATAAATACGCAGAAGGTTATCCAGGTAAAAGATATTACTGTGGTTGTGAGCATGTGGACAAAATTGAAAGTCTGGCTATAGAGAGACTTTGTAAGTTGTTTGGTGTAAAATTTGCAAACGTTCAACCTCACTCTGGTTCTCAGGCGAATCAAGCAGTGTTTGCTTCACTACTTGCTCCAGGTGATACGATACTTGGATTGTCACTGAATTGCGGTGGGCATCTAACTCATGGTGCGGCACCAAGCCTTTCTGGTAAATGGTTTAAGTCAATTCAATATACAGTGAATAAAGACACTTACTTGCTGGATATGGATGAGATAGAAAAGCTGGCGCTGGAGCATAAACCAAAATTGATCATAGCTGGTGCTTCTGCTTATCCAAGAAAAATGGACTTCAAACGCTTTCGCGAAATTGCAGATAAAGTTGGTGCTTATTTACTTGCAGACATTGCTCACTATGCAGGGCTTATTGCAGCGGGCGAATATCCATCCCCTGCTGAATATGCACATGTTATGACTTCCACAACTCACAAAACTTTGCGTGGTCCTCGTGGTGGAATAGTGATGACCAATGATGAAGCATTACACAAAAAAATTCAATCTGCAGTTTTTCCAGGATTGCAGGGCGGGCCACTTATGCATGTGATAGCTGCAAAAGCTGTTGCATTTAAAGAAGCGTTAGCGCCAGAGTTTAAAACTTATAGCAAGAAAGTCGTGGAAAATGCGAAAGTACTAGCTCAAGAATTGCAAAAGCATGGACTCGACATTATAACCGGTGGCACTGACTCTCATATAGTGCTAGTTGACTTAAGATCGCAGAAATTAACTGGAAAAGACGTTGTAGATAGCCTTGAGAGAGCCGGTATTACCTGCAATAAAAACTCTGTACCATTTGACACAGAAAAGCCAACCATCACCTCAGGGCTCCGTTTTGGCACCGCTGCTGAGACAACACGCGGGCTTGAGGCAGAAAATTTTAAAGAAATAGCCGGCCTAATAAATGAAGTGGTTCAGGGATTAATCAGCGAAAATAGCTCAGATGTTGAAAAAGCAGTAAAAACTAAAGTTGAAAGGATTTGTAGTAATTTTCCTATTTATTAATTTATGTGGAAGTAGCCCGCAGAAACGAAAAACTTGCTTGACAAACTCCGCCAGCGCCCTTATCATGAAACTGAAGCTATTTATTTATCTTCGCAATCTGCAGATTAAAACGACAAAGGGAACTTTGTATTTGGCGTAAATCATGCTTAATTTTTTGCACTATCTGCACCTTATGTCTTTATAAAACTTCTGGGTTTCTACCTATACAAGCCGAAACGCGCTTATAAAGCGTTTAAGACATCAAAAGACGTCAAATAGAACAAGGGAGAATTTGAATACTAGCTACCCTAGGTTTTCTTTGCCTTTCTTTCTGCTTAGTAAATTTCTTAAACATTTAAACTAAGGTGAGTTGCACTTAAAAGCAGCTAAACTGCAGTGTTTAAGACTTAAAAAACGCCAATACTGAAGATAAACAATGACTGGGGCTTCTTTTGCCTTTTTTTTCGTTTGGTAAATTTCTTAATGTTTGTAGCTAACATGAACAAACATTTGAGAGTAACTTCTGCTAGTAGGGTGTCATCCCAGTGCTTGACACTGCTCTCCTTTGTCATCCCAGTGCTTGACACTGCTCTCCTTTGTCATCCCAGTGCCCAGACACTGGGATCCAGGAATTTTATTAAGTTGGTAAGCATAAAAGTAGCCGTTTTATGTTAAAATACAACATTTTAATGATTATGAAAAGGCTGGATTCCAGCGTCACGCGCTGGAATGACATTGTAGGGTGTTATCCGAGTCCTTTTTCCGTCATCAGAGGACCATATGACGTCATCCAAGTAGCGTGACTACTTGGATCTAAGCTGTATTACCAAGTCCAATTAAGTGCAGCATCATCACTTGTTGGAGGCTCAAAATACGGTTGTGACATTTCCTCTTGCACAGCTCTTTTAAATTCTGGACTTTGTATGCTTATCTTTGTTACATGCTCTTGTAAGGCTTTCTCAGCAGCTATTTCAGCAGCTATTGGACTTTTACCATCTGCTCCTGTCTCCCCTGTCTCTCCTTGTGGGCCTTGAGCTCCATCTTTACCATCTGCTCCTTTAGGACCAGTGGCTCCTGTCTCCCCTTTTAGCCCTTTACCTCCTAAGAACACCTTTGCTGTTTGATCATTTTTGTCACCATACGCTGTGTCAGTAGCATCAAGAAATCCTCCTAATTTATCCACTAAAATTGATTTGTCGCCGTCTTTTGCATCAAATATAGCATTCACGACATCTTTCGCTGCAGCTTTTGTTTTAAGCTCTGTAGCTTTAACAAAAGCAGTCTCTGCAGCAGTTTTAGTGTAAACTTCATCGGCTGGAGCAGCTTTAATATATACCTTATTTGTAAAATCAGGAGAAGCAGTTATAGCAATGCATGTACCTAAACAACAAACCAGTTTTTATCAAGAAGATAAACAGTTTTTATCACGTTCTTACACATCAAAAGAGGAGTTTATTAGAGAATATAAAAAGCTCTACCGCAGAAAAGCAAAAGCTGAAGAACTTTATCTCCTGGTTTTAACTGAACTCGAAGAGGCAATATCAGATGGTAATGTCGACAGCTTAAAAAAATTAAGCAATTTTATTGATTACATAAGTGATGCAGAAGATCAAGTAACTTTGAGAGACTATTATGATAATGCTAACAATCCTGTTAAGAGTACTAACTTAGTTATCTTAGCTTGTAAACACAATAAGGTAAAGATTTTAGAATACCTACTTGGCAATAATAGTAAAATTCTCAGTAATTTATCTGTTGGCATCAGAGAAACTACTATATTACCAGATGATGAGGATGAAACATGCCATAATGCGTTTTATTATGCTATACGTTCAGGTAATGTTGAACTTCTTGATACACTCATTAATAAATGGCTAGGTAATTATTTTGCTGTTCATTTCAGGGAATTAGATGAAATTCTTTCACGAGCTTATGAGGAATTAAAACTAAAGAACGTATTCTTGTCAGAAGAGATAGAAATTTTTGTTGAAAATAAGTTGATAAACCTCCGTTTTTTCTCTAGTGCTTCTGGACAAGATCAGAATGTGAAGAGTTATCTTAATAACATAAGAGAGCGGATTGAGTTAGTACTTCAAAATATTAGCCTGTTAAAGGCAGAGTATTCAAACACAGAAAAAGTAGATGAAAAGTTTTTATTCATAGCAAAATTTATTGCACAAAATATTCATATATTAAAGCGGCAGTTGAAATCAACCTACGATAGACTACCTTGGGAAGAAATGGAATTTTGTTTGATCAGTTTTGTTTCTTCTCACATAAAACGACAGGAAATGAATCTATTCTATAATGCCACATTGAATAAAAGTAAAATACTAGACCACTTGGAAAATTTTGCAAAGAAACTTAAAGAAGAAAAAGATATTATAGAAGGTGTGGACATTGGTAAATTTGCTGATCTCCCGAAGTTAAAACGTGAGAGGGTTGTTGCAGAGATCGTTAGCAATTATCCTCAATTTGGAGAGTTGTATAGCGATTATCAACAAATTAGGGATATTCATTCTTTAGAGAAAATAAGTGATTATATAAAGTTGGCATTATCAGCTAATCCTAAAGAAAGGGAAGGACAGTTAATTATTACAAGGGTTTTACAGGTTATTGGTGAATATTTAAAAAACCATACGCGTCAAGTTAAGAGATTGTGAGCAAATTTAGAGAGGTTAAAGTGGATACTCTAGCCCTTCTACGTTTGTCTTTTAATGAAAATCGCGACCAAGTTATAGTGAGTTTTTTAAGAAATGCTTTTAAACTATTAATTTTGGTTAATACTAAAAATAACTCTCTAACCCGCCTTTTTAGCTCAATAAATGCCTTTGTTAAGCTAAGTTCTGTATTCTTTTTCACTTCTGTGCAACCAACTATGCCGTGAAATATAAGAATTGCGCACAATTTAGCATATAGTTCACATAATACTCTGCATGGCTTTCCTTTTAGCTTATCAAGCCTGATATGGCTTTTATACAATTTAAATAATAACTCAATTTGCCACCTTACTCTGTAAATCGTTAATACTTGCTCAGCACTAATTTTATTTTCTGGAACATTAGTTATAAATATTGACCAGTTCAACAATTTTTGATTTCTTTTAGAGGATGTATATCCCTGCGATCTTGCTAATCTATTAGCTTTCCTTCTTCTGGCCATAGACTGTTCTTCAGTTAGTTTCTGACATATAATTCTTACTCTAATTTTTGCTTCTTTTCCTAACAATACCTCGTTTTCTAAAAATAACTTATCCTCTAAACATTCTAATAACTCCATTTTTTGATTTGTTTCTACATCATATATGTTGGTATCGGATTTATAACGACTTATGAAATAAGCTCCTATTTCATTGATTTGTTTAAAAGAACTTGGCACAAAATAACCGAGATCAGATATTAGCAAATCATTGCTTAATATATTACTTAAATGTTTCCTATATCCCTGGTCTGATCTTACCCCCTCCGTTAAATTAAGTTGGTCTATTATCTGATTCATGTAGTCGAAAACTAATTGTAACTTTATTCCAGACTTAGTATTGCTTTCATAGCCACTGTAGCTAGTACCATAACCTTTATACATCTCTTCCATACTGTTAGGTAGAGTAATATAGCTACTGTCCAATAATTTAACACTATTAAATTGCTGTAAGATTTTGCAATCAACTTGCAAGATATTTTTAAAGAGAATCACAGATTCATTATACATCCTTTTCATAAATTCCACTGCTTCTTCAGTAAATCTAAAATCCAAACCTTGTTTTGTTATATCTATCGAGTCCTCGTTTAGTAATTGACACATTGTTTCTACGCTACAATTATCAACTCCTATATTACCCAAGACCATGGCTTTTACGAATGATGAACCTTTTAGCTTTCTCTTTCTTTTTATAAACCTTGTTGTAATTGAGATTTTCTCTGCTTTTTCATTAAAAAATTCTTTGAGCTTTTTTGATAAGCAAGTTATTTTATTCATTGGTTCTCTCACTAAAAGTATATCTGGGAGAACTTATACCTTATTATTCTATCTCTTTCATACCTTTATTTCCTTAACTTGACGCGTATGGCTCAGATAACATTGTACCAGATACTAATCCTACATACCCTACTCCTATAATAGTTATGTGCATTTTATTATCACCTTAAAAATATAGCTTAGCATCTAAAATAAATACCATTAACAATTATAAACTTTTGTTGTTACATTATTTTTCTTAATTGCCTTACCTTCCGAATAAGCTATAAATAAGGTTGATGGTATTAATATCAAAGTACCATATAAAGCACTTTTATCAGGTAATTCATTAAATATAACGTATGTTACTATTGCAGAAATTATTAGCTCTATGTATCTATACGGTGCAAGTGCAGTAGCATCAGTAAGAGCAAAAGCTTTTAACATGAAGAACAGAATTAGGTTTGAACTTATTCCTAAAATCAGCAGTAATACTAACTCCAACAAGGAAGGCATATGCCAATAAAATAACAAAGGTGGAGTAGAAAAAATAGTTGTCGTTAGAGCTGAATAAAATAACATACTTATTACTGACTCTTTTATTACAAGTTTCTTATTAAGTATATCCAATATAGCAAAGATCAATGCAGATACAATAAAAATAAGAATTTTAGGATTAAAATCCTCACTATAAGCTTTAGTAGTAATAGCAATACCAATAAAACCAATGACAGCTACTACCCATCTTTGCCAAATTATATTTTCTTCCAGAAAAGGAATTGCAAGAAGTATAACAAATAATGGTATAGAAAAACTTATAATCGTTGCAGTTACTATGGGGAAAACAGTCAACCCGTAAGTCCATAAGGTCATTCCACAAAACAACAACCCACCCCTGGTTATTTGAGTAGATATTTGACTTGTTTTAAAAGTTTCTATTCCATAGTAAAACATAAAAGGTACAAGGGTAATAGTGGTAAACAGAAAGCGGAAAAAAATTATTTCAAAACTCTGAAGATGTAAACTTAGATATTTTGATATAGTATCATTAGCTACACTACTAAGTAAGCTAAGTATAAACCAGATAACCCCAAACAAATAAGCTCTCAATCTGTAATCCATAAAGCTTCTGATTTAATAGATACGATGTACTCATATAATTTTACTACAAAACTAATAATATAAAAGTTTTCTGATGTACGTCCCCAGAATGTGATCGTAAGGGTCCATTATAAATAATTCGGGAAATTTCGTCTCTGTAGACATATTAAGAGCTATGTAACGAACGTTTGTATTTGTGAGTAATAGTAAGGCTCAAGGTAAGGAAAATGCTAGTGAGGTAAAGTAGAATAACGTTGATTTGATAATTTAAGCTCATTCCCTCTTGCTACATCTCTCTTTAAATATCTCCTCTTTTGCAGCAGGTCTATAGAATTATACAGAGTATTTTATCTTCCAATACAGGCAATCTTGACGTTCTTCCATGGCATTTCTTCTGTTCTTGAACTTTTTCCCACTCTGGGCGCACTTTTTCTACAACCTTTTCGAATTCTTCTATTTTCAAACCTGTTACATCTCGAAAATTTCTCGGATGTTCTTTTAGATTATGGTAGTTTAAGCTCATCTTCCCTCTCTATTCTCTTGCTATACCTCCCTATTTTATAACCATTCCTACTCTTTTGCAGCAGGTTTAAAGAAATACTAAAGGCAAAAGATACGCTTGCGTAGTTCGAAAGCTTTCTATAGGATAAGTCTCACCTGATTTACAAATAGAATTGTTATGTTAGATGTTTGCTATTTATTCTTAAGCTCATTTTAACAGCATTTTGCTTTTTTTAGTATGTAGGGGTTTTCTAGGAATTATCCTATTGAATTCTATGATATTATTTTTTGTAACATTGTTATACATATCATGAAACTGAAGCTATTTATTTATCTTCGCAATCTCTGCAGTGGATTAATGACAAAAAAACTTAATGTATTTGGCGTAAATCATGCTTAATTTTTTGCACTATGTGCACCTCATGTCTTTATCAAATTTCTAGCTACACAAGCTGAAATACGCTATTTAAAACATCAAAAAACGCCAACTTAAAAAATGGATAGTGAATAATTAGCTACCCTAGGGTTTCTTTGCCTTTTTTTCTGTTTAGTAAATTTCTTAACGTTTATAATTTAGATTAGTTGCGGCTTAAAAGCGGCTGAGTCACGGTTATTAAGCGTTTAGAATAAAAAAACGCCATACTTGAAAGTATAATGTAAGTAACTAGCCAACCATCGGGCTTTTTTTGCCTTTTTTTTCGCTTGGTAAATTTTTTAATACTTAGATTAGTTGCAATTTAAGAGACCAGAAATGGTCAGTGCTTGGCACTGGAATAACGTCCTCCTTTGTTATCCCAGTGCCCAGACACTGGGATCCAGGAAACTTAATTGCAAGTAATGCATTGGATTTGGTGAGTATGGGTTTTATGTTATAGAATGAAACACTTTTGGTGAATTTGTAAAGAAAACTGGATCCCAGTGTTTGGGCACTGGGATGACACCATTCTTTTTCCTGGATTCCAGACTGGAATGACACCATTTGTTGTGTTTAACAAAGTTCGTACTTGGCTTCATATTAGCCGTAAATATTTAAGAAATTTACCAAACGAAAAAAAAGGCAAAAGAAGCCCTGGGGTTATTATCCGCTTTAAAATATTGGCGTTTTTTATGTTTTAAACGCTTGACAAGCGAGATTCAGCCGCTTTTAATTGCAACTAACCTACGCTGCAAATGTTTAAGAAATTTACTAAGCAGAAAAAAAGACAAAGAATCCCCGAGTTAGCTAGTCTTTTACTATCTCTGTCGAGTATTGGCATTTTTTGATGTCTTGTAACGCTTTATAAGCGCGTTCAGCTTATTTAGATAAAAATCTAGATGTAGATGAAGTTTTGTAAAGACATACAGTATCTATATACTGCAAAAAATTGAACATAAGACGCCGATACATTAAGTAATCCTTACCTTTTAATCTGCAGATTGGCGAAAGCAAATACAATAGCTTCAGTTTCATGATAAGAGGGCTGGCGGAGTTTGTCAAGCAAGTTTTTTCGTTTCTATTCCCAATAAAAGTTTGTTATATTGTTATGCAAGAAGTCTAATGAATCGCGGTATGACGTCTTAGCTATAGATGCTGGTTTGTGTGATTTCAAGAGAAGTTTAGTAGATAAGTTGTGTTTTAAACCAGATTCGGTATTTTAAACTGAACATTTTCAGTAATACCACCTGGCATAACTGAAATTTTTACACTCAGGTTTACTTTTAGGTAGTCTATTAATTCATCAACTAATATGTCAGGAGCGGAAGCACCTGCAGTGATCCCTATCTTTTCTACGCCCTGAAACCAGCTTTTATTCACACAGCTGTAATTATCAATCAAGTAGGCTCTTTTTCCTCTAGCAGTGCACAGATCTAATAAGCGGTTTGAATTTGAGCTATTTTTACTTCCTACAACTAATACCATGTCTACAATTTCAGCTAGCTTTTTAACAGCATTTTGTCTATTTTGCGTTGCATAGCATATGTCCTTTAAATCTGGACCTGTTATGCCTGGAAACCTTAATTTCAAGGCAGCAATAATGTCACGGGTATCGTCGATGCTTAACGTAGTTTGTGTAACATAAGACAAATTATCTGGATCTTTAACCTTTAAATCATATACATCCTGCAAAGTTTGCACTAAAGTGATAGGATTGTTTACTCTTCCCCTAATTCCCTTAACTTCTGGGTGGTTTTCATGCCCAATGAGAATTAATTCTTTACCACTGTTTTCATACCTTTTTGCTTCTTTATGCACTTTGCTAACTAAAGGACATGTTGCATCAATCACTTGAATACCCTTTCTTTTTGCCTCATCTTCTATATTTTTTGATACTCCGTGCGCGCTGAAGATCAGTATTCCTTCATTATCTTCAATTTCCTCGATACTGCTTACAAAAACCACTCCTTGTTTCTTAAAGTCCTCTACTATATATTTATTGTGAACAATTTCGTGTAGCACATAAACTTGGCGCTCGTTTTTGTATTTTTCTAAAGTAATAGCTAATATGTCCACAGCTCTTTTTACCCCGGCACAAAAACCTCGTGGTTCAGCTAAGATGATTTCCATTTTTGTCAAATCAAGTAAATATGCAAGCATTACTTAAAAATAAGCTCCGCTCACTGTGTTTTATAGTACCATTATTTATATTTTATATAATAATTATTTTTCGCATATTCTCTTTAACATTTGATCAACCTACTACTTCAGAAAATTTTAGAAAAGATAATATAGTACATAAACAACCTGATATTTTAGATAGAAATGGAGTGGTAATAGCAACAAATGTGCCCACAACATCACTATATATAGATGCAACCAAAGTAAAGAATCCGGAAAGTATAGCAGCACAACTGTGTTCTACTTTGCATGACCTCGAATACAAGAACTTATATAGAGTACTTACTTCAGAAAAGAAATTTGCTTGGATAAAGCGGCACTTGACTCCAAAAGAATTACTAGCGATCAAAAACGCTGGTGTACCAGGAGTAAATTTTTATGACGACATAAAGCGTATATATCCTCACAGTAATTTATTTTCACACGTGCTTGGTTACACTGACATAGATGGCAATGGTATTGCAGGAGTTGAGGCGTATATAAGTAAAAACAATGAGCAAGAAAAGCCCATAATACTATCCTTAGATACACGAGTGCAAAGCATAGTGCATGAAGAGCTAACTAAAGCTGTAAGCAGATATCAGGCACTTGGCGGAGTAGGAATTGTTTTAAATGTGAGAAATAGTGAAGTCATCTCGATGGTCAGCCTACCTGATTTTAATCCCAACTTACAGAATAAGGCAGAAGACATACAAAAGTTTAATCGTGCCAGTCTTGGGGTATATGAGATGGGGTCGGTATTAAAATACTTTACAATAGCCGCAGCGCTTGATGCGAACGCTACAAAAACTAGCGATTTATATGACGTATCAACACCAATCACCATTGGAAAGTATAAAATTCATGATTTTCATAAATCTAAAATTCCAAAAATTACTGTGCAAGATATATTTGTAAAATCATCCAACATTGGTGCAGCAAAAATTGCAGTCAAACTAGGTATTGAAAAACAGGTAGAATACTTTAAAGCTATGAAGCTATTTTCTCCTTTGAAAATAGAAATACCAGAAAAATCCACACCGATAATCCCGGATAAATGGAGTGAAAACACTTTAATAACAGCATCTTATGGTTATGGCATAGCTGTAACTCCTATACATCTTGCACAAACTGCAGCAGCATTAATCAATAATGGGATATTTCATAACGCAACCTTGATGTTGAATAAAAGAAGTATAGGAGAGCAAATTATCTCAAGAAGAACTTCCAGGGAAATGAGAAAATTATTACGTGCAGCAGTAACAGATGGCACTGGCAGAAAAGCAAAAATAAAGGCATATTCAATAGGAGGAAAAACTGGATCGGCGGAAAAAGTTGTAGATGGTAAATATAGCAAAGATGCAAACATAGCATCATTTATAGGAGTGCTAACTATGCTTGACCCAAGGTACATAGTGCTAATTGCTATTGATGAGCCTCAAGGGATGCACCATACCGGGGGAATAATTGCTGCGCCTATAGTAAAGAACATTATAAATAGAATAGCGCCTATACTAAATGTTACACCTGAGATGTAAAATTATGATTGCTTTACTACAACTTCAAATTTATCATCACCAAAATCCTTATTAATATACCAAGAACCATCATCTTTAGTTACAAATTCAAGACCTTTAAGGTCTTTTTTTATTGTCTTTCCATTTTGACCATCAATAGCGATATTAATATCGAATGTAATAATGTCTAGATTTATCATAGCTTCTTTCCCGCTGCACGAATTTAGACTGAACTTGCCTAACATGACATCATTAAAACTCACTTCCCCTGTATAGACATCACACTGACCGTCCACACAACACGTAGTTTCAATATAGAAAAGATCTGACATACAAAATACCTTAAAAAAAAGAACTAAACATATATGGCCACTACACCACACCGCTAACAAGTAGTAAAGCGTCGATAAACCTAAGTTACTTTAGCTACGTAGCCATAATACAGCTAGAAATGTAAAATTCAACAGTTAATGTGTGATTAATAGAGAAGTCTTATTTAGTACACCTTATAGGAATGGCTGTTTAGTTTTTTTGTTAATCTTTTTTACCATGCTGTCAATCATATGCTTTATCCCTTGATATACAGAGTATGTACTTTCGTCGCTACGCATATAAGCAGAACAGGAAAATACATTATGTTCTTCGTCTTCTATTGATAACTCTGTATCGCATTTTATGTGCTCGCCGCCAAGCCTTTCTATCAACTGTTCTCTGTCATCTCCTATAGTTACCTTAACCTTACTTTCTTCTTTACCTATCTTGCTACTTAAAATTGAAACAATGATGGCTGGAGATATGCATATCGCTCCTATTGGCTTTTTTGTAACAAAAAATTCTGAAACTAATCTTTCAAATTCAGGCATTACTGTCACCATGTCTTTACTTTCAGCTAAGTCAGATAAATTTTTCGCAACCCCGTATCCACCAGGTACAACTAGCATGTCAAAATTTTCAGCTTTGGCTTCTTTTAAGTCATATATTTCGCCTCTTGCGATTCTTGCTGCTTCCACAAGTACATTCCTTTTTTCTTTTGTTGCCTCTTTTGTTCTATGATTCATAACTTGTGTGATATTGATATCAGGTGCAAAGCATTTAACATCCACTTCCTGCTGATCAAGCACAAGCAAACTTAAAACCGCTTCTCTTACCTCTACACCGTCAAGGTGACCACACCCTGATAAGACCACAGCAGCTTTTAATTTTTTTTCACCCATAAAGTACCTTGATTTCATATAATCTAGATATTTTAATACAAATTCTATATTTGGAAAGGGGTATGTTATATCAATTATAATATAATTAATGATTAGTATGTATAATTAGGCATATTTATAATCAACGAAGCTGAATATGGAATCTAGCAATAGTATGTTTTTTGACACTGACTATCCAGAACTAAGAAAAGCTATTTCAGATATAATAGAAAGTATTGCACAATCCTCACAAGAGGGGAAAAAAGAGTTATTTACAACCCTATCAGAACAAGTTAAAGGGATGAACCTCAAAGATTTAGGTTTAGCAATTAATGACCAAGGCTTGCAAAAGGAGGTAAATAAAGAATTATTTATAAAACTCATTGAAGAAGCACTTAAAGATTTAACTTCTGAAAATGTTGACTCAAAAATAATAGAAGAGGCGTTAAAATCTGTTAACCAACAAGCAATAAGTAATGTTATAAATAATAATAAAGGTCCACTGGACAATCTAGTCAATTATTTTAAATCAGCATCTGCAAATAAAAAAATTGGAATAGCTTCTGCCGTAATGGTATTAGGAGCAGCATTTTCTCCACTTATTGTGCTTGCTACATTAATAGCGCTTGTGGCTATTGGAGCACGTTATGTAGGAATAGGTAGAGTAAAGGCAGGGGAAAAAATAAAAGAAGGTGCGATTGATGCAGGAAAAGCAGTGAAAAGTTTATCTAAAAATTTAGGGGATAAATTGCCTGAGGTTGGGCCAAAAAAAGATAACTTTAGTAAATTATACAACAGTTTGGCTCAAGAGATTATAGGCTATAATATGTCCGAAGAAGGTGAAAAAATAAAAAACGCCCAGAGTAAAGCAAAGGTCATAGGCATGCTTCAAAATGAAGGGCAGCGATCTGCTATACAAGAGTTAGTAAAGAATGGAACTATTCAAAATTTTTCAGAAGATGACATGAAAAAGCTTAGAGAAAAAGGTACTAGTACTTATGAAAGTGATAAGGAAGCACTTGAGGAACTTATGGAGAAATTTCAATCTAAAATTATGGCCATTGGTGAGGGTAAAATAGAGGAGGTAGAAAAAATGGTTAATGATAAAGTTAACCAAATGAAGTCACCAGTTCCTCAATTAGATAGTCCAAGTTCTGAACAAGCGAGTACAGGAGAAACCAAAACCCTCTGATGGCTTGGAGAGGGAGGGAATGGGAAAGGTAGAGATCTATTCTTTTTTATCCACTTTTTTGAGCAACCCACTTCCACATCTAACACACATCTCAGTGATTATAATATCCAATTTTTGATCATGTTGTTCTACAGGTAGATTTTTACAATATTGTTTCTCATAGGCTACACCTATAAATATTTTTCCAAGCGGCCGTAATTTTTTCATCATTGTGTCATACCAACCACCGCCAAAACCTAATCTATTAAAATGATCATCAAAAGCAATAACAGGAGTAATGATTACGTCAGGAATTACGTCTTCATTTGTTTTGTTCCATTCCTCAAATTTTAGTAACTTATTTTTATTAGGAATTGCTACTTTATAATCTAAATCGAGTAAACTATGCATCAAAGGCACAACATCTATTTCCCCGTCCATTGGAATGTAAGCCGCAATTGTTTTGCCTTTAACGTAGCTTAAGTTCTGATTAAAGGGATTAATAAGGGAATTTGCTGCATAACTGGAATAACTTTCATCAATATCTTTTCTTATAGCTTTATATTGCTCTCTTATTTCCTTTTTGTGCTGTTTAATATCTTTGAACATGATCTATCCATTTCGCAGTAAGTTTTTCTTGTAAACTATTTTGCTTCAAACGCTCACTTAAAAAGTCAAAGTCAATAAACTCCATATCCTGGTCTTGATTACTGCAACTATAAACAAAACTTCTTTCTCCTGTTTTCGCATTTATATGTTGCTGCACACACTGAGCGCAGATTTCTTTCATCATACACTGCATAGGAGAATTAACTGATGATATTGCTATGTGGCCTGATTTTAGATATGGCTTTAAAATTGTTTTTCTAGCTTCATTCACAGCTTTCATCATTTTGTCAGAACCAATAGTGATAATTTTATCTATAACGTTCAAATTAATACCTAATCTTCCTTGTTGATAAGAGACTATTGCATCAACTATATTACCATGAAAGGATTTATCTTGATCTCTGCTTGTTTCTATCAATCCTTCTTCACATGCCCAAACTACTGCATTTGATGCACGCTCTATCAGTGCTCGTTTAAATACATCACTTAACTTCTTATAGCCAGCAAAGTACAAAACCTTGTTATTATTTTCAAGACATGCCTTCCCTATCGAAAATAACACTGCATTTCCAACTCCACCACCAATTAGCATTATATTCTTCATGTACTATTTTAACTGCATTTGTTCAAATTTTTTGAAATTTTATAGAACAAAGTAATTTATATAGTTCTATACACAAAGACAAGGACACTCTCTGACTTCAACTATAACGATAACTGATAGCTGCATTTTTACGCATATCATCTAATAACAAGTTGCTTTGTATCATAATCTTTTGTTGGTACATTTTCTGTTTGATTGCTTCTATACCCGCTACATTACTCTTGATATCACACAACATCATCAACTTTGCAGTGCCATTTTCTCTCAATTCTACTATTTCATTCACACTTGTTTTACTAAATAAAATCTGTAAATCAGGATTTAAATCTCGCATTTTTATTTCAAATTCTTTTGCGTTTGGCAGCTTAAAATTATCTGCCAATTTATCAAAATTTAAACAACTGACCTTTTGCTCCTTGAGATTATCTAATAAACTTTCTGAACCTTCAACCACAATCTGTTTTAATTTTAAAGTGCTTTCCAGCAGTGCATGATTAAGTTGTACTTTATCTATTACTTTTATAACGGAGTAACCTTCACTGAAACTGAATGGACCTGCTATTTCGCTGGTTTCTAATCCTTCTAAAACGCTCTTGAGTTTTCCTTTTAGCTGACTTAAATTAACTGTTGCTTTACGCATCTTTATTGGAGATTCTGGGTTATTACTGTTGCGTAATTTTTTTACTAAATCTTCAGCTATACCATAAACGTCCTTGTCTTTTTGATCAGGAATTATAAACTCTTGGAACGTGATAAGATAATCCGGCTTTTCTGTTTGCCTTTTTACATCATCTACTTCTTTATCGCTTATATTAATAAATGGCACAATTCTTACTTCAATAATTTTGCTCCACAGTAACTGACATTTTATTTGTTTTCTTAAAATACCAAGATCTATATTATGCTTCTCTATGTATTGATCAACTTCATTAGCCTTAAGTTTAAAACTTTGGGTTAAAAATAACATAATAGCATTATCTAACTCCTCGTTGCTCAATTTTATATTCAGCCTCTGTGCTTCATTGATAATGATAATTTCGTCTATTAGCTCCCTAAGCACTTGAGGCTTTGCTTCTTTTTGATTAACACTTTGAGTGCCAAACAATGAATTTATAAAGTTGATGCGTTTTTCGATATCTAAATTTGAAATTGGTTCACCATTTACATCTGCAACAATTTCAATCTCGGTTGCAAGCAACCTAAGTGGCAACACTATCAACAGTAAAATTAGTATTTTATACATACAAGTAAAGTTGTTTAGTTAATAACCAATTCTATAATAAATACTGAGTCAATGCTAGCCAACTTTTTAATAGTGATCTCAGTGACAATGGAAATAAAAACCATTGCAACAAAATCAGGTACGCTGGTAAATAGGCTAAAAACATGCTAATATAGCGAATTTAAACCGTGCTAAAAACAGTATACGGAAGGAGAGGGATTCGAACCCTCGATACGACTTTTGGGTCGTATAACGGTTTAGCAAACCGCCGCCTTCAGCCGCTCGGCCACCCTTCCAAATTTAGAACCTAAAGATTATATAATACCAAGACCTCTACCACCTGTCTAATGCTTTTAATTGCAATATTTGTATCTGTTCAGATGCATGGCTAATGCTGAAACAAAAATTCCAGTGCTCCCTTTCTTGTCATCCCAGTGCCCAGACACTGGGATCCAGGATTTTGATTAGCACTAAGTTGGTGAGCATATAAGTGTTATGTTAAAATATAACGTTTTTACGGAAAGTCTGGATCCCAGTGTCACGCACTGGAATGACATCGTTTACTATGTGCCATATTGCAATGTTCGTACAGTTGTGCGCGGTATAGATTCCGCTAACAAGTAGCGGAATGACGAATTTGTTGTTTTTCAAATTGTGGGCAAACCTAAGCCACTTTAGCTATAAATCAATAAAAACTAATTTCTGCTTTTTTCAATGATTTTCTTTGCTTCTTCCACACCAACCCATTCTCCAACTGCTACCGTTTTTCCCTTTTCTAGATCTTTATAATGAGAAAAGAAATGAGTAATTTTATCTAGTAGGCTTTTAGATAAGTCAGAATAGTCCTTTATATTGTCATAATAGCTATCAACACTGGAAACAGGCACAGCTAATATTTTCTCATCTTCTCCTTTTTCATCTTTAGTGAGTAATGCGCCTATTGGACGCACCGATATTAAAACACTAGATGCTAAGGGAAATTGAGTTAGCACCAAAACATCCACAGGATCACCATCACCTGCACAGGTATTTGGTATAAACCCATAATTGCAAGGATAAGTCATTGAGGTAGACAAAAATCTGTCAACTTGTAACAACCCAAGCTCTTTATTAAATTCATACTTTACAGGCTCAGCATTTGCACTTATTTCAATTACCACATTCACCGCATTTGGTCCCGCTGTTATTTTACTTAAATCCATAAATCACCTCTTAACTTAAGAATAAGCATTATACAATATGTGCTTTTAAGTTGCCACATTTATGTAGTTCTAAGCTTGTTTTGCATGGAGCGGTCCTAAATTTTCATTCGTCATCTTATTGACTGTTGAAAGTGGTGATTCCTGTGATAATTGAAATAAAGCATATACTATTACGATAGTAAGCACTGCAGCAATTACTAGATTAGCAAAATTATCCTGTGGTAGGACACCTTTTATTGGATTAAATAATTTTTGCTCCATAAAGAAATAATCAGCAACATATAACCCAACAGATAATACAAACATACCTAAAATAAGTTTACAGACTGTGTTTTTATGGTCTTTTTCTTTTTTCTTGCTGGTGATAGGATTTGGCCTACATTCATTCTCTTCTTGCAGCACTGAGTAGTATATATTATCAGGGCTCGTTATTAATTGTTCAAATTCATCACTATTTTGGTTTTTTAACAGTTGCTCTAGGGTGTTTTTTGTATTTATAGGATATATTAATCCATCCATTTTCAATGCTTTCTCTTGCCGATCCACATTCTCATGGTCGATTGTATATTTATCTCTACTTGATAATCCGATCATGTGTAGTTTGCCAGCTAAGAACATTATATAGCTCTCTATTAACTGATTCTCACATATCTCTAATACTTCTCTTTTTACTGTTTTGTTAGATGACGAAAGTTCTTTATAGTGACCACCCAAAGAAAAGAACAATGCTATATCTTTATCTGCTTTTATGTCATGAATGGAATAATAGCTGCTGATAACGCACTTATTTAATGCAAATTCTCTGTCATATTTGTTTAATGTATTTCCTTCACTTAGTAACTTTCTAAGACCAATGAGTACTTTATTTTCAAAATCTTCTTCTGTTTTAAATATTGGTTCTCTCTTTGGATTTGCTAAGATGTTAAGTAAATCTAATTTTCTTCCATCTACTACTTCATTTATATATTCATTTAACTCAGATCCTTTAATAACTTCATATATTTTATCTATGACATCTTTAGTATTCAGGTTATTGTTTTCACTTAGAATTCGATAAGCTAGAGCATAAATTAAAAACAGCCCTTGTAGACTAAATTTTAAGTTAAAATAGTAATCTAATTGTTCATCTTGCTTCTGTATGAATGCAGACAGACCTATGTGATTCCTGTGATCCATAAAACGATCTAAGTCAGCATGTTGAAAGCTACCTAAAAAAATAAATAACGTCTCTAATAAATTACCCTTACCAACAATTTTTATTAGTTCTTCAATTTCTTTTATCATTGCTGAAACCTATAATGTTCTACTTTATAGTATAAGGGATACATGGCAAAATAGCAATAAATGTTATTAGACTTCTTGCATAACCCAAACTAAGTAGAAAAAGGTATAGCTATACCGCCGCGGCACTAACAAGAGATCCCGCTAACACGCAGCGGGATACTATCTACACCGTCATACCGCGATTCATTCGCGGTATCTCTCAACATAGATCCCGCTAACACCTTACTATTACCCACAAATATAAATGTTTGTTGCATAGCTCTTAATGGCATAACTTTTGCTTGAAATAACTGTTTATATGGTGCAATTTACAGCTTTTAGTTGCTAAAATTATAACTCTTAGTTTAATAATTTTAATCTAATAAGCTTTCAGGTTAATAAAATTAAATTATTTGAGTAAATACAATATTATGTTTTTATTTGTGGGTAATAGTAAGCTTCAAAACCTTACTATTACCCACAAGTATAAAATTCATGAGCAAGTTTCCATCCTTCTGCTAAATCAAAGAGACGTTTCCATCCCTTCCACAAAGCTATAGGGCCTGGTTCTAAGTCATTTTTGCGAGCTAAAAACCCTCCTAACTTGGCCACCCACCTCACAATTTCTCTTATAGGTGGTGGTGTCTCAGGATAGTTTTTTGTCTTAAGCATTTTGGTATATAAAACCTTCCATTCGTCGTCAGTCAGTATGAAAGTGCAAGAAAGATTTGGATTTGTTCTAGCTACTAGTGTGATAAAAAATATTCTCCATGCAATTATACTCATTATTGTAAGAAAGCGGATTAATCTATCTGCTGCTTGGAGCCTACATTCTTCAACTTTAAGACCAGATTTCAAAATTTTATGAAAAACCTCTATTCTCCATCTTAAGCAATACCATTGTATTTTTTCTACTGCTTCTTCAAAATTATTAATATTTATATTTGTCAACAAAATCCAGTTCACAGGCTCTTCGCCAAATGGGGGGTATTTTTCTATAGCATAGACAGCATTTAAACTTAAATTAGGAAGTTTTTGGGTTTTACGTCTAGCGTTATTTTTTGATGCATTCATCACAAAGTTGCTAAACTTTACTTCTAAAACTGTTGTTCTTTGAGGTTTATCATTGCGAGCAGGAATATTCACTTGTATTTCTCCTTGACAAGACATGCGATTCATCAGATCCCACAACCTTTCACCACCTTTTTCAGAATAAGTCGACTTCTTATTTATTGTTCTGTTTTGATTTCCTCTTACTACAAAAAGAGATTGATTAGTGGAAGCAACTTCAAATAAATCATACATATCTGCTTCTCTGTCACAGACGGTAACTACCTTGATATCCTTTAATCCAGGATGATTAGTAGAATATTTAAGTGATTCTATCCACCGTATGCTTTCTTTCTCTTCTATGGGAACAGCAGTATTATGGCTTCTTCTTTTCAACTCTTTTAGGTCTTCAGCTAAGGAGGGTCTAGTACTAATTTTTTGATCCAATAATCCTATAGGCAGTCCTTCTGTTGTAACTGCAAACGTTGTATGCATCACTAATCCATGTGTTTTAAAATTAGTTGTTTTAGATGTTAATCTTGCTGCTATAATCCCTAATCCTTCGGTCTTTTTATGATTTTTATATGAGATATAACTCGTGTCTTGGATAGCTAAGATAGTTGAGTATTCTTTAGCTCTTTCAACAGTTTTAATTATATGACTTTCTAATATCTTTCTCTCAGAAATGGCATCGTTTTGGAAAAATCTATAAGCTGCTTTACTTTGATGCCAATCTTCACAAGCTTGATTTATTGAACGCTCAGGCGATTCAGCAAAACTATTAACTATTTTTAGAAGCCTTTTACTTAATCTTATATCACCAAAATTAACAATTCCAAATTCACTTTCTGCCCATTCGCCAGTTGAAGTATTTATAGTTCTTTTCATCATATATTCCATTTTTAGACCATAGATCCATTTATAATAGAAAGTTGAATTAGTAAAATATCAGCTTTTTTACTATTTATATACTTATGGGTAATAGTAAGTTGTTAGCGGGATCTAGAGATACCGCAACGTCTCACCTATAGCCTTCAGTGCTCCTTTTTTTGTCATCCCAGCGTCACGCGTTGGTTTCAACATTATATCATGAACTTTCTAAAATTCATTGAACTGTGTTTTCAAACGGTAGTGCCGGGGTGTGAGTATAATGATTATCAGTATATAAAAGTCATAGCAGACAGACTTGAAGCGGCAAATGTTGGCAAAATGAGGCGAATAATATTCAATATGCCTCCGCGTTCAATGAAGTCCCTGTGCGCTAGTGTTGCGTGGCCCGCATGGATACTGGGAAATCAGCCAACTGCAAGAATAATAGTTGCAAGCTACTCTCGGCTGCTTAGCGAAAAGCACTCGCTCGATACAAGATGCATAATGCAGTCTAGTTGGTATAGAGAGCTGTTTCCAGAGGTAGGACTATCCAAAGATCAGAATACCAAATACAAATTTCAAACAGTGCAGAGAGGATACAGAATTGCAACGTCCGTTGGAGGGACGTTAACAGGTGAAGGTGGTGATTTCATCATCGTGGATGATCCACTGAGTCCCGCCCAAGCTTTGAGTGAAACGTTTAGAAAGCGTGCTACAAATTGGTTTGACCAGACTTTAGTAGCCAGGCTCAACAATAGAAAAAAAGGAGTAATTGTTCTTGTGATGCATAGGCTACATCAAGAAGATTTAACCGGGCACCTTCTCTCCAAACCGAAAAACATATGGAACCATACTTGTTTACCGATGATATCTGAAAATAAGGAGATTATCTATTCAATCAAAAAGCCAGCGCCTCCTTTTCTTGTTCCTGTCACCCGAGTAACTACAAATGAGTACAAAAGCTGGATTACAGCATCAAGTGCTAGAATGACACCACCCGTAATATTATACTCAAGAGAAGAAGGTCAGTTGCTATATCCCCTCGATGGAGGAAAAGAAGAAGTTGAGATGATAAAGGTTGAACTTGGAAGTTACGCTTTTGCTGCACAATATCAACAAAACCCTCTGCCACTTTCAAGTGGTATAATTAAACGAGAGTGGCTGAAGCGCTATAGAAATTTTTCTGATAGTCTCTCATATGTCACTCAGAGCTGGGACACTGCAGTTTCAACCATACGCGTCAAGTTAAGAGATTGTGAGCAAATTTAGAGAGGTTAAAGTGGATACTCTAGCCCTTCTACGTTTGTCTTTTAATGAAAATCGCGACCAAGTTATAGTGAGTTTTTTAAGAAATGCTTTTAAACTATTAATTTTGGTTAATACTAAAAATAACTCTCTAACCCGCCTTTTTAGCTCAATAAATGCCTTTGTTAAGCTAAGTTCTGTATTCTTTTTCACTTCTGTGCAACCAACTATGCCGTGAAATATAAGAATTGCGCACAATTTAGCATATAGTTCACATAATACTCTGCATGGCTTTCCTTTTAGCTTATCAAGCCTGATATGGCTTTTATACAATTTAAATAATAACTCAATTTGCCACCTTACTCTGTAAATCGTTAATACTTGCTCAGCACTAATTTTATTTTCTGGAACATTAGTTATAAATATTGACCAGTTCAACAATTTTTGATTTCTTTTAGAGGATGTATATCCCTGCGATCTTGCTAATCTATTAGCTTTCCTTCTTCTGGCCATAGACTGTTCTTCAGTTAGTTTCTGACATATAATTCTTACTCTAATTTTTGCTTCTTTTCCTAACAATACCTCGTTTTCTAAAAATAACTTATCCTCTAAACATTCTAATAACTCCATTTTTTGATTTGTTTCTACATCATATATGTTGGTATCGGATTTATAACGACTTATGAAATAAGCTCCTATTTCATTGATTTGTTTAAAAGAACTTGGCACAAAATAACCGAGATCAGATATTAGCAAATCATTGCTTAATATATTACTTAAATGTTTCCTATATCCCTGGTCTGATCTTACCCCCTCCGTTAAATTAAGTTGGTCTATTATCTGATTCATGTAGTCGAAAACTAATTGTAACTTTATTCCAGACTTAGTATTGCTTTCATAGCCACTGTAGCTAGTACCATAACCTTTATACATCTCTTCCATACTGTTAGGTAGAGTAATATAGCTACTGTCCAATAATTTAACACTATTAAATTGCTGTAAGATTTTGCAATCAACTTGCAAGATATTTTTAAAGAGAATCACAGATTCATTATACATCCTTTTCATAAATTCCACTGCTTCTTCAGTAAATCTAAAATCCAAACCTTGTTTTGTTATATCTATCGAGTCCTCGTTTAGTAATTGACACATTGTTTCTACGCTACAATTATCAACTCCTATATTACCCAAGACCATGGCTTTTACGAATGATGAACCTTTTAGCTTTCTCTTTCTTTTTATAAACCTTGTTGTAATTGAGATTTTCTCTGCTTTTTCATTAAAAAATTCTTTGAGCTTTTTTGATAAGCAAGTTATTTTATTCATTGGTTCTCTCACTAAAAGTATATCTGGGAGAACTTATACCTTATTATTCTATCTCTTTCATACCTTTATTTCCTTAACTTGACGCGTATGCTCAAGAATACAGGATCATTTGATATAAATAATAATCAAGCTTTAAATCAGGCTTTAGGACATGCTACAGATCACAAAATAATGGAATTGCTGATTAATCGTGGAGCTGATATCCACTCAATAGATGAGAATGGAAAGAATGTTATAATTCGTGTTATTGAGAGTTTAGCAGAATCAAAAAATCTAAAATTGGATAGTGAGAAAAACTTACCAGCAGAGATAATTCTTCACCCCACAGTTTCCTTTTTACTAGGAAAAGGCGCAGAGTATTATTCTACAGATGATTTGAATGTTGAAGCTATACAACAAAAACCTCCTAGAACCTCTGAATATGAGCCAATAACTATGTACGCTGAGGTGAACAACAATGTAATACCACCTCAAAAACCTTCTAGAACTTTTGAGTATAAGCCAAAGAGCACTAATTATGATGCTTTGCCTTCAAAAGAGCCAATTTACGCTGAGGTGTATGATGCTAAGGTTAGTAACTCATTAGGGGAGAATGGTTATTTGAGTGTATCAGAAGAATCTATTTATGCTGAAATATATGATTCACATAAAAAATCCACTGAAAATTTATCATTGGAAGATAGTGGTTATTTGAGTATATCAGAAGAACCTATTTATTGCACTATAGATGATCTTTCAGAACAAAAAAGCCTACTAGCCTAAAACAGAAAGAGCCAGAACAGTCGTCAGAACCTATTTATGCTAGGGTAGATTTGTCCAAGAAAAGAGCAGAAAGAAAAGCAAAAGACATAAAAGCTAATTCTGGAACTTGCCATGGGTTAGTGCAAGATAAAGTGAATGATTGGCAAGTGAAGCTAAATGAGCTAAGTGCTAATAAGTCGATAAGTCAGCAACAGACTAATGATCAAAAAATTAAGACCAAGGCTAGCTTTAGTGTAGAAGAAATAAGGCAGAAATATGAGCGTAGAGATTCTGGCTACGATTCTGGCTATGATTCCGATACAAAAGTTGAACAACAATTAGAATTAGCTCCTAAATCTGAGATAGGTTCAGTGAGTATTGAGCATGGAGTAATAGGAGGCTGTCGATATAAGATTACTGATATATCCCTCTAACTATGTGATTCAAAATAATTGAATTGACTTTATATATGTAATCGATATAACCTAGTTAGATTCAAGTTGACTCTTTCGTCTAGTGGTTAGGACACCACCCTTTCACGGTGGTAACACGGGTTCAAATCCCGTAAGAGTCACTCAAGTAGAATATAATTAAAGTTTTGAATGGGAAAAATTAGGCTCTATGTTGAAGAAGCTTTATCACAAGGCGTGAGTTTAGCACTTAATCCACAACAAAGTCACTATATTTGCAATGTAATGCGGCTTAAGAAGTATGATAATCTCTCTCTTTTTAATGGAAAAGATGGAGAATGGTTAGGAGAAGTAGTTAATATATCGCGTAAATTGACAGAAGTTACACCCAAAGAATGCACTAAACAACAGCAATATGAGGAAAATTTATACCTGTATTGTGCCATGGTAAAAAGTGCTGCTTTGAACAACATAGTAAGACAGGCAACTGAAATGGGAGTAATCTGCATTCAATTTATTTCAACGGAACGTACAGTGGTAAAAAATATTAACCTAAGTAGAGCAAAATTACAAGCAATCGAAGCAGCGGAACAATCCGGTAGGATAAGTATACCAGAGATTTTGCCTCCTATTAACTTTTGCGAATTACCTGATTCCAAGAGTAAAAATTTTGTTTTATGTGATGAAACAGGTAAAGCTGATAAAGTGCTGAAAGGTAAGAAAAATGTTGCTATTATTGTTGGCCCTGAAGGTGGTTTTTCATCTTATGAACTTGATCTTGCCGATAAGTTTTGTCAAAAATTGAGTCTAGGAAAAAGAATTTTAAGAGTCGATACCGCTGTGGTTGCTGCACTAACTTTCACCAATTGGTGTAGCTAGATTTTTAAATATGGCTAAGATAAAGAAATCTGGTTCAGTGTTGCGCGCACAAAAACTCTGTAGACTCTCTACGAAGCCATACGCGTCAAGTTAAGAGATTGTGAGCAAATTTAGAGAGGTTAAAGTGGATACTCTAGCCCTTCTACGTTTGTCTTTTAATGAAAATCGCGACCAAGTTATAGTGAGTTTTTTAAGAAATGCTTTTAAACTATTAATTTTGGTTAATACTAAAAATAACTCTCTAACCCGCCTTTTTAGCTCAATAAATGCCTTTGTTAAGCTAAGTTCTGTATTCTTTTTCACTTCTGTGCAACCAACTATGCCGTGAAATATAAGAATTGCGCACAATTTAGCATATAGTTCACATAATACTCTGCATGGCTTTCCTTTTAGCTTATCAAGCCTGATATGGCTTTTATACAATTTAAATAATAACTCAATTTGCCACCTTACTCTGTAAATCGTTAATACTTGCTCAGCACTAATTTTATTTTCTGAAACATTAGTTATAAATATTGACCAGTTCAACAATTTTTGATTTCTTTTAGAGGATGTATATCCCTGCGATCTTGCTAATCTATTAGCTTTCCTTCTTCTGGCCATAGACTGTTCTTCAGTTAGTTTCTGACATATAATTCTTACTCTAATTTTTGCTTCTTTTCCTAACAATACCTCGTTTTCTAAAAATAACTTATCCTCTAAACATTCTAATAACTCCATTTTTTGATTTGTTTCTACATCATATATGTTGGTATCGGATTTATAACGACTTATGAAATAAGCTCCTATTTCATTGATTTGTTTAAAAGAACTTGGCACAAAATAACCGAGATCAGATATTAGCAAATCATTGCTTAATATATTACTTAAATGTTTCCTATATCCCTGGTCTGATCTTACCCCCTCCGTTAAATTAAGTTGGTCTATTATCTGATTCATGTAGTCGAAAACTAATTGTAACTTTATTCCAGACTTAGTATTGCTTTCATAGCCACTGTAGCTAGTACCATAACCTTTATACATCTCTTCCATACTGTTAGGTAGAGTAATATAGCTACTGTCCAATAATTTAACACTATTAAATTGCTGTAAGATTTTGCAATCAACTTGCAAGATATTTTTAAAGAGAATCACAGATTCATTATACATCCTTTTCATAAATTCCACTGCTTCTTCAGTAAATCTAAAATCCAAACCTTGTTTTGTTATATCTATCGAGTCCTCGTTTAGTAATTGACACATTGTTTCTACGCTACAATTATCAACTCCTATATTACCCAAGACCATGGCTTTTACGAATGATGAACCTTTTAGCTTTCTCTTTCTTTTTATAAACCTTGTTGTAATTGAGATTTTCTCTGCTTTTTCATTAAAAAATTCTTTGAGCTTTTTTGATAAGCAAGTTATTTTATTCATTGGTTCTCTCACTAAAAGTATATCTGGGAGAACTTATACCTTATTATTCTATCTCTTTCATACCTTTATTTCCTTAACTTGACGCGTATGCTCTACGAAGCAGTCTGTTGTTAAAGAGTAGCTAATAAAAAACATATTCTAAGATAATATTAAATCTCGTATTATATTTTTTCTAAAGTAAACAAATGAATCTTGCATTTTGCCTGAGTTATTGATACTCTGAGTAAAGAAGTCGGGGCGTAGCGCAGCCTGGTAGCGCATTTGGTTTGGGACCAAAGGGTCGGGAGTTCAAATCTCTCCGCCCCGATGTTAGTATAATTGTAAGAACGCTGTAACATAAGAGCAATCTCCATCAGTAAGCAAGTAGCGGACACTGGAATGACATCATTTGTCATGTAAATTACGGCATATTACATTTTAACGCTCAAGTTTATAAAATAATTGACAATGTTAATTTTCTAATTTATAAATAGATTTTGAAATGATTACCGAAGGAGGTATAGAGTTTGATAGAAGTATCAGTCCATTATGGTGATGTAGACAGAGCTCTTCCAGTATTGAAAAAAACAATTCAAAAGGAAGGAAGAGGGTTGAAAATGAAAAAACAATATCATGAAAAAAAATCAGAAAAAAGAGCTAAAAAGAAAGCTGAAGCTAAAAAAAAGAGGTACCAACAAGAGTGCAGAAGGCAGCGTTATGGTTGGTAGTTTATACTCAAGTTAATAGTTTATCATTGGTTATTTTATGAATATTCACGAATATCAAGCGAAAGAAGTTTTACATAAATTTAATGTCCCAGTGCCAAAAGGTTTTGTTGCTACATCTGCGGAAGAAGTAAAGACTCAAGTAAGTCAATTAAAATCTGACGTGTTTGTAGTTAAAGCTCAAATTCATGCAGGTGGTAGGGGTAAAGCCGGTGGCGTAAAGCTAGCAAAGTCAGCTGAAGAAGCTCAACAGTTTGTAAAGGACATGATTGGTATGACTTTAGTTACTCATCAAACAGGGCCAAGCGGGCAGCAAGTAAGAAAAGTATACGTTGAAGAAGGCTCAAGCATTAAGAAAGAGTATTATTTAAGCCTGGTAATCGACCCGAAGCTCAGTAGGCCAATATTCATATTTTCCTCAGAAGGTGGAATGGACATTGAAGAAGTGGCGAAAAATTCTCCCGCAAAAATTGTGAAATTTGATATTGATTCTGCTACAAGCTTTGATAGCAGCAAGTTGAGCAGCAGTTTTAATTTGAGTTCAGAACAAATAGAAAAAATAACAAATGTTGCAAAAAATATATATGATGCGTTTATTGCAACTGATGCGAGCCAAATTGAAATTAATCCACTGGTTGAAACAAATTCTGGAGATTTTATTGCGCTCGATGCGAAAATTAATTTCGATGATAATGCTTTATATCGTCAACCAGAAATTATGGAACTTCGTGATTATGATGAAGAAGTGAAAGAAGAGATAGAGGCTTCAAAGTATGGGCTCAGTTACATCAAAATGGATGGCAGTATTGGTTGCATGGTAAATGGTGCAGGTCTTGCTATGGCAACAATGGATATAATAAAATACTACGGAGCAGAGCCTGCTAACTTTTTGGATGTTGGTGGTGGAGCGAGTAAAGAAACTGTAACTGAAGCATTTAAAATTATATTGTCTGATAGCAACGTAAAAGGAATTCTGGTTAACATATTTGGTGGTATAATGCGTTGCGATATTATTGCAAGTGGAATTGTTGCTGCTGCAAAAGAAATGAGCATTAAAGTTCCTCTAGTGGTTAGATTATCAGGTACTAATTTTGAAGAAGGAAAAAAAATTTTAGAAGAGTCGGGATTAAATATTATTGCTGCAGATGAACTGGGTGATGCTGCACAAAAGATAGTAAAAGAGGTAAAATAAAGCATGTCCGTTTTAGTAAATAAAGATACAAGATTAATATGCCAGGGTTTTACTGGTGCACAAGGTACGTTTCATTCAGAGCAAGCTATTGACTACGGGACGAAAATGGTTGGCGGTGTAACTCCTGGAAAGGGTGGGAGCACTCACCTTAATTTACCGGTTTTTAATACTGTAGCAGAAGCCAAAGAAAAAACCGGTGCAAATGCTACAGTTATATATGTACCTGCTAAATTTGCTGCTGCTGCAATACTTGAAGCAATAGATGCAAAAATAGAATTGATAATTTGTATTACAGAGGGCATTCCTATACTTGATATGGTGAAAGTTAAGCGTGCGCTTATCGGCTCAAAAAGTCGATTGATTGGTCCTAACTGCCCGGGAATTATTACACCTGAAGAATGCAAAATAGGAATTATGCCTGGTCATATCCATAAGCGTGGACACATAGGAATTATGTCTCGCTCTGGAACTTTAACTTACGAAGCAGTAGCACAAACAACCGCTGTTGGTCTTGGTCAATCCACATGTATCGGAATTGGGGGAGATCCAGTTCATGGTATGACATTTGTCGACTGTATGGAGCTCTTTTTAAAAGATAACGATACTCATGGTATTGTAGTTATTGGTGAAATAGGTGGAAACGAAGAAGAAGATGTATCACATTTTGTGAAAACAGAAAAAACTAAAAAGCCAATCGTTGGTTTTGTAGCAGGCCAAACGGCACCTCCAGGAAGACGTATGGGACACGCTGGAGCAATCATCTCTTCCAGCGGTGGAAGTGCTGGTGCAAAACTAGAAGTTATGCGAAGTGCTGGAATTGCAATTGCAGAGACTCCTGCGGTGATTGGTAAAAAAGTTTTGGAAGTAATGCATCACTAGAATTAGGGTTACAAAAATCCTATATCACCGGTCATGAATACGTTATTTGCCCATTCGATTAATAACTTACCTCCTGGTAAATCTACTGAAGTCTGTTGGGCAGTCAGATATCCACGTAGTGTGGATGCAACAAGTGCCGCACAGGCTGCACTACCGCATGATGCAGTAATGCCTGTACCTCTTTCCCAAACTCTTAAAGTTATTTCTCCAGACTTTTCAACTTGTGCAATACTAATATTAATTTTCTGAGGAAATAATACGTAATTTTCCAGCTTTGGTCCTAAACTTTGCAATGGTATTTCATTTACGTTATCAACAAAAAAAACTATGTGAGGATTACCAATATTTACTGCAACGGGCTCTTTTAGCATTTCAAGCTCTATAGGTAAGTAAAGAGTGTCACACTCAGTAGATAAGGGAATTTCATGCCATTTTAGCAAAGGTTTACCCATGTTAACCTTTATGGATTTATCACCCACTTTAAAACACTCTAAAATGCGTTTGTTTACCAGCTCAATAGTGATATACTCAGTACCTTTTTCTGACATTAGCAAATATCCAACGCAACGTGCTGCATTTCCGCACATTTCAGCTTTGCTACCATCAGCATTATAGATATGCATAAAGCAATCGGCTAAACTGGAGTTTGTTATCACTATGACTTGATCGCAACCGTTTTGGTTAGCAATTTTTTTATAGTTCCAATTTAAATCATTTGCTGAACGTGAGTCTATGATAACGAAGTTGTTACCAGTTCCGTGCATTTTGATAAAATTTTCAGGACCTTGGCCACTCATCATAAAAAAACATTTCTTCTATTGGTCTCCTTTTTTTCTTACTTGTTTCAGCGCCCTCTTCTTCGTAACCAACCGCTATCACTGACATTACGTTAAAGTCATTGGGTATATTGAACTCTTTCACTATTTTATCTCTATCAAATCCACCCATTTGATGGGCCATTAAGTTCATAACTGCAGCTTGTAACATAAGTCCATAATTTGCTGCACCAGTATCATGATTAGCCCAAAGATTTTCTCCTTTACCTTGTTTACGGAAGTTTTTAGCACTTAAAGATATGATTAACACTTGTGCATCTTTTGCCCATTTTTGATTAGATTCATCAAGGCAATTTAGCAGCTTTTCCCATGCGCTTTGATTGTTCTGTTTGTTGCATATTACGTATCTCCAGGGTTCATCACCAAAACATGAGGGAGTCAGCCTTACAGCTTCCATTAAAATATCCATGTCTTCCTGAGATATTGCTCTTGTAGGATCGTATGAACGTCCGCTGTGTCTTGCTTTCATCAACGATAATAGATCTTGTTTACTCATCATTTTTAATTTAATAGTGCATAAATAATTCATTGTAGCACAATATAAGCAAAATTTAAATTGCAAAACCTCTCATACACATATATTACATTTAATAAGTTATTTTTATTGGGAAGGTATGTTTATAACACAATCTAGCAGCAGATCAACACTGGCTGAAATATTGTCTTGCATTTTACTTTTATTCTTGATGGCTCAAATAAGCATACCATTGCAGACTGTGCCTATCACATTGCAAACTTTAGGAGTAATGCTTATTGGGCTTAAATTTAACCGCAGAACAGCATTTTATTCTGTGCTTACATATCTATCACTTGGTGCAGCAGGATTGCCTGTTCTTGCGAATTTTTCTGGTGGTTATCACATTTTTCTCGGACCAACAGGTGGATATTTAATTGGCTGTTTAGCTGCCGTTATGGTAATGAGCAAAGTAAATGAATTACTGAACTCTAAGTATAAATCATTTGTGTGTAATTCTTTAAGTTGTCTGGCTGGTACAGTTATAATCTTTATTTGTGGTGTTAGTTGGCTTGCTGTTTACTTGGGTCTGAGACAAGCAATAATGGTGGGTGTTTTGCCATTTATCCTTCCTGGTTTTATAAAAATTTTTCTACTTGTAGCAGCTTTGCAATATTTGAAAAAATGATAAAATTCCGCCCTCATCATTTCATGTGCACCCTCGCGTTTCGGGGATATGGGTATTCTCAGGGTTTTGTAGAAAATTATAAAAAGATAGCAAGCAAAGTAATTAGTACTCAAATCGAAGTAGTTGGTAACCTTGATAGTATCTGTAGTGCTTGTCCAAATCAGACTAAACAAGGTAAATGCACCACACAAGCTAAAGTTTTAGAGCTAGATAGAAGGCATATGGAAATTTTAGGAGTAAAAATTGGCGAGACTTTAACTTGGAATGAGGCAGTAAAAAAGATTAGAGAGAAAATGTCTTTAGAGAAATTCGAGTACGCATGTGAGGGGTGCAATTGGCAGCCATATGGAATATGTAAAAATGCCCTTTTAAATCTACAAAGGTAGTTGACAAAATGTTAAGATAAATCGAAGCATTTTTGTGGAAATGAAGCGAAATATAGAAGACAAAAGATAAGTGCGTTCTACACAGCATATTCGTCCCGCTAATTAATAATATCTTTATTATTGTATGAGATAGGTAATTTAGCATTTATGAATTTGTAATGTGTTGCGCATAGCTAAAAGAAATAAGGTTTACTGGTTACACGCTGCAGCCAATGCCACAACACTAGGACCTATGTTTATCTGCATGTTAATTTGCGTTGTGATTTTATGGAGGTCTTCTGTTACCTATGCTAGTGAAAATTTGGAGATACAGAAGGCCTTTGATAGTGTTGTCAAGCATATAAAAGCTGATAAAAAATATAAAGATCTTGATGTTATTGAGAGAAAAAGTGACAAATTTAATATCAAAATTTCGCAGAATTCTGGCAAGAGTTTTGACATATACTCTACTTTAAAAAAAGCAAAAGATTCCTTTGAGTTAGGAGATAATGAAACAGCTATTTCTCTCCTTAATCAGATTACCGCAAAGTTTCCTTATCATAAAAATGCTTTGATTGGACTAGGGAATATTTATTACGCTAATAAAGAATACAAAAAAGCTGTAGAGATTTACACAAGACTGTTAAAAGAACACCCTAGTAACCCTTACATATTAAAAAATTTTCTGACGATAATCTCACAATATGATCCTGATCTGGCGTTGAGTGAAATGTTAAAATTGTATGATATACATAAAAATTATGCTCCTTTATTAGCAAATTTAGGTCTGATCTATATGAAAAAGGAGGATTATGTAAAAGGTAAAGAGTATATGATAACTGCTATTTCCCTCGATGAAAACAATATTTTTTATACTTATAATTTAGCTGTTATTCTAGATAAACTTTCAGATTTTCAAAATGCTACAATATTCTACTTAAAGTTGTTAAACATGGCTACAACTTCGAAAGATGTGAGTGAAAAAATACCTTTATACAAAGTGACAGCAAGACTAAAATTTATAAAACTTCACAGCACGCACCCAAAGATTTCATAAAAGCTTATAGCTTACCTAAAGCTAATTTATCGCTATTTTTGTTTACAATAATAATATTGAGCTATAGAATTAGATCTAAAGGGGCAATTAGCTCAGCTGGTAGAGCATCTCGTTTACACCGAGGAGGTCGGCAGTTCAAGTCTGTCATTGCCCATTTGCTTAACTGAATGTTAGTATTATTAATTACTTCAATTAAAGTATAGAAAATGCAGGATAATATAGTACCAATCTCAATAGTAAAAGAGCTGGAAGATTCTTATCTTTCCTACGCAATGAGCGTTATCATAAGCAGGGCTATACCTGACGTGCGGGATGGATTTAAACCTGTTCATAGGCGTATATTATATGCAATGTCGAGAGCTGGATTCGATGCCGGTAAGCCATATAAAAAAGCGGCTCGTATAGTTGGGGACGTAATGGGGAAATATCACCCACATGGTGATGCAGCTATTTACGATTCCTTGGTTAGGATGGCTCAAGATTTCTCTCTTCTTTTACCGCTTATTGATGGGCAAGGTAACTTTGGTTCGATAGATGGAGATCCACCAGCTTCAATGCGATACACAGAAGCAAGACTTCAAAAAGTGTCACACTTTTTACTGAATGATATTGATGAAGATACAGTTAATTTTAGGCCAAACTACGATGGAAATGAAACAGAACCAGTTGTGCTGCCTGCAGAGTTTCCGAATCTATTGGTAAACGGTGCAAGTGGTGTTGCAGTTGGTATGGCAACCAATATTCCTTCTCATAATCTTGGAGAAATAATAGATGCTTGTATATTATATGTAGATAATTCTGAAGTTACTTTGGATGAGTTACTTGAAGTGATGCCAGGGCCGGATTTCCCAACTGGGGGAACGATTCTTGGAAGGTCTGGAATAAAATCAGCATTTGCAACTGGTCGTGGATCAATTGTTGTGCAAGGCAAGACTCACATAGAAGACCTGCCACAAGATAGGCAAGCAATAGTGATTGATGAAATACCTTACCAGGTAAATAAAGTAAAATTAATTGAGAAGATAGGTGAGCTTGTAAAAGAAAAAAGAATTGATGGCATAACAGAAATTAGGGATGAGTCCGATAAGTCTGGTATTAGAGTAGTAATTGACCTCAGAAGAAATGCTGAAGCAAGTTTTATACTTAATCAAATATTGGGACTAACTCCACTAAGAAGTAGTTTTAGTGTTAACACTTTAGTACTCAATAACAACAGACCTGCTTTGATGTCGTTAAAAGAAATCATAGCTGCTTTTGTTGACTTTAGAAAAGAAGTGTTAATCAGGAGAACAGAATTTCGTCTAAGAAAAACGAGAGAAAAAGCTCATATATATATAGGGCTCTACATTGCGGTCCTCAGCATAGATGAAGTGATAAAAATCATCCGCGGTGCAAAAGATCCTGCGGAAGCAAGTAGAGAACTTTTAAATAAAGAATGGAAAACTTCGAATGAAATCAACACTATCATCGAGTTGATTTCAGATAGCGCAAGCTTTTTGAAAGATGGAGTGTATAGATTAACTGAGCTACAAATTAAAGCTATCCTTGATATGAAACTGCAGCGTTTAACAGGCCTTGAAAAAGACAAATTAGAAGCTGAGCTAAGTTCAATGATCAACCTGATAAAAGAATATATCGCTTTTCTTGGCTCAGAAGAGAAGTTGATGAAGGAAATAAAAAACAATCTACAAGAAATAAAGAACAGATTTGCTGTGCCGCGAAAAACTTCAATAGAGGAATCAGATACGGACATTGAAGCTGAAGATCTAATTCCACAAGAGGATATGGTGATAACCGTAACTATGAATGGTTATATCAAGCGTGTGAAGCTTTCTCACTACAGAACTCAGCGTCGTGGTGGAAAAGGAAAGCTAGGACAAGGATTAAAAGAAGAGGATGTAATCACAAAATTATTTGCTGGGAATACCCACACTAGCCTCTTATTCTTTTCTAATATTGGTCGAGTTTATAGATTAAAAGTTTATAAGTTGCCTCTTGCAGAACCAACTGCACGTGGAAGAGCACTTGTTAACATATTTCCGCTTAGCGATGGTGAAACTATAACTAATATCATGCCATTGCCAAGTGAAAATGACGAAAATCAAAACATAGTTTTTGCTACTGCTCATGGAAACATAAGGCGTAACTCTTTAGCGGACTTTCACTATATTCCAAGCAATGGAAAAATAGCAATAAAGCTCGATGAAGGAGACAAATTAATATCGGTTAAAGTATGCAATGCAATTGATCATGTTTTTCTTTCAACAAGATTCGGCAAAAGTATCAGATTTGTTGTAAGTGATGTGCGTCAATTTAAAAGTCGCAATTCAGATGGCGTAAGAGGTATCAAACTTGCAAAGAGTGACAGCGTGATATCCATGACCATATTAAATGGGATAGGTGTAGCAACAGAAACAAAAGAACTTTACTTAAAAGTTCCACTTGCAAAAAGACTGGGAACTGCAATTAATAACTCCATTGATTCTAAATTGGAAAAGACTTTAAATGATTTAGGAATAGATAACGAATTATTCTTAAAACTTGCAGTGAATGAGGAGTTTATATTAACTATTACTGAAAATGGCTTTGGTAAAAGAACTTCTGCGTATGAGTATAGAATAACTAACAGGGGTGGTGTTGGTATCACCAATATTCTTACTACTAGCAGAAATGGTAATGTTATTGCTAGTTTTCCAGTTGAGCAGGGTGATAATATAATGCTTATTACAGATAAAGGAAAGTTAATTCGTATTTCAGTAAATGATATCAGGATTGCAGGACGTAGCACTCAGGGAGTAACTCTATTTAAAACAGAAAGTAGAGAAAAGGTGGTGTCAGTAGCGAAAATTGAAGATCCTGATTCCACTGAAGATAGTATTTCTGAAGTTGAAAACTCTATCTCTTCTCAACTGTAGTACAGGTTAAACAAAAAGCGCAAGTTTTTGTTGATTAATACGCAGTATTTAAATTAAAATATATACTTATGGCTAAGTAAAGATCAATGGACAAAAATTTAACTAAAAATAAAAAACCACTGGCAGACAAAGAGGATAAAAAAACACCTCCTGTTAAAGATCTTACTAAAAATAAGAGTAGGAGAGATTTTATAACATTAACTACATGCGCTATGGCAGGTATAGGAGCTGCAAGTGGACTTTGGCCACTGGTTAAATCTATGAATCCTTCTGCTGAAGTTCTAGCAACTTCCACAGTGGAAGTGAATTTGTCTGGAATTCAGGAAGGACATGGAGTAAAAGTAAAGTGGCAAGGTAAACCAGTATTCATTCGTAGACGCACAAAGCAAGAAATTGAGGCTGCAAGAGCTGTGAATGTGAAGAGCTTGAGGGATCCTCAATTAGATGAGCAGAGAGTATACGAAGGAAAAGACGAATGGTTAATCATGATCGGAATATGTACACATCTTGGGTGTGTACCGGTTGACCACGCTACAAGAGATGGTAATGGTTGGTTCTGTCCTTGCCACGGTTCATATTATGATACATCAGGCCGAGTGATTGGGGGTCCTGCACCAAAAAATATGGTTGTACCTGATTATTTTTTTCCCAGTGAGAATGTTGTGGTAATTGGCAAGAAGGCTTAACGGAACTCGTTAAAAAAAACTCACAGGATCAACATCTATTATCACTGCAATACTCGAATTCAAGTTACAATTTTTAATCCAATATTTCAGCTTTTTTTGTATAGATAAACTGTGTTTATTGTGTATTTTTAATAATACCCTATACCGATACTTATTATTTAAAAAATTTATCGCTGCTGGTGATGGGCCAAGAATTTCAAATTCCTTTTTGTCTACACCTACATTTTTTTCCTGGATACAAGTAGTTAAGCTACTTGGATGACAAAGAAGAGATTTTACTATTTCATTCGCTGCTTTTTGTGTTGCAATCTGATTCTTACCACAAATGATAAGCGCTATTAATCTGCTAAATGGTGGCATTTTGGCTTCACGTCTTGACTTAAGTTCAATTTCATAAAATGAGTCCCTTTTTTGATGCAGCAATGCTTTTATTATTGAACTTTCAGGGTTATTGGTTTGCACTATTACCATTCCTTTTTCATTAAACCTTCCTGACCTGCCTGCAACTTGGTGCAATAATTGATACGTCTTTTCCGCTGCTCTCAAATCAGAATTTTCGAGGCTCAAATCTGCATTCATTACTCCAACCAAAGTTAATTTGGGAAAATTGTGCCCTTTAGCAATTATTTGTGTGCCGATTATAATGTTCACCTCTTCTTTCAACACTAAGTCAATTACGTTACTAACCGACTTTTGATCGCTGCTTATCATCGCAGTTTTTGCGTTTGGTATTAATTTCACCATTTCTTCAAGTAACTTTTCAATTCCTATGCCGTAGAGGGACAACGGCTGTTCACTTTGGCAATTAGAGCATTTTTCTGGAAGTTTCAATTGATAAGAGCAGTGGTGGCACAAAAGAGCATTTTTTTTCTTGTGATATGTAAGCCAAACAGCACAATTTAAGCAGGAAATTTTATATCCACACTTTTTACAAACTGCCAGTTGTGCATACCCTCTGCGGTTTAGAAAAAGCATAACCTGCTGTTTTTTCTCTATGGTTTGTTTGATGCTTTCAAAAAGCTCAGAGGAGATCCATTGCTTGTTGTTCCTCATATCTACTACTTTAATGAGTGGCAATTCTGCACCACCAAATCGTTTAGTTAGCTTTACATGATTGTAATTCCCGTTTTTAACATGATGAATCGTTTCAAGCAGTGGAGTAGCTGATGATAAAATAATCGGAATATTTTCAAATTTGGCTAAGATTATCGCCATATCTCGAGCATTATATATAATTCCCTGTTCTTGTTTAAAAGATGAGTCGTGCTCTTCATCAACGATAATCAATTTTAGGTTTTTATAAGGCAAAAAAAGCGCTGACCGTGCACCAATAATTATCTGCGCATTTCCATTTGCTATATTGAGCCAATTATTCCGGCGAGTTTTTGGAGTGAGCCCTGAGTGCCATTCAACTAAGTTTTTTGATATCTGACCGCGAACACGATTTACCAATTGTGAAGTTAAAACAATTTCAGGTAGGAGGATTAAAATTTGTGTATTACCTTCTCCTGATGTCATTTCAACATATTCTGGTGTCATACTAGTACGTGGCAAAGACGGTATGCTAAATGTTACAGTGGGTTTTGCCTTGAGTATAAAGGTGTCATTCCAGTGCTTGACACTGGAATCCAGGAATTTTGATTGTAAATTAGGTATTGGTTTTAAGTTAAAATAAACATTTGTAATGAGGTTATATGAAAAACTGGATCCCAGTGTCAGGCTACTCGGATGACACCCTCTTGGTAGACCCAAATCACAATGTTCGTACAGTTGTGTCTCTGGGCACTGGGATGGTAAAGTCTGAGCAGCATTTGGAACGGCAGTGTAATTCTTAATCAATTGTGCAATCACAGAGAGATAAACTTCCGTTTTTCCAGATCCTGTCTCACCGTCAAGCAAAGTCACTGAATACTCGTTCAAATTGCTGATTATTTTATCACTAGCTATCTGCTGTTCAGGGCTTAATTGGCAACTTATTTCACTTGTTTCCTGCTTTTGTTCAACACAAACCAATTTATCTATGTGATTTACTTTTAACACTCCTCCCATTATCACTTTGGCAAGCATACCAATAGGTATTAAATTGTATTGTGCAACCCACTCTGCAAATGCAATCAATTTTGGTCTAATATTTGGTAAATCGATTTTTTGCTCAATAAATTTTAATTCTCGGTTACTTTTATCACTGTATTTCCAAACTATTCCGATTAAGCGTTTTTTGCCAAATGGCACCACTACGTAATCTCCAAGTAAAATCTCAGTATTTTCCTCAATTGCATATGAAAATAACTGATCAATTGGAAGTGATAGTAATACGTCAACTGTTTTTGCCATAGTGATTGAGTTTAACATTGTTTTAAAGAGCTTGTAACTTTATTAAGCTTGGCAATATAGATGAATCGGTACAGAGAAAATCTTAACGTTTAACACATTTTTCATAGTACAGACCGTATGATTGATAAATAAAATGATTTATAGAATTTGTGGAGGCTACCAATGGTCAACGACAAGATTACTTTGAATTTTGAAATAGAAAAAGGCGAACCTATAGATCGATACTACTTTTCTGCACATATAAAGCTTACAGATGAAAGCAAAAATCTTTTGCGCGAGAAGCTTGGCAGTACAATTCAATTCGATAATCTAGATGATCACTTCAATCTTAACCATGAGAATTTTTATATCTACTACAACAAATATAGTGAGCACAATGGTAGAAGTGAGCTACACGTTAGGGATGATAACGGTAAATATTTAACCTCCAATCTTCCACTTAATTACTATGGATTCTCAATGGAACTATCACCTGACGGAGCGTCAATTGCAGATTATGGTTTTTATCCTCTGTATGCAATCTATAACCCAAATCACTATGATAAAGCAAAGGAAAAAGTATTTGATGATCACGGTGAATTGTCACCAACTGCATCAAATGTGTTAGATAATTTTTTAAGCAACACAAATAGCTTAACCACACAAGATATATTACAAAATGTATTCTCACAACTGCAGAAGAAAGCTGATGAAGAAGCAGAAAGATTGGCAAGAGAGAGAGAAGCAGAAAGACAAAGGGAGGAAGAGTTAAATGAAAAGAACGAGGAGTTAAAAGAACTTGTAGAAAAGGATGAGATTAAAATATTCAAAGTGGTAAAAGGTAATGATTTAGGTAATGGGCATTCAGCAGTAGTTTTACAACTTGATGGGGAAGAAGGTGACAAGATACCTCTCGACTCTAGTAAATACTACATAGCAGAGTATAGACACCACCCAGAATGGGAAGGCGATGAATATTTAAATTTTGTTAGCCCTGATAGTGATATGCTGGTTAATTATGAAAACTTATTTTTTGTGCTCAATCAAAGCTCCTACTCAGACTTTGAAAGTGGGTTTTATTCAGAAAACAGAACCGATCCCCATAATTATGCTAAATATTCAAAGGAACCATATTTGAGTGGTGACCAGCTATCTGAAAAATTATCTAATGAATTGGAGGAAGATAGCAATCAGATAGGTACTGAATTTACAATTGATGATGAGCAAGTAGACGAAGAAGTTGTGGTAGAGAGTGAAGCCAAGTCTGGGGAGAAAGGAACGGTTGGTGAGGATAACGCAAAAAATACTATACAGGAAGAAGAATCTAACTATATAGATCAAATGCAAGCGGATGATAGCAGCAGTTATAAACCAGCTTTGCAAAGCAATCGTGATGATTATGCTGATACGAAAAAAGCTCTGCAGGAAAAATTGCATGGAGATGAAATACACAAGCAAAGTAATGAGAAAGCTCAAAAAGATATAGAAGTAAAAAAAGTAACTGTGGAAACTGACAGTAGCAGTAATAAGACTGAAAAACAAACAAAACCAACAGAAGATGAACAAGAAACTGTTATGGCAAGTGTGATAGAAAATATGGATAAAAATTCTGATATTGAAGCAGAAACTTCTAACAGTGTTGCAAATTCACAACATCCCTTAAAAATAAAGACAGGAAGTCCTCTTGAAGTGGGAAAGTATAAGGTGGAGCTGCAAGTGACATATGATGATGTAAAGAATTTTTATGATACCGTACGTGGTAAATATCATGCTGGCGATGGATATAACTACGAACAAGTAATGGTTTTATATAATGAAATTGTTAGGCCCGCTCACAATCATCATTACGAGCTGTTTACTCTTGATGAAGCACATGTTGCTAATGATCACCTGTTTATCAAGGGTCAGGATTTTGGAACTCTAAATGATTTTAATGAGATGTTCTATAAAAGTGATGAGTTAATGTGATGTAAAAAGCAAGATTCAATCTGGTGAACGAGAGTTAACTGACAGAGGAGATTGACACGTATGCCTTTATCTTTAAGATTGTTTATCAAGTATAGACATCAGCTCGCCCCATTCTCTTTTACCAATATTACTTTCTTCTCTAGTAACGTTTTCCCCTTTAATTAATTTGCGAATTATTTCTAGACCAGTTCTTGAAATACAGGCTGATTCTAGGCAATATTCAACAAAGGCATTGTAGGCCAGTGGAACCCATTTTTTTATTATATCCAGCATAACTTCTGCATAAACTCTGATTTCATATTGGGCATGCTTATCAGCTCTAAGCTTCAAAAAATGAAGGAGATTATGCAGATCTATTTTCCAATAAAATTGCGTGTAGTAATTAAGCATTAGGTTAGTTCTGGCAATTTCTCTTGCAAGCCCCTGCTCAATAAATTTTTCATAATGAGAATATACTAAATTAGAGTCATTTGTTAGAGAATCTATTATTTCCTTTGAGGTATCTGGATCAAAAGCTTCCCCGCTACCTTGTTTATTATTGTCAGATTGTTTTGCAACTTGTTCTGGTTTAGGTGTATAAAATTCATTATCAAGTATTGAATACCTTGCTGAATATTCATTCACATTTGCAGTTCTATGCCTTGTCCATTGCCTTGCAACAAAAATTGGAAGTTTCACGTGAAACTTAATTTCACACATTTCAAATGGAGTTGTATGATGATGTCTCATTAAATACTTTATAAGTGCTTCATCCTGACTTATCTGTTTTGTTCCCTTGCCATAAGAAACACGAGCAGCTTGAACTATAGCGCTATCAGAGCCCATATAATCCACTACTCGAATAAATCCATGGTCTAATACCTTATGTTCTTCATATAAGATTGCATCTATTTCTTTTACTATAGTTCGTTTGGTTGCTTCATTCATAAAATATCCTCAAGACGAAATGGAGATATCAGCTCCACATGAATTGAGTTTTTCATGCATTGCTTCATATCCTCTCCATAAATGATGTGAATTGTTTATTATAGTTTCTCCACCGGCTACCAAAGAAGCAAGCACCAAAGCTGCTGTTGATCTTAAGTCAGTAGCATATAGATTAGCTCCAGATAAGCTTTTTATTCCACTTATAGTAGCTTTGCTTTTCTCGATGCTGATATTAGCACCTAACTTTCTCAATTCATCTGCATGTGTAAATCTGTTTTCAAAAATGTTCTCTTCAATTACTGATATCCCATCAGCGATGCACATTGCAGACATCAGTTGTGGTTGCATATCACTGGGAAAATTGGGATATGGATCTGTCGCAACGTTAGCAGACTTAATAGAGCCATTTTTTCTGGAAATAACAATGCCTCCATCATACAGTTCAACCATAGCTCCTATAGTCTCCAACTCATTTGTAATACACCTTATATCAGATAGATTTATTCCTTCCAACTCCAACTTACCACCGGTTATTATAGCAGCTAGTGCATAGGTGCCTGCTTCTATGCGATCTGGTATTATTTTATGAACACATCCATTTAGTGCTTCAACTCCTGTTATTATGACCTTTGTATTATCAATTTCAATATCAGCACCCATTTTCTTCAGAAAATCTATTAAATCAAGAACTTCCGGCTCAGTTGCAGCATTGTTTATTGTTGTCACTCCTTCTGCAAATGTTGCTGCCATTATTACATTTTCTGTTGCGCCAACACTTATTTTCTCAAATGTGATTTCTTTTCCTTGTAGCTTTCCTTTCACTGTTGCAATTATATTATAGCCGTCAATTTCAATTTTAGCTCCCATTTCTTCTAATGCTTTAATATGCATATCAACGGGACGCTTTCCAATGTTGCATCCACCAGGAAATGCTGTTCTCGCTTTGCCAAATCTGCTAAGCATTGGACCCAATATTAGAAAAGAAGTTCTTAGCTTACTTGCGGTTTTATATGGCATCACGTGATTGTTGATATTGCTGCAGTCAATTTTCAAAGTATGGTTCGCTTTATAATTTTTATTGTGCATAAAGTTCACTTCTGCTCCAAGACTTTCAAGCAACTTAGACATTAGATGCACATCAATTAAATCAGGTACATTATGCAAAATTACCGGGGAGCTACTTAATAGACTTGCTGCCATTATTGGTAAAACAGCATTTTTTGAGCCATTAATCTTGATTTTTCCGACCAAAGGTTTGTAGTTATTTCTTATTAATATCTTGTGCATTTAATTAGATATAAAGTATAATTCATTAGTTTATTGAAGTCTTACTAAGTATAATAGATTGACCGTAAAAGGCAAAATTTGCTTTTTCTTCCTCATCATCCCAGTGTCATGCTACCTGCATGACACCTGATGCGAATTGCCCCCGAAATTTTATACTATGAATTACTCAAATGACGCTCTCGAGCTTTATCAAACCAAATAACACCAATTGCAACAATGAAATAACCAGCTGCTCCTAATGTAAGGCGAATTACTGCATCGAAAGTTGACAGAGGAGGAGACGGCATTAGAATGCTCAAAACACTATACACAAGATTATTTGTTGCATGAGCAATAGTTACTGGCCAAATCGAGTTGTCTTTTTCAAACAACCAGGTAAACATTATAGACATTGCACAAATATAAAGGGTATAAGCACAAATAGTCGGGAATGTAAAGCCATCCTTCCACAAAGCTGAGCCAGCAACCACATAAGTTGGTATGTGCCATACTGACCAAATAATACCGACAATAATTGCTCTGATATAAAAATTTGATATTTTGCTTTTAAGATTTTTCAAAAGATAGCCACGCCAACCGATCTCTTCACCAAGAGACATAATGATCCACATCACAAAGGTTGATAATAAAACAAATAACATCACTAATGGACTCAAAACTGCACTCAAATCCTTTACACGGTCTAACGTAAAAGACTCTCGGAAAAATGAAAAACCGCAGTAAATTGACAAAAGACCATTGGAAATTAGCATACTTACCAGAATAAGTATAAACCCTAATAGACAGTTTTTTGGCGAACTAAGTTTAAAAAGATCCCTTACCTTCTGTTTATTATAAATGGTTAGCAAAATTGCAACTGAAGCCGGAACAAATGTTGTTAATAATGTTATGTCTTTGAAAGGTAAGCACCAAGCTATAATGCACGTCAAAAAATATGTAATTACAAAAAATAATGTACAATTAATAGTGGTTAAATTAATGCATACGCCCATCAATTCCTTTTCTGCATTATTGATCTTTATTCATAAATTGTCAATAAAATACTTCTTCAGGGATGAATAGAATATTTTTTCTTTTTGAATTGCTATTGATAGTTTAATTTTTATATGTATTCCCTTTCACAACCGTTTGTCATCCCAGTGTCACGTGCTGGGATGACAGTAGGAGAGCTGCTTGCATGACAAGAGGAGGGTACTGGAATGACAAGAGGAAGACACTGGGGTGACATCAACTAAACTTGTCCAAATATGAGCGATGCATTAGTGCCACCAAAACCAAACGAATTAGAAAGTGCATATTGAATTTTATGCTCCTGAGCTTTAAACGGTACAAAATTTAAATCACATCCTTCTGAAGGCTTGTGTAAATTTAAGGTTGGCGGAATAATTCCATTATTTAACGCAAGAATACTGAATATTGCTTCAACGCTCCCTGCAGCACCAAGTAAATGTCCTATAGAAGATTTAGTTGAAGAAACAGGTATTTTATAAACGTAGTCACCGAATAACTGTTTCATTGCTATTACTTCAATTTTATCTCCAAGTGGCGTTGAAGTTCCATGTGCATTGATATACCCTACTTGATTGGGATTAATTTGTGCGCTCTTTAAAGCAAGCTGCATTGCCTTAAATGCGCCTCTTCCTTCTGGATGTGGTGCTGTAATGTGGTGCGCATCTCCTGTGAGTCCGTACCCAACCAGTTCAGCATGTATTTTTGCCCCCCTTTTTTTCGCATGTTCGTATTCCTCCAGCACCAATATACCTGCTCCTTCACCCATAACAAAACCATCGCGTTCTTCATCCCATGGCCTTGAAGCTTCTTCCGGTTTATCGTTAAATTTAGTTGATAACGCCTTCATAGATGCAAAACCTGCAATTCCAACTCTACACAGTGCACTTTCTGCTCCACCTGCAATCATAACATCCGCTTCACCAAGTTTTATAGTTCTTGCTGAGTTTATGATTGCATGCGCACCTGTTGCACATGCGGTTACTGCTGAATCGTTTGGACCTGTAAATTCGTATTTAATAGAAATATGGCCAGATATCAAATTTATTAGACTTGCAGGGACAAAAAATGGACTGACACGTCTGGGCCCTTTTTCCTGCATGGTAATAACATTTTCCTGAATTGACGGAAGACCACCTATACCAGAGCCAATAGTCACACCAACACGTTCCCGATTGATATTTTGGCTTTCCAAAATTAATGAATCATCTACTGCCTGAATAGCTGCTGCAATACCGTAATGGATAAAACGATCTGTCCTTTTTGAGTCTTTCTCAGAAATATAATCTAGTGGATTGAAATGGTGCTCAATGTTGTCTGATTGCAACGGCACCTGCCCTGCAATTTTGCAAGCAAGATCAGAAGAGTCAAATCTATCCGTATTGATTGCTTTTATGCCAGACTCACTTTTTATTAGCCTTGACCAAGTGTTGTCAACATCTGCCGCTAGTGGAGTGATTAAACCAACACCAGTGACTACTACTCTTCTGCTCATTTAACACTAACTATTAGCCTTTTTTATTATTAATGTACTCAACTATTTGCTCCATAGTTTCCATTTTTTGTGCGTCTTCATCTGGAATTTCTATTCCAAACTCTTCTTCTGCTGCCATGATGATTTCAACTGCATCTAAGCTGTCTGTACCATGCTCCGAAAGCTTTGAAGAGCTGTTGAATTTCTCTACATCCTTACTAATATGCTCTAGTATAATCTTTTTCACTTTTTCTTCTATGTCTTCTCTAGTGCTCTTTGCTAGTTCGCTATTCACATTTCTTACCAAAAAAATAACCTATTCTTTGATGTTATAAAAAATTTTTATGTTTGCAATATCTTTTATAACTGGTAAACTACAGTAAAGTTTTCTACTGCCCTAGCTGGCTAGCGTTACGTGCTAAACAATTAACAATTCAAAAATGCTAGACGAAACAACAAAAAATTTGCTTATTGTAGAAGTAAATAAACTCTTACCCGAAAATAGCGAGAATAAGCTTATATCAGCTATGCGTTATATACTCCTTGCTCCTGCAAAACATATACGCTCCTTTTTAGTCGTAGCTTCATCGCGAGTGTTTAACGCGGAAGCTAAAAAAGTAATATCAGTTGCTGCAGCAATTGAATTTGTTCATGCTTACTCTCTAATTCACGATGATTTACCGTGCATGGACAACAGTGATACTCGCAGAAGCCAGCTAAGCTGCCATAAAAAATTTGATGAAGCAACAGCAGTGCTTGCCGGAGATGCACTACTTACTCTGGCTTTTGAGGTATTATCTTCGTTAAATGAGAAACGCTGTGAGATCATAAAAGTTCTTTCTCAGGCAATAGGAATTAGGGGAATGGTGGGAGGACAGGCTTTAGATATTAACAGTGAGCATATAGATTTTAGCCCCCAACCCTCTGTCATTCAAGTAGCTGACACTGGGATCCAGAAGGCTTTGCCTACAAGCATTTCGTGCAAAAAGCCATGCGATAGTGGAGCTGAACATGGAATGGATTCCAGTGTCAGCTACTTGCATGACACCCTTTCTACCTTAAAACTACAACATTCGTACGGCTGTATGTATGACGCTGGAATGACGTCGGGCCAAGCTGATAAAATAAAAGAAATTCATTTGATGAAAACCGCAAAACTATTTGCAGCTTCATGTGAAATAGGTGCTATAATCGGGGGTGCTACAGACAAGCAACGTAAAGCGTTATATAACTATGGAATAAATCTAGGGCTTATCTTTCAAGCTAAGGATGATATTGAAGACTACGAACAAGATAAAACAAATAATCTTATGTCTGTGCTTGGTAAAAGTGAAGTAGAGGACTATATAGACGGCCTCTTTAAACAAGGCTTGGATAATTTGAGTGCGCTTTCAGGGGATACTAATTATTTATATGATTTATTGAATCAAGTAAAGAAAGATGGTTAGAAAAATTATATTACAAATGCTTATTTCCGTAGTAATGATTCTCACTTTAACTTCTGCTTTTGTGTTTACTATTGTCTATATAAACAAAGGTAAACCGGAAAAAAAGGACAAGCTTTATGAGATAAATGCCACGCATGGTGGTTTGATACAGACGATAGCACATTACCTAGTGAAGCCAATACTTGAATCAGCACTTGACCGCTATATTGAAAAGCATGGGCTGACAGAATATTTAGAAGAAATAACGCAGCAAAAGGAAGAAGATTCAATAAATTTTTATGAAATTACTGAAGGCAGTGGCAGCAAGGCTTTTTGTGGCCTGGAAGTCCTATTGCAAATATATAAAATTTCTAATAATAACTCAGCAACACTCCCTAGCAAAGTTTCTGATGTTACTTTGAAAATAGGTCAAGATGACCTAAAAGAAGTGAGTTTAGGGGTAATAGGTATGAAAGAAGGCGGAGAGCGTGTAGTTACTATTGCCAATGAGAACAAAATGAATTTTAATTCTTATTACGTCAAACTGATCGAAGTAAAGGATAAATATCCCGACTCAGTAAATAATCTGATGGTTTTTAATGACTTAATTAACAAGACTGGAAAACAAGTAAGGTGCGGTGATGAGATATCGGTTAAATATAGCGTAAAGGAGCATAATGGGGAATATATAGTCAAAGATCAAACAGTGCAATTTAGGGTTGGCGATAAAAAAATACCACTTGCTATAGAGCTTGGAGTTGTGGGAATGAGAGCTGGTAATAAAAGAACTATTCTTTCTCCGCCTGACCTTTTGACTATTACTGACGATATGTTAATAAAAGACATAGATTATGATGAAGAAAATATCTCAATAATTGACTTAAGCTTAGATGTTAAGCAAGAGGTCGCAGCACACCATTCTACTGTTGAAAAACAGCCTAAAGAATATAGCTGAAATTTTAGGTCTACTGGCTAATCTTCTGAACACTCTCTATACTACTTAAAGTAGGCTTTTCGTTTTTCCTAAAGTATAAACTTAGATAAATCAAGCTGCTTCGAAATTGACTCAAGTTTATCTTTTACATACTTGCTGTCTATAATGAATTTTTCGCTATTTTTCTCAGAAGCAATGAAACTTATTTCATCTAAAAGCTTCTCCATGACAGTGTGAAGCCTTCTTGCGCCTATATTTTCCACTTGCCTATTAACTGTAAACGCTATTTCAGCTATGGTTTTTATACCATCATCAGTGAACTCAAGTGTCACATTTTCTGTTTTCATTAAAGCTATGTACTGCTTTAACAAACTAGATTCTGGTTCCTTTAATATTCTTATTAAATCCTCTTGAGTAAGTGCCTTAAGTTCTACCCTGATCGGTAATCTGCCCTGCAATTCCGGTAAGAGGTCAGATGGTTTAGACTGATGAAAAGCACCAGATGCAATAAATAATATATAGTCTGTTTTTACATGGCCATACTTAGTTGTAACAGTTGTTCCTTCAAGTAATGGTAACAGATCGCGTTGCACTCCTTCTCTGTTTACTTCACCTTTTACTTCTGTACGCGCTGCAATTTTGTCTATTTCATCCAAAAATACTATACCGTCATTACTAACAAGATCAATGGCTTCTTTGATTATCTTATCTTCATCCATTAGCCTTTCACTTTCTTCATTAATTAATATTTCACGCGCTTCTTTTACCTTCACCGTAATAGTTTTTGTTTTTTTGCTCCCGTTAAACATCTTGCCCATTATTTCTGTTACATTCATCACACCAACTTGCCCACCTGGCATGCCTGGTATATCGAAAGTAGGTAACATACTCTTGCTCTCTCTGACGTTAATAGAAACTTCTCCGTCCTCAAACTCTTTATTCCTCAACCTTTCTCTAAAAATTTTTTTACTCTCTTCGGTTGCATTTTCGCCTACCATAGAGTTTACTATTGTTTTCTCAGCTAAAATTAAAGCCTTTTTAGCTAAGGCTTTACGGGCTTTCTCTTTAACTAAAACTATTGCTGCATCAACTAAATCGCGTATTATCGAATCAACGTCACGTCCAACGTACCCTATTTCAGTAAACTTCGTTGCCTCAATTTTTATGAACGGTGCACCGGCAAGTTTTGCTAAGCGACGAGCTATTTCAGTTTTACCAACCCCTGTATGACCGATCATCAATATATTCTTAGGTATGATTTCATCACGCAATGGAAATGGAACCTGATTGCGACGCCAACGATTTCTGAGCGCAATAGCAACAGCACGCTTTGCATCATCCTGTCCGATTATGAATCTGTCCAATTCTTTAACTATCTTCTGTGGTGGCAGGTCATCTAACAAAACTTGAGTGCTGTCATTAACTTGAACATCGCTGTCATTTGAATCAAAACCACTCTTAGTATCTTTATAGAGGTTATCTTTTTCATCGTAGGTGTCACTACTACAAGACCGCCCTTCTGAAAGGGTTATAGGCTGATTGGAAAAATTGGTGCACAAAGTTTTTTGTTCAGAAGACATATCACTCCTCTATTTTTTCAATAATTATATTATGATTTGTATAAACACATATATCAGCAGCTATCTTCATAGCCTTTTTCGCAATTTCCTCTATTGATATTCCTTTAATGTCAATTAAAGCTCTTGCTGCAGATAGAGCAAAATTTCCCCCAGAGCCAATAGCTGCAATTCCATCTTCAGGTTCAAGAACATCACCTGTTCCCGTAATTACTAATGAAATAGATTTATCTGCAACAATCATCATAGCCTCTAATTTTCTTAGATATTTATCCATTCTCCAGTCTTTTGCAAGTTCAACACATGCCCTCATTAATTGCCCTGGGTGCTTGTCAAGTTTAGATTCTAGTCTTTCAAAGAGAGTAAATGCATCGGCTGTTGCTCCAGCAAAACCGGCAATTACAGAATCACCAGAAAGACGCCTAACTTTTTTTGCTCCGGATTTTATAACAGTGTGGCCCAGTGAAACTTGTCCGTCACCTATTACCACTACGCTTTCACCCTTTCTAATTGATAATATAGTAGTGCCATACATTTTACTGTTGTCGTGTTGAATCATTTTTCTATCACTTTAAATAAGAATCTCATTATACTTTAATCTTTAGTCAAATTTGCTAAATATGTTTAATTATAGCTTATAATATAATACCTTCCTTATAACATTTAAAGTGTAGATGCAAAACATAATTCACCCAGATTTGGAAAAAAGTATAAATAATTGGTTCGGAGCAAAATTTAACGGCCTTACATTGCCATTTTATAGCTCTATAGATCTTAGAAACTCTGGCTATAAAATCGTTCCAGTAGACGCTAATTTATTTCCTGCGGGGTTCAATAACTTAAGTGAAGAATCAAGAACGATGGCAGCAAGATTGATAAAAAGCTATTTTAAAAGACATCAATACAAAAAGGTTCTTATAATACCGGAAAATTATACACGCAATAAAATGTATATAGAAAACGTATTTGTTATAGAGAAAATACTACAACTCGCAGGTTTTGAGACTAGAATTGGCCTTTTATATAATGAAGTATACAATTTAATAGAACAGTATGAAACTGTTGTGAAAGAAAACTCTCTGCTAAAGACAACTTCAGGATTTGTGCCTGATGTTATTATACTGAACCGTGATATGACGAGCCACATTCCAGACACGCTGAAAGACGTAAAGCAAGATATAGTACCAAGCCCACTATACGGTTGGCATAGCAGGCAGAAATTTAAGTATTTTGAAATCTATCAAGAATTAGCATCTGAGTTTTGTGGCAAATTTAAAATAGACCCATGGCTAATTTCTGTGCTTACAGAGAGCTGTGATGGAGTTGATTTTGATGATGATTTGTCACTAGGAGCAGTAGCAACTAAAGTTGACCAAATATTATCTCTAGTGCAAAAAAAATATGAGGAATATGAAATAAAAACACAACCTTACGTTTTTATCAAAGCAAGCAATGGCACATATGGGATGGGCATTATAACAGCAACAAGTGGAGAGGAAATATTAAACCTCAATAAAAAAAAGCGTCATAAAATGAAAAAGATAAAAGAAGGAATAGCAATCAATAGCGTTATTATACAAGAAGGTGTACCAACCATTGACATGTTTAAAAGCAGTTCTGCAGAACCGCTAATATACTATATAGGAGATACTCCAACATGTTACTTATACCGATGTAATAGCAGAAAAGATGTATATTCTAGCTTGAATGCCACTGACTGTGAGTTTCATGATGTTAGCCAGGTTGTAGAAGGTAAAATTCTATCACTTTGGAGTATTGTTAGCAAATTAGCAGTACTAGCGTTGGCAGTAGAAATAAAATCTTTTCATCCCTAATTCTTATACCTCTACAGTGCTGTCATTAGAATGACCGTTTATATTATGAACATCATCAAGTTCAGTGGAAGGATCATCATTGACAGGTTGTTGAAACAATTTGTCAAGCTGAACTGCAAGAAATACTGCACTATATATTATGCTGACTGTTACGCTTAAGTTGAAATTATAGATTATACCATTACCTAAGTTTATTGGTATAGTTGGAGTCTCTATCCTTCTTAATATGAAGTTTAATAAACCTAACGACAAAGTTAATGTGCTAATAATAAGGTCCTTCTTACACTCAGCAGACTTTTCAGGATCCTTATTATCCAGATATTCCTTGCATGTATAATAATAGCTTATAGGTTCTGAAATGAACAAAAATAGGGTCGTTGAGGTTAAGTTAATATAACTTATTATGTCTGTATTGCTTCCAGTGCAAAAATGGATGATTTTCAACATCATTAGCGCTTCTATGGTGCTGCTTGCAAGATTAGCCGATTTACCCACAATTTTTGCCAGCTCTTTTTTACTCTCAGGGTTTCTGTAATCCTTAATTAGATCCTGTAGAGTAAATGCAGAATGGGCAATGTATAGAATAGATGTCGGAAACTTTACTAGTCGAGCAACATTCCGTATAAGAAAGATATTGGATCTATTATTGTCAATGAACTCGCAGCAAAATTGCAGTGAAATCTTACACAATAGGGCTGTTAAACCTGTTGTGATGCAGATTACCTTCCTGAAATCATGATCATAAATATCATGCACCCTTTGTGCGAGTATGTTAGATTTCTTTTTTAGCTTGTTTGGCATGAAATAGTTAATAACTTCCTGTTATTCTATCACATAAAATCCTAAAAGAAAAGCCCTATGAATCAGGACTTTAAGGGAGATTTATGCACAAATCGGCCAGGCATTTTATAAACAAGGGATCGGTACTGAGAGTTGGCACACGAAAGTAATATCCATCCTTGATAATTGCTTTATATTCTATATCAAGTTCAACTAGAGTTTCTGAATGCTCAGAAACAAAAGATATAGGTGATAGAACTACAGGTACACCATCAGCTTTTGCGCGTAATAGCTCACTTTCAGTGCTTGGCTCTAGCCATTTTACAGGACCAATCTTACTCTGATAACATATTGACCAATCTAAGTTATTGATAGCTAACTTTTCTACTATTAACTCTACGCTTCTTTCTACCTGTGAAGCGTAAGGGTCGCCCTTTTTAATGATACTAAGAGGTAAGCTATGGGCTGAAAATAGGACTCTTGGTTTACCGATTTTTCTAGCCAATTTATAGTACTTAGCTATCAGATTAGTGTGAGCTTCAATAAAATCTTGGTTATCATAATAACGGTGAATCATTTTTGTATTGCATTTTAGGCCATACCGTTTAGCATTTTTTTGCCAATTCTCGATGGATGACAGAGTTGTGGTAGTTGAATATTGTGGATACAGTGGCAGCAGAATTACTTCGTCAGGATCAAACTGTTTTACACTTTCAATAACTTCGTCAGCAAATGGACGCCAATAGCGCATGCAGATGAATACCTTGTGTACATGGTTTCTATTTTCGTTTAATTTTAGTTCTAAAGCATTAGCTTGCATTTTTGTATTCTCTAGAATTGGCGATTTACCTCCAATTTCCTCGTATATTTTTCGTGCAGTATTTTCTCGTTTCGCAGATATAAACTTTGCTAAAAGAAACCGAAAGGGATTCGGTAGATTGATTATTCTCCTGTCATAAAAAAGGTTGAATAAAAAAGGACGGACCGCATTTAGTGAATCAGGCCCGCCAAGATTAAATAAGATAACTGCCTTTTTCACCTACGCACTACTACAACAAGTTACTTCTGGGGTGCCTATAAAATTAGCTACACACTCATCAAATTTAGTTATAGGCACTAAATTTCTTACACTGGCATACAATAAGTGGCCTGATCTCTTCAGGTTACTTTTGGTGGATGTGAAGTTCCAATCGAAAAATGTATCGACAAAAAGACTTGGTACCGTTTCAAGAAGTTCAACAGCAGCTAAAGATAGCATTATACAACTTTGCAGGACATTCAGAAGAACCTTGAGGGGAAAAAGTAAAACTTTAACGAAAAGAGAGGTGCTACTTGTTTCATCCAGTAGTCGCCCTGAGTTAGGCGAATTATACTCGGTGTGTTTTCTATTTTGATCAAAGATAGGAAATTTTATAGTATCTTTCTTAAATTCCGCGTCTATTTCTTTTCTACTATGGTTAGTGATTTTTTCCATTAACTTCTCACGCAGATGAAAAGTTCTGACAATAAAACATGTGGCAATCATTAAGGAAGCACATAAAAGTGCGCATTGCATGAGGCTCATACTGCCTAGCATAGCTGGCAGTGCAAAACAAACAAGCGGTGCTATGATTGTCATTTCAAGAAATGGAATAGTGTTTCTTTTCATTGCAAAAGCAGCACCTTTTTTTAATTCTGTATTATGATGTAAGCTATATTCCAAAAAGCTTAAAAAGGCCAAATTAAAAGTTAAAAATCCTTTTGTTCCACAAAAAAGTGATGACTTAAAGTTACTTACTAATTTTTTAGTAGTAGATTCAGCTTGTTTAGTAGTGTTATTTTTACAACATTCACCCATACAATACCTCCTTGATGATTTGTCCTTAATTATAGATAAAAAATCACTTCTATGAAATTAAAATTTGTAATAAAATAAATCTATAAATGTACTATTCTATATAAGGAAATAATATGGCAATTGAGAAGACACTTTCAATCTTAAAACCTGATGCAGTAAAAAATAATATTACAGGCAATATAAATTCCTACATCGAACAATCTGGGCTGAAAATCACAGCACAAAAAATGATGTTACTAACAAAAAAACAAGCAGAGCTGTTTTATGAAATTCATAAAGATAGGCCTTTTTTTGGGGAATTAGTAGAGTTTATGACCTCTGGTTCTGTGGTAGTTCAAGTTTTAGTTGGTGAAAATGCAGTAAGTAAATACAGACAAATCATGGGAGCTACCAATCCAAAGCAGGCAGATAAAGGCACAATCAGGGGTGATTTTGCTGATGATATTAGTGAAAATAGAGTCCACGGCTCGGATAGTCTAGAAAATGCTCGTAAGGAGATAGCTTTCTTTTTTGCTGAATGTGAGTTGGTGTAGTTAACTCAGATTGGCGTCATCCAAGTAGCTGACAACATAGAAACGAAAAAACTTGCTTGACACCCTCCGCCAGCCCCCTTATCATGAAACTGAAGCTATTGTATTTGCTTTCGCCAATCTGCAGATTAAAAGGTAAGGATTACTTAATGTATCGGCGTCTTATGTTCAATTTTTTGCAGTATATAGATACTGTATGTCTTTACAAAACTTCATCTACATCTAGGTTTTTATCTAAATAAGCTGAACGCGCTTATAAAGCGTTACAAGACATCAAAAAATGCCAATACTCGACAGAGATAGTAAAAGACTAGCTAACTCGGGGATTCTTTGTCTTTTTTTCTGCTTAGTAAATTTCTTAAACATTTGCAGCGTAAGTTAGTTGCAATTAAAAGCGGCTGAATCTCGCTTGTCAAGCGTTTAAAACATAAAAAACGCCAATATTTTAAAGCGGATAATAACCCCAGGGCTTCTTTTGCCTTTTTTTTCATTTGGTAAATTTCTTAATATTTATAGCTAAAGTAATTTAAAAGTCCGTGAAGGGTGTCATGCCAGTGCTTGACACTGGCATCCAGTTTTCCATATAATCTCATCAAAAATGTTTATTTTCTAGCTACTTTTATACTTATCAACCCAGTATGCTTACTTACAATTAAAATTTCTGGATCCCAGTGTCTGGGCACTGGGATGACAGCTAGCCTGACAACCGTCATCCCGCTACGTGTTAGCGGCTAAGAGATACCGCGAATGAATCGCGGTATGACGGTTCGCGGCAGTATGACGTAGAGCTCACGTTAGCTATACTTTTATGCTTACAAACTTAATAAAATTCCTGGATCCCAGTGTCTGGGCACTGGGATGACAAAAAAGGAGGCACTAGGATGACAAAGGAGAGCTACTCGGATGATACCTTTTTCTACTTAGTTTGGGTTATGCAAGAAGTCTATTATAATCAGGCTTTAAGTGTGCGGAAGTAATTTTTTGCGTTAGAGTAAAAAATTTTTTCTATAGCTAATCAAAGTGGATCAAGAGAAACTTACCACTTTCTTTACAAAGGGTTTGATGTTACCATTTGACTACCTATTCTGAATTTATTGGATGAACATTAACATAAAAAATCTAGTTCATGCTTTCTCTAAATTGCCAAGTTTAGGGCCATCATCATCACGCAGGTTAGTTATACATTTACTCCAAAACAAAGAAAAAGTTATGCTACCACTTGCATCTTTGATTAAAGAGCTAGCAGATCTTATAATAGAGTGTGAAGTTTGCGGAAATCTAGATACTAAGTCACCTTGTTCTATTTGTACTAACCCAAAACGTGACACTAAGTTACTGTGTGTAGTAGAAGAATTAGGTGATCTATGGGCGTTTGAAAAAGGAAATATATATTCAGGTTTATACCATGTTTTGGGTGGCAGATTGTCTGCAATAAATGGCATAGGTCCAAAAGAACTCAACCTTGACACTATTCTGAAAAAAGTGACAGAGTCTAAAATTGAAGAGATAATTATCGCAATTAATCCGACATTAGAGGGCCAAGTTACTGCACAATATATAATTGAATTGCTAAAAAATTTGGATGTGAAAATATCACGCCTTGCTTGCGGCATACCAATGGGCGGAGAAATTGACTACCTTGATGAAGGAACGCTGAGGATAGCACTTACTTCAAGACAAGAATATGAGTTAAATATAAAATAAGACATGTGCTTAAAAAAACTTATATCGCTAATAACATTCAAAAAGAAAAAAATAGTGCCACCACTTAAAGTGGTGGCTTGGGAAAATGACCGCCTAAACTATAAGCAATTTTCAGGTAAATTCAACACTATAATTAAAACAATTGATCAGTCTTTTACAATAATATCTTTAGAAGGATATGATGGATGGGGCAAGACGTTTTTTTTGAAAGAATGGGTAAAAGAGTTAAAACAGCAAAATGAAATTGTAGCTTATTATAGTGCATGGGATATCAATGCATTGGACCAACCACTTCCTTCTTTTTTAAATTTTCTATTTGAAGATTTATTTGCATCGTATGAAGTAAAAAGAAGCGTTATACAACAGTTCAAGAACATAAACCAAGAGCTATTTTCTCTAAACACACTAGGAAAGCTGATCAGTAAATCTCCACTTGCTATGCTTTCAGTATTTCTTGATGCTGCAAAAGAGGCTGATAAAAAAGACATAGGTTTTGTCTTGAGTGAATTAAGTCTTCTCCAAAGAAGAAAAGAGAGTACTAGAGATTTCAAAATACAGTTAGCGGATGTGGTTAATAAAATCAGAAAAGACAAAAACATTTATATAATGGTGGATAATCTTGATGTGTGCCGTCCTAAATTCGTTGTCGATTTTTTGGAATCTATAAAGTATATGCTTGATGTGGAGGGGCTGGTTTTCATTATTTCTGTAAGTAAAGATAAGAGTAATGTACAAAGAGCAATCAGCACAATACTTGGACCAAATTTTGACCTAAAATCTTTTACTGATCTCTCTTTACATTTGCCAAAACAACCGATAGAAAAATTTACAAAAGAACTATTTGAAAATATTAAATTACCGAAAAAGTCAAAAAATTTGATTGTAGATAGTTTTATATTTTATGCAGAAAGCCTATCACTATCGTTAAAAACAATAGAATACTGCGTAAAAAAAATAAAGCTGTGTCTTCTGAATCACACAAGAGAAGAATTACCTGATCCGAATTTGTTTGCATTTTTGGTAATACTGCAATCAATAAATATTGATATATATGAGGAACTAGATTCCTCATGTCAAAGATCCTTGGAAAAAATTGAAAATGAATATAAATCTTTAGTTCTAAATGGTCAAGAAGAATGGGAAAAACTTAAAACCTCTCTAGAAACTGCTTTTGCAGAGAGGGAGTCAAAAATTAACAAAGCTATAAAGGATATACTATTTTGAAAAGATACCCTACCTTCACATATACAAAGATAGGGTAACATTTGATTAACGCCCTTTTACTATGTCATTACCTTGTTCAAACTTTCTGATTAATTCGCTTACATTGACATTAGATAATTTTTTACCTGCAGATTTGTCATTATGTGAAGCATCAGGTTTACGAAGGTCTTCCTTACTGTTACTCCTAGTAATATTACATCTAACAATGTTTGAATTATTAGACTTATCGCTTACATCTGAAATATTGCTTTTTTCACTACATGAAGACGAATTACTCGACATATTGCCTAAGCTAAAGAGCTTTTTACCTTGATAGATTGGATTCCAATCAAGTGGATTATAAGTTTTTTTGCTAGTCTCAACCTTTTGGTTATTTTGCTGTTTAGGAGAAAAACCAAGTTTTTCTCTTTCTTTCTTGCTTAGCGTTTTGAGAAATTTTACGGTTTCTAATTCATCAGTTGCTTGTACTTTATGTAAATCAAAGCTTTTTTGATGGTTATCCTGCTTAACATTTTCCATCATTTTATCTTTTATTGTTCTATCCTCATCATCAGAAGTGCTGCTACTAATATCACTGATACCACTATCCCCTGAATTGCGGCGTTGTTTGTTAGGAGTGCTATGAATGTTGTCTTCCATGAGTTTTTGCATTGTTGGGCAAATGTTCTTCCAAGATTGCTACTCACTGTTTTATTACTATCATTTGCTTGAGAATGAGGTACATTTCGCTCAAAAATTGCTTTTATTCCAGCAAATTTAGCTTGGGAAGATTTCGGAGGAACAGGTGGGGCAACCATGCCTTTTGAGTTAATCTTTCCTTCATTTTGAGGAAAAATTTTTGGATTATTTTTTTCTACTGTAGTATTCATTTTTTTACCTCTAAACCTATTAACTAATAAAAGTATAAACTTAGAGGTATTAATTTTGTAATAACAATGCTAATAGATTACCGCAGTTTCAATAAGCATCACCAGAGGATTCTCTATATAATGCTTAAAGGCATTTAAAAACTTTGCTCCGAGTGCCCCATCAACTGCTCTATGGTCAACAGAGAGCGTTACTGTCATTATTTCTGCTATTTCTATTTTCTCATTCATAACAATTGGTTGTTTTTTAGATGCACCAACTGCCATAATGCAAGATTGCGGCGGATTGATTATAGCACTGAAGGCTTTTATACCAAACATCCCTAAGTTGGAGATAGTAAACCCTCCTCCTTGAAACTCTTCAGGTTTCAATTTTCCAGATCTTGCTCTGCTTACTAAATCTTTCACTTCTTTTGATATAGATAAAATACCCTTTTTATCAGCATTTTTTACTATAGGAGTAATTAGCCCATCTTCAAGTGCCACAGCGATTGAAATATCTATATTTGAATATCTCAGTATTTTATTATCTATCCACGAAGAATTTATATCAGGAAATTTTTTCATGCTGAAAGCTGCAGCTTTTATGATTAGATCATTAATTGTTACTTTATTGTTTTCATCTGCTGAGTTAATCTCGTTTTTTAACGATATTAACTTATCAACCTGGCAGTCTACAGTTAAATAAAAATGTGGAACATTCTGTTTTGATTCAGTCAGGCGCTGTGCTATCACTTGGCGCATGTTGCTTACTTCAACTATGGTATCTTTCTCAGGACTTTCAGTATGTATACCACTGCCTAAAAACTCCAACACATCAGCCTTAATTATGCGACCATATGGTCCTGTACCTTTTAATTGCTGCACATTAACCCCTTCATTTTGAGCTATTTTCTTAGCTAATGGGCTTATTTTTGTTCTACCTTCTGCATAACCCTCTGTCATCTGAGTAGCTGACACTGGGATCCATTCTTCTTTTCTAGATCCCAGTGTCAAGCACTGGGATGACATTGAGGGGTTGGATTCCAGCGTCACGCGCTGGAATGACACCGAAGAATGACTTATTGGCTTTCCGTTTAAATCTTGGTGTTCTGATTTTTGATTATTAACAGCACTTTTTGTCACTTCCTTTTTAACTGCACTATTGATGGAAGTTGAAGTATAGTTGTTAAGTGCACTTTCATCTTCTCCTTCTTCCAGCATTAAAGCTATTGGTTGATTTACAGGCACGCCACTTGTTCCTTCTGTTACTAAAATTTTTGCTAAAACTCCTTCATCTATAGATTCAAACTCCATTATGGCTTTATCAGTCTCTATCTCAGCAATTACGTCGCCTACCTCAACTTTGTCTTGTTCTTTTTTATGCCACTTTACAATTTTTCCTCCAGCTTTGCTCATTGTTGGTGAAAGAGCAGGCATTAATATTTCTATAGGCATTGATTTTGCATTTAAAGATCTATTCAATTTTTAATTTACTCTTTATCTTATGTCAACCTAATCGTGAATTATGATGAATAAGTCTGTTACACTATCCCTCACGTTATCCCAGTGCGTGACACTGGGATCTTGGTTCAGTACTATTATCCTATTGTTTTTATTATTTAGCCATAGCTTGTTTGCTAACAACTTTGTTTCAACCAAATCAAATAAGATCAACATGAGAACGGGGCCAGGGTTTCACTATCCTGTAAAATGGATATACACTTGCAAAAATCTGCCCCTGAAAGTGATAGAAGAGTTTGAGAGTTGGAAAAAGGTCTGCGATATAGATGAAGACTGCGGATGGATAAAAGGCAATCTTCTTAGTGATAAGCGCTACGCGATTGTAAAAGAAGATACTTATGGATATCAAAAACAGAGTGTAGACAGCAAGATTACTATGAAAATAGACAAGTTTGTTGTGATGAAGATAGAAAAATGCAACGAAGAATGGTGCTTTCTTTCCACCCCAAAACGCAAAGCATGGGTACAAAAAAAACATATATATGGGGTTGATTAGGTTGACAAAAGATCTGAATTAACACTAGTTTCTGGGCCTTCTGTAGCATGCTCTTCAGATGAAGCAGAGGTTTCTTGAGGCTCTGGAGACTGTACAGGGCTATCACAGAAACTCCTTAACATCTCCTCAGCGGATGAATCTAAAATTTGTACAATAGACTTTTCACTTTGTTCTCTTAGCGATTGATCCACTCTAGAAATCAACTCAGAAAACTCGCTACCTGATTTTTCAGCTTCACTTTTTATTTTACTTTCTATGCTTGCAATATTACCTTGGTCAATTTCTTCTTTTGTTATGTTGAATGACTTTGCAACATCTTGATATCCAATCTTGCAATTTCCACAACCAATTATGCAAAAAGTAATAGAATCAGATATTTCGCTTGCAGCCCAATTATGTATAGTGTAAGCCAAATAATTGTCATGGTATTTAATGCTAAATTGTTGTTCTATTAACTCAGAAATTTTATTCTTTAGAGACATAAAGCACCCTCCTACATTCGTTATACCTTTTTGTTAAGATACAGCAATTACACCATTTACTACATGCTTTACTTTAATTAATTATTAAAACAAGAGCATCATTTCCAGAGCTATATCTTTTTACCTTGATAATTCTTTTTTGACTTCCTCTTTAATTATCCCACTTATATTCACGTTAAGATCCCCTACCCAAAAATCAGTCATAGTTTCAAGATCGTATAGATCCTCTATTACTTTTTTAATAGCAGCATTTATTTCTTCTTCGTCAAATTCCTTTATAATAGGTCTAATCTTCACATACCCTGGAGAGCCTTTACCATAAATTCCTTTGCTTTTATTAATGCAGCCACCTGCACCAGATCTACTGCTTCTCAAACCACTTCCACACTCTACTGTTTCATACTTGATTTCACCATTTTCTATATATGCTATTTGATTGTCTTGTGTAGACTTCAGTTTATCTGCCTTTACAATTTTCTCCTCTAGCTTTAAATCTTGCTTATGAATTACTGTTTCCTCATAACCCTTACCACCGTATGTTCTATACTCACCTCCACCTGCAACAGTAATTAGTTGCTGGCAATGTTGCTTCTGCGAATTGCACATTTCTATGAAAACAGGTCCCCCGTCCTTATCTGAGAGGTTACTTTCCTGGTTACCCCCTCCCTCTGTGACTTGCACCTTAATTATAGGATAATTAGGATCGATTTTCAGTTTAGCTTTAATATAATCTCCTGGCATCCCTACTCTGCTTTCAGTAGAATGGCATTTTTGATTGTCACAGCCACTACCTTGTATATGACCTGCTTCACCACTTCCCCACGCTTCTATTTTAATACGATCAAATTTTATTGATAAGTCATCTGTATAAACATCTTTATTTTTATGATCATAGGATTTTTCATTATTTTTTTCAAGATCTGGTTTCTTATTTTTCAGCTGTTCCTTGATTATCTCTTTTAATTTTTCTTTTAATTTCTTTTTGAGACCTTCTAAATCGAACCTACACAATTTATCAGCGTAAAAGACCTCCGTTCTGTTTGCTTTTATTGGTGCTTCTGGTTGCGTGACAACGCCATTTGTATTTTGTGAAATCTTTGTATAAAAAGGTTGAGTGTTTTTTTTGTCTACATATCGTGTTGAACGGCTGCATGTTCCAGTAAAGCAGATACAACCATCATCACCTTGATTACATTTTTCTCTATGCTCTACATCCGTCAATTTGTACACTACTTTCAGTCCTTTACTAGATTTAAATGTATCGTCTATCTCATCATTTCTTTTTACACAGTAACTGCATTTCCCCTTTTCCTGTTTATTGTTGTCAGGGAAGAAAACATACCCTTGCTTATTGAATATTATTTTATCTAACTCACTCTGATCTCTGTTTAAGAGATCGGCTCTTTTATTTTCCTTGCTTGGAAGATAATAGAACTGATTTGATTCCTTGGAGTAAACAGCATTGTATTTAGTATATCTTGTTCCCATTAATTTTAGTGGTATTATTTTATTTTCTCTTTTAAGAACAAACTCCTCTGGTTCTGGCTGCCATCCAGAAAGACAAAGCATTTTACTGTTAGAATTTCCTTTATACTTTACTTCTATTTCCGGCTGCCCAGAGTTATTAAATTCACATTGAATAGATTTGTCTTTTAACTTTTTCTCAAAATCATTAAAACTATAAAAACTTCCGCCTTTAGAACATTTAATTTGCACATCAGGAACATAGCCATATTCTTTCAGAACTTTAAATTGTTGCGGATTACTTTCTAATATACCTTCTATAATATTATCAATATTACTATCAGTTGTTTTTGCTACTATTGCTGGTTTTACTACTTTTAAAGATAGGGGGCCAATGTTTATAGGATGGTTGAGGTCAGTATTAACATTAAAAGTACAGGAACCATTACTATAGGTTCCATGTGCTTTAGCACAAGTGCTCTCACTCATCTTCATTTCTACTTTCAATGTATTTGCATTTACTATCTCCACTATCTCAGGTTCTGGAGCAGGTGGTGCAGGAAAACAGCGGATGAACTGTGGATTGTTTTCATCTATACTTTGAGTTCCAAGGTATTCAGCGCAGAGCTTATCTTTTTCTCTATAAGTTTTGAAGTAGTACGTGATGCCATCTTTGTCTAAAATAGAGCGCCACTCAGCTTTATTTTCTCCATACCCTTTAGGGAAATCTAATTTTTCTCCAATCTCTCCGTCTCTTCCTTTCAGATTACCAATGATTACCTTAACCTTAGGATTAAAGTAATCATTGTCTTTATCTGTTATAGGAACAATTCTAACTTGTGGAAGCGACATTGCAAGTTGTTCACAAAATGGAGGGGGGCCAGGTGCAAGTGGAACAGGAGCACATTTTACTGCCGTTTGGTAGCAGGTATCACAGACTTTTTCCATCTCCCCAGGACGGAAAATATTCTCACCCGAAAATACTCTAGAACCCCATGAAGAAATTCCTGACATACAAGCCCCTTTTTGACTGCAAGCACATATTTTAGGAGAGTTAGCGAATCTTCTTTTTTCCTCATCAGTAACACCGTCTGCCCATTCCCATTTAAGACCCCGAGCAATTTCTCCTCCAGCTTTTGTTTTATCTCCTTCCCAGTCGATAAAAGCTGCAGCAGAAACTCCAGCTCCTGTACCTTGCGTTCCATATATCTGGCGGCAGGATTCCCCACTTTGTAAGTCATAACAATAACTTTGTCCATCATAAGCACATACTCTAATTTTGGGATTAAAGTAACCATCAACTCCTTGATCTTTTATTGCTTGCACCTTAATTTCCTTTACCCAATCTCCACCAACTATTGCTTCCCACCAAGTATTACTTTCTACAAATGTTGGACAATCAGCATATCCTTGATACGAAAGACCAAGTATCAAAAAAAATATCAATAAGAAATTAAGCCTTACACTTCTCATAAAATACCGGTAACCACTCATTAACTTCTTCTCCTTTTTCCTTTATTGCCTCGTACATATACTTTATCGTCTCTTTGTTAGCTGAAAGTACATGTATTTCTTGCATATTCTTTAAATCTAAATTTAAAGTTACTAATCCTTTATACTGTTTTATCAAAAATAAACCTTCCTGCGTTGGCGTCTGCAGAATTATATTCAGCTCCTCTTTTGATAAAGAAAATGCTTTCATGTATAATCTATTTGCATTGACGTTCGGCATCAAGATTCTTGTATCAACATGTTTATCTAAATATTGAGTAAATTTGCTAGCAAATGCGAGATTTAAATTTTCAGTACTTAGGATTACTACAACATTTAGTTCCGTCATTCTTTGCATCCAGTTATCAAACTCTTTCTCTGTAGGAAAAATATTACTTATCTCCCATGCTTCATCCAAAACAAGTATTGCAGGCGAGCCATCACATTTTGCCTCAAAAGAATATAAAAAATAGTAAAGTATCACGGACATACATTCCTTTTGTTTTGTAAGGTTTGCGGTGTTGAGAGATATAATTTTTGTTTCCCAGTCAATATCTGATTCATTACCATCTTGAAATAAGTAAGCAAAGTCACCATCGTCACACCATCTACTTATCTTACCCCCAAGGAGCAAGAGCACCTCAGAAATTTGTGAAATAGAACGTGATTCCTTGGGTATAGCAAATATAGAATCCACAATTTTTCTTATCTTTTCTTCTACGTCCACCAAGCTCGTATCGGCTACCATTCTTCTGATCAGTTCAACCAACATATTGCGATTGGAAGCACTATCTTCAATGTTTAGTGGATTAAATTTTAGGCTTTTGTCCTTATATTTTGGATCGATTATGTAATATTTACCACTCACTGCTTTAGTAAAAATTATTGATTTTCCAGTGTTATCCAATATGACAATTCTTGGGTTAAACTTTCTTGATTCTGATAATAGAAAATTAATGAGTGAAGTTCTGCCTGAATTTGGAGCTCCGAGTATCGTAGTATGGCCATTATTTCTTTTTCCATGAAAATTAAAGAAGTAAGGATTTCCTTTTTTTGAGAAAAAAATCATTACCGCTTCCTTCCACCTTCTTCCTTTTAATGTACCTGACGTAAAATCGTGCAGCATAGCAAAGCTGCAAGCGTATTTTGTTAAGATATTTTTCGGTTGCGTAATAAAAGCAAAATTGCCTGGAAGTTGTGCCCAAAAATGACTTTCCATATGTAAATCAGTTCTAAACATCATGAAGCCAACTAATGACATTATAGAAGATAAATCACTAATACTTTCAGCTAACTTATTCCTATCATCTGCAAATATTGTAAAAATAATTTTCTGTTGGCAGAAGTCTATACTAGAGGTCTTTTCAAGCTCTATTATTTCTTCAATTCCTGAGCTTTTAAGTAAGGTATTATCCTCACTAATTTGCAGCATGTTGATTTGTTTTTTAAATTCTTTTATTGCTTTGTTATTACTAGTAAATATCATTATTTCTGTAATGATAAATTCAGATTCAAGCTGCAAGCATCTATCTATATTACCTAAAGAGATTTCCCGGTATTCTTTTATGCTGAAAATAGAGCCAAATTTCTGTTGATTTTCAAATATTGTTTGAAACGTATTGAAACCAAAAGCTATTTTAAAATTTCTAATATATTGCGACAGGTCCCTTTCATGTATTGGATAATCTTTGTGCGTTAATGTAACAATATAGTGGAGAAATTCTATCATTTCAGAATATATTTTACCTTCACTAAACCTTAGACTCAGTTTTTTAGCTCCAAAAGGTCCTAAATCATTTTGAATTACGTCAGTTATCTTTTGCAACTCCTGATGGCTTTCTTGTAAAGACAACTTATGCTTATTCTTTATTCTATTGAAAAAAAACGAATTATTAGTATGCTTGCCAAAATCGCTAAACAATATTACAATGTATAGTTCATTTATATACTGTAATTTACTATCAGTTAGTTTATTAAACCACGTTGAATGTAGGTTGTCAGAGAAGTCTTCAGTTTTATTCCATTTCAAGCTCAGTTTATTGCGCTTTCTAACGGTATGAATCCAAACGGTAAAACACAGGCTATTAATATTTTTTGATATGCTTTTTCTAATTTCAGTTCTGAGGTCGCTGTAGTTATCAACAGAAGAATAATCTTCTAACTTGATTATTTTTAACAATTCTCCCTGTTTTGTTAGTATGGTTTCTTCATCGTAATGACAAGCATAAGGAACAAAATCTAAATCAATGCTTTCTAGTAATGCTAAGTTGTTCTTTTTTTTAAGCTTAGAGTTAACTGTTGGTACTTTTAACTGCATATGCGTATTCAATAAAGATAATTAAAAAAGATAAAAATACTATCTTAATTTTTATCTTTTTTTTCGCTATCGGATTGTAATTTTATATCTTTTGCAAAGTTAAATTTTTCTTTTAAGTAGTCTGTTGCCTTTTCTGTACTACCGAACATCAGGACCAGTACACCAAACATTATCATAAAAAAGATTAGACCTCTGAACACTACTGCAAGTATCACTGCAGCTATACACAACCCTATGATTGTTGAAGGACTCATATTTTCTACAGTATCTTTAACTGAAAATGAAGAAATAAAATTTTTTACCGTTTCTTGTATACCCTTTAATTCATCACTCGCCGAACTTGCTTCGCTAGAATATGATGCAAAAATGAAACTTAATAAGGCTATAAAAACCAAAACTTTATTCAATTGAATGCGCATCAACTAAACACCTTTTAAACATTCCTCAAATATAACAACTTTTATATCAATAGGCAAGAACTGAATTCACTTATCCACTACAAGTAACACATATTTAATTTTTACCGCTGTGAACATGCTGTAAGCTCTTATCATCAACAAGAGGACTCACATTAATGGATGTTAATTTACTTGATAGGAAGTTTGAATGCAATTCAGCTACTGCTGCTATAGCAAGCACTGCAACCATAGCAAGTAGTCCTGCTTCTATCAATCCTGATGTCATTGCTCCTGCAACAATGCACCCTATTGTGGAGAGAGCACAACCTGCTACAAATCTTACTATTACCCATAAGTATATAAATAGTAAAAAAGCTGATATTTTACTAATTCAACTTTCTATTATAAATGGATCTATGGTCTAAAAATGGAATATATGATGAAAAGAACTATAAATACTTCAACTGGCGAATGGGCAGAAAGTGAATTTGGAATTGTTAATTTTGGTGATATAAGATTAAGTAAAAGGCTTCTAAAAATAGTTAATAGTTTTGCTGAATCGCCTGAGCGTTCAATAAATCAAGCTTGTGAAGATTGGCATCAAAGTAAAGCAGCTTATAGATTTTTCCAAAACGATGCCATTTCTGAGAGAAAGATATTAGAAAGTCATATAATTAAAACTGTTGAAAGAGCTAAAGAATACTCAACTATCTTAGCTATCCAAGACACGAGTTATATCTCATATAAAAATCATAAAAAGACCGAAGGATTAGGGATTATAGCAGCAAGATTAACATCTAAAACAACTAATTTTAAAACACATGGATTAGTGATGCATACAACGTTTGCAGTTACAACAGAAGGACTGCCTATAGGATTATTGGATCAAAAAATTAGTACTAGACCCTCCTTAGCTGAAGACCTAAAAGAGTTGAAAAGAAGAAGCCATAATACTGCTGTTCCCATAGAAGAGAAAGAAAGCATACGGTGGATAGAATCACTTAAATATTCTACTAATCATCCTGGATTAAAGGATATCAAGGTAGTTACCGTCTGTGACAGAGAAGCAGATATGTATGATTTATTTGAAGTTGCTTCCACTAATCAATCTCTTTTTGTAGTAAGAGGAAATCAAAACAGAACAATAAATAAGAAGTCGACTTATTCTGAAAAAGGTGGTGAAAGGTTGTGGGATCTGATGAATCGCATGTCTTGTCAAGGAGAAATACAAGTGAATATTCCTGCTCGCAATGATAAACCTCAAAGAACAACAGTTTTAGAAGTAAAGTTTAGCAACTTTGTGATGAATGCATCAAAAAATAACGCTAGACGTAAAACCCAAAAACTTCCTAATTTAAGTTTAAATGCTGTCTATGCTATAGAAAAATACCCCCCATTTGGCGAAGAGCCTGTGAACTGGATTTTGTTGACAAATATAAATATTAATAATTTTGAAGAAGCAGTAGAAAAAATACAATGGTATTGCTTAAGATGGAGAATAGAGGTTTTTCATAAAATTTTGAAATCTGGTCTTAAAGTTGAAGAATGTAGGCTCCAAGCAGCAGATAGATTAATCCGCTTTCTTACAATAATGAGTATAATTGCATGGAGAATATTTTTTATCACACTAGTAGCTAGAACAAATCCAAATCTTTCTTGCACTTTCATACTGACTGACGACGAATGGAAGGTTTTATATACCAAAATGCTTAAGACAAAAAACTATCCTGAGACACCACCACCTATAAGAGAAATTGTGAGGTGGGTGGCCAAGTTAGGAGGGTTTTTAGCTCGCAAAAATGACTTAGAACCAGGCCCTATAGCTTTGTGGAAGGGATGGAAACGTCTCTTTGATTTAGCAGAAGGATGGAAACTTGCTCATGAATTTTATACTTGTGGGTAATAGTAAGGCTACAAATGCAACGTGAAGATTTCTGTTATTGGGTTGTTTTTCAAGTGGAGTATCTTCACCCTTTTTCTTATTCAAAGGAAATTTCTGCACGATTGTAATGGCGTTTTTTCTGTCCCTTTTTTCTTCGGGTTGCATTGAATCTTTTGCCTGGCTGCCTGTCATCTGAGTAGTTTGACTATTTGGATCCATACTTTCTTTTTCTCTGGATCCCAGTGTCACGCACTGGGATGACACCTGTGGTGACTCTTTCTCAACTTGATCTTCAATCTTTTTATTATATTTAGAAGGAGATCTTCGTCCACTTGGCCCTTTGGACCTTGTTTTAGTTAGGTGTGCTAATTTTGTCTCTCCTTCATCCTCTGGTTGTAAGCCATTATCTTCTTCAACAGAGCTCAATGTTGAGTTTAAACTTTCCTCAGATGAAGTGCTTGCTATTGATGTTAAACTGTTTTTTCTACTATTTATTGGTGATATCGAGTTTTTTTCACTCAGTCCAGGTGAGTCTATTCCACTATCCATACGCGTCAAGTTAAGGAAATAAAGGTATGAAAGAGATAGAATAATAAGGTATAAGTTCTCCCAGATATACTTTTAGTGAGAGAACCAATGAATAAAATAACTTGCTTATCAAAAAAGCTCAAAGAATTTTTTAATGAAAAAGCAGAGAAAATCTCAATTACAACAAGGTTTATAAAAAGAAAGAGAAAGCTAAAAGGTTCATCATTCGTAAAAGCCATGGTCTTGGGTAATATAGGAGTTGATAATTGTAGCGTAGAAACAATGTGTCAATTACTAAACGAGGACTCGATAGATATAACAAAACAAGGTTTGGATTTTAGATTTACTGAAGAAGCAGTGGAATTTATGAAAAGGATGTATAATGAATCTGTGATTCTCTTTAAAAATATCTTGCAAGTTGATTGCAAAATCTTACAGCAATTTAATAGTGTTAAATTATTGGACAGTAGCTATATTACTCTACCTAACAGTATGGAAGAGATGTATAAAGGTTATGGTACTAGCTACAGTGGCTATGAAAGCAATACTAAGTCTGGAATAAAGTTACAATTAGTTTTCGACTACATGAATCAGATAATAGACCAACTTAATTTAACGGAGGGGGTAAGATCAGACCAGGGATATAGGAAACATTTAAGTAATATATTAAGCAATGATTTGCTAATATCTGATCTCGGTTATTTTGTGCCAAATTCTTTTAAACAAATCAATGAAATAGGAGCTTATTTCATAAGTCGTTATAAATCCGATACCAACATATATGATGTAGAAACAAATCAAAAAATGGAGTTATTAGAATGTTTAGAGGATAAGTTATTTTTAGAAAACGAGGTATTGTTAGGAAAAGAAGCAAAAATTAGAGTAAGAATTATATGTCAGAAACTAACTGAAGAACAGTCTATGGCCAGAAGAAGGAAAGCTAATAGATTAGCAAGATCGCAGGGATATACATCCTCTAAAAGAAATCAAAAATTGTTGAACTGGTCAATATTTATAACTAATGTTCCAGAAAATAAAATTAGTGCTGAGCAAGTATTAACGATTTACAGAGTAAGGTGGCAAATTGAGTTATTATTTAAATTGTATAAAAGCCATATCAGGCTTGATAAGCTAAAAGGAAAGCCATGCAGAGTATTATGTGAACTATATGCTAAATTGTGCGCAATTCTTATATTTCACGGCATAGTTGGTTGCACAGAAGTGAAAAAGAATACAGAACTTAGCTTAACAAAGGCATTTATTGAGCTAAAAAGGCGGGTTAGAGAGTTATTTTTAGTATTAACCAAAATTAATAGTTTAAAAGCATTTCTTAAAAAACTCACTATAACTTGGTCGCGATTTTCATTAAAAGACAAACGTAGAAGGGCTAGAGTATCCACTTTAACCTCTCTAAATTTGCTCACAATCTCTTAACTTGACGCGTATGGGACAATCAAAAAGTGATAGAGAAATTCTGCATAGAAGTGTTAAATATATAACTATCTTTACTTATATCTTAATATAATATTTCTCAGTACCGTCTTTAACACAATTCAATTTTCACACTCATCAGCAGTTAGGCCACTTGCTCGCAAAATAACATCAGTAGAAACACCTGCCTTTGCTAGATTTTTCGCAACTTTGATTTTTTCTATTTTTTTAACCTTTTCTTTACTATCCTTCATACTCCTAGATAAAAATTTTACTAATCCATTCACTAATTCCTGCTCTTCAGTTTTTCTTAGTAAAGTGAGTAGTTCACTATCTTCATTTGTTTTAGGTAGCAGAACTTTAATATTCACTGATAATTGTTCTGCTATTTGATATAATTTGTCAAATGATATGGCAGTGTATCCTATTTCATACTCGTGTATTTCCTTGAGCGTTAAATCAACTTTATTCGCCAAATCTTTCTGAGTATACCTTTTTATCAATCTCCATTCTCTTATTCTTTGCCCTATTCTGTAGTATATAGAATCAGTGCAGACTTCTTTCTCTGTATTATCATACTCGTAAATAGATAAGCCGGTTGCTTGGGAAATTATGTCAACTGAAACCCCTTCTTTCACTAGATTTTTTGCTATTTCCAACCTTGCCTCTTCTTGATTAATTTTTTCGCTAATATGAACAAACCTGACTAATGAAGGTACTATTTTGCCTAACTTTTGATTCTCGTATATTTTCGTTAGATAGAGTATTTCCTCGTCTTCATAGCTGTCTTCCCTTACTATTACTGGTTCAGGTAATAAATCTACAACGTCAACTGATAATACTCTTGCTATTATATATAGTACTTCAATTGGAATAGGAATATACCCATCTTCATAGCTGTTTACTTCTTGGTATGTTAAACCTATTTGACTTGCTAATCCTATTTGAGTATGCCCTCGCATTAACCTACAATTTTCTATTCTTTGCCCTATTCCGTAACTAACATTGCTTGCAGAAACAAACATTTATCCTCCATTTAAGAAAAAAACTTTATTGCTATAATTTTTTTACGAGCTATCCATCTAAAACCATATCAATAGATAAACCTACCGCTTGCAAAATAGTATCAATAGAAATTCCCCCTTTTACTAGATCCTTTGCAACTTTAATCCTTTCTATCTCTCTCACTTTCTCCTCACAAATACGTATCCCTTCAAACAAAGATTTTATTAGTGCATGACGTAGTTCTTGGCTCTCAATTTCTTTGTATTCTTTAATCAAATTCGGTAGCTCATTTTCCACTGTACTACCTTCATCTTTCTCTATTAGTAGATCTGTAATATTAATCGATAACGCTTCTGCCATTTCATATAATTTATCAAGTGGAACAGCAGTCCTTCCTTGTTCATAGTTGCTTATTTCGTCACGTGTTGTATTCATTTTCTCTGCTAAATCCTTTTGAGTATACTCTCTCACGAGCCTCCATTCTTTTATCTTTTTTCCTATTTGGCAGTATATAGAACCAACTTTTTCTTCAATACATTCATCAGCAGGCAGACCAATTGTTTTTGCAACAATATCAACAGAAACTCCTGCTTTAACCAAACCCTTTGCAATTTTTATTTTTTCTGATTTTTTACTACTTTTTTCACTAACTTTGACAAATTTAGTTAATAAACAAAACATCTTACGTAACTCCTGATCATTAATCTTTTTATATTCTCTTACTAGATTTAATATTTCTCCTTCCTCATTTTTAAAGCCGATTTTCTCCTTTGATGCAGTAATGAGATCGGTAATACTTACTGACAATGCACCTGCTATAGCGTACAACCTTTCGATTGAAATTCTACGGTTCCCTTTTTCATATTGAAGTATTACCCAGTACTTTACACCAAGTTTCTCTGCTAAATCTTTCTGAGTGTACCCTCGCTCTAACCTCCAATTTTTTACTTTTTGCCCTACTTCATAGTCTAAACTTCTTTCCACAAAAAGAACCTTGCATATAATATTTTCTATTATAGCTCAAAGGCTCCAGATATAATAGCTAGACTCTGGAACCTTTAAATTGATGAATTAAAGTGCCCTACAAGTTTCTTTACTATTTTCACGTACTTTGTCTGCCCATGAAAACAATTTTTCACTTACTTCCTTCTGCTTTTCACTCCATATGCCACATCTAGTGAAACTACCTTTCTCTACTGCTTCTTTAAGTTTTACTCCCCCGAAAAGGCAATTTTTTCCAATTTCTTCCCCTATTTGTTGTAATTCAGCCCACATTTCCTTGTTTTCTACTCTGACTTGTACTTGATCATATTTTTTTACATCGTGGTACAATATAACATTTAGCTTACCAATGCTTGTAGGAAATTCTAACACAACAGAGCTACCATCTGATACATCAACGTAATTTCTTGCACCTCCTTGCTCCCTTCTAACCCTTACTATTACCCACAAATATAAATGTTTGTTGCATAGCTCTTAATGGCATAACTTTTGCTTGAAATAACTGTTTATATGGTGCAATTTACAGCTTTTAGTTGCTAAAATTATAACTCTTAGTTTAATAATTTTAATCTAATAAGCTTTCAGGTTAATAAAATTAAATTATTTGAGTAAATACAATATTATGTTTTTATTTGTGGGTAATAGTAAGCTTCTAACCTCAACTGCATCATTGCCAATTTTTAAAATATTACTTCCTAACTTTCTGTTTGCTTCCAGTATTTTGGCTACCTCTACCTTACTATTCCCAGAAAATTCTATATACGATGTTGTATTATCTATCTCAACATCTATTAATTCTCCTTCTTGCACAGCATTTTCGCCAGCTTCCTCTAGCTCTTCTAGTTGCTTATCTATCTGTGGCTGAACTTCTGGCTGTAGCTCATTATAGATTTCACCTATCAGTTTATTCTGCAGTAGAGTATCATGAAACTCTGCACCACTTAGCATTAATTTACGTATTAGCTTTTTACGATCAGCCTTATCAAATTTATGAAAATGTGTGCCCAGTATCACATATTCCGCGAAGCTCCATTCTCCATCATTACATGCATTTAGCCTTGCTCCAGAAGCTAGTACTTTGTCTATAACTTTGTGCAATTCATTTACGTTTTTTGCCTCTACTATAGAACTCTTAAACCAGCTCAGCTTCTCTGTATTTGGCTTTATTTTTTGCAAAGCTGAGGCAAATAGATTTTTATCTTCTTGATCACTTACAGGTTTTGTGCCATATATAATCAAGTCCTTTTCCATAGTTGATTTTGTTTTCGCGAACGTTTCTGCTAGGGAAAGGCATTGTATCTTCCAGTTTTATCTCCTTCTGGCTATTAATTTTACTCACAAATTTAGACTGCTCTATATCAACGCTTTCAAGAGCACCAAATATTTTCTTGTGATTAACATTAGTCTTTTTATTCTGATCTTTACTAGTCATATAAACCTCATATTAAAAATACTTTTTAAGTGTACAATAAACTTTGTTATTATACATTATATTACTCATTATAAATTAATATGAGTAGATTTGCAAATACTTTCTGCTATAACAATCCGTTTTCTCTAAAGCTAAAATAACCCCCACTTGTAATGATAATATGATCAAATAATCTAACGCTTACAGTACTACATGCTGCTGCTAAGCTCTTTGTTACTTCTTGATCTTCTTCTGAAGGTTCTAAACTTCCCCCAGGGTGGTTGTGTGACATTATTACTAATGTTGCATTCTTTATTAATGCTTTTCTTGTAATTTCCTTTATGTATACTGGTGCTTTTTCCATTTCACCAATATAGGATTCTTCTCCAATTAGTTGACGCCTTTTATTCAAGTACAGTATTTTTACACATTCCCTTTCTGAGTGGCCTATACTTACGTTTAAGTACTCTACTAGCCCTTGTAAGTCCATTATTGGCTCACTTTTGAGCTTTTCTCTCAGTACCCTTTCTAGTGTTTCCTTAACACACATAATCATTGCTACTGCAGAATCAGTTACTCCTTCTATAACTTTCAGGTCATCCATTTCTCTACCTAAAATCCTTCCTACTCCTGCATAAGTATTCACCAGATTTTTAGCAATTTCTTGAGCTTGCGGCCTTTCATGTACTGCACTTAAAAATGTTTCCATTATTTCACGATCAAGTAGTGCTTTGCCTTTGCTTTCTAATATTCTGAATTCTATTTCTTCTTTATTCTTATTATTATTCATATAATTTACCCTTCACTAACAACAAACTTTTTTTAGATATTTACTGCTGTCTTTTTATCAGCATTGGCATAAAGCCATAGCTTTCGAGTGAAGTCAAATCAATTTTTCAATCTTTTTTGCTTATTTTTTCATTAAGAAGTGAATATATTAATATATGATGATTTTTTTATTTTAAACTTGTTGAATTTCGTCTAAAGAGATTCCTACAGTTTGCAAAATAATGTTGATTGGAATTACTCCTTTCACTAAATCTTTTGCAATTTTCATCTTTTCTGCTCTTTTCACTTTCTCTTCGCAAATTTGTATGCTTTCAAACAGAGATTTTATTAGCGCATAGCGTAATTCTTGACTCCCAATTTTTTTGTATTCTTTTATTAAATCAGGTAGCTCATCTTCTACTATCTCATCAACTATGTTTTTTAAAAAATTTTTTATTGTGTAATTTTGCAACTTGATCCAATCATGTAGGTAATAAAAATCCATTCGTCATAGGAATAGAATTTTATGTCAAACAGCTATTGCCTGCTTAAGCCAATGAATATGTGAATAAGTACTTTAAGTTTGTGTGGACGTACTTATTCACAATATTCATTGTCAGTTGCTACTGTGTGAAGTAATTGCTGCTTTAAGTCTTGCATTAGCAATTACTATAATTTTACGCATAAGAGCTGTTATAGCCACCATCTTCTTCTTACCACTTTCAACAAGCTTAGAATAAAAGGCACCAAGTACAGATTTTGACTTTGTAACAGCTATGGCTGATATGAAGAGCTTTGAACGAACATTACTTCTACCGCCCATAATCCTTCGGTAACCAACAGCTTTACCACTTTCCTTAGGATGAGGTGCTACTCCGGCAAGACTTGCTACTTCTTTTCTACTTAAGTAGCCAAGCTCTGGCATTAAACACAAAAAATCTTGTGATAACTTTTTGCCTATTCCAGGAACTGTTTTAAGGATTTTTTGACGTTGTTGTAGCTCATGGCTTTCATCAATAATTTTTTGTATAGTGTCATTGAGTTCGTTTATTTGATTATTGAAAAATTCAATGGTCTTCTGGCAACTTTCCTTTATATGGTCATTTTCAGGAGCTTCCAGTCTACACTTTTCCTGAGTTCTCATTTGCGTAATGTCATCACGACGTTGACACAGTGCAGCTAGAGTTGATTGTTCTTTTGAAGTAGGTACAAATAGAGAGAGAGTTTTATGGCGTTCACATCCGTATTGAGCAAGAGCCATCGCATCTGATTTATCAGACTTTGCTAAAGTTCCGTGAGACAAGATAAAACTTTTTACTTTTCGAGTATTTGCTTGATGTACTGCAATATTCTTGCCAACAAGAAAATGTGATAAACCAAGCTCATATTTGCCCGTATTTTCTAAAGTTACCAAAGAATTAGGTAAGATATCTGAAAACTTTTTAAACAACAGTTGCCAACCATCAGCATTATTGTCGAACTTGATAATGTTATTTTGGTTGTAAACTGCAGCAACATTTTTAAATTTTCCGATGTCAATGCCAATAAAATTTTGATAAGATGTAACCATAATAAACCTCGATAGTTTTAGTTAATTTAAGATTGTAAACGGGCGTATATATATTTCCCAAACAACTATTCAAACGTATCGAGAGATAGGGCTAGTGTACCTTGATACAAACGGTTGTAATACCAATTGGTTTTCGGTCGCACACGCCCGTGATAACTCTATTCCTATAGTGAGTAGAGTTATCTTCCCTCTTACTTCATTTATATCATGTTTTTAACTTACAATCTTCCTCTATGAGCAGATCTGTAATGCTAATTGATAATGTTTCTGCTATTGCATATAATTTTTCCAGTGGAATGGCCACACGTCCTTGCTCATAGTTGCTTATTTCGTCACGTGTTGTATCCATTTTCTCAGCCAAATCCTTTTGAGTATACTCTCTTCCATTCTTTTATCTTCTTTCCTATTTGGCAGTAAATAGAACCTCCTTTTTCTTCAACACATTCATCAGCAGAGAGACCAATTGTTTTTGCAACAATATCAACAGAAACTCCTCCTTTAACCAGACCCTTTGCAATTTTTATTTTCTCTGCTTTTTTACTACTTTTCTCACTAATTTGAACAAACTTGGTTAGTAAACAAAATATCTTACGTAACTCTTGATCATTAATCTTTTTATATTCTCTTACTAGATTTAGTATTTCTTCTCCCTCATCTTCAAGACAGATTTTTTCATTTGATACAGGAATTAGGTCTACAATACCAATCGACAATATCTCTGCTATAGCATACAACTTTTCAATCGAAATTTTACGTGTTCCTTTTTCATATTGTAGTACTACTTGATACGTTACACTGACTTTCTTCGCTAAATCTTTTTGAGTATATCCTCGCTTTAACCTCCAGTTCCTTACTTTTTGTGCTATCTGATACCTTATTGAGATGTTTGCCATAAATATTATACATGTTAATACTACCAAACAAAGATATACAAAAACTTCTATGTTTGCATTTTAGTTGAATATTTCTTCACAATTGTGTATAATTATTAATGCTTTTTATCTTACTTTCTCATGGCTCTTTCTAAGTTTCTCGATCCAAAGCTGGACCTGACCTTTAAGAAAATTTTTGGTACTGAAAAAAATAAGAATATCCTTATCCATTTTTTGAATGATATTTTGGGATTTACTGAAATAAATACTATACAAGATGTCGAATTCCTTAGCACCATTATGGATCATGAAATTGCCTCTGATAAGCAGAGTATTGTTGATGTCCTGTGCAGAGATTCCACTGGGGCCAGATACGTGATTGAGATGCAACTCGCTCGTGATAGAGGCTTTGAAAAACGCGCTCAACTTTATGCTGCTAAGGCTTACTCGAGGCAAGCTGATAAAGGTGGTAAGTATATTGATTTAAAGAAGGTTTTCTTTATTGCTATTTCTAATTGTAATTTATTTCCTGATAAGCTTGATTATATATCTAGCCATACCATAAGAGATGAAAAAACTAACGAGCATGACTTAAAAGATTTTCAATTTATCTTCATTGAGCTGCCAAAGTTTCCTAAAAGCAGGGAAGAGCAGCTAGAAAATGTAATAGACCGTTGGCTATTTTTCTTTAAATATGCAGAAGAAACAACTGATGAAGATTTGAGAAGAATAGCAGAAAAATCACCAATAATAAAATTAGCATATGATGAGTTAGATAAGTTTCATTGGAATGAGAAGGATCTCCTAGCTTATGAAGAAAGGGTAATGGATTTACAGAAAGAAGCTGCTATCTTGGAACAAAAACTCGATGATGCTACTCACAAAGGTAGACAAGAAGGCATCCAAATCGGCCATGAAAAAGGCAGAGTGGAAGGTCGCAAAGAAAGGGATATTGAAGTAGCCAAAAACTCACTCAAGGCCAGTGTCCCTATAGATGTTATAGCTCAAATTACCGGTCTCTCTCATTCTGAAATTTTACAACTCAGGGAAAAAACATAAATACTACAACTTATTCACTTCAACATTTATGAAAATCTTTCCTCAGTTAAACATATCCTATAATTAAGAGTCTAATGAACTGTCTAAAACAGCTATAAAGATTGCACATAGAATTATATAAATTACTATCATAACGTTACCCAAACTTCTATATCAAAGCTATGTGCTATAAGTTCAATATGGAAAACACATTAACCACTTAGCATTTAATGTCTACTTCATCCATTTTAGTATTAGGACCATCAAACTTGGTCTGGTATCCCTAATTATTTTGGCTACCTTCACTTTAAATTTTCCACTACTTGGCATTTTATAGCTGCACCTCTTATATTATAACCTACCTATTGATATTACCTCCAAGCTTAGTTACTCCTATCTCAGAAAGACAAGTTGATACTTTTGAATGGCTGTGAACTGAAGCATTACTTAAATAACTTTGAGGCTCTAAACTCATTTGCTTTGCACCATCAACTTCTAATGTACCATCTCCATTGTGTAATATCTGCTGTATTGATTGATTTAGTACAACATTTAGCCTGCTATTAAACTCTACCATAAACTTGTCAAGCTTCTTCGAACTTAACTTACCAGGACATCCTGCTTCTCTACCAGGACATGCTTTCTCTAAATACGAACTTAAAACTCCTGAGATCTCATCAAATTTACCACTCATGATTTTCCCTGTAACTTCTTTCTGTATTTCCACAAAATCAATATTCAATCGATGCATTGATACACCACTTTTTAATCCAGCTTGCTCTACTACTTTCTCAAATTCCTTTGTAATATTGAGTGTATATCCCTGTGCCTCTAGTGGGGATATAGACTGACCTACTGTAGAAATATACTTTTGACCTGTAACTTTTCTAATTAATAAATCAAGTAACATTATTGTACCATTTACATCAATTGGTGCACTAATTTGTGAGATTGAACTTTGAGTGAATGTTTTCTCAGGTAAAGCAGCTCTAGAACCTAATAACCCACCTATAGAGCTCTTTACCCAACCAAATAAATCATTTATCCATGAAGATGGCTTATTCCCTACACTTGTAGCTTTTTCCTTGTTATAGCCTGTATCATCACCCTGCAATGAATTCTTTGACACATCTTGCCTAGCTACTATCTCAGGTTGATTACTTAAATCTATAGCAAGAGGTTTATGTGATAAGTGACTATGATGACGATCGTGATCCCCATGATGATGACGGCGTTTACGTTGTACAGGTTTTCCTCTTTCTCTTTCGATCCCTTCTAAATATTGCACAACACTATCATGTCCTTTATCTCTAGCAATATCTAGTGGTGTTCTGCCATATCTATTCTTAATACTAATGTGTGCTCCATTCTCCATGAACTTTTTTACTGTACTCAAGTAGCCTTCCTCAGCAGCCTTATATAGAGGGGTGCTACCATAGTCATTCCGAATATTAATATCAGCATTGTTCTCTATGAGCTTCCCTACTACATCTAAGCGACCTTCTTTAGCAGCCAAATGCAGAGGAGTACGATAAAAATTGCCATCTCGGGCAGCAATATTAGCCCCTCTCCTTATGAGCTCTTTTACTACATCTGAAAAACCTTCTCCAGCAGCGCAGTGTAGAGGAGTTTCATCAAAGCGGTTCTTAACATCAACTCTAGCACCGTTCTCTATGAGCTCTTTTACCATACACAAGTAACCCTTTTTAGCTGCTAGGTGCAGAGGAGTATTACGATCATTATTTCTGATGTTAATATTAGCACCTCGACTTACAAGACTTTTAATTTTACCAGAACAGCTATCTTGTGTCGCATTTGACAATTCTCTATCTAAATCCAATTGTGCTTGTCTTAAAAACTCTACTATGTCTCTACAATTCCTTCGAATAGCCAAGCTTAAAGGCGTTTGGCCATACATATCTGTAGCGTTGACATTAGCACCTTTATTAAAAAGAAGCTTTATTATATCCAAACTGCCTGCTTTAACAGCAAGATGCAAGGGTCTTTCATTGTATGCGTTTCGAGACTCAATATCAGCGCCTTGATCAATAAGAAACTTAGCTATGTCTAATTTACCCTCCTGAATAGCCCAGCGCAGAACATGAATGTCTTTATCTCTGATGCTAAAATACCCTCTATTAAAAAGAGTTATGACTGAGTGCAGTCTACACATTTGAATAGCAATGATAGTTAAGTATAAATACCTTAATTCATCCCCACCTTCAAAATTAGTACTTTTAATTAAATGTTTAGCTTTATTAAAATTATCTTTCGCTATAACATTGAGCACCAGTTTTTTTAATAAAATTACTTTTTCCTTATTAAACTCCACTATAACATCTTCTGGATTACAAATAGAAGTTATACATTTTGAGTTAGAAACCACTGCATCATTAAAAGCAAACATTATTTCTTTTGCTGGCTGATAAGTATTCCAATTTTCTACTTTTACAAGAGTGTTATTTTTATGTGATAGCAATAAGATATCATTCATAACTTTCATATCGAAATTTAATATAGACTTATCTTTTAAATCAACTAAACCAATATCATTTTTGTTAACAGGTTGGTTATGATAAATCTGTAACCCTTGCTCATCTGGTTTATAATATCTGAAAGAACTAAATTTATCAGCTCTTTCTCCAAATTCTCCTGGTTCCACAATTCTATTATTTAGCCTTATGGATAAATCCCAATTTTTATGAACAAAAGAATAATAATTCGATATTGATAATGCCCCTCTATCTGATAACAATAGCAAATCATTATTTAGCTTCAAAAAAAGCACTTTATCTGAATCAAACGTGAAACAATTATGATGATTTAACAGGTCAGTACCATTAACACTGAATCTTCCATCTACTTTAAAGCTATGAGAACAATAATCACGCTCTAGTTCCCCATTTTGAAATTTGTAATATTCTTTTCCGTCAAATGTAACTGTAACATCTTTATAATCTGGTAGCAAAGTTACATGTAAATCATTTTTGTTAACCTTTATTTCTCCTTTATCATTTCCTATAAATTGTATATCGCTTAATGTACAATTTAATTGGCTAAAATCTAGTATACCATTTGCTTGAGCAATCGTAATATTAGCGTTTCTGTTATCGAAGAGATAAAGATGACTTATATTACTTGGAGCTTCCCAGTAAAAATTATGATGCTCTTTATCAGGATAAAAAATATGATTGCTAGAGCCACCTATAGTGCTATGATAATTGGCGCTTGATAATTGCTTTGTAATACTAAAGTTTGAATTGTCTATTTTTCTTAAATTATCCAATTCATCATCTAACACAACGTCATTACCTACGCTTTTTGTTACATGTAAGTTTGTTACTACACCAGTTTTATTGTCTACTTTTGTCGGAGTTACAAACGAACCATCTGCTGTTTTTACCAATATCTGTTTATCTATACTTATAAAAGCTCCACTTTTATTATAGATGGTTGTTATATTATTAGTATGAGTGATATTACCTATATCACTAAGATTTATTGGTAATAATACTAAACCCTTTCCATAAATAGAATCACCAAAATAACCCTTTATTGTAGTAAAGTTCTTTGCTGTTATTACATCATTGCCACCTTTACCGTCTGTATAATCTGCATAAGAAACTTTTATATGATTAGCTTTGTTGCTGCCAACAATAGAATGTATGTTTATTGAATCTGTAGTAAGATTACCTTGTGTTATGACTATGTTCTTTTGCCCATCTGCCCCTAAATCACAAGAAAACTTTCCTGCTATGTAAAAGAAATTTCTACCTGGATTATGTACCTTACAGCTATCCAGCGACTTTTCAAAATAGTACCTATTTTCTATCTTATCTCTCCTATCTCGATCACCATTTAAAATATCCTTTTCTTGAAAAACAACATTAATATTAGCATCTTGAGATAGTATATGATACATGCTCCCATACCCACGGGAATTTGTATTTCTATATATAACCGCATTATAACAGTCGCTAGGATACTCTTGTAAAAACCACTTTTCAAATGTTCTATTCAATAATACGTTGCTATGATCATATAAACTATCACATCCTGAACCAATTCCATTTACAACACAGTCAGTACATGAAGGATTATCAACTTGTACTTTAACATCACTATCACGTGGTCCGCAAACGACACTATAACTCTCAATGTTTGTAGGAACCACCCTAGAATTAATATCACTGATATGAAATGGATGTGTAACATTTGTATTGAATCCAAAACCAAACTTAGTATCAACTATTTTTGTGTTAGTACGACAGTAAACTCTGAAGAGTTGTATTTCCGCATCACCACGCTCCTCCTTTGTAGCCAATATATAAGGCAATGACATAACTATTTTATCATAATTATTTTTATATTGGCTTATAAGCTTTGATACATATTGTTTATATATACTTTCTGCTTCTATGTCATCTTTTATATAATCTGGTACTTTTTTACCAAGAAAGAAATCCCAATAAAGATCATGTCTCTCCTGATCTGTAAGATTCATTTGTTCTGTTAATTTTTCTACTTCAAGTCCTGCTTCTACAAACTGTGCTATAATGATTACAGCAACTGAAACAGCGGCACCAACTGGACCAGCAAATTCTCCTATTATTCCAGCTTCCATACCTATAGCTGACATTGTCTCAGTAACAACCGCAGGTACATCTGCAGCTATAAAAATGGAATTAGTTGCAATGTTTAGGTCAGCAATCTTTATATCTACTGGATCTGTTGCACTCTGATGAGCCTTTATTGACTCCGCTAACCCTAAAAATGCTGCAAAATTACCTATAGCACGTCCCATAACTGGCGCAAACCCCTTTAGCATCTGAGAATCAAGCTTTGTTCCTAACTCTAATATCTTTCCAGAGATTTTTTCGCCAATCTTTGGCATTACCCAGAGATTTAATGCATCATAGCCTAATCCTTCTATGTCTCCATTTACTATATGTTTACCAACTAAAAACATTGTAAAGGCAAAACCTGCACCTTCTGCTACTTTTCCTATTTTTTCTGCTACTCCATATCTTCTCAGGATATTTTCTATTTCTTCTTTATTTTCTACATTGTTCTTCATTTCCTTCACAATATCTCTAATCTCTGGATCTATTGAATTTAGATCTATATTTTTGAGCTTTACTATAAGAGCTTCTTTGATACTTGGATCTATAGTTCCTTCTTTGAACATCTGATCAGATACCTTAAAAAGTTGATCATAAAACTCAATGCTTTTTGCTCTTTCCCTCATCTTATCAGTATTGAATAGTTCTTTCATAAACTCTTCTTTTCTCTCTTTCTCTTCAATGCTCTCTTCATCATTCGAGTCTATGCATAATACATCCACATTTCTCACTCTCCTTCTCTTGGGGCATCCAGCAAGTGGAGATCCTGGTCTTTTCTTTTCAGGAGAGCTACTGGAAGTATGGTCAACTTTAACATCCTGCGCGCTTACCTTGATTACATTATTCTTGTCTCTGGCTCTAATATTGAAAACCATAGCTACATGCTTAGCTGTCTTTTTATCAGTGAAGGACCTGAGAACTTTATATTTCTCACTCAGCTGTTCTTTTGCTTGCTTTAGTTTACTATTTGCATCGTTATCACTATTAGCAAGTTTTAACTCTATGATAATTGGATCATCTTCTATGAAAGAGTCATCATTTTCTGATAGTTGTGTAAAAGATAACGCTAGGTCTATCCTCCCTTGTGGAGATGCATTAGATTCCATATACACTCTAATCTCTTTACCATCTTCAGTTTCTTCATTTATAAATAAGCCTTGTATTATTGCTTGAAAGTCTATTTCTTTTTTGATTAATCCCTTGAAAGGAAACAAGACTTCCGCTAAAGGAGACAATGATTCTCCTAGTTTCCTATCACTTCTTTTTTTGTCACCACTTGTTCTTTCTATGTCAATACTTTTCCGTAGACCTTTAACTAAATTACCAACCTTAACATTCTCTATCTTTTCGAATTGACCCTGAAACTTACCTTGAGAACTACCAGAGACTTTTTCTATATTTATACCCTGATAATAAGATTTATCTTCTTCCCCTTCTACTTCAAATCCATCTGGTTTATGCTGTACTCCCGTGTTTATTGTTACATCAATTTTAACTGCAGAATTGATTCTCAGCCCATCAATTGGGGGAGTCCTTTTACTATCAGATTCCTTTTTCCCCCTAAGTGCTCTCTGCTCACCACTACGTTCTATAATATTTAATATTACTGCCTCACTCTTGGCCTGGTTTGATAGCACAAGTGTGGTAGCTTCTCTTCCTATACTTTCATCTTGATTCGTATAAGTAAAAATATATTTATCTAATTCATCATCGTCTACAGCTAAAACCTGCCCAAATACTAATTTACTCAAATAATGGCGATTATGGCTCTGAATTGAATGATATAAATTCTTCAATTCACCCTTTAAAACATTTTTAATTTCACTTATACGATTCTGATTGAACCTTTTCATCTCTTCTAATAATCGCTGCAGGAAGCCTTGCGATTGAAAAATCTTAGCTTGTTCTGTCTTTACTTCAGCACAACTCATCCCTAATATAACCGCCTCTTCTGCTTTAGTTCTAACGCTTAGGTTATATAGGTAGCCTTTGTTCTTGATCTGTGCTATGGCTTCATCAGCAGTATGACCTTCTCCTTTAAACTCAACAACTACTGGAATAGGTTTTGGGTTCATCCTGTCATTTGTACCTTTTCTCGTACGTGACATAAATATCAGATCTGCACGTCCATTACCTGCGGTACGTTCAGCGTAACAGTTAAGATCATAGCGATATTTAAAGTTTAATGCTAAAGCTCCATAGTGAAACCCATGATACGCTGCTTCTGAATTGCTTAGCGAAAATTTTTCTTGATTATCTCGATATACGCTAGCAAATTCTTTGAAAATTTTTTCCGTACTACCTATTACTTCCTTTATATCTCCATTAGAAAGCTCTTTAAATGAATCTTCTAAGTTTATAGACTGAGCTACACTAATCTCTTTAAATTCGTTATTAACCTGAGATTGAGAAGATGCTGCTATCTTAAATTTTTCTTTTACTCTACCTATCTGCCATTTATGTAGTCTGAATGATTTATTGCCTGGTTCTCCTTCAGTACAAATACGGAACACATGTTCATCTACGTTATCTATATCAGAAATACCCAATTTTCCCGCTATTTCCTTAAGTTCATCGTCACTATAACGATACTTATCTTCTGGATTTCTACCACCTGTAATTCCATCATTCGTAAAAACTCTAAGGGCTACTTGCTTCTTTCCATCTTTTTTAAGAGAAAAACATAGCTTTACAACATTAGCTTTACCTTTTTTTCTACTATCTTGTACACCAACCTCAGTATGCTTAACATATACCTTATCGATACCAAGCTTTTCTACTAGCCCACTTTCAGGAAGTATTAAAACTGAACCTAAAATACCATGAATAAAAAACTCTGGATCAGACGTCGAGCCAATATCTGGAGTCTCACTAAGAAATAAACTAAACTTTTCAGCAAACCCTACGGGCTTTTCTTTATCCACCGCAAGAATTGGATTACCTTTATCGTTACCTAAGTTAATTGGTTCTGTAAGTAACAATTCTATTAATTCAGGCTTATGTTTAATGTGTTTTGTTTTAGCTGTTGCTTTTGGCACTTTTCCACCTATTTTTTCATACTACGTGCTACTTCTTTAAATTCTATACTATGAAGCCTTTTAGCTGGACTACTATCACTTTCTTCCATACTTCTCTTTTTGTTACCTTTGTGAATAAGGTCATCCAGCAACTGAAAAGCCTTATTCCACATATCCTTTTCTTTCTCTAACTTTTCTTCCGAGCGACGGCATATGATACGTTCCTTGAACTTTTCTTTAAACTTAATTATTACTTCTTTGGACAATATACACTCCTGAATAAAGAATTTTAGTAAATCCCATTTATTGTTATAAATTAAACTCTCACAGATATCCTTACCTTCACGGTAAAAAATGATTTTTTCTTTTTCAATAAGAGTTGCATCTTTTAAAATTAGCTTAACATTCTCTTTATCTTCAATCTTAAGTAACTTTGACAATAGAGACCCACTAGAACATTCATCTATAACATACCTTTTATGAGCATCTGGGCTTTGCTGCCAAAATTTCCCAAAAAGCTTTTGATAGTCATAATCTTTGTGGCCCTCTATCACTTTATCGACCATTTCCCTCAAAAAATAATTACAATCCTTTCCAGAAAGAAAATCCCACATACGACTCACCGTTTTCATAAAGAAACTTTGCCAAGGCCAATCTAACAAGCATTTTAACACTTCATAAGGGTAGCTTTTAAATACTTCTGTTTGTTGCTCTTCATTCATTTGTGAGAGTAAAAAACATAAAACATCAGCATAGTGTTCTTTAGGAAGGTCAGTACGATTGCGAGCAGAGTCACAACGTCTATCTGCTACATATCCTGCAGATCTTACTAACGACTCTTCTTTTTCCTTGGAAGTTAGTTTTTGCAAAAAATACTCAGTTGCCGCTTTATTACCACCAACTGCTGCATATTCAAATGCATATTGATAAGGAGAACACTTACTTTGCCATCTTCTTTCAATCATATTATCCAGCTTATTCACTTCTCCTTTTGTATAATATGTCCAAAGAACCACTAATTCCTGCTGCCTAACTTTTCTTGGATCTTCTTCGCTATAAAAAGACTTTCTGCGATTTTCAGGCATCTTGCTCCATAGTTCCCGAATATCATCCTCTAAACAGTAAATACATGCCAGTCTATAGCGTCTGGTAATATCTAAATTCTCATCTTTAATTAACACCACTGCTGTTTCCTTTTTATCTACTGTCCCTTGTGGTGTCCAACAAAGCTCATTTGGCAGATCTATACCAAGATAGGAGTTTTGATCATGATACTCCCTCCACTTTAATATCTCCAGGCCTATTGGTTTGATAAAGTTCAATACTTTCTTTTTTAGGGGTTCTGGTAACAGGAGCTCTGGTATTTTTTCTATTACCTTATCTTCTACTACTTGCCACTCTTTCCGTCTTTCACTGAGAATTAACGATCGAAAATAGAACCTTGCCGTCAAGGCCCTAATGTCGTCCTGGTTCCACAATGTGATAGCTATCTTAACTAGAGTTATATGCTCAAGCGATGGCGTTAAAGTGTAATTCATTATTTGCCTCACTAAAATGCTTAATATATCATGATTTTCTATTTATTAAAGAAAAAAATTATACCAACCTTCGTTACTGAAAAGACAAATAGGACATATTATAAATTCGCCTTAGTTTTTACTCTCAAATGAATTGCTATTAATTTAGTATTGTATTTTGCTAAGAAATTAAGTGATATAACCATTTCCAGCATTAAAAACCAAGGGCCGTGAGAACACTTTTCTTTGGGATGGCATGGTCTTCCAAACGATACATACGAACTTTTTTATATGGTGATTTTATTATACGCTGAAATCACCTATATTGGCTTACTTTCGCTAAATCTACATATGAACTGTTTTGCCTAACTTTGTTGTAAAAATTCCAAGCTTTTACTTTTAAAACGCCGCTTTTGTTTAAATTGTTCTCACAACAGTACGTACTTTTTTATGCTTTTGAGACACAAACAGTAAACAAAAGAATTTGCTTCCACACTGGTTGCCATGGTATTTCTATAGAATATCTAATTTGCTAATAGCTCAAGATTAACCGTATGCAAAACTCTTGAGAAAAGAAAACGCACTAATTATAAGCTGTGGACCTTTTACTATTACAATAAGAGCAAATAATATTCCACACAAGGATACCAACACTCCAAGTATCGAGACAAGCCCGTCTTTATTCATAATACCAAGTGAAATAAGAGTCGTACCGATTGCTGGAATGAAGTGAGTCAACGGAAGCGGATTGGCTATCACCAATACGCAAACCAGCATTATAAATGCCAAAATCTTTTCACCTGGCCCACAGAAGATAAAAGACATTCTCGGTTTCATGAACTTTTCTATTTTTTTTAATGCAGGTAAAGTTTTTTTAACCACAAGGGCTAATGTTGAACGTTTAAAGGATTTCCTTTCCAACCAACGTGGCATCCAGGGAGAATGAAACCCAAGCAGAAGTTGTAATGAAAACAAGATTAAAGGTATAGAAAGAATAGTTGTATAACCAGGTGGAACCGGTATAGGCACCGATAGCGGCAAGGAGAAGATGATTATTAAAATACCAAAACCACGTTCTTGTAAAGCTGTTTTAATGTCAAACAATGTCACTTTATCACTATCAGCAGTACCAGTACCTGCAACCTCTTTTAGAATGTCAGATGCTAATTTTTTATCTTCAGTCAAATTCTTACCCCTTTTCACAATTACCTTTTAACCAAACGACCCAATAATTAGCATAATCACTACTATAACACAACATCTATTCTTGATTTAACTGATTCATTCCTCTTTGAATTTCATACTTATGGTCTTATCTGTTTCGATACAAATTTTCGTTATTAGAAGATAAATGAGGTATATTATGAATTTGCTTAAACTCTTCAATTATAGGCAAAAAGGCCCTTTATACTGTACTAATAATGGTATTAGCTACGTGCTTTAACGTTATTATAATATTTTGCATATAAACCTATTTTATAAAAATTCACAATATGAATTAGTAAATAAATTATGTTTAAATCAGTTGCGTATATAGTAAATATAATGCATTGTGTGCCTTTGTTAATAGAAAGGTATAAGTATGCCTAGTTCAAGGCCTTACTATTACCCACAAATATAAATGTTTGTTGCATAGCTCTTAATGGCATAACTTTTGCTTGAAATAACTGTTTATATGGTGCAATTTACAGCTTTTAGTTGCTAAAATTATAACTCTTAGTTTAATAATTTTAATCTAATAAGCTTTCAGGTTAATAAAATTAAATTATTTGAGTAAATACAATACTATGTTTTTATTTGTGGGTAATAGTAAGGTTCAAGGCAGGTAGTACAATATAACTCATTTGATAGTAATAACCTTGAAGACACTACTTTGCCTTGCGTATTTAAAGATTTTACGATTACTTCTGAAGCTTACTATTACCCACAAATATAAATGTTTGTTGCATAGCTCTTAATGGCATAACTTTTGCTTGAAATAACTGTTTATATGGTGCAATTTACAGCTTTTAGTTGCTAAAATTATAACTCTTAGTTTAATAATTTTAATCTAATAAGCTTTCAGGTTAATAAAATTAAATTATTTGAGTAAATACAATATTATGTTTTTATTTGTGGGTAATAGTAAGCTTCTGAAGAGATATTTGAGATTGGTAGTGAGGGTAACCAAGTAATAGATAATTCAGATGGTGAAATAGAAAGGCTGCAACAAGAAAACTTTGATCTCAAGAAAAATGAAAAGCTCTTGGAATGCTATAAAGGTATAGCGGAAGAGTATGATCAAGAAGTGAGTGAGCTCAGCAAGAAAAATCAGATCCTAGAAAAGAAAATTAAAGAGCTTGAAGCTCAATTACAAAGAAAAACAAGAGAATTAACTAAAAATGGCCAAGAAATTGAACAGCTAAAACAAGAAATAGAAAAAGTATTATTGGACGTGAAGAATAAAAATGACATAATAGGGAACTTGGACAGCAAATTAGAAGATATGAAGAGTGAAATACAGATGATAGACAAAAAAAATGAAGAGTTACAGCAAAGGTTAAATTTGGTTGAATCTAACTCAAGTAGACTAAGAAAAGAAAGTGTAGTGCTGGTAGACAGTATAGAGGATTTGAAGAGTAATTATGAAAACCAGATATTAGAAAAAGATAAGGAACTTAATGATGTAATAGGCCAGCTCTATGTTTATTTATCAGAGCGTGAAGAACTGTTTGCAGAATTTAGTTCATTGCAGAATGAAAATGAGAGTTTAAAACAGAAAAACTTCTATATTAGTAATGAAGTGTCTCTTGAAGATGAATTAAACAAAGAAAACGTAAGAAAAGAAATAGTAAGACCTCAGTCTACAACAAAAGTGGAAATGAGGCGTATCAATGATAATGATGACCAGGAATCAATATGGCTATATAGAGAAGCAGAAGATTATCAAACAGGTGAAGATAAAAAACCTAAAAATACTAACTACGACATTGGAGTATGGAATGAAGATGACGATGAAAGTAGCGATGATCAAAAATCAACCTGGCTGTACGAAAAAGTAGAAAACAATCAAGATTATCGAACAAGTGAAGACAAAAACCTTGAAAACACTGATTACGATATTGAAGTATGGAATAAAGATGACGATGAAAGTAGCAATGATCAGGAATCAACTAGTGAAAGTGACTATAATGTTAGCTATTGCTTTGATTATGATGAAATTGTTGGTAGGACCTACGGTCAACTAGTCTACAATGCAAACATAATACGTAAAAAAGATTCTTTTTCCTTAGCAAAAGTAAAATTAAGAGAAAGAGAAAGAGAAAAATATGAAAGTATTTGGCAAAAAATAGATAATATTCATGATGAATTGGATGCTTTGGGTAACTATGGTAATGAAGAGGATTATGAAGAGTGCAATAAAAGACTTGATAAAATTGTAAGCGAGGCGCTGAAACAAAGAGTAATGTTCACTCTTCCGTATAAAGCTAATATATCTTTAGTGGATCGCATAATTGATACATTGCAAAAGCTATATTTTTCTTACGATACTACCCGAATTTATGGATTTTTAGATGAGAAAAAGATATTGCAAATAGTATCAAGAGGTGCGTCTTTAAATAGATTTAGCGATGAAGAACATGGCGATTTCGTGAACATAATTTGCTCAGATAGATACGCTCTAGATCAACGAGAAAAAATACTTTTAGAACTTAAGGACTTGGTGTACAAAAGTATCGTAGACGTAAGTGTAAAAACTGATGATCATGATTTTGAGTTAGAGATGGACAATGGACACTTTTGTATAAAATATCCAAAAGATAGTGTTGTCGAAGTTGCAAGAATATTCAACAATAAAAAAGCTAAAAATTTAGGTCTGGAAATTGGTATGCTTCAAGTTGGAGAAAGTATAGTTAGAGTTGAAAATGAAGAAGGAGTTAGGAATTACACCGACATTTCGGAGGGTAGAATTGAAATGTCTTTTACTACTTACTTTGGGAAGGTCAGTGTTTATTTATCTCCTAGTGATAGAGATAATAATAAAATAGAAGTAAAGCTCGCCAACGAAGAAAGCATAGCACGTTTTAGTAAGTTGGAGGATAAATCAAGTTTAGGGGGGAGCTGTCTTTTAGGAGGAAAAAATGTTTCTATAGGCATAGAAGATGGTTATTTTGAAATAAACAGTGACGTTTCTGAAGAGTTAGCTAAAACTATGAAACAGTCAGATTGTACAATAGAAAAATCATATGTTCCATCTAGCTTTATGAAAGAAGCTTATTGCAATCAGTTAGTAAATGAAAGGGGAATTTAAAAATCAGGCTCAAATATTTCAAAAATAACCATTCAAAGCAGCATTTTTTATACAACTTCGTTTTCAATCTATCTGGAAAGAAGATATCAAGTATTCAAAGTCCAATTCGACAAATCCATAGTCCATTCTTCCTCTAGCTTTTTTATCACTAATCCAAAATTTAGGTATAATACCAAATATCATAAATAAGTAGGCAAATAACTCACAGAACAAATAGTTTTGATCGAACTTTCCGTAATATTACGAATGAATGCACATATAGTATCCTCCAATAAACTAACAGAGTCATATATTCTATTTTTAATGAGATTGTCTTTCAAATATTGCCATAAATGCTCTACTGGATTTAACTCTGGTGAATATGGAGGTAAGTAGATTAAGGTAATATTTTGTGGTATTTTTAAACCTTTGGATCTATGCCATCCTGCACAATCCACAATAAGAAATGCCTCCCTTGTTCCTAAATATTGTGACATCTGCTCAAGGAATATATTCATACAATCAGTATTGACGTTTGGTGCGAATAAACTAGAAGTCTCTCCATTTCTAGGATTAACTGCACTATAGAGATAAAAGTTTTGCCTACCTAATTTCACCTTAACCTGTGTCCTAATGCCTTTTTTAAACCTTACTATTACCCACAAATAAAAACATAGTATTGTATTTACTCAAATAATTTAATTTTATTAACCTGAAAGCTTATTAGATTAAAATTATTAAACTAAGAGTTATAATTTTAGCAACTAAAAGCTGTAAATTGCACCATATAAACAGTTATTTCAAGCAAAAGTTATGCCATTAAGAGCTATGCAACAAACATTTATATTTGTGGGTAATAGTAAGTTTTTAAACCACCCGTGTCCAATCTTTGAATGTGTGCCAAACCGCGATTCATCGAAGAAAAATAGCTCTTTTTCGGGATACGTGACAATAGTTTCATTAAGATTTTTTTTTAAACTTTTCTTGTTTATTTTTATCCTGTTTATTGTGCACAGGCCTTGGAGTAATATACGAAAAACCTAACTTTTGCATCAGTCCATGTGCTGTAGACTTACTTACCTCAATAGAAAACATTTTCTCAATTATGATTTTTAATTTCTTAGCCGTTAGGTTGGCTCCTTCTTCTGCTATGACATTTTTAATTTCTTCTTGCTGCTTGTAGCTCAACTTCGGCTTTACTCCACGTCCTGGTTGTATTTTAAACGCATCGACTCCTCCTTCCTTAAATCTTGTAATCCACTTCATCAATGTAGTTCTAGTAATTCGGTATATTTGAGCAACTTTTGTTATTCCATATTCTTTTCCAGATATTATTGCCTGTAATCTTCTTCCTATCTCTCCTCTTATTCCGTGCTTCTTTAATTCCAGGTTACACTTATTATATCATTCTTCTCCTATTGCTTTACTTTTTCCTGCCATAACTCCTCACTAATTCTTAAATTGTTCTATTTTAGAAATTTTTCTTTATTTGTCTATTTATTTTTAGGAATTGGTATTAGTTTATTGGAGGATACTATATGTGCATTCATTCGTAATATTACGGAAAGTTCGATCAAAACTATTTGTTCTGTGAGTTATTTGCCTACTTATTTATGATATTTGGTATAAGGTATTGAAACTAACAAGTGGAATGATTACATAATGCACATATTAGTGAAAGGAGGTACAACATGAGTAATATAGTTCATTCAAATAAAAACAATAACCGTGATAACTTTAGTGTAAGAGGGTTACAAAGGGCCGTTGATGACATATTTGATAGCTTCTTTACAGGATGGAATCCAGAGCTTTCCAGAAGAAGCAACAGTCTATTACCAGCTTGTGACTTTTATGAAACAAAGGAAAGCTATTGCCTCTCATTAGAGTTACCAGGTATTTCCAAAGAAAGCATAGATATTAGTATATCTGGCGATAGCTTAATAGTGAAGGGTGAAAAGACATGTGATAACGAGTCAAAAGATAAGCAGTTTTATCATCGAGAAAGGTACTATGGCTCTTTCTATAGGTCTATTCAGCTTCCAGTAAATGTGGAGCGAGATAAAGTATCTGCTAGTTTTTCAGATGGAGTATTACATGTAACCATACCTAAGTCAGAGAAACACATCAAGAAGATTGATGTAAAGTAACCAGTAAGTGGTAGCAGGCTTCTAGTTTGAGGCTTGCTATTTTGAATCATTATAGATAGAATATAATAAAGTTCTATTGTCTTTGCGTATTTGTTGTACAGATGGTGTAAGGCCTTTGTTGCGTTTAGGTGTTGTTAATAATCTATTAATGGTTCTTATGTTATAATCAAGTTTAGGGGCTTTAATAAGTACGGACTATGACAGAAGCAAATCCAATAGTTACGTTGAAGGTTAAAATTAAAGAATTTAGCTTTAGTAAATTAAAGGCTGGCGAGAGCAATAAATCAGCACACTCTGGTGAAACAATGTATTTCGATCTTCCAAGAATGAACTTTGTTATTAATGGAAAGATTATAGATACAGTTTTAACCTCTGTGTTAATGGAAGGAGCGAAATATCGCAAAAGCAACCTTTTTAATAGTTATGATATATATAGCGCTGAAGCCGCAAGCAAAAAACAAAGAGAAATAGATAAAGATCATGGCAGGGCTTTTGTTAATTCAGTCCTTAAGGATCTTGAAAAAGAACTTGCATATAACGCGTTAAGTGAATTGTGGGAAAGTCATTGTGAAAATCCTGAAATTCCTGATTATCAGAAAACCAATTCGTACGGTAGAGATTTTGAGAGATTTTACAATGCTGGAAGAGAGCATATGCATCTATTACTCAAAGTAGGAGATGAGAATAAGAACTACCGACCATTTGTAAAGGAAGTTTTTAAGGAAATGTTTAAATATGCTGAAGCAGAAGTTCCTAGTGCCCCTATCTTAGAAGAACTAGTTACTAATTGTAATCAAGCAGGATACTTAGCAGGTATATTTATTGAATATCACTCTGCACTTAGCAATTATCGATTAACAACGCAAGACCCTGACAAAGTAATGAATATTGATTACACTGACCATAATAACATAAGAGTAAAGTCTGATATGGAAATACCTGTAATCAAATTTGATAATCCAGGGGAAAAAATATGTGGTCTATCCACCTCACTGGAATTTACACTTGAGTCTCAAGATGGAAAAGATGGTGTAACCTATAAAGACGGTAAATTATCACTCACTGTTCCCAAGGAATTAAAAAATTATAAAGAAGGAGATAGAAACTTGCTCTCTATTATTAGAGAATACTTTCAAAAATTCTGTGAAAAATTGGGATTTAAATTTGAGATGGAAACACAAAAAATAGAGCATGATTTAGACGATTTGCCGAAAGTAAACAGTCATCTTCAAGGCCTAAGAACGCCTATTTCCAGCAACGACCATATCATCGGTCATTAAAAGTAAGTATGTGTTGTCAGAACGAATGAAAGTTCAGTTAAGCTTTTTCTAAAGTATAGCATTTCTCCTAATAGTCCGAATAGGGTAAGATATGTGGGTAAGGTTATGTTTGACTTGTGTTGTTTTTTTGCTATTGGTTAATTTAATGTAAGTTAAAGATAAATTAAGTGGATAAGAAAAAGAAAGTATACTTATTTAAAGTTTCTCTAGACAAAAAAATCTACCGTGAGATGGAATTGAAAGCTGTCTTTATAAATTTGCAGAAACTATCATAAAGGTCTTTAGTTTTGAGTTAGATCATTAATTTGGTTTTTATAGTAACATAAACGATATTTATGAAAGTAATGAAGTATACACTTTATTTTATAATACTGATTATAGTTTATGCCTAATGAAAAAAGCGTCAAAAATTCTTATATCTACAAGGTTTTTGAGCCAGATAAAAAAATGATTTTTCTTTTTGATTATGGCGATAATTGGGAATTTTTAGTAGAATGTTGTGGCATTATTGAAGCAGAAGCTGGAACAAGATATCCAAAAGTTACTAAAAAGCAAGGAGAGGCTCCTCCACAATATCCTGACTACGAAGATGAGTAGTGTAAACAATATACCTATTAAGTTGATGGATTGCCTTGAGGAAAATAGCAGCAGGTTTAGTACTTGGTTAGTAAATTAGAAGTATTTCTTAGGAAATTATTTTAATATCTGTGTTTTTTAGGAATGTTCTCTTGCGTTGGATCGGAAGAGCTCTTCTACCTTCTCTAGCTTTGTACTCGGTTCTAGGGTACTGTACAACGCAAAGCTTATGCATGCCAATCCAGCAATCACTCCAACTGTTCCTATAGTAGGCATTTTCATAATATGTGATACAATACCACTTACCAGTAGCACCACCCCAACGGCACCAGTCAGAATCGCTCTCCGTTGCATTGCTTTTGTTGATGATTCTTCATCTGCAATTTTGAAAGATTTATCGTTAACACAAGGGTTAGAAGAAAAGATTCTTAAAGCATTCAGCTCTTTTACCACCGTTCTTCCTGAGTTAGCTAAAT